>NZ_JASGKL010000001.1:0-18363 GCF_049840635.1 Propionicimonas sp.
CTAGGCGCCGGCAGCTAACAGCAAAGTACAGGTGGCATTGATGTTTAAGAACAAGGCATTGCTCCGCAAGCGGATGGTTACCGATGCAGATGGTAATAGGTGCTGTTCGGATTATTGTGTCTCCCTATTTAACCTTAGCAATACGTAACTGAACCAAGTACATAATATTTGACGTCGAGGGGCACGCGGTCGTGTGCTGGCAGCCCGGCCTCGACCCGCGGGCCGTCGCGGGGCTGGCGTCCCGGCGCACCTATCCGCTGCGGTCCTCGTTCCGGCCGACCTACAACATGGCGGTCAACATGGTTGGGACGGTCGGGCGCGAGCGCGCCCGCGTCCTGCTCGAGCAGTCGTTCGCCCAGTACCAGTCGGACCGGTCGGTCGTCGGGCTGGCCCGCTCGATCGCGGCCAGCCGGGCCAGGGCGGAGCAGGAGTGGGCGGGGGCGTCCTGCGACCGCGGGGACGCGGAGGAGTACTTCCGGCTGCGGGGCCGGATTTCCCAGCTCGAGGCGGACGCGGCCCGCGAGCGCAGGGCCGACCGCAGGGCGGAGGCGATCGACGCGCTGCAGGGCCTGCGCGCCGGGGACATCGTCGACATCCCCGGCAAACGGCACCGGGCCTGGGCGGTCGTCGTGGATCCCGGGGTGGGCGGCGGCGGGGGACCGACCCCGACCGTCCTGACCGCCGACCGGCAGGTCAAACGGCTCTCGCCCGCGGACTTCCCGGCGCCGCCCACGGTGGCGGGCCGGGTGAAGATCCCCAAGCACTTCGACCTGCGCTCCGCCGCGTCCCGGCGCAACCTCGCGGCCGCGCTGGCGTCGCGGCTGCAGCACGGCCCGCTGGAGGTCGCCGATGCGCCGGACGTCGCGGATGCCGAGGCGATGGCGACGATCGCGCAGCTGCGGGCGCAGGTGCGCGCGCACCCGGTCCACGGGTGCCCCGACCGGGAGGCCCACGCCCGGTACGCGGAGGCCGCGCTGCGCCTGGAGCGCGACACCGAGACCGCCCAGCACCAGGCCGATCGCCGCACCAACACGATCGCGGTCCGCTTCGACCGGATCTGCTCGGTGCTGGAGTCTCTCGGCTACCTCAGCCCGGACGGCGGCGCGCGGGTGACCGAGCATGGCCGCATGCTCGCCCGGATCTACTCCGAGCTCGACCTGGTCACCGCCGAGGCGGTCAGGGACGGCGTCTTCGCCGACCTGACCGCGCCGCAGCTGGCCGCGGTGCTGTCCAGCCTCGTCTACGAGGCGCGGGGGGACCGCCGCAATCCGGCGCGGATGCCCGACCGGCGCAGCGAGGACGCCCAGATCCGGCTGCGCGGCATCTGGCGCCAGGTGTCGCTGTCCGAGCGGGACCACCGCCTTCCCAGCCACGGCGAACCCGACATCGGCTTCGCCGAGGCGATCCACGCGTGGGCGTCCGGCGCCGAGCTGTTCGACGTCCTGATGCTGTCGGGCCTCACCGCGGGCGACTTCGTCCGCTGGGCCCGCCAGGTCGTGGACGCGGCCGGCCAGCTCGCCGACGCCGCCGGCCCCGGCCCGCTGCGCACCACGTGCCGCGAGCTGATCTTCCACGTCCGCCGCGGCGTGGTCGACGCCGCCCCCCTCGAGGACTGACCCGTGGATGGCACGATGGGGACGGTTCCTATCGTGCCGCCCTCCCCGGCTAGCCTGATCCCATGACCCTCGCCATCCGTGTGATCCCGTGCCTGGACGTCCACGACGGCCGGGTCGTGAAGGGGGTCAACTTCCTCAACCTGCGCGACGCCGGCGACCCGGTCGAGCTGGCCGCCGCCTATGGCGAGCAGGGAGCGGACGAGCTGGTCTTCCTCGACATCTCCGCGTCCTCGGAGGGCAGGGCGACCACCTATGACATGGTGCGGCGGACGGCGGAGACCGTGTTCATCCCGCTCTGCGTGGGCGGTGGTGTGCGCGCCGTGGAGGACGTCGACCGGCTGCTGCGCACGGGCGCGGACAAGGTGGGCATCAACACCGGCGCGATCGCGCGTCCCCGGGCCATCGACGAGATCGCCCGCCGCTTCGGCAACCAGGTCCTCGTCCTCTCGCTGGACGCCCGCCGCGAGGCGGGGCAGCCGTCCGGGTTCGGCGTCACCACCCACGGCGGACGCACTTCCGCCGGCCTGGACGCGATCGCGTGGGTCCGCGAGGCGACCGAGCGCGGCGCCGGCGAGGTGCTGCTGAACTCGATGGACGCCGACGGCACCACCGACGGCTACGATCTGGAGATGATCGCTGCGGTCAAGGCCGTCGTGGACGTCCCGGTGATCGCCTCCGGGGGCGCCGGCACGGTCGAGCACTTCGTGGAAGCCGCGCGGGCCGGGGCGGACGCGGTGCTGGCGGCCAGCGTCTTCCACTACGGCACGCTGTCGATCGCCGAGGTGAAGGCCGGCCTCGCCGCGGCCGGCTTCCCCGTACGCTGAGCCCATGGATTGCCTGTTCTGCCGCATCGTCGCCGGCGAGATCCCCTCGCGGCAGGTGTACGCCGACGACCACGCCGTCGCCTTCCTCGACATCAGCCCCTGGCACGTCGGGCACACGCTCGTGATCCCACGCCGCCACGTTGATGACCTGCTGGTTGACCCGGAGGCGCTGACCGAGATCGCCCCGGCGATCGCCGCGACCTCGAGACTGCTCGTCGACCGGCTCGGGGCGGACGGGCTGAACCTGCTGAGCAGCAGCGGCGAGGTCGCAGGCCAGGAGGTCTTCCACCTGCACGTCCACCTCGTCCCGCGGTACGCGCACCGTCCCGGTCTGCGCGAACTGATGGTCCGTGAGGACGGGATCGACCTCGACCGCGTGTACCGGCAGATCACGGGCTGACCGGCTGTTCCCACGGTTCTTGTCCTCCCGGCGAACGCCGGGTTTCTCGGGGACGTGGCTGTGTGCCGCTGACGCGGAGATCCCGGGTCAAGCCCGGGATGACAGGGTGCGCCGCCGATACGGAGGGTTTCCACGGTTCTTGTCATCCCGGCGAACGCCGGGTTCTCGGGGACGGGGGTCGCGCCCGGGATGACAGGGTTTCCACGGTTCTTGTCATCCCGGCGAAGGCCGGGATCTCGGGGACGTGGCTGTGCGGCACTGACGCGGAGATCCCGGGTCAGGCCCGGGATGACGGGGTGCGCGGGTGTCTGTCATCCCGGCGAAGGCCGGGATCTCGGGGACGGGGGTCGCGCCCGGGATGACAGGGTTTCCACGGTTCTTGTCATCCCGGCGAAGGCCGGGATCTCGGGGACGCGGCTGTGCGGCGCTGACACGGAGATCCCGGGTCAGGCCCGGGATGACAGGGATGAGGGTTGCGCGATCAGCCGAAGCTGACGATGCAGGCCTTGCCGGTGGGGCAGGTGATGCGACCGAGGGTGAAGTCGGCGTAGGTGCCGGTCGAGGTGGTCTTCACGGCGGTCTTCTGCGCGCCGAGCGTGGCCGCGTCCGCCTTGCTCAGGGCGTTGTACGCCTTCAGCACCGCGCCGCTCAGGGTCGTGGTGGCCGTGGCGGTCGCGGTCGCTGTCGCCGTGGCGGTGGCGGAGGCCGTCGTGGTCGGGCTCGCCGTGGTGGTGGCCGTCGTGGTCGGGGTTGCGGTGGAGGTGCTCGGCACGTCCCCGCCGGTGATCTTGAACAGCCGCTCCTTCAGCCCGAAGGTGCTCTTGAACGACGCCCCCGTGACCGTCACCGACCCCTTCGAGCCCGTGATCTTCAGCGAGTCCACGCGACCGCCGTACGTCCCGTCGCCGTCCCGCGCGGTGACCTGCACGGACTTCAACGTCCCGATCGAGCTGTACGCATTCTGGATCTTCGAGGAACTGAGCGTCACCGACCACGACT
Source organism: Propionicimonas sp. (assembly GCF_049840635.1). Taxonomy (GTDB): domain Bacteria; phylum Actinomycetota; class Actinomycetes; order Propionibacteriales; family Propionibacteriaceae; genus Propionicimonas. Next base: position 3,840 of record NZ_JASGKL010000001.1, read on the forward strand.
GGTCGCGCTTCACGCCGTCGTAGGGGTCCTTCTGCGCCTTCAGGTACGGGTAGTCGCTGCCACCGGACGCCGACCAACCCCCGTTGGAGGAGGAGAACATGGTCAGGGCGAGGGCACCCTTGTACTCCACGACCTTGTTCTTGGTGGCCGCGACGGCCTTGTCGCTGGCGCTGTACTCGGTGGCGGTGCCCTTGTAGACCTGGCACGCGGAGGTGTCGCAGAGGTCGTAGATCGCGGTGCTGGCCACCGACGAGCGCAGCTTGGCCGCGTACGTCCGCGCGGCGACGGCCTGGGCCTTCAGCGCCTCGGCCGACCAGGACGCCGGCATCTCCGCCGGGACCACGGAGCGGAGGTAGGACTCCATCGACACGTTGTTCACCGTCTTCATCCCGGTGCCGGAGAACCGTGCGGCCAGCTTGCCGCGGTAGGTCTTCGTCGAGCCGTCCGGGAGCGCGAGCTTCACCGTGCCCGTGCTGGAGTTGGTGAAGTACCAGACCTTCGCCGGGTTGAGTTTGGTCGCGTAGGTGACGTACTTCCCGGCCGTGTTCCGGTAGGCGAGGACGCGCGAGGCGCCCGACCGCTTGATCCGCCACTTGGTGTACTTGGAGCCGTACGGCAGCGTCAGGCTGGCACCGGCGGAGTCCACCACGGCCAGGCCCTTCACCGGGCGCACGTGGACGCCGTTGTCGGTGTCGGCGCTGATCAGCACCCGGACCTGGTTGCCGTCGGCGAGGTCGTCCAGCGTGGTTCCCGGGTAGTAGAAGTCGATGATCTCGTCGTACGCCAGGCCCTTGCTGGCCGCACCGTAGGCGCCCCACTGGGACATGCCCTTCCCGTGCCCCCAGCCGGCGCCGGTGATCGTCACGGCTCCGCTGGCGGGGGCGACCGCCGAATCGGCGCGGGCGGGCGCGCCACTGGCGCCGAGCCCGAGCAGCACGGCGGCGGCGGCCACCGTGGCAGCGGCGGCGCGCGCGAATGTTCCTTGCTCGGCGCGGGAGAGCATCCGGGGGGTCCCTTCGGTCGTCGTAGCGATCCTCATCGTCACCCGGCATCCGCCGCCGGGGCCAGCGAAAACCTGAGAAATCCTTGGAATTGGGCCCAAGTCGCAGGGTGGGGTTGAGCCTTCCGCGTCCCCACCGGCGCGGACGCCGACGGCGACCTCGGGTGCATTCGACGCTGGAGGGACCAGAATGTGGAACGTGCTGTCCACTCCTTTGACACGAACGGCCCGCTGCGCCACCCTTGACCCGTGCGGAAGTCCCTTCTCGTAGTTTGTCAGCGTGTCGGCTGAGCCTCGGCTCATCTCCCGGCACGCTCCCTCGCCTGCAACTGCAGCGGGGGTTTTTTGTTGCTCCCGTACCGCCCACCATCAACGAAGAGAGGTAGAGATGCCCGACGAGTCACCGACAGTCCTGACCGGAGCCCAGGCCCTGGTGGAGTCACTGGAGCGGGTCGGCGTCGATGTCGTCTTCGGCATCCCCGGCGGCGCGATCCTGCCCGCCTACGACCCGCTCTACGACTCGAAGGTGCGGCACATCCTCGTCCGCCACGAGCAGGGCGCGGGCCACGCCGCCGAGGGCTACGCGATGGTCACGGGGAAGGTGGGCGTGTGCATGGCCACGTCCGGCCCCGGCGCGACGAACCTCGTCACGGCGATCGCGGACGCCTACATGGACTCGGTGCCGATCGTGGCGATCACCGGCCAGGTGGCGAGCAAGTCGATCGGCACGGACGCGTTCCAGGAGGCGGACATCCGCGGCATCACGTTCCCGATCACCAAGCACAGCTTCCTGGTCACCGACGCCGCCGACATCCCCCACGCGATTGCCGCGGCGTTCCACATCGCCGCGACCGGACGTCCTGGCCCGGTCCTGGTGGACATCGCCAAGGACGCGCTGTCCTCCTCGACCGAGTTCGTGTGGCCCGAAGAACTGGACCTGCCCGGTTACCACCCGGTGACCAGGCCGCACAGCAAGCAACTGAGGGAGGCCGCCCGGCTGATCGCCGAGGCGAAGCGTCCCGTCCTCTACGTGGGCGGCGGTGTCGTGAAGGCGCAGGCCTTCGACGCGCTGGCCGAGCTCGTGCGGATCACGAAGATCCCGGTCGTCACCACCCTGATGGCCCGCGGTGCGTTCCCGGACAGCCACGAGCTGAACCTGGGCATGCCCGGCATGCACGGCACCGTCGCCGCGGTCGGCGCGCTCCAGCGCTCCGACCTGCTGATCACTCTGGGCGCCCGCTTCGACGACCGGGTCACCGGGAAGCTCGACTCGTTCGCCCCGGACGCGAAGGTCATCCACGCCGACATCGACCCCGCGGAGATCAGCAAGAACCGGGTGGCCGACGTGCCGATCGTCGGTGACCTCGCCGAGGTGATCGCCGAGCTGAACAGCCTGCTGCGTCCGGCCGACCTGCCCGACTACGGCGACTGGACCCAGTACGTGACCGGCCTGAAGCGGAAGTACACGCTCGACCCGGAGCCGATGCAGGAGGACCTGCTCAGCCCCGAGTACGTGATCAAGCGGATCGGCGAGATCGCCGGGCCCGACGCCACCTTCGTCACCGGCGTCGGCCAGCACCAGATGTGGGCCGCGCACCTGCTGCCGCACGAGCGTCCGACCCGCTGGCTGAACTCCGGTGGCGCCGGCACGATGGGCTACTGCGTCCCCGCGGCCATGGGCGCCCAGGTCGGGCGCCCGGGCGAGGTCGTGTGGGGGATCGACGGCGACGGCTGCTTCCAGATGACCGACCAGGAACTGGTCACCTGCGCCCTGGAGGGGATCCCGATCAAGATCGCCGTGATCAACAACCGCAGCCTCGGCATGGTGCGGCAGTGGCAGACCCTGTTCTACGGGGAGCGCTACTCCAACACGAACCTGAAGACCCACCTGGTGCCGGACTTCCCGAAGCTGGCCGAGGCGATGGGCGCGGTCGGCCTGAGGGCGACCGGCGTCGAGGACGTGGACCGCGTGATCAACGAGGCGATGGCGATCAACGACCGCCCCGTCGTGGTCGAGTTCGTGGTGCACAAGGACGCGATGGTGTGGCCGATGGTCGCGGCCGGCACCAGCAACGACGACATCAAGATCGCTCGGGACCTGGCTCCCGACTGGGACGAGGAGGCCCTGTGAACACGCACACCCTGAGCGTGCTGGTCGAGAACAAGCCCGGCGTGCTCGCGCGCATCGCCGGCCTGTTCGCCCGCCGCGGCTACAACATCGAGTCCCTCGCGGTCGGGCCGACGGAGAACGACGAGTTCTCCCGGATCACCGTCCAGGTGGCCGTGGACAGCCAGCTGGTGCTCGAGCAGATCGTCAAGCAACTGAACAAGCTCGTCGAGGTGCTCAAGATCGTCGAGCTCGAGGACGCGGCCGCCGTGCGGCGCGAACTCGTCCTGATCAAGGTGAAGGCCGACCCCGCCACGCGCAGCCAGATCATCGAGATCGTCCAGCTGTTCCGGGGCAAGACCGTCGACGTCCACAACGACTCGATGACCATCGAGGCCACCGGCTCGCCTGACAAACTGGACGCCCTGCTGGAGATGCTCAAGCCGTACGGCGTCCGCGAACTCGTCCAGTCGGGCCTGGTGGCACTGGCCCGGGGCAGCCGAGCGCTGTCCGATCGTGCCAAGATCGAGAAGACCCGTCCGGCCGCATGGCTGGCCAACTAGGTAAGGAAGCACACGCAGATGGCACAGATGTTCTACGACGACGACGCCGACCTCTCGATCATCCAGGGGCGCAACGTCGCGGTGATCGGCTACGGCAGCCAGGGCCACGCGCACGCGCTGAGCCTTCGCGACTCGGGTGTCGACGTGCGGGTCGGCCTTCGCGAGGGCTCGAAGAGCTGGGCGAAGGCGGAGGCAGAGGGCCTGCGGGTCGTCACCCCCGCGCAGGCGGCCGAGGAGGCCGACCTGATCATGGTGCTGGCGCCCGACCAGGTGCAGCGGCACGTGTACGCGGAGGCGATCGAGCCGAACCTCGTCCCGGGTGACGCGCTGTTCTTCGCCCACGGGTTCAACATCCGCTTCGGCTACATCCAGCCGCCGGCCGGCGTCGACGTGTGCATGGTCGCTCCGAAGGGCCCGGGCCACCTGGTCCGCCGCGAGTACGTCGAGGGCCGGGGCGTCCCGGTGATCGTCGCGGTGGAGACGGACGCGACCGGCAACGCCTGGCCGCTGGCCCTGAGCTACGCGAAGGCGATCGGCGGCCTGCGTGCGGGCGGCATCAAGACCACCTTCACCGAGGAGACCGAGACCGACCTGTTCGGTGAGCAGTCCGTGCTGTGCGGTGGCATGTCCGCCCTCGTCACGGCCGGTTTCGAGACGCTGGTCGAGGCCGGTTACCAGCCCGAGGTCGCGTACTTCGAGTGCCTGCACGAGCTGAAGCTGATCGTCGACCTGATGTACGAGGGCGGCATCGCCAAGCAGCGCTGGTCGGTTTCCGACACCGCGGAGTTCGGCGACTACGTCTCCGGGCCGCGGATCATCGACGCCTCGGTCAAGGAGCGGATGAAGGGCGTCCTCGCCGACATCCAGTCCGGCGCGTTCGCCAAGCACTTCATCGACGACCAGGACGCCGGCGCGCCGGAGTTCAAGGAGCTGCGCGCCAAGGCGGAGCAGCACCCGATCGAGGCCACCGGACGCGAGCTCCGTGGCCTGATGGCCTGGGTGAAGAGCCACGACGACGACTACGTCGAGGGCACCGCAGCGCGCTGAGCCTCGTTCGGTTCGGACGCGACCCCGCCCGATCCTCCCCTTGCTCCCGAAAGGCGGCCTTGCTCCCCGGATTCCGGGAGCAAGGCCGCCTTTCGGGAGCACACGCGGGTGGGGAGCCCGGACGGGGCGGGTCGCTACGCTGTCGGCATGGTGCAGCCGCCTGACGAACCCCGCTGGCCGACCTATCCCGGCCCGGAGCAGGTGCCCGCGCCGACCGGCCCCGTCCCCGGTGTCCCCGCTGCCTACCCGTCGTCGTCGGCGGACGCCGTCGTCCGGCCCGGCACCTCGCCACAGGATCCGCTCCGGATCGCCGCGGGGGCCAGCGGAGTCAAGAAGGTCGGCCGGTGGCTCGTGCCGCCCTACCTCTCGGTCCACGGTGACCTCGGGAGCGTCCGGCTCGACTTCCAGCTCGCGCAGCCGACCTCGCCGGTCATCCGCGCGCACGTCTCGGGTGGCGTCGGATCGATCCTGATCGTGGTCCCGCAGGGCTGGGGCGTCCAGCTCGACCGGCTCAGCCCCGGCATCGGCTCGATGAAGTCCGAGGTCGCGGAGGAGTCGACCGGCAACAGCCCCGTCCTGGTGCTGTCCGGTTCGCTGGCCGTGGGGAGCCTGCGCGTCCGCTACCCCCGCGGCTCGGACCGGCGCGTCGCGCGTCGCTGGCTGGCGAAGGAGCAGAAGCAGCTCCGCTGAGCACTGCCCTTCGGGAGCAAACGCGACCACCGCCTTTCGGGACCGCACGCGGTGGGCAGTTCGCAGTTCGGCAGCGGGGACGGACGGAGCCGGATAGGTTCGGGGTGTGTTCACAGGTTCAGGTCGGCGCACCCGGGTGATGCTCGTCGGAGTCGTCACGATGATCGCGCTCGCCGCGACGGGGTGCGGACTGCTGGCGCCGGTCATGGACGGGCCCGACGCGTCGCCCGCGTCCGGGCCGTCGGCGAGCTCGGCGTCCGCCCCGGTCGCAACCCCGGCCGACCGGGCGTCGGCCCTGTCCACGCCGAGTGCCAGCCCGCGACGCGGACTGCCGTCCTATCCTCCGGCGACCGAACCGCCCTGTGCGATTCCCGGTGACGCGCCGACCACCGTCGCAGGAGCGGACGGGCCCAGGCTCACGCTCGCACGAGTGGCCAAGGCATGGCGTGCGACGTCCGCGGGCCAGAGCCTCGGCGTCACGACCGGACGGGTCAAGGCCGGGGCGAACGTGCCGGGACTCGTACTCCCGTCCTCGGTCCTCGACGAACCCGGGCTCCCGTGGGCGGAGCTGAACATCCCGGAGTGGAACAGCACCCGCACCTTCGTCCTGTCCGATCAGGCCACGGCGGCCGCGAAGCTGGCCGCGATCCGCCGGATGGTGGCACAGCCCTGCAGCTACCAGGCCGGCTCGACCGGTCAGCCCCTTGTACTCAGCCTCACCGTGGACGCCCCCGATCACGTCATGGCGACCGGCGTCTTCGGCGGCCTCCCGTTCGGGCAGTTGTTCATCCGCCACGGCAACACCGTGACCGAGCTCACCGGAGTGATCGACCCGGATCCCTCCGAGGCTGTCGCGATGGTTCGGGACGCACTGGCCAAGGCCTGAGCTTCAGCCACCCCGCACTTCTGGGTGAGGTTCCCGTCCGCAAACGCCGCTGGGGCGCGTCTGGCATGCTGGCCGCCATGACGATCGCCGAGCCTGCGACGACCGGGCTGACCGCAGCCGACGTGGCCGACCGGGTCGCGCGCGGGCTGGTCAACGAACTCCCACCCCGCTCGGGACGCACCACCTGGGACATCGTCAGGGCGAACGTGTTCACCCGGATCAACTTCCTGCCGATGCTGCTGTTCGTGATGGTGCTCACCACCGGCTCGATCGTGAACGCGCTGTTCGGCTTCCTGATCATCATCAACTCGGGGATCGGCATCGTCCAGGAACTCCGGGCGAAGCGGACGCTGGACAACCTCGCGGTGGTGGGGGAGGGCAAGCCGTCCGTCCGCCGTGAGGGTGTGGCCACGGAGATCCCGCGCGAGCAGATCGTCGTCGACGACATCATCGAGATCGGGCCCGGCGACCAGGTGATCGTGGACGGGGAGGTCGTCGAGGCGTCCTACCTGGAGGTGGACGAGTCCCTGCTCACCGGCGAGTCCGACCCGCTGCTCAAACAGCCGGGGGACGCCGTGATGTCGGGCAGCTTCGTCGTGGCAGGCGTGGGCGCCTACCGGGCCACCCGCGTGGGCCACGATTCCTACGCGGCCCGGCTGACCATGGAGGCGAGCAAGTTCTCGCTGGTGAAGTCCGAACTCCAGTCGGGGATCAACAAGATCCTGCGGCTGATCACCTGGATGCTGATCCCCGTAGGCCTGGCCACGGTCTGGGTGCAGTGGAACCAGCCGGGAACCTGGCAGGAGAAGATCCTGTCGATGGCCGGCGCGCTGGTCCCGATGGTCCCCGAGGGCCTCGTCCTGCTCACCTCGCTCGCCTTCGCCGTCGGCGTCGTGCGCCTCGGCAGGCAGAACGTGCTCGTCCAGGAACTGCCGGCGATCGAGGGCCTCGCCCGCGTGGACGTGGTCTGTGCGGACAAGACCGGAACGCTGACCGAGAACGGCCTTCAGTTCGGGGAGCTGGACGTGCTGGCCGGCGACGGCGACGACGAACGCGAGGTGCTGGCGCAGCTGGCTGCCGCCGACCCGCGTCCGAACGCCTCGGTCGTGGCGCTCGCCCACTCGCTGCCGCTGGCCGGTGACGCCTGGCAGGTGGACGCGATGGCGCCGTTCACGTCGGCGAAGAAGTGGTCGGGAATGTCCTTCGAGGGCCACGGCAACTGGGTGCTGGGCGCGCCGGACGTGCTGGCGCCTCCCGGCAGCGAGGTCGCGCAGCGGGCAGAGCAGGCCGGCTCGACCGGACGCCGCGTCCTGCTGCTGGGCGAGTCCGACCGTCCGGTGGATGCCCCGGATGCACCCGGCACGGTGACCCCGGCCGCGCTGGTGATCCTCGAGCAGAAGGTGCGACCGGAGGCCAGGGACACGCTCGCCTACTTCGCCGACCAGGACGTCGCAGTGAAGGTGATCTCCGGCGACAACGCGGTCTCGGTGGGGGCCGTCACGGGCTCGCTCGGCGTGGACGCGGGGGAGGTCGTCGATGCCCGCACCCTTCCCGAGGCGCCTGAATTGTTTGCCGACAAGGTGGAACAGGCGGGGGTGTTCGGCAGGGTCACCCCCCAGCAGAAGCGTGAGATGGTGGCCGCGCTGCAGTCGCGCGGCCACAACGTCGCCATGACCGGTGACGGCGTCAACGACGTCCTCGCGATCAAGGACTCCGACCTCGGCGTCGCCATGGGCTCGGGAGCGCCGGCCACCCGGTCGGTCGCCCAGCTCGTGCTCCTGGACGACAGCTTCGCCACCCTCCCGCACGTGGTGGCCGAGGGACGCCGCGTGATCGGCAACATCGAGCGGGTCGCGAACTTCTTCCTCTCCAAGACGATCTACTCCATCGTGCTGGCCCTGCTGGTCGCGATCTGGCGGCTGCCGTTCCCGTTCGTCCCGATCCACATCTCGTTCGTGGGCTGGTTCACGATCGGCATCCCCGCCTCGATCCTCGCGCTGGCACCGAACGCCGAGCGCGCGCGGCCCGGCTTCCTGAAGCGGGTGCTGAGCTTCTCGATCCCCTCGGGCATCGTGGTGGGGCTCGCGACGTTCGCCACCTACCTGCTCGTGCTGCCGCACCCGGGCTCCGGGGGCAACCCCGTCCAGGCCAGCACCGCCGCGCTGCTGACCTTGATGATCGGCGGGACGTGGGTGATGGCGGCGACGGCGCGTCCCTACGAGTGGTGGAAGCTGCTCCTGATCGGCGTCTGTGGGCTGGCGGCTTTCGCCTCGATCTTCTGGCTGCCCGGCTGGGTGGGCGCGTGGGCGCAGGCCGTCCCTGCCATCGCCCGGTTCGACCCGCAGCTCGACCCGTCGAACGTGGCGCTCATGGGGACGGGGGCTGCGGTCGGGCTGCTGGCGGCCGCGCTCGTCGAAGTGGTCTGGTGGGTGTCCGGGCGCCTCACCGGCGAGCACCGGCACGTCTTCGGTACCCTCGCCGGACGCTGAGCCCACGTAGGGCGCCGCTCAGGTGTAGTGCTGCGTCCACTGGCGGCCGTCCCAGTACCGCTGGCCGGGGCCGCCCGGGTTCGGGTACCAGCCGGCCGGGGGAGGGACGGGAGGGAGCGCGGCGACCGGCGCGTAGCCGGAGAGGGCCAGACCCGCCACCGGCCGGTGGGCGGTGCACGACATCACCAGCGCGACGATCCAGCCGACCACCGTCCACCCCAGCAGCAGGTCGACGGCGAACACCGACCACTGGTTCGCCTTCCCGCGGCTGGTGGCGATCGCCCACGGGAGCATGTAGAAGCCGGTGAGGAGCACCACCACCCACGACACCACGACGAGCGTGGTGCTGACCGGCCGCTGGTCGGTCAGGGGCACGTACGACACCGGTGCCGGCAGGTTGTCCTGCGGCGGCCGGTAGGGCTCGAACTGGTAGGGGCCGCTCATCTGTCTCCGTCCTTCGCCAGCAGGCTAGCGCCGAGGTCGGACACGCGTGCCCGATCCGTCAGCGCACGCGGGCCGCGATGTCGTCGCCGACGACAGAGGTGGGCCGCTTCGCAGAACCCCGCTCGGCGATGTCGGCATCGACGGCGTCCTCGATCCGCTTCGCTTCTTCGGAGCGCCCGAGGTGGTCGAGCAACAGCGCCATCGACAGGATCGTGGCCGTCGGGTCGGCGATGCCCTGGCCGGCGATGTCGGGGGCGGAGCCGTGCACGGGCTCGAACATCGACGGGAACTCGCCGGTCGGGTTGATGTTCGCCGACGCGGCCAGCCCGATCCCTCCGGTGACCGCCGCGGCGAGGTCGGTGAGGATGTCGCCGAACAGGTTGTCGGTGACGAGCACGTCGAAGCGCTGCGGGTCCTGGACGAACGCGATCGTCGCCGCGTCCACGTGCAGGTAGTCGGTGGCGACATCGGGGTGCTCGGCGGCGACGGCCTGGAACAGCCGGTTCCACAGCCCGCCGGCGTTCACCAGCACGTTGTGCTTGTGCACCATGGTCAGCTTCTTGCGCCGCTTCTCCGCGCGCTCGAACGCGTCCCTGATCACCCGCTCGACGCCGTGGGCGGTGTTGATGCTCACCTCGGTGGCCACCTCGTACGGCGTCCCGGCGCGGAAGGCGCCGCCATTGCCGCAGTAGAGGCCCTCGGTGCCCTCACGGACGACCACGAAGTCGATCGGGCCGCGGGCGGTCACCTCGTCCGACAGCGGGGTGGGAACGCCCGGGTACAGCCGGGACGGCCGCAGGTTCACGTAGTGGTCGAACGCGAAGCGGAGCTTCAGCAGGAGCCCGCGCTCCAGCAGGCCGGACGGGATCGCCTTCGAGCCCGGGGCGGCGCCGACCGCGCCGAGGATGATCGCGCTGCTCGCCTTCAGCTGCTCGAGGTCGGCGTCCGGGAGGACCTCGCCGGTGCGCTGCCAGCGCTCGGCGCCGAGGTCGTGGTGGACGAACGCGAAGGCGTCATCGCCGACGACCGCGGTCAGGACCTTCAGACCCTCCGCGACCACCTCCGGTCCGATGCCGTCACCGGCGATGACGGAGATGACAGGGGTGCCCGTTGCTGTGTTGCTCACCCGCGCGAGGGTACTGGGGCGTCCGGTCCCCGGACAATTCCGTCTCACGCCAGCTCACAGGACCGGCGGCGACCCTGTGCCGGGCGCGGCGTGCGGACGGCGATAGCATGCCCTCATGTCGCTGACGTTCCCGCTACACCGCAACCCCGACCCGGCCACCGACGACGACGTCGCCCGGGTTCTCGCCGACCCCGGTTTCGGCGACCACTTCACCGACCACATGGCCGTCGCCACATGGACGAAGGACGGTGGCTGGCACGCGGACGAGGTCAAGCCCTACGGGCCTTTCCAGGTCGACCCGGCGAGCGCGGTGCTGCACTACGCGCAGGAGGTCTTCGAGGGACTCAAGGCCTACCGCCACGACGACGGCTCGGTGCACCTGTTCCGTCCGGAGGCCAACGCCCGCCGGTTCCAGGCGTCGGCCGCGCGGCTGATGCTGCCGCAGCTGCCGGTGGAGGCGTTCGTGGCCTCGGTGACCGAACTGGTCCGTGCGGAGGAGCGCTGGGTGCCCGGCGCGGCGGGTGAGCACAGCCTGTACCTGCGTCCGTTCATGTTCGCCTCCGAGGTGTTCCTCGGCGTCCGCGCCGCCCAGACGGTCACCTACAGCGTGATCGCGTCCCCGTCCGGCCCGTACTTCGCCGGTGGGGTGAAGCCGGTCGACATCTGGGTCACCGACACCTGGGCACGCGCCGGGGTCGGCGGCACCGGAGCGGCCAAGTGCGGGGGCAACTACGCCGCGTCCCTGATCGCGCAGTACGAGGGCTACGACCACGGCTGCTCGCAGGTGTTGTTCATCGAGGCGGCGGAGAAGGACCGGGTCGAGGAGCTCGGCGGCATGAACGTGTTCCTGGTCACCGACGACGGCCGGTTGGTCACGCCCGCGCTGACCGGGACGATCCTGGACGGGATCACCCGGAACTCGATCCTGGCCGTGGCCGCCGACCTGGGCCTGAAGCCGGAGGAGCGCCGGGTCACCCCCGACGAGCTGTTCGAGGGCATCGCCGACGGATCCACGGTGGAGGCGTTCTCGTGCGGGACGGCCGCGGTCGTGACCCCGATCGGGGCGTTCAAGTCGGTCGACGGCGAGTGGCGGCTGCCCGGCGGTTCCGAGCGGACGCTCGCGATCCGCAACGCGATCCTCGACATCCAGTACGGACGCACCGAGGACCGCTACGGCTGGCTCCGCCAGGTCGTCTGAGCACGGGCGTGACCCGGGTCTCCGTGTGGGCGCCGGTGTTGCAATGGTGAGATCCCGGCTTTCGCCGGGATGACAGTGGGGTGGTGTCATCCCCCGGTGACAGGTGGGGCTGGGTGTCCCCCCACGTCATCCCGGGCTTGACCCGGGATCTCCGGTTTGTGGCCGCGGGTTGCGCAAATCAGGTTGGCGGGGCGCGTCCGCTCAGGCCAGGGCTGCGAGCGCGGCGTCGTAGTCGGGTTCGCTGCTGATCACCGGCACCTGCTGGGTGTAGAGGATCGTGCCGTCGGTGTCGGCGACGACGACCGCGCGGGAGAGCAGGCCGCGGCTGCGTCCATCGACCAGCGTGACGCCGTAGTCGTCCCCGAAGGACGAGCGGAACCCGGACGCGGTGACCACGTTCTCGATGCCCTCCGCGCCGCAGAACCGGGCCTGGGCGGCGGGCAGGTCGTTCGAGACGCACAGGACGAGGGTGTTGTCGAGGCCCGCGGCGAGTTCGTTGAACTTCCGGACGCTCATCGCGCACGTCGCGGTGTCGATGCTCGGGAAGATGTTCAGCACGAGCCGGCGTCCCGCGGCGACGGCGGGAGTGACGGTGTCCTCCATGTCGGAGCCGGTCAGGGTGAAGTCCGGCAGTGCGGTGCCCACCGCGGGCAGGTCGCCGACACTGTGCACGGTCGTGCCGCGCTGTTCCAGGGTTGCCATGCAGCGATCCTAGGCGTGGTCACGATCTGGTTGCTTGCGGGGGAGCTCCCGGGTCGCGCCGCGTCCACGCTGTGGTGGACGGTTGTGTGGCGTAGTCGCGCGTTTCCGTCCACCTTGTCGTGTCGCGGGTGACGGCGCCGGTCAAGGTGGACCGTTCTGCGGTGTAGTCGCGCGTTTCCGTCCACTTTGTCGTGGACGGTGGCGGCTCCTCGCGTGGACGCGTCCACGGTGCCGGGCCCGGCCGAGGCGACCATGGGACGGATCGTCTCACGCGCTGAAACCCTTCCGTAACACGGCCCGGGAAGGGTTTACTCGCCCGGTGACCCAGATCCCCGCCGCTCCGGACAGCTTCCACGTCTACGACACGACCCTGCGCGACGGTGCGCAGCAGGAGGGCCTCCAGCTCAGCGTCAGCGACAAACTGAAGATCGCCCGCTCCCTCGACGAGCTCGGCGTCGGGTTCATCGAGGGTGGCTGGCCGGGCGCCAACCCCAACGACACCGCGTTCTTCGCCGCGGCCGCCGCCGGCCAGCTCACCCTCCGCAACGCCAAGCTGGTCGCGTTCGGGGCCACCCGAAAGGTCGGCGTCCGCGCGGCGGACGACCCGCAGGTGCAGGCGCTGATCGACGCGGCCACCGAGGTGGTCTGCATCGTGGCGAAGAGCCACGACGAGCACGTCTACCGGGCGCTCCACACCACGCTGGAGGAGAACCTGGCGATGGTGCAGGACACCGTCAGCCACCTCGTGGCGAACGGGCGGCGCGTGTTCGTCGACTGTGAACACTTCTTCGACGGCTACCGCGCGAACCCCGACTACGCGCTCGAGGTGGTCCGGACGGCCGCAGAGGCCGGCGCCGAGGTCGTCGTGCTGTGCGACACCAACGGCGGCATGCTGCCGTCCTGGATGGGCGACATCGTCTCGGCCGCAGCCCAGGTCGGCGTCGATCTCGGCATCCACTGCCACAACGACACCGGCTGCGCGGTCGCGAACACCCTCGCCGCCGTCGAGGCGGGCGTCGTGCACGTCCAGGGAACCATGAACGGGCACGGCGAGCGCACCGGCAACGCCAACCTGATCACCGTGGTCGCCAATCTCCAGCTGAAGTACGGGTGGCCGCTGCTGCCGCCGTCGGCGCTGGCCGAGGCGACTCGGATCAGCCACGCGATCGCCGGCGTCACGAACGTGCCGATGAACAACCGCCAGCCGTACGTCGGCGCGTCCGCGTTCGCCCACAAGGCCGGCCTGCATGCGTCAGCGATCAAGGTGGACGCGAACCTCTACCAGCACATCGACCCGACCCTGGTCGGCAACGACATGCGCATGCTGGTCTCCGACATGGCCGGACGAGCCAACATCCAGCTGAAGGGCTCAGAGCTCGGCTACGACCTGTCCAACCGCGAGCTGGCGGCGCGGATCACCGACCGGGTCAAGGCGCGCGAGATGGACGGCTACTCCTACGAGTCCGCGGACGCGTCCTTCGAGCTGCTGCTGCGCGAGGAACTCGGGCTCCTGCATGACTTCTTCGACGTGCTCAGCTGGCGGGTCATCACCGGCCACGAGGTGAAGCCCGAGGGAGATTCGGAAGCGGTGGTGAAGGTGCGCGCCAACGGGGTGACCTACAGCCTCGCCGGCGACGGCCACGGCCCGCTGAACGCCCTGGACGTGGCGCTGCGCGCCGCGCTCACGCAGGCGTACCCGCTGGTCGACTACTTCGAGCTCACCGACTTCAAGGTGCGGATCCTCGACCAGGGCCACGGCACGGACGCGATCGTGCGCACCCTGATCGACATGACCGACGGCGAGCGCACCTGGACCACCGTCGGCGTCGGCACCAACGTGGTCGAGGCGTCCTGGGAGGCCCTGCACGACGGCTACCTGTGGGGCCTCACCCACTCGCAGGTGGGTTCGACACCGCCGGTCGTCCCCGCCACGCCGGAGGCCGTCGCCGAGCCGGTGGGTGTGTCGCTGGCCTGAGGGCGATCCCGTCGCCCGGTCCCTGCGGCACGATGGGACGGTTCTTCCGTGCCCGGCACGAGGGGACGGTTCCGTCGTGCCGTGGTCTGGTCAGCGGGTCCGCGCGACGCGTCCCTCGTCCCAGACGGGCTCGGGGGCCTCGTAGACCGAGCCGTCGGCGCCGAACACCACGAACCGGTCGAAGCCGCGGGCGAACCAGCGGTCGTGGGTGACCGCGACGACGGTGCCGTCGAACGCCGCCAGGCCGTCCTCGAGCGCCTCCGCGGACTCGACGTCCAGGTTGTCCGTCGGCTCGTC
>NZ_JASGKL010000002.1:0-19537 GCF_049840635.1 Propionicimonas sp.
GGGGGTCGAGGGCGTCCTCGAGCCGCGTGATCGCTGACCGGGGGTCGCCGAGGGCGAGCCGCGCCTCCGCGAGCGCGAGCATCGTGCGCTCCCAGGCCCGCAACACCGTGCCCTCGCCGCCCTCCCAAGGCTGGAACCGGCGACCGGACAGGACGGCGAGCGCCGCGTCGGCCCGGCCGGCGCCGAGCAGGAGGTGCGCGTACTCCACCGTCAGGTCGTCGCGCTGGGCGACGAGGTCCGCCCGGTCCTCCAGCCGGGCGAGCCGGACGGCCAACGGCGTCCCGACCCGCGCGTGCAGCTGGTCGGACTCGAACAGGAGCCGGGCATCGTCGGGCGCCGCCTCACAGGCCATCCGGTACGCCTCGACCGCCGCTGCCGGGTCGTGGTCGAGGTTGTACGCCGCCACGCCGAGGTTGCGCCACACCACCGGGTCGCCCGGGTCGAGGGACGCCGACGTGCGCCACAGGTCCACGGCGTCGGCGGGCCGGCCGTGCGCGTAGCACCAGTGGCCGAGGAGCGCGGCCGCCGTCGGATCGGCCGGGTCGGCGACGAGGGCTGCCTGCAGGGCGGCGACGTCGTCGAGCCGGGACGCGAAGTTCCAGGTCCGGTCCGATCCGCGCGCGCGGCTGCGGAGCAGGGCGGCGGCGTCCGGCTCGCCGGCCCGCTCCCGCACCCAGGCGGCGAGGTAGTCCGCGAGGGCCCCGCAGGCCGTCTGGCCGAGCGGCCGGCACGCGTCGGCCTGCCTTGCCCGCTCACAGAGCGCGACGGCCTCCTCGACCTCTCCGGCCCGCGCGTACTCCATGGCCACGTCGAGGAGGGTCTCCGCCTCGGCCTGGCCGCGATCCCCGGCGAGCGCGCCGGCCAGGTGGCGCGTCCACGCGTCGACGGGATCCAGGGCGAGCGTGTCCTCGAGCAGCCGGGACGCGTCGGCGACCCGGCCGAGCCGGCGCAGCAACAGCACGGCGAGGCCGCGCGCCTGCAGGTGGTCGGGACGGCTGCGCAGGGCGGCCTCGACATGGGCGAGGGCGGACGCGTCATGGTGGGCCCGGGCGTCGAGCAGTGCCAGTTGGAGGTGCGCCGGCGCTGCCCACGCGTCCAGCCAGCCCGCCCTCGCGAAGGCGGCACCGGCCTCGGCGTCCCTCCCGAGCCGGACGAGCGTGAGCCCCAGCAGGTAGTGGGCCTCCCCGACAGCGGGGTTCGGGTTGAGGGCGGTCAGTCGTGCGATCGCTGCCCGCAGGTGCGCTTCGGCCTCGGCGTACCTGGCCTCGTCGTGGCGCAGCCGCGCGAGGGCCACGTGCGAGCCGCTGTGGCCGGGGTCGCGGGAGAGCGCCTCTGTCCAGTACGGCTCGGGGGAGCGGGTGGCGTGGCGGTACTGCGCGAGGTGGGCGCCGGTCAGGTACAGCTCCTCGACGCCGGGAATCGCAGCGGGCGGCTCCGGCTCGCGGGCAGGACGGAGGTCGGCAGGCTCGGACTCTCCATCGCCCGACCACTCCAGGAGGGTTCCGGAAGGGCCACTGAGCAGCACCGCGACGGGCCCGTCGGTCGGGACGTCGACCCTGGCGGCGTCGTCGGCGTTCAGGGCGAGGTCGGTCGAGCGCAGTTCCCGTCCGTCGCCGCCGCGCACGACGAGGTGCACCGTCCCGAGGTCGGTCGTTGCGCCGAGGCGCAGCGTGACCACCCCGGCGTCCGTGGTCACCCCGAGGGCGACCTCGCGGGTGGCGGCGACGGCGGGACCCGTACCGGCGAGGGGATACCAGTACTGGCTGAACTGCTTGGTCTCGCCCGGGGCGAGGTGAGAGAAATCGGGCTGGTTCTCCGTGAAGGCGCCGGCCATCAACTCGATGTATGCCGACCCGTCGTCGGCCAGGTTGCGGTTCCAGGCGTGCCCGAACCGCGCATCGCCCCACGTCCACTGCTTCTTGCCCACCACCACGCGATGATCGGCCCAGTGCACGAAGCCGGCGTCCGCCCTGTGGTCGTAGCCGCCGAAGAAGTCGCCGGTGGAGTCGATGCACATGTACGAGGTGGGCACCGGGATGTTGCGCTGCCAGTCGAGTCGGTCACCGGGGACGCGCAGGGCGCTGTCGGCCCGGGTGTCGTGGGCGCGACGGGCAGGGTAGTCGACGCCGTAGTAGCGGCCGTCGGAGGCGGGGAAGGAGGTGACCGCCCGCTTGGCGTGGTCGGCGACCATCCTGACGTCGGAGGGGAAGAAGGACTGGTAGTCGGCGTGGACGCGGGCGGCGACGTTCGCCCACCACAGGAAGGTCTGCGGCTCGTCGCTGCGGTTGTAGAGCCGCGCGAGCACCTCGATCACCGTGGAGCCGGGGCGGAGCCGGACCCCGTGCATGCCCTTCATCCGCGCGAACGGGTCGTGGTCGGAGCACCACACGGTGCCCGTCTCCTCGTCCAGTTCCCACGCCACCGGAAGGAACGTGGCCGGCCGGTGGTGCTGCGGCCAGTTGAACTCGACGCCACCGGCCAGCCACGGTCCGGCCAGGCCGACCAGCGCCGGCTTGATCACAGGGTTGGCGTAGAAGAGCGGATAGCCCGTGCGACGGTCGATGGCGAACTGGATCCTTCCACCGAGTTCCGGCAGTACGAGCACCCGGAGGTACTCGTTCTCCAGGTGCAGGCCGGCCCAGGTGTGATCGGTCGCGGTCTCACTGATCCGGTCGTGGAAGGGGAGGGGGAAGACGCGTCCCGACGAGCCCTGGTAGACCCTGCGGTCCAGGTAGGCAGGGAAGCGGTCGGGCGCCTCGGGCAGGTAGGTGGGCATGGTGACCGGTTCGCTCCAGACGGCGACCGGTGCATCGACCAATCGCTCCGGACGAGCCGGCAGGGGCAGTTCTCCGTTGACCACGCCATGATGCTAAGCCGATGCGTTTGGGCTTCGGAATGCACATATCGATGGTCAACATGGACGATTCTCTGGTGTCCTATCATCGTCGGCATGTACTTGCGCGATGGCTTCCCCGGACAGCGACTGCACGTCCTCCCGCCCCCGCTGGTTAAGGACGCGCTGCTCCGGCGCCCGACCTCGCGGCTGCTCGTGACCGATGCCGGGTACTTCCCGCACGCGTCCAGACACGGTCGCGTGCGCCGGTCGGGGTCGGGCCAGGCGATCGTGATCCTGTGCGTGGCCGGTGCCGGCTGGTGCGAACTGGACGGCGTGCGTCACGACGTCCGCGAGGGCGAGGTGCTGCTGATCCCGCCGCGCGAGCCGCACCGCTACTACTCCGACGCCGACGACCCGTGGTCGATCTGGTGGCTGCACGTCACCGGCGACGACGTGGCCGACCTGCTGGCAGCGATCGGCCTCACCCTCGCCCGTCCCACCGCCCCGGTGACCGACCCGGTCCAGGCCGCCGGGCTGGTCGAGGACGTGTGCGCCGCGTTGGCCAGGGACGAGACGTCGGCGAGCCTCACCGCCGCCGCGGGGGCCGCCTGGCACCTGCTGGCCCTCCTCGCCGCGGACCGGCACCAGCGCTCGGTCGGCGACGCGTCGATCAACCGCGTTCAGGCACACCTGCGCGAGCACATCGCCGATCCCTTCACTGTCGCGGACCTCGCGGCGCGGGCGGGCTTCAGCACGTCGCACTTCTCGGCGCGGTTCCACGCCGTCACCGGGTTCTCCGTCACGGAGTACGTGAAGCGGCTGCGGATGGCGCGCGCCCGGGAGTTGCTGATCACGACCGACGACAGTGTGGCGGAGATCGCGCAGGAGGTGGGCTACCCCGACCAGTTCTACTTCTCCCGCCAGTTCCGCGCCGTGACCGGCTCCAGTCCGCGGGCGTTCCGCAGCCGCGTCGTGGAGGAGATGTCTCTCGACGGCTGACCTCGCCGTCCCGCGGAGCGTCGACTTGGTGGGAAGGGCCTCGCACCCTCTAGGCTGGAGGCCCGTGGGAAACTCGACTCAGACCAAGCACGTATTCGTCACCGGGGGAGTCGTCTCCTCACTGGGCAAGGGATTGACCGCGTCCAGCCTGGGCAGCCTTCTGGTAGCCCGCGGACTGCGCGTCACGATGCAGAAACTCGACCCGTACCTCAACGTGGATCCGGGCACCATGAACCCGTTCCAGCACGGTGAGGTGTTCGTCACAGAGGACGGCGCGGAGACCGACCTCGACATCGGCCACTACGAGCGGTTCCTGAACGTCCCGCTGAACGCCGAGGCCAACGTCACGACCGGCAAGGTGTACAGCCACGTCATCGCCAAGGAGCGCCGCGGCGACTTCCTCGGCGACACCGTGCAGGTGATCCCGCACATCACCAACGAGATCAAGGACGAGATGCTGGCGATGGCCGGACCCGGCGTCGACGTCGTCATCCACGAGATCGGCGGCACGGTCGGTGACATCGAGTCGTTGCCGTTCCTCGAGGCCGCCCGCCAGGTCCGCCGTGAGGTCGGACGCGACAATGCGTTCTTCCTGCACGTCTCGCTGGTGCCGTACATCGGCCCGTCCGGCGAGCTCAAGACCAAGCCCACCCAGCACTCCGTCGCCGCGCTGCGGCAGGTCGGCATCCAGCCGGACGCGATCGTGTGCCGGGCGTCCATGGAGATCCCCACCGGGGTGAAGCGCAAGATCGCCCTGATGTGTGACGTCGACGAGGAGGCCGTGATCTCCTGCCCCGACGCCCCGAGCATCTACGACATCCCCCGCGTCATCCACTCCGAGGGCCTGGACGCCTACGTCGTGCGGCGCCTGGGGGTCTCCTTCCGCGACGTCGACTGGACCAAGTGGAACGACCTGCTCGAGCGCGTGCACCACCCGAAGGAGGAGGTCACCATCGCGCTGGTCGGCAAGTACATCGACCTGCCCGACGCCTACCTCAGCGTGTCCGAGGCCCTGCGCGCGGGCGGCTTCGCCAATTGGGCGAAGGTGAACATCCGCTGGGTCGCGTCCGACAGCTGCGAGACCCCCGCCGGTGCGGCGGAGGAACTCGGCGACGTCGACGGCATCTGCGTCCCCGGCGGGTTCGGCATCCGCGGCGTCGAGGGCAAGCTCGGCGCACTGCTGTACGCACGGGAGAACCAGCTGCCGGCCCTCGGACTGTGCCTGGGCCTTCAGTGCATGGTCATCGAGGCGGCTCGCGACATGCTCGGGCTGGAGGACGCGGCGTCCACCGAGTTCGAGCCGGACACCAAGGCCCCCGTGATCGCGACCATGGCCGAGCAGGTCGCCATCGTGTCCGGCAAGGGCGACATGGGCGCCACCATGCGGCTGGGCGCCTACCCGGCCGAACTGGTGCCCGGCTCGCTCGTCGCCCAGCGCTACGGCTCCACCCGGGTGAGCGAGCGGCACCGCCACCGCTACGAGGTGAACAACGCCTACCGCGACGACCTCGAGGCGCACGGCCTGAAGATCTCCGGCACCAGCCCGGACGGTCACCTGGTCGAGTTCGTCGAGCTCGACCGTGCGCTGCACCCCTACTACGTGGGCACGCAGGCGCACCCCGAGTTGAAGTCGCGGCCCACCCAGCCGCACCCGCTGTTCGTCGGGCTGATCGAGGCGGCGCTCAAGCGCAAGCTGTCCGCCCGGCTGCCCGAGGACGGTGAGTGAGGCGTGCGCGTCCTCGCCGCTGAGGAGGTGACGGACCGCCCCCTGGCGTGGCCCGTGGTCTCCCACGAGGTGCGGGGGACCGGGGCCGTGTCGGACTTCGTCAACGACGCGGTCCGGGTTCCCGGCGGCGAGGTGATGAACCGGCAGTACCTGCTGCACCCCGGTGCCGTGGGCGTGGTGGCGTGGGACGAGGACGACCGGATCGCGGTCGTGCGGCAGTACCGGCACCCGGTCTCGTTCGAGCTGCTCGAGCCGCCCGCCGGCCTGCTCGACGCGGACGGCGAGAGCTGGCTGGCCGGCGCGCAGCGCGAGCTCGCGGAGGAGGCCGGGCTGCAGGCGTCCGACTGGCGCGCCCTCGTGGACGTGTTCACCTCACCCGGCGCGGGCCAGGAGTCGCTGCGGATCTACCTCGCCCGCGGGCTGTCCGCGTCCCCCGTGCCCGAGGGGTTCGTCGCGCACGACGAGGAGGCCCACATGGAGGTGGCGTGGGCCGACCGCTCCGACCTCGTCGCGGCGATCCTCGCCGGGAAGCTGGAGAACCCGACCATGGTGTCCGGCGTGCTGGCCCTCGAGGTGGCGCGCCTGTCCGGACGGCTGGACGACCTGCGGGCTGCGGACGCCCCCTGGCCGGCCCGGGCTGCCCGCGACGCCCACAACGCGGAGCTGGCCGCACTCGATGGCCACGCCGGCTGAGAAGCTCGTCCGCACCTACCTCGACCACCTGACGGTCGAGCGCGGGGCGTCGCCGAACACGGTGGCCGCCTATCGCCGCGACCTCGCCCGCTACACGAGTTTCCTCGCCACGCGCGGCATCGACGACGCGACGGCCGTCACGGAGGCGGACGTGAGCGCGTTCCTGGCCGACCTCCAGGCGCCCGTCGACGGACACGTGCCGCTGTCGGTCTCCAGCGCGACCAGGGCGCTGGTCGCCGTCCGCTCCTTCCACTCGTTCGTCGCCGCGGAGGGGCGCACGAGCGATGACCCGGCAGCGGCGGTGAAGCCCCCCAAGGCCGCCAAGAACTTGCCGAAGGCGCTCGACATCGGCCAGGTGCAGGCCCTGCTGGACACCCCCGACACCGGCTCGCCCGGGGGCCTGCGTGACGCCGCCCTGCTCGAACTGCTGTACGGGACCGGCGCCCGGGTCTCGGAGGTGGTCGACCTGGACGTCGACGACCTGCAGCCGCTGCTTGCCGACCCGGACGCCGGCCTGCGCCTGTTCGGCAAGGGGCGCAAGGAGCGGCTGGTCCCGGTGGGTTCCTACGCGCGCAGGGCCGTCGAGGCGTGGCTGGTGCGGGGGCGTCCGGCCTTCGCCCAGGCGTCCGCACGGCCGAGCCCTGCCCTGCTGTTGAACTCCCGCGGGGGGCGGTTGAGCAGGCAGAGCGCGTACGGCGTGCTGCAGAAGGCCGGTGAGGCCGCCCACCTCACCGTCGACGTGTCACCGCACACGCTGCGCCACTCGTTCGCCACCCACCTGCTCGACGGGGGCGCGGACGTCCGCGTCGTCCAGGAGCTGCTCGGGCATGCGTCCGTGACGACCACCCAGATCTACACGCTGGTCACCGCCGAGCACCTCCGCGAGGTGTTCCTCGCCGCCCACCCGCGCGCCCGCTGACTCCCGCCGGGTGGCGCGATCCCGCCACTGAGCCCGTCCCTTTCGCCTCACTTGTCACACCTCGGCCCGATCGTGGCGGGATCGCGTCACGCGTGTCGGCTGTCCGGGGTGGCGCGCGTCCGGCGAGGGGGACGCGTCCCGGACGGGTTGGCGGACCAGAAGGGTGGCGGCCCGCTCCCGGCAGCAGCCCGAACGTGACGTGATCCGGCCACCGAGGCCCCTTGGCGTGACGCGTGGGACGTGTGGGACGCACTGAGTGGCGGGATCACGTCACCGCGGGCAGTTGCCAGCGGGGGTCGCCGCGGAGAGTCCTGCTCCGGGTCCTGGCGAGCGCGGGGAGGACTCCGCGCACCGTGGCGTGCCGGAGACGACTTGTCGACAATTGGGACTACGGTGGTCGGGTGAGCAACACCGATACCGCAGCCCTGATCGACGCCGAGCCGATGGCGGCGGGCGAGCTGGGCCCGACCGGGCGTCCGCTGCCCGACCTGCCCGAGCCGACGGCGCCCGATCCCGACAAGCCCCGCCGCGCGCTGATCATCGCCATGTGCAACCAGAAGGGCGGGGTCGGCAAGACCACCACGACCATCAACCTCGGCGCCGCGCTCGCCGAGACCGGGCGCAAGGTGTTGCTCGTCGACTTCGACCCGCAGGGGTCCCTGTCGGTGGGGCTGGGGGTGAACCCGCACACCCTCGAGACCAGCATCTACGACCTGCTGCTGAACAAGCACACGGTCGCTGAGGACGTGATCACCCACACGGTGGTTGAGGGTCTCGACCTGCTGCCGTCCAACATCGACCTGTCCGCCGCGGAGGTCCAGCTCGTCTCGGAAGTGGCCCGCGAACAGACTCTGCGCCGGGTGCTCACCAAGGTGCGGCACAGCTACGACATCATCCTGATCGACTGTGCGCCGTCCCTCGGCCTGCTCACCGTCAACGCCCTGACCGCGTCGGACAAGGTGCTGATGCCCTTGGAGTGCGAGTTCTTCGCCCTGCGCGGGATCGCACTGCTCACCGACACGATCGACAAGGTGCAGGACCGGCTCAACCCCGAACTGGAGACGCTCGGCATCCTCGGCACCATGTACGACGCCCGCACCCTGCACAGCCGCGAGGTGCTCGAGCGGGTCGTGCAGGCGTTCGGCGACACGGTCTTCCACACGGTGATCCGGCGCACGATCAAGTTCCCCGAGACCACGGTCGCCGGCGAGCCGATCACCACCTACGCGCCCTCGTCCCCGGGCGCGGCGGCCTACCGCATGCTGGCCAGGGAGGTGCTCGCCCGATGCCCCGGCGCGTAGGCCTGCCCGGCGCGGCCGAGCTGTTCCGGCCGACCTCCGTCCCGGACGAGGTCGCGCCCGGTGCCGAGCAGCCGGCCCGCAACGGCGGCGCCCCCGCCGACGAGGTCACGGCGCCCCAGGGTTCCGGGCGCGTCCGCCACGACGAGAAGATCACCGTCTACGTGAGCAGCGACGAGCTGCTCGCCCTCGAGCAGGCCCGGCTCACGCTCAGGGCCCAGCACGGGGTGGCGGTCGACCGCGGCCGGATCGTGCGCACGGCCATCGTGCTGGCGATGGCTGACCTGGCCGCCCGGGGCGGGGACTCCGACCTGGTCCGCGGCCTCGGTACGCCGTGAGCCTGCTCGCCGCGCAGGACGAGTTCACCGTCCACCTGACCAACTTCTCCGGGCCGTTCGACCTGCTCCTGCAGCTGATCTCCAAGCACAAGCTGGACGTCACCGAGGTCGCGCTGTCGAAGGTCACCGACGAGTTCGTCGCGCACATCCGTCAGCTCCAGGCCAGCCAGGGCACGTCGTCGTGGGACCTCGACCAGACCAGTTCGTTCATCGTGGTCGCCGCGACCCTGCTCGACCTGAAGGCCGCCCGGCTGCTGCCGCAGGGCGAGGTGGAGGACGCCGAGGACCTGGCCTTGCTGGAGGCCCGCGACCTGCTCTTCGCCCGGCTGCTGCAGTACCGGGCGTTCAAGATCGTCAGCGGCTGGCTGGGCCGGACGCTGGACGCGCAGGCCCGGCGGCACCCGCGTCCCGGTGGGCTGGAGGAGCGGTTCGCGAGCCTGCTGCCCGACGTCGAACTGGACGGGTTCGCCGACATCATCGCCGTGCTCGCCGGCCGCGCGTTGACGCCGAAGGACCCGCCGCTGGTCGGGCTCGAGCACCTCCACATGCCGCTGGTCAGCGTGCGCGAGCAGGCGGAGGAGATCGTCCGGCGGCTGCGTGAGCACTCCACCCTGACCTTCCGGGCGCTGACCGCGGACGCGTCCGACCGGTTGGTGGTGGTCGCCCGTTTCCTCGCGCTGCTGGAACTGTTCAGGGAGAAGGCGGTCGGCTTCGAGCAGCTGACACCGCTGGGGGAGTTGACCGTCCGCTGGCTCGGCGCGGAGGTGGACGCCGAGCGGATCGGCGCAGAGTTCGACGAGGGTCGCACCAACGTCGGGAAGGACGAGGAGTGAGCGGGATCGCAGGGGCCGTGGAGGCCCTGCTGCTGATGGCGACCGAGCCGGTGCCGGCCGGCGACCTGGCCGAGGCCGTGGACGCCCCGGTGGCGCAGGTCGAGGAGTGCCTGGCCGACCTCGCCGCCTTCTACGACGAGACCGGACGCGGCTTCGAGCTGCGCCGGGTCGGCGGCGGCTGGCGCTACTACACCCGCGAGGAGCACGCGGACGTGATCGGCCGCTGGCTGCTGGAGGGGCAGCGGGGCACGCTCAGCCAGGCCGCCCTGGAGACGCTCGCCGTCGTGGCCTACCTCCAGCCGATCTCCCGTGGCCGGGTCTCGGCCGTGCGTGGCGTCAACGTCGACGGGGTGATGCGGACGCTGGCCACCCGCGACCTGATCGAGGAGGTGGGCCGCGACGAGGAGACCGGCGCCCGTCTGTTCGGGACGACGACGTACTTCCTGGAGCGGATGGGGCTGGTCAGCCTCGACCAGCTGCCGCCGCTGGCCCCGCACCTGCCGGACGCGTCGGCCCTGGAGGCGGAGCTCGCCGGGCTGGCCGGGCACGGCAGTGACGAGCCGCTCCCGCTCGAGGTGAGCGGGGAGACGGACGCGGCGGACCAGCAGGATCACGACACGGAGGAGGCCGAATGAGCGACGAGGGCGTCCGCCTGCAGAAAGTGCTGGCGCAGGCCGGCGTC
The DNA here is from genome assembly GCF_049840635.1 of Propionicimonas sp. GTDB lineage: Bacteria > Actinomycetota > Actinomycetes > Propionibacteriales > Propionibacteriaceae > Propionicimonas. The sequence continues at coordinate 10,325 of NZ_JASGKL010000002.1, forward strand.
GCGTCCCGGCGCGCGGCGGAGGACCTGATCTTCCGCGGTCGTGTCGAGGTGAACGGCGAGGTGGTGCGGGAGCAGGGCCTGCGGGTCGACCCGGCCACGGCCGTGATCCGGGTGGACGGCAAGCGCATCCCGCCGCAGCAGCCACACGAGTACGTCGTGTTGAACAAGCCTCGCGGGGTGGTCTCGACCATGGAGGACCCGCACGGGCGTCCGACCGTCGCCGACTACCTCGGCGAGCGCGGCCGGCTGTTCCACGTCGGACGCCTCGACGCCGACACCGAGGGCCTGCTGATCCTCACCAACGACGGCGACTTCGCCCAGCGGCTGGCCCACCCGTCCTACGAGGTGTCCAAGACCTACGTCGCCGAGGTGGCCGGGCAGGTCACCGAGGCGACGCTGAAGCGGCTGCGGACCGGCATCCGGCTCGACGACGGCCCCGTGCAGGCCGACCAGGCGAAGCTCGTGCAGGGACTGGGGGACCGCAGCCTGGTCCGGGTCACGCTGCACTCGGGCCGCAACCGGATCGTGCGGCGCATGTTCGACGCCGTCGGCCACCCCGTCCGCAAGCTGTCCCGGATCGCGATCGGTCCGGTGAAGCTCGGCGACCTGAAACCGGGCGCGGTCCGCGACCTGACCAGGGACGAGATCGGCGCCCTGCTCGACCTGATGAAGCTGTAGGCCACCCGGCCGCGCGTCCGTCGATCAGAATGGTCGGCGTGGACAGGGTGCTGGGCGTCGAGACCGAGTACGGGTTGAGCGCCCGTGCGGACGGGCGGCGGCTGAGCGCGCCCGAGGCCGCGGAACTCCTGTTCCGGCCGTTCGTCGCCGAGCACAGGGCGAGCGGCGCGTTCCTCGGCAACGGCGGACGCCTGTACCTCGACGTCGGTGCCCACCCCGAGTACGCGACGCCCGAGTGCCGCACGCCGCACGACCTGCTGGTGGCCGAACGTGCGGGGGACGCGCTCGTGGCCGACCTCGCCCGCCGCGCGGTCGACGCCTCCCGCGCAGAGGGCAGGGAGGTCTCCTTCCGCCTGTTCAGGAACAACGCGGACAGCTTCGGCAACTCCTGGGGCTGCCACGAGAACTACCTGGTCAGCCGCGACCTGGAGCTGTCCGGCGCGGTCGACCTGCTCACCACCTTCCTGGTCACCCGCCAGGTCCTGTGCGGGAGCGGGCGGCTGCACCGCGGCGAGTTCAGGATCAGCCAGCGTGCCGACCACCTGCACGACCAGTTGTCGGCGTTGACGACCAGGGCCCGGCCGCTGGTCAACACCAGGGACGAGCCCCTGGCGGACGCGGCCCGATTCCGGCGGCTGCACGTGCTCGCCGGTGACTCGAACCTCGTCGAGGGATCGGCGCTGCTGAAGGTGGGCACGATGCTCGCCGTCCTCGCGATCCTCGACCGCCCGGACGGGCCGGCGCCGGAGTTGGCGTCGCTGCGGCTCGCCGACCCGGCCGGGGCGCTGCGGGCGGTCGCCCGCGACCCGCTGGCCGTGCTCGACCTCGCCGACGGGCGTCGGGCCAGCGCGATCGACCTCCAGTACGCGCACCTCGACCTGGCCGGCGCGTCCGCCGCTCCCGGCGTCGCCCAGCTCTGGGCACGGGTGCTGGACGCGCTCGCGTCGCCCGACCCCGACGCGGTAGCCGACACCGTGGAGTGGGTGGCGAAGCTGCGGCTGTTGCGCGAGTACCGCAGCCGCCACGGCCTGGCCGCGGACGACCCGCGGCTGCGCCAGCTCGACCTCGCCTTCCACGAGCTGGGCGGCCTGATCGGGGCCCTCGAGGCGGGTGGGGCGGTGCGCCGGCTCACCGCCCCCGAGCAGGTGGGACGCGCCGTCACCACGCCTCCACACGACACCAGGGCTGCGGCGAGGGGCCGGTTCATCGACGCGGTGGGGACGCGCCGCCACAGCGTCGACTGGCAGACCTGTACGGTCCACGACCTCCCGGACGACGGCAGCTCCCTCGGTGACCGGACCGTGCTGCTGGACGACCCGCGCGTGCCGACGTCCGCGGCGCTGGACGACCTGCTGGCGGGTCTGGGCTGACCCGGAGGGCCAGCGGGCGATCACGTCGACCGCCCCGGGTCCGGTGGCATCCCGCCACAGCAGCGTTCGGTATTCTCTCCGGGTGCCTCGTACCCGCGTGATCCCCGTCCTCGCCTGCCTGCTCGCGCTCGCCGCCTGCAGCAACCCGTCGTCCGCCACGGACTCGAACCCGTCGGCGTCCGCGAGCGCCACGGAGTCGGCGACGCCGACCGCCTCGGCCACGCCCACCAGCACGGCGAAGGTGCAGGACTCGCTCGACGGCATCACGGTCAAGGGCAAGCAGCTGAAGAAGCCGACCGTGACCTTCAAGACGCCGTTCGTCATCGACAAGACGCGGGTCGAGGTCCTCGACCAGGGCTCCGGCTACAAGGCCAGCGCCGACAGCACCGTCACCGTCCACTACTACGGCGTGGACGGACGGACCGGGAAGAGCTTCGACGAGTCGTACACCGCGGGCACACCGGCGACCTTCTCGCTGGCCCAGGTGATCACAGGGTTCAAGACCGGCCTGACCGGGCAGCGCGCGGGCAGCCGTGTCCTGATCGCGATGCCCGGCTCGGACGCGTACGACGCCGCGGGCGGCAGCTCGGACGCCGGCATCGAGGTCGGCGACACCCTGGTCTTCGTCGTCGACATCATCGACGTGTCGGTGTCCCAGCCCGAGGGCAAGGAGCTGACGCCGCCGGCGGGCCTCCCGACCGTGACCGGCAGTGCCGCGGACAAGCCGACCGTGACGATCCCGTCCTCGAGCGCACCGAGCAGCATGTCGGCCACGGTCCTGATCGAGGGCACGGGCACGAAGGTCGCCAAGGGCGACACCATCACGGCCCGGTACGTCGGCTACTCCTGGAAGACCGGGAAGCTGATCGACGACGGGTTCGCGACGCCGACCACCGGCGCCCTGGCCGACCTGATCCCCGGCTGGCAGACCGGGCTCGTCGGCAAGACGGTGGGGTCGCGGGTGCTGCTCGTGCTGCCGCCGGACGACGGCTTCCCGCAGGGGAGCAACAACCCGCCGGTGGAGGCGGGCGACACGGTCGTCTACGTGGTCGACATCCTGTTCACCACCGCGACCGCCGCCTAGCCGCGTCGGCCCGCAGCGGGAGGGCTCGCGGGTCAGCCGACCACCCAGGGAAGGCGGGGCAGCAGCGCCGGATCGAAGCGCGCGCGCAACCCTGCCGCGCTGACGTGTTCGCCCGGTTCGGCGAGGTCGAGCGAGACGGCGAGCAGGCCGAGAACCCCTTCCGCGTCCACTCCGACGGCGGCCAGGTCGGCCAGGGTGACCGCGCCGTCCCGTTTGGCCAGCCGCCGCCCCTGCGCGTTCACCGCGAGCGGGACGTGCGCGTACCCGGGCGGCTCCCCGCCCAGCCGGCGGGCCAGCCACGCCTGCCGCGGGGAGGAGGAGAGCAGGTCGTCCCCGCGGCACACCTGGTCTACGTCCATCGCGAGATCGTCGACGACGACCGCGAGGTTGTAGGCGGCCACGCCATCGTTGCGGACGACCACGAAGTCGTCCACCACCCCGCTGACCTCGCCCGCCCACAGGTCCACGACGGTGCTGCTCGCGCCGTTCGCCCGGACGCGGAGCGCGGGCGTCCGGGTGGCCTCCAGCTGGGCCCGCCGGGACGCGGACAGCCGCAGGCAGGTCCCCGGGTAGGGCCGGTACCCGTCGCCGTGCGGGGCGGACGCGGCCTCGGCGATCTCGCGACGCGTGCAGTAGCAGGGGTAGGTGTCGAGCCCGGCCACGGCGTCGGCATAGGCGGCGGTCCGCGCCGACTGCCACACCACCGGCCCGTCGACGTCGAGCCCGAGCGCGGCGAGGTCGCGCTGCTGGCGTGCGGCGACATCTCCGGCGGCGGCCACCCGCTGGGTGTCCAGGTCCTCGATCCGCAGCCGGTAGTCGCGTCCGGTCGAGCGGGCGAGCAGCCAGGCGACGAGCGCCGTGCGCAGGTTGCCCAGGTGCAGGTCGGAGGTGGGGCTGGGGGCGAAGCGTCCGGCCACCGGAACCTCCCGTCGAGTGGTGAATGTGCGCGTTTCAGTCAAGCAGATCCGGTAACGTCACCGCCGTGCCGCCCCGCAAGTCCGAACGGATCATGAACCTCGCGATCTGCCTGCTGATGGCCCGCCGTTTCATCGAGAAGGCGCAGATCCGTCAGGTGGTCGAGGGGTACCACGACCTGAGCGACGCCGCGTTCGAGCGCACCTTCGAGCGCGACAAGGACGACCTGCGCGCCATGGGGGTCCCGGTCGAGACCGGCAGCAACAGCTCGTTCTTCCCCGACGAGGTCGGCTACCGGATCAACCGGCTGGACTTCGAACTGCCCGCCATCGAGTTCACGTCCGCGGAGACGGCCGCGCTGGGACTGGCCGCGACGGTGTGGGAGTCGGCGACGCAGGCAGAGCAGGCCGTGACCGCTCTGGCGAAGCTGCGCGCGGCGGGCGTCGATCCCGACCCGGCCCGGCTGGCCGCCCTTTCCCCGTCCCTGGAGGCGAGGGAGCCGGCGTTCGCCAGTATCTGGGAGGCCACGATCGACCGTGTCCCGATCCGGTTCGGCTACAAGGGCAGGCCGCGCGAGGTCGAGCCGTGGGCGATGACCTACCGCCGCGGTGCCTGGTACCTGCTGGGCCGCGACAGGGACAAGGACGCGCCGCGCATGTTCAAGGTGGCCCGCGTGGACGGCCCGGCCGAACGGCTCCGGCGACCCGGTTCCTACACCGTCCCCGAGATCGACATCGACGCCGCGTGGCTGAGCCTGGAGCCAAGGCGTCCGGACGCGGAGGCGCTGCTCGCGATCCGGCCGGGCCGGGCACCCCAGCTGCGCCGCCGCGGGCGTCCCGCGGACGCTCCGGTTGACCCGCCCGCCGGGTACGACGTGCTCGCCGTGAGCTACGCCAGGACCGGCGACCTCGTCGGAGAGGTGTGCGCGCACGGGGCGGACGTGGTCGTCCTCGCGCCGGCTGACGTGCGGGCCCAGGTCATCGCGGAGCTCGCCGCCGTCGCGGGGCTCGCCACGGTCGCAGGGGGGAACGCATGACGTCCGTCGACCAGGTCAACCGGCTGCTGGCGCTGGTGCCGTACCTCCAGAGCCACCCGAACGCCGAGCTCGACGCGACCGCCGCCGTCTTCGGCGTCACGGCCGAGCAGCTCGTCGACGACCTCAACGTGCTGTGGTTCTGCGGACTGCCCGGCGGGATGCCGGGCGACCTGATCGAGGTCGACATGGACGCCGTGACCGAGTCGGGGCGGATCCGGCTGACCAACGCCGACTACCTGTCCCGCCCGATGCGGTTCACCCCGGACGAGGCGATGAGCCTCGTGGTCGCGCTGCGCGCGGTCAGGGAACTGGCCGGGGGCAACCTCGCCGAGGGCACCGAGTCGGCGCTGGCCAAGCTCGAGCGCGCGACCGGCGCGGGAACCGTGACCCCGCAGGTGGCGGTCGCCGTCGGGTCGCAGGACATCCGGCAGCAGCTCGCCGCGGCCGTCGCGTCCGGTGAGCTCGTGGACCTGGACTACACCGGAGCCGGCCTCGCCCCGTCCACGCCGCGGGTGGCGCCCGTCCGCCTGATCACCAGGGACGGGTTCGGCTACCTGCAGGCCTGGAGTCCCGAACGCGACGCCTGGCGGACGTACCGGCTGGACCGGATCGACGCCGTGCGGCCGACCGGCGAGCCCGCCGGGGAGGTGGGCGAGCCGCCCACGTTCGGGCCCGGCTGGCTCGAGCAGCGCGCGGACGCCGCGCAGGTCACCCTGCGGATCGCGCCCGCGGCGGCGTGGATCACCGAGTACTACCCGACCCGCGCGGTGCGTACCACGAACGCCGCGATCGAGGTCGACCTGCTGGTCGCCGACCCGGCCTGGCTGCGGTCGCTCCTGCTGCGCCTGGGCAGCGACGTGCTCGCGGTCATGCCCGCCGCGGCGGCGGACGCGGCCCGGGAGGCCGCCGCAGAGGCGCTCGCCGCCTACGCCGGGTAGGGTTCGGCTCATGGTCTGGGTGCTGGTCTTCGGCGGCATCGCGCTCGCCGGGCTGATCATGGTGGTCAGCTACGCCGTGTGGCTGTGGCACAAGGCGTCCGACCTGTTCTCCGAACTGGAGATGCTGGGCACCCGCGCGAACGAACTCGCCGACCTGATCGGCCAGATCCAGCCGGCGCTGCCCCCGGGCCGCGGAGGGACGGACTGATCCGCCCGGCCGGCACGCCGGGGACGGTTCCTTTCGTGCCACCCATCGGCACGGTTGCGCCGCGAAGCGAGCTAAGGTAGCCCGGAGCATTCCGGGAGAAGGAGAGAGCGCCATGCCGAGTCTGGGTGGCTGGGAGTGGGTCATCCTCGCCCTGATCGCGCTGCTGCTGTTCGGTGGCTCCCGTCTGGCCGGGATCGGCAAGAACACCGGGAAGGCGATCCGCGAGTTCAAGGAGGAGACCTCGACGCTGCGTGCCACGCCCGCCGAGCCGTCGCCGCCGACCCCCGCACCCCCGACCGTGCAGCCGAGCCCCACCGTGCAGCCGAGTCCCCCCACGCCGCCGGCGAGCACCGGCGCGGACCCGGAGAGGTCCTGATCTCCGTCGATGGCAGAGGGTAAGCGCCGGCGCTTCGCCTGGCTGAGGCCGCCGCAGGCGGGTCCGGGTGGCACCATGTCGCTGGGCGACCACCTCCGCGAACTGCGGTACCGCCTGATCGTCTCCGTGGTCGCGATCATCGTCGTCAGCCTGCTCGCCGCGATCTGGTACGACCAGCTGTACCAGGTGATGTTGCGTCCCTACCTGCTCGCCGTGCAGATGCTCGCGGAGAGCAACCCGAACCTCGACCCGACCACGGTCATCACCGGCGTGGCGACCCCGCTGATCCTGGCCATGAAGGTCTGCGTGGTCGCGGGCCTCGTCCTGTCCAGCCCGGTGTGGGTCTACCAGATTTGGGCGTTCATCGTCCCTGCGCTGCTGGCCAAGGAGAAGAAGTACGCGCTCGGGTTCCTGGGCGCGGCGGTGCCGTTGTTCCTGCTCGGCGTGCTGATCGGCTACTACATCATGCCGCAGGGCATCTCGGTGCTCCTGGCCTTCACCCCGTCCAGCGTCCCGGTCACGAACCTCGTGGACGTGGAGGACTTCCTCACCCTCACCCTGCAGCTCATGGTCGTGTTCGGACTGGGCTTCCTGATCCCCGTCCTCGTGGTCGGGCTCAACCTGGTCGGGGTGCTGAAGGCCGACCAGCTGAGGAAGGTCCGCACGTACGTGATCTTCGGCATCTTCGTCTTCGGGGCCGCGGCGACCCCGTCCACCGACCCCTTCTCGATGCTCGCGCTGGCGATCCCGATGACGCTGCTGTACCTGATCGCAGAGGTGATCTGCCGCGTCCACGACCGGCGCAAGGCCAAGGCCGAACTCGTGGTGGCAGGGACCTGACGTTGTCCCTGCGCTACGACGGCCCCACCCTGACGCTGGTGGTGAACCCGGAGGCCGGACGGGGGCGCGCGCGCCGGCTCTTGCCGCCACTGACCGCCGGTCTCGTCGCGGGGCTGCCGGAGGCGAACCTCCACGTCCACCAGACCACGTCGTTCAGCGACGCGCGGCTGCGCTGCATCCAGGCGGTCGAGCAGGCCCGGCCTGCCGTCGAGGGGCATCGGCGGGACGCGCTGGTCGTGATGGGCGGGGACGGGATGATGCACCTCGGCCTCAACGCTGCTGCCGGGACCGACGTCCCGCTCGGACTGGTCGCCGCGGGCAGGGGCAACGACTTCTGCCGCGGGGTGGGCGTCCCCAACGACCTCGCGGGGGCGATCCGCACGATCGTGGACGGCCACACGCTGCGGATGGACCTGATGGAGGCCCGCGGCCGGCTGTCCGAGGGCGCCGAGCGCCGCTGGGTGGGCTCGATCGTCAGTACCGGCTTCGACGCCAGGGTGAACTACCGCACCAACCACCTGCGCTGGAACCTCGGCCAGCTGAGCTACACCTGGGCGGCGCTGGCCGAGCTGAGCCGGTTCGAGCCGGTGCCGTACCGGCTGGTGATCGACGGCATCGAGCGCACCCAGACGGCGATGTTCGTCGCGGTGGGCAACGCGGGCTGGTTCGGTGGCGGCATGCAGGGCTGTGTCGGCGCGGACGTGGCCGACGGCCTGCTCGACCTCACGATCGTGCATCCGGTCAGCCGCTTCACGCTGCTGCGCCTGCTGCCGCGGATGTTCGACGGCGGCTACGTCCGCGACCCGGCGGTCGAACAGCTCCGTGCCCGGGAGGTCGTGGTCGACGGCGACGGCCTGTTCGGCATGGCGGACGGGGAGGAGCTCGGCCCCGTCCCGCTGCACCTGCGGGCCGTCCCGGACTCGCTGTCGGTCTTCGTCCCTGCCGCCGTGGCCACGAGCTGACCCGCTGCCCGATCGCCGTGTGGCGCGTCACGCGCCAGACCGGGGACGTCGGTTAGGTTGGCACCGTGGACTTCCTGGCCGCCTTCCGCGCCGGGTACCCGTTCGCGCTGGACGACTACCAGGTCACCGCGTGCCAGCACGTCGCGGCCGACCCTGGGTGCCAGGTTTCGCCGCACCGACCGGCGCGGGCAAGACCGTGATGAGGGGAGTAATGCGGTGTTCCTCGCCCTCAGACCGGACGCAGGTGCTTCTTCACCACCCGAATCAAGGGCGCGCTGAGCAACCAGAAGTACCACGACCTTGCGACACGGCACGGGGAGGAGGCCAAGGTCGGCCTGCTCACCTCGGCGGCACCACCGTCAACGGCAAGGCGCCGGTGGTCGTGATGACCACCGAGGTGCTGGCGGAACATCATCTACGCCGGTCCCGCACCCTGGCGAACCTCGGTTACGTCGGTGATGGATGAGGTACATTACCTCGCGGACCGGTTTCGCGGCCCGTGTGGGAGAAGGTGATGATCTCCCTGGCTGAGTCGGTGCAGCTGGTCGCGCTGTCGGCGACGGTGAGCAACGCCGAGGAGTTCGGCGACTGGCTCTCCGAGGATCGCCGGCGGGGTCGAGGTGGTCGTCACCGAGCGGCGTCCGGTACCGCTGTACCAGCACGTGATGGTGGGCCGGCGGCTGCTGGAGCTGTTCGCCGGCGAGGACGTGAAGCCCGAGCTGCTGCGGCTCGGCCAAGGAGGAGTCACGCGGGCAACGCGACGACAGCCACCACCCGCGCGGACGCTCCAGCAAATCAGCACGCCT
>NZ_JASGKL010000003.1:0-16445 GCF_049840635.1 Propionicimonas sp.
AGTCTCGCTCGTAAGAGCGCAGACCCGCCACAACTCCATAGAGTTTCGGTGATCATGGCGAGAGGGAAACGCCCGGCTCCATTCCGAACCCGGAAGCTAAGCCTCTCAGCGCCGATGGTACTGCAGGTGGGAACCTGTGGGAGAGTAGGACGTCGCCGGACATACAAACACCCCCGTGGAGCTTCGGCCCCACGGGGGTGTTGTGCGTTGTACCCAAAGAACTTTGCGCCGGTGTGGCGCGGAAGGCAGGATGGTGTGGTGAGCGAATCCACCCCAGATCGAGCCGGCGACAGCCGGCGAAAGCCGTCGTCCCAGGGCGGCGGGTCTCGTCCCGGCGGAGCCCGGTCTTCCGGCTCGGGGAGCGGCTACCGTTCCTCGGACGGGAAGGGCCGTCCCGCTGCTCGGGGCGGCGCCGGCGGCAAGGGACGCCAGGACGGTGACGGTGCGGGATCTCGCGGACGTTCGAGCGGTGGCCCGGCGGGTCGCTCCGGTGGCAGGTCCGCTGCCGGAACCTCGGGCTCGCGTTCTTCTGGTCCGCGGAGCTCGTCGGGGCGGTACGAGAGCCGGGCGGGGTCCGACGAGTTCGGCGCTGAAGGCCGCTCCCGCTCCCGACGGTCCTCCGAGACACGAGGCGGGAGGCCCGCCGACTCGCGGCGGCCCGGCGGCTCGAGTCGGCCCCAGAACTGGGATGGCGGTGAGCGCGCCTCCACCGGACGCGGGCCGCGTTCGGCGGACGAGCAGCGCCCTGGTGGTCAGCGCGGCGGCCGTGATGCCGCCCGTGCGCAGGGCTCGAGGGGTGCAGACGAACGGTGGGAGTCCGGGTCCCGCGACTCGCGTCCGCCGAGGTCGGGGTCCGCTGACCGGCGTAGCCAGGGCAACGGCGGGGAGCGAGGCGGGTCCGGCGGTTACACGGACAGGCGCTCCTCCGGCGGTTACAACGACAAGCGCGGTTCCGGTAGCTACGGGGAACGGCGTGGCTCGACTGGTGACGGCGAGCGGCGCGGCTCCGGTGGCTACGGAGACCAGCGCGGCTCGGCCGGTCGCGGGGAGCGCCGTGGTTCTGGTGGCTACGGCGACAAGCGTCCCTCCGGTGGTTATGGAGACACGCGTGGCTCGGGCGGCTACGACCGTGGTGAGGACCGTCGCTCGGGCGGCGCACGTGATGCGCGTCCTCAGCGATCCGGCTCCGGCGCGGCCGGTCGCCCCGGATCGCGCTCGGAGGGCCGTCCCACCGGCCGCTCGAGCGCGGGTTCGGGCCAGTGGAAGAACTCCCGCGACGAGCGTGCTGACAGTGGGGCGTCCCGTCCCGCCTACCGCGGGAACCAGGATCGCCGTGGTGGCGCGGACGCCGGACGACGAGGCGACGCCGGTTCGGGCCGCCGCGATGACCGTGGCTACGAGGAGAGGCGCGAGGCGCCGCGTCCCGGTTTCGCGGCGAAGCCGAACGAGCCGGCCACTCCCAAGGGTCTCGACCTGCGGCAGCTGCCCCGTGGCGTTCGCGCCGAACTGCGCGGGCTGACGGCGGAGAAGGCAGAGATCGTCGGTGCCCACCTGCTGATGGCGGGCCGCCTGATCGACACCGATCCGGAGCTGGCCTACGCGCATGCCGAAGCGGCGCGGCGGAGGGCTGCGCGGCTGCCGATCACCAGGGAGGCGGCGGCGGAAACCGCGTACGCCGCCGGCGACTACGCGACGGCACTCACGGAGTTCCGGGCGCTGCGCAGGATGAGCGGCGGCGATGAGTACCTCCCGGCTATGGCGGACTGCGAGCGCGCCCTCGGGCGTCACCAGGCGGCGCTGAAGCTGGTCAGGGAGGGACTGGCGGCCAACCCCGACGTGGCGGCGCTGGTGGAGTTGCGCCTGGTCGAGGCGGGGATCCGGATCGACACCGGCCAGTCGGACGAGGCGAAGCGGCTGTTGAAGGCCGAGATCGAGCAGGTGGGCGCCCGCGGACCGAAGATCGCCAGGGCGCGGCTGCGCTACGCCTATGCCGACCTCCTGGAGCGCACGGGGGAGGGGGACGAGGCGGAGCGCTGGTTCGACGCCGTGGTCCGCCTGGATCCCGACCAGTCCACGGACGCGGCTGATCGGGTCGCGGCGCTTCGTGGCCTCGTCATCGAGTACGACGAGGACGAGGACGACTTCGACGACGACTTCGACGACGATGACGGGTCAGAGACCGAACACGTCGCTGACGCCGAGCACGTCGCCGACGAAGCCCGGGAGGAGCGCACGGAGTGAGCGCCGTCATCGACGGATATGACGCGGCTTTCTTCGACCTGGACGGGGTGATCTACCTCGGCCCGAAAGCCGTGCCGGGCGCGGCCGGTGCACTCCGGTCGCTCCGGCAGCGTGGGACGAAGGTGATGTACGTCACCAACAATGCGGCCCGCGAGGCGCAGGTGGTGATCGACCAGCTCAACGGGCTCGGGTTCGAGGCCATGGCGGCGAACGTCCTCACCAGCGCGCAGGTCGCCGCGGTCGGCCTGGCGGCCGAGCTCCCCGCGGGCTCCCGCGTGCTCGTCGCGGGGAGCCGCAACCTCGCGGGTCTCGTCGCGGCCGCCGGTTTCGAGGTGGTCGGGACGGCCAACGAGCAGCCGGCCGCCGTCATCCAGGGGTATGACCCCGACCTCTCCTGGCGACTGCTGGATGAGGTTGCGCTGGCGATCCAGGGCGGCGCCCGCTGGTTCGCGACGAACGACGATGCCTCCCGTCCCACCGACCGTGGCCTCGTCCCCGGCGTGGGCGGCGCACTCGCCGTCGTCCGACTGGTCGTCGGGGGAGAGCCCACGACGTTCGGCAAGCCCTTCCGGCCGATGCTCGCCGAGGCGATGCGCCGCACGCGCGCGCAGCACCCGGTCTTCGTCGGGGACCGGCTCGACACCGACATCAGCGGTGCCCACAACGCCGGGATCGACTCGCTGCTGGTCTTCAGCGGCGCCCACGGCAAGCACGACCTCGTCGCCGCACCCCCGGAAGAACGGCCCACGCACATCGGAGCGAACGTCAGCGCCCTCCTGCGCGGCGTGCGTCCGCTGGTGGTCGGGGACGGCAGGGCGACCTGCCGTGCCCAGGTGGCGGTGGCCGAGGCCGGACGTGTCCGTCTGGCCGGTTCGCCCCGGACCCCCGAGGACCAGTTCGACGCCCTGTGGGCGCTCACCCAGCTGGTGTGGACCGACCCGGGTCTCGACGCGAGCGGCGCGCTCGCTGCACTGGACCTCGTCCAGTGATCCCACGACCGAACCGGTATCCTTCCCGCGACCGATAGGAGCCCCCGTGTCCACTTCCACCCGGCCCAGCACGGCCACGGACCTTGCCCTCGTCGCGGTGTTCGCGGCGCTGATCGCCGCGTTCTCCCTGACCCCGGCGATCCCGGTGGGTGCGGCGGGGGTGCCGATCACCCTGCAGACGCTCGCCGTGGTCCTCGCCGGCCTGGTCCTCGGGCCGTGGCGCGGCTTCCTCGCGACCCTGCTGTACCTCGTCGTCGGCTTCGCCGGGCTGCCGGTGTTCGCCGGCGGTGCCGCGGGGCTCGCCGTCCTGGCCAAGCCGTCGGTGGGCTACCTGCTGGCCTTCCCGTTCGGAGCCCTGGTCGCCGGCGCGTTCGCCAAGCTGTTCGTCGGCTGGACGGGCGCGAAGCAGTACCTCGGGTTCTTCCTCGCCGGACTCGCCGGCTCGCTGGTGATCCACGCGGCCGGCATCGTGGGGTTGATGGTGGTGGCGCACCTTTCGCTCGGCACCGCCTTCCTCACCGACATCGTCTACTGGCCGGGCGACATCGCCAAGATGTTCGCCGCAGCCGCCGTCGCGGTCGCCGTGCACAAGGCGTTCCCGGCGCTGCTCGCCACGCGCCGGGTCGCCACGGCCTGACGTGATCCAGCTCGCCGGCGCCGGCGTCACCGTGGCGCTGCCCGCGTCGGGCGAGCAGCGGACGCGGGTGCTGCTGCACCCCACGACGCTCGACCTGGGCGAGCGTCGGGTCGCCGTGATCGGCGCGAACGGCTCGGGCAAGTCGACTCTGCTGCGACTGCTGAACGGGTTGGTCCTGCCCACGACGGGGCAGGTGGTGGTGGACGGCCTGGACACCGACCACGACGGCCGCGAGGTGCGCAGGCGCGTCGGGTTCGTGTTCACCGACCCGCTCTCCCAACTCGTCCTGGCCACGCCCGCCGACGACGTCGAACTGTCCCTGCGGCCGTTCCTGCGGGACCGCTCCGCCCGAAGGGCGGAGGCACATCGGCTGCTGGAGGAGCGCGGCCTCGGCCACGTCGCAGAGCAGAGCGTCTACGACCTGTCCGGGGGAGAACGCCAGCTCGTCGCCCTGACGTCGGTGCTGGCCGCCCGGCCCCGCATCGTCGTCGCGGACGAGCCGACGACCCTGCTGGACCTGCGCAACCGTGACCTCGTCCGCGCGGCCCTCGCCGGGCTCGAGCAGCAGGTCGTCCTCGCCACCCACGACCTCGACCTCGCCGCGGAGGCCGACCGCGTCCTCGTCGTCGACTCCGGACGCGTGGTCGCCGACGGCACCCCGTCCGAGGCGATCCCGGCCTACCTGCGGGTGGTCCGGCCGTGAACCTGTTCGGCCTGTACGTGCCGGGAACCACATGGCTGCACCGGCTCGGCGCCGGCGGGAAGTACCTGATCCTGCTCGTCCTGACGGTCCCTGCGCTGGCGATCGGCCAGCCCGTGCCCAGCCTGGCCGCACTGCTCGCGTCCGTCCTCGTGGTCCTGTCCGCGCGGGTGGGGTGGCGTCGTGCCCTCGCGCTGCCGCTGGCGCTGTGGGTGCTGCTGGCTGTCCTCGCCGGGTACCAGGTCGTCGTCCGACGGCCCGACCTGGCCGTCGTCGTCTGTGCGAACCTCGTCACGGCCGTGTACGCCAGCCGCGTGCTCACCCTGACCACGCCCGGCCCCGTCCTGATCGACGCGCTCGTGGCCGGCCTGCGTCCGTTCCGCCTCGTGGGGGTGGACCCCGAGCGGGTCGGGCTCGCGGTCGCGATCATGGTGCGCTCCGTGCCGCTGCTGCTCGACACCTTTGAGCAGGTCCGGCAGGCCGCCAGGGCAAGGGGACGCGAGCGGAACCTCTTCGCCCTGATCACCCCCGTCGTCGTCCGCGCCGTCGGCCAGGCGCAGGCGACCGGCGCGGCGCTCGCCGCGCGCGGCCTGGGCGAGCCCGGCGGCTCCTAGAATGACGATCGTGACCGACTCCCCAGCCGCCCCCGAACCGCCCGTCACAGGCGTGCCGGAGATCGACGCCGCCCTCGCCGCCGTCCGGCTCGACGGGCCGGTCGCCGAGCACCACGCCGAGCTCTCCGCGGCCGTCGAGGTCCTCCAGCAGGCGCTGCGCACACCGCGCCCGTGAGGCTCGACAAGGCTCTCGTCGAACGCGGGCTGGCCCGCTCCCGCGGTCAGGCGGGAGAAGTCGTCCGCGGCGGCCACGTGACGGTGAACGGACGGCCCGCCACCCGGCCCGCGCAGGAGGTGGCCGCGTCCGACCGACTCGTCGTCGAGGCGGCCGACCACTATGTCTCGCGCGCCGCGCACAAGCTGGCCGGGGCGCTCGCCGCGTCCGGGGTGGTCGTACCGGCGCGGGTGCTGGACGCCGGCGCGTCCACCGGTGGTTTCACCCAGGTTCTCCTCGAACACGGCGCGGAGACGGTCTACGCCGTGGACGTGGGGCACGACCAGCTCGCGGCAGCCGTGCGGTCCGACCCGAGGGTCGTGGTGCGCGAGCGGCTCAACCTTCGCGAGCTCACCCTCGCCGACCTCGACGCCGAACCCGTCGACCTCGTCGTGGGCGACGTCTCGTTCATCTCCCTGACCCTGCTCCTGGAGCGGCTGTTCTCCGTCCTCACCCCGGCCGGCGAGGCGCTGCTCCTGGTCAAGCCGCAGTTCGAGGTGGGCCGCGGACGCCTGGACGACCGCGGGGTGGTGCGCGACCCCGCCCTGCAGGATCGGGCCGTCGACGCGGTGGTCGAGGAGGCCGCCCGGCTCGGCCGGGTCGAGGCGTGGCGCGGCGAGAGCGGGCTGCCGGGGGAGTCGGGGAACCGGGAGTGGTTCGTCCACTTCACCACGCAGGACGCCGCTGTCGGCGGCCCGGGTTAGGGTGATCCCCGTGAGATCGCAGCGGCGGCAGGTGGCCGTCACCATCCACCCCCTGCGCCCTGCCGCGCTGGAGGCGGCGGCCGAGTTCGTGACCGGCATCAACGCCCGCGGCATCACCTGCCTCGCGTCCACCGAGGACCTCGAGCGGCTCGCCGAGCGGGTGCCGGGTGCCGACCTGCGCGAACTCGACGGCGAGGACGGGTCGAGCTGCGAGTTGGTCGTCGTGTTCGGCGGCGACGGCAACATCCTGCGGGCGGCGGAGTGGGCGTTGCCCCGACACGTCCCCGTCCTGGGCGTGAACCTCGGCCACGTCGGCTTCCTCGCCGAACTCGAGTCCTCGCAGGTGCCGGCGCTGATCGAACGCGTGGCGCATGCCGACTACGAGGTCGAGGAGCGCATGACGATCGACACGGTGGTGCGGGCGAGCCGCTGCGGCGAGGAGCTGTGGCGGTCCTTCGCCATCAACGAGGTGTCGGTCGAGAAGCTCGCCCGCGAGCGGATGATCGAAGTGCTCGTGCGGCTCGACGACCGCCCGCTGTCCCGGTGGGCGACCGACGGCGTCCTCGTCTCCACCCCGACCGGGTCGACGGCCTACGCGTTCTCCGCCCACGGGCCGGTGATCTGGCCGGACGTGTCCGCGCTGCTGCTGGTTCCCCTGAGCGCGCACGCGCTGTTCGCGCGTCCGCTCGTGCTCGGCGAGCACACGGTCGTCTCGATCGAGGTGCTCCCGGGAGGAGGCGGCGGCGTCGTGTGGTGCGACGGACGCCGCAGCACCGACGTCACCGGCGGTGAGGAGATCGTGGCGACCAGGGGTGAGCACCGGCTACGGGTCGCCCGCACGTCCGAGCAGCCGTTCGTGAACCGCCTCGTGCGCAAGTTCGGCCTTCCCGTCGACGGCTGGCGGGGCGCTGCGGAACGCGACGCCGCCCATGCTCAGTGAACTGAGGATCGCCGACCTCGGGGTGATCGGCGAGGCGACCATCGAGCCCGGACCCGGCTTCACTGCCGTCACGGGGGAGACCGGTGCGGGCAAGACCATGATCGTCACGGGCCTCGCGCTGCTTGCCGGAGCGAAGGCCGACCCTCGGCTGGTCCGGACCGGGGCGGCCCGCGCGCTGGTGGAGGGGCGCTGGGAGGTCGCCGATCGGGCCGACCAACTGGCCGAGCTCGGCGCGGAGGTCGAGGACGGTGAGGTGCTGGTGACGCGCCAGCTGGGCGCGAACCGGTCCCGGATGAGCGTGGGTGGCGCCCAGGTGCCGCTGTCGACCGGTGCGGCGCTGGTCGGGGAGTGGGTGACCGTGCACGGCCAGTCCGAGCAGCTCCGGCTCGGCACTCCCGAACGACAGCTGGAGGTCCTCGACCGGTACGCGGGGGCCGCGCTGGCCGCGGAGCTCGACGCGTACCGCGCCGACTACGTGGCGCGCAGGACGGCCTCGGCGGAGCTCACCGAGCTGACCACGCGGTCGCAGGAGCGAGCGCGTGAACTGGACCTCCTGCGATTCGGACTGGACGAGATCGCGAAGGTCGACCCGCAGCCTGGTGAGGACGCCGCGCTCGCTGCCGAGGCGCGCCGCCTGCAAGCCGTCGACGACCTCCGGCAGGCGTCGCACGCCGCGCTGGTGGCGCTGGCCGGCGAAGAGGACGCCTTCGACGCCACCGACGCGCTGAGCCTGGTCGGGGCCGCGCGCAAGGCACTGGGCCCGGCCGTGGACGCAGACCCGGAGCTCGCCCCGATCGCGGACGAGCTCGCGGGCGCGGCGGCGGGGCTCGCCGACGTGGCGTCCGCGCTCGCGTCCTACGCGTCCGGGCTGGACGCCGACCCGCTGCGGCTGGAGTGGATCGCGGGACGCAGGGCCGAGCTCGCCCACCTGACCCGCAAGTACGGGGAGTCGGTCGACGACGTGCTGGCCTGGGCGCAGGACGCCGCCAGCAGGGTCACCCGGCTCGACGCCGGGGAGGACCGGATCGCGGAGCTGCAGGGAGTGGTCGCCGACCTCGACGGCCGTCTGGCCGCCGCGGCGGGTCGGATCACGACGCTGCGGCGCGCGGCCGCGTCCGAACTCGCCGGGCTGGTGGCGGGGGAGCTGAAGGCACTCGCGATGCCGAAGGCGCGGCTGGAGTTCGAGCTCACCCAGGGCGAACTCGGGCCGCACGGTGCCGACCAGGTCAGCCTGCTGTTCTCCGCGAACCCGGGCAGCGCCCCCGGACCGCTGGGGAAGGTGGCGTCGGGTGGTGAGCTGAGCCGCGTACGGCTCGCGCTGGAGGTCGTGCTCGCCACCGAGGCGAGCGGCGAGACGTTCGTCTTCGACGAGGTCGACGCGGGCGTCGGCGGCGCGGTCGCCCTGGAGATCGGACGTCGGCTGGCCCGGCTGGCCGAGCGCTGCCAGGTGATCGTGGTCACCCACCTCGCGCAGGTGGCGGCGTTCGCCGACCGGCACTACGTCGTGGCCAAGTCCGACGACGGGTCGGTGACCACCAGTGGCGTCCGGCTGGTCACCGACACCGACCGGCTCGATGTGCTCGCCACCATGATGGGCGGCCTGGAGTCCAGCGACTCGGCGCTCGCGCACGCCAGGGAGCTGCTCGCGTCCGTCCGGGGCTGACGGGGCCCCGCGGTCCGGGCGAGGAGGTATCAGGACAGCGCCCGACCGGATCTGATCCGGCAGGAGCACCACGAGAAGGAGTGGCGATGCGCAGGATGGTTCCCCTGATCACGACAGCGGCAGCGCTGGTGTGCGTCCTGACCGGCTGTGCGGGCACGACGCCGACGGTGTCGGCCCCGCCCTCGGCGCAGCCGCAGGCCCCGGAGTCGGCCGCGCCGACGGTCACGGTGACCGCGATGGCCACAGCCACCGCCGCCGCGACGCCGTCCGCGAGCGCAGCATCGGCGTCCGGCACGATCCAGTGGGGGGACCTCACCCTCACCCGGGACCAGGGGACCTGGAACCTGTACAACCTGTTCAGCGGCGCCGACGCGTCGTACCCGATCGACCGCAGCTACCAGGTGCGGCTGGTCAGTGCCCGGTTCGCGTCCGACACGCTCACGGTAACCGCGCACCGGGTCCGGCTGACCGGGGACGACCCGGAGAACCAGACCGTGCACACGGCGAAGAAGCTGCTGACGCTGCGCCTGGAGTCGCCCGTGGTGATGCTGAACCCGCCGACCGAGGACCAGGTGGACGCGGCCGACTTCGCGCGCCACGTCACGTCCTTCAAGGACACGGTCTTCCAGGTGCTGGCCAGCGGATCCACCCCGCTCGCCCTCCAGCAGGTCTACTTCCCCTGACCGGCCGCCTCGTTGACCGGGAAGCCCTCGCGAGACGAGGTCAGCGGACCCGGTCCAGGACCAGCAGGTCCGCGTCGTCGGCGAGCAGGAACCCCACCGGCACGCCCCGCGCGGCGATGTCCGCGCTGAGTTCGCGTCCGTCGAGCCGGTAGATGGCGCCGTGCGCGAGGGTGCCCGGACGCAGTACCGGCGCGGCCGGCCTGCCGGGCCGGCCGAAGACCAGGAGGACCGTGCGCTCCGGAGTGCCGTACTCGACCGCGTAGACAGGGTCGGACGGGTGGCCGTGGAACTCGACCCGCCCGGCGTGGAGGGTGTGACGGAGCTCCCTGTAACGGCCGACGAGGTCGGCGGCGCGGGTGAGTTCTGCGGGCGACCAGGCGCCGAGATCGGCGCCGATGCCGAGCACGCCGGCCATCGCCACCAGGAACCGGAACTCGAGGCTGACCGGCGCGGTGTCCAGGCGGTCGGGCTCGTCGGTGACCCAGGAGCTCATCACGTGCGGCCCGTAGGCGGACAGGAAGCCGTGCTGGATGGCGAGCCGGTCGCGCGGCCCGGTCTCGTCGCTGGGCCAGACGACGTCGCTGTCCGCGAGCACCGCGAGCGTGATCCGGCCCCCACCGCCGCTGCAGGCCTCCACCGTGACGTCCGGGAACTCGTCGGCGAGCATCCGCATGACTTCGTGGTACCCCTCCGCGTGCTGGACGGCCCACTGCCGTCCCCGTGGGTCGTCGGGACGCCCGCCGTCGGTGACGGGCCGATTCATGTCCCACTTGAGGTAGGTGATCCGGGAGTCCGCCAGCAGGGAGCGCAGCCACTCCTTCGTCCAGGCGATGACATCGGGACGACCGAAGTCGAGCACGTACTGGTTGCGGATCGTGACCAGGGGCCGGTCGCCGGCCCGGTAGACCCACTCCGGGTGGTCGCGGTAGAGCGCGGAGCGCGGGCTGACCGCCTCGGGCTCCACCCACAGACCGAACCGCAGGCCGAGCGCCTCCACCGCGGACACCAGCGGGTCGAGGCCGTCGGGGAACGTGCGCGGGTCCGGGAACCAGTCGCCGAGCCCACCCGCGTCGTCGTCGCGTCCTGCGAACCAGCCGTCGTCGACGACGAACACCTCGGCGCCGATCGCCGCGGCCCGCTCCGCCAGTTCCCGCTGGTGGTCGGGACGGACGTCGAAGGTGGTCGCGTACCAGGAGTTGTAGACCACCGGACGGTGGGCCTCGTCCATGGAGCGGGCGAGCTCGTTCCGCTCGTAGTCGTGCCAGCGCCGGCGCAGGCCGTCGCGTCCGTCCGGCGCGCGGACGCCGAGGGTGGCCGGGGTGGTCCAGGACTCCCCGGGGCCGAGGGTGATGGTTGTCGACTCGTCCTCGACACCGCCGGCCACCCGCACCCGCTCCCGGAACGGCGGCACGTCGACCCGCAGACGCCACGAGCCGCTCCACGCGAGCGCGATGCCGAACACGGGGGAGTCGGAGCCGCCGCGCACGCTCACCACCGGGGAGTAGTCGTGCGAGGTGATGCCCTGCCTGCTGCCGATCGAGAACTCACCCGCCGGCAGCGTGACGTCCAGCGGGGTGAACTCCCGCGACCAGTGCCCCGCGAGCACCCCGACCTCGACCGGTCCGGCCAGCGGCAGCTCCCAGCCCGGGCTGAACGCCCGGTGCAGCGAGAGGGTCCCGCCGCCGGTGTTGGTGATCACCGCGTGCTTGGACACCACGTCGTGCCGGGTGCTCGCCTCGACCACCAGCGTGATCCCGAACCGTCCCGCGTGGTCGGTGCCGCGGGCGGTGAACCTCGACCGGACGCCGTCGTCATCGAACGCCACCTGCTCCGCCGGCCAGCGGACGCGAGCCCCGACCACGCCCTCCGCGTCCTCGAGGACGAGTTCGGCCGCCCGCGTGTGCCGGGTGCCGAGCACGGTGTACTCGCTCGGCACCCGGTCGGCCGGCGTCGTGAACGAGGCCAGGGGCTCGGGGTGCCACGGACGCGGCCCGTCCGCCCCGGACCAGTCCTGCAGGACAGGGCCCAGCCCGTCAGGGGCTAGGTCGAGCGTGTAGACCGAGGACGCGGTGCGCAGGGCCCAGCTCACTTGCTCACCCCGACGAGGAGCCCGGAGACGAAGTGCTTCTGGAAGGCGAAGAAGACGATCGTCGTCGGGATCGCGGCCATGAGGGCACCCGCCGCGACCACGTTCCACGCCGTCGTGTAGCCGCCCTGGAGGTTGAGCAGCGCCGCCGTGATCGGGAACTTGGTGTCCGTGCGCAGCACGGTCAGTGCCCAGAGCAGGTCGTTGAACACCCAGGTGCTCTCGAGAGCGGCGAGCGCGGCGAGGGCCGGCCGGCACAGCGGCATCACGATGGTGGCGTAGATGCGCAGGTCGCCGGCGCCGTCGATCTTCGCCGCCTCGAACATCTCGACCGGCAGGGACCGCATGAAGCCGTGCAGGACGAACGTGAAGAAGCCCATGCCGAAGCCGACCTGGACCACGACCAGCGCGAACAGCGTGTCGTAGATGCCGACCATCTCGCAGATCTTCGCCACCGGGATGAGCAGGATCTGCGGGGGGAGCAGGTTGCCGGCCAGCATGACGAGCAGGATGGTCCGTCCGAACGGGATCGCGTAGCGGCTGAGGGCGAATGCCGACAGCGACGAGAGGAACAGGACGGCCACGACCGTCCCGATCGTGACCAGCACGCTGTTGGTGAGCGCGCCGCCGATGTTGCCCTCCACCCAGGCGGTCCCGAAGGCCGACGCCGTGAAGGACGAGGGCCACGACCCGAGGCCGTTGACGGCGAGGTCGTCGAAGCTGCGGAACGCGACGGCGATGACGAACAGCAGCGGGGTGACCCACGCCAGCGTGATCACGGTCATGACCAGGTGGAACACCCACTCCGGCCGCTTGGTGCGCCGCGGGGTCGGCGCCGTCCGCTCGATGGTGGCCGCGGCCATGTCAGTCCTCCCTCGTCGCACGCACCAGATAGGTGATGATGAAGGTGATCGCGAGGGCGAAGATGACCACGGCGATGGCGGAGCCGTAGCCGAGGTTCACCTGCGTGAAGCCCACCTGGTACATGTACGTGCTGAGCAGCTGGGTGCTGTTGTAGGGGCCGCCCCTGGTCATGGCCCACACGATGTCGAAGGTGCGCAGCGAGTCGATCACGGTGACGGCGAAGATGACGGTGTTCACGTTCCGGAGCTGCGGGATGACGATGTAGCGCAGCCTCTGCCACCAGCTCGCCCCGTCCACCGCGGCCGCCTCCTCCAGGCTGGGGTCGCAGCCCTTCAGCCCGGCGAGGTAGAGCACCATGATGTAGCCGGCCTGGCGCCAGATGGCGGCGACAAGGATCGCGGCGAGCGCGGTGTCCGGGTCCGCCAGCCACTGGTGTTGCCCCGTGTCGATCCCGATCGCGGCCAGCATCGCGTTGATCGGCCCGTCCGGCTGGTACATCACCCGCCAGAACAACCCGGTCACGGCCAGCGAGAAGACCATCGGCAGGTAGATGGCGCTCCGGTAGATCCCGACCCCCGGACGCGGCTTGTTCAGGGCGAGGGCGAGGGCGAACCCGATGATCACCGACAGCCCGCCGAAGCCGATCACCCAGTAGACGTTGTTGACCAGCGCGATGTGGAAGATCGGGTCGGAGAACAGGGTCTGGTAGTTCTTCACCCCGACCGGCTCGGCGACACCGACGCCGTGCCACTTCGTGAAGGAGAGCTGGAAGCTGTTCAGCGCCGGCCAGAAGACCCAGGCCAGTTCGATCGCGAGCGGGACCAGGAGGAGGACCCACACGACCGGCGGCACCCGCCGGGTCACCGACCGCCTGCGGCGGGAGCGGGGGACGCTGTGCTGCTCCGGCCCCCGGTCCGAACCGGACGCCCCGTCGGGGGGTCGGTGTCCCATGCGGGTGGCTGCCATGGCCTCAGCCGTTCCAGACCTGCTGGGCGGCGGTCTGCCAGTCCTTCAGGATCGTGGCGACGTCGTCGGGGTTGTCCAGGAACTTGGTCAGGGCGGCGTCCGCGGTGGCCTGGAGCGCGTCGCTGGAGTCCCGGTTGAAGAACTGCGTGATCTCCTTCGTGTCCTCGAGCAGCTTCATGCCTTTCTGCACCAGGGTCGAGAACTTGGTCCGGTCGACGTCCGGGGACGTCGGCAGGTTGGACGACTCCGACATCTCGATGAACTTCTGCTGTTGCTCGGCCCCGGCCAGGAAGCTGAGCAGGTCCTTGGTGCCGGCGGCGTTCTTCGTCGCGGCGCTGGCGAAGTAGCCGTCGGTCGGCGCCTCCTCGGCCGAGGGGATGGACGCGTCGATGGTCGGCACGGAGAAGAAGTCGACGTCCTCGACGTCGGCCGCGGGGAAGGCCTGGGTGACGAAGGCGCCGATCAGGTACATGCCCGCCTTCTTGTTGATCAGCGGGGTGGCCGCCTCCTGCCAGCTGTAGGAGCGCCCCTTCGGGTCGAAGTACGGGATCAGGGTGGCGTAGGTGTCCATCACCTTGCGGACCTCTGCGCTGTCGAACGAGTGCTTGCCGGCCAGCAGTTCGCGGTGGAACGTCGCGCCGTTGATGCGAAGGTCCAGGTAGTCGAACCAGCCCGACGCCATCCACGCCGTGGAGCCGGTGCCGTTGGTCAGCGGGTACACGCCCTTGCCCTTGAGCGTGTCGAGCAGCGCCATGAAGCCGTCCCAGTCGCTCGGGGGCGTCACGCCCCACTCCTCGAAGGCCGACTTCCGGTAGAAGATGCTCCACCAGTAGTAGTTGGTCGGGATGAAGATCTGCTTGCCCGACTCGTCGCTGGACAGGCTCTTCAGCGCCTCGGAGAAGCCCGCGCACGCGCCGCTGCCCGTCCACAGGTCGGAGACGTCCAGCAGCAGGCCCTTGCTCGCGTAGTCGCGGGCGACCGAGCCGGCGTACCAGGTGAGCACGTCCGGCGGGTTGGACGACGTCAGGTAGGTCGGCAGCTGGGCGCGGAACTGCTCGATGGCGACCGTGTTCAGCGTGGTCGGGTGGGTCGTGTACCCCTTCATCACCGCCTCGAGCGCCGCCTTGGGCTTCGGGTCGGACAGGGACGACTGAAGGGTGAGCGGGGCGCTGGCGTCGCCACCGGCGGATGCGCTGCCCGCGGGCGCGGCGGTGCCGCCGACGCAGCCACTGAGCAGGACGGAGCCGCCGATCGCGGCCGTGCCGAGCAGGAGGTTGCGCCGGGTGACGGGGGAGCCGAAGACGTCGGGTGACATGGGAGTTCTCCTTCGAACAGGTTGAGTGAGGTCAGACGGAAGCGCGGATGGGTGTCCTGGTGAGGAAGGCCTGGTTGCACTGCTGTTGCAGGGCGATGTCGGCCCACATGGCGTGCTGGGGCGCGGCGTTGGAGCAGACGATGGTCCCCCGGGCGCCCACGCGGAGGGACTCGTCGATGGCGCGACGGCAGAACTCGGCTCCGACCGGGCCCTCCTCGAAGCGCCCGTCGCGAGGGGTGTAGCCGATCCAGCCCTCGCCGAAGACGAGCGGGACGTGGTGGGCCAGCGCCCAGTCCCGTGCGGTGTCGAGCCAGAGTCCCAGCTTGGTCAGCATTTGCTGCTCCCAGGCCGGGTAGTTCCGGTACAGCCAGCGGTCGATCGCCTCGGCGTCCCCGCTGTCGTGCACGTAGATCTCCGCGTCCGAGACGATGGTGGCCTCCCGTCGCCAGGCCTCGTCCGGGCCCCACTCGGCGATCCGCGGCGAGCCGGGCAGCAGGATCTCGGCGTCGGCCAGGTCCTGGTCGAACTGCTCGGGAGGGCGCCGCAGCCCGTAGGTGTCGATGAAGGCGTCCAGCACGCCGTACACATAGGGGTGGGTGACGAGGACGTCGATGTTCTCCGGCACGCCCCGCATCGCCCCGAGCGGGACCCCTGCATAGTTCACCGTGACGGGGACCTCCGGCTGGAGCCGGTGGAAGGTGTCGACGGCCCGCTCCAGCCGGGGCCGCAGCCCCACCACCTTCTCCAGAGGGGTGCCGGGCAGGTCGTCGGCGAGGTGGCAGACCTGCACCTCGTTGTGGACCTCGACGAACGCGATCCGGTCGGCCACGCCATGGTCGCCGAGGAAGTCGACCATGGCGGCCAGGGCGACGGCCTGGGCCTCGGGCCGGTCATCGGGCCCGATCGCCATCAGGCGGTCGAACCACTCCCGGCCCGCGGCGAACGACGGGCTCTGCTGGTACTCCCAGGAGGAGAGGATCACGAAGCAGTCGTGACGGCGGGCCGCCTCGAACAGCGCGAGCAGGTGCGCCCTGCCGTCGATCGTGGTCGGCGCGCCCACGTCGTACCAGCGCACCCGCTGCCCGTACCGGCCGCCGAGGGGTCCGAGCGTCAGCGCGGACGTGTCGAGGCCGCTCCCGAACAGCAGGTACGGCATCGCGCAGATCCGGATCGTGTTGTAGCCGCGCTCGACCGCGGCGGCGAACGCCGCGTCGATGTCCTCGAACGGCTCACCGGACCCCGTCCGCACGTACCACGAGAAGTCCCACAGCGTGATGGTGAGCGCGTCCGGCAGGTGGGCGGGGAGGGGAACGGGCGTGTGGGTCATGCGTGGCTCCTCAGAGTGAGCAGGTCGCGGGACAGGTCGAGCGAGAGCTCGTGGGACGGGTCGTCGGCGAGCAGCCGGTCGAGCAGTGCGGCCGCCGCGTCGTGGTCGCCCTCCAGCAGCGCCAGCTCTGCCCGCAGCAGGCGCACCTCGCAGTCCCTTGCCTGCTGCGGGTCGTCGTGGAACAGCAGCAGCGTGGGCAGGGACGTCGCGAAGTAGTCGATGGTCGCCGGTGTCGCCGCCAGCAGCTCGATGTGACCGGCGAGGCCGTCCGTCAGCGTGGCCGCGCGCCCCGCGTCGCCGCTGCGTCGTGCGGCCAGGATGGAGAAGTATGTGTTCTCCGAGTAGTCGGTCGGGTTCATCGCTGCGAAATCGCCGCTGGCTCCGGCCGCCTCCACCCAGGCTCGTGCCGCGCCCGCGTCATCCCCCGCGGCCGCGCGGGCGTCGCCGAGGGCGAGCAGCAGCGCTGCAGGACTCGCCAGTGGGTGGCGTGCTTCCCCGAGGA
>NZ_JASGKL010000004.1:0-1226802 GCF_049840635.1 Propionicimonas sp.
GCCTCGTGGCCGGTGTCGGTGGGCTCGAGGACGAGGACGGCGTCCGGCTCGCGGTCGCCGCCCAGCCCGGTCAGCCAGGCGAAGGCCGAGTGCGGCCGGAACCGGTAGTCGGTGTCGTTGGCCCGCACCTTGAACGCCCCCGCGGGGATCACCAGCCGCTCACCGGCGAAGGCCTCCGCGATGGCGCGGCGACGCAGCGCGGCCGGACCCGCTGCCGGGAGTTCGGCGGGGAGCTCCTCCGGGTAGGGCGCCCAGCCCTGCGGGATGAACTCCTTGAACGCCTCCGAGAACGGAACCTGCCGGTTGGGCAGGGCGGGCTGTTCGGTGTCGGTGGGCTCCTCGGTCATGTCCCGCATGCTATCCCGCACCGGCGCACAGCCCTCCGGAGGCCCCCGGCGCCGGCCACGCACTAGAGTCGGACTTCACAACTCCAGGAGGCTCATGATGTTGGCTGATCCCGCCGCGCAGCTCCGTCTGCTCGACCTGCAGGCGGAGGACACCGCGATCGCCCAGCTCGAGCATCGTCGCAAGTCCCTCCCCGAACACGCCACCCTCGCCGAGGCGCGGGTCGTGCGCGGCCGGCTGGGCGAGTCCCTGATCGCCGCGCGGACGACCGTGGGCGACCTGCAGCTGGACGTGGAGAAGGCCGAGTCCGACCTGGTCCCCGTGCGCGAGCGACAGGCGCGCGACCAGCAGCGGGTGGACGCCGGCACGGTGACCGACCCCAAGCAGCTGAACGCGCTCCTGGACGAGATCACGCACCTCGGACGCCGCATCTCCGACCTGGAGGACGTGGAGCTGGAGGTGATGGAGCAGCTCGAGTCGGCCACGGCGGAGCAGGACCGCCTCGCCGCGGAACTGGCCGACCTGGAGACCTCGATGCGTGCGCAGATCGCGTCCCGGGACGAGCAGGTGGCTGCGATCGACGCTGAGCAGGCCACCCACCAGGCCTCGCGCGACGGCATCGCCGCGGGCATCCCGGCCGACCTGCTGGCGCTCTACGACCGGATCCGGCCGCGCGCCGGCGGCGTGGGCGCGGCGGCGCTGAAGGGACGCCGCTGCGGCGGCTGCCAGCTCGAGGCCACCCAGAGCGCCCTCGTCGCCTACGCCGCGGCCGCGCCGAACGAGGTGCTGCGGTGCGAGGAGTGTGAGCGCATCCTCGTCCGGACCTCGGCCGTCGAGGCCTGATGCCTCGCCCGCCGCGCCTGCCCGGGGGCGTGCCGCCGGGTGCCGATCCTGCCGCGGACGTCGCGTCCCGTCGGCTCGTGGTCGAGGCGGACGCGGGCTCGCGCGGCGATCCCGGACCGGCGGCCTACGCGGCCGTGCTCCGCGACGCGGAGACGGGCGAGGTGCTGAACGACGAGGCGCTCCCGCTGGAGGTCGCCTCCGATGAGGTCGCCGAGTACGCCGCCCTGGTCGCCGGCCTGGAGATGGCCCGCGCGCTCGACCCGGCCGCGACCGTGGAGGTCCGGATGGACTCCCGGCTCGTCATCGACCAACTGACCGCGAGCGGGCGCGTCCGGGGTCCCGAGCCGTCGACACTGGCTGACAGGGTGCAGGAACTGCGGCCCGCGCGAATCACCTGGACCTGGGTCCCGCGGGACCAGAACGCGGCCGGCGCCCTCGTGGACGCCGCCCTGAACGGACACCCACGCACCCGACGCTGAGGAGGAACCGTGCCCAGTCGTTACGTCTCGCTCCAGACCAGTGAGCCGCCGGCCCTGAGGGAGGGCCTGCGCCGGCTCCGCGCCACGCTCGGGGTGCCCGGCCAGTTCAGCTCGGAGGTGCTGGCCGAGGCCGCGCACGCCGCGGCCAACCCCGTCCTGCCGACGGCCGACCGCACGGACGTCGAGTTCGTCACGCTCGACCCGGAGGGCTCGAACGACCTCGACCAGGCGTTCCACCTGGCCCGGACGGCGACCGGGTTCCAGCTGCTGTACGCGATCGCCGACGTGGCGGCCTTCGTGAGTCCCGGCGGGCACATCGACACCGAGGCCCACGCCCGCGCCGAGACGCTGTACGCGCCGACCCGCAAGACGCCGCTGCACCCGTCGGTGCTGTCGGAGGGTGCCGCGAGCCTGCTGCCGGACGAGGTGCGTCCCGCACTGGTCTGGGAGCTGGAGTTCGACGCGGACGGCCAGACCACGTCCACCCGGGTGGCCCGGGGGCTGGTCCGCAGCAGGGCCAAGCTCAGCTACACCGGCGCCCAGGCGGCGCTGGACGCGGGGGCCGGCGGTGAGCAGCTGGAGCTGCTGCGCACGCTGGGCACGCTGCGGCTGGAGCTCGAGGCGGCCAGGGGCGGGGTGAGCCTCTCGGTGCCCGAGCAGGAGGTGGTGGCGTCGGACGACCGGTGGGCGCTGCAGTTCCGGGCGCCGCTCCCGGTCGAGGACTGGAACGCCCAGCTGTCGCTGGCCACCGGAATGGGCGCGGCGTCGCTGATGCTGTCCGGCGGCGTGGGGATCCTGCGGACGCTGCCGCCCGCGCGGGACGGGTCGCTGGCCAAGCTGCGCCGGACGGCCGCCGCGTTGGGCATCACCTGGCCGCAGTCGCAGGGCTACCCGGCGTTCGTGCGCAGCCTGGACGCGTCCGTCCCTGCGCAGGCAGCGATGCTGAACGCGTGCACGACGCTGTTCCGTGGCGCGGGCTACCAGGCGTTCCGGGGGACGATCCCCGAGCAGCCGCTGCACGCGGCGATCGCGGCGCCGTACGCGCACACGACGGCGCCGCTGCGCCGGCTGGTCGACCGGTACTGCGGGGAGATCTGCGTGGCGATCAGCGCGGGCCAGGAGGTGCCCGACTGGGTCACGTCCACGATGGCGGAGCTCCCGCCGGTGATGGACGACGCCGACCGGAGGGCCAAGAAGTACGAGCGGGGGATCGTCGACCTGGTCGAGGCCCTGGTGCTCGCGCCGCGGCTGGGCCAGTCGTTCACTGGCACGGTCCTCGAGGTGGACCCGGAGGACGACCTGGGCGTCCTGCAGCTGCCCGATCCCGCCGTGGAGGCGAAGGTGAAGGGGGCAGAACTCGTCCTCGGCGAGCAGGTCTCCGCGACCCTGGTCGCCGCGGACCTGTTGTCGGGCAAGGTCGAGTTCCGGATCCTCGACCCGGCCTGAGCCGCGGCGGGGGGAGCATGGGGTCCGGTAGGCTGGACGCTGGACGAGTCGGCCGGGTGATCGCGGCGCAAGTCGAGGAAAGTCCGGACTCCACAGGGCAGGGTGGTGGGTAACGCCCACCCGGGGTGACCCGCGGGAAAGTGCCACAGAGAACAGACCGCCCCGCGCGAGCGGGGTAAGGGTGAAACGGCGGTGTAAGAGACCACCAGCACCCCAGGTGACTGGGGTGGCTCGGCAAACCCCACCCGGAGCAAGACCAAGAAGGGCCCCGGTCCGAGAGGACCCGGAGCCTGCGGACGCCGTTTGAGCGCTGCTCGCGCGAGGCGTTCGGGTAGGTCGCACGCCGGCAACGGCGAAGGGGGCTGGCAACAGCCGCCGCAGATGGATGATCACCGCCCCTCGGGGCACAGAATCCGGCTTACAGGCCGGCTCGTCCCCACAGATCACCCCGACTACGCCTGATGGGCTTCCAGTGGCAGAGTCCCGGCCTCGTCGTGCACCGTTTCTGACCGAGTTCGGTTCACAACGGTGCATGATCCGGCCGATGCTCGGGGTTGCACTCGCCCGGACCCGGTTGGGCGACCCGACCGTGGCGGCGGGCGTGGGCGTCACCCACCTCCGCTACCCCGTCCGCAACGGCTGAGGGGAATGCTGGTGCGCGGGGTCCCCGGTCAGGACGCTGCGGCGACCGCCTCGCGGACGAGGCCGGCGAAGGTGTCGACGTCGTCCTCCGTGGTGTCGAAGGAGCACATCCAGCGGACCTCGTTGACCGAGGCGTCCCAGTCGTAGAAGAAGAACCGCTGCCGGACCGCGTCCGCCACGCCGTCGGGCAGCCGGACGAACACCCCGTTCGCCTGCGTCGGCTGCGTGAACGTGATCTCTGGCAGCCCCTCCAGCGCGGCGCGGAGCCGGCTCGCCATCGCGTTGGCGTGCGTGGCGCTGCGCAGCCACAGGTCGCCCTCGTAGAGCGCCACGAGCTGGGCGGAGGTGAACCGCATCTTGCTGGCCAGCTGCATCGTGAACTTGCGCGCGTAGACGAGCCCGTGGACGACGTCCGGGTTGAGCACCACGACCGCCTCCGCGCCGAGCGCGCCGTTCTTCGTGCCGCCGAGGGTCAGGACGTCCACGCCCACGTCGGTCGTGAACGCCCGCAGCGGCAGCCCGAGGCTCGCGGCAGCGTTCGACAGCCGGGCACCGTCCACGTGGACGGCCATCCCCAACCCGTGCGCGTGCTCGGCCAGCGCCGCGATCTCCTCCGGGGTATAGAGCGTGCCCAGCTCGGTGGACTGCGTGATCGACAGCGCCAGCGGCTGTGCCCTGTGCTCGTCCCCGAACCCCCACGCCTCCGTGTCGACCAGCTCGGGGGTGAGCTTGCCGTCCGGCGTGGGCACGGCGTACAGCTTCAGCCCCCCGATCCGCTCCGGGGCGCCACCCTCGTCCACGTTGATGTGAGCGGTCTTCGCGCACACCACCGCGCCCCAGCGCGGCAGCACCGACTGCAGGCCGATCACGTTCGCGCCGGTTCCGTTGAACACCGGCCACGCCTGCGCGGCCTCCCCGAAGTGCCCGCGAACGACCTCCTGCAGCCGACAGGTGTAGTCGTCGTTGCCGTAGGACGACTGGTGGCCCAGGTTCGCCGCACCGATCGCGGTCAGCACCTCGGGGTGGACGCCGGAGTAGTTGTCGGACGCGAAGCCGCGCGCTGCGGTGTCGTGGATCTGCACCCGACGATTGTGGCACCGCCGGCGCGGCGGCTCAGGCGTCGACGCCGGTGATTCCCGACGTGGACGCGACCACGTCCCGCATCTTCTTCTCGAACGCCTCGTAGAACATCGACAGCGGGAACTCGTCGTCCATCACCAGGTCGGTGAGCTCCTTCGGCGTCCCCTTCAGCGGCAGGTCGCGGCTCTTCCACACCGAGGCCGGGTGCGGCTCGACGACCCCGCTGACCAGCGCGTACGCGGCCAGCCAGTGCGACACCTTCGGCCGGTCGATCGAGCGCCAGTACAGCTGCTCGATCTGGAGGCCGAGCTCGTTCACGCAGTCCGGCACCTCGTCCCAGTCGAACGCGAGCTTCGTGTCCGTCCAGTGCAGCACCCGCTTCTGGTGCAGCCATGCGAACAGCAGCTGGCCGCCCAGCCCGTCGTAGTTGCGCACCCGCGTCCCCGTGACGGCGAACCGGAAGATCCGGTCGAAGATCACGGCGTACTGGACGAGCTTCGCGTGCCGGGCCAGCCGGTCCTCCTCCGGCGTGCGGGACGGCAACGCGGCCAGCTCCCGCTCGATCCGGACGGCCTCGCGGAACGCGGTCAGGTCGCAGCGCAGCTCCTCCAGTGAGTACAGGAAGAACGGCATCCGCTGCTTGATCATGAACGGGTCGAACGGCAGGTCGCCCCGCATGTGGGTGCGGTCGTGGATCAGGTCCCACATCACGAACGTCTCCTGCGTGAGCCGCTGGTCGTCCAGCAGCTCGGCCGCGAGCTCGGGCAGCTCCAGCCTGGTCACGTCCACCGCGGCGCGGACGACCCGACGGAACCGGGCCGCCTCGCGGTCGCAGAAGATGCCGCCCCACGTGAACGGCGGGATCTCGCGCATGGCCACCGTCTCGGGGAACAGCACCGCGGAGTTGGTGTCGTACCCGGCGGTGAAGTCCAGGAACTGGATCGGGACGAAGGCGGCGTTGGTGTACGCGCCCGCCTCCAGTCCGGCCACGAAGTCGGGCCACACGACCTGGACGAGCAGGGCCTCGATGTGCCGGTCCCGGGAGCCGTTCTGGGTGTACATGGGGAACACGATGAGGTGGACGAGCCCGTCGATCCGGTTCTTTTCCGGGTGGAACAGGACCAGCGAGTCGTAGAAGTCGGGCTCCTTGAAGTAGCCGTCGCGCCAGCGCTCGAGATCGGTGATCGCCGCCTCGAGGTAGGCAGCGTCGTGAGGGAACAGCGGGGCGAGTTCGGCGATCCCCGCGGTCAGGTCGGCGACGTGCGCGCGGGCGTCGGCGTGGTAGGCGGCGTCGTCGATGGCGCCGTTGGGGGACTGGAGCGATGCCAGTTCGGTCGCGGACTGCTTCACCTTCAGCCACGCGGGGTGCTGCGTGAGCGTCCGGGTGTCGATCGTGACGGTGGTCATGACGCATTGTCACACGCACCGGCCCCGCGCGGGGTGTACGAGACCCGACGATCCGGGGGCGCCGGCGCGGGGACACGCCTACTCTGGCCTCGTGAGCGCACTCGTCCGTGC
The DNA here is from genome assembly GCF_049840635.1 of Propionicimonas sp. GTDB lineage: Bacteria > Actinomycetota > Actinomycetes > Propionibacteriales > Propionibacteriaceae > Propionicimonas. The sequence goes on from NZ_JASGKL010000004.1 coordinate 6,354, forward strand.
GGTGGGGGTCGCCCTGGCGGCGGTCCTGCTGTCGGGGTGCGGCATGGCGTGGCTGTGGAACGAGCCCGTCCACCGGGCCCCCTCGGCGACGCCCGTGGCGACCACGCCGGAGGCGTCGGCGTCCCCACTCGACGACCGCACCGCGCACCCGTACACCGGGGCGCTGGCCGAGGGCGCGACCTGCGTCCGCGCGAAGAAGCGGCAACTCGCGGACCTGGAGGACATCGGCGGGGTGGGCGGCTCGACCACCTATCCGGTGGGGGTGCTGGTCCGTGCGAACGCGGGGTGGTGGACGGTGGCCGTCGCGACGCGCACCACCGGCGACGGGGACGTCGATCCCTACGCGTTCTTCGTCACGAGCTACCCGACGTACGCCGACGACCCCGACCACGAACCGTTCGCCTGGCAGTTGGCCTCCACGGGCGGGGACGCCGCCGCGAAGAAGGCGCTGGCGTGCGTGAAGAAGCTGCCGGTGCCGAAGCTCCCGCCCGACCCCGACTCACCGGACAGCTACACCGGCCGGCTCGCGAAGGGCGCGGCCTGCCACGCGGTGTCGGCGAAGCTCCTCGCCCGCCTGCAGGCGGTCGGCGGCGTCGGCGGGGCCATCACCTACCCGCGCGGGACGATGGTGCACGCCAACGGCAGGTGGTGGACGGTCGCCGTGGCGACGAAGGTGAACCCGAACAGCCTCGGCTACACGAGCGACAACGTCGACGCGACCGCACTGTTCGTCACCAACGCCCCGAGCGCCGGTTCTCCCGCGGCCGCGGTGTCTTTCCCGATCAAGTCACACGCCTCTGACACGGCGGCCAGGAAGGCTCTGGGCTGCCTGAACTGAGGGGGTTCGGGCGGCCCCACCAGGTAGACCGGGGGGTTGGTGGCCTGGCGGGGCCTGACCACCGGCTCCGGTCGAACTTCAAGGGGGAGTGGAGCTGGGCGGCTGGCGTTAACGCTATCCCTATCGGGCGCGAAAAGCAGAATGCCGCTCGGCGGGTTTCTGGACGTCCACCCGCGGCTGGCTAGCGGCGATATTTCCACAGCTGGCCACGTCACCGACCGGCCGCGGGCGCGATCAGGGGACGGTGAGGATTTCCGCGCCGTCGGGCGTCACGACGAGCGTCTGCTCGAACTGCGCGACCCTGCTGCGGTCGTCCGTCACCACCGTCCAGCCGTCGTCCCAGACGTGCGACTGCTGGTCGCCCATGGCCAGCATCGGTTCGATCGTGAAGGTCATCCCGACCTCCATCACGGTGTCGAGGAGCGGCTCGTCGTAGTGCGGGACCACCAGCCCGGAGTGGAAGGCGGTGTGGACGCCGTGGCCGGTGTAGTCCCGGACCACGCCGTAGCCGAACCGGCGTGCGTACGACTCGATCACGCGCCCGACGACGTTGATCTGCCGTCCGGGCCGGACCGCGCGGATCGCCCTGTTCATCGCCTCCTCGGTGCGCTCGGTCAGCAGCCGGGACGCCTCGTCCACCTCGCCGCAGAAGAAGGTCGCGCAGTTGTCACCGTGGACGCCGTCGTGGAAGGCGGTCACGTCGATCTTGACGATGTCGCCGTCCTGCAGCGGACGCGCGTCCGGGATGCCGTGGCAGATCACCTCGTTCACCGAGGTGCAGCAGGCCTTCGGGAAGGCGCGGTAGCCGAGCGTGGACGGGTAGGCGTCGTGGGCGACGATGAAGTCGTGCACCACCTCGTCGATCTCATCGGTGGTGACGCCGGGGGCGACCACGGCCGCGCCGGCGTGCATGGCCTGCGCGGCGATCCGGCCCGCCACGCGCATCCGCTCGATGACGTCCGGCGTCTGCACGTGGGAGCCGTCGTAACGCTCCGGACGCGGGCGGCCGACGTAGGCCGGACGCGCGATGTGCGCGGGCACGGGGCGCATCGGCGAGACGGGGAAGGGCTTGATCGCGGTCACGCCCGGGATCATAGTGGGCGCAAACCAGAGGATCGGAGGCCGGGGTCATGGCGCAGGGCGAGTGGTACTACTGCCTCGACCACCACGCGGTGGAGCCCTACGAGGGGTGCCGGAGTGCGACCCGGCTGGGCCCGTACGCGACACCGGCCGAGGCCGCGAACGCGCTGGCGAAGGCGGCCGAGCGCAACGAGGACTGGGAGAACGACCCGCGCTTCAACGACGACACCGACGACAGCGCCGAGGACCGCGAGAACCGCGAGTCCCGCAACCCCTTCGCCGGCTGACACCCCGGAGACGTCCGCGCCGACTGCTGTCATCCCGGGCTTGACCCGGGCTCTCGTGGTCCCGTCCGCGCCCACTGCTGTCATCCCGGGCTTGACCCGGGATCTCGTTGTCCCGTCCGCGCCGACCGCTGTCATCCCGGGCTTGACCCGGGATCTCGCTGTCCCGTCTGGAGTGGAGCAGGGGTGACGTCCGCGCCCACTGCTGTCATCCCGGGCTTGACCGGGGATCTCGCTGTCCCGCCTGGCGTCTACCGGCGTCAGGTCCAGGCGAAGAGGTCGACGCGGTTGCCGTCGGGGTCGAGGACGGTCGCGTAGCGCTGGCCCCAGAACGCATCCCACGGCTCGCGGTGGACGGTGAAGCCGGCCTGGGCGACCTCGGCGACGGTGGCGTCCACCTCTGCGGGGGTGGCGCACTCGAACGCGAGGCTCATCGCCGGCCCGCCCACCGGGGGTTCCCAGCCGGGGTCGAAGCTGTGGATCACCGAGACGGTGTCGAACATGACCCGGACGCCGCCCGGGCCCTCCCACTCGACGTGCCCCTCGGCATCGTCCTCTGCCGCGAAGGACAGGCCGAGCAGGCGGTAGAACTCCAGGGTGGCGGCCATGTCGGCCACCGTGATCCCGATCGCGTTGAAAGTCGCAGCCATGCGCCTCACCGTACCCAGCCCGTCCGACAGCATGATGTAACCAGACTGAAACACTTCCGGCGGCAGACTTGGCGGCATGGATAAGCAGACCGAGTTCGTGCTCCGCACCATGGAGGAGCGGGACGTCCGCTTCGTCCGACTCTGGTTCACCGACGTCCTGGGCTTCCTGAAGTCCGTCGCGATCGCCCCCGCCGAACTCGAAGGCGCCTTCAGCGAGGGGATCGGTTTCGACGGCTCGGCCATTCAGGGCTTCGCGCGCGTGTACGAGTCCGACATGGTGGCCCACCCCGACCCCTCGACCTTCCAGCTGCTGCCCTGGCGCGGCCAGACCCAGGGGACGGCCCGGATGTTCTGTGACATCCGGCTCCCGGACGGTTCCCCGTCCTTCGCCGACCCGAGGTACGTGCTGAAGCGGACGCTGAAGAAGGCCTCCGACATGGGGTTCACCTACTACACGCACCCCGAGATCGAGTTCTACCTGTTCAAGCAGCCGATCGTCCCCGGCCAGCCGCCCGTCCCCGCCGACCAGTCCGGCTACTTCGACCACACCACGACGAGCCCGGGTGCCGACTTCCGGCGGCAGGCGATCACCCTGCTGGAGCAGATGGGGATCTCGGTCGAGTTCAGCCACCACGAGGGTGGTCCCGGCCAGCAGGAGATCGACCTGCGCTACGCGGACGCCCTCACCATGGCCGACAACATCATGACCTTCCGGGTGGTGATCAAGGAGGTCGCGGTGATGCAGAACATGTTCGCGTCCTTCATGCCCAAGCCGCTCAGCGACCACCCGGGCTCCGGCATGCACACCCACGTGTCGCTGTTCGAGGGCGACAACAACGCGTTCTATGACGCCAGCGCCGAGTACCACCTTTCGAGGACGGGGCGGCAGTTCATCGCCGGCCTGCTCAAGCACGCCGGCGAGATCACGGCCGTGACCAACCCGTGGGTGAACTCCTACAAGCGGCTGATCTCGGGCGCGGAGGCGCCGAGCTACATCTGCTGGGGCCAGAACAACCGCTCCGCGCTGGTCCGGGTGCCGATGTACAAGCCGAACAAGGGCGCGTCCGCCCGCGTGGAGCTGCGATCGATCGACTCCGCCGCCAACCCCTACCTCGCCTACGCGATGGTGCTGGCGGCCGGGCTGGCCGGGATCGAGAACGAGTACGAACTTCCCGAGGGCGCCGAGGACGACGTGTGGTCGCTGACCGACCGCCAGCGGCAGGCCCTCGGCATCTCGCCGCTGCCGCGCAGCCTCGGCAACGCGATCGACCTGATGGAGAACTCCCAGCTGGTCGCCGACACCCTTGGCGAGCACGTCTTCGACTTCTTCCTGCGCAACAAGAAGGCCGAGTACGACTCCTACCGCAGCCAGGTCTCGGAGTGGGAGCTCACCAAGTCCCTGCCCGCGCTCTGACCCCAGGCGTCCGCCGCCCGAGGTGGTGCGGATCCGGACAGAGGTGTACGGATCTGTCCGGGTCCCGAACAGTGTCACCGCCACGCGGTTGAATGGTCCTGCCACCGAACGCCGGGCCGACAACAAAGGCCCAGCACGCGCGCGCCCCGTTCGGGGGGACGGAGGCGTACGTGCGTCGGTGAGCGGGTCCGTCGGCACCATCCGGGGGGAATGTGCTGACGGACCCGCGGCGGCGCTCCCGTCCCCAGCGCTCCCGTCAGCCGCACGCCGCCCGACAACGACAACGACAACGCCGCCGCCCGGGGGTCCGGGCGGCGGCGTGTGGGTCGGTCGGTCAGCGAGCTGACGAACTCGCCGCCGCCGTCGGAGCAGTACTGGCCGCGCCGGTGCCGGCAGCCGTCGGGGCCGTGGTGGCCGCCGCGGACGCCGAGCTCGACGAGCTGCTCGAGGAGCTGCTGCTCGACGAACGCCGGTTCGTCGTGTTCGACGGGATCTCTGCCGTGTTGTCGGCCAGCACCACGAGCGTCCCGGCGTCCAGCCCTGACGTGATCTGGACCCAGCCACCACCGACCGCGCCGGTCTTGACCTCGACGGACGAAGCCGTCGTGGCGTTGGCGCTGTCGACGACCTGGACGGTCGCCGTGCCGCTGCCGGTCGGCGTCACGGCGGAGGCCGGCACCCGGACCACGCCCGTGACCGCGTTGACCGGGATCGTCACCGAGGCCTTCGCGCCGCTGGCCAGCAGCCCGGAGGCGTCGCTGACCGAGACGGTCGTGGTGTAGGTCGGGGAGTCGCCGCTCGTCCCGCTGGTCTCGACCGAGGAGATCGCGGTGATCTTGCCGGTGAGCTCCTTGGACGAGCCGGCCGGGGTCACGGTGACGGACTGGCCCACCTTGACCAGCTCCCTGGTCGTGAGCGGGAGCTCGAAGGTCACCACGGCGCTGCCGGTGCCGACGATCGTGACCGAACCGGACGCGCTGTCGCCCGCCGTCAGGCCGACGAGGCCGACCGTGCCGGAGATCGGGGCGACCAGCGTGGCGTTGGCGAGGTCGTCCTGCGCCGCGGCCAGGTCCTGCTGGGCCGAGAGCAGGGTCGCCTTGGCCTTCGCGACCGCGGACTTGCTGACCGTGGTCGACGAGCTGGAAGAGCTCTTCTTCTTCGACCCGGTGCCCGTTGCCGAACCGCCTCCGGTCCCGCTGGTGGAGGTGAGCTGCGTCACGACCGTCTGGAGGTTGGAGTTGGCGAGGATCACCTCGGCTCGGGCGTCGGCACAGGCCTGCAGCTCGTCGTCGGTGAAGTCGTCACTGTCCAGCGTCCTGGCCAGCTGGGACGCCGTCGCGGAGGCACTCGCGGACGCGTCATCCCCCGACTCGTCGTCCCCGGTGGAGGTGTCGTCCGAGCTGGACGCGGTCGGCGAGCTGGTCGCGCTCGCCGAGGCGGACGGGGTCGCCGTCGCTGTGCTCGCCGTGTCGTTGTCGTCGTCGTCCGCCGCAGGGAGGATCGAGCTGAAGATCGCGTCGCACTTGTCCGCCTCGTCGAGCACGGCAAGGTTGACCCGCGAGGTCGCCTCGAGGAGCACCGTCGGGTCGATCACGATGCTGGCGGCGGTCGCCCCACCCGAGCCCTTCGACGAGGAGCCGCTCGAGCTCGAGGAGCTCTTGCTGCTGCTCGAGGAGGACGAGCTGGACGGGTGCTGGGCGGAGTACAGCGACGCCTCGGCCTGGGCGACCGTGGTGGTCGCGTTCAGCACCGCGAGCCGGAGTTCGCCCTTGTTCAGCGTGGCGAGGGTGTCGCCCGCATCGACCTCGTCACCGACCGCGACGTAGACCTTCTTCACCGTGCCGCTGACGGAGAAGGACGCCTCGGAGGTGTTCTTCCGCGTCACCGTGCCGGTGGCGGTGTAGGTCTGCGTGACGTCGCCCGTCCCTGCCGTCGTGGTCACGAACCGGGTGCTCGCCGCGGTGGACGTCTGCGCGACCCCGATCCCGACCCCCGCCACCAGGGCGAGGGCGGCACCGGCGCCGAGGACGCCCTTGAGCCGCTTGTTGACCTTCATCATTCACTCCTCAGTGCGTCGATCGGGGCGAGCTTGGCCGCGCGGGTGGCCGGGTAGACGCCGGCCACGAGGCCGATGCCCAGCGAGACCACCAGGGCGAGCAGCGTCGCCGGGATGGAGATGAGCACCGTCATGCCCAGGACCGGGGTCAGGATCGCGGCGCCGGCGAAGCCGAGGCCCACGCCGATCAGGCCGCCGAGGATGCCGAGGATGCCGGCCTCCACGAGGAACTGGCGTCGGATGACACCCGGCGTCGCGCCCAGCGCCTTGCGCAGGCCGATCTCCCGCACCCGCTCGCTCACGCTCACCAACATGATGTTCATCACCCCGATGCCGCCGACGAGCAGCGAGATCGCCGCGACGCCGCCGAGCAGCAGGGTCAGGATGCCGGTCACCGACGTGGCCGTCTCCACCAGCGATGCCTGGGACGCGACCGTGAAGTCGGCGCTGTCGGAGGTCACCTGGTGCGAGGCCAGCAGCGCCGTCTTCACCTGCTGGTAGGCCGCCGACAGGCTGTCCGCGTCCTTGCCCGAGAGGTAGATCGAGGAGACGCTGTTCGCGCTGCTCGAGGTGGACAGGCGCGAGGCGAACGTGGTGATCGGCACCAGGACGGTGTCGTCCTCGTTCGACGTCCCCGAACTGCCCTCGGACGCCAGGATGCCGATGATCGTGAACGACTCACCGTTGATGCTGATGCTCTGGCCGACGGCCGAGCCGGTGGTGAACAGTTCCTCCGCCGTCTCGGAGCCGATCACGGCGACGTTCGCCGAGGAGTCGACCTCGGTCTGGGTGAAGAACCGTCCGGTCTCGACCTCCCTGGCGCGGACCGTCAGCCAGTCCGGCACGGTGCCGACGACCGTCGAGGTCCAGGTCGTCTCCGACGACTGCAGGGAGCCGCTGGTGGACGAGGTCGGTGCGACGGCGAGGACGTCCGGCGCGACCTCCGGGTCGGCCAGCATGTCCGCGTCCTGCATGGTCAGCGTGGACACGGTGCTGCCGCCCCCGCGGAAGCCCCCGGAGTTCGAGGACGAGGGGGAGACCACCAGCAGGTTCGAGCCCAGCGAGTTGATCTGCTCGGTGATCTGCGCCGAGGCGCCCTGGCCGAGGCCGACGGTCAGCATGACCGCCGCGATGCCGATCAGGATGCCCAGCATGGTCAGCGCCGACCGCATCCGGCGCGCGTTCAGCGCCGAGATCGCGGTCTTGAGGGTTTCGGTCCAGCCCATCATCGCCGTGCCCCCGCCGCGTCGACGGGGACGGACTCGCGCAGGAGGCCGTCGTAGATGTGCACGAGGTGCTTGGCCCGCTCGCCGACGTCCGGCTCGTGGGTGATCACGACGATCGTGCGCCCCGAGTCGTTGAGCTCCTCGAACAGCTCGAGGATCTCGGCCGTCGAGTGGGAGTCCAGCGCGCCGGTCGGCTCGTCGGCCAGGATCAGCGCCGGGTCGGTCACCAGTGCCCTGGCCACCGACACGCGCTGCTGCTGGCCGCCGGACAGCTCGCCCGGGCGGTGCTGGACGCGCTGGGCCAGGCCCACCTTCGCCAGCGCCGCGAGGGCGCGCTCCTTGCGCTCGGCCGCGGGAACACCGGCGTAGACCAGGGGCAGCTCGACGTTCCGCAGCGCGGTCAACGCCGGCAGCAGGTTGAACTGCTGGAAGACGAAGCCGATCTTGGAGTTGCGGATCTCGGCCAACTGCTTCTCGCTCATCTTGCTCACGTCGGTGCCGTCGAGTTCGTAGGTGCCCGCGGTCGGCACGTCCAGGCAGCCGATGATGTGCATCAGCGTGGACTTGCCGGAGCCGGAGGGGCCCATGATCGCCAGGTACTCACCCGCCTCGATGGCGAGATCGATCCCGCGGAGCGCCTCGACCTCGACCACTCCCGTGGAGTAGGTCTTCCGGACTCCGTTCATGTACAGCATGCTCATCGTCCGATCACCGACCGCCCTGGCCGCCGCCACCGCCGGGCGGGGCGCCGCCACCCCCGGTGAGACCGCCCCCGCCGAAGCCGCCGCCGCCGAAGTTGAGGCCGCCCTGCTCGTCACTGGACGAGGTGGAGGTCGAGCTCGGCATGCTGAACGAGACGCGGACGGTGTCGCCCTCGCTGACGCCGCTGGTGACCTCGGTGTAGCTGCCGAACACCTTGCCGACCTCGACCTCGACCGTGCTGGTCGTGGTGCCGTCGACCTTGGTGACCACGGTCTTGCCGTCCTCGGTCTTGATGGCCGCCGTGGGGACGGTCAGCACGTCGTCGTAGGTGCCGGTGGTGATCACCGCGGTCGCCGTGGTGCCGGAGAACAGGTCCGTGTGGGTGCCGCTGAGGTTGATCACGACCGGGAAGGTCGCGGTGCCGTCGTCGCTGGTCGACGTCGCGACGATGCCGACCGACGTGACCGTACCGGTCAGCTCGTCGGTGGTGGCGTCCGTGGTGACGGTGACCTTCTGGCCGGCCTTCACGCTGGCCAGGTCGGACGCGCCGATGGTGCCCTCCACCTTCCACTTGGCGGTGGAGATGATCGTGATCTGCGCGCTGCTGGAGGAGCTGGTCGAGCTGCTGGAGCTCGAGCTGCTGGAACTCGAGGACGAACTGGAACCGGCACTGACGGTGTCACCGACGGTGAGGTCGACGCTGGCCACCGTGCCGGCGATGGTCGCGCGGAGCACGGCGTCGTCGAGGTCGTCCTCTGCGCTGGTCACGGCGGCGTGAGCCGAGGTGACCTGTGCCTTGGCCGACTTGATGGCCGCGCTGCTGCCGTCGTTGTCGTAGATCTCGGTGAGGTTCGCCTTGGCCGTGGTCAGGTTGGCCTCGGCCAGGTCGAGCGCGTTCTCCAGGCTCGTGTCGTCGATCCGGGCCAGCTTCTGGCCCTTCTTCACCGTGTCGCCGGCCTTGACGTAGACCTTGGTCACCGTGCCGGCCACGCTGAAGTTCACGTCCGACTGCTTGGTGGGGCTCAGCGTCCCGTCCAGGCTCACGGTGAGCGTCTGGTCGGCCTTCGTGACGGTCACGTCCTGGCTGAACGACCGTGCGGCGCCGGAGTTGGAGGGCCGCAGGAGCAGGAACGTCCCCACGCCGACCCCGCCGAGCACGACGACGGCCGCCAGACCGACGGCCAACCACTTCTTCCACGTCATGCGGCGCTTCTTCGGCGCATCCGGCGTGTCCGCCGGGAAACCGGTTTCATCGGTTGTCATAGGTTGTGAATCTCCTCTGGGCGCTTTACCACGACGGCCACGCTATGGGGGCCACCTGTGGGCGCTCCTGTGTGAACCTGTGGTCCAGCTGTGGGGCTCCGCAGGCTCCCGATCAGCGCAGTTCGGGCAGCGGCCACAGCTCCGCGAGGTCGCTGTGGATCCCGGAGGCGCGGACCTGGTGGGTGGCCAGGGCGTCGGGCCAGGCCAGGGCCCCGGAGGCGAGCCGCAGCAGGGTGGCCGCGTCGGTCTGGACGACGTTGGGCGGGGTGCCGCGCGTGTGCCGTCCGCGTTCGCCGATGCCGAGCTGGACGGCGGCGAACGGCGGCACCCGGAGTTCGACCGACCCCCCGGGGTAGCGTGCGGCCAGCAGCCCGCAGATGGTGCGGGAGGCGGCGGCCAGCGTGGCGCGGGGAAGCTCGCCTGCCGGTTCGTCGTCGAGGGCGCGGATCGCGTGGCGGAGCTCGTCGACCTGGGCCTGCGTCGGGGTTCTCGCCACGTCCCAGACGCTAGCATCGCCCTCGTGAGCCGCATCGAGAGCCCGTCCGCGCGACTCGCCCGGCTCGGCTTCGCCGACGCCGTGGCCGCCGCGGCGATGGTCGAGGCCTGGGAGCAGCACGGCACGCAGGACCAGATCGACCTGGCCCTGGCGGAGCTGCCCGGCACCGCCGACCCCGATCTCGCGCTGGCCGGCTTCAACCGCCTCCTCGCCGCGCGTCCCACCCTGTTCGCCGAGCTGGGGGAGGACGCGGCCTTCGCCCGCCGCCTGATCGCGGTCCTCGGGGCGAGTTCCGCGCTCAACCAGCACCTCGGCACCCACCCCGACGACGTGGCGGCCGTCATGGGCAGCGTCGAGCGGCGGACGCCGACAGAACTCCGCGCCGAGTTGCTCCTCGCCGTCGGCGCGGACCCGGACAGCCCCGTCCCCGTCGCCGAGAAGGTCCGCTCGGACGACCTGCGTCGCGCCTACCGCAGGGCGCTGCTGCGGATCGCGGCCCGGGACCTCACCGCGCCCGATCCGCTGCTCGCGCTGCAGGACATCGCGGGCGAGCTCGCCGACCTGGCGGACGGGACGGTGGAGACCGCCCTGGCGCTGGCCCGGGGAGAGGTGCCCGGCTGGGAGAAGTGCCGGATCGGGATCGTCGCGCTGGGCAAGACCGGCGCCGGTGAGCTCAATTACGTCAGCGACGTGGACGTGCTCTACCTCGCCGAACCCGCCCTGGACGACGACGGCGAGCCGGTCTGCGACCCGGGCACAGCCGTCGCTGTGGCCACCCGGCTGGCGAGCGCGCTGACCCGGGTGTGCTCCGCCCACACGGGTGCGGGCACGATCTGGCAGATCGATGCCGCGCTGCGTCCGGAGGGAAAGGCCGGACCGCTGGTCCGGACGCTGGCCTCGCACCGCGCCTACTACGAGAAGTGGGCGAAGAACTGGGAGTTCCAGGCGATGTTGAAGGCGCGGCCGATGGCCGGCGACCTCGCCCTGGCCGAGTCGTTCGTGGACATGGTGTGGCCGATGGTCTGGCGGGTCGCCGACAACGACCAGTTCGTCGGCGAGGTGCAGGCGATGCGCCGCCGGGTCATCTCGCTGCTGCCGGCGCGGGAGGCCAACACCGAGATCAAGCTCGGGGCGGGCGGTCTGCGCGACGTCGAGTTCAGCGTCCAGTTGCTCCAGCTCGTCCACGGGCGTTCCGACGAGCGGCTGCGCCTGCGCGGCACGTTCGACGCGCTGTCGGCGCTGGTCGACCACGGCTACGTCGGCCGGGCGGACGGGTACGACCTCGCCACCGCGTACCAGTTGCAGCGCTTGCTCGAGCACCGGATCCAGCTCTACCGGCTGCGCCGCACGCACCTGATGCCGGACGACGAGACCAACCAGCGCTGGCTCGCCCGGGCGATCGGCCTGCCCGAGCCGAAGGAGCTGATGCACCTGTGGCGCTCGACCGCCCGCCGCGTCCTCACGCTGCACCAGCGGCTGTTCTACTCCCCGCTGCTGGAGACGGTCGCGCGGATCCCGTCCTCGCAGGTGGGGCTGACGCCGGAGGCCGCGGAGGTGCGGCTGCGGGCGCTGGGTTACGGGGACGCGAAGGCGGCGCTGCGGCACATCGAGGCGCTCAGCCACGGCATGACCAGGCAGGCGGAGATCCAGCGGCAGTTGTTGCCCGCGATGCTCACCTGGTTCGCCGCCGGCCCGAACCCCGACCACGGGCTGCTCGCCTTCCGGCAGGTGTCCGAGGAACTTGGTAGTACACCGTGGTACCTCCGCACCCTGCGCGACGGCGATGTGATGGCCGAGCACCTGGCGAAGATCCTCGCGTCCTCCCGCTACGCGGTGGACCTGCTGATGCGCGCGCCCCAGAACGCGGCCCTGCTCGGCGACCCCGAGGGGCTGCGCCCGCGCCCGGGCGCGGACATCCTCGCCGAGATGCTCACCGCGTCCCGCCGGCACGAGTCGCCGGACGCGGCGATCGCTGCCGTCCGGGCGACCCGGCGCAGGGAGTTGCTGCGGCTGGCGATGGCCGACCTGCTCGGCGACCTCGACGTCCCCGCCCTGGGCAGGGCGCTGAGCGACCTGGCCGGTGCCACGATCGACGCCGCGCTGGAGGTCGCGTCGAGGGGCGTCAAGGTGCCGCCGATCGCCGTGATCGCGATGGGCCGCTGGGGTGGGTGCGAGCTGTCGTACGCCTCGGACGCGGACGCGATGTTCGTGGTCGCCGACAGCGACGACCCGGACGCCACGTCGTCGGCGACCACGGTGGTGAGCCGGCTGCGCGCGCTGCTGGCCAAACCGGGCCCCGACCCCGCGCTGGAGGTCGACATCGACCTGCGGCCGGAGGGCAAGGGCGGCGCGATGGTGCGCAGCCTCGCGTCCTACCGGGCCTACTACGAGCGCTGGTCGTCGACCTGGGAGGCGCAGGCGCTGCTGCGCGCGTCCGCGGGGGCGGGGGACCGCGCGCTGGGCACCACGCTGCTGGCCGACATCGATCGCGTCCGCTACCCCAAGGGCGGGCTCAGCCACGCCCAGGTGCACGAGATCCGCAAGCTGAAGGCGCGGATGGAGGCCGAGCGGCTGCCGCGCGCGGCCGACCCGGGACGCCACGTGAAGCTGGGCCCTGGCGGGCTCTCGGACGTGGAGTGGGTGGTGCAGCTGTTGCAGCTCCACCACGCGGGCGGCGACAAGCGGCTCCGCACGACGGGCACGCTGGAGGCGCTGGACGCGACCGTCCTGGCCGGTCTCCTGGATGAGGCGGACGCCGAGGCGCTGCGCGCGGCGTGGCTGCTGGCCAGCCGGATCCGCAACGCGATCACGTTGCTGCGCGGCCGCGCGACCGACAGCCTGCCGACCGACGTCCGCGAGCTCTCCGCCGTCGCGCAGATCCTCGGCTACGCCAAGGGCGACTCGTCCCAGTTCACCGAGGACTTCCGCCGCGGCGCCCGCCTCGCCCGCCAGGTCATGGACCGCGTCTTCTGGGACACCACCGACTAAGGCTGTCCTCCCGGGCTTGACCCGGCGGCGAGTTTGCTCGTCATCCCGGGCTTGACCCGGCGGTGAGTTTGCTCGTCATCCCGGGCTTGACCCGGCGGTGAGTTTGCTCGTCATCCCGGGCTTGACCCGGGATCTCGGGGACGAGGCTGACTGCACCGTCGTCGAGATCCCGGCTTTCGCCGGGATGACAGGTGGTTTGGCGGGGGTCGCAACGTTGCCGGTGGGGTTTGTTTGTCATCCCGGGCTTGACCCGGGATCTCGGGGACGAGGCTGACCGCATGGTCGTCGAGATCCCCGCTTTCGCCGGGATGACAGGGCCTCGTCATCCCGGGCTTGACCCGGGATCTGGGGGACGGGGCTGGCTGCAGGGTCGTCGAGATTCCCGGCTCTCGCCGGGATGACAGGGGGGAGTGGTTGCGCTTGTCTTCCCGTCTCAATCCTCAGGGCAGCAGTTCAGCGAGGTCGGTGACGACGAGGTCAGCGCCCTCGGCGAGGAGGGCGTCGTGGCCGACGCCGCGTTCGACGCCGACGACGAGGCCGAACCGTCCGGCGCGTCCGGCCTGGACGCCGGAGATCGCGTCCTCGAACACGACCGCGCGCTCCCTGGGGACGCCGAGCGCCTCGGCCGCCCGCAGGTAGGTGTCGGGCGCCGGCTTGCCCGCGATGGACTCCCTCCGCGCGAGCAGCCCGTCCACCACGACCTCGAACCGGTCGCGCAGGCCGGCGGCGACCAGCACGTCCTGGGCGTTGGCCGAGGACGACACGACGGCGACCTGCACGCCCACCCCGGTCAGGTAGTCGAGCAGCCGCACCGACCCGGGGTAGGGCCGGACGCCCTCGGTGGCCAGCACGGCGGCGAACTCCGCGTTCTTGCGGTTGCCGAGCCCGCAGACCGTCTCCGCCTCGGGCGGGTCGGACGGATCGCCGAGCGGCAACTCGATCCCGCGGGAGGCGAGCAGGTCGCGGACCCCGTCGTAGCGGGGCTTGCCGTCGACGTGGGCGAAGTAGTCGGCGTCGGTGTACGGCCGCTGGTCGCCGTGCGTGGGCAGGAAGGCGTTGAACATCCGGGACCACGCCCGCATGTGCACCTCTGCGGTCGGCGTCAGGACGCCGTCCAGGTCGAACAGGGCGGCGTCACACACGCTCATCAGGGTCGAGTTCGCGCTCATTGCCGCCGATCGTAACCCCGGCGGGCGGCCTCGCGGCCGGTGGCCGCAGAGTAGGCTGAACGCCGATGAGCGCCACCCAGACCCCGGACCTGCCCACCGTCACCACCAGCCTCTCCGGCTGGGGTCGCACCGCCCCCTCCACCTCGCAGGTGCTGTCCACGTCGGACCCGGAGCTGATCGCGTCCGCGGTCGCCGCCGTCGCCGACCACAACGCCGACTCCCCGTCCCACCTCAAGCGCGGCATCGTCGCCCGCGGGCTGGGCCGCTCGTACGGTGACGTCGCCCAGAACGCCGGCGGGATCGTCGTCGACATGACCGCGCTGGACACGATCCACGCGATCGACCCGGCATCGGCCACGGTGGACGTGGACGCGGGCGTGAGCCTCGACACCCTGATGCGCGCGGCCCTGCCGTACGGGCTGTGGATCCCGGTGCTGCCGGGCACCCGCCAGGTCACGATCGGGGGAGCGATCGGCTGCGACGTGCACGGCAAGAACCACCACAGCGCAGGCTCGTTCGGCAACCACGTCGCCTCGATGCAGCTGCTGGTGGCGGACGGCCGCGTCCTCACCCTGACCCCGGACGGCACCGCGGACGACCCGGACGCGAGCATCTTCTGGGCGACCGTCGGGGGGGTCGGGCTGACCGGCATCATCCTGCGGGTGGTCCTGAACATGACCCGCACCGAGACGGCTTACTTCATCGCCGACGGCGTCGTCACGCACACGCTGGACGAGACGATCGCCGTCCACTCCGACGGCTCGGAGTCGCGCTACGACTACTCCAGCGCCTGGTTCGACGCGATCTCTCCCGCACCGAAGCTCGGCCGTGCGGCCTTGTCCCGCGGCTCGCTGGCCACGCTCGACCAGCTCCGCGAGAAGGCGCCGAAGCTCGCCGCGGACCCGCTCGCCTTCCACGCCAAGCCGCTGTTCGAGCTGCCCGACGTCTTCCCCAACGGGCTGGCGAACAAGTACACGTTCACCCTGCTCGGCAACCTCTGGTACGCCAAGAGCGGCAACTACACCGGGAAGATCCAGAGCCTCACCGGCTTCTACCACCCGCTGGACATGTTCAGCGAGTGGAACCGCGCCTACGGCTCGCACGGCTTCCTGCAGTACCAGTTCGTCGTGCCGCCGGCCGCCGTGGCCGAGTTCAAGAAGATCATCGCCGACATCCAGGCGTCCGGGCACTACTCGTTCCTGAACGTGTTCAAGCTGTTCGGGCCGGGCAACCGGGCGCCGCTGAGCTACCCGATGGCGGGCTGGAACGTGTGCGTGGACTTCCCGATCAAGGCCGGCCTGCACGAGTTCCTGCACGGCCTGGACGCGCGGATCCTCGAGTTCGGCGGCCGGCTCTACACAGCGAAGGACTCCCGCACGACGGCGGAGACCTTCCACGCGATGTACCCGCAGATCGACGACTGGATCGCGACCCGGCGCCGGATCGACCCCCACGGGGTGTTCGTGTCCGACCTCGGCCGCCGCCTCGAACTCGTCTGAAGTGACCCACCTGTCATCCCGGGCCCCGACCCGGGATCTCCCGAGGAGAAACACCATGATCGACGCCACCGGCAACCCCCAGACCGTCCTGCTGCTGGGCGGGACGTCCGAGATCGGCCTGGCCATCGTCAAGGAGTACCTGGCGAAGCAGCCATCGCGCGTCGTGCTGGGCGTGCAGCCCGGTGACGAGCGGCGGGACGCGACGATCGCCGACCTGTTGGCCGCCGGCGCCAGCGACGTGGACGCGCTCGACTTCGACGCGACGGCGTTCGACACGCACGCCGGGGTGATCGACGCCGCCTGGGCGATCGCGGACGTGGACGTCGCCATCGTCGCCTTCGGCCTGCTCGGGGACGCGGAGGAGCTGTGGCAGGACCAGTCGAAGGCCGTCCAGATCGCGCAGGTGAACTACACCGGTGCCGTCAGCGTCGGCGTCCTGCTGGGCCAGCGGATGAAGGCGCAGGGCTACGGCCAGATCATCGCGATGTCGACCGTCGCGGGCGAGCTCGTCCGGCGCTCGAACTTCGTCTACGGCTCGACGAAGGCGGGGCTGGACGGGTTCTACCGGTTGCTCGGCGAGGCGCTGGAGCCGTTCGGCCCGAAGGTGCTGGTCGTGCGTCCTGGCCAGGTGCGGACGCGGATGTCGGCGCACGTGAAGGAGGCCCCGCTGACGGTGGACCCGGACCAGCTCGCCACCCAGGTGGTGGACGCGGCCCGCAACGGCAGGACGCTGATCTGGGTGCCGGCGCCGTTCCAGTTCGTGATGTGGGCGCTCAAGCACGTCCCCGCGCCGCTGTTCCGCCTGCTCCCGATCTGAACCGCTGGGGACGGTTCCTGTCGATCCCCCCGTCGCCGTGCCGATGAGCTCTGACAACCCGAACACCCGGCTCGACGGCGTGGTCGTGCCCGGGGTCGTCCGTGACCTCGCCGCGGGGCGTCGGGTCTCGCCGGTGTGGCGCAACGAGATCGGCGGCGTCACGTTCAGCGTCGGCGACGGCGCGGAGTACGTGAAGTACGGGCCGCCGCACGCGGAGTTCGACCCGGTGGCGGAGTCCGAGCGGCTCGGCTGGGTGGGTGCGTTCGTCACGGCCCCGTGTCCGCTCGGCCACGGGCGGGACGCGGCGGGCAACCTCTGGTTCCGGACCGCGGGCATTCCGGCGACCTCGGCCGTCCTCGGCGGCTGGCGGTCCCACCCCGAACGGGTCGTGCCCGAGCTCGGACGGGCGCTGCGCCGCTTCCACGAGGTGGTGCCGGTCGACTCCTGCCGCTGGGAGTGGTCTGTCGCGGGCCGCCTGGCGTACCGGGGACTCCCCGCCGACCACCTCGGGGCGTGGCCGGACCTCGACCCCGTCGTCTGCCACGGGGACGCGTGCAACCCGAACTTCCTGCTCGATGCGGACGGGCGTTGCGTCGGCTACGTCGACCTCGGTCGGCTCGGCGTCGGCGACCGCTGGGCCGACCTCGCCCCCGCGCTGCTCAGCCTCGGCTGGAACTTCGGCCCCGGCTGGGAGCCGGCGTTCCTGGCGGCCTACGGCATCGACCCGGACCCGGCCAAGCAGGACTTCTACACCCGCCTCTGGAACGCCGAGTAGGCGAGGATTCGCCAGGTCCGTCCCTCGCGCCGGTGGTGGCTGGCACGTGGCGTCCACGTTGTCGTGGACGGATGTGCGGCGTAGTCACGCGTTTCCGTCCACTTTGTCGGTGCGAGGACGCCGCCGAGGCACAAGGTGGACGGAAGTGTGGCGTAGTCGCGTCAATGCGTCCACCTTGTGGTGGACGGTCGGTGGGGGTGGGGCTGTCATCCCGGGCTTGACCCGGGATCTCCGGTTCGGGGTGGCCGCACATGGACGCGGAGATCCCGGCTTTCGCCGGGATGACAGGGATGGGCGGAGCTTCGGAGATCAGGCGGTCAGCTCGGCGTCGGAGCGGAGGATGCAGAACTCGTTGCCCTCGGGGTCGGCGAGGACCACCCAGCCGGTGCCGGGGCCGTGGATGCCGCGGTGGTCGGCGATGAAGGTGGCACCGAGGCCGAGGACGTGCTCGATCTCCTCGTCGCGCGTGCGGTCGGTCGGACGCAGGTCGAAGTGCAGCCGGTTCTTCACCGCCTTCGCCTCGGGAACCTTGATGAACAGCACGCCCTGGCCGCCGCCGGGCGGCAGGAGCAGGCACTCCTCGTGGTCGGGCTCGTTCGGGTCGTCCGGGTCGGCGTGGTAGTCGAGCACCTGCTCCCACCACAGCGAGAGCTCGTAGGGCTGGTCGCAGTCGACGGTGACGTGGGAAATCCGGCAGGTCATGGCAGTCCTCTCACGTGACGGTGCGCACCATTGTCGCCGTCATGCCCGCTCAACTCCACCGCCGCACGGGGCCTCGCGACCGCCGCTCAGACCACGATCGCGGTGCCGTCGGGCACGGCCTCGGCCCCGCACCGGGCCAGTTCAGCCCGCAGCCCGGCCAGGGGCGGGTTGTCGTGCCCGAGGTGGACGGCGACCACCCGCGTCACCTCGTCGGCGGCACCGACCTCGCGCAGCCTGGCCACCGTCGCGGCGAACGTGTCCAGCCGCAGGTGCTGGTCGCCCTTGTCGGAACGGGTCCCGAAGGTCTCCTCGAGCAGCACCAGGTCGACCCTGCGACCCCCGAGGAGCTCCCACGCCGCCTCCGGAAGGAGCCCGGTGTCGCTCGCGTAGAGCAGGGTGGACGTCCCGTCCCCGACCAGGTAGCAGAGCGCCTCGCCGAACGCCTCGTGGTTCGCCGGCAGCGCCGTGATCCGGTAACCGGCGAGCTCGAACTCCTCGCCCGCGGTCACCGTTCGGAAGGTCACGGCGGTCTGGTCGGCGTCGAGCCACTGCCGCGCCCACGCGACCACCGGCGCGGGTCCGGCGACCTCCAGCGGGGCG
Source organism: Propionicimonas sp. (assembly GCF_049840635.1). Classification (GTDB taxonomy): domain Bacteria; phylum Actinomycetota; class Actinomycetes; order Propionibacteriales; family Propionibacteriaceae; genus Propionicimonas. The sequence continues at coordinate 24,913 of NZ_JASGKL010000004.1, forward strand.
GCGGTGACCCAGGACCGGTGCAGGAGCACGGCCGGGTCCAGGTGGTCGTCGTGGACGTGGCCGACCACGACGGCGTCCAGCCCGACGAGGTCACGGCCCAGCCTCGCCACCTGCCGCGGCGCCTCGGGGCCGGGGTCGATCAGGAGGCGTCCGTCCACCAGCGCCGACGTCGGCGTCCGCAGCTCGCCACGCTCGCGGTAGTCCGTGCAGGTCGCGCACCGGCAGAACAGGTTCGGGACCCCGTCGGCCGCACCGGTGCCCAGCAGCAGCACCTCCATCAGGAGGCGTCCCCGGTCGGCATGCCCCAAGGCTAGGGCCATTCGGGACGCGACGACGCCACCGTCCCCCGGCAGCCCACGGCCCCGCCGAGGGATCGACGGGGCCGTGACACATGAAGGGGAAATCAGGTTGGCTGTCGTCATCTACCTCCCGAGGTGCCGGTTCTTCGTTGCTGAGGACTACTCAACCCCCGGTGCCTGTGCTGACCTCAGGCCGTTCCTGTGGGTTCGGTGAGGACGACGAGCTTGCCGGTCGCCTGCCCGCTCTCCATCCGCTCGTGGGCCTCCGGTACCTGGTCGAGCCGGTACACCCGGTCGATGGGGACGAGGGCGCGCCCGGCGGCGATGTCGTCGAGGAAGCCCTGCAGTACGGCACCGGGGAGGTCGGCGGCGTCGCCGGAGTAGGCGGTCAGCCGGACGCCCCTGGGCATGTCCATGGGGTAGAAGTCGGGGATGGTCCACTGGTTCGACAGCATCCCGGTGAAGCAGACCGTGCCGTGGACGCGGGTGGCGGCCATCGTGTCGAACAGGGTCGGGGCGCCGACCAACTCGACGGCACCGTCCACCCCCTCGGGAACGATCGCGCGCACCGCCTCGGCGATCGCGCCGTCGTCGATGACCACGTGGTCGACGCCGATCTCCTCGAGCGCGCCCGCCTTGGCAGGGCTGCGGGTCGTGGACAGCACGGTCAGTCCCTTCCGCTTGGCCAGGACTGCCGCGGCCATCCCGACCGAGGACGTGCCGCCGCGGACGAGCAGCGTCTGTCCGGCCCGCGCGTCCACCCCGACGGTGAGCGACCCGTGGGCGGTCTGGAGCATCTCCGGCACGGCCCCGATCACCTGCCAGGGAAGGTCGGACGTGAACGCGATCACCTGGCCCGCGGGGACGCAGGTGTACTCGGCGTAGCCGCCGTCGAAGCTGCGCCCCATGCCGCCCATCATCGCGACGACCTGCTGGCCCTGTGCGAACTCGCCGCCCGGTGCGGCGGCGACCACACCGGCCGCCTCGATCCCCAGCACGCGCGGCCAGGTCACCGCGTCCCCGGAGAACCCCAGCCGGGTGTACAGCTCGGAGCGGTTCAGCCCGAAGGCGTGCACCCGGATCAGCACCCACCCCGGCGCCGGCTCGGGGACGGGCAGCTCGCGCACCACGAGCTCGGAGGCCGGGCCCGGCCCGTCCAGCACCACCGCGCGCATCGACCCAACCATCTGACCCCTTCCCTGCCCGGCAACGATAGGCCCGGGTTATCCGTCCGGATACTGACACGTGCAAGTGATGCTCTTGACCGGAAGACCTCGCGCTTCTACTTTCACGTGTAAGCAAGGAGGGTCAGATGCCGCGAGAGCGCAGCACGAGCACCGATGTGGCGCGACGCGCCGGGGTGTCGCGGGCGACCGTCAGCTACGTGCTGAACGGCCGGGCGGACCAGTCGATCCCCGAGGCGACCCGGCAGCGGGTGCTCACCGCCGCGCACGAGCTTGGCTACGTGCCGAACGCGGCGTCGCGGGCATTGCGGGGCGGACGCTCGCACCTCGTCGTCCTCGTGAACTCGGGCATGCCGTGGAGCACGAACATCACCGACGTCGAGGACCGGCTCACCGCGGACGTGGCCGCGTCCGGCCGGTCGCTGGTCGTCTGGCGGCGTCCCGGCCCGGACGACCTCGCCGCGACCCTGGCCAACCTCGAGCCATGCATCCTGATCGCGCTGGACCCGCTCAGCGCGGCCGAGCGCGAGGTGCTGGCCACCGTCGGGGTGCCGCTGGTGGAGGCCGACCCCGGCCACCCCGGCACCGACCCCTCGCCGCGCGTGCAGGCCGAACGCCTCGTCGGGGGTGGGCACTCCCGGCTGGGCTACCTGACCACCAGCGAGCCGTCGCTGCGCCGGTTCGCCGAGCCTCGCACGGCGGGCTTCCGGGAAGCCTGCCGGTCGCTCGGCCTGCCCGAACCGAGGGTGGGGGAGGTGCTCGGCGGGCTGGCGGCGAGCGTTCCCGCGGTCGCCGATGTGCTCGCCGGGTGGCTGACGGGCCCGGAGCCAGTGACGGCAGTGGCCTGCTTCAACGACGTCCATGCCGCCGCGTGCGTGGCCGCCGCGGACGGCCTGGGTGTCGCCGTTCCGAACGCGTTGTCGGTGATCGGCCTGGACGACGAGGTGTTCGCACCGTTCATCCGTCCGCCGCTGACCACGGTGCGACTGGACCCCCTCGGCTTCGCCGACGACCTGTGGGCCCGCTGTCTGCACCGCCTCGGCGAGGGCGGGGAGCCGGGCGCCTTCGTCCCTTCGGTACGACTCGTGGAGCGCGCCAGCGTCGGCGTGGCGCAGGGAAGCAGGGAGACAGCATGACGATCGACATCCCCGACCTCGAGCGGTTCGGGCACGACGAGGCGTGGCGGCTGGGCCGCAACCTCGTCGAGGCGTGCCGGAGGAACGCTCTGCCGGTGGCGGTCAGCGTCCATCTCGGGGCCCAGCGGGCGTTCCACGCGGGCCTGCCCGGCAGCAGCGCCGACAACGATCGCTGGGCGGAACGCAAGACCCGGATCGTGTGGCACTTCGGGGTGTCGTCGCTGGAGGTGTGGCAGCGCTACGTCGGCGCGGACGGCGACCCGCTCGGGTTCCTCGCCGCGTTCGGGCTGCCGGCCGCCGACTACTTCCCCGCCGGCGGGGCGGTGCCGATCCGGGTGCGGGGCGCCCTGGTCGGCGTGCTGGCCGTCTCCGGCATGGAATCGAACGAGGACCACGACCTCGCGGTCGCCGCCCTCGGTGAACTCTCTCGCGAAGGAGCAGCGGAATGACCGCGCAGACCCACGGCGGACGGATGGGACGGGTCGGCGTCGGCCTGATCGGCGCCGGCATGATCAGCGACACCTACCTGGACAACCTGACCAGCTTCCCGGATGTGGAGGTGGTCGTGGTGGGCGACCTCGACGCCGGGCGGGCCAAGGCCCAGGCCGAGAAGCACGGGGTCCCCGGCTGGGGCACGCCCGACGATGTGCTGGCCCACCCTGACGTGGAACTCGTGGTGAACCTGACCATCCCCGCCGTCCACGCGGAGGTGTCGTCGGCGGCGATCGGGGCGGGCAGGCACGTCTGGTCGGAGAAGCCGATCGGGATCGACAGGGAGAGCGCGCGGCAGTTGCTGGACGACGCGGCGCGGGCGGGACTGCTGGTCGGCGTGGCTCCGGACACGCTGCTCGGGCCCGGCTTCCAGACCGTCCGCAGGGCGATCGAGCGGGGCGACATCGGTGCCCCGCTCGCGGCCCGGACCGTGTTCGAGTACCCGGGGCCGGACCTGTTCCACCCGAACCCGGAGTTCCTGTTCGCGGCCGGCGCGGGCCCGCTGTTCGACGTGGGGCCGTACTACCTGACCGCGCTGGCCCAGGTGTTCGGGTCGTTCACGAGCGTGAGCGCCGTCGGGACGCGAAGCCGCGCCACGCGGACGATCCAGGTCGGCGAGCGGGCGGGGACGGAGTTCCCGGTGGTGGCGCCGAGCACCGTGTCGGCCGTCGCCGCGTTCGCCGGTGGCGGGATCGCGCAGAGCCTGCTCAGCTTCGACTCCCCGCTGGCCCGCATGGGCTACGTCGAGATCACCGGGACGGAGGCGACGCTGCTCGTCCCTGACCCGAACACCTTCGGCGGCGAGGTCCGGCTGACGCGACCGGCGACACTGGCCAACCTGCAGGCCGAACCGGAGTGGATCTCGCTGCCGGTGCCCGCGGAGACGTTCAGCCGGGGCGCGGGCGCCCTCGACCTCGCCCGCTGCGTCCGCACGGGCGGGACGCCGGTCGCGTCCGGAGAGCTGGGCTACCACATCCTCGACGTGATGGCCTCGATGGAGGAGTCGATCGCGACCGGTAGGACGGTTCCGATCGCGAGCACCACGAGCCCCGTCCCGCTGCTCCCCGAGGGCTGGAACCCGAAGGAGGCGACGCTGTAGTCCCGCAAGGTTGCCGCACCGCGTCACAATGGGGCAGCCGACAGCGCAGGCCCGACTGCGCGATCGCACGTCGGGAGGAGGAGCGGTGCGCAGAGGTTGGCGCGGAGCCCGGACCGCCGCGTTCATCCTCGCGGCCGGGACCGTGATGCTGGCGTCCCAGGCGACGACGCTCGGCGAGCAGGTGCCGGTCTGGTCCCACCCCGACCACTACCTGCTCTCGAACGGCTGCCGGGTGAACGCGCGCGGCATCGGCGACTGCGGGCCCCTGGTCGGTGCCGCGGTCGGCGGCAACAGCGATCCCACCCCGCTCGAGCAGCAACTCGGGCGGCAGCTGGCGGTCCATCGCACCTACTACCAGGCCGACCAGCTGGACGCGGCGGTGGCCGCCGCACGGCAGGACCTCTCGGCGGGCCGGATCCCCTGGCTGAGTTTCAAGCTGCCCTATCCCTGGGTCGACATGGCAGCGGGACGGGGGGACGACTGGGCCCGGGGTGTCGCGGCGGCCCTCAACCGGCTGCCCGGCCCGGTCTGGGTCGCGTTCCACCATGAGCCCGAGAACGATCAGCCCGACATCGAGGCGTTGCGCGTGACGCAGGAACGGCTGGGGCCAGAACTGCGCTCGGGTGCGCCCAACGCGGCGTTCACGGTGATCCTGACCGGCTGGAACCAGTTCCACCGCCCGGCCCAGTTCGGTCTCGGCGAGATCTGGCCGCACACGACGGTCGACCTCGCCGGGTTCGACCTCTACGCCTCCGCCTCGGGGAAGGGAGGCCTCAGCGCCGAGCAGTTCTCCCGCACGTACCTCGTCTCGCTCTCGACGTGGGCGAGGACGCAAGGGGTCGCCTGGGGGCTGGCCGAGACCGGCATCGACGACGAACAGTCGAGTGCGCACCCGAAGTGGATCCAGGAGGTGCGCAACGCACTGGCAGAGGCCGGAGGCCAGGCGCTCATCTACTTCGACTCCGAGCTGAACTCGACGGCGTCCTGGCCGCTGGACACCCCCGTCAAGCTCGCCGACTTCCGCGCGGCGTTGAACGCGTCACCGAGCCTCCCGCCGCGCTGAACCCCGCGCCGAACTGCCGTGCGGTGGCTCAGGAAAAGGCCAGTGGCCCGGGGCGAACCCGGGCCACTGGCCTTCGTGCACGAGAGATGCGATTGCGGAGCGATCACATGTCGTAGTACATCTCGAACTCGTGCGGGTGCGGACGGAGCCGGATGGCGTCGATGTCCGACCGCTTCATGTCGACCCAGGTCTCGATGAGGTCCGGGGTGAACACGTCACCGGCGAGCAGGAAGTCGTGGTCGGCCTCCAGCGCGTCCAGCACCGCACCGAGCGAGTCGGGGACGGTGGCGACCTGGGCGTGCTCGTCCGGGGGCAGCTCGTAGAGGTCCTTGTCGACCGGAGCCGGCGGCTCGATCTTGTTCTGGATGCCGTCGAGGCCGGCCAGCAGCATGGCGGGGAACGCCAGGAACGGGTTGGACGACGGGTCGGGGCAGCGGAACTCGAGGCGCTTGGCCTTCGGGTTCGAGCCGGTGATCGGGATCCGGATGGACGCAGAGCGGTTGCGGCTGCTGTAGACCAGGTTGACCGGGGCCTCGAAGCCGGGGACCAGGCGGTGGTAGCTGTTCACGGTCGGGTTCGTGAACGCCAGCACGGCCGGGGCGTGCTTGAGCAGGCCGCCGATGTACCAGCGGGCCAGGTCGGACAGGTTCGCGTAGCCGGCCTCGTCGTAGAACAGCGGCTCGCCGCCCTTCCAGATGGACTGGTGCACGTGCATGCCCGAGCCGTTGTCGCCGAAGATCGGCTTCGGCATGAAGGTCGCGGTCTTGCCCGCCGCCCACGCCGTGTTCTTGACGATGTACTTGTACTTCATCAGGTTGTCGGCCGCGGTCAGCATCGTGTCGAACTTGGTTGCGATCTCGCCCTGGCCGGCGGTGCCGACCTCGTGGTGCGCCCGCTCGATGGTCAGGCCGACGTCGATCAGGTTGCGGACCATGTCGTCGCGCAGGTCGGCGAAGTGGTCGACCGGCGGGACGGGGAAGTAGCCGCCCTTGTACTTCACCTTGTAGCCGCGGTTGCCGCGGCCGTCGGTGTCGGACTCGGCGCCGGTGTTCCAGGCGCCCGCCTCGGAGTCGATGTAGTAGAAGCTCGCGTTCGACTTGGTCTCGAAGCGGACGGAGTCGAAGACGTAGAACTCGGCCTCCGGGCCCATGAACGCGGTGTCGCCGATGCCGGTGGACGCGAGGTAGTTCTCGGCCTTGCGGGCGATGTTGCGCGGGTCGCGGCTGTACGGCTCCTTGGTCAGCGGATCGTGGACGAAGAAGCTGACCACCAGCGTCTTCGACCGCCGGAAGGGATCCACGAACGCGGTGGACGGGTCGGGCATGAGCGTCATGTCGGACTCGTGGATCTTCTGGAACCCGCGGATCGAGGAGCCGTCGAAGGACAGGCCGTCCTCGAACACCTCGGGACCGAAGAACTGGGCGGGCACGGTGAAGTGCTGCATCACGCCCGGGAGATCGCAGAACCGGACGTCGATGGTCTCGACGCCTTCGTCCTTGATGTAGGCCAACAGGTCGTCGGCGCCTTGGAACATTGGGTCCTCCACACGTAAGGGAATCGAACGAAGCACACGCTAGGCACCAGCGGTAACCATGGAGTTGCGTCCATGTTTCAGCGGCGTAACGCGCTGGGCGGACGCCTCCCGGGCCACTCCCGGTGCCGTGGCACGAGCATGCCAGCGCCGCGCCCGGGCCCGGGATCCGTCCACGGGTCGTCCCCTAAGCTCGGGGCGTGGCGAGTGTGCAGACCGACGAGTACCCGGGCTCGAGCATCGGCCTGCCGGAGGCCGGGCCGGGCTCGCTGGCGTCCTGGCTCTCCCGGATCGCCGCCCTGGTCCTCGACTGGGGCGTCTGCATGGTCGTCGCGGTGTTCCTGTTCGGGACCGGCGTCCTGACCGGCGGCGGCTGGCGCGCCTGGATGGTGCTCGCGGTCTTCTTCGTCGAGAGCGCCGTCCTGGGAGCCCTCGCCGGCGGCAGCTTCGGTCAGCTGATCGCCGGCATCGGCATCGCCAGGCTGGACGGGGAACGCCTCGGCTGGCCCCGTGCCCTGGCCCGTGCCGCGATGATCTGCCTCGTCCTTCCCACGGTCGTGATCGGGGCCGAACGGAGGGCTCTCAACGACCTCGTCCTCGGTACCGTCGTGGTCAGTCGCAGGGCCAGATCACGCTGAGCCGTTTGGGGAAGTCGGGTCCCTGCGCTACGTTCCCTGCATGGTTCGCTACATCGGGAAGCGGCTGCTGAACTACCTCGTACTGCTGTACGTCGCGGTTTCGCTCACTTTCCTGCTGGCTGCCACGCAGCTGAATCCTCGAGCCCTGTGGGCCGTGCGCCAGCCGCCGGTGGACCCAGCAATCGTCGAGGCGCAGTTGCGCCAGTACAACCTCAGTGACCAGGTGCCGCTCCTGGAGCGCTACTGGGTCTGGCTCACCGGGGTGCTGCACGGCGACTGGGGGTACTCGCCGACCGGCGTCAACGTCGCAGAGCAGATCAGCACCCGGATGTGGGTCAGCCTGCGCCTGCTGCTGATCGGCACCATCGCCGGCATCGTGATCGGCGTCGCCGCCGGGGCGTGGACCGCCACCCGCCAGTACAAGGTGAGCGACCGGACGATCACCGCGCTGTCGCTGCTGATCATCTCCACGCCGGCGTTCGTGATCGGCCACGTCACCCAGATCAGCGCGACCTGGTTCAACAACGTGACCGGCACCCGGATCTTCGAGTTCATCGGCGAGACGGGGACGGTGGGCGACTACCCCGGCGCCGAACTCGTCGACCGGTTGCAGCACCTGTTCCTGCCCACGCTGGTCCTGATCGTCATCGGGGCGGCGTCGATGAGCCGGATCCAGCGCAACCTGATGCTCGACTCGCTCGGCGCGGACTACGTCCGCACGGCCAGGGCGAAGGGCCTGCCCCAGCGCAAGGCCGTGATGAAGCACGCGCTCCGCACCGCACTCATCCCGACCGGCACCTACGTCGCGTTCAGCGTGGCCACGATGTTCGTCGGAGCCACCTACACCGAGCGGATCTTCAATTTCCCCGGCATCGGCCAGTACGGCGTCGACACGATCACCAACCGGGACGTGAACGGCGTCGTCGCGGTGACGGCGTTCGCCGGCGTCTGCGTCCTCGCCGGCGCGGTGCTCTCCGACATCATGGTCGCGATTCTCGACCCCCGAGTGAGGCTCGCATGAGCGCTGCCACAGACCCCGTGCTGACCGAGATCGTCGCCGCCAAGCCGGCCAAGCGGCTCTCCCGCGGCCAGCTGATCTTCCGGCGCTTCCTGCGCAACAAGGCTGCCGTCGTGGGGGCGTTCGGGATCCTGTTCCTGATCTTCCTCGCGATCTTCGGCTCGTTCTTCCTGTACTGGAAGTTCGACGACATCGACACCAACGCGTTCCTCAACCCGCCGGACTCCGCGCACATCCTGGGCACCACGCAGGCCGGACGCGACGTGCTCGCGCTGACGGTCCGGGGCCTGGGCAAGTCGCTGCTGATCGGCTTCCTGGTGGCGATCCTGTCGACGTCCATCGCCGCGCTGGTCGGTGCGTCCGCCGCCTACCTGGGCGGCTGGTACGAGAAGGCCGCCCTGTGGATCATCGACCTGCTGCTGGTCGTGCCGAGCTTCTTCCTGATCGCCGTCGCCTCGCGGGGGGCACCATCCGGGGACGCGGCCTGGATGTTGCTGGTCGTGCTGCTGGCCGCCTTCGCGTGGCCGCTGTCGGCCCGTGTCGTCCGCTCGCTCACCTTGTCGATCAAGGAGCGCGAGTACGTCCTGGCCGCCCGGTTCATGGGGCTGTCGGCGTTCCGGATCATCGTCCGGCACATCCTGCCCAACGCGTCGTCGCTGCTGATCATCGACGCCACCCTCAACGTCGGTTACGCGATCCTGTCCGAGACCGGCCTGTCGTACTTCGGCTTCGGCGTCCAGGCGCCGGACACCTCGCTCGGCACCCTGATCGGTGAGGGCGCACGGATGGCCACGACCTACCCGTGGATCTTCCTCGGGCCGGCCTTCCTGCTGGTCTTCCTCGTCATGTGCGTGAACGCCGTCGGTGACGGCCTGCGCGACGCCCTCGATCCCAGCTCGGCGTCGGGAGGCCAGGCATGAGTATCTCCACCCAGGTGAAGGATCGCCGCACCAAGGCCGGCGACACCGTCCTCAGCGTCCGCGACCTGCATGTCACGTTCCCCAGCGAGGCCGGTCCCGTCCGGGCCGTCCGCGGGCTCAGCTTCGACCTCGCCGCCGGCGAGACGATGGCGATCGTGGGCGAGTCCGGCTCGGGCAAGTCGGTCACGTCGCTGGCCGTGATGGGCCTGCACCCGCCGACCACCCGGATCAGCGGCTCGATCAGGCTGCACGGCGAGGAGCTGCTCGGCCAGAGCGACGACGCGCTCAGCAAGATCCGCGGACGCGACATCGCGATGGTCTTCCAGGACCCCCTGTCGGCCCTGACGCCGGTGTACACGGTCGGCGACCAGATCGTCGAGGCCATCCAGGCCCACTACGACCTGTCGAAGGCCAAGGCGTGGGACCGCGCGATCGAGTTGCTCGACCTGGTCGGGATCCCGAACCCGAAGGTCAGGGTGAAGTCGTTCCCGTTCGAGTTCTCCGGCGGTATGCGCCAGCGCGTGATGATCGCGATGGCGATCGCCAACGACCCCGACGTGATCATCGCCGACGAGCCGACCACGGCGCTGGACGTCACGATCCAGGCGCAGGTGCTGGAGGTGCTGAAGACCGCACAGCGCGAGACCGGCGCGGCGATCATCATGATCACCCACGACCTGGGCATCGTGGCGGGCACCGCCGAGCGGGTGGTCGTGATGTACGCGGGGCGTCCGGTCGAGCAGGGCGGCGTCGACGACATCTTCTACGCGCCGCGGATGCCGTACACGATCGGCCTGCTGGGCACCGTGCCGCGGCTGGACGAGACGGCGACAGGGGCGCTGCCGGTGCTGGAGGGCAACCCGCCCTCGGTCGTGGACCTGCCGCCGGGCTGCCCGTTCGTCCCGCGCTGCCCGATGGCTGTCGCGAAGTGCTCGGAGGTGGAGCCGGAACTCGAGCCGACCGACTCGATGGACCACCTGGCCGCCTGCCACCGGCTCGACGAGCTGGAAGGTGCCACCCACGCGCAGCTGTACCCCGCGCCCGAGCTGACCACGTCCGAGCTCGCCAGCACGCCGCGCGAGGAGCGGGACGTGGTGCTGCAGCTCGACGGGCTGAAGCGGCACTACCCGCTGATGAAGGGCGCCATCTACCGGCGCAGGATCGGCACCGTGCACGCCGTCGACGGGATTGACCTCGACATTCGTTCGGGCGAGACGCTCGGGCTGGTGGGGGAGTCCGGCTGCGGCAAGACCACGACGCTGCTGGAGATCCTGAACATGGGCAGGCCGACCGCGGGGACGGTGAACGTGCTCGGCAACGACACGTCCACGCTGAACCGGCGGACGCGCAAGCAGCTGCGGCGCAACCTGCAGGTCGTGTTCCAGGACCCGATGGCCTCACTGGACCCGCGGATGCCCATCTTCGACATCATCGCCGAGCCGATGGGGGTGTTCGGCTACCCGAAGGCCGAGATCGAGACCCGCGTCCACGACCTGCTGCGGCTGGTCGGGCTGGAGCCGGCGCACGCCGACCGGTACCCGCAGCACTTCTCCGGTGGGCAGCGCCAGCGCATCGGTATCGCCAGAGCGCTGTCGCTGGAGCCGAAGGTGATGGTGCTCGACGAGCCCGTCTCGGCGCTGGACGTCTCGATCCAGGCCGGCGTGATCAACCTGCTGGAGGACCTGCAGGGCAAGCTGGGGCTGTCGTACCTGTTCGTCGCGCACGACCTGGCAGTTATCCGGCACATCGCGAACCGGGTGGCCGTGATGTACCTCGGCTCGATCGTGGAGATCGGCCAGGTGGATGAGGTCTACACCAACCCGGTGCACCCGTACACGCAGGCGCTGCTGTCGGCGATCCCGATCCCCGACCCGCAGACCGAGCGGACGCGCCAGCGGATCGTCCTGTCCGGCGACCTGCCCAGCCCCGCCGACCCGCCGTCCGGCTGCAAGTTCCGGACGCGCTGCTTCCGCTACGCCGCCCTCGGTGAGGCCGACCAGGCCCGCTGCCGCGAGGTCGTTCCGCTGTTGACCACCCAGGGCGCCGACCACGAGTCCGCGTGCCATTTCCCGACCGAAGTGCCGGGGGAGAAGGAGCTCGTGGCGCCGTTGCAGTCCTAGTCGGCGCCGTCCGGATGGCCTTGGAGTCCACCGGGTGCGGAATTCGTTAGCAGGTCGTTACACGCCGCATTGTGGGGCGCGGGCGCCCAGCGGGTATCGTCAAGTGCTATCCGTATGGCCAAGGCCCGCGCCGCCACCATGTCGTGGGCCCGCCATCACGCACATGGAGGAAATGTGAAGGCTTCAAGAATCCTGATGCCCATCATTGCCGGAGGCCTGGCTCTGACCATGGCCGCCTGCGGTGGGCCGTCGCAGACCGCGACGTCGGGCTCGACCGCAGGGACGACGGCAACCCCCGCCGCCGGCGGTTGGGACATCAACGAGACCGCGCGCGACCAGCTCGCGGAGGGTGGCGAGTTCATCGGCTCGATCAGCCATGAGATCTCGACCTGGAACCAGTTCAACGTGACCGGCAACGACGCGGAACTGGTGTTCCTCGAGGCGCCGATCCGTCCGACGTACTACGACTACAAGGGTGACGGCACCCCGGTGATCAACACCGACTACCTCACCGCGGCCAACGAGGCCGTCACCGACGGCCACCTGGTGATCACGCTCGACCTGAACCCGAAGGCCGTCTGGAACGACGGCACGGTGATCAGCGCCGACGACTGGATCGCCACCTGGAAGGCGCAGAACGGGTCCAACAAGGACTTCGCCGCCGCGTCCACCGATGGCTGGAACCAGATCACCTCTGTGAAGGCCGGCACCGGCCCCCAGCAGGTCGTGATCACGTTCAAGTCCACCTACCCGGACTGGACGGCGATCGTGGCCGGCGGCCCGCTGCGCGCCGAGAGCGCCGCGACGCCGAAGGTCTTCAACGACGGCTGGGCCGACTACAACGACGCCTGGTTCTCCGGCCCGTTCACGGTGACCAACTGGGACAAGACCAGCGGCACGGTGACGATGGAGCCGAACGCGAAGTGGTGGGGCAACAAGCCGCTGCTGACCAAGCTGACCTGGAAGAACATCCAGTCCGACGCACTCGCGTCCGCGTTCGCGAACCAGGAGCTGGACTACTACGACATCGGCGCTGACCCGGACGGTTACGCGCAGGCCAAGAGCGCGCAGAACTCCGTCGTGCGCGTCGCGGCCGGCCCGAACTTCCGGCACTTCACCTTCAACTCGAAGTCGCCGGTGCTGTCCGACCAGAACGTCCGCCAGGCGATCGTGATGGGCATCGACCGGACCGTCATCGCACAGTCCGACCTCGCCGGCCTGCCCGGCGACAAGGTGCCGCTGAACAACAACCTGTACGTTGCCAATCAGCCGGGCTACGTCGACCAGGCCAAGGCCACCGGCATCGACTACAACCCGGACAAGGCGAAGTCGACCCTCGACGCCGCCGGCTGGACGATGAACGACTCCACCGGCTACCGCGAAAAGGACGGCAAGGAGCTCGACGTGGTCTTCGCGGTCCTGGGCGGCGTGGCCGCCTCGGAGAACGAGGGCCTCCAGGCGCAGAAGAGCCTGAAGGAGATCGGCGTCAACCTGAAGCTGAAGACGGTCGACACGAACAAGGACTGGCCGGGCGTGCTCACCAAGCACGACTTCGACATCATCGCGTTCTCGTGGATCGGCACGCCGTACCCGCTGCGCAATATCGGCCAGATCTACGGCGGCACCGGTACCGGTGACGACTTCAAGGCGAACGACTCCAACTTCGCCCAGCTCGACATCACCAAGGTGAACGAGCTGATCCCGCAGATCGACACCGAGATGGACGCGACCAAGCGTGCCGACCTCGGCAACCAGGCCGCGCAGGCGATCTGGGAGTCGGTGCACACCCTTCCGCTGTACCAGCGCCCGATGCTGATCGGCGTCCGGGAGAAGCTGGCCAACATCGGCGCCATGGGCATGGCCCAGGTCCCGAAGTGGGAGAACGTCGGCTTCACCAAGTGAGCTGACACCACCAGCAAGGAGAGGGGTCGGGCCGAAAGGCCCGGCCCCTCTTCGCGTGTCCGCTCAGCCGTGCGTTCACGGTCCCTGAGGAGCGAGCACGGCGCGCTTCGTGACGCCGGCTCGTTCCTCGCCGGCTCCTCAGGACCCGTGTCACGAAGGGCCGCCGACACGAACCGTAGTGTCGACGCTGTCATCCCGGCGGAGGCCGGGACCTCCGGGTGAGGGTGCGGTTGGTCTCCGTGGAGATCCCGGGTCAAGCCCGGGATGACAACCTCGGGTGGGTCGTCACGGTCCCTGAGGAGCGAGCGCAGCGAGCGTCACGAAGGGCGCCGCCGACACGAACCGTAGGGTCGACCCTGTCATCTCGGCGGAGGCCGGGATCTCCGTGTGAGGGTGCGGTTGGTCTTCGTGGAGATCCCGGGTCAAGCCCGGGATGACAACCTCGGGTGGGTCGTCACGGTCCCTGAGGAGCGAGCGCAGCGCCCTTCGTGACGCCGGCTCGTTCCTCGCCGGCTCCTCAGGACCCGCGTCACGAAGGGCCGCCGACACGAACCGTAGTGTCGACGCTGTCATCCCGGGCTTGACCCGGGATCTCGTTTTCCCACGGTGGCGGCCCTGGTCCCTGTCATCCCGGGCTTGACCCGGGATCTCGTCTTCCCACGGTGGCGGCCCTCGGCCCTGTCATCCCGGGCTTGACCCGGGATCTCGTCTTCCATGACCCCGAAAATGCAAAATCGCGATGGAATCGGATTCCATCGCGCGAATGTGGCCAGGGCCGGGATCGAACCGGCGACCTTTCACTTTTCAGGCGAACGCTACTACCATCTGAGCTACCTGGCCGAGAAAGCGTTTGCGCTTCCAGCGACCCCGACGGGACTCGAACCCGCGACCTCCGCCGTGACAGGGCGGCGCGCTAACCAACTGCGCTACGGGGCCTTGTGGGCCTCACCGACCGGTGTGCCCCGGCCAGCCCGGAAACTATAACGTACCCGCTCGCGCGGGGGAAAATCGGCGTCGAGTGGATACCCTGAGCGGCATGGGACGCCGGGTGATGATCCTCGCTGCCGGGGTGGGTTCGGGCCACAACATGGCCGCGAGCGCGGTGGAGGCGGGGCTGGACGGGCTGGAGCCGGGCGACGAAGTGCGCCGGCTCGACATCCTCGAAACCACGAACGAGGTGTTCAACCGCCTCTACGACGACGCCTACTTCCAGCTGGTGGCGCAGGTGCCGTGGCTGGTCGGGTGGGGCTACGACAACGCCGATCCGCCGTTCAAGCTGGCCGCGTCCCCGCTGCAGTGGCTGGAGCAGCTGAACACGGTCTCCTTCGTCCGTGAGCTGCGCGACTACAACCCCGACGTCGTGATCTGCACGCACTTCCTGCCCGCGCGGCTGGTGTCGCTGATGATCGCCCGCAGGCAGCTGCAGACGACGCTCACGGTGGTCACCACCGACTACGACTTCCAGGGGCTGTGGCTGACGTCGCCGTTCCACCACTTCTTCGCCGCCCGCGAGGAGACCCGCGAGTACCTGACCAGCATCGGCATCCCGGAGGACCGGGTGAGCGCGAGCGGCATCCCCGTCCGCAGGGGGCTGGCCGACCCGGTGGACGCGGCCGCGGTCCGCGCGGAGTTCGGGCTGCGGGCGAACGTGCCGGTCGTGATGATCTCCGCCGGCGCGGCGGGCGGCTCGTACACGACGCAGGTGGTGCGGCAGGTGTTGCGGATGGCCCACCCGTTCCAGGCCGTGATCGTATGTGGACGCAACGCCGAGCTCAAGGCCGAGGTCGAGCTGCTGGTGGCCGAGGCCCGACGCGAGGACGACGTCGTCGTGCTCGGCTTCACCGACCGGATGGCCGACCTGATGCGGGTGTCGAGCCTGTTCGTCGGCAAGCCGGGCGGGCTGTCGTCCTCGGAGTGCATGGCCGCGGGCCTGCCGATGGTGCTGGTGAACCCGATTCCTGGCCAGGAGGTGCGCAACGCCGACTACCTGCTGGAGTCCGGCGCGGCCGTCCGCTGCAACTACGCCACGACGGTGGGCTACAAGATCGACCAGCTCCTCGCGGATCCGCAGCGGCTGGAGGGGATGGCGGACGCAGCGCGCCAGGTGGGCCGCCCGGAGGCGGGCCGCGACGTGGCGAGGACGTCGCTCGCCTGCGGGCCAGTGCCTCTGTGGATCAGCAGGGACGCGCAGCGCTCGATGATGCAGTCGGTCGAGGACGGGGTGGCCGCGCTGGACGCGGAGGGTACCCGTCGGCTGCGGACGCTCCGTGACCCGCAGACGCACGAGTCCCTGGCGCTGGTGACCGAGGCGGAGCTGGAGGTGCTCGGCGTGCGCGAGTGGTCGCGCTCGGTGCACCTGGTGGGGACGCACCTGAACGCGCTGCGCTGGCAGCCGGAGAACTTCGACCTGGCCTCGACCGGACGCTGGTTGCTGGCCCAGCAGGACGAGAGGACGCTGGACGTGCTCGCGCCGGGGGAGCGGCTGCTCGCGCCCTGATCGGGCCGGACCGTCCCTCCGGGCCTCGGGCTCAGGCCTGCGCGGCTCGCACGGCCCGCCCGACCGTGACGGCGATGTCGAGCTCGTTGCCCTCGGGGTCGGCCAGCGTCCACCACGCGGGCGCCTCGGCGTCGAACACGACCCGACCTCCCGCAGCGATCGCCGCGGCCACCCGGGCCTCGGCCTCATCGTCGGGCACGAACAGGTCGAGGTGGAGGCGGTTGCGCTGCTCGCGGGGCTCCTCCATCTGCTGGAAGAACACCGGAGGGTTCAGCCGCCGCGGGTCGTAGAGGTCGTGCAGTCCGGGACGGGGATCGGCGACGTAGCCCAGCGCGGCCCGCCAGAAGGCCTCGACCGGGGGGATGTCGAGGGCGTCGATGCCGACCTGGAAGTCCCGCACGCCGGTCGGATCGGCGACCAGACCGAGGTCGTGGGCGGCCGACTGGACGGCGCGGGCGAGCTCGACGAAGCCTTCGGCGTCGTGCTGGTCCTTGCCGCCGTCCACGGTCACCCCGGAGTAGCGCAGGTCGACCATCAGCGGCAGGCCGGCATCGTCGGCCAGGGCGGCGACCGCCTCGACGAGTTCCACGCCCTGGAGGAAGGAGCCGGTCGGGTAGTGGACGGCCGCGGTCAGCATGGTGCGCCAGTCACTGGCACCCGGGTCCTCGAAGGTGCCGTGCTCTGCGGCGAGCGGGAACACGTCGGCCTCGTTGCCCTCGGCGTCGGCGATCGTGCGCCACCACTCGTTCTCGTAGGCGATGCGCCCGCCGGCGGCCAACAGCGCGGCGGTGGAGTCGGCGACGAGCTCCCACGGCGTGCCCGCGTCGATGTGGATCCGGTTGCGCAGGGGACGCGGAGCGTCCATCTCCTGGAACCAGATCCGTGGCTGGCGGCCCAGCGGATCGGCCAACCGGTCATCGGCGACCAGCTCGTAGCGGAGGGCGGCCTGCCAGAAGCGCGCGACCGCTGCCGCGTCCGTGGCGTCGATGGCGATCTGCAGGCGCTGCACGGCGGACGGGTCGGAGCGCAGGCCGAGGTCGGCGGCCGCGTCCGAGATCTGCCGGGCCAGGGCCACGTCGCGCTCGGTGAGCTGGCGCACGTCGTGGCTGAACACCCGCAGGTGGACGCCCAGCGGGCGCACGTCGATGTCGGGGTGGTGCCCGGCGGACTCCGCGAGGTCGGCCACCCTGCGGACGAACCGTGCGCCGGCGACGTGGGAGCCGGTGTCGTACCAGGTGTCGGCGCCCGCGTTGAGGGCGCGCCAGTCGCGCGTCCCGTCCGACCGCTCGAACTGCTGCGGGGTCAGGGTGGCCACGTCACCCGCCTCACTCGGTCCAGGCGGTGTCGCGGGATTTCCCGCGGGCGTTGAACTCGACCCACACCCACTGGGTGTCGCTCCCGCACAGGGGGTACTTCCAGCGCTCGTAGTTGCTGCCCCGGGTGTCGAGGGTGCCGTGGGAGTACAGCTTCCAGTACACGATGGTGTGGGTGTCGCCGATCCTGACCCGCTCGGCGTCCTGGGCGGTCGCGCAGGTGGCGGTCGTCGTGGCGACCTCGACCGCCTGCCGTCGCTGCCGCTGGAGGACGCCGGAGAGGCTGCCGTTGGCCTTTCGCACCCGGTACTTCACGACGGTCCTGACCGAGTAGGTGCCGGCGGCCAGCCACGCCGACTTCTTCCGCGTGACGATCCGCGTGCCGGCAGAGTTCCAGACCGAGATCCACTTCGTGACGATCTTCACCTCACCCTGGACGGACGCCCTGGCCTTCACGAGGACCTTGCCCCCTGCGGGTACGGGGGCGGGTGCGATGGTCGGGACTGTCACCGCCGTGGCCGCCTGGGCAGGGACGGTGGCTCCGATGCCGGACCAGACCAGACCCACGACCAGGGACGAGAAGACCAGGATTCGTGCGCTCATGTGCCGCTCCTCACAGGTGACACCAAGGCTACGTCTGCGGGCCGGTGGCGACCAGAGGCGCGGAACCGTCAGTCGATTCGCTCCGTCGCGTAGAGCTGGGCCTGGGAGCGCACCGCCTTGACGAGGTCGATCGCCGCGGGGTCGAGGAGCCACTGGGGGTCGAGCCCGTCCCGCATCCCTGCGATCTGGGCGGCGGCGTCGGGGATCGGCAGGTCCGGTTGGGCGTACAGGCCGCGGCGCCGGAGGTCCTCCAGCCCGGTGGTGGCCCAGTCCCGCACCTGGGCGTACCAGCGGGTGAAGTAGCCGTGGGCGGGGTGCGTGGGTGAGAGCGCCTCGCTGGACAGCATGCGGTACATGCGCAGGCTGTCGGGGTCGGTCAGGTCGTGTTCGGCGAGGGCGACGAGTCCCCGGAGGAGGGAGAGCCCGTCGTCGGGGTCGATCCGGACCTCCTGGAGGCCACCCTCGAGGTAGCGGTCGAGGACGGCCTCGAGCAGCGCGGTCTTGTCGGGGAAGTGGTGCAGCACGCCAGTGTGGGACATCCCCGCCCTGATGGCCACCTCACGGATCGACGTGCCGTTGAAGCCGGCCTCGGTGAAGGCGGCGACCGCGGCGTCCATGATCTGCTGGCGGCGCTGGGCGCTCGCCTCGGCCTGGCGGTTGACCTTCCGCTTGACCGGGACGTCGTCGGTGAGGGGCATCGTGGTTCTCCTTCTGGCCCTCACCCTATTCGTCCGTCCGGGGAGGGTCGGACCTCCCCGGACGTCACGATCAGCGGACGCGCCGGATCGGCACGATCAGGATGGCGCCGATGATGCCCGCCACGGCGGCGACGCCGAAGAAGACGGTGAAGTTCGCCGGCGAGGTGGTGCTGGCGCCGAGGGCCAGCAGTGCGGGCGCGACCGCGGGGACGACGATGTTGGGCAGCGAGCTGGCCAGGTTCATGATGCCGATGTCCTTGGCCGGGTTCTTCGGGTCGGGCAGCACCTGGGTGATCAGCGCGAAGTCGACGGCGAGGTAGACGCCCATGCCGATGCCCATCACCGCGACGCCGACCAGGAACGCCTCGAACGAGGTGGCCATGGTGATCAGCACCAGGCCGACGGCGAACACGGCGGCGGCGGTGACGACGAAGGGCTTGCGGCGTCCGACCTTGTCGGAGACCTTGCCCAGGACGGTCGCGAACACGATCGCGAGCACGCCGGAGATCAGGTTCGCGATGAACATCTTGCCGGCGATGTCGGCCGGGCTGATGTGCAGGCCCATGATCAGGTAGACGGCCTGGTAGGCGTTCACCGCGGCGATGGCCCAGAAGACGGCGAACCGGCTGCTGAACGCGAGGGCGAAGTCGGGGTGCTGCCGGGGGCTGACCCAGAACGTGCCGAAGGCCTCCCGCAGGGCGAGGGCGGGACGGTCCTCGGCCCGGATCGGATCGTCCTTGACGACGGCGACCAGGAGCAGGTTGCACAGGACGGCGAGCCCTGCGGGCACCATGATCATCAGGGCGAGGTTGGGGGAGAACAGCGAGCCGAGGAACAGCCCGACGATCGCACCGGCGCTCCCGGCCACGCCGATGATGCCGGAGACGACACCGCGACGCTCGGGCGCGAACTGGTCGGGGACGAGGGCGAACGTGCCGGCCTGGGCGGCGATCTGCCCGATCGTCATCACGCCCCAACCGAGTGCGACGAGCGCGACACCGGTGGCCTGAAGGACGGTGAACGCACCGACGGCGAGCAGCAGCGAGCCCACGAGGACGTAGGGGCGCCGGCGACCGAACCGCCCCAGGGTCCGGTCACTGATCCGGCCCATGACCGGGTTCAGCAGCAGCGCGATCACGCCGGCGACGACGTTCGCAACGGCGATGATCGTGGTCGAGCCCTGGGCGTCGATGGCGGTGGCCTTCAGCGGCATGGTCAGGATGCCGACGCTCAGCAGGGCTGCCATGAGCGAGATGGAGGCGGCGCCGATCACGGTCACGACTCCGCTGCCGGGATTGCGGAAGGTGGGTTGGGCGTCGGCGTCCGGGACCAGCGGATCCGTCCCGACGCCGAGCGAGGAAGAGGGTGTGGCAGTCACAGTGGAAGCTCCTTTGCTTGGAGGACGGTTCGGCGTCCTCGGCAACAGAAGCTAGCAATACGCAAACCATCTTGACAAGAGTTACCTAACAACTGGTAGAAAAGAGCATCACCTCACCGAGGAGGACCCGTGACCGCTCCCACCCTTGCCACCGCGCCCGGCGAGCTGGGCGACCTGCGCGTCCGGGAGGCGCTGGCGACGGCCCTCTGGATCTCGCCCGAGGAGGGTGCGGTCGCACCGCCCGGTCAGCGTCCCGCGTACCTGGTGCGATGCCGGTTCGACGCCGCCGGCGGAGCGCCGGCGTGGCTGTACGCCACCGCGCACGGGATCTACGAGGTGTTCCTCAACGGGGTGCGGGTCGGAGACCAGGAGCTCACTCCCGGGTTCTCGGCCTATCGCCGGCGGCTCGAGGTCCAGCGCCACGAGCTGACCGACCTCGTCGAGTCGGGGGTGAACACGCTCGTCGTCGTCCTTTCGGACGGCTGGTTCCGTGGACGCCACGGCTTCGAGCGACGGGCGGACGGTTTCGGGACGCGGACGGGGCTCCTGGCCGCCGTGGTGGGCGAGGACGGCGAACCGCTGACGGCGACCGACGCGACCTGGCGGTCGCGGCCCTCGCACATCACCCGCGCCGACCTGATGGACGGGCAGGCGGTCGACCTGCGCGCCCTGGACCCCGGGTGGTTCACCGGAACCGACGATGGCGGCTGGCGCCCCGTCGTCGTGTCGGCGGATGCGGGCGCTGTCGACCCCGGTCGGCTGGTCGCCCCTTCGGCGCCGCCCGTCCGTCGGGTGGAGGAGGTCCCCGTGGACGGCCTCAGCCGTCCGCGCCCGGGGACCGTCGTCGTCGACTTCGGGCAGAACGTCAACGGCTGGGTGCGGTTGGTCGACCTCGGTCCTGCCGGCACCCACCTCACCCTGACCCATGGCGAGGCACTCGATCCCGCAGGCCTGGTGACGACCCACCACCTGCGGGCCTTCGACTTCGCCAGCCACGAGCTCCTGCCCGCCGGCCAGGTCGACGAGGTGGTCTCGGCCGGGCGGCCGGGCGAGGTGTTCGAGCCGCGCCACACCACGCACGGTTTCCGCTACGTGCAGGTCGACGGGGTGCCGGAAGGGCTCGACCTGTCCGGCGCCACGGCTGTGGTCGTGCAGAGCGACCTCGCGAGGACCGGCGAGTTCACGTGCTCGGACGAGCGCCTCAACCGCCTCCACGAGGTGGTCCGCTGGAGCCTGCGCGACAACACGTGCGCGCTCCCGACCGACTGCCCGCAGCGGGAGCGATCCGGGTTCACCGGCGACTGGCAGGTCTTCGTCGCCACGGCGGCCCTCATGGCGGACGTGGACGCCTTCTCGCGTCGCTGGCTGCGCGACCTGGCTGCCGATCAGTGGGCCGACGGACGGATCCCGACCATCGTGCCGAACCCGGGTGGGGACCGGCCCTCCGGTGTGGCCTTCGAGGATGCGTCGGCCGGGTCGGCGGGCTGGGGCGACGCGGCCGCGATCGTGCCGTGGGAGCTGTGGCGCGCCTACGGCGACCTCGGGGGGCTCGCCGGGCAGTTCCCCGCGATGCGCCGGTGGGTGGACTACGCCGCGGGGTGCGCCGCGTCCCGCCGCCACCCCGACCGGGCCGCAGCCCGTCCCGTCCCCGCTGCCCACGAGCGGTACCTGTGGGACACCGGTTTCCACTTCGGCGAGTGGCTCGAACCCGACGTGCCGCCCGCCCCGGACGCGTCGGTCGACCACGGCATCGTGGCGACCGCGTACCTGCACCGGTCAGCCGCGATCACCGCCGCCACGGCCCGCGTCCTCGGCGAGGAAGCGGTCGCGGCGGGCTACCAGCAGATCGCTGAGGGTGCGCGTGACGCGTGGCAGGCCGAGTACCTGCTCCCCGACGGCACCCTGGCCGAGGAGCGCCAGGCCCACTACGTGCGCGCCCTCGCGTTCGACCTCGTCCCGGAGGGGTTGCGCCAACCGGTCGCCGACCGGCTCGCCGCCCTCGTCCACGCGAACGACGACAGGCTCAACACCGGCTTCCTCGCCACCGGGATGCTGCTGCCCGCCCTGGCCGACCACGGTCACGCCGACCTTGCCGGCCGGCTGCTCACCCGCACCGGCCAGCCGTCCTGGCTCGGCATGCTCGAAGCCGGCGCCACCACGATGTGGGAGCGGTGGGACGGTGTCGCCCCCGACGGCACCGCCACCGGCTCGCTCAACCACTACAGCAAGGGCGCGGTCGCCTCGTTCCTGCACACCCACCTCGTCGGACTGCGGCTGCCGGAGTTCCCGACGGCGGCCGAGGCCGGCTACCGACGGATCCGGATCGCCCCGACGCCGCTGCCGGGCATCACCTCGGCGTCCAGCACCCAGCAGACCGCGTCCGGTCCGCTGACTGTCGCATGGCGCATCGACGGGCCCACCTTCGTCCTCGACGTCGACCTTCCTGTCGGGACCATCGCCGACGTCGACCTTCCGGACGGCCGCACCTGCCGCCTGCGCCAGCGCGCACAGCTCACCTGCCCGGCTCCCCGATCCTGACTTCCGAGGAAGGTCATCCCATGACGTACAGCAACCCGATCGTCCGCGGCCACGCGCCCGACCCCAGCGTGGTGCGGGTCGGCGAGGACTGGTACCTGGTCAACAGCAGCTTCACCCAGCTGCCCGGCCTGCCGATCCGCCACTCCCGTGACCTGGTGAACTGGGAGATCGTCGGGCACGCGGTGACGCGTCCGTCCCAGTACCGCAAGGACGGGCAGGCAGGGCCGATGACGCTGTTCGCGCCGACCCTGCGCCACCACGAGGGCACGTTCTACCTGGTCTGCACGAACCCGGTCGCCGGCAACGGCAACTTCCTGCTCACCACCGACGATCCGGCAGGGGAGTGGTCGGACGCGGTCTGGATCGACGAGGACGCGTTCGACCCCTCCCTGTTCTGCGACGACGACGGCACCTGGTACTACACCCGCCGCAGCCTCGACTTCGGCCGTCCGGACGGACTGCTCGGCCCGATCGTCCAGGCCACCATCGACGTCGCCACCGGTGAACTCGGCGAGCTGCGTACGCTGACCGACGGCGGCGGGTTCGTCACCAACGACATCGAGGGTCCGCACCTGTTCCGCCGCGGGGAGTGGTACTACCTCACCGCGGCGGAGGGCAGCAGCTGGAAGGGCCACCTGCAGTCCATCGGGCGCAGCCGGTCCCCGTGGGGGCCGTTCGAGCCCGCACCCCACAACCCGATCCTGACCCACCGGGACCGGGTCGGACACCCGATCCAGAGCGTCGGCCACGCTGACCTCGTCGAGGCTGCCGACGGCTCCTGGTGGGCGTTCTCACTGGGCACCCGCCACGCCCCGCTGTCCCAGCACCACAACATCGGCCGCGAGACCTTCCTCACCCCAATGACCTGGACCGACGACGGCTGGCCGGTGATCGGCGACGGTGGCCACACGGAACTCGAGGTCGTCGACCATCCGGAACTGCCCGTCGGTGAGCCGCGTCGGGTGGCCGCAACCCTGTGGAACCAGGGCTGGGTCGGCATCCGACGCGTCCCTGCGAACAGCCCTCTGCCCGCGGGGAACCCGATCGAGGTCGCCGGCGGAAAGGACCTCGCGTCCGCCGTCAGCGGCGTGGGAGCGCTCCTGCGGCCGCAGACCGCCGACGACCAGCGGTTCACCGCCACCTTCGTCCCCCCGACGGACGGGGCCGCGGGCATCGCGGCGTACACCGACGCCTCCCACCACTACAGCGTGCTCGTCAGCGGGGCGGGCAGCACCCGGACGGCCACGGTCCGGCTGATCGTCGACGACCTGACGGTCACCCGGACCCACCCGCTGCCCGGGTCGGGTGAGCTCACCCTGACGATCGTCGCGCGCCCGGACGCGTACCACTTCCTGGCCACGGCCGACGGAACCGGGCACGACCTCGGCCGGGGATCGGCGCGACTGCTGTCCGCGGAGGCCGCCGAGTGGTTCGTGGCCACCCACTTCGCGCTTGTCCACGTCGGCGACCCCGGACAAGGCGTCACTTTCTGCGGAGTCGAGTGCGAGGACCTCCCCTCGCTGCCGCCCACGATCCGGCTGCCGTTCTGAGGCCCTGGGGCGCTCGCCCACGGTGCCTCTGGCCGGGAGGTGACTGGCATCCCCAACGGGATTCGAACCCGCGCTGCCGCCTTGAAAGGGCGGTGTCCTAGGCCGCTAGACGATGGGGACCTGACGCGCCACTATACGGCCCGCGCGGCGGGCGGCTCAAAACGCCTGCGGCCACCTCGGGGACGACGAACGGCCCTCGCCGGTGGCATGGCGAGGGCCGTTCGCCCGGGGGGAATCGGAGGGGGACGTCAACTGGGTTCGAACGACACGTGCACGTGGTTCATGTGGTTCTGGGTGTCGCTGCCGCGGTCCTCCATGGCCTTCCAGGACCCGCGGCTGAGGGTGTAGCTGCGCTGGCGCCACAGGATGTAGGTGACGTGGAGGCGCTTGCCGTTGTCGATGAAGTACTGGGCGATCGAGTCGCCGAGGGCCTTGTTGGACTTGTAGCTGGGGATCATGATGTCGATCGCGCGGCCGTTGGGGTGGTCGGAGGAGTACGCGCTGGAGGAGCGCCACCCGTAGATGGTGGTGATCTTGGGGAAGTTGGCGCGCACCTCGAGGACGGCGGCCTTGCCGTACGGCTCGAGCTTGTTCAGGCTGTCGGAGCCGAGGTCGACGGTCGCGGTCGCAGTGAGCTTGGACGTCCTGGCCCAGGCGGTTGAGCCGTTCCAGATGACCTGGGTGAAGATCCCGTCGGTGGTGCCGGTGGTGCGGATCGCGAAACCGAGGGTGATCGTGCCGAGTTCGGTCGAGGTCGCGTCCGCGGCGGACCGGATCGGGACGGACGCCTTGGCGCCGTAGAGGGTGGCCTTCCGCAGCGGGAGGACGTAGGCGGCCGTGGTGCCGCTGACGGCGTCCAGGTAGCCGGTGATGACCCAGCCGACCTTGCCGTCGTAGACGACCTGGCTGTAGGTGCCGGAGTGGGTGCCGGTGCCGCCGACGGTGCTGCCGCTGGAGATGG
Source organism: Propionicimonas sp. (assembly GCF_049840635.1). Lineage (GTDB taxonomy): Bacteria > Actinomycetota > Actinomycetes > Propionibacteriales > Propionibacteriaceae > Propionicimonas. The sequence goes on from NZ_JASGKL010000004.1 coordinate 49,853, forward strand.
TGCCCTGGTTGGTCGCGGCGACCGAGGCGGTGGTACGCAGGGCGAGGTCCGTGGTCGTGGTGTAGCGGGCGACCGCCACGGGGGTGGTGTCGGTGGTCGTGGACAGGAACTGGGTGTGGACCCAGCCGGTGGTGCCGTCGACGGTGACCTGGGCGAAGGCGCCGGAGGAGTAGCCGGTGACGGTGATGGCGGTGCCCTCGTCGAGGATCGCGGTGATGTCCGCGTCCAGGCTGGCGGTGGCGCGGACGTTGACGTTGGCGAGGGCGGTCCTGCGTCCGGCCGGCCCGGTGAGGACGAGGCTGGCCGCGGTCTTGTCGGCGGTCAGGTACTCGGCCCACACGTAGGCGGTCGTGTTGTCGTAGGTGATCGGCAGCCAGTCGCCGGAGACCTTACCCGCGGCGAGGACGGACTGGCCCTTCTGCAGCTGGAACAGGATGGTCTGGCTGGTGCTCGCGCCGGTGCGGACGTTCACGGAGGTGGTGGCCGTGTAGGTCGTGGTCGTCGTCGCGGCGCTGGTGGGGGAGGCGGCGAGGAGTCCGCTGGCGAGCAGGGACGCGGTCAGCACGGCCCACGCCAGGGTGGCGCGAGTGGCGACCAGCTCTCTCTTCACGGGTTCGGGCCCCTTCCAGGTGTCGTGCTCGACGTGCACTCGTGCCCGGGCGGAGGACGGGTCTTCCCCGTGGCTTTCGTCACACCCGTCCCAACCGCCTCAGGCGAACAGGACTGTATTGACGCGGCGATTTCTCCGCGAGGGGATACTGAATAACTACATTGCTGTGATTCCGGGGTTGGGGGCGTGGCTAGGGTGGGAACATGGCGCTGCAGGTGAGCCCGGAGCGGTTCGAGGAATTGGTCGACGAAGCGTTGGCGGAGATCCCCGACCAGCTGTTCGACCTGGTCGAGAATTGCGCGCTGATCGTGGCCGAGGAGCCCGAGCCGGAGATGGGTGACGTGCTCGGCTTCTACGACGGAACTCCCTTGTCAGAGCGCACTTCGCAGTACTCGGGAGTGCTGCCCGACCGCATCCTGATCTTCCGCGGACCGTTACTGCGCCTGGTCTCCAGCGAGGACGAGTTGGTCGAGGAAGTGCGGATCACCGTGTGGCACGAGATCGCCCACTTCTTCGGCATTGACGACGACGAACTCGACGACCTCGGTTACGCGTAGACACCTGAGAAAACACCTAGAGCCCAACTTGAGACCTGAGCCCTGGGAACGGTCCCTGAGGAGCGAGCGAAGCGAGCGTCACGAAGGGGCGTAGCCGCAACCACGGTCCCTGAGGAGCGAGCGAAGCGAGCGTCACGAAGGGCCGCCGTCACTTCACGACGAGCGCGTCCAGTTCGCCCACCGCGAGCGACCGGCTCCCGGTGAAGCTCGCAGGGAAGGCCCCGGACAGCCCCAACGCGCTCCAGGTGATCCGCCAGTAGGTGGTGGAGGTGAGGGTGTACTCGCCCCTGGGCAGGGACGAGGTCTGGTAGGTGTAGCCGCAGACCGGCGAGGCGGCGCCAGGCTTCACGCTCTGCGACCAGGCCTTGGTCGCGGTGCAGCTCACGCTGCGCCCGTCGCCCATGCTGAACCGGGACGAGGTCCAGTCCGCACGAAGCGTGAAGGTGACGCCGTAGGCGCGGACGCGGTCGACGACGGACGAGGGCCCGGAGCTCCACAGCCACAACGGATAGCCGACAGCCGCCATCTTCCACTCGTTGGCGGACGGATCCGGACCGACCTGCGGCGCGGGGCTCGGGATCCGGATCCGGGAGACCAGGGTGCGCGCGATCCCGTCCAGGTCGATGATCATCTTCGCCGGCTCCGCCTTGCCCTTCTCCGGCGCGATCCACTCACACGGACGCCCGGCCTCCTTGGCCTCGCGGCACATGACGAGGTAGGCCGCCTTGAGTTGCTTCGCGGTCAGGGTCGACTTCTTGGTGAGGGTCTTCGACGACTTATGTGTTCCGTCCCCATCCTTCTTCTTGGTGTGATGATCGCGTCCCGAGATTCGGATGCGACCCTCGTAGGTTCCTGTGGAGGGCTCGCTAATGGTCGGCGGACTCTTGCCGTCGTCAGCGTGAGCCGGTCCGATTGGGAGGAGCCAGCTGGCCGCCGTGAGCACCAGTGCTGCTAGAAGGCCACCATGCCGCGGTCCTACTTGCATGTGTCTCCCTCCTTTCCGTCCGCGCCTTGAATCTTGAGTTGTCCGCTCACGCGGCCGAAGTAGAGGAGGTCTGACCCCGTACGACCCTGGCCAGCCTTCTTGCCACGAATCTGGATTTCGGCTGTGCTGGCATCGATACAGGCGCGCAGTGCGACGAGCGACCCACCCTTGGACGCTCCTGGGACTCGGAGGAGAGAAGTGAGCAACACCTGCCCGCCTACCAACTTTGAGTCGTCCTTCTTGAGCGAGCGGTAGTAGTCCATGGAGTCCTCCAGGAACGCTCCGGTGGTGGTTTCCTCGAGGACCGGCGTCGCCGTGGAGATGCCGCCCGCGCGCAGGATGCGCTCGTCCTCAGCGAAGAACTTCCGGTACACGGCCTCCGCCTCGGCGTACAGCTCGTCCTTGGCGACCATGTCCTGGTACTGCTTCTCGGTGCAGTCGAACTCGTCGCCTCCGGCTTCGGGGGTACAGCGGTAGCTGGGAGCGGGAGTGGGAGTTGGTGTGGCGGTGACCTGGCACCCCGTGAACAGGCACACTCCGGCCACCGTGATCACTGCGAGTCGCCGAGTGCCGCGGAGCATGGATACCTCCTGGGGTGGAGCGAGTTTGACACACCTCAGCACGTCGAAACAGATCCGGATGGGGTTATCCACAGGGCATTGGGAAAGTCGGACAGTTGTCCACAGAAGAGGTGGTCAGGAGGCGTCGGAAAGCATCCACGATTGGGCGCTGCTGCTGACCCAGGTGTCGCAAGTGCCGAGGCTGGACTCAGGGACGTAGCCGGCGCGCAGGTCCTCCCAGGGGACGGGAAGGGCGCCGACGAGGGAGCAGAGGGCGCGGCGTTGTGCGGCGTCCGGGATGAGGACGGCGGCGGAGCGGAGGGTCTGCTTGACGACGTTGACGCGCAGGGTGTCGATGACGTCGCCGCTGAGCGCGGGGGCGACGACCACGACGCTGCGGTCGCCGGCGCGGGCCTTCTCGAGGAGGGGGAGCAGCTCGCGGATGGTGGTCACGTCGTGGTCGGCGACGAGGATCCAGGGGGAGGGGAGGACGCACAGGCCGCTGGCCTCGTCGGTGACGAACTCGCTGCTGGTGTGTCCGACGGGGAGGGAGGGGGAGCCAGGGAGGCGGGCCTGAAGGGCGGCGCGCTCGGCGTCGGTGAGCGAGGCGGAGGGGTGGTAGGGGACGCGTTCGAGGGCCTCGTACCCGGTCAGGTAGTCGGGCGCGGGAGCGTCCGCCCGGAGACCGGGGATGTCCCGGTCGGGGGCGCCGGTGAGGGCGTCCTGCCGGTGGCTGGTGTCGGTGCGGTCGGACAGCCACCCGTGGACGACGACGGCGACGCCGATGACGAGCACGAGCCCGATGCCGAGGTAACCGAGGTCCACCCCTCCAGTGTGCATGGACCCGCGCGGCGTCGGTACGCTACCGGGAGCGCTCCGGCGCGGGCCTATAGCTCAATCGGCAGAGCAGCGGACTTTTAATCCGCGGGTTCTGGGTTCGATTCCCAGTGGGCCCACCAGAGGTTTCAGCGTTACGACTAGGGCAAACACTCAATCTGGCGAGTTGCTCTGGTGGGCTGGATGGATCGCACGTAGGCTGTCTTATCGCACGTGGATCGCACGAAATCGCATGATCTGGAGGCCTCAGATGGCTGAACGGAGAGACTTCGGCTACATCCGGAAGCTGCCCTCGGGCCGCTACCAGGCTAGCTTCACCGGTCCCGACCTGGCCCGCCACAAGGCGCCGGTGACCTTCGAGGTGAAGGACTCCGCGATCGTCTGGCTGCACAACGAGAAGAAGCTCATCGACCAGGCGGCGACCGACAACGAGCGCTGGCTCTCACCCGCGGAGCGCGCTGAGGTCGCGCGCCGCGACGCCGAGCCGGGGGAGTTGTTCGGCGAGTACGCGTCCCGGTGGATCGACGAGCGCCGCAACTCGAAGGGCGAGCCGCTGCGGGCGCTGACCCAGAAGGACTACCGGCAGGTGCTGGCGACCTACCTGGAACCGACCTTCGGTAGGCGCGCGATCGACCGGATCACGCGCGCGGACGTCCGCACCTGGCACGCGAGCCTGAGCAAGGCCGCGCCGAGATCTCGGACCAAGGCCTACGCCTTGCTGCGGGCGATCATGAACAGCGCAGTCGACGATGAGCTCATCGCTGCCTCTCCCGTCCACATCCGAGGCGCCGGGGCCGCGACGACGAAACGTCCGGTCGAGCCGGCCACCCCCGCCGAGATCGAGCTGATCGCCGACAACATGCCGCCGAGACTCCGCGCAGCCGTGTGGATCGCCGCCTGGTGCGCGCTGCGCTACGGCGAGCTCGCCGAACTCCGCCGCAAGGACATCAACGTGGCGACCCGCCAGATCAAGGTGCGCCGGGCCGTGACGTTCCCGCCGGGCGGTGCGGTGGTCGGCCCACCGAAGTCGGACGCTGGCTACCGTGACGTCTCGATCCCGCCCCACGTCTGGCCGATCGTCGAGGAGCACCTGGCGACCTACGTCCAGCCCGGACCGAACTCGCTACTGTTCCCGGGCGAGGCCCGCGGCCACATGTGGCACTCGGTGATGTTCAGCCACTTCACCAAGGCCAGAGCCGCCGCCGGCCGCGACGACCTCAAGTGGCACGACCTCCGCCACACCGGCGCGACGATGGCCGCCCAGGTCGGTGCGACCACCGCCGAGCTCCAGGCGCGCCTCGGCCATTCAACGTCCGTAGCAGCACAGCTCTATCAGCACGCGGCGAAGGACCGCGACCGCCAGATCGCCGAGAAGCTGTCGCGTCTAGCGGAAGGACTGCGCTAAGTCCGAACGACTCGAGCAGTCCGCCGTAGATATCCGGAGCCAGTTGGCCGCCCGTCGCCAGGTGAGGGGCCAGATTGGCAAACCGCTGCTGGACAGACAGGGCACGCCGACGCCGACGTGTCGCGCAGCAAGTGCGAGCGAAGTCGGCCAGCCCAGAATGTTGATTCGGCTCAGATTGCGGGCCCTGCTTGAGTAGCGTAAGGGTATGGTCGCCAAGTTTCCTTCGCTACGAGAGCTCCGCTTTGGCTCGCTGGACGCCGCTGAGGAAGCGATCTATGACCCGCACCTGCTCAAGGAGGGCTACTTCGACTACAAGGACGCCGCATACGGCATCGGCGCGGGGGACGTTTGGTTTGTTCTGGGCATCAAAGGGGCGGGAAAGAGCGCCGTTCTTGAGCACCTCAAGCTGAGTTGGGCTGACCAGTGGGATCGCTTCATAGACGTCTGGAACCTCCAAGAGTTCCCCGTGGCCAATGTGAGCCTGATGCGAACCGGTGAGACGACGAACCTGGCGCGGGCGCAAGCGGCGTGGCAGCTGATTCTTCTCTTGCGGGTCTTGAACATGCTGGACGCCGATCAGGGGCTGATTGCGTCGTCTGAGTTTCAAGACCTGGTTAGGCAGCTCAAGAAGGAGAGACTCGTTGGCGATGGGCTGCGTGGAAAGGTCATAGAATGGTCAACGGCGCGATTCACGGTGAAGTTCCCGTTCGCCGAGGTTGGCATCGACAAGAAGCCGGCTGAGTTGAGCGTCGAAGACCTGCTGCGTCGGATCCAAAATGCCATCAAGAATGTCCAGACTGACTCGCAGCATGTGCTGGCTCTTGACGGTCTGGATCAGTTTTTCTTCGATGCTGACGAGGAGTGGTCAGCGCTGGCCGGGCTGACCTATGCAATCGCAGCGCTCAACAAGTTCTTCCGCACACTTCGGCTGCGGATCACCATCGTTGCTGCGATCAGATCAGACATCTTTGACGTCCTCCCTGCGCCCGACGCGAACAAGATGAAGCCGCACAGCGTGGTCTTAGACTGGAGCGAGAAGGGGATCGGCGCGGGCAACCAGCTCTGGCAGCTTGTGACTGCCAAGGCACGTGTGGATCATCCAGAACTGCCAGACATTGTGAAGTCGTACCTCGCGACACCGATCTACTTGGGGCCTCATACAGCTATCTCGGAGTACTTTCTGGATCACACTCGCCTCCTGCCAAGGGATCTTGTGGCGCTGCTTGGTTACTTGCAGCAGGTCAAGCCGGGAAGTGGTCAAGTCACCGAGCAGGCGGCCAAGGACACTATTCGAAAGTACTGCGACGAATACTTTCAAGGAGAGGTGTTTAACTCCCTCGCGGGCGTCCTACCAACGGGTAAAGCGCGCGCGCTTTCCTCTTTCCGGGATGCCGTGAGGACTGTGCCGACGAGGTGTTTTTCCTTTGCTGACGTGCAGTCTGAGCTTCAGGGGGAGCTCGAGGAGAGCGAAACGAAAGCCCTATTGAAGCAGATGTTCGAGGTGGGCGGGATAGGGATCCGGAATGCGTCTGGCAGCGCGGAGCACACGGACTTTGTCTTCCGGCGGGCGTCTCGTGCGGGATTCACGATGCGCTATGGATTCATGCTCCACAATGCTCTCACGAGAGCATGGAATCGTCCTTGGAAGTAGGTTTCTGGCTGGACGTGGCGAATTGAACCTGGTTGACGCCTCCGGGCTTTCGCCAGGACGAGTGGGAAGGTAATCCACGCCGGGCGCCCGCCTGCCAAAGCCGGGCAGCGACCAATCGCTGCGCTCAGCACTTCAGCGATCGCATTGATTGGACGGGCCGGAACAGACGCTCGAGATCCCGCGAGTTCACCCGGATGATCCTCCGGCCGGAACGGACGGCGGGCAGGGAGCCGTCGACGATGCAGTGGCGGATGTAGTCGCGCGAGACGTGATAGCGCGCAGCCGCCTCCGCGATCGTCAGGAACTCGGCCGGCCGATCGCTCGGTCTGGGCTGTGCGGTCATGGTTGTCCTCCTCATGTTGGTTGGGTCAGATGCCGATGCCGTAGCCGTGGGGCCGATCCATTCCGGGCGGACGCATGCGCTCGTGGCGCTGGCCCATGCTCTCGGTGAACTCGACGGTCTCCCAGACCTCGTGAATGGGCTCTTGGCGTGGGCGGCGCTCGAGGCGGTAAAGCAGGGCGGCCGCGGCGTGGTCGTCCGGCAGCGGCCCGCGTCGCATCGCCCTCCCAAGAAGCTCAGGCAGGTCCTCACCCTCGTGCGCCAGCGAGGCGAGCTTCGCCGCCAGTACGGGAGTCTGGGGGTCGTCCCTCAGTTGCGGAGCGAGCTGGCGCGCCACCGCCGTCCAGTGCCGCAACGTCGGGCTGGATAGCCCGACGTGATCGTCCAGGACGCGCTGCCAGCGGGACGCCGAACCCGGCACCTGGGTCGGACCGGTCGGACTCAGGTCGTCCGCCGGCACACCCATCGCCGCCCGCCACACCGAGATTTGCGCGACCAACTCGGGGAACAGGTCGGCCGACAGCGCCTCCTGCCAGCGATGCTCGGTGGCTCCGGACGCCTCGTGCACCTGGGCGGCCAGGTCACGCACCAACTCCGAGCGGGACGCCAGGTACGGACCCCACTGAAGGTGCTCGGCGAGCCGGTCGGGAACCTTGCTGAGCCAGGGGAGTGGACCGTTTCGGTCCACCCAGTTGAGCCGGTAGGACAGCACGGCCGCCGGGTCGCGTGCGGCCTCCAGGCTGCCGTCGCGGACCGCGTTGCGCAGCACCTCCCCAGGGTCGGCGCCGGACGCGGCGAGGAGCATGAGCTGTGAGCGAAGCACCGGCCACGCCGGGGCGTCTGTCACTTCCGGCACCACGCGCTCGGCCTCGGCCTCGATCTGTGCCGCGCGCTCGCGTCCGACCATCTGTTCGGCGGCGAAGCCGAGGGCGTCCACGTAGCGGTCGACGGCCGGCTTCAGCTAGGTCGCGGGATCAGCCTCGACGCGCCGCAAACCAGTCGCCGACAGGGCAGCATCGTCGCGCGCCAGCACCGACTCGAGCACCTCGGTCGGGGTGGGCGGCCTGGCCGTCTCCCAGCGCGGCAGGCTGTCGGGAGTACCGTCGCCGACAACCTGGACGTACGCGTGGTTCGCCAGCCGTCCGCGGGTCATCATCGTGTACAGCTGCTGGCGGCTCTCCGTGCCGGTGAGCACCCCGTGCATGGTGTCGACCGTCGCGCCCTGAGCGCCGTGGATCGTGGTCGCATACCCCAGCTCGACGTCGTCGCGGACGTAATCGGCGGGCAGGGTGATGCGGGAGCCACGGCTGTTCGCCACGACCAGGCTCTGGTCGTGGCCCACCGCGGTCACCGTCCACCGGTCGCCGTTGCGCACCCAACCCGTCCGCGAGTACTGCAGGCGCCGCTCGTTGCGCCGGGTCACCACCGTGTCACCGACTGAAGCCCGGTTCCCGTCGGACAGTGAGACCTCGGCGGTGCGTGCTGAACCGCCGAGCCGGTAGTCCCGCGCCCGCCGGTTCAGCTCGGCCACCAGCTCGCGAGTGGGCGCGAGCATCAGGCTGTCCAGTCCGGACGCCCGGTCGACCGCCCACGCGATGAACGCCTGGTCCAGCGTCGAGCCGGCATCTCCGACGTGGACGCGTCCCTGGTCGAGGTAGAAGCCGAGGGCGTCCGGACGTCCTTCCCGCAGCGCGAGCGAGGCCGCTGCCTCGGCCGGGTCGGAGAACCGCACCACCTCGGTGAGCCGGACCGCGCCGTACTCGGCGGCGAGATCCTTCAGCACCCCGCCGGCCTCCACCGCGGCGAGCTGGTGGTCATCCCCGACCAGCCGGACGCTGCCGCCCCGGCCGACGACGAACGACACCGCCGCCTCGAGGGTGAGCGTGTCGGCCATCCCGGCCTCGTCGATGACCACCAGCGTGCGCGGCCCGATCTGCCCAGCCCACGCCGGCAGCCGGCGCTTCGCCAGACCGTGAGTGAGGATGTGCAGGGTGTCGGCGTGTCCGCCGAGTTGCTCGCCGAGCGCTGCGGCCGCAGCCGCGGACGGCGCCAACCCCAACACCTCGCCGCCGGCCTCCCGCCACGCCGCCGCCAGCGTGCTCATCGCCGTTGTCTTGCCCGCACCGGCGGGCGCGAGCGCCAGCTGCAGGCGGTCGCCGGAACTCGCCATCGACCGCACCAGGTTCACCTGGCCGGAGTTGAGCTCGACGCCGTTGGCCATCGCTGCCAGCAACGCCAGGCTGATCGACCTCTCGCCGACCACCATGCCGTCCCGCTGAGCGGCGATCGCGAGTAGCCGGGTCTCGGCGTCCAGGATCTGCTGCGAGGTGTAGATCGCCGAGTCGGCCACCGTGTACACCGAGCTGCCGTCCGGACGCCGCAGTTCGGCCGGCTCGCTGATCCCGTCCCCGGCCGGGGTGAGCCGCACCGAGGACCGTTCCAGGGCCAGGTCGACGACCCGCTCGAGAATGGACGCGAGTTCGGGCAGTTCGAAGCGGCGCACCTGGCGCAACGCCTCGGCCCGGATGTGCCATGGCTGCCACCAGGACCGATTCCGCTGCACGACCGAAACGACGTTGTCGGCCAGCCTCTGCAGCCACGCCTCGTCGATCGTCCGGGACGGGAGTGGCCTTCGGGTAAGGGCGCGGCCCAGCATGCGGGCCGTCCCGTCGCGTCCCAGCACCTCGTCGGCCTGCGCCGCCCAGACCCGGCGCTGCTCGGCGAGGGATCGTGGCTCGTGCTTGGCCTCCCGCGTCTCGAGGGTCGCCCGCTGCGCGAGGTCATAGAGCTCGGTCGGGGTCGGGGTGCGTCCGTGCCGCTGCTGGAAGTCGGCGACGAGATCGCCCTGCGCCCGAGTGATCATGGTATCCCGCTGCGACCACCGCTCCAGCAGAGCGAGGTCGACGCCGACGATCTCGCGCACCGGGCGCTCGGGATCAGAACCCGGACGGTTCGCGAACCGCACACCGAGCTCGTGGGTGAGGTGCTTCTCCAGCGCGGTGTTGTAGAACTCCGAGACCGTCACGTTGGCCTTGAACATGATCCGGCCGTCGATCGCCAGCCAGGCGCCGTCGTCTGCGGCCTGCACCTTGTTCGCAATCGCGACGTGGGTGTGCAGGTCGGGATCGCCGGCGCGGGAGTCGCGGTGGGTGAAGGATGCCGCGACGATCCCGAGCGTCTTGACCTGTCGGACGCCGTTGCGTCCGCGCCGGGTGTAGATCGCTCGCTCCTCGAGGTAGTGCAGGCTGTCGGCGACGGCGCGGTCGTGGCAGCGTTCGATGACTGCGGAGATCTCGGGCTCGGCCAGCGCCCACAACGCCGAGACCGACTTCACCGGCGAGAAGGTCGCGTCGTAGCCGGACACGCCGCTGCGCACCGGACGCTGCGCCCGCACAATGAACCCGGACAGCTCGCGGGCGTCGAGCGGGTCGCGTCCGAAGCGCTTGCGGAAGGCCTCGCGTCCGACCTCGGTGCGCAGCTCAGCCCGGACCTCCGCCGGCACCGGGTCGGACGCGTCGCGTCCGTGAGCGAGGTTCCAGTCGCCGATGCGCTGCGTGAGCTCGATGCTGAAGTCGGTCATGCCCGGGTAGACGCCGTAGCGCTGGCCGAGCTGCATCGCGTCCCTGATGTCGCGGTCGGTGGCGCGGGTGAGGGCGGCGAGCCGCTCGGTGGCCAGCGGATGATCGCCGAGCCCGAACAGCGACAGCATCTGGTCGGCGGTCACGACGTCGCCGGCCTCCAGACCGTCGATGCCGGCCAGGCCTGAGCCGACCCAGCGGCCGGGCTTCTCGCCCTTCAGGCTGTAGTAGTCGGCCAGGCTCAGGTGGCCCTTCTCGGTCGAGTCCATCGCCGCCACGTTCCGGGTGAAGTACTCGTAGCCGGTGCCGGCGGTCAGCTTGTGCAGGGTCATCACGATGGCCACACCTCCTCTCGCGCCAGGGTTGAAAATCCCGTCGTGCCACTAAGCCGAAAAAGGACCCCCGATCCGGACAGATCGGCGGAAATTGCTTCGGACGAGCCGCGGACCGAACTCCTGACAACCTCCCAAAGCCCAGGAACGCGGCGATCGGGACGCTCGAGCGTCGACATCTTCGACATCTCTCAGCCCTCCCGCCTGCGCTCGGGGTCGACGACGCGGCGACGGCCGCAGACCCGTTCACTTCCATAAGCCTTGGAAAGGGGCCGTTCCGGACAGGCTCAGCCGAGATTTCTCCGCCGGGTTGCAGGAGGCATGCGCGCTCGCCGGTTGCGGGACGAGCTTTGGCGCCTGAGACTCGTGGTCGAGGAGGGCGAGCATGGCGCCGGACCTGGACATCCAACCCGAGCTGCTCGCTGGCGCTGCCTACCAGAACCCGGGTTGCGCGGCGTCTGCGGTGATCTCGGAGATGAGCCCGGGGTAGGGGTCTTTGAGGGCCACGCGCTGGTCGCGGAGCTTCTGCATCTGTTCGCGAAGGAGCGCGCCCGCGGTGTAGTAGCGGGCGCGGGTCTGTCCGTGCGGCTCGAGGAGGCCGAGCTCGACCAGGCGAGCGAGATCACGCGTGGCAGTTCGGTCCTCGACCTCTGAGCGTTTGACGTAGGACGGCCGGGTGATGCGCAGTCCGAGAAGCGCGTCGAAGATGGCGTCTCCGGCCCGGTCGGGCAGCCCGTGTTGTGAGATCAGTGAGTCGATGAGCGTCCACTGGCTCTCGGCCTCGGCGACGCGCCGGCGGAGCGTCTGGGCCTGCATGTGGTGGGCCCGCAGGTTGAACTTCACCCACAGTCGAGTGCTGCGGTCAGGGTGCCAGGCGCCGCCGCCGGTTGCGGCGAGGACGTTGTAGTAGTGCTGGGTGTTGTGTCCCAGCCACTCCTCGATGCTGCTGAAGGTGGGCTCGAGGACCTGATCCTGAGCCAGCACCATGGTTTGCAGGGCCCTCGCCATTCGGCCATTCCCGTCGCGGAACGGGTGAATCATGACCAGGTTCAGGTGGGCCATCGCGGCGCGTACCATCGCCTCCCCATCCCGGCTCGACAGCGACGCGGCCAGCTCTCGCATCAGGTCAGGTACGACGGCCGGCTCGGGCCCTTCGTACATGGTGCGGCGGTTGGCTTCGTCCTGAACGTAGATGGAGCCAGTGCGGTAGCGGCCGGGCGACTTGGACAGTTCATGCTCCAGGAGCATGAAGTGCATCGAGCGAATCGAGCTCTCATCGATCTCGAAGCCGGGTTCCGCCCCGAAGCTCACCACGTAGGTGAGCACACGGCGGTAGGCCACGATCTCGGCCCAGGTGCGCTCGTCTGCGGAAAGTGGAGGTTCGTCCTCGACCGCCGCGGCGGCGTCCTGCTCGGTGATCGTGTAGCCCTCGATGCTGTTCGAACCCTGGATCGCGCGAGCCTGGCTCGTTCGACGAAGGCCGCCGGTCCATCGCTTCGGTGGACGCAGGACGGAGGCGAGCTGGTCGCGGATCGAGTGAATCTCCTCGATCACGACGACGTCGTCTGCGGCAAGCTGGGGTGCTTCGAACAGCTGGCTCATGAGTGTCCCTATGTCTTAATCATTCGGACACCGCCAGCATACGGCGCTGAGGCTGCCTGTCGCAATGAATCGGACATAGAGACATTCATCGCTCACCGCCACTCAGGCGACCGCATCCGCCCGGGCCCCGCTCCGACGCCTCCATCGTCGTACCACCGGATGTCCCGCTGATGTAACCAACCCCTGTGGAGACAGGCGCCTCAAGTGCCACAGACCTCATGCATCCTGGTCGCGCGCGGCACGAGGTTCGGGGCTCCGCGAGCGATGGGCAGTTCCTCCGCAGACCGCCAGTCGTGACCAATCGGCCTCGCAACGTAGAGCTCGCGTCGGGTGAGGTCCCGGCGCCCGCGTTCGGCGTCCAGTCCATCAAACAGCATCGGGCCATTCGACTTCTTCGAGCAGCTTGTCGTCGATCTTGACGACGTAGTCCGGCGAGATCCCAGGCATGTTCATGTCGGTGGCGGCGTGATGGATCTTGCACAGCGCCCTGCCGCTCGACACTGCTGCCGACAGCCCAGCTTCGTCGTGATCGGGAATGATGTGGGCTGCATCGAGCAGTTAGCCGTGTCGCAGGCGGCAGGTTGCGCAGCGCGTCTCGTAGGAGGCGATCACCGTCCTGGGAAGCCCGGGATCTCGAGGACGGGGGGCTAAGTGGGCGAGGCCGACGACTTCCAACGAGAGACTCTCCGCCTTCCACGCCACCGCTTGATCAGCGGGATGCGTCCCCACTGCGCGAGATGCTCATCGACCAGGTCAATGAGCGCGTCATCCGTCATTAGGCTGCTCGCGGGGACGAACTCTGCCCAGCGGAGCCGCCGCGAAAGCCGGTACGCGTGCAGTGGACGACCGGTGCGCTTCATCGCGAGCGCGTAGAGCCTGCGGCGGCACACCTTGCCTGAGCCTCGGCTCTTGACCTGGGCGGCGGAGGAAAGATTGTGCGGCTCGTTGTCTCCCCACCGTGCAGTCTCGGCCCAAAGCATGTCCACGAGCGCGAGGATCATCTCCTGTTCTCCGTGGAAGTCGTGAGTGGGGATCCACCACGCCTCCGACGGCCACGGCGCACCTTCGTCTTCAAAACTCCCTGTTCCGGCCATCCACCGAATCGCGGCTCCGTGGCGCGCCACCTCGGGCCCAAAGATGCGATACGCGTCGGTGGGTGCGATCCGCCCCGAGAGCAGCAAGTCTGTGCAATAGGCAAAGAATCGGACAACTGCCCGTACATGAGCACTCTCTGCGCGCAAGGCGTTGCCCCAGTCGTCGAGCGACATGGTCGCGTGGGCTGAGTCCTGAGCCTGGCTGAGGCTCTCCAACTCGAGGTTCCGGACGCGCGCTCGCTGTTTGAGATCCGCGTCGACGTAGTAGTCCGACGACCCCCGGTAGAGGAGCAGCGAGACCGCCCAATGCTCACTAAGCGACTCCCACTCTTGACGAAGCGCCGTCAGATAAGCGCTTCGACTGGTCGAGTTGGCGCGCATGGACAGGATCAGCGCCACGACGGCGACACCGACTGAGAGCGCCAGAAGGAGCAACTCGGTGTAGTCCAATCCGGTCGGCGAGGTAGCGGAAGGATTCACAATTGTCAGCCTAGGCACGTTGAAGCCGCGCCGCACAGCCTGAGCTTCGGGTCAGGATGCGTTCGACCTACAAGGCCTCCTTCGCTGGCTTCAAGCGGCTCATCGACGCCCGAACCGGCCCCGCCCGAGCCAGGATGTGACCGGTGACAGGGGCCTTGCACGTCCCGAGGGTCGCTGCGCATGGGTGGATCAAGGTGCTGGTGGTTCATCGCCTGGGCGGGGCATAACGGGTGCGTCAGTCGGGCAGCCCCGCTACGCCTTCGTAGGGTGAGGGGGCGGCGTAGTCGGAACCCGCGTCGATCAACTGTGCCCCGGGTGCGAAGTTGGCTTGCTCAAGGTCAGGTTCGTGCTCACCGAATGCCGCGCCGGCGAACCATGCGACACTATGGAACGTTGCCCCGGAGAAGAGGGTGAAGTCGGCAAACGTTGCGCCGTGGAACCGCGCCTCCCCTTCGAAATTGACGCCGTCAAACCGCGCCTCTCCGGTGAAGTCCACGCGGTCGAAGATGACGGAGGCGGCGAAGTTTGCTCTCTGGAAGTCCGTGTTGCCGGCGAAGGTCGCTTCGTGAAACCACGCTCCGCCGTTGAAGGCCACTTCGGGGAACAGTGCGTCGTCATGAAATGTCGTGCCGTTAAACCGAGCGTCCTTGGCGAAGGTCGCGTCGGCGAAGATGGCGCCCGAGTTGAATACGACGTCGCTGAATACGGCGTCCTCGTCGAAGCTGGCGTTGATGAACTCGGCGGTCCCCAGGATCGTGCTCCGACTGAACCATGCGCCTCCACGGAACTTTGCCATCCGGAAGTTGATCTTGCCGATGACGCACTCGCTCCAATCGAGTCCGTTGAGGTCCCCGCCAGAAAGGTCGAGGTCCAGCTCTGACCAAGACTCGTAGCCCGGCGGCCGCTTGTCGTCCCGCAGATGCGCCCCGATGACCCTGAGGATGGTGCTGCGGACTTCAGACTCGCCGCTTTGAGTATCTGGGTTGGAGTCCCACGGAGTGCGCACGTGGGCGCAGAGCACATCAACACACTGTTGTCGGCGAGCCATCCACGCGTCCGCGAGATTGGCGAGGGCATAGACACCTGCCAGACGTACCGTCGAGTTGGCGTGAGCCAACTGCTCCACGGCCGCTCGATACTGATCGAGGCATGACTTCTCGGCCTCACGTTTGGAGGCAGCCGCGGCTCGCTGTTCCTCAGCGACTTGGCGCGGTTCGTGTCGCTCAGCAAGCCGCTGCTTTCGATACGCAACAGTGAGGGCTACTGCCCCGCCGACGCCGGCGGAAACCGTGAGTGCGACCTTGAGTAGCCCTAGCCAGCCTTCGCTTCCGCCGTTGGCGTTCGGAGCCGCCGGCGTCAGCGTGCCAGGCAATGCGCCGAACAGGAACAGGCCCATCACCCAGAGGGCGAGTGCAGCGATGGCCAGCCCGAAGAGGATCACGCCGAGCACCACGAGGGCCATCGGCCATCGAGATGTGTGAAAGATGGGGTGACTCAAGATGTCCCGGGCTTGGCGTGGCGTTTGGTCACCTCGCGGGGCGCCCGGATCTACGGCCATGCCGCGATACTCCCACACGAAGTCGGTGACGGCGGATCCTTTGATGCAGGCGTGAGAAGGTGCGACGGCTCTGGGCGAGTTCCGTGCCTTCAGGGCCGACGCGCCAAACTGCTCAGCGGTACGGTTCCAGGCGTGCAGTTCGGAATCCAAGGGAGCCCAAATCAGCGATTCGCGGTCGATGCTGCCCTGAGCAACGTCGAGCAGATGGCCCGATGGCAGCGGATGCTGCCGAGTCACTGGACGCATCTGGCGAAGCCGGGGTCACACCTCGACGCGTTGCTTGATGAACTCCCGCGCGGACCTGTGGATCTCCGAGAGACCCTGTTCGAGGGACTGTGGGCGGGTTTTACTTGCCTCGAGGAAGTGGCGTCGTTCGCTCGTCAGGAACGGGGAAGTGCATCGCCACCCGTCCTGACAGTGCTTCGGACTGCGATGCTCGCTGGGAGTCGAGTGATCTACGCCGTAGCGCCCAGCACGAAGTCGTCGGATCAGCTGGCTCGTGCCACCACGGTCATGGCGCAAGAGGCTGCGAGCGTTCGCCGTTTGTATGAGATGTCAGAGGGCTATCGCGATGCGGGGATCGTCAACCTGCCGCCCCAGGACCAGATCGACGAACGGTTGGAGCTGGCCGAAGAGTTACTCGCGAAGAGACCGTTCTTCGGTGACGCCAAGCTTCTCGAGGGAGTGGCGACTGTGACCGCGGAACTGCTCGAGGAGATCGGGCAGGGGTCAACGCCGAATATCACGCATGACCTCCTCTGGCTCTTCAACGTCGGGAGTGGAGTTGCCCATGGACTTGGCTGGCCGTCCCAGCTGTTGTGGGTGGGTTCATTCCCAACGAATCTGCCGCGCGATTTCTTGCTGGCCAGGATCATTGTCGACCACGCGCACCAGTTGGTACTTGAGGAGTCGGGCATCGGTACGGGGCTGAAGGCCGTGGGCAAGCAGCGGAATCGAAGGCGGTCGCGACCTCCAAGATCTCGGCTCCTCGGGCGCCTGGGCTGGCGACGCCAGCCGCAGCCTGACGACGATGCACTGGATCCAGGATGACGACGAACCCAAGTTGACGCTCGACCCACGGTGTAGCGGCCATCACTTCGAACCCCCGCGGATTCTGCGGCTTCGACATATCGGCCACGACGTCCGGATCGAGGGCAGCTGATACCGAACCGCGATCGTCTGTTCGCAGCTTCCCAGTCAGTCGCGGACGAACCCAGTCCGCGGGTGGCCGGAGGACCCCGGCCAGCGGACTGCCGGGGTGAAAGTCCGCGCCAATCCTGACGCACGCAGGTGGTTACGCAGCCGTAGGAGACCTAGTCAAGTGCCAGTTAGGGACGGTCTTTTAATCCGCGGGTTCTGGGTTCGATTCCCAGTGGGCCCACGGACGGCCCACTTGCAGGTCCACCGACGCCCGTGGAGCAGGCGCCATGAAGAGCCCCCGGTGACGGTCCCTGAGGAGCGAGCGCCAGCGAGCGTCACGAAGGGCCGCCGCCAGGGCCCTGCTCGAACCTTCACTCCTGTGCGGACGTTCACGTTCCTGAACGGGCGCGTTCGCGGCGATCGGTTCGGCATCGTCGGCACGCCAGCACTGGGCTTCAGTGTGAATCGGTGCACCGTGTTTGGTGGACAAAGTCACAGCTTCCGCCGACCGCTCGCCTCTGCCGCAGCGCGCGTGGGGCGTGTGGCTCCAATCCCGAGCGCGCAGGTAGGTGGCCGCGGCTCTCTCAGGCTGACCTCTGCGACGCGCGAGTCGGTGCAGAGGTCAGCCTCTTCCCGTGGGGCTACGCCGAGACGAGTCGTCCCCGATGCGTCGAGGAAGGCCTTCCCGCTCAGAACGGCGCGGGCCGCCCCACCGCCAGCCCGACCCACACGGCGCAGTTCGCCACGACGCAGATCCAGAACACCGTCTGGAACGGCTGCTTGCGCGTCTTGTGGCGGTAGACGCGCTGGGCGATCAGCGCGCCGGGCCAGCCGCCGAGCAGTGCCACGAACTGGAGTGTGGACTCGGCGGTCCGCCACGTTCCCTGCAGCGCCGCCAGCTTGTCGGCGCGGTACAGCGCGAACGCGCCCAGGCTCAGGATCACGGAGACCACGACCGCCACGACAGGCAGCGTCCCCAGCGCCGCCAGGACTCCCACCACCACGTAGAAGCTGAGCGACACTCCCACGGCCGCCTCGACGCCGCGTCCTTTCGCCGAGGCCCGGAGCGCCGGCGCACCGACGAACTGCACCTCCGTCGCCCGGAGCCGCTGCCGGTCGTCCCGACCCACCACGAAGCTCACCTCCGTGCCGGCAACCGGACGCGCCCCGCGGCGGAACTCGCTGACATGGACGAACACCCGCGAGCCGCCGTCGGCCGGAGTGATGAACCCGAAGCCCCGCTCGTCATTCCACTGGGTCACCACACCCTGTTGCCGCACTCGTTCCCCCTCGACGTCCCCGCCGACTGTAGGCCAACTCCGCCGCGGCGCGGGCGGGTTCAGCCCAGCCACTCCTTCGCCGCCGCGACCAACGCGGCGACGCCGATGCTCAGCGTGGGTTCGATCACGGGCGCGTAGCCGGGGGAGTGGTTGGACGGGATCGTGCCCATCACCGCCAGCATCTCCTCGGGCGTCGTCGCGCCCCCGAACGGCGTCGGGTCGGCTCCGCCGAGGATCCAGTACACGCACGGCGCGCCGGCCGCCTTCGCCAGCTCGCCGACGTCCTCGCTGCCGGTGACCGGGCCCGGGTCGATCACCCGCCGCGGGCCACCGACGACGCTCGCCAGCGCGGGAATGGTCCGCGCGCACCCGTCCGGGTCGTTGAAGAGCAGCGGGAAGTGGTCGGGGTGCTCGACGGTCGGCTCCCGCGGCGCCCCGGACGCGGCCGCCTCCGCCTTCACGATCCGCGCGATCGCGTCCAGCACCCGCGTCCGCACCCGGTCGTCGTACGTGCGCACGTTGACCTGGAGCTCGGCCGTGTCCGGGATGATGTTCACCTTCGTGCCCGCGTGCAGCGTCCCCACCGTCACCACCGCGGTCTCGCCCCCGGCGACCTCGCGCGACACCACCGTCTGCAGCCGCAGCACCACCGCCGCCGCCATCACCACCGGGTCGATGCACGCCTCCGGCCGCGACCCGTGCCCGCCCCTGCCGTACAGCGTGATCTTCAGCGAGTCGGACGTGGCGTACGCCGCCCCCGGATGCAAGGCCAGCAGCCCCGCTGGCAGCGGTCCCACGTGCTGCCCCAGCACCACGTCCGGCGTGCCCACTTTCTCGTACAGTCCGTCGGCGACCATCGCGTTCGCCCCGGATCCGAGTTCTTCCGCCGGCTGGCCGAGCATGATCAGCGTGCCCGACCACCCCTCGTCCGAGGCGAGTTCCTGCGCCGCCCCGAGCAGGCACGTGACGTGCACGTCGTGCCCGCACGCGTGCATCACGCCGACCTCGTTCCCGTCCGGATCCGTGGCCCGCGCCGTCGACGCGTACGGCAGCCCGGCCGCCTCGGTGACCGGCAGCGCGTCCATGTCCGCGCGCACCAGGACGGTCGGTCCGTCGCCGCGACGCAGCACCCCCGCCACCCCCGTGCCGCCGAGCCCGCTGTGCACCTCGAAGCCCAGCGCCGCCAGCGATTCGGTCACGATCCGGGCCGTTCGTAGTTCGGCGTAGGACAATTCCGGGTGGGCGTGCAGGTCGCGGTAGAGGTCGGCCAGGGTATCCGCGGTCGCGTCCGCGGTGATGATCACGTCGTCGGTCACGGACGCCAGACTAGGCCCGCTGGCGGAACCCGTGGCAGCCGTGGAGGGAAAGCGTCCGCTACTGCGGGTTGTGGACAACCCGGACGTCCAGCGTCTCGGTCATCGTGCCCCCGGACGGGTCGTCGATATCCGGCAGGGTCTTGGTGGAATGAATCTCCCCGATGATCGGGTCGCCAGGGCCGGCCTCGATGGGGATCGAGACGCTGGTCGGGGTGTCGGACTCCCCTTCGCGGAACTGCACGAACCGGGACGCCCAGAGCGCGCGGTGCATCGTCGGACCGGTGCTGCTGTCGGTGCAGTCGTCCTGGCTCACCTCCGCGGTCTCCTTGGTGGAGCTCTCGATCGGCGTGAGCTCGAGCGTCCCGTGCACGGCCGAGCCGGCGTCGTGGGTCGGGTCGTTGTTCGGGTTGAAGTTGAACCGGATGTTCACGTGCCACTTCGGCTCGGGGCTCTCGGTGAGGTTCAGCTGGTCGTCGGTGCGTCCGCCGCCCTGGGGGCACTTGATGCTCTGCTTGTGCTGGAACTCCGGCGTGGTCACCCAAGGCGTGGGCAGGTCGGGCTCCTCGGTGAGCCAGTCGTCGATCACGAACTGGTCGGCCTTCATGTGCCAGGTGCCGTGGGCCTCCTTGTGGAGGAACCCGTCCACGACGTAGTCGGTGTGGACGGTGATGGTCTCCTCGACATCGAACTCGAGGCGCATGCATGCGTTCACCGCGTCCACAGCAGCGGGGGAGTGTTCGTCGCCGAGCAGAGTCAGCTGCCGCGCAGCCCCGAGGATCAGGCCCACCTGACGGATGTCGTGGCTCGTCCGGCACCGCTCGGACGCTCGCTCGTAACCCCGAACCAGGACGTTGACGAGACGGAGGCGGACGGACTCAAGGAGCGCCGGGTCAACCTCGACCCCCATCAGCGCCAGCTGCCGCTCCCAGCTGAACGCGACCACGGCGGCGTCCGGAGCGCGGTCGAGGTCAGCCTCCGCAGCCCGCAGCGCGGGTTCGACGACGTCGTTGTACCACGTCATGTAGACGGCAGCCAGGTCCTCGCCGCCGAACAGGTCCTGCATCAGCTGGCCGTCGGTGGCCGACGGGACGTGGAGCAGGATCGCCTCCAGGTCGCCGGGGGAGAACGTGCCCACGTAGTACAGCGAGAAGTGGGTGAGCCACAGCGTGACGGCGGTGTCGCCGACCTTCGCGAGCCCGTAGCCGTGCGGGTCGACCGCCCCGGCGTCCGCGGCGAGCGCTGCGACCCTGCTGTCCGGGGTGGACGCGGGGACGCCACCCTTGGGCGTCACGGTGAGGGTCACCGGCTGCTGGAACACCAGCCCGTGTGGCTTGAGGTCGACGCCGCCCAGGCCACCGCTGATCGGCGCCCCGGACAGGTCGGTGATCGGCGTCATGGTGATGTCGACGTCGCTGAGAAGTGCGCCCAGAGGCACGGTCAGGGTGAAGGTGGTTCCGTCGCGTCCCCTGGTCGTGATCGACGTCTCTGTCCGCCAGCCGGCACGCTTCGTGGCCGCGCGGGACGCGTCCGTCCTCACCGTGGCGGCAGGCAGCGGGTTCGCGGTCCTGGGGTACACACCGGACGGCCCGGAGTTCGTCGGAACGGCGACGGTGGTGGACGCCGTGGTCGGTCCCGCCGTCGATGGCCCATCGCTTGTGGCGGACGGGCTGCACGCCGCGAGCGCGAGCAGCAGGACACAGGTTCCGGCGACCAGCGCGCGAAATCGAGTGTTGCGTGGCACATTTCCCCCTGATGACCGCGCGACCGGATGGGTCCCTGCTGGCGCGATGGTAGCCATGCCCTGGCGGCGGGCACAGGTGGTCAAGCTGCTGAGCGGGCAAGATGCCGGGCTAGGGGTGAGAGAGCTGTGTTCTTTCCCGCTCCGTGGATGGTTGGGCCGACCAGGTCGAGCTCAGGCGTGCGAAGCCGGCGATTCGCGTCCGGGTTGCGCCGTCGAGATAGGGCGGCTGGCTGCGGAGGTAGTCGACGAGGGCGGTGTGATTCACGATCTTCACGATGTTCGAGGGCTGCCTTGTCGCGTCCTTCTTCGCATCGACGGGCACGACGAGCCCCTGAACCCGGACGCAGATCCTCGTCGCCATGGTGAGGGCTTGGGCCGCTCGTTGAGCCTCGTCTCGGCCGACCCGGATATCACTGCCGGTCCAGGTGCGGCTGCCGGCGTGTCGACCGGCATTGATGGTGAACACGCCGCCAGGACCGATCACGAGGTGGTCGATCTGGACGCCCCGGCCCGCCCCCGGGATCGCAGTCAGGCAGATCCAGCGACCGTCCGCCGTCCTGAGTCGGTCCAGTTCGATGGCCACGGATGTCGAGCTGGCCGCACCGCTACGGCACTGCGAAGACCCCAGGTCCGCCACGATCGGTGGCCCTACGGGCGCGGTCCACAGCGAGCTGGGTACCGATGCGGCCGCGAAGGCCGGCGCGAAACCCGGCGCCTCGCTTCGGTCGGCATTGTTCTCTTCGCTGGGGTCGGCGTCCGCCAGCAGAGCCCGACGCGGCCGGTACTCCGCAGTTGCGTTGGGGAGACGTACCAAGTTGGACAAGGCAGGCGCAGTGGTCGGCATTGGGGGGCTGGCGGACACGTGGCCAGCCTGCCGGTGTGCCGGTTGGGCGCCAAGACCCCATTCGGGCGACAGGGACGCGTGTTGGTTGGGGCAGTGGATACAAGACGTACTCGAGCGATTCGACGGCTTGGTCGCGCCGCCTGAACACGCCGTTTCCCCAAGCGCTCGAGCGGAGGTCGGTGCGTGGCCCTGATCTACGACGCGCGCCGCACGAACGCTGCGAAACGTTGCTCGAGCCGCGTCTTGTCAGGGCGGTCCTGCCTTCGTTGTGGAACAGTCAGCGTGGTCCCGTGCATCTCTTGAAGGCCGTGCAGCAGCATCGGCCCGTCGACCTCCTCGAGAAGGCGCTGGTCCACCCTGACCACATAGTCGGGCGAGATCCCGAGCATGTTCATGTCGAAGGCTGCATGGTGGATCTTGCAGAGCGCTAGGCCGTTGGAGACTGCCGGCAGGCCGGCCTCGTCGCGATCTGGAGTGATGTGGGCCGCGTCCAAGAGCTCACCGTGGCGGAGCCGGCAGATCGCGCACCGAGTCTGATAGGCCGCGATTACTCGCCCACGGAACTCGGCCTGATGAAGTCGCTGCTTCACGACGCGCTCGGCGTAGCGGCGCTCCGGCGCGTCGGGACTGCCAGTACCGAGGAAGCGGACGCTCTCATCGAGCGCCAGCAGGAACTCGCGTTGGTCGACCAGATCATCGACGACGTACACCGGGGCGTAGGGGACGTAGACGCCATCGCGTACCTTGCGGAGCAGGATGATCGGCACGCCCAACTCGAACGCGCGACGAAGCTTTGCGTTGTCCCCGTTGATCGAGCCTTCGCGGTACGAGTAATGGAAGAGCCCGCCTTCTACCTCGCGGTCTGAGTACGGCCCGGAGGGGGAACTAACGACGCTGAGCGTTGCGTCCATGTCACGCGGGTTCCAGATTCCGCGCGCCGCATCGATCACCCGTCGGCTGTCACCCGTCGGCAGTGAGACGAACGAGAGATCAGCGCGTGTGACGAAACCGCCGTTCTTGCTGGCCCGATCCATCACTGTGGAGATGATCGAGTCGCGCAGGGGCTCCGCCGTAGGCACGCCATTTTCATACCACCATCCCGATCGCCAGTCCGCCCAGCCAGGCGAGTTCAACTGAGGATTGGCCGCATCAAGTGACGTCAGCGGCATCAGCGCAGGGGCTCTCAGTTGCTTTCCAGGTAATACCAGCGGCCGTCCTCTCGGACGAACCGGGAGCGCTCGTGCTGGACGCCGACGCCGCCTGCGGGACGCAGATAGGTGGCGCGGAACTCGACGATTCCAGTCTGGTCGGTCGGGCCGCCGGCCACGGTGTTGACGATCTGGAGGCCGCGCCAGACCGGGTTGTCGTGCAGGTGGAGGGACGAGGGCCGCGTCGACGGGTGCCACGAGGCCAGCAGCCAGGCGGTGTCCCCGGTGCGGAACGCCTCGAACCGGGAGCGCATCAGCGCTTCGGCCGTCGGTGGCCAGGCACGATCCTCCCAATACGTCACGCCTCACATTCTGCCGGTGCTGCGGTTGCGAACGTGTCGCGCTGCGCCCCCGGTCGCCCGAGCGGGGACTTCATCGAGCGAAGTCTCCGGTGGAAGGCTTCTCCTGTGAGTTGCCACATCGCCTACGTCGCGCTGGTTCCGCTGGCTGCGGGCTGCGTTCTGGCACTCACGCCATCGTCTCCCGCGCCAGCCGCCGCCCCGGTTCCCACCGTCGCGTCCGTACCCGGGTCCCACTCCTCGTCCGTTGCGACGCCGGTGAACACCGTCCCCACGGTTGGTGCTGCCCAGCCCGGGACCGGACAGAATCCTTGACCTCGCCGCACTCAGCAGCCTCGTTCCCCGCGGGCTTCGGTAACCGATGAGCGCGGACGCCACCGCGGAGCCCCGTCCCAGTACCACCGTCAAGCGGATGAAGCTCCGCTACGCCGGCACCTGCGCGCGGTGCGGGACGCCGATCGACGCCGGCGTGACCGCCGACTACGACCGGGTCAGCAGGAGCGTCACCTGTGTCGCCTGCCCGGCGCGGCGCGCACTGCCCGAGCCCGCCGAAGCCTCCGCGTCCCCGCGTCACGCCATCACTCCCGAGCTGCCGCCACACCTTGAGGCCGTCGACGGCACCGCCGGCGGATCGGCCGTCCGCGAGTTCGACCGTCGGCACGACGCACGCCAGCAGCGCGTCCAGACCGCCCACCCCAGGATCGGGAGATTCCTCCTCGCCGTGTTCGACGACCCCCAGTCCACCAAAGCGTGGGCGACCGGCGCCGTCGGCGAACAACGCCTCGGCGACATGCTCGCCGGCATCGCCGGACCCGACCTCCGCGTGCTCCACGACCGCCGCGTCCCCCGCAGCACCGCCAACATCGACCACCTCGTCGTCTGCCCCTCCGGCGTGTACGTCGTGGACGCCAAGCGCTACCGAGACGCCCGTCCCGAACTCCGCGTCGAGGGCGGCCTCATCCGTCCCCGCCGGGAACTCCTCTTCGTCGGCGGACGCGACCGCACCAAGCTCGTCGACGGTATGCACAAGCAACTCGCCCTCGTCCGGGCGGCCCTCGCCGACCAGCCGGACGTGCCCGTCCACGGCGTCCTGTGCTTCGTCGACGCCGACTGGCCCCTGATCGGCGGCTCCTTCACCGTGCAGGGCGTCGCCGCGCTGTGGATGAAGAAGCTGCGAACCACGCTCACCGTCCCCGGCGCGCTCGACCCCGACCGGATCGCCGACCTCCAGTGGCAACTCCACGAGGCCTTCCCACGCCAGAAGGAGTCCTCCGCGGCACGTGCGTGAGGACTGCTCCCTCGCGGAGGGATGGCAGCACGATGGTGACGGCGGCCCTTCGTGACGCTCGCTGCGCTCGCTCCTCAGGGACCGTTCTACCGCGGGTCTTCGTGACGCTCGCTGCGCTCGCTCCTCAGGGACCGTGTGGCGGTGGCCTCCGCTGCGCTCGCTCCTCAGGGGCCGTTGGCAGGGCTCCTCACCACGCCTGGCTGATCACTTCGGCGAAGAGGGCGTCGGGGTCGACCTCGTGGCCTCGGGCGGTGAACCAGGCGGCCATGTTGGTGCAGTCGCGGTGCAGGAAGGACTCCGCGTTCGGGTTGGCGTAGAGGTCGGTGAGCTGCGGGACGTCGATCACCACCAGCCGCGGGTCACCGGTGCCCACGCCGGTGACCAGCGTGTTGTACGGGCTCAGGTCGCCGTGGACGAGACCGAGGCCGGCCATCGTCCACAGCGCTCCCAGCAGCTGCTCGAACAGCGCGTCCAGCTCGGCGGGCGACGGACGGGTCTGGTGCAGCCGAGGGGCGGCGCCGTCCCCGTCCGCGATGTACTCCATCAGGATCTCGCTGCCGTCGACCTGCACCGGGTACGGCACCGGAACTCCGGCCAGGAACAGCCGCTTGAGCGCCTCCCACTCCGCAGTCGCCCACAGGCCGGACTCGACCGCGCGGCCGTGCTCGGACTTGCGGGCCATCGCCCGGGTGTCGCGGGTGTTCCGGATCCGGCGGCCCTCGGTGTAGCCGTCGCCCCGGTGGAACAGCCGGTGCGCGGTCGCCCGGTAGCGCTTCGCCGCGAGCAGGCACGTCCGGCCGGGGTCGTCGACGGACGTGCGCTCCAGCAGCGACACGTCCGCCTCCTTGCCGGTCTTGAGGACGCCGAGGTCGGTGTCGATCGCGTCGCACGTGACCAGCCAGTCCGGCCACGGCTCGGGACCGCGGCACAGCCGCTCGATGCCGTCCCACGTCGACCAGCGCTGGTCATCAGCCAGTCGGTCGTCGCGGGCATGGAAGGTGAGATCGTCCCAGTCGAAGGACGAAGAAGGGTGTGACAAGGGTGTTTCTCCTACGGGAGGAGGCACCCGCGCGCATGATCAGGCTGCGGGAGCCTCGAGTGGACGGGCGGTCGGGGACAGCCCAACGACAGTGGGTGACATCTCACGACCTCCTTCCACGAGGCTTCGGCGCAACGCGCGCTCCCGGAAACCGTACCAGCGCTCCTGTCCGCGTCAAGGCTCGCGCTGGCAGACTGCTGCCGTGGCCACCTCCACCTGGCGACAGCGCCTCGCCGCGAGCATCGACCCGGCGCGCGTCCGCGACCGCGTCGAGAACGTGAACGACGGCATCCTCGCCATCTCCGGCTTCAGCGAGGGACTGTCCGGCGGCGGAGAGATCGCGAACCTCTGGTCGCCGATCGTCCTGATGGCCGCCTTCGCCGGCGCACTGTCGGTCGCCTGTGTCGTGCTCAGCGCCGAACTCGCGAACCGGGACGCCGAGCAACTGGTCGCCGCCGAAGAGCAGCGCCGCTCCGCGCTCGCGCCCGAGGAACAGATCGCCGAACTGGCCGCCCACTACGAGGGACGCGGCGTCTCCCCGGCCACGGCGAGGCAGGTCGCCGAGGAGCTCAACGCGTCCGACAGCCTCGGCGCACAGCTCGACATCGACGGCTTCGACGAGCGGACGACCATCGGCGGCGCCGTCTCCACCGCGGTCCGGGCCGCGCTCGCCTTCCTGCTCGGCGCGTCCGTGCCGATCCTGATCTCGGTCGCCACGCCCGGGGTGTGGCGGGACGAGTACACCGTCGTGGCCGTGGCCGCCGCGCTCGCGGTCACCTCCGTCGTGCTCGCGCGGCTCGGCCACACCCGGATCTGGCAGACGCTGCTGCGCTCGGTGTTCATCGGCCTCGCCGCGCTCGGCTCCAGCTACCTCGTCGGTGCCGCCCTGCTCTGAGCATCCCCGGGGTTGCTCCCGGAGTGCCTACTCCCCGGTCGCGCCGTCGATCGCCTCGCGGATCAGGTCGGCGTGGCCGTTGTGGCGGGCCCACTCCTCGACCAGGTGCAGGTAGAGGGTGCGGACGGACCAGAGCTCGCCGCGACGGCCGAAGGTGTGGTCGAGGTCGAACCGGGCCGCGGTCGCGTCCACCGCCGCCCAGCCGTCGACCAGCTGCCGGTAGTCGGCCTCCGCGCCCACGGGGTCGACCCGCGTCCACTCCTCGTCCTCGTCGTAGAGGCTCGGCACCGGCTCGCCGGCCACCCGGACCCGCCACCAGTGGTGCTCGACCTCCGCCATGTGCCGGACGATCCCCAGCAGGCTGAGGCCCGTGCTCGGGATCGGACGGGACGCGAGCTGCTCCCCGGTCAGCCCCGACACCTTGAACAGCAGGGTCTGGCGGTGCCAGGTGATGAACGCGGCCAGCGCGTCCCGCTCGGGCAGGTCGAGGGGGAACTCGTCGCGGACGACGTCCGGGGCAGTCCAGGTCATGGGGGACATCCTCGCGGACCGCTCCCCGGGCTGTGAAGAAGGTCGCGGATCCCGGCGGGACGCGTGCACCCGGCCCGCCCGGGGTATGGCTGGATGCTGCGGGCAGCCGTGCGGCGTCCGCGCGTCTTTCCCCTGTCGGTGGCCACTCCTAGGCTGCGACAGCAGGGGGGAGTCGGCCCACCGGCGAGGAAAGGACGAGCAATGCAGCGGATCGTTCCCAACATCTGGTTCGACCACACCGCGGCGGAGGCCGCCGAGTTCTACACCTCGGCGTTCCCGGACGCCCGGGTCGTGGAGTCCGTGCACTACCCGACCGAGGGCCTGCCGGACTTCCAGGCGGACATGGCCGGCGAGGTGCTCACGGTCGAGCTCGAGATCGGCGGCTACCGGCTGCTCGGCATCAACGCCGGCGCCGAGTTCCGTCCCAACCCCTCGGTGTCGTTCTTCGTGAACTTCGACCCTTCGCGCGACCCCGACGCGAAGCAGCACCTCGACGAGGTGTGGGCGAAGCT
This sequence comes from Propionicimonas sp., assembly GCF_049840635.1. Classification (GTDB taxonomy): domain Bacteria; phylum Actinomycetota; class Actinomycetes; order Propionibacteriales; family Propionibacteriaceae; genus Propionicimonas. The sequence continues at coordinate 77,535 of NZ_JASGKL010000004.1, forward strand.
GTCCGAGGGCGGCAACGCCCTGATGCCGCTCCAGACCTACGATTTCAGCCCCCACTACGGCTGGATCGAGGACCGCTACGGGGTCAGCTGGCAGCTGATGCTGACCAACCCGTCGGGCGAGCCGCGTCCGTTCCTGGTCCCGTGCCTGCTGTTCACCACCGACGTGCAGGGCAGGGCCAAGGAGGCGATCGGGTTCTACACCTGGCTCTTCGAAGGAGAGATCGGCACGGTCGCGACCTACCCGGAAGGGGCAGGAGACGTGGCGGGCGAGGTCATGTTCGCCGACTTCGAGCTCGACGGCCAGTGGTTCGCCGCGATGGACTCCGCCGGCCACACCTTCGGCTTCACCCCCGGGGTGTCCCTGATGGTGTCCTGCGACGGCCAGGCCGAACTCGACCGCCTGTGGAACGAGCTGAGCTCGGTCCCCGAGGCCGAACAGTGCGGGTGGTGCACCGACAAGTTCGGGCTGAGCTGGCAGCTCGTGCCCGCCAACATGGCCGAGCTGATGAGCACGCCCGGCGCGTACGACAAGCTGATGGGGATGAAGAAGATCGAGATCTCCGACTTCGGCTGAGCCGGCTCCGTCCCGGGGCGCGGGAATCGTGGCAACGAGCCCGCCGCGGCCCGCCGCCGGCCAGTAGGATCCCCACCGTCCCGGGTTCTGGATCGGCCAGCGGGCACACCCCCCGGGAGAACTCGATGAGGCGCCTGATCCGCCGTTTCCTCCGCACCCTGGCACTGGTGCTCGCCGTGGCGCTGCCGCTGACGAGCGTCACGGCCGGTGCGTCGACCACCGCCGTCGCGGCCTCGGGCTCGCCGGCAAAGGTCACCAAGGTCTCTCCCGCCACCGGACCGCTCATCGGGGGCACGACCGTGACCCTCACCGGCTCGGGCTTCACCAAGCTGACCGCCGTGACCTTCGGCGGCGTCGCGGGTACGCGGCTGAAGGTGCTGTCGTCGAAGCGGCTGACCGTCCGGGTTCCCGCCCACGCCGCGGGCACCGTCCCGGTGGTGGTCAGCGGCCGGTACGGAGACAGCGCGACGACAGCGAAGACAACCTTCCGCTACGTCGCACCGCCCACGGTAACGGCCGTCTCGCCCGCGCAGGGGACGACGAAGGGTGGCACCCGGGTCACGGTCACGGGCACCGACTTCTCGGCGGTCTCGAAGGTGCTCTTCGGCACGAAGAAGGGCACGAAGGTCTCGGTCAAGAGCTCCACCACGCTCACCGTCGTCACCCCGGCCCGATCGGCCCGCGTTGTGGACGTCACCGTCGTCACCCGCTACGGACGCAGCGTCGCCAACGACGCCACGAAGTACACGTTCGGCGCGGTCGTCAGTTCGTTGTCGGCGACCAGTGGCGACCTGGCGGGGAACGACGAGGTGACGATCGGGGGCAGCGGCTTCACCGGCGTCAGGAAGGTCACGTTCGGCGGCGTCGCGGCGACAATCCTGGCCGGCACGGCCACCAGCCTGCAGGTGCGCACCCCCGCCCACGTCGCAGGCAAGGTCACGGTGCGGGTGACCACTCCGAACGGCACCAGCGCGACCACGGGCTCGCCGCGGTTCACCTTCACCGTCGTCGCCCACCAACCGGGCACGGAGGAGGCCGAAGTACTCCGGCTCACCAACGAGGCCAGGGCGACCGCTCGCACCTGCGGGGGGAGCAAGGTCTACCCGGCCGTGTCGCCGCTGGCCTGGGACACCACCCTGGGCGACCTCGCCCTCGCCCAGAGCCGGGACATGGCCGCCCGCGACTACTTCAGCCACAGCACCCCCGAGGGCCAGGACCCGTTCGAGCGGATGGCGCTGGCGGGCTACAGCTTCTGGTCAGCAGGGGAGAACATCGCCGCGGGGCAGGGCACGCCGGCCGAGGTCGTCGGCGCTTGGCTGAACAGTGCCGGCCACTGCGCGAACCTGATGTCCGCCTCGTACACCTCGATCGGTGTCGGCTACGCCACCGGGGGCTCCTACAGGACCTACTGGACGCAGGACTTCGCCACGCCGCGGTAGCGGACGACACCCGTGCGGGATCTGGCGCCCGCCATCGGCCGGACGCGGGCGGCGTCAGCCCCGTGACCTAGCATGACCACCGTGCCGTCTCCCGCCCTCGACCTGCTCCGGACCACGTTCGGGTACGACAGCTTCCGGGGCCAGCAGGAGCGGATCATCAGCCACGTCACCGGTGGCGGGGACGCGCTCGTCCTGATGCCGACCGGCGGCGGCAAATCGCTGTGCTACCAGCTGCCCGCGCTGCTGCGTCCCGGCGTCGGCGTCGTGATCTCGCCGCTGATCGCGCTGATGCACGACCAGGTCACCGCACTGGAGGCCCTCGGCGTCCGGGCGGGGTTCGTGAACTCCAGCATCAGCGCGGCCGAGCGGCAGGCCACCGAGCGGGCGGCGCTGGCCGGCGAACTCGACCTGCTCTACCTCGCGCCCGAGCGGCTGGGCATGGCGTGGACGCAGGAGTTCATCGACCGCCTCCAGGTGTCGGTGTTCGCGATCGACGAGGCCCACTGCGTGTCCCAGTGGGGCCACGACTTCCGTCCCGACTACCTGCGGCTGTCCGTCCTGCACGACCGCTGGCCGGACGTGCCCCGGATCGCGCTCACGGCGACCGCCACCCCGGCCACCCGCCACGAGATCACCGAGCGGCTGGCCCTGCAGCAGGCCGAGGTGTTCGTCTCCAGCTTCGACCGGCCCAACATCCGCTATCGGATCGAGGCCAAGCAGCAGCCGCTGAAGCAGCTGCTCGACCTGATCCGCGACGAGCACGCCGGTGACGCCGGAATCGTCTACTGCCTGTCCCGCAACTCCGTGGAGAAGACCGCGGAGGCGCTGGCCAAGGAGGGAATCCCGGCGCTGCCGTACCACGCCGGCCTGCCCGCGTCCGTCCGCTCGGCCAACCAGAACCGGTTCCTGCGCGAGGACGGCGTCGTGATGGTCGCGACGATCGCCTTCGGCATGGGCATCGACAAGCCCGACGTCCGGTTCGTCGCCCACCTCGACCTGCCCCGCAGCATCGAGGGGTACTACCAGGAGACGGGCCGGGCCGGACGCGACGGACTGCCGGCGACCGCCTGGATGGCCTACGGGCTGGCCGACGTCGTCCAGCAGCGCCAGCTGATCGACTCCTCCGAGGGCGATGACGCCCACAAGCGGCTGCTGGGCAGGCAGCTGGACGCGATGCTCGCCCTGTGCGAGACGCTGCGCTGCCGCCGGCAGGTCGTCCTCGAGCACTTCGGCGAGGCGAGTGAGCCGTGCGGCAACTGCGACACCTGCCTGACCCCGCCGGAGTCGTGGGACGGGACCGTCCCCGCACAGAAGCTGCTCTCGACCATCGTGCGACTCAAACGGGAGCGCAACCAGCAGTTCGGCGCCGGGCACCTGATCGACATCCTGCACGGCCGGCGCACCGACCGGGTCGCGCAGTGGGGCCACGACGAGCTGAGCACGTTCGGCATCGGTGGCGAACTCACCGACGTGCAGTGGCGCGGGGTGGTGCGCCAGCTGCTCGCGAGTGGGCAGCTGGCCGTCTCAGACCGGTTCGGGACGCTCGGGCTGACCGACTCCTCGTGGCCGGTGCTGCGTGGTGAGCAGCCGGTGTGGCTGCGTCAGCAGGTGGCCGTGGCCGGATCGCGCCGGCGGCGCTCGGCGTCCGGCGACGCCCCGCGCACGCGGTCCGCCGCGGCGGCGACCCTGGCCGAGGCGGATCGCGTGCTGTTCGAGGCGCTGCGGTCCTGGCGGGGCGAGGTCGCGCGGGCGGCCGGGCTGCCCGCGTACGTCGTGTTCCCCGACGCCACGCTGGTGGGCATCGCGCAGACGCGTCCGGCCTCGCTCGACGCGCTGGCGGACGTCAGCGGCGTCGGCGCGAAGAAGCTCGAACAGTACGGCGCGGACGTGCTGGAGGTCGTCGCGGCGGCCGCGTCCGGTTAGGTCCCGTGCGGCCTGTGGGCAACCCGGGGGAGTAGTCCTACTTACCTTCCCTCTGTGCAAACTTGCATGCGTGCAAGGTTGCGCTACTGTATTTCTGCGCTGCCGCACACGGCAGCGTTTCGCATGTAGGAGGAGATGTGGCTTCCGCCACCATCGAGCGCACGGCTCCGATAGAGACATCCACTGACGCCAAGCCGGTCATGAGCCACCGTCAGATCATGTTCGTCATGTACGGCCTGATGGCCGGCATGTTCCTGAGCGCCCTGGACCAGACGATCGTGGGCACCGCGATCCGGACCATCGGCGACGACCTGCACGGCCTCGACCAGCAGGCGTGGGTGACCACCGCCTACCTGATCGCCGCGACGGTCACCACCCCGCTGTACGGCAAGCTGTCCGACCTGTTCGGACGCCGCCCGCTGTTCATCCTGAGCATCAGCATCTTCATCGCGGGCTCGTTCCTGTCGAGCTTCGCCAACTCGATGCTCATGCTCGCCGCGTTCCGCGCCTTCCAGGGCCTCGGCGCCGGCGGCCTGATGTCGCTCCCGCTGGCGATCATGGGCGACATGCTCGCCCCGCGCGAGCGGGCCCGCTACCAGGGCTTCTTCCTGGCGACCTTCGGCATCGCCTCCGTGATCGGCCCGCTCGTCGGCGGCCTCTTCGCCGGTACTGACACCATCCTGTGGATCGCCGGCTGGCGCTGGGTGTTCCTGGTGAACGTCCCCGTCGGAATCATCGCGCTGCTGATGGTGATCGCGTTCCTGCACCTCCCGCACACCCCGCACGCCAAGCCCCGGATCGACTGGTGGGGCGCAGGCCTCGTCGTCGCCACTCTCGCCCCGCTCCTGCTGGTGGCCGAGCAGGGCCGCGAGTGGGGCTGGGGATCGCCGGCGTCCATCGCCTGCTACGCCGTCGGTGCCGCCGCCCTGACCGCATTCATCCTCGTGGAGCGCGCGATGGGTCCGAGCGCGATCATCCCGCTGAGCCTGTTCTCCAACACCTCGTTCTCCTTCGCGACCGTCCTCAGCATCCTGGTCGGCTTCGGCATGTTCGGCGCGATGCTGACGCTGCCGCTGTACCTGCAGATCGTGCTCGGGATGAGCCCGACCGCGTCCGGCTTCGCGACGCTGCCGATGATGGCCGGCATCATGCTCGCCTCGATCGGCACCGGCCAGATCGTGGCGCGCACCGGCAAGTACTCGGCCTTCCCGAAGACCGGCACGGCGACCACCGCGCTGGGCTTCCTGATCCTCGCGTTCATGACGCTGGACAAGCCCTACTGGTACCTCGGCATCGCGATGTTCGTGATCGGGCTCGGCCTCGGCCAGCTGATGCAGACGCTCACGATGGCCGTCCAGGCGTCCGCTGCCGCCCAGGACATCGGCGTGGCCACCAGCTCCGCCACGTTCTTCCGCCAGATCGGCGGCACGCTCGGCACGGCGATCATGCTGTCGCTGCTGTTCAGCATCCTGCCGACCAACATCACCAACTCGCTGACCGACAAGAACACCACGTGGGACGCGCTCGACGCCGCCCTGAACCCCGCGGTCGCCAACGATCCGGCGAACGCGGCGATCATGGACAAGATGTGGACGCCGATCACCGACAAGATCAAGGACACCGTCGACGACAACCTGGCCGACGCCACCACCACGGCGAAGAAGGCGATCAAGTCCGCCGTCAAGGCCAAGGTGACCGCGGCGGTCGCCAAGAAGATGGGTGAGGCCAACGGCAAGCTCGGCAACGGCCTGGACAAGCTGGCGACCGGCACCGGCCAGTTCGTGGACGGTGTCGGCAAGATCGGTTCCGGCGCCCAGCAGCTCGCCAGCGGGCTCACCAAGCTGAGTGCGGCGGAGAAGGTCGCGGCGAAGAACGCCAAGAACGCCACGTCCGACTTCAACGCCCTCAGCGCGGCGCTCGCCGCGATGGGCTCCGACCAGAAGGAGTGCGCGGACGACAGCACCAGTTCGGCCTGCGACAAGCTCGCCGACGACTCGTCCGCGGTCAGCGCGGCGATGAAGGACCTGGGCACCAGCGTCTACACGACCAGCGGCTACCTCAACGGCGCCCAGGGCCAGGCCGGCCTCGCGACCGGCCTGTCCCAGGTGGCGTCCGGCGCGCACAAGCTCGCCGACGGTGCGACCACCGCGGCCGACAAGGGCAGCGCGATCCCCGACGGCGCCGCCGCCGCGGCCAACGGCTCCAAGCAGCTGTCGAAGGTCGAGAAGATCATCGACAAGGCGGTGAAGAAGGCTCTCCCGAAGGCGTACAAGAAGGGCCTGCAGCAGGTCGCGTTCGAGCAGAACCTCAGCGTCAAGGACGGCAAGCTCGCCATCGACTGGTCCGACCCGGTGCAGCGGTGGGCGATGGTCGACAAGCTCGTCCCGACGATGATCGACCAGATCAAGACCGGCGACACCGGCGACACCAACGTCAGCACCGACAACAGCACGAGCGACACCTCGTTCCTGACCGGTGCGGATCCGCGCCTGACGAAGCCGTTCATGACGGGCTTCAACGACTCGGTGGTCACCATCTACTGGGTGGGGCTGGGCGTGATGACCCTCGCCTTCGTGGTCGCCCTGTTCTTCAAGGTGCCGCCGCTGCGGACCCGGTCCGCGCTCGAGGAGAAGTCCGAGATGGAGAGCGCGGCGCTGGAAGGGCTGGCGTGATGAGTGAGGCGGTCGTCGAGCGTCCCGGCCTGCGGGAGCGCAAGAAGTCGGCCACGCGGGCGGCGATCCACGAGACCGCCCTCCGCCTGGTCGGCGAGCGTGGCCAGCACGCCGTGACCGTGGAGGAGATCTGCGAGGAGGTCGGGGTCTCGCCGCGGACGTTCTTCAACTACTACCCGAGCAAGCTCGCCGCGGCCTTCGACTTCGTCGTGACCGACATCAGCGAAGAGGAGCGGACCCGGTTCCTGGCAGCACAGGGGAGCCTGATCGGCGACATGTGCGAGCTGGTGGCACGGAACGTGACCCTGCCCACGGACTTCTCGCGGATCAAGGCGCTCTTCCACGGCAACCCGGACCTGTCGATGGACTTCTGGACGCAGGCGATCGGACGGCTCAAGCCGCTGTTCGGGCTGATCCAGCAGCGCGCCGGCGACCCGCACGCCGCCCGGATCGCCTTCGGGATCATGATCTCGTCGGTCACCGCCTCCATGGGCCGCCCCGACAGCGACCGGGACGGCGAGATCCTCGACCGGCTGAAGGTCGAACTGCGCACCATGCGCGACCTCCTCGCGGACGCCGCGCCCGACCTCTGACGTCTGAGCCGCTGCCGCCGCGCGTCCTCGCCCGCACACCGGTGGCGGCTGGCTGTCGTCGAGATCCCGGCTTTCGCCGGGATGACAGGGGGTGGGGTGTCATCCCGGGCTTGACCCGGGATCTCGTCGTTGTTGGCTGTCGCCGGGATCCCGGCTTTCGCCGGGATGACAGGGGGTGGGTGTCATCCCGGGCTTGACCCGGGATCTCGTCATTGTGGTGGTCGCCGGGATCCCGGCTTTCGCCGGGATGACAGCGAGGGTGGTGTCATCCCGGGCTTGACCCGGGATCTCGTCGTGGCGATTCGGCGGATCGGGGGAGGCGTGAGAGACTGGCGGGGAGGGCGCGAGCGTCGTGCCCTGCATCGCTCTTCCGCACCGCGCCGACGGCCCGCCGTCGAGGACGCGAGCGGACTGGGACGTGGTGACCACCTCTTGACGAAAGCAGTTCCTTGCCCTCTTCGAAGCCTGCCCCGACGTCGTTCGCGTCGCTGGGCGTTCCCACCGCGCTGATCGACCCGCTGTTCCAGCGCGGGATCAGCACCCCCTTCCCGATCCAGACCGCCACCCTTCCCGACACGCTCGCCGGGCGTGACGTCCTCGGCCGCGGCCGCACCGGTTCCGGCAAGACGCTCGCATTCTCGTTGCCGCTGGTCGCACGCCTGGCCGGCCTCGTGCGATCCGACACCCGGATCGCGCGGACGAGCCGTCCCGGCGCCCCGCGCGGCCTCGTGCTCGCCCCGACCCGCGAGCTTGCCAACCAGATCCTCGAGACCGTCGAGCCGCTCGCGGCCGCGTCCGGGCTGCGCGTGATGACGATCTTCGGCGGCGTGAACCAGACCGGTCAGGTCCGGCGGCTGCGGCAGGGCACCGACATCGTCGTGGCCACGCCCGGACGGCTCGAGGACCTGATGGGCCAGGGCCACGTCAGCCTCGACGACGTCGTCGTGACCGTGCTGGACGAGGCCGACCACATGGCCGACCTCGGGTTCCTCCCCGGCGTCACCCGGATCCTCGCCGCGACCCCTGCCGGCGGGCAGCGGATGCTGTTCTCCGCCACGCTGGACGCCGGCGTCGACAAGCTGGTGAAGCGCTTCCTCGACCACCCGCTCGTGCACAGCGTGGACGCGGAGTCCTCGCCGGTGGAGGCCATGACCCATCACGTCCTGCTCGTCGGGGACGCCGGCCAGAAGCGGCAGGTGGTCCGCGAGCTCGCGTCCGGCACCGGCCGGCGGCTGCTGTTCACCCGCACCAAGCACCAGGCGCGCAAGCTGGCCCGTGAGCTCACCGCGGACGGGATCCCCGCCGTCGAGCTGCACGGCAACCTCTCCCAGAACGCGCGCGAGCGCGGGCTGTCCGCCTTCGCCGACGGCCAGGTGCGCGTCATGGTCGCCACCGACATCGCCGCCCGCGGCATCCACGTCGACGGCGTCGAGCTCGTCGTCCACGTCGACCCGCCGGCCGAGCACAAGGCCTACCTGCACCGCTCCGGACGGACCGCCCGCGCGGGCCACGCCGGCGACGTGGTCACCCTCGTCCTGCCCGAGCAACGCAAGGACTTCCACGCCCTCGCCCGCGCGGCGAAGATCACCGTGACCCCCACTCCGGCGCGCGCCGGTGACCCGCTGGTGCGCGAGCTCGCCGGGCCCGCCGCGGCGGCCGTCGCTCCCGACCAGGCACCGGCAGCTGCCGCCCGTCGCGGCGAAGTGCAGGCTCCCGGCAAGGCCGCGGTGGCCCGGAAGGCCTCGGGCCCCCGCACCCAGGATGCGCCGCGTGGCGCAGGGTCGAGCCGGACGCGACGCTCTTCGAACGCGCGGTCCGGCCGTCCGCAGGCGTCGGCGCAGAACGCCCGGTCGGGGCGTCCGCAGACGTCGTCCGCACAGAGCGCCGCCGACTTCTCCGCGCGGCAGGGACGCCGCCAGGGCGCCCGACGTCCGAGCACCCGCCGCGCCGCGTAGACCTTCGGGTCGCCTCGCCGTCCCCGACGGAGCACGATAGGGCGCGTGCCAGCGAGCAACGCGTCCGACGACCCGACCCGCGCGGGGGCGGCCACGTCTCTGGCCGAGCTCGATGCGCTGGTGGTCGACTGCCGCGCGTGCCCGCGGCTGGTGGCCTGGCGGGAGGAGGTCGCGGCGGAGAAGCGGGCCTCGTTCCGCGATCAGGAGTACTGGGGCAGGCCCGTGCCCGGCTTCGGTGATCCGCGCGCGTCGATCGCGATCGTCGGACTGGCCCCGGCCGCGCATGGCGCCAACCGCACCGGCCGTATGTTCACCGGCGATCGCTCGGGCGACTTCCTGTACGCGGGCCTGCACCGGGTCGGGCTGGCGAACCAGCCGACCTCGGTCGCACTCGACGACGGGCTGGCGCTCACCGGCGTCCGGATCACCGCGCCCGTCCGCTGCGCGCCGCCGGCGAACAAGCCCACGCCGCAGGAGCGTCGTACGTGCGCGCCCTGGCTGGCCAGGGAACTGGAGCTGCTGGCTCCGACGCTTCGGGTCCTGGTCGCGCTCGGCGGCTTCGGGTGGCACGCGCTGCTGGCCACGCTCGCCGACCTGGGCTGGACGGTCCCCCGTCCCTCACCCGCTTTCGGTCACGGCGCCGAGACCGTCCTCACCACTCCCGAGGGACGCGACGTCACTTTGCTCGGCTGCTTCCACGTCTCCCAGCAGAACACGTTCACCGGCAAGCTCACCCCGCCGATGCTGGACGCCGTCCTCGATCGGGCGGTGCAACTGTCCGGGCGTTGAACCGCGCGGTGGCGCGGAGCGCGGTGTGAAGTTCGGGAAGAGCAGCCCGGTCCTCCTGAGGAATGGTCTTCACTCACCGCTGCCGCTCTTCCCGCGGAGAGCCTTCCACACGCCGCGTCGAGCGGTCCCACTACGCTCTCAACAGTTATTGAAACGTTACGCGTTCAATGAACGGCGGCCGCGGCGGCCCTTCGTGACGCGGCCGGGTTCGTTCCTCACCCGTCCGCTCCTCAGGGACCGTTTGTTCCATGCCGTCGAACGCTCCCTGAGGAGCGTTAGCGAGGAACGAGCGAACGCGTCACGAAGGGCGTCCGCCTGAAGGAGATCGCGCGCGCTGGCCCTCAGGCGGCGGTCGGCCAGTCCATCTCGTGGCGGCGCAGGGCGTTCTCGAAGATCGTCAGGCCCTCCATGCCGGGGAGCTTGGCGATGTTGGCGTCGATGCGGCGGATCTCCGCCAGGCCGTCCTCGCCGTTGAACAGGTGCTTCATCACGTGGTCGAGGTCGGCCTCCTCCGAGATCGAGGAGCCGACCGGACGCCACGCCTTCGCCAGCACGAGGCGCGTCATCGTCCGGGCCATCTTCGACTTCTCCAGCCGCTTGCGGGCCTGCGTCGCGTAGAACGCGGTGTGCCGGGTCTCCTGCTGCCCGATCCGCTTGAGCAGCGGCGACAGCGCGGGGTGCTGCTCCAGCGTCGCCAGCCGGCGGTACGCGGCGGTCGCGCTCCACTCGTTTGCCGCACCCCAGCTCATGTGGACGGCGACGAAGTCGTCACCCACGATGTTGCCGAGGATCGACTGCTTGAGCGGTGCGAGCTTGTCCCGCCACTCCAGCTTCACGCGGGCGGCCTTCAGCTCGTCGTAGTCCACCGTGATCCCGTGCCGGCCCAGCACCGCGGCCAGCGCCTCGCCGTGCCAGTACTCCTCGCGGTTCCACATGGTCATGAACGCGCTCACGTCCCGCTCCTTGTGGGACGGGGTCACCAGCAGGTCGCGCAGGTAGCAGACCGTGTGGTACTCGACGTTGCACATGTAGCGGACGGTGCGCAGCGTGTCCTCGCCGAGCGGGTCGGTGTCGAACGCGCCGAAGTCGAGGTCCTCCCAGGTCACGCCCTCGGACGTCTCGGCGTACTGGTCGATGTCGAACGCCATCATGCGCCTCCCGGTTCCTCATCAGTGCTTTCCGCGTCGGAAGCGCCCGTCCGCTTCCACTCCACGACCTCCCAGTGCTTGCCGCGGGCGAACACGTAGAGGCGCTGGTCGGGGTTCACCGCGACCGGGTTGCCGACCAGCCGCAGCCAGGACGTGTCCGCCTGGCTGTCGCCGTACCCGTAGGACTTCGACAGGTCGAAGCCGTGGCTCTCCGCGTACTGCCGCAGCCAGGCCGCTCGCGCCTCGCCCACGATCGGCGGGGCCGCGAGGTAACCGGTCAGGACGCCGTCGCGCTCGTGCAGGCCGCTCGCCACGACCTCGTCGAAGTACGGCGCGGCCACGCCGGCCAGCAGGTCGACGCCGCCGGTGACCAGGACGGTGTGGTGACCGGCCGCGCGGTGCTCGGCGACCCGCGCCAGGGCGTCCGCCAGCAGGTGCGCGTGCAGCTTGCGTCCGGCGCTGCCCGCGACGTACCGCTCGATGTCGGCCACCTTCATGCCCTTGTGCAGACGCAGGAAGCTGCGGATGAACTCGCTGCGGTCGCGCCGTTCGGCGGCCAGGTAGCGGGGGAGCAGGGCCAGGATCTTCGTCACCTCGCGCGGCACGGACGTCATGTCCCGCTCGGCGTCGCGCAGCCACAGGTACTGCTGCACGAGGTTCGCGTGCAGCACCGTCCCCTCCAGGTCGAACACGGCGAGCACGCCCGGCCCCGGAACCAGCGGCTTCTGCGTCCGCCCGCTGCGTCCCGCCCGCCCGGCCAGCGCGCGGGGCAGGGACGTGATCGCCGGCAGGTGGATGTCCTGCAGGTAATGGCTCCAGTCGATCGCGGTCACGTCGAAGCCGGCGTCGTCGTCGGGGCCGGAGGAGACCTTGTGGTCGAGCGCGCGGGTGGACGCGTCGTCGAACAGCACCTCCGACTGGACGTAGGCCTGGTAGAGCCCGGAGAACTTGCGCAACAGTTGCAGCTTCGAGCGCGCCGAGTGCAGCGAGTCGGCCCAGTCGCGCGACCCCGAGGTCGCCGGCAGCCTCGAGATCACCGCGTCGGTGAGCTTCGTGCCCAGTTCCTTGCGCTTCAGGCCGGCCTCGAAGCGGATCCCGCCCGGGAACTGCCACGTCGGGATCGCCGTCCGGCCCCTCGGCGCCGGGGATCGGGTGCGCGGTGAAGTAGGAGCGGATGTTCTCCACCATGTGGTGCAGCGGCAGCGGGTTGGACGTGCCGGAGACCATGTGGAAGTAGCGGGCCCGCTCGCGGGGTGCCGGCGTGGCCGCGGCGGCCAGGACGGCGTTCACGACGAAATCGACCGGGACGATGTCGAGCACGCTGTCGGGCAGGCCCGGGAACTCGGGCAGGTTGCCGCGCCCATAGGCGACGATCAGCGGGTCGGCCACCTTGAAGCCGTCGATCCAGCCGGGGAACGGGTGCCGGAACGCGCTCTCGATGATCGAGGGACGCACGATCGAGAGCCGGTGCCCGCCGCCGAGCCACAGCTCCTCGGCCAGCCGTTCGGCCAGCGCCTTGGTGAGCGTGTAGACGTCCGTCCAGCCCAGGCTCTGGGCGCGGGTGAGGCCGTGGGAGACCAGCTCGTCGTTCACCCACGTGCAGCGGGCCGCCTCGGTGGCCTCCGCGACCGCGCGCGGGCCGACCTTGCCGACCTCCTGGTTCGCCTGCCGGAGGAAGCGGCGCAGCATCTCCGGGGTGCGGGAGAGTTCGTCGGTGCGGACGCGGGCCGAGCGGGCGGCGGCCTCCTCGGCCCGCCAGTCCGCCTGGTGCTCGACAGGGCCCTCGGTGACCAGGCCCTTGCGGGCGGCGTTCACGTAGGCGGTCGACACGTGCACGACGTGCGGGTCGGCGCCCGCGTCCAGCAGGCCCTGGTAGAGCTTCGACACCCCGGTGACGTTCGTGGCGAAGGCCGCGTCGATCGGGTCGTCGAAGTTCACGCTGGACGCGCTGTGCAGGACGATGTCGAGCCGTTCGGGCTCGGGGCCGAGCGTCCCCAGGCCGCCCTCGACGACCACCACCCGCTCGGCGAACTGGCGGCGGGCCTCGTCCTCGCCGACCGCTTCGAGCCAGCGGGAGAAGGCGGGCTTGCGGAGGAGGTTCTCGACGCGGTGCTGTGCGCCGAGCGACCCCTTGGGCCGGGCCAGGACGAGGATCGTCGTGCCGGGGTGGCTGCTGAGCAGGCGTTCCAGGATGGCCTGCCCGACGAACCCGGTGCCTCCGGTGAGCAGGATCCTGGCGTTGCCGAGGTCGACGCTCACCGGGCCGCCGCCTTCGCCGTCCGGGCGGCGGCGCTCCGGACGAGGTCGAGTCCCTCCAGGCCCGGCAGGGCGTCCACCTTCGCGTCGATGAGGGCCAGGTCGGACGCGGGCACGACCTCGCCGAGGAGGCGGGCGACCAGCGCCGGCGGTTCGTCGGCGGAGCCGAGCGGCCAGGCCAGCTTCGGCAGGCGGCGCCGGGCGAGCGTGCCTGCGCTCGGGGACGCGGCCAGCCGGTCGCGGGCGTCGGCCTCGAAGTAGGTGATGTGGCGGCTCTTCACGTCCTGCAGGATCTCCAGCGTCCGGGTGAAGGCCGGGGACGGGGACGCCGCGGCCAGGTGGGTGTAGGCGGCGTGCAGGATCCACTCGTCGATGGCGCCGGCGCTGGTGTGGACCGCGATCACGTCGTCCCCGATCAGGTTGGCGACCACGGACTCGGTGATCGGTTCGATGCGCTCGGCCACGGCGTTGCGGAGCCTCGTGAGGCGGCCGACGCCCGGGGTGACGGGCGGCGTGTGGTCGGGATGGGCGAGCACGACCTGCTCCAGGGCGTCGGCCATCCAGTACTTCTCGTACGCCCAGGTGACGAGGAACGCGGTGACGCGCGCGTCCTTGTGGGTGGGGGTGACGAGCACGCTGCGGAGGTAGCTCAGGGCGCCACGCTCGAGGCGGGTGAGCAGGTCGACGACGGCCAGGGTGGCGCTGTCGAGGGGCTGGTCTGCGTAGGAGTCGAGGTCGAGTGAGGTCGCGGTGGCTGCCGCGCGCGGTGCGGGCGAACTCCTTGATGTCGAAGTCCGCGGCGGGGACGCGCGCGGACTCCGAAGCAGCGATGATCCGCTCCGTCTCCGAAGAGACGTCCTGCCGGGTCATTGCCGCCTCCTCAGGACTCGTGGCCGGGTGACTGGCACCGTACCAGCCGACCCCCGGAAGGCCGTCGGCGTCCGACGAGGGCAGCAAGATTACGTAGCCGCTTCTGGTGACCGGCTTGGGGGCTCGGCAAGGTGGACGGTTGTGCAGCGACAAACCGTCCACCTTGTGTCGCGGACGGGACGGCGAGGCCCCGGGTCAAGCCCGGGGTGACAGTGGCGGCAGCAGCGTCCCCCGGCCTCCGCGCCCACCACAAGGTGGACGCTTCTGCGGCGAACTCACGACTTTCCGTCCAGGTTGTGGTGGACGGGGACGCTGCCGACAACAAGGTGGACGGTTGTGCGGTGTAGTCGCGTTCCGTCCACGTTGTGGGGACGGGCTGGCTCAGTCCTCGCTCCGGGGGGCGGCGAAGATGTTGTTGCCGACGGCGAAGACGTTGCTCGGGTCGACGGCGGCCTTCAGCGCCTTCACCGCGGCCACGTTCTCCTCGGACGCGACGCGACCGACCACCGAGCGACGCAGCTTGCCGACGCCGTGGTGGTGGGAGATCGAGCCGCCCGCGTCCATGATGGCCGTGCGGATGTTGCGCTCCATCTCGGCGAACTTCTCGTCCCCGTCCTCGATGCCGCGGTGGTACAGCCCGTGGGTGAAGTACAGGCAGACCCCGCTGTGGTACATCTGCGTGAGCCGTGGGGACGTGAACGGCCGGCCGGGGAAACCGAGCCGGGTGTGCTCGGAGTTGGCGACGCGGTCGACGGCCTCGCAGACGTCGTGAATGCGGTTCCAGGGCACGGTGGTCTCGTAGGTCTCGCCGATGATGTAGTAGTCGGCCAGGAAGTCGCGCAGGTAGGCGATCGCGTAGGTGAGCATGTAGCCGCGTTCGCCGTTGCCCGAGCCGCCCTGGATGCCGCCGAACTGCTTCGCGGTCTGGGCGACGACCTTCTCCTGCACGGCGACCTCGGCGTCCGAGCCCTCGTAGACGATCGTCGCCGCGACCATCGTGTGGTGGTCGAAGCCCTTGATCCGGGTCACGAAGACCTGCTCGACCTTGCTCATCACGACCTTGGTCCCGCTGGGGGCGGCCTTCAGCGACTGGCCGAGGCGGAACTGGAGGTTGTCGACGAGCCTGATGCTGGCCGGCTTCACCCCGGTGCGGTTGAGAGCCTCCATGAACGAGACACCGGTGGCCCAGTCGGCGAAGATCACCGACCCGTACTTCTTGGCCTCGGGCAGCGCGTGGACGTGGATCACGGCCTTCGTGATCAGGCCGAGGTTGCCCTCGCTGCCGAACAGCGCCTTCTGGAGCTGGATGCCGGGGGACTGGCGCGGCGTGGCGTACTGCTGCTCGATCGTGCCGGCCGGCGTGATCAGGGTGAAGTTCTCGACCAGGTCCTCGATGTTGCCGTAGCGGTTCTTCTTCATGCCGGACGCGTTGGTCGCGATCCAGCCCCCGAGCGTGGACAGCTCGGAGCTGTCCGGCTCGTGGCCGCAGGTGAGGCCCTCCTTCGCGAGCTGCTCCTCGAGCTGCGCGCCGGTGACACCGGCCTGCACCGTGGCGGTCAGGTTGGCGCGGTCGATCGAGAGGATCCGGTTCATCCGGCGGGTGTCGACGGACACCACCATGCGGGACTCCGCGTCCGGCACCAGCAGGGCGCTGCTCACGTTGGTGCCGCCGCCGAACGGGATCAGCACGACGTCGTGCTCCACGGCGAGGGACACCAGCGCCTGGCAGTCCTCGTCCGACTCGGGCCACACGACGAGGTCGACGCACCGGTCGAGGTCGTTGTACAGGACGCGGGACACCTCTTCGGTGGTGGTCTGGCCGTGGCTGTGCAGGAGTCGCTCGCGGTCCTCGTCGCTGGTCTGGTCGGGACGCAGCGCGCCGGCCAGCGCACTGAGGAAGGCCTCGTTGCGGGCGGCGGGCGTGACCTTGTGGTCGGTCGTGAGCGGGCGCGGCGAGGAGAAGTCGATGGTGACGTCGAGCTCGTTGTTGATGAACGGGATGAGGTACGGCATCCGGTAGCCGCACAGGTTGTAGCGGCTGCCGGTCATCTCGACGGAGTTATCGCCGAACACGACCAGCTTCGTGTCGTGGAAGCCCCAGCGGTGGTCCCACAGCGTGGGGTCGAGCGCCGAAGTGTCGCGGTTCAGCGATTTGTCAGCCATCTGTGCAGGTCCTTGGGTCGTCGGAACAGCTCGTTTCGGTGATCATTCCACCGGCACCGGGGCGGGCCCCCGCAGCGTAGCCGACGCCGCAGCCCGGGTGCGGAGAAGTACTCCCGCGCGTGGACCGGAACGGCACGATAGGAACCGTCCCCATCGTGCCGGGGGAACGATGGGGACGGTTCCTGTCGTGCCGCTCAGTCGCGGCTGCGGACGAGCGCGCGGGAGACGGCGCGGACGGCGGCCGCCGGCGCCAGCTTGAGGACGATCCGCGTGATCTTCCACTGGAGGCCGGGGACGCTGAGCACCTTGCCGCGTTCGGCGTCGGCGAGGATCTCGGCGACGACCGGGTCCGCGTCCTGCCAGATCCAGTCGGGCAGCGCGCTCGTGCGGATGCCCGCGCGCTCGTGGAACTCGGTGCGGACCCAGCCCGGGCAGGCCGCCGTGACGGTGACGCCGCTCCCGTGCAGCTCGTTCGACAGGCTCTCCGAGTACGCGCGCACCCACGCCTTCACCGCGGAGTAGTGGCCCTGGGTGGTCCAGCTCGCGAGCGAGGAGATGTTGATGATCCGGCCGTGCCCGCGCGCCCGCATGGCGCGTCCGGCTGCGCCCCCGAGGACGAGGACCGCGTAGCACATCACGTCGATCGCGTTGCGATGGACGGCGACGTCGGGGTCGGTGAGCCGGGTGTGGAGACCGAACCCGGCGTTGTTCACCAGCAGGTCGATCGGACGCTCGGAGTTCTCCAGCTCCGCGGCGACCGCCCGGAGGTCGGCGTCCACCGACAGGTCAGCACGCAGGACGTCCACCGTGACGCCGTGGGCGGTCCGCAGTTCGGCCGCTGTCGCCGCGAGCCGTTCCTCGTCGCGCGCGACGATCACGAGGTCACTACCCCGGGCGGCCAGGGCACGGGCGAACGCCGCCCCCAACCCTGACGTGGCACCGGTCACCAGAGAGCGCATGGGCGCCAGCGTACTGAGGTGGGCGCCGTGGACGGGGAACGCAGGCGGTGGCCCTTCGTGACGCCGTGGGGCTCGTTCCTCGCCGCACGGCTCCTCAGGGGCCGTTGCCGCGGCGCACGGGATAGTGTCGCTCTCGCGCGAAGGAGGGGCGATGCACGAGACGACGGCAGACCTGCTCGGGAGGGGACGCGGACTCCGCGCCGGCACCCCCCGCTCCGTCATCGGGACCGGACTGGACTTCGACCGTGACCCGGTCGCGATCCTCGACGCCCAGAACACCGCCCGGCTGACCGACCTCGTCCCGCTGCGATGGACGCGGATGGTGGTCTCCCCGTTCACGTTCTACCGCGGCGCGGCGGCCGTGATGGCGCACGACCTCGCCCCGACGCCGGTGTCGGGCGTCCGCGTGCAGGCGTGCGGCGACGCCCACCTGTCCAACTTCGGCCTCTACGCCTCGCCCGAGCGGGCGCTCGTGTTCGACCTGAACGACTTCGATGAGACCCACCGCGCCCCGTGGGAGTGGGACGTGGAGCGGCTGGCGGCGTCCTTCGCCATCGCGAGCAGGCAGAACGGCTTCGGCGACGCCCACGCCGGGGACGCCGCGGCGATGGCTGCGCGCGCGTACCGCGAGACCATG
This sequence comes from Propionicimonas sp., assembly GCF_049840635.1. Lineage (GTDB taxonomy): Bacteria > Actinomycetota > Actinomycetes > Propionibacteriales > Propionibacteriaceae > Propionicimonas. Next base: position 95,513 of record NZ_JASGKL010000004.1, read on the forward strand.
ATGGCCGCCGCCGACCGCAGCGCCCGCGACCTCTTCCACGACATGGTCACGATCGAGACGCTGCTGGCCCGCAACGACGCCACCGAGGCGGCAGCCAAGGTGCGCAAGCAGCGCGCGAGGGAGCTGGAGCGCGCGGCGACGAAGGCCCGCCAGCGCACCGCCGACCAGGCGTTCGCCAAGCTCGCCGCGACCGGTGAGGGCGGCGAGTTGCGGATCGTCCAGCAGCCGCCGCTGATGTTCCGTCCCGACCCGCTGCCCTCGGACCTGCTGGAGGTCCCCGAGCGCTACCGGGCCAGCGCGCTCCCGGACGTCGAGTCGCTGATGCGCCGGTTCCACGCGGTCGACCTCGCCGTGCGTGTGGTCGGCGTCGGTAGCGTGGGGACGCGCTGCTACATCCTGCTGTGCCTGGACTCGACCGGGTCCCCGCTCCTGCTGCAGGCCAAGGAGGCCACGACCTCGGTGCTGGAGCCGTGGACGTCCCCGTCCCGCTACACCCACATGGGCCAGCGGGTGGTGGCAGGGCAGCGGATCATGCAGGCCGCGTCCGACCGGTTCCTCGGCTGGACGGAGTCCGAGGGCCGCCACTACTACGTGCGGCAGTTCCGGGACATGAAAGGCAGCTTCGACGTCGAGCGGATGTCCCCGTCCCTGCTGGTCGACTACGCGATCATCTGCGGCGGCGTCCTCGCCCGCGCCCACGCGCAGAGCTGCGAACCCGTGGTCATCGCCGGCTACCTGGGCCATGGCAGGGCGTTCGACGAGGCGATCGGACGGTTCTCGCTGGCCTACGCCGACCAGAACGAGCGCGACCACGCCGCGCTGCGGGACGCGATCGCGTCCGGCCGGCTGGTGGCGAGCGAGGGCTGAGCCCGGCCGTTCCGTTCCTGGAGCGGACGCCGCGAAGGGATCTGCCTCAGCGGCAGCCGGCTTCGGCCGGTTCGTCGCCGCCGACCAGTCGTGCCCACTCGGTCGCGCTGAGCCCGGTCCCTGCGCTCGCGCAGGCCTGCGCTGCGACCACCTCGATGCCGAGGTCGCGCACCGACACCCTGGCGGTCCGCGTGTCCGAGCCGAAGTAGCCCGTCACCAGCGTGTGCCCGTCCGGGGCGAACGCCCAGGTCTGCGGGACGCCCTCGAACCCCGGCGGGACGGGGAGCGTGGCGGACTCCTGGAGGGTGGCCAGGTCGTAGAGCACCAGGCCCGAGCGGGTGGGGACGCCGACCAGGCCGCCGGCTCCGGCCACCGGCGGGTTGGCCTGCAGTGATCCGGTGCTCGTCCGGGTGCCCGCCGTGGTGAGGGTGGTCACGGTCCCGCGGCCCAGGTCGGGCAGGACCCGCACCGTGCCGTCGAGCTGGGAGACCAGGAGCGTCGTGCCCGACCACTCCAGGCCCGCGACGCCCTCGCCGTCCGGCCAGTCCTGCTCGTGGACGACCGCGCCGGTGGACGCGTCGAGCACCCGCAGGGACGGGGTCGCGCCGGCCTCCTGCTCGTCGCCGTCGGCCGCCCGCTCGACCAGCGCCACGTAGCGGCCGTCCGCGCTGAACCGGCCGAGGTCGTAGGGGTCGGCCCCGGCCGATCGCGTCCCGGTCTCGCCCTCCAACTCGGCCGTGGGGGCCCGCCGGGTCTGGACCACCCCGCCCGACGTCGCCACCAACACGGTTCCCGCCCCGGTCACGTACACAGCGAGCGGCAGTTCGGGGTCGGCGGGATCGCCGGCCACGCCCGGCAGGCCCAGGTTCCAGCGCGCCACGCCGCGGGGGAGACCGGCCACCACGCCGCCGGGGGCCGAGCTCACCACCAGGACCGTGTCGTCGTCGAGCCACACCGGATCGGACAGCGGCTGGTCCTCCCCGTCCGGATCGAGGCTCGTCGACCCAACGGTGGTTCCTGATCGCCCGGGCAGCGGGACCACCTCCAGCGTGGCCGCGCTGTTCTCCAGGACGGCGATCCGGGACCCGTCCGGCGAGATCGCCATCACCGAACTGCGGTAGTCGACGGCGTACTCGGGCACGCCCCCGACCGGCCGCGGCGCCAGCGCGACGCTCGCGGCGTCGCGCCCGACGCCGCCGAGGTCGAGGAAGGCGAGCTCGGTGCGCGCGGCGGCCACCGCCCGGGTCGGCCCGGTGAACGCCAGGGCGCCGACCCCGGCCATGCCCGCGATCCGGGTGGTGGGCAGCTCGGCCCCACCGCCGCGGACGGACGCCACCCACAGGCCGGTGGAGGCGTCGTTGACCAGGACGAGCGCCCCGTCCGGACTGGCCGCCAGGCCCAGCGGATCGGTGAGCTGCACCCCTGCTGTCCGGGCCGTGGGATGGCCGCCTGCGCCCAGCGGCCACAGGCGCACCTTCTGCCCGCGCGTGATCGGCGCGGCGAGGATGAAGTCGGTGGCTGGTTGGGTCACGAAGAGGTCCAGCCACGGCGCCCACTCGACCCCGCCCGCCCGGCGCGTCCGGCCGGTCTCGATGCCGAGTTCCACCCACCGGTTGTCGTTGCTGACCAGCCGCAGCCTGCCCTCGGTGAGGAAGGAGAGGTGGTCGGTGTACTGCGGGTAGACCGACGGCTGGCCGGCGGCGGGAGCCAGCGGGTCGACGCTCCGGGCGACCACCTCGCCGGTGGCGGTGTCGAGGACGCGGATCGGTCGGGTCGCGGTGGCGTCGACCAGGGCGGCCCTGCGCCCGGACGGGGAGAGGGCGAGGGCCTCGGCGTCGACCAGGTCGGCGGACGTCGTCAGGGTGCGCATGCCGGCGGCGTCCGAGACGGAGAGCGTCGCGCCGGCAGCGGCGAGGACGACGGACCCGTCCCTGTTCGTTCGCAGCGCGGTGACGGCGGCGGGCAGGGTGAAGCGGAGGCGGGGCGTGCCGCTGCCGCCGACCGTGTACACGCTGCCATCTGCGAGCCCGAGGGCCACGGTCGTGCCGTCGGTGCTCGCGGCGAGTGCGGTGATGTCGGCGTCGAAGCGGGTGACGCGGCTGACGAGTGGGGAGGCGAAGGCGGCCTGCAGGAGGGCCTGGCGCGTGGCCGCGGAGTCCTCCGTCCGGTACCCCTGGACGGCCAGCAGCTGGGCGGCCCGCAGGTCGGAGTCGAGCAGGCCGGATGCGGCGGACGCGAGCTGGCGCGACCGGAGCGTGGTGGCCTGGCGGAGCACGTCGTCGCGCTGCTGGACGGCGAGCACGGTGGCCACGATCGAGGCGGCGAGCAGGACCACCAGCGCCGTGACCGCTGCCCGCGTGAGCCGAAGGACCCTGCGGTGCTGGACGAGGTCCTCCCCGACGAGCTCGTCGCGCGGGATGCCGCGGATGGGAGCCGACAGGTCGGCCATGGCTGCGGTGAAGCGGGGATCCGAGGCGGGCGAGGTCGAGTCGTGCAGCCAGCGCAGGTCCAGCCAGCGCGGCTCCTCGGTGAAGGCGTCCCTGAGCGACGGAGGGACGGGACTGTCGTCGGTGAAGGCACCGGCGGTCGCGTCCCAGACGAGATCTCCCTGGTCGAGGACCAACAGGACGGTCGCGGGCCCCTTGTGGGCGAGCCACCACGCGACCTCCCGCTCGACGTAGGGGGAGTCGCGGGCGCCGGGGCTGAGCAGGACGACGAGGTGCCCGGCGCCGCTCAGCCCGTCCTCGATCGAGGACCACAAGGCGGGGTTGGTGGACAGGGCCGAGTCGTCGCGGAAGACCCGCGCGGCGCGTCGCCGGCGCCACGGCCGCGCGAACCGCTCCAGCCCGCGCTGGACGGCGACGGCCGTCTGCCCCGAGGCCGCGCGGGAGTACGAGATGAACGCGTCCCACGCGGTGGCCACGGCCGAAATTCTCGACCCAAGGCCGTCCAAGGGATAGAGGCAGCCGGACGAGACGGGGATGGTTGGTCATCCCGGGCTTGACCCGGGATTTGCGGGACAAGGCTGTCCGCACGCACGAGACAGGTGGGGGTGTGTGATCCCGGGCCTGACCCGGGATCTCCGGGAGAAGGCTGTCCGCACGGACGTCGAGATCCCGGCTTTCGCCGGGATGACAGGGGGGTGGGTGGTCCGGGTCGGGGATGGTTGCTCGCGTGCCGCGCGACTTGCCATCCCGGGCTTGACCCGGGATCTCCGGGACACGGCTGACTGCACGGACGTCGAGATCCCGGCTTTCGCCGGGATGACAGGGGGGTGGTCCGGGTCGGGACGGTTGGGCGGGTGCCGCGCTGCTTGTCATCCCGGGCTTGACCGGGGATCTGGGGGAGAAGGCTGTCCGCACGGGCGTCGAGATCCCGGCTTTCGCCGGGATGACAGGGGGGTGGGCGGTACGGGTGAGGATGGTTGGGCGGGTGCCGCGCTGCTTGTCATCCCGGGCTTGACCCGGGATCTGGGGGAGAAGGCTGTCCGCACGGGCGTCGAGATCCCGGCTTTCGCCGGGATGACAGGGGGGTGGGCGGTCCGGGTGAGGATGGTTGGGCGGGTGCCGCGCTGCTTGTCATCCCGGGCTTGACCCGGGATCTGGGGGAGAAGGCTGTCCGCACGGGCGTCGAGATCCCGGCTTTCGCCGGGATGACAGGGGGGTGGGCGGTCCGGGTGAGGATGGTTGGGCGGGTGCCGCGCTGCTTGTCATCCCGGGCTTGACCCGGGATCTGGGGGAGAAGGCTGGCCGCACGGACGTCGAGATCCCGGCTTTCGCCGGGATGACAGGTGGGGTGGGTGGTCCGGGTCGGGACGGTTGGGCGAGTGCCGCGCTGCTTGTCATCCCGGGCTTGACCCGGGATCTCGGGGACAGGGCTGGCTGCACGGACGCGACAGGTGGGGGTGTGTCATCCCGGGCTTGACCCGGGATCTCCGGGACAGGGCTGTCGGCACGGACGTCGGGGCCCCGACTTTGGCGGACGACAGGTGGCGATTTAGTCAATCCATTGGCGAAAATCGGGATCGGCGGTAGCGTGCTGCTGGCTGTCAGGTCGACGAAGGGGTCCCGGATGAGGCTGATGCGGATCGGCGAGGTCGGAGCGGAGCGTCCGGTGCTGCGGATGGACGACGACCACTACCTGGACGTCTCGGACGAGGTCGACGACTTCGACGAGGGCTTCTTCGGCTCGGGCGGCCTGGCGCGGCTGGCCGCGATCGTCGCCGAGCGCGGTTCGGCCGACCGCTGGCAGGCCTTCGCGGGCGAGCGGATCGGGGCACCGATCGGCCGTCCGCACCAGATCCTGTGCATCGGGCTCAACTACCGCGACCACGCAGCGGAGACCGGTCAGGCCGTGCCGGCGGAGCCGATCCTGTTCACCAAGTCGCCCAACACCCTCGTCGGGCCGGACGACGACGTGCGGCTGCCCCGTGGATTCAGCAAGGCCGACTGGGAGGTCGAACTCGGCATCGTGATCGGTGCGCGGACGTCCTACCTGGACTCCCCGGCGGACGCGGCCGCCGCGATCGCCGGCTACACGGTGGTCAACGACGTGAGCGAGCGGGCCTTCCAGATGGAGCGCGGCGGCCAGTGGTCGAAGGGGAAGTCGGCGGAGACGTTCAACCCCTGCGGGCCGTGGCTGGTCACTCCCGACGAGCTGCCCGACGTGCACGCCCTGCAGATGTGGCTGGACCTGAACGGCGAGCCCCGCCAGCGCGGCACCACGGCGACGATGATCTTCGACCCGCTCTTCATCGTCCACCACCTCAGCCAGTTCATGGTGCTGGAGCCCGGCGACCTGATCAACACCGGCACCCCGCCCGGCGTCGGGATGGGCTTCCACCCCCCGGTCTGGCTGCAGCCGGGCGACGTCATGGAACTCGGCATCGACGGGCTCGGCAGCCAGCGCCAGCGCGTCGTCGCCCCACGCTGAACGGAGTCTGATCATGTGGGCACTGCTCCTCGTCGAGTTCGGGCGGATGGAGGTCCGCGAGTACCCCGACCCCGAACCCGGCCCGGGTGAGGTGCTGGTGGAGGTCGCCTTCACCGGCATCTGCGGCACGGACATCCACGGCTTCACCGGCCAGAACGGACGCCGCGTCCCCGGCCAGGTGATGGGCCACGAGACCTCCGGACGCGTGGCCGCGCTCGGCGACGGCCTCACCGGCCCGGCGGTCGGCACGCCGGTCACGGTGAACCCCGTGGTGGTGCCCGCGGGGGACGCCGACCAGTGGCGAGGCCGCGAACAGCAGCACCCCGGCAAGTGGGTGCTCGGCGTCCGCCCCGACGTGGTCGCCGCCTTCGCGCAGCGGGTCGTCGTGCCCGCGCGCAATGTCGTCCCGCTCCCTGACGGCATGCCGCTCGCGCACGGCGCCCTGATCGAGCCGATGGCCGTCGCCACCCACGCCGTCGGCCGGCTGGCGCTCCCCGACGGCCCGGTCCTCGTGGCGGGCGGGGGACCGATCGGGCAGTCGGTGGTGGTCGCCCTCCAGCAGGCGGGCGCGACCAGCGTGCTGGTCAGCGAACCTGCGGCCACTCGTCGCGAGGCCCTGGAACGACTCGGTGCGATCGCCATCGACCCGGGCGCGGGATCGGTCGCGGAGCAGGTGCGTGACCTCGCCGGCGTCCCTGCGGTCGCCGCCTTCGACGCCGTCGGGAACTCCGCGTCCCTGGCCGGCTGTCTCACCGCGACCCGTCCGGGGGCCTCGGTCTGCCTCGTCGGGATGGCCACGCCGACGCTCGACCTGCCGTCGTTCGAGATCAGCGCGCAGGAGCGGTCGCTCGTCGGGAGCTTCGCCTACTCCAGCGTCGACTTCGGCCTGGCCACGCAGCGCCTCGCCGCGACACCCGCGTCCGCCGACGCGCTGGTCAGCCGGACGGTGCCGCTCGCCGAGGCACCGGACACGTTCCGTAGCCTGGCCGCGGGGAACGACACCCCCGGAAAGGTCCTGGTCGCTCTCTGAGGCCTCACCGGCCGAAGACGACGACGTGCTCGGACAGGTAGCGGTGGACGCTCGGGCCCAGATCCTTCACCCACAGGCGGGCCCGCCGACCCAGCCGCACCGACGTGTGCCGGCCCTCGACGTCCGAGGCGTCGGCCAGGGGTTGGAGCGACGGGTACCACAGCGTGTGCCCGGGCTTGCGCAGCAGCAGCTGCGGCGACGTCCACCGCTGGCTGTTCGCGCCCTCCCCGAGATCGGGGTGCTCGTTGAAGCTGATCCAGACCGAGTCGCCCGCCCAGAACTCGGACTCCACCCGCCCAAACGTCATCACCCAGCAGTCGAGGTGGGTGTTCCAGCTCACCGATGGTCCCCAGTGGAACGCCCGGTCACCCGCCGACACGGGTCCGCCGCCGTCGGCCGGCGGCACCTGGAGCGCTGCGATCGGGGCCCCGACGCCGTCCCAGGGTGCGGCGAAGGACCGCCCGTCCCAGCGGTGTGCGCGTCCGGTCGGGCGGTCGAGGTCGGCGAGCGCGATCCGGGCGACGCTGATGCACTGGCCGGACGCCTCGGCCGCCGCGTCCCAGGTGTCCGGACGGTACTCGCCCGGGTAGCCGTACTCGCCGAAGAACACGTACAGGTGGTCCCCGCACGCCACCGCGGACGGATCGCCCACCCCTCCGGGGAAGGTGTGGTTGCGGTTCGTCGGCGCCAGTACGAGCCGGGATTGCCGGTCCTCCAGCAGGATGCCACGGTCCATCCAGGACGCGCCGCCGTCCACCGACGCCATGATCCCGATCCGGCAGACGGCCTGGGCCGACCCCTCGCCCTGCAGCCCCGCCGGCCAGTCCGCGTCGTGGTACCCGCTCCCGGTCGCCTCGTCCCAGGGCAGGGTCACCGGGTAGTTCTCGTTGTGGTACAGCGCGTACAGGCGCTGCCCGTCCGGGTCAGCGGAGTGGATCGACTCGAACCAGACCGCGCCGTGCAGGCCGGGGTTCCCCGGTGCGGCGTTGGACGGCAACGCCGGGGTGGCGAAACCGTCAGGCGGCGTGGTGAACGCCTCGATCGCGTCGGCGCCGTCCGCGTAGCGGAGGTCACGCGCCTCACCCCACACCGGGTCCTCCCCGTACTTGCCGGTGAAGATCCGCAACGCGCCGTCGACCCACGCCTCGGCGATGTTGCAGTCGACGAACGCGCCGTAGACCAGTCGGTCTGCCGGCTCAACGGTGAACTCGGGCACGGACTGACCTCCGGCGGATCGATGGACAGACACGAGGTTGGTGACAAAATACATCCACTTGAGTAACACCCACCCCGGCCGAAGGAGGCCGAACATGCGACCGCTGCGCAGGGGCACCAACCTGTCCCGGGTGGCCGGGTTCAACGAAGCCGTCGTGATCGACGCCGTCCGCACGGCCGGTGACGGGCTGAGCCGCGTCGAGATCTCCGAGCAGACCGGGCTGTCCGCACAGACGGTGTCGAACATCGTCCGGCGGATGCTCGAGTCCGGGCTCCTGCTCGAGGGCGACCGCGTCAACCAGGGTCTCGGCAAGCCGCGGACGCCGCTCACGCTGCACCCCGGCGGACGGTACGCCGTCGGCGTCCACCTCGACCCCCTGGTGACGACGATCGTGCTGGTCGACCTGCGCGGAGAGGTCGCGGCCCACGTCCAGCGGCCCAGCCCCGCGCACGCCGACCCGGTCGAGATCCTCGCCGACATCGCCGAGACCGTCCCCTCCCTGGTCTCGGGCGCGGGCGTCGACCCCGAACTGGTCGCCGGCATCGGGTTGGCCTCGCCGGGGCCGGTCGACACCGCGTCCGGGACGGTGCTCGACCCGCCGCACCTGCGCCGGTGGCGGGACGTGCCCGCGGTCGCGGAGCTGTCCGCGCGGATCGACCTGCCGGTCGTGCTCGACAAGGACGTGGTGGCGGGCGTGATCGGCGAACGCTGGACGGGGGCGACGATCGGCCAGGCCAACTCGCTGTTCCTCTACCTCAGCACGGGGATCGGGCTCGGCATCGCGCTGGACGACAGCATCCTGCGGGGCTCCGCGGGCAACGCGGGCGACATCGGCCATCTCGTCGTCGACGACAACGGGCCCGCCTGCACCTGCGGGCTGCGCGGGTGCCTCGGCGTGACCCTGAGCCCCGGCGCCCTCGTGGAGCGTGCCGTCGCTGAGCGCCTCCTCAGTGGTACCCACCTGGACGCGGTTCGCTCGTCCGACCCCGCGCAGGTGGACACCTCCTTCGCTGCCCTCTGCGCCCTCGTGGACGCGGGGGACAGGGGAGCGCTCGCCCTGGTCGACGGCGCGTCGGTGCAGCTGACGAAGGCGATCACGACCCTCGCCGGCGTGTTCGACACCGACGTGGTGGCGATCGGTGGTCCGACGTGGCTGCGGCTGGCCGACGTCCTGCTGCCCCGACTGCGGGAGCTCGTCCCGCTCGGCCTCGGCCGCCGCGCCGGCCACAAGCCGGTCGCCGTCGTGGGCACGGCGCTGGGCGAGAGTGCGATCGCGATCGGCGCCGCCTGCCTCGTGCTGGACAGGGAGTTCGCGCCCGCGGTCAGCGCGATCGCCCTCGAGCACTGACGGCGGTCAGGACGGCTGCTCCTGCAGTGCCAGCAGCCACGACGTCGCTCCGGAGTCCCGGCGCAGCGTGATTCCGCCGGCGGCGAGTTCCGCGCCGGACCCCGCGGTCGTGCCGAGGTCGGTGTCGGCGGCCCCCGGTCCGAGCAGCCGGACGCGGTAGTCCGCCTCCGGCCGCAGGCCGAGCGGGTGGACGACCGCGCTCGCCTCCGCTCCGTCCAGGGCGACGGCCATCACGACGTGGTGGTCTCCCGCGGACAGTTGGAACGCCGGCCAGCGCTCGCCGCGTCCATCGCGCAGCGGTTGGGCGGTCAGCGGACGCACCACGCCGTGCGCGCGCAGCGCGGGCACCACGTGCTCGCGGTAGACGGCGGCGTGCCCGCGGACCCGGTCGCGCAGTGCCGGGGGCAGTTCGACCAGCCGCAGCGAGAGGGCGAACCGGTGCAGCATCACCGCCCGCAGGGACGCGTCGAAGTCCGCGGCGGAGACCGTCTTCGGGTCGAGGTGCTGGCGCGGGTGGAAGCCGCGCCACTGCGACTCGCTGAAGTGGAAGATGCTCGCGGCGGGGAACTGCTGGCTGACCCCCCACAGCAGCTGCAGCTGGAACTCGGTCCAGTCCGGGTCGGAAAGGAACCCGCAGTGCACGTGGGCGAGCAGTCCCAGGTCCAGCCGCAGGCCGCCGGAGGAACAGTCCTCGACGATCAGTTCGGGGTGCCGGCCGCGCAGCACGTCCAGCACCTCGTACAGGCCGAGGTAGTGCGCGTAGAGGCCGTCGCCCGCGTCGTGGCCGTGGTCGGTACGCGAGCAGCCGGGCCCGGGGTCGAGGTTGAAGTCGACCTTCAGCCAGCGCGCCCCGGTCCGCGTCACCAGTTCGTCCAGCGCGCCCAGGACGTGCGCGCGCCCGTCCGGGGAGCCCAGGCAGACGTAGCCGATCCAGCCCTGGTCGCCCTCCTTCGGCCCCTGGAAGTCGGGGTCGTCGTCGCGCCGGGCGACGATGCCGGGTCGGCGGGACGCGGCCAGCGCGTCGTCGCCGAGCGCCTCGACCTCGCACCAGATCCCAAAGGCCAACCCGCCCGCGCGGGTGGCGTCGGCGAGCGCAGCCGTGCCGCCGGGGAAGCGGACGGTGTTCTCGTCCTCCCAGTCGCCGCGGATCTTCCACCACTCCGACGCGGCGTCCGCGCCGCCGAACCACCCTGCGTCCAGCACCGCCAGCTCGTAGCCGAGCTCGCGCCCGGCCGCCACGTTCGCGAGGAAGCTGTCCGCGTCGATCTCCTGGTCCTCGTAGGGCCACCAGTGGTTCCAGGTCAGCGGGACCTCGGGCGAGCGCGGCGCCACCCAGCCCGAGAACGCGGCGGCGAGGCCCGCGCTCGCGTCCGCCCTGGTCGATGCCGTCGCGACGTAGACGGTCGCGGCCCGGAAGTCCTTGCCCGGGCGCACAGTGCGGGTGAACTTCCAGGGGCTGATCCCCGCCCGGACCAGGAGGCCGCCGGCCGGCGTCGGGTCGACGTCGATGCGCCAGTTGCCGCTCCAGGCGGGGCTGACCACGGTCGCCGAGCCGTCCGCGGCGACCAGGCACAGCCACGGGTGCTGGCCCTTCGACGAGCGCCCGGTGGTGATGCCGAGCCGCAGCGGCCCGGCCACCACCTGTTGCTGCGGGGTGAACTCGTCGCCCCAGTCGGAGGTGAACCAGTGCGCGGTCCACTCCCCGGCCGGCAGTTCGACCTCCACCGTCGGCAGGTCGCTGACACTCACCTCGGCGTCGGCGGACGCCGCAAGGTCGCAGCGCGTGACCCGCGCGTACGGGTTCGGCAGGTCCTGCCAGGCGGGAGAGAGCCGGAGCCCGTCGTGGGCGGGAGCGTGCAGTGTGGGCGCGGTCATCCGTGGGCCTCCTCCGTGCAGTGGACTTCCAGTGTGTGTGGGACGGCGGCGTCGACGACGGGCTGGTCGGCCGGCACCTGGTGCCCGTCGGCGAGGACCTCGGCGACCCGGCTCCCGCTGCCGTCGAGGACGAGGTTGAACCGGGAGCCGCGCCAGGGCAGGCCGACCAGTTCCACGCGCCCTGCCCCGGGCGGGGGGCACGGCGCGAGTCGCAGCCCTTCGAGGCAGGGACGCAGCCCGGCGAGCCCGTGCAGGACCGTGCCGAGGAACGCGGTCGCCGACCAGGTCTGGTCGGGCTCTGACCGCCACCACCGGCCGGCCTGCCAGCCGCCGTCTGCGACGCCGGTGAAGGGGTGGTAGACCTCGAAGAACTCCCTGCCGCTGCCCTCGAACAGCGCGCAGAGCGCTTCGAGTTCGGTGCCGAACGCGACCGCGTCCCCGCTGGCTGCAACGGCCTGTGCCCACACCCCCATGACCATCGGCCACAGCGCGGTGCCGTGCCGGCCGAACCGGTGCTCGTCGAAGCCGTCGAACGCCGGCCAGACCGCGGGCAGGCCGTGGGGCGTGCGCCACGCGCCCGCCACGCTCGCCCTCGCCTGGGCGGGGTCGGCCACGCCGGCCAGGATCGCCAGCGCGAGCCCCAGGCCCTCCTGCTCCCGGGACGGCGCCGCGCCCGCCGTGTCGGCGGCGGGGTCCGGCAGCAGGTAGCCGAACCGGTTCTCGGCGCTGATCCAGAACCGGTCCCGGACCAGCGCGGCGAGCGCCTCGGCCCGTCCGCGCCACTCCTCGCCGGATCGGCCGCTTGCCTCGGCGAGGTCCGCCAGGCAGCGCAGGGCGAGGACGTGGAGCGCGTTGGTGGACAGGCACCGGATCCGGTGGGTGGCGGCGTGGTCGAGCACGAACGAGTCCCCGGCCCTGGCCGGGTCGTGCAGGGAGGGCGGGTAGCCGGTGATCCCGTCCGCCATCACCGCAGGACCGCGGTACAGCCCGTCCGGCCCGAGGCAGCGCTGGTCGAGCCGGGCGAACGTTCCCTTCCCCACCTCCAGGGCGCGACTCGCCCAGCCGCGGTCGCCGGTGACCACCGCGAGCTGGCGCGCTCCGACCAGCCAGCTGACCTGGTCCCACCACTGGGTGTCCCACACGACGGCCGAGCCGTCCCGCTCGCACACCATCGTCAGGGTGTCCCGGCTCACCTGGGGGAACAGCCAGCTGCCGGCCTGCCAGGTGTTGATGGCCGCGTCCCTGGTCCAGGGGTCGGCGTACCCGCCGCCCGCGCGCAGGTAGGCCGGCTCGCCTGCGCCTCGACCGGGGACGATGTTGCGCGCGACGCACGACTGGGCGGCGTCGACCAGCCGGGCCAGCCTCCGCGCGAGGACGCTGCTGCCCTCCACGCGGAAGGTGGCCTGTGTCATCGGACTCCGCGGAAGCGCAGCGTGACGATCTCGAACGGACGCAGCGTGAGGGGCACCGTCCCTGCCTCGGACGCGTCGCCGGGCACCAGCGGACGCTCCAGGAGGTCGGTGCGCTCCGCGGCCTTGAAGCCGAACCCGGCGCGGACGACCGCGGTGGCCCTGCTGCCCAGCGCCTCGTACAGGCGGACGACGACGTCGCCGCTGCCGTCCTCGGCGAGCTTGACCGCCTCCAGGATCACCGCGGGGGAGTCGACCGCCACGATCGGCTCCACCGCCCGGGCGCCGCGGATCTCCCGCACCGGCTGGTTCAGCCGCTGGCCGGCCCGGATCGCGCTGGCGATGTCGGCGCCGCAGACCGCGCTCACCCGTAGGTGGTGCAGCCCCTGGTCGGTCTGCGGGTCGGGGAACATCGGGCCGCGCACCAGCGACAGCCGCACGGTCGTGCCGGGGGCGCGCCCACCGGGGTGGTCGCGGCGGATGTCGTGGCCGTAGGTGGAGTCGTTGGCCACCGCGAAGCCGAAGCCCGGCTCGGCGACCTGCACCCAGCGGTGTGCGACGGTCTCGTAGCGGGCGACATCCCAGGACGTGTTCACGTAGGTGGGCCGGTGGATGTGGCCGAACTGGATCTCCGAGGCCGCACGGTCGGTGAACACGCTGGTCGGGAACGCCAGCTTCAGCAGGGTGCGCTGCTCGTGCCAGTCGATGTCGAGGTCGAGGTCGATCGCGGGCGACCCGGCGGTGAAGGTGATCCGCTGCGTGATCGTGCTGGCGCGCGGGGAACGGACCACCTCGAAGGTCACCGTCCGCGCGTCGTGGGCGAGCAGCCGGACGGAGTCGGCCTCCACGACGTCGGTCACCACGCGCCCGATGTGGCCGTCGATGTCCCACGCCTCGTACATCGAGGGACGGTCGTTGTGGAGCTGGAGCAGCCCGAACCGGCGGCCCTCCGCGACCAGCTCGCGTCCGCTCGCCGCGTCCACGACGGACGGGAGGAGGCCGTCGGCGTCGACCACGGCCCGGATGGCGCCGGTGTCGACCACCCAGCCGCCGTCCTGCTCGGTGACCACGACCTCGCCCTCGCCCTCGACCGGGGGGCGGACGGCGAACGCGTCCACCCCGGCCAGCGCGACCGGGGCGGCGTTGGCGACCAGCGCGCCCTCGCCCTCGCCGACCAGCGCGGCCAGCGAGCGCTCGATGATGCCCTCCAGCACGCCGGCCACGCGCGCGTAGTTGGCCTCCGCCTGCCGGTGCACCCACGCGATCGACGAGCCGGGCAGGATGTCGTGGAACTGCTGCAGCAGCACGGTCTCCCACACCTGCCGGAGCTCCTCCGCGGGGTACGCCAGCCCGGCCCGCACCGACGCGGTGGTCGCCCACAGCTCGGCCGCCCGCAGCAGGTGCTCGCTGCGGCGGTTGCCCTGCTTGGTGCGCAGCTGGGACGTGTACGTGCCGCGGTGGGTCTCCAGGTACATCTCGCCCGACCAGGTGTGCGGGTGGGCGAGTTCGGCCTCAGCCTCGCCGAAGAACTCGTTCACGGTACCGATCCGCACCTTCGGCGAGCCCTCCAGGTCGGCGGTGCGGTGCGCCTTGGCCACCATCTCGCGGGTGGGCCCGCCGCCCCCGTCCCCGTACCCGAACGGGACGAGGGAAGTGTTCCCGTGGCCCTGGTCGGCGTACTGCCGCTCGGCCTTCGCCAGCTCGAACGCGGCCAGCCGGGAGTTGTACGTGTCGACCGGGGGCAGGTGGGTGAAGATCCGGGTGCCGTCGATGCCCTCCCACCAGAAGGTGTGGTGGGGCAGCACGTTGGTCTCGTTCCACGACATCTTCTGGGTGAGGAACCACCGCGCACCCGCGGCGACGGCGACCTGCGGCAGCGCCCCGGAGTAGCCGAACGAGTCCGGCAGCCACACGTCGAGCGGCTCGTAGCCGAACTCGCGCTGGAAGAAGCCCTTGCCCATCACGAACTGGCGGGCCAGCGCCTCCGAGCCCGGCATGTTCGTGTCCGACTCCACCCACATGCCGCCGACGGGGACGAATCGGCCCTGCGCGACCTTCTCCTTCAGCCGGTCCCACAGCTCGGGGTAGAACTGCTTCACCCACGCGTACTGCTGGGCGGAGGAGCAGGAGAACACGAGGTCGGGGTGTTCCTCGGTGAGCGCGATCACGTTCGCGAACGTGCGCGCGCACTTGCGGACGGTCTCCCGCACGGGCCACAGCCACGCCGAGTCGATGTGCGCGTGGCCGGTGGCGACGACGCGGTGCGCGCTGGCGTTGGCGGGGCTGGCCAGCGCCGGCGCGAGGCGTTCCCGCGCGCGGGCGGCCGTGCCGGGGACGTCGGCCGGGTCGAGCGCGTCCATCGCCTCGTTCAGCGCGACCACGAGCTCGGCGCGTCGGGGCAGGTCGGGCGGGAGCTCCTCGACGAGCCCGGCCAGCACCTCGATGTCCTGGTTGAGCTCCCAGACGTCCAGGTTGCGGATGGCGAGCTCGAACCGCCGCAGCACGTACAGCAGGGTGTCGGGGACGGTGTCCTTCGAGCTGAACGGGGTCGGGTGCCAGGAGCCGCCGACGGCGACCTCCGGATTGGCAGCGGCCTCGAGGTAGAGGTCGATCGCGTCCGGGTCCTCGACCGGGAGGTAGCGGTTGAACGGCTCGATCGCCTTGATGATCGAGCCGTCGGGACGGAAGGCGAGGCCTTCGGCCTGGCCGCCGTCCAGCTCCTTGCGGAAGCCGAGGTCGACGACGATCTCGTAGGGGCGTCCGGCCCAGTCCGCGGGCACCGCGCCGGTGACGTGCAGCCACAACGTGCTCCAGCCCCTGCCCCAGGCCGTGCCGACCTCGAAGGGCGCGTACTCCTGCC
Organism: Propionicimonas sp.; assembly: GCF_049840635.1. Taxonomy (GTDB): domain Bacteria; phylum Actinomycetota; class Actinomycetes; order Propionibacteriales; family Propionibacteriaceae; genus Propionicimonas. Next base: position 111,050 of record NZ_JASGKL010000004.1, read on the forward strand.
GGGCGGCCTCGGCGAAGGGCACCGGCTCGTCGGGGACGGGCCACGCGGTGAGCTCCAGGGGGTGGGTCTCGCCGTAGAGGTGGGGGACGACCAGTTCCTCGAGGAACCGTCCCAGGCGTCCGCGGTACAGCCATTCGTTGTCGCGCACCGCAGCTCCTTTGCCGGCCCGAGGGGTGTTGCAACAGTTTCGTCAAATTGAAAGACTTAGTCAACGGACCGACGGAGGTGCGGCGCCCCCGCGGAGCGACGGACGGAGCGGTGATGGCTGGTTCTCCCACCCGTGCTTGGGCCCGGGTCGAGTCGTCCTGGACGTTGCAGGGGATGGCCGCCCCTGTGCTCGCCAGCGACCGCCTGCGGGTGGTCGTCCTGCCCGACCTCGGCGGTCGGGTCTGGGAGGTCACCGACCAGCTCAGCGGCCGGCAACTGCTGTGGCACCACCCCCGGCTGCGGCCCGCCCCGGTCGCCTTCGGGGCGGGCTACGACGACAACTTCCTCGGGGGCTGGGACGAGTTGTTCCCCAACGACGTCCCGGAGGAACTGGGCGGGGAGGCCTTCCCCGACCACGGGGAGGCCTGGGCGGACCGCTGGGAGTGGGAGGTCGTTCCGGGCGAAGCGGCGGCGATCCGGCTGACGCTGGCCACCCGGATCTCCGCAGTGAGGCTCGTCCGGACGCTGCGGCTGGCGCCCGGCTCGGACGCGCTCGAGGTCTCGGTCGAGCTCACCAACGGCCCGGCCGCGCTGCCGATGCTGCACAAGCAGCACCTCGCTGTCGCCCTCGAGCCGGGATCGCGGATCGACCTGCCCGCCGCACGGGTCGAGATCGGCGACTTCGGGACACCGCGGTCGGGGAGCGCCGGCGACCGGTTCGCCTGGCCCGGCACCGGCGGCGCGGACTTCTCCGCGCCCGCGCCGCGGGGAATCGCGGAACTCCTGTTCGCCGACGACCTCGCGTCCGGCTGGTGCGCGTGCACCGGGCCGGACGGGGTGGGCATCGGGCTCTGCTTCGACCGGGCGACCTACCCCTCGGTGTGGACGTTCGCGTCCTGGGGCGGGTGGCGGGGCCTCGACGTCGCGGTGCTGGAGCCGTGCACGGGGGTCGGGCTCTCGGTCGCCGAAGGGCAGGCCGACGGACGCCACCGCAGCCTCGCGCCCGGCGAGACCCTCCGCACCGCACTGAGCGCGGTCGTGTACCGCGGGCTGCGCCGGGTCACCGGGATCAGCGGGCACGGGATCGACTGCGTGGTGGAGGGGGAGCAACGGTGAGGATCGAAGCGGTCGACGTCTTCTTCCTCGCGCTGCCGGTGATCGAGGACATCGGAGATGGCAGCCAGGACATGGTGCTGGTGCGCGTGCGCGCCGGCGGGTACACCGGCTGGGGGGAGAGTGAGGCCTCTCCGCTGCCGACCATCGCCGCCTTCGTCGCTCCGCCGTCGCACTCGGCCTGCCACGGCGTGCTCGACTCCGTCCTCGGCGAACCGGTCGACGGTCCCGGCGACATCCTGCGGCTCTCCCGCAGGGTGGCCGAGCGCGGCCTGGACCTCCTCCAGACGCCGCACGCGTGGTCAGGGGTGGAGATCGCGCTGTGGGACCTGCTCGGGAAGGCCCGCGAGGAGCCCGCGTGGTCGGTGCTGGGGCTGGCGGCGTCCCACCCGCGCCGGCCGTACGCGTCCCAGCTGTTCGGGGACGACCCGCAGCAGACGTTCGACCGCGCCCGCACCGTGGCCGCGGACGGGTACCGGGCGGCCAAGTTCGGCTGGGGCCCGTACGGACGCGGCAGCGTCCGCGCCGACGCCGACCAGGTGATGGCCGCCAGGGAGGGCCTCGGCCCGGACGCGTCCCTGCTGGTGGACGCCGGCACGGTCTGGGGCGAGGACGTCGAGGCCGCGGCCGCGCGGCTGCCCGCGCTCGAGGCCGCCGGGGTGGTCTGGCTGGAGGAGCCGTTCGTCGGCGGGGCGCTGGACGCCCACGCGGCGCTGGCGGCGCAGGCGGGGAGCGTGCGGCTGGCCGGAGGCGAGGGGGCCCACAACGCGTGGGCCGCGCGCGCACTGGTCGACCACGGCGGCCTCGGCTTCGTCCAGGTCGACACCGGACGGATCGGCGGCCTCGGCCCGGCGCGGGAGGTCGCCCGCCACGCGGCGGCACGCGGGGTGGTGCACGTGAACCACACCTTCACCTCCCACCTGGCCCTCGCCGCGTCGCTCGTCCCCTACGCCGACTACCGCGGCGAACTGCTGTGCGAGTACCCGGTCGCCCCCAGCCCGCTCGCCCTCGGCCTCACCCGGACCCACCTGGACCGCGACGACGAAGGGCTCGTCCGGCTGCCCGACGCGCCGGGGCTCGGCCTGGAACTCGACCTCGACGCCGTGCGGGGGTACCTGCAGGACGTGGAGATCACGATCGACGGCCGCGTCGCCTACCGCACCCCGGAGCTGGAGCAGTGAGCGCGGACCGGCCCCGCCGGGCCCTCGTCACCGGCGCGAGCAACGGGATCGGGCTGGCCGTCGCGACCGTGCTGGCCGCGGAGGGAGCGATGGTCACCGGACTGGACGTCGAGCCGGGCGCGGGGGAGTGGGAGTCGGTGGAGCTGGACCTGTCCGACCTGCGCGCCGTCGAGGCGGCGGCGTCCCGGCTCGGCGCCCGGGGGTTCGACGTCCTCGTGAACTGCGCGGGCACGTTCGCTGCGACGCCGCTGCGGGACCTGGACAGCGCGGCCTACCACCGACTGCTCGCGGTCGACCTGCACGCGCCGGTCCTGTTCATGCAGCACCTCGGCCGGGGCATGGCCGATCGGGGCTGGGGCCGGATCGTGAACGTTTCCAGCGTGCACGCGGCGGTGGGAGAGCCCGGGGCGCTCGCCTACGACATCGCGAAGGCGGGGATCGAGGCCGCGACGAGGGTCGCGGCGATCGAACTCGCTCCACACGGCGTGCTGGCCAACGCCGTCGCGCCCGGCTTCGTGAGCACGCGGATGTCGGTGGTGGACGGTGTCGACGAGCTGACCACCCCCGAGTTCCAGGAGTTCTACGTGCGGCGGGGGCGGCTCCCGCTGGGCAGGGCCGCGTCCCCGACCGAGGTCGCCGAGCTGGTCGCGTGGCTGGCCGGGGAGCGGAACACCTACGTCACCGGCCAGTCGGTCCGGGTGGACGGGGGTCTGACGGCGCGCTTCTGAGCCCGCTGGATACCAGCTTGGTCACGATTGCGCAGGGGTCTTGACCGCCTCTGGAGAGTGACCCATGATGGGCTATTAATCAGTTCAGTGGATTTAATACCAGGTCAGAGGAGCTCTGGTGACAACCACGACGGCAACCTCGACAGCGCCGGCCCCTACCCGCCGACGGCCGCGCCTGAGCGGTCTGCGGCGACGGGAAGCCTTGTGGTGCTACGTTTTCATGGCTCCGGCTGTCCTCGGCGTGCTGCTCTTCTCGATCGGCCCGATGATCGCGTCGCTGTGGCTCAGCCTGACGTCCTACGACATGCTGTCGGCCCCGGAGTTCGTCGGACTGGCCAACTACGTCAAGTTGATGGGCGACAAGCTGTTCCTGAAGTCGCTGTCGGTCACGATGCTCTACGCGGTGGTGGTCGTCCCCGGCACCATGCTGGCCGGCCTGGTGGTCGCGATCCTGCTGAACGCGAAGATCCCCGCGATGGGCTTCTTCCGGTCCGCCTACTACCTGCCGTCCGTGATCGGCGGCGTGGCCGTTGCGCGGGTGTGGGCGATGCTCTACAACACCGACTACGGCCTGTTCAACCTGATCCTCGGCCTGTTCGGCATCGACGGCCCGGGCTGGCTCACCGACGAGCGCTGGGCGATCTGGTCGCTGATCTTCATGGGGATCTGGGGCTTCGGCGGCACGATGCTGATCTACCTCGCCGGTCTCCAGGGCATCCCGAAGGACCTGTACGAGGCCGCCGAGGTGGACGGGGCGGGCAAGTTCCGCCAGCACCTGTTCATCACCGTCCCGATGCTCTCGAACGTCACCTTCTTCAACCTCGTGATGGGCATCATCGGCGCCCTGCAGGTGTTCGCCGAGCCGTTCGTCCTCACCGGCGGCAAGCCGAACAACTCCACGCTGCTGCTGCCCCTGTACCTGTACCGGGTCGCCTTCACCTACCTGGAGATGGGTTACGCGTCCGCGATCGCCTGGGTGGTCTTCGCGATCACGCTCGTCCTGACCCTGCTGGTGTTCCGTTCGCTGCCGCTGTGGGTGCACAACGAGGCGGGGGAGGACTGATGGCCAAGGTGCACGAGGGCGGCGTGCGGCTGCGTCCGGCGGAAGTCGCGATCCGCGTCTTCGTCCTCTCCCTGGGCGCGATCTTCGTCCTGATGCCGGTCTTCTGGACGATCCTCACCTCGCTGAAGACCGGCCAGCAGACGCTGGAGATCCCGCCGGTGTGGTTCTTCGTCCCGCAGTGGGGCAACTACGCCGAGGTGCTGCGGCTGGTGCCGTTCCAGAACTACGCGCTGAACACGGCGGTGATCGTCACCGGCGTGGTCGTGGGGACGCTGCTGAGCTGCTCGTTCAGCGCCTACGGGTTCGCCCGGCTGCGCGCGCCGGGTCGCAACGTCATCTTCGGCGTCCTGATGGCAACGATGATGCTGCCCTCCACGGTCACCCTCGTCCCGACCTACATCGTGTTCAACAAGATCGGCTGGCTGAACACGTTCCTGCCGCTGATCGTGCCGGCCTTCTTCGGCTCGGCCTTCTTCATCTTCATGTTCCGGCAGTTCTACCTCTCGCTGCCCAGGGAGCTGGAGGAGGCGGCCCGCATCGACGGTGCGAGCTACTTCAGGATCTGGTGGAGCATCTTCCTCCCGCTCAGCCTCCCGGTGATCGCGACCGTGACCGTGTTCACGTTCGTGGGCACCTACAACGACTTCTTCGGCCCGCTGATCTACCTCACCGACGAGTCGAAGTGGACCATCTCCGTCGCGCTGTCCACGTTCGGGGGCAGCCCCCGGATCGGGCCGCAGCTGCACATGCTCACCGCGGCGACGATGATCGCCGCCGCGCCGTCGATCATCGTGTTCCTGCTCGCCCAGCGCTACTACGTCAACGGCATCAGTGTGGCCGGCATCAACAAGTGAACCGAATCGAGAAAGGACTCGAATGAACCCAGTGCCCCTGACCCGACGGACGCTGCTCGGCGGCGCACTCGCCGGATCCGCCCTCGCCCTCGCCGGGTGCAGCAGCCCGACGGCCGCTCCGACGTCCGCCGCCCCGGCGCCCACGTCCACCGAGATCGTCGGCAAGACCGACCTGACCGTCTACGCGTGGACCAACGGCACCACGATCGACGAGAACTTCAAGAAGAGCGTCGAGATGTTCAACGACGAGTTCTCCGGCAAGTTCACGGCCAAGATCAACTTCCTGCCGTACGACCAGTACTGGCAGAAGATCCAGCTCCAGTACGCGGCCAACCAGCCGTTCGACATGTACTACTGGGACGTCCAGGCCTACGCCCACTACAAGAAGGGCCTGCTGGAGAACCTCGAGGGGGTCGTCTCCGCGTCCGAACTGGCCGACGGGAGCAAGTACCCGGTGGACCTGTTCGCCCCGTGGCGCTTCGACGGCACCAACCTCTACGCGATCCCCGAGAACATCCAGTCGATGGCGCTGTTCTACAACAAGTCGCACTTCGACGAGGTGGGGCTGTCCTACCCCGACGCCACCTGGACGTGGGACCAGGTGCAGGACGCGGCGACCAAGCTCCAGAAGAAGAGCGGAGACAAGGTCACCCGGTGGGGCCTCGACATCGGCGACCTCGGCGTGTGGTGGGGGATCCAGACGCTGGCCTGGTCCGCCGGGACGGCGTTCTTCGACAAGCCGCTGGAGCCGACCGCCTTCCAGATGACCGACCCGAAGGTGGTCGAGGCGCTGAGCTTCGTGCAGGGCCTGATGTGGCAGTCGCACATCGCGCCGCAGCCGACCGAGCGGGACGCGAACAACCAGGCCGGCGGTTTCGCCGGGGGCATCGTGTCGATGATGCCGGGCGGGACCTGGAACATCACCTCCTACCAGCAGATGAAGGACGGCTGGGGGATGGCGCCGCTGCCGCTGTACCAGGGCAAGAGCGTGATGCCGTACTGGCTGGGTGGCTGGGTGATCCCGAAGCAGTCCCAGGCGCTCACCGCCGCAGAGACGTTCGCGATCTGGCGGGCGACGAAGTTCCAGGACCAGATGGCCTCCGACCACGACTGGATCCCCGTCCAGAACGCCGCCCGCACCTCCGACGCGATGCTGAAGGGGATGCCGGACGGCTTCAAGGAGGCCATGGCCGCGCTGCCGTCCGCCCAGATCGGCGACCTGTACACCGAGAACAGCCAGAAGATCCTCAACGAGGTGTTCGGTCCCGCGCTGGACGACCTGTTCCAGAACAAGGCGACCGCGCAGGACACCGCCAGCAAGATCCAGGACGACGCCACGTCGCTGCTGTGACCTGGTGACCGGCCGGGTGGGAGGACCACGGGGATCCTTCCACCCGGCCGGACGCCGTTCCCGACCCAGGAGGTGCCTGCCGTGCCCGTCGAACCCGCCCCGGGGCTCCAGCCCGTGCTCAGCGACGGCGTCGTCCTGCTGCGCGCGCCCGTCCAGGCCTGGTCGCGTCCGGACGGTTCGATCGGAGGGGCGGCGATCGACGGCATCTACCTCGGCGACCTGCGCCAGCTGCGCTCCCGGGAGCTGGTCGTCGAGGGCACAGCCGTGGAGCCGATCTCGCTGGCCCGTCCCTCGGCCTCCTCCGCGGTGTTCGGCGGGGTGCTGCGGGGCCTCGACGACCCCGATCCGGACCCGAAGGTGCGGCTGCTCACCACCCGGACGGTGACGGGCGCGGGCGTGCAGGAGGTGCTGCGGCTGGAGTCCCACCTGACCCGGACGCTGTCGACGACGGTGACCGTGCGGCTCGAGCCCGAGTTCGGGCACCTCGGCGACATCAAGAACGGTGTTCTCCCTCCGGCGCGCGGGGACGTGGTCGTCGCCGGCGACACGGTGGTGGCCGGACTCGGCAGCGCACGGTTCACCCTGCGCGCGCCCGACGCGCAGGTCGCGGTGGAGGAAGGCCGGATCGTGCTCTCCTGGCCGATCGACCTCGGCCCGCGGTCGGCCGTCGAACGGAGCTGGTCGGTCGAGTTGGAGGACGACGCGCTCGTGGTGGCCGCACCGTCGGGGCCGGCGCCGTGGGCGGTGCCGCCTGCGCCCGGCGTCCACCCGGACGCCGCGCGGTGGCTGGCCGTGGCCCTCGACGAGCTGGACGCGCTGCGCCTCACCCTGACCGGCGCCACCGACGTCGACTTCCTGGCCGCGGGCGCGCCGTGGTTCCTCACCCTGTTCGGGCGGGACGCGCTGTGGGCGGCGCGTCTGCTGCTCCCGCTGGGGACGGGGATGGCCGGCTCGACCCTGCGCGCGCTGGCCGTGCTTCAGGCGTCCGATCGCGACGACGCCACGTCCCGCGAACCGGGCAAGATCCCGCACGAGCTGCGCGCGTCCATGCCCGTGGGGACCGGCTCGGGGTTGCCGCCGCTGTACTACGGGTCGGTGGACGCGACGCCGCTGTGGGCGTGCCTGCTCGTGGACGCGTGGCGGGCGGGCCTGCCCGAGGCGGAGGTGCGCGCGCTGCTGCTGACGCTGCGCGGCGTCCTCGACTGGCTGGTCGAGGCGGGTGACAGCGACGGCGACGGCTTCATCGACTACATCGACCGCACCGGGCGCGGGCTGGCCAACCAGGGCTGGAAGGACTCCGGGGACTCGATCCAGTGGCGGGACGGGCGGCTGGCTGTCGGACCGATCGCGCTGTGCGAGGTGCAGGGCTACGCGCACGAGGCGGCGGTGGGGAGCGCCGACCTGCTGGACGCGCTCGGCGAACCGGGCGGCGCGGCGCTCCGGGAGTGGGCGGCAGCGCTACGGGCCAGGTTCGCGGAGAGCTACTGGGTCGATACGCCGGAGGGTCGCTACCCCGCGATCGCGCTGGACGCGGACAAGAACCGGGTGGACACACTGACGAGCAACATCGGCCACCTGCTGGGGACGGGGATCCTCGACGGCCCGGAGGAGGCGATGGTCGCCGACCTGCTGGTCTCGCCCGCGCTGTCGTCGGGGTTCGGCGTCCGGACGATGTCGACCGGGGCCGCCGGCTACTGGCCGCTGAGCTACCACGGCGGCTCGGTCTGGATCCACGACACGGCGATCATCGCTGCCGGCATGGCGCGGGCGGGCCTGCCCGATCACGCGCGCAGGGTGGCCGAAGGGATGCTCGCCGCCGCGGTGGGCTTCGGCTACCGCGTCCCCGAACTCCACTCCGGCGACGCCGCCACGCTGTCGCCGTACCCCGCGGCGTGCCACCCGCAGGCGTGGTCGGCGGCCGCCGCCGTCACCGCGTGGCGCCTCCTGCGCGCCTGATCAGCGGCACGATGGGGACGGTTCCTAACGTGCCGCGCTCTTCGTCATCCCGGGCTTGACCCGGGATCTCCGGGACAAGGCTGTCCGCGCGGACGTCGGGATCCCGGCTTTCGCCGGGATGACAGGTGGGTTGGGCGGTCCGGGTCGGGAACGGTTGGGCGAGTGCCGCACTCCTTGTCATCCCGGGCTTGACCCGGGATCTCCGGAAGAAGGCTCGCCGCACAGGGGGGGTGGGTTGGTCATCCCGGGCTTGACCCGGGATCTCCGGGACAGGGCTGGCCGCACGGGCGTCGCGGTCCCGGCTTTCACCGGGATGACAGGGGGAGTGGTCGTCCCGGGTCAGGACGGTTGGGCGGGTGCCGCGCTCCTTGGTCATCCCGGGCTTGACCCGGGATCTCCGGAAGAAGGCTGGCCGCACGGGCGTCGCGGTCCCGGCTTTCGCCGGGATGACAGGGGGATTGGGCGGTCCGGGTCAGGACGGTTGGGCGAGTGGCGCGCTCCTTGTCATCCCGGGCTTGACCCGGGATCTCCGGGATGACAGGGGTCGGGTCGAAATCTCCGGAGGTTCACAGCCCGGCCGACGGGCGGCGGCGGACGCGAGCGTACTTCATTGTGGTTCACCCGAATCGATGTCCGGCAGCGCGAGCCATTCCGTCCAGGTGAGGTCTCGGCCGATGAGTCGCACGGCGGTGAACGGCCACGCTTCGGCCAGCCAGCGCGGGACGAACGCGTCCAGAGCCGCCTCGAGCGAGGTCCCGGCGTGCTCGTCCCGCACCCACCAGCTCACCTCGGCGTCGGCGCCCACCTTCTCCGGCGGGTCGATGTAGACGCACCCGATCAGCTCGGTCTCGGCCTCGTCGAACAGGGCGTAGTTGAACGAGGCGTGGGCGGCGATCTCCGCCTCGTGGCGGGCGAGGTCCTCGGCGTCCTGCTCCGCCGTCATGGTCGCCGGCGGCCAGCCCCACGCCGGGCCGAAGATCGACCACAACCGAGCCTGGGAGCCCATCACGGCGGGCATGTCCAGAGCCACGTCGTCGGCCCGAATGGGACGCAGGTGGTGGCCCTCGTCCACCGGGACGACGCCGGGATGCTCGAACTCCTCAGGGAGCCACGCCATCAGGAACCTTCCGCCCGCCGCTGGTTCCCGCACCGTAGCCCGGGCGCGAGGGCGCGGCAATCCGTCCGGATGGGGTACTGGTCGGAGGTGATCAGGAAGACGAACCGCACGCGGTGGCTCCGCAACCTCGCCCTGACCGGCTCGATGGTGGGGGCCACCGTCGTCGCCGGCACCCTCGCCACCGACCCGCAGGGCCAGTGGTACGAGGGCCTGTCCAAGCCCGACTGGCAGCCTCCTCGGGAGGCGTTCCCGATCGTCTGGACGGCGCTGTACGCCGACATCGCGCTCACCTCAGCCGCTGCGCTCACCGAGCTCGAGCGGCGCGGCGACGAGCAGGCCGCCGCCGACTTCCGCAAGGCGTTGGTGGTGAACCTCGTCCTCAACGGAGCGTGGAGCTGGCTGTTCTTCCGATCACACAACCTCGCCGCGTCCGCGATCGGCGCCGGCGTGCTCGCGGCGAGTTCGATCCAGCTGGCCCGCAACGCGCGCCGTGCGGGACGCCGCTGCGCGGTCCTCCTCGCGCCCTACGCGCTGTGGACGTCCTTCGCCACCGTTCTCGCCGCGGTGGTGTGGCAGCGCAACCCGAACGGCTGAGCGGGTCGGGCGGCGGCCTGACCGCGACGTTTCCCGGCTTTTCGCCCCTGTGGTCGGGGACGATCTCCGCGATAGCGACGTTTCCCGGCTTAAGAGCAGCTTCGAACCGGTCATAAGCCGGGAAACCTCGCGGTCATCGGACGCAGCACGGGAGAGGGTCCTCATAACTCGGGAAACCTCGCTGTCAGGCGCGGCCGAGCCCTGTGCAGGCTCTGGAATCGGGACGGCTGCGCCCGCTCACACCATCGGCCAGGGCACCCGGCGGCCGCTGTGGTCGACGGGGAAGCGGCCGAAGCGGACCACCCGCCGGACGCGGGCCTTCAGCGCGTCGACCTCGTCGGGGTCGATCAGCGCGCAGAGCTCGGCGGGGACGTTCTCGGCGAGCGGCGCGACCCGCTCCAGCAGCGGCTCGGGGATCGGCTCGTCGGCGAAGTCCCAGATCACGGTCCGCAGCTTGAACGGTGCGGCGAAGCACAGGCCGTGGTCGATGCCCCAGAGCCGGCCGTCCGGGCCGTGCAGCACGTGCCCGCCCTTGCGGTCGGCGTTGTTGGCAACCAGGTCGAAGACCGCCATCGCCCGCAGCGCGTCCACCACGCCCGCCTCGGACTGATCGAGGGTGAAGAAGTTCTCGCGCTCGTCCACGTCGATGTAGAGCTGCACCGAACCGACGCCGAGCGGCCCGTCCTCGCGCACGATCGTCGGCGGCACCAGCCCCCAGCCCAGCCACTCGCTGAGCAGCCAAGCAGCCCGCTCCCGGCGATGCAGCCCCGGGTCGAAGTCCCACAGCGGGCGCTCCCCGGCCTCCGGCTTGTACACCGCGCCGACGGCGTCCTCCCGGTCGCCCACCTCCACCAGCAGCGTCAGGTTGCTGCTGGGGAATCGTCCGATGATCTCCATCCGCCCGCGGGCGAGCAGGTCCAGTACGCGGTCGTCGGCCGTGGGCTCGGGACGCGGCAGCGCGGACACGCTCAGACCGCGGATCCGGTCGAGGGCACGAGGTCGTCCAGCGGACCGTGCAGCGAGTTCACGCCGAGCACCAGCGGCGGGGCGTCGTGCGGGAATCGCACCACCGACACCGAGCCGGTGCCGACGTTCACCCGGTGGAACGCGTCCAGCGGTGCCCCCACCGCGTACGTGAGCGCCGCGCGGATCGGGTCGGCGTGGGTGAAGCACGCCACCACGCCGTCGGGGTGCGCGCCCCGCAGCCGGTCCAGCAGCGACACCATCCGCGCCTCCAGCTCGGCCAGGCTCTCCCCGCCGGGGAACCGGAAGGTGGACGGGGAGGTCATCAGCGCCCGCCATTCCTTGCGCCGGGCGAGGGTGGCCAGCGACTCGCCCGTCCACTCCCCGAAGTCACACTCGAACAGGTCGGGCTCCACCACCGGCACCAGCCCGGTGGCCGCGGCCGTCGGCGCCGCGGTCTCCTGCGCGCGCTCCAGCGGGGACGTGTACAGGGCGGCCAGCGGCAACCCGGAGAGCCGTGCGGCGGCGTTCTCCGCCTGCCGCGCGCCGGCCGCCGACAGGTGCAGCCCCGGCGCCCGACCGGGCAGGACCCTGCCGGTGGTCGGGGTCTGGCCGTGCCGCACGAGCAGGACGAGGGTGCCGGGCGGCCGCTTCCGGGTCGGCATGCGGCCGAGCGTAGCTCGCGGGGCAGTGTCCACATAGTGCGATCTTCTGCCGGTCTTGCCCACGCGGTTAGCGTGAATGCGTGAGTGAACCCCCAGCCATCACCACCGTCGGACAGCTCCGCGCAGCCGGTCACGTGCAGAAACACCTGCGCCAGGAGATCCGCGACAACCTGCTCGCGATGATCGCCGCGGGCGACGACCCGTGGCCCGGCATGCACGGGTTCGGACGCACCGTCCTGCCGCAACTCGAACGCGCGCTGATCGCCGGCCACGACGTCGTCCTGCTCGGCGAACGTGGCCAGGGCAAGACCCGGCTGCTGCGCACCCTGTCCGGCCTGCTCGACGAGTGGACGCCGGTGATCGCCGGCTCCGAGCTGGGCGAGCACCCCTACGACCCGATCACGCCGGCCTCGGTCCGGCGCGCGGCCGCCGAGGGCGGCGACCTGCCCGTGGCCTGGCGGCACCGCTCCGAGCGGTACGTCGAGAAGCTCGCCACCCCGGACACCTCGGTGGCCGACCTCGTCGGCGACGTCGACCCGATGAAGGTCGCGGAGGGACGCCAGCTCGGCGACCCGGAGACCATCCACTACGGGCTGATCCCGCGCTCCCACCGCGGCATCGTCGCGATCAACGAGTTGCCCGACCTCGCCGAGCGCATCCAGGTGTCGATGCTGAACGTGATGGAGGAGCGCGACATCCAGATCCGCGGCTACGTGCTGCGACTGCCACTGGACGTTCTCGTCGTCGCGTCCGCCAACCCCGAGGACTACACCAACCGCGGCCGGATCATCACCCCGCTGAAGGACCGGTTCGGTGCCGAGATCCGCACCCACTACCCGATCGAGCTGGACGACGAGGTCGCCGTCATCGCCCAGGAGGCGCACCTCGTCGCCGAGGTGCCCGCGCCGATCCTGGAGATCCTGGCCCGGTTCACCCGCGCGCTACGGGAGTCGGCGGCGATCAACCAGCGCTCCGGGGTGTCGGCCCGGTTCGCCATCGCCGGCGCGGAGACGGTCGCCGCCGCCGCCCTGCACCGGGCGACCGCCCGCGGCGAGGCCGAGGCGGTGGCCCGGGTGGTCGACCTCGAGGCAGCGGTGGACGTGCTGCTCGGCAAGCTCGAGTTCGAGTCGGGCGAGGAGGGACGTGAGGCCGAGATCCTCGCGCACCTGCTCCGCACCGCGACGGCCGAGACCGTCCGGGCGCACTTCCGCGGCATCGACCTCGGGCCGCTGGTCGCCGCGCTCGACGGACGCACCACCGTGGTCACCGGGGAGCAGGTCAGCGCCAGGGAGTTCCTCACCGGTCTGCCCTCCCTGGACGGTGCGGACGTGTACGACGAGCTGTGCGCGCGGTTCGACGCCACCACGGACGGTGAACGCGCGAGCGCGATCGAGCTGGCGCTGGAAGGCCTCTACCTCGCCCGCCGGATCTCCAAGGAGTCCGACGACGGCCAGACGATCTACGGGTAGCGCCATGCCGCACTCGCGATCGTCCCGCTACGGCCGCTACGTCGACGGCCCCGACCCGCTCGCGCCCCCTGTCGACCTGTCCGAGGCGCTGGAGGAGATCGCCCGCGACGTGATGGAGGGCTACTCGGCCGAGCGGGCGCTGCGCGAGTACCTGCGCCGCGGCGGGCACGGACGCCAGGGCCTGGACGACCTCGCCGCCCGCGTCCAGCGCCGCCGGCAGGACCTGCTGAGCCGGCACCGCCTCGGCGCCACGATGGAGGAGGCGAAGCGGCTGCTCGACACTGCGGTGCTGGAGGAGCGCAAGGAGCTCGCCAGGGACATCGACCTGGACGACCTCGACCGCGACTTCCGGCAGCTCCGGCTGGACAACCTGCCCGATTCGACCCCCGCTGCCGTGAACGAGCTGGCCGACTACGACTGGCGCTCGCCGACCGCGAAGGCCGCGTACGACCGGATCCGCGACCTGCTCGGACGCGAGCTGCTCGACCAGCGGTTCGCCGGCATGAAGCAGGCGCTGGAGAACGCGACCGATGCCGATCGCGAGGCCGTCCAGGAGATGCTGGCCGACCTCAACCAGCTGCTGGACGCGCACCGCCGCGGCGAGGACACCCCCGAGGACTTCGACGCGTTCATGGCCAAGCACGGCGAGTACTTCCCCGAGAACCCACGTGACGTGGACGAGCTGATCGACGCGCTCGCCAAACGGGCCGCCGCCGCGCAGCGCATGTTCAACTCGATGACGGCCGAGCAGCGCGAGGAGCTGATGCAGCTGTCCGCGCAGGCGTTCGGGTCGCCCGCGCTGATGGCGCAGCTCGGCCAGCTGGACGCCAACCTGCAGTCGCTGCGTCCGGGCATGGACTGGTCGGGCTCGGAGCAATTCGGCGGCGAGGAGGGGCTGGGCCTCGGCGACGGCACGGGGGTGCTGTCCGACCTCGCGGAGCTCGACGCGCTGGCCGCCCAGCTCGGGCAGGGCTACGGCGGCGCGCATATGGACGACATCGACGTGGACGCGCTGGCCCGCCAGCTGGGTGAGGACGCGGCCGTGTCCGCGCGGACGCTGGCCGAGCTGGAACGTGCCCTGCGCAGCGCCGGCTACCTCAGCCGCAGCGCCGACGGCGGCCTGAAGCTGTCGCCGCGGGCGATGCGCCAGCTGGGCAAGAGCTTCCTCGCCGACGCCGCCGACCGGCTCAGCGGCCGCACTGGCCAGCGCGACACCCGTCTGGCCGGGGCGGCGGGCGAGCAGACCGGCTCGACCAGGCAGTGGGCATTCGGCGACACCGAGCCCTGGGACGTCACCCGCACGATGCTGAACGCGATGCGCAACGGCGAGGACGTGCCCACGGTCCCTGAGGAGCGAGCGCAGCGAGCGTCCACGGTCCCTGAGGAGCGAGCGCAGCGAGCGTCACGAAGGGCCGCCGACACGAATCCCCGGATCCGGGTCCGCCTTGAGGACGTGGAGGTGGCGGAGACCGAGACCCGCACGCAGGCCGTCGTCGCGCTGCTGGTGGACACGTCGTTCTCGATGGCTGCCGAGGGCCGCTGGCTCCCGATGAAGCGGACGGCGCTCGCCCTGCACCACCTCGTCTCCACCCGGTGGCGCGGTGACCAGCTGCAGCTGATCACCTTCGGCCGCTACGCCCAGGCGATGGACGTGGGCGAGCTGACGGCGCTCCCCGCGCTGCGCGAGCAGGGCACGAACCTCCACCACGGGCTGCTGCTGGCCGAGCGCCTGTTCCGCCGGTTCCCGACCATGCAACCGGTGCTGCTCGTGGTCACCGACGGTGAACCGACCGCCCACCTCACCGCCGAGGGCGACTCGTGGTTCACCTACCCGCCGAGCTACGAGACCCTGCGCACGACCGTCACCCAGCTCGACAAGCTCGGCCGGTTGCGCGCCCGGACGACCTTCTTCCAGCTCGGCGACGACCCCGGCCTCGAGCGGTTCGTGCGCCAGATGGCCGAGCGCGTCGACGGACGCGTGGTCAGCCCCGACCTCGACGACCTCGGCGCGGCCGTGGTCGGGGAGTACCTCGGCGCCCGGCGTCCTTTCTGGGACTACCCGCGCGGCTGGTGAGCGCAAGGCCGGCCGGGTTACCCGGTGAACCCCTTCTCCCGAGCGTCCTGAACGATCTTCGTCCAGTCCGCGGCCAGGGTGCGAAGCTGGGAATCATGGCCGGCTGCAAACTGACTCAGTTCGGGGCCGAGCAGGGCGAGCCCCTGCTGGTACTTGTCGGCTCGGCACCGCTCGTCGGCGTTCAGCGCTGTGGTCTCCAGGTCGAGGTAGCGGTTCCAGGCGGGCGACGGCTTCTCGTTCTCGATGGGGGCCTTCGGCATACTGGCGGTCAAGAACATGTAGAGACCCTGCCATCCCTCGTCGCCGTCGGACTTCTCGGAATAGTTGATTCCAGCCTCCGCCATGCAGGTGCGGTAATCCTGAATAGGTCCCAGTTGTGCGTCGACGGACGTGATCAGCTCCTTGAACTCGGCAAGGAGTTGGGCCGCACCTTCGGGCGTCCCGGGGCCACCGCCGACCGTCATGTCCTGGTCGTTGACCTGACAAGCGTCCGACACTTTCGCGTATTCGGCGGACGTCTCCGATGGTTCGGACTCGTCCCGGGACGAGGCGGCGATTCCGAGCGCGTGCAGCGACGGCTTGACCTGCACTGCACCCATCCACGTACCCGAGGTGGCGTTCGGTGTCCAGCTTGTCCACAGCGGTGAGAAGTGCTTCACCGGTTCGACTCCGCGCTGCTCCATGCACGACCAGTAGTCCTCGTTCAGGGCAATCCAGGACAGGTAGTTGCCGGCCTCACGCTGCTGAGCATCGCCGTAGATCTGAACAAACACACGGTTGGCGGCTGTCTCGACCTCCAGCGGGTCACTCGGCGCACCCGGCACGCCCGAAGAGAGAGCGGAACAGCCGACCAGCACGAGCGCAGCGCCCGCCACGGCAGATCCCCTCAACAGTCGGCGGCGCGGCTTCATCGAGTCCCCCATCGATCACCAGAATCAATTGGAACACCGCCGTCGTCCCACTTGTTCTCGCCATTCTGCTTGCACGGATAGATCGAGTGTCTCAGCTTGGTCCAAGCCTGAGCCGTGTTGTTGCGGAACTCATGGCGCTCATGGGCCGCACGGGGACGAACCAGTCAGTCGTCCCTGCGAAGGTGAGTGATCAGCGGGTCCGGGCCAGCAGGGCCGCGTTCCCTGCGTCGGTGAGTTCGCGGTCGACGGTGATCGGGCGGCCGTCCAGTTCGCGGACGGGGACGAGCATGCGGCCCGACGACGTCAGCCACAGCGCGTCCGCGTCCCAGAGCTGGTCGATCCGCAGCAGCACCTCGGACGTGGCGTAGCCGGCGTCAGCGAAGAACTCGAACGCCGCCGCCTGCGTGGTGCCGCGCAGGATCCCCTGCGAGGTCGACGGCGTCCAGATGTGGCGGCCGTGCTTCACGATCAGGCTCGCGCTCGGGCCCTCCAGCACGTAGCCGTCGGAGCTGGTGAACACCACGTCCTGCGCGCCCCGGCGGGCGGCCTCGCGGAGCACCGCCTTGTTCACGGCGTACGACAGCGTCTTCGCCCCGGCCAACAGCCACGGCGCCCGGGAGGCGATGTCGTGCGGGTAGCCGCGCTCCAGCAGGACGACGCTCACGCCGGTCTGCCGTTCCACGGCGTAGTCGTCGGCGGACTTGAACGCCAGCACCCACGCGGTCGCCACGCCCGACCCCTCGATCCCGCGGGTGACGATGATCTTCACCGAGTACTCGCGGTGCGGCTCGTCGAACGCGGCGACCACCTGGTGGATGGCGGCGCGGAACGCGTCCAGGTCGAGGGCGGGCAGGTCGAGCATCGCGGCCGAGACCGCCAGCCGGCGCAAGTGGGCGTCCACCGCCTGCGGGTGGCCGTCCACGACGCCGAGGACCTCGAAGATGCCGTCGCCCCTGGTCACGCCCAGGTCGGTGACGGAGACCTGCGGGAGGGCGGGGTCGACCACGTGCAGGCGGTCCGCCGTGGGGACGGAGGCGGACGCCTCGGCGGGGCTGACGATGAGGCAGGCGGGCACGGTCATTCCTCTACATGGATGGTGGACAGGGTGTTCGCCGCGACCCATTCGGTGTCGACGTCGAACCCTAGGCCGGGTCGGGTGGGGACGGGGACGTAGCCGTCGGCGGTGGTCTCCACCGGCGGGGTGATCACGTCCCGGGCGTAGTACTTGTCGGAACCGGACACGTCCGAGGGCAGCGTGAAGCCCGGCAGCGAGGAGAGCGCGACGTTCGCCGCGCGGCCCACCCCGAACTCGTGCATGCCGCCGCACCAGACCGGGATGCCGGCCTCGCGCGCGCGGTCGTGGGCGGCGACCGAGGTGGTCAGGCCGCCGAGCCGGGACACCTTGATGTTCAGGACGCGGCCGGCGCCCAGCGCGATCATCGTCTCCAGGTCCGCCAGCGTCTCCACGGCCTCGTCCAGGCAGACCGGGGTCTCCAGCTGGGCCTGCAGGCGCGCGTGGCCGACGAAGTCGCGGGGCGCGAAGGGCTGCTCGATCATCGTCAGGTGGTACTGGTCGAGCGTCCGCATGACGGCGAAGGACGCGTCGTCGGCAGGGTAGGCGCCGTTCGCGTCCACGTGCAGGTCGTGGTCGGGGTAGACCGCGCGGACGGCGGCGACCGGCTCGGTGTCCCAGCCGGGGGCGATCTTCAGCTTCACCCGGCGGTAGCCGGCCTCGACCTGCGCGGCGACCTGTGCGACGAGCGCGTCGATGGTCGGCTCGATGCCCAGCGAGACGCCGGTGGCCGCACGGTCCCGCGTCCCCCCCAGCAGCGCGGCGAGCGGGCGTCCGGACGCCTCGGCGGCCAGCACCCAGCAGGCCATGTCCACGCCGGCCTTCGCGAACTCGTTGCCGCGCACCTTCGCCCACGACTTCGCGGCGTCGGCGGGGTGCTCCCAGCTCGTGCCGAGGAGGGGCGGCAGCAGGTAGCGCTCGGCGACCAGCGTCGCGGTCTCGACCGTCTCCGGCCCGTAGAAGGGGTGGGACGCGGACGCGATCTCGCCCCACCCGACCGCCCCGGAGGCGTCGGTGAGTTCGACGAGGATGTGGTCGAGGTGGCGCTTGGCGTGCGAACTGGTCTGGAACTCGTGCACCAGCGGCAGCCGGACCGTGTGCAGGGTAGCGGCGACGACCCTCATCGGGGATCTCCCGTCTCGTCCAGGTAGAGCCCGAGCGCCGCGCTGATCCGGTCGCGGTCGGCGAACCGGCGCCGGGCGCCCTTCGCGCTGGCGGTGGTGAGCGTGGAGAGCAGGTGGATCGCCGCGGCGACGGCGGTGGGGGAGTCGGCGTAGGACTCCGAGTCGGTGGCGACCTCGACCACCTCGTCGGCGTGGCGGGCGATCGGTGCGGTGGCGTCGTCGGTCACGGCGACCACCTTGCCGCCCGCGGCGTGGAACTCCCGCGCGACCTCGACGGTCGAGCGGCGGTAGCGGCGGAAGGAGAAGGCGATCAGGACGTCGGTCTCGCGCACGTCGGAGAGCAGGTCGAGGGTGCTCACACTGGAGTCGTCGACGAGGCTGACCTGCGCCACGGCCGTCGACAGGTCGGAGGCGAGCAGGTTCGCGTAGGCGTGGCTCTTGCCCGCCCCCACGACGAACCGGCGCCGGGCCGCGACGGTGAGCGCGGCGGCGCGGCGGACGCTGCCGTCGGCGCTGAGCCGCTCGAACACCTCGGCGAGGTTCTCCAGCTCGGAGGCGATCAGGCGCGCCTGGAGCGTGGCCGAGGAGGTCGACTCCATCCGGGCGCGGTACCGGTCGGCGGGGCTGCGCAGCGAGCGGTTGGCCTCGTGGCGGGTGGGGGTTCCGGTGTTCGTCTGCGTGCTCATGCGTCGCTCCCGGTGAACACGTAGACGGCGGTGTCCGCGTCCTGCCGGACGCAGGAGCGCGCGACCAGCCCGTCCGCGAACAGGCCGCTGAACGCGTCGTCCATGCGCGCGACCACCTCGGGGGTCACCCGGCTCCGCTCGGAGGGGAGGGCGACCGCCGCTGCGCCCTCGCCGCGGTCGACGCGTCCCCACTCGGCCGCCGAGTAGGACGCCCAGGGTGCCGGCACCGGGGCAGGGGTGTCGGCGTCGAGGTCCCAGTCGACGACGAGCCGGGACTCGCCGTCCCCGTAGCAGTCGGGGACGAACCAGCGTCCGACCGCGCCGAGCACGGACAGGTTGAAGTGGGCGTTGCGGGACAGGATCGGGTTGTAGGCCCACCGCATGTGGTGGAGCCCGTTGGAGAGGGCGAGCCGGCGCTGCTCGCCCTTGATGCGGCGCCCCACGCCCGAGCCCTGGAGCCCGTCGGCGACCACGACGGCCTGGGAGTAGAAGTAGGTCTCGCCGCCGGCGTGGCCGGTGAAGCCGTAGCCGAACGCGACCAACCGGTCGCCGTCCCAGGCGCCGACCATCGAGCCGCCGTTCGCGGCCATCGCCATCAGCAGGCGCGGGTTGAGGGTGGCCTCGGGCTTGGTGTAGCCGAACACGTCGCGGTACAGCCCGGACGCGGTCGCGAGGTCGTCAGCGCCGGTCAGGGGGGCCACCCGCAGCTGTTCGGTCGTGCTCACGAGATGAACTATAGGATCCGTATCATCCGAGTCCAGTCCGTGATCACTGGGAGAGATGAGCGGGCGGTTGCCGGAGATAGGATACGTAAAACAGACCCTGGAGGATCATGGAACTGGCTGCTGCCGGAGCGGCGGTGCGCGCGTCGCTGGACCCGGACGCCCTCGTCGCCGACCTCGTCGCGCTCGTGCAGCGGGAGACGCCCAGCCACGATGCTGCCGCGAGCGCAGGTATCGCCGGACACCTGGCCGGACTGTGGCAGCCGTTCGGCGCTGTGAGCGCTGTCGAGGCGCCGATCGGCACGCACCTGGTCGTGGCGGTTCCCGGCACTCCGGGACGGCAGGACGCGGCCCCGGTGGTGCTGCTCGGCCACAGCGACACGGTCTGGCCGGTCGGCACGCTGGACGGCGCGGTGCCGCTGGTGGTGGAGGACGGCGTGCTGCGCGGTCCCGGTTCGTACGACATGAAGGCCGGCCTGGTCGTGATGCTCGCCGCGGTGCGGGCGCTCGGGGAGCTCGGGCTCGCGCACCGTCCGCTGCGGGTGGTGATCGCCGCCGACGAGGAGGTGGGGTCGGGCTCCGCGTCCGCGCTGGTACGTGAACAGTGCGCGGGTGCCGCGGCGGTGCTGGGCTTCGAGTCCCCGCATCCCGACGGGGCGTTGAAGGTCGGGCGGTTGGGCTCGACCCGGCTGCGGTTGCGGGTGACCGGCCGGGAGTCCCACGCCGCCCTCGACCCGGACGGGGGTGTGTCGGCGATCGACGAGCTGGTCGACCAGCTCGTGGAGCTCCGCCGGTCGGTCGCCGCCGTGTCGGCCCGGCATCCGGGCCAGGTGCTGTTCAACGTCGGCGCGCTCAGCGGCGGGGGCCGGACGAACGTCGTCCCCGGCGCGGCGGAGGCGCTGATCGGGTTCCGGTTCGGGACGTCCGCGGCAGAAACGGAGGTGCTGGACGCCGTCTCGGCGCTGTCCCCGCTGCGGGTGGGCGCCGTGCTCGAGGCCGAGGTGCTGAGTTCGCGTCCGGCGTGGCAGGCGTCCGACGCGGACGCCGCGCTGCTCGGCCGGGTGTCGGCACTGGCCGCCGAGGTCGGCCTCGAGGCGTCCGGACGCCCGGCAGCGGGAGCGGCCGACACCAACACCAGTGGTGCGCTCGGCATCCCGACGCTGGACGGCTTCGGCCCGCGCGGCGGCGGCGCCCACGCCGTCACCGAGCACGTCCTGCTGGACTCGCTCGCCGATCGGGTCGTCCTGCTCGCGACGGTGCTGACCGGCCTCTGACCCGCTCGTGGCGCGAAAGGAGAACCGTCCCCGATTCCGCGCCAACCCGTCGCGGCACGATGGGGACGGTTCCTAACGTGCCGCGTCGCGGGTCAGGACTTCGGCGACGTCGACCAGAGGGCCCAGGCGACGAGCAGGGGCTGGAAGAACAGGCGGACCAGCCGGCGGTTGTCGGTGTCCAGGCCGAAGCCGTCGCGCTTCTTGAGGTACTGCTCGACGTTGCCGGGGAAGACGGCCACGAAGAACGCGGCGAGGATCACGCCGATCCGGCGGCGGTCGCCGGGCAGCGCGACCAGCGCGGCGCCGAGCATCGCCTCCACGGCGCCGGACGCCACGACCACGCCGTCGGCGTCGATCGGGACGACGTCGGTGACCCAGTCGGGAACCTGCGCCTGGAACTCCTTGCGGGCCCAGAACAGGTGGCTGAGCCCTGCGAACACCATGGAGCCGGCCAACAGCCAGCGAGCGAACGTCCTCATGTCTCCAGCACACCCCAGCCGGGCGGGGCTGTCCAGCCCTCAGCCGATCTCGAGGATGACCTTCCCCGTGGTGGCCCGGCCCTCCAGCGCGCGATGGGCGGACGCGGCGTCCGCCAGCGGGAACCGTGCCCCGATCCGGACGTCGAGCCGCCCGGCGACGACGGCGGCCATCAGCTCGTCCCAACGCCAGCGGAGTTCCGTGGCGTCCACGATGTAGTCGCCCAGCTTCGGGCGCGTGGTGAACAGGGACCCGCCCGCGTTGAGCCGCTGGAGGTCGAACGGCGGCACCTGGCCGCTGGAGCCGCCGAACAGCACGAGCATGCCGCGTCGGCGCAGGGTGGCGAGGGACGCGTCGAAGGTGGCCCGACCGACGCCGTCGTAGACCACGTCCACCGGGCCGCCCGCGGCCTCCTTCACCAGCGGCGGCAGCTGCGTGGTGAGGTCGTCGAGTTCGTCGTAGCGGATCACCGCCGCCGCCCCGGCCGCCCGGGACAGCGCGGCCTTCTCCTCCGTCGACACCGTCGTCACCACCCGGGCGCCGCGGAGCGTCGCCAGCTGGGTGAGCAGCAGCCCGACGCCGCCTGCTCCCGCGTGCACGAGCGCCCACTCGCCCTCGCCGACCGGTCGGGTGGACGCCACCAGGTAGTGCGCGGTCATCCCCTGCAGCGGGAGGGCCGCGGCCACGTCCAGGCCGACCCCGTCAGGGACGGGGAGCGCGCGGCTCGCCGGCACCCGGACGAGTTCGGCGTAGGCGCTCGGCGCGTCCACCCATGCGATCCGCTCGCCGACCGCGAGGCCGGTGACTCCCTCGCCCACCGCGGTGACGACCCCCGCGCCCTCGTCACCGGGGACGTGCGGGAACGGGATCGCGTAGACCCCGCTGCGGCGGTACGTGTCGATGAAGTTGATCCCTGCGGCGGCCGACCGGGCCACCACCTCACCGGGACCGGGGACCGGATCGGGCAGTTCCACGAGGTCGAGGACGCCGGCGTCGCCCGGTTCACGGGCCTGGATCGCGCGCATGAGCCGAATCTACGGGACCCTGCTGCGAGAGGGAAAAGGATGGGCCTGGACGGCGGGCCTTACGGCGCCACCGCCCAGGCCCAACGCACGGCGACGCCCCCCGACATTCGCTGTGCACCGTCCCGGACGCCCCCCCGGCGTCTAGTGGACTGTTTCCACCCTACGTGGCGGAAACTCTTGCCCAAGTCCCCGTCCGGGTGACTGCGTGGCCGCGATATGAGACCTACTTCACGGCTCCCTCGGTCATGCCCGCGATGAAGTACCGCTGGGCGAACAGGTACAGCACCACGACCGGCGCGGCGACCATCACCGCCGCCGCTCCCATCAGCGCGTAGTCGGTGACGTGCTGGCCCTGGAAGAAGGCCAGGCCGAGCGGCGCCGTCCGCAGTGTCCCCGTCGGCGACATCACCAGCGGGATCAGGAACTCGTTCCACGTCCACATGAACACCAGCACCACCAGGGTCAGGATCGCGGGCCGGGCGATCGGCGCCTGCACCTGCCAGAGCACCTGTCGGGGCGCCGCCCCGTCGATGATCGCCGCCTCGGTGATCGCGCGGTCGGCGGAGCGGAAGTGGGTGCGCATCCAGTAGGTACCGAACGCGATCGACTGCGCGATCTGCGGGCCCGCGACGGCGACGAGGGTGTTCACCAGCCCGAGTTGTCGCAGGTCGAAGAACAGCGGCACGACGATGGCCTCGGTGGGCACCATGATCCCGAAAAGGAACAGGTAGAACAGGACGGTGCTGCCCGGGAACGTCATCGTCCCGAACGCGTACCCGGCCAGCACCGACAGCACCACCGACACCACGACGACGGTCACGGACACGACGACCGAGTTGAGCATGTAGGACGAGAAGCGGCCCTGGCTCCAGGCCAGCCCGAAGTTCTCCAGGTGCAGGCCGCCGGAGGTCACCGCCGCGGAGCTGGACGGGCCGAACGCCTGGGCCACGATCGTCCCGATCGGCCACAGCGAGACCAGCGCGAAGCCGAGCAGGATCACGTAGTTGGCCGTGACCTCTGCCCGCGAGGTGAGCGGGCCCGCACGCCGCCGGCCGCGCCGGGTGGCGGCCAAGGTGCGGGGTGTCGTCACGGCGCTCACGAGTCGGCCGCCGCCCGGTCGCCGAGCCGGTTCAGGACGAGGTTGATCCCGAAGATCACCACGGCCAGGCTGACCCCGATCGTGGTGGCCATGCCCACTTGCCCCAGCCCGAACGCCTGGTTGTACACCTGATAGGACGGGACGGTCGTCGAGGTCCCCGGGCCACCCCGCGTCGTCATGTAGATGATGTCGAAGTTCTTCAAGGCGGCCACGACCGTCAGCGTCGCCGCGACGACGAGTTCGCCCCGCACGGCCGGCAGCGTGATCGCGAGGAACTCCGCGATCGCGCCGGCTCCGTCCAGCCGCGCAGCCTCGTACAGGTCCCGCGGGACCCGCCCCATGCCGGCCAGCAGCAGGATCGTGACCAGTCCGGTCTCCACCCAGGTGCCGATCAGCCCGACGGCGGGCAACGCGAACGTGTAGTCGCCCAGCCACGCCCTCGTGACGTCGCCGAGCCCGACCAGCCGCAGCAGGGCGTTCAGCGAGCCGTCGGTGGAGTAGATCCGCGTCCACGCCACCGCGACGACGACCATCGCGATGACCTGGGGCAGGAAGATCACGGTGCGGAAGAACGACAGCCCTCGCACCCGGGCGCGGTTGAGGATCGCCGCCACGACCAGGCCCAGGCCGATCGGCAGCACGGCGTAGAAGATGATCAGCACCGCAGCGTGACCGAACGACGCGAGCAGGTCCGGGTCGTTCACCATCGCCACGTAGTTGGCGAAGCCGACGAAACGGGCCGGTGAAACGGTGTCCCACGCGTAGAGCGAGAACTGCGCGGCCCGCGCCAGCGGCCACAGCAGGAACGCGCCGTACACCAGCAGGGCCGGCGCGATGTAGAGGTACGGCGTCGCGACGGTCCGCCCCTCGCGGCTGGCCAGGCGACGCCGGGCCAGCCGCCGGTCGGGGCGCTCAGCCCTTGATGAAGTCGCCATAGTCCTTCTGGAGGGTCTCGGCGAACTCCTGGGGGGTCTTCTTCGCCGCGATCAGGTCCTGCAGGGCCGCGCCGAGGGTGTCGGAGAAGGTCGGGGTCGCGTAGTCGAGGTACGGCAGCAGGTGGCCCTTCGTCGTGACGAGTTCGTAGGCCGCGTACACCTCCTTGCCGACGCCGGAGGACGGGGCCAGTTCGGACGCGTGCAGCACCGGCAGGTTGCCCTTCTCGGCGATCACCTTCATCGCGTCGTCGCTGGTGAGGAAGTTGATGTAGGCCGCGGCGGCGTCCGCGTGCTTCGATGCGGACGTGACCGCGAACGGCAGCGACGTGCCGCCGGTCGTCGCCGGCCCGGCGGACGCGTCCGTGGGCGGCGGGGCGAAGAAGCCGACGTCGTCGCCCATCGCGGGGTCCAGCGTCGCGGTGTTCCAGGAGCCGCCGAGGAAGTAGACGCCGGTGCCCTTGGCGAACTTCGCCACGACGTCGTCGTAGGCCGCGCCGTTCACGTCGGCGTTGAGGTAACCGGCCTTCACCCAGTCCTGGAGCTCGGTTGCCGCCGCCACGTTGTTCGCGTCCGTCCAGTCGCCGCCCGCGTTGCCGAGGGCGAGGTTGGTGATCTCGTCGGCCGGGGTGTGGGCGCCCTGGATCGGCCCGAAGACGTGGATCGCCGGCCACTTCTCCAGGTTGCCGAGGACGAGCGGCGTCTCGCCGGCGTCCTTGATCGTCTTCAGCTGCGCCTCCAGCTCGGCCCACGTCGTGGGCACCGTCAGGTTGAGCTTCGCCAGCTTGGACTTGTTGTAGTAGAACCCGACGACCTCGCCGACCTGGGGCAGGCCGAACAGGCTGCCCGAGCCGAAGGTCTTGCCGTCGGTGCTGTACGAGGAGAGCTTCAGCACGGACGCGGGGAAGCGGTCGCGCCAGCCGTACGCCTCGGCATAGGGGTCCAGGTTGAGCAGCTGGCCGGCGGTGACGAACGAGCCCATCTGGCTGCGCGAGTTGTTGGCCTCGATCACGTCGGGGGCGTCGGGGCCGGTGAGGACGAGCCGCCCGGTCTTCTGGAGGTCGTCGAACGACTGCGCGTGCCGGTCGATCGTGATGTTGGGGTACTTCTCGTGGAACTGGGCGTTCAGTGCCTCGATCTCGTCGTTCTGGCCGCCGCGGACCTCCTGGTCCCAGACCGTCAGCGTGATCTCGCCCATCGACGCCGGATCGGTGTTCACCGAGGCGGCCGGCGACGCCGGCGCGGTGGTCTGGGTCGTGCCCGCGCCCGGGGCGCAGCCCGCGGACAGCGCGAGGAGGGCGGCGATCGCTCCTCCCGCCAGTGCCCTGGGCCAGCGGGTCGTGGGGTTCCCCTTGCCGATCACGTCTTCTCCTCTCGTGCCGCGCCCGGCGGCTGTGGTGGTGCCCATTTCACACGTCCGCGAGCTGCGCGATCGTCGCTTCCGCCCGCCGGACGGCGCGGCCCTCGTGCCGGGCCAGGAGCTCGGGAAGGAACACGTAGTCGCGGGCGAGTGCTTCATCGGCGGTGCTTCCCGCGTCTGCCCGCCGCGTGGTCCGGCTCCACCAGTCGGCGATGTCGCCCCAGCCGGGGGCGGCCAGCCCTCCGCCGAACTGCTGGACGGCCAGGGACGCGGCCAGCGCGGCGAAGCGCAGCCTGTCGGCCAGCGGCCACCCGTCCAGCGTTCCGGCGACGAGCGCGGCGGCGAAGACGTCGCCGGCGCCGGTCGGGTCGATGGCGGGCACGTCCAGCGCGGTCACGGATGCGTGCTCGCCGGTGGCCTGGTCGACGGCGATCGCCCCGCGGGCGCCCATCGTCACGACGGCGAGCGGGACGCGGTCGGCCAGCGCGGCGAGGGCTGCCTGCGGGGAACCGGTGCGGGTGTAGGCCATCGCCTCCACCTCGTTCGGCGTGAACGCGTGGCAGCCGTCCAGCCGGTCGAGGACGCGGCGGTCCCACGCCTCTGTCGGGTCCCAGCCGACGTCGGCGAACACGAGCGCGCCGGCGTCCCGGGCGCCCAGCCACCAGGGCTCGACCTGGAGTTCGGCGATGACGGCGCGGGCACGCGGCGCGGCGCCGAGCAGGTCGGCGAGCGGGACGGGGGAGTCGTGGCCGTGGGTGACCATCGCCCGGTCGCCGTCGTAGGCGAGCGAGACGGTGACCGGGGAGTGCCAGTCGCCGAAGATGCGCGACCTGCTCAGGTCGATGCCCTCCTGGCGCTGGAGGATGTCGCGGCACCACCGCCCGTAGCCGTCATCGCTGAACGCCGCGACCAGGCTCGTGCTCAGGTCGAGCCGCGCGGTGGCGGTGGCGAGGTTCGCGATCCCTCCCGGGGAGGAGCCCATGCCGCCGGCCCACACCTCGTGGCCGGGCGAGGGTGCCTGCATGTCGGTGAAGACGATGTCGAGGAAGACCATGCCCGCCAGGAGCACGTCGACGACCGCCTCGTCGCGTCCGCCCGTGCTGTTCGTCCCCTCCACCCCCTCACCCTCGCACGGCCCGCCCACACCCTTCAACCTTCAACAAAGTTGCGACGTCGATCAGGACGGTCAGGGGGCGCCCCTACGATGGGTCGCACGGGCACCCTCGGGGTGCGGGAAGGGGTGCGAGGTGGTGCAGGCGTGAAGCTCGTCATCATCGGCGGGGCCGGGTTCCGGGTTCCGCAGGTCGTCGGCGCGGTGGCCACAGCGGGACCGGTGGACACGGTGGCCCTCGTCGACACCGACGCCGGCCGGCTGCGCACGATGCGGGCCGTGCTGGAGCAGCTGCCGCTGGGTGGCGACCTGCTCCTGAGCACGCACACCGACCTCGCCGAGGCGCTCGTCGGCGCGGACTTCGTGTTCTGTGCGATCCGGGTGGGCGGGACTGCCGGTCGCGTGGCCGACGAGCGGGTCGCGCTCGACCTCGGCGTGCTCGGCCAGGAGACCACGGGTCCCGGGGGGCTGGCCTACGCGCTGCGGACGATCCCGGCCATGCGTGCGATCGCGCGGACGGTGCGCAGGGTCGCGCCGCAGGCCTGGTTCGTGAACTTCACCAACCCGGCCGGGATCATCACCGAGGCGCTGCGTCCCGTCCTGGGCGAGCGGGTGGTCGGGATCTGCGACACCCCGATCGGGCTGATGCGCAGGGCGGCGGCCGCGGTCGGCGCGTCCGGCGACTCCCCGGACGTGCGCTACGACTACGTCGGGCTCAACCACCTCGGCTGGCTGCGCACGCTCGAGGTGGACGGAGTGGACCGGCTGCCCGACCTGCTCTCCTCGCCCGACCGGCTCGAGCGGATCGAGGAGGCACGGCTGATCGGCCCCGACTGGGTGCGCCAGCTCGGTGCCCTCCCCAACGAGTACCTCTTCTACTACTACTGCAACCGGGAGGCCGTGGCCCGGATCCTGGCCGCCCCCGGCACGCGCGGGGAATTCCTCGCCGCGCAGCAGGACCGGTTCTATGCTGAGGCCGCCGGCCGGCCCGGCGACGCGCTGGAGCTGTGGCGGGAGACCCGCCGGCAGCGCGAGGAGACCTACATGGCCGAGGCCCGCGCCGAGGACGAGCAGCGGGACGCGGAGGACACCGACGGCGGGTACCAGGCGGTCGCGCTGGCGCTGATGACCGCGCTGTCCGGCGGCGAACCGACCGCGGCGATCGTCAACGTCGCGGGGCGCGGGGCCGTCCCCGGGCTGCCGGACGACGCGGTCGTGGAGGTGCCCTGCGACGTGGACGCGGACGGGATCCACCCGCGTCCGGTCGCACCGCTGGCGGGCCCCGAGCTGGGGCTGGTCCAGTCGGTGAAGGCGGTCGAGCAGCTGACGATCAGGGCGGCCACCGAGCACTCCGAGGGACTCGCCTGGGAGGCCTTCGCCACGCACCCGCTGGTGGGTTCGGTGAGCCTGGGTCGCCGCCTGCTGGACGGCTACCGGGCGCGGATCCCCGAGGTCGCGGCCGCGCTGTCCGGCGACGCTGGCTGACCGGAGGGACGGGGCGACGCCCACCCCGAAGCGAACCGGGAGCGGCACGATAGGAACCGTCCCCATCGTGCCGCATCCGATGGGGGCACGATGGGGACGGTTCCTATAGTGCCGCATCCGATCTGGCCGTCGTCCGCTCAGGTGCGGGCGACGACGTTCTCCGGCTGCTCGCCGGCGAGCAGGTGCTCGAGCTGGCTGCGCAGGAGGGCGGCCACGCGGGAGTAGGTCGCGTCGCTGTTGCCACCCTGGTGCGCGGTGATGATCGTGCGCGGGGCGTGCCACAGCGGGTGGTCGGGAGACAGCGGCTCGGGGTCGGTCACGTCGAGCGCCGCCCGGAGGCGCCCGCCCTCCAGTTCGGCGAGCAGCGCGGCGGTGTCGACCACGCCACCGCGGGCCACGTTCACGACCAGGGCGCCGTCCGGGAGCGCGGCCAGCGCCGCGGCGTCCAGCAGGTGGTGGGTCTCGGCAGAGCCGGGCACGGCCAGCACGACGATGTCGGCGGCCGGGAGCAGGGCGGGCAGTTCGGCGATGCCGTGGACGCCGCCCCGCGCCGTGCGCGCGACCTGGGTGATCTCGACCTCGAACGGACGCAGCCGGTCCACGATCGCCTGCGCGAGCGAGCCCGCGCCCACGACCAGCACCCGACGGTCGGCGAGGGAGGGGAGCTCGGGGTTGTGCCAGCGGCCCTGACGCTGCGCGTCGAGCGCGTCCACCAGGCCGCGCTGGGACGCGAGGATCAGCGCGAGGGCGAGTTCGGCCGTCCCCGCGGAGTGCACGCCGCGTCCGTTGCAGAGGGTCACGCCCTTCGGGATCCGCGGCAGCGCGTGCTCGAAGCCGGCCGACGGCAGCAGGACGTAGCGCAGGTTCGGAGCCTCCGCCAGCCGGCGCCAACGCTCCGGTTGCACCCAGTAGTGGCCGATCTGGACGACCTCGACCCGCTGCGCGACTTCGGCGGGCAGCGGCTCGAGCAGGTCCCACAGCACCAGTTCGACCCGGTCGGAGAGGTCGGAGAGGCGGGCCAGCAGGTCGAGGTCCGGGACGGTCACGGTGAGCACGGCCCGAGTCTGCCAGCCGCCCCGTCCGCCCGGTCTCCATCCCGCGTTTGCTCCCGAAAGGCGGCCTTGCTCCCCGAACTCCGGGAGCAAGGCCGCCTTTCGGGAGCAAACCGGTCGGTGGTCGTCGTCCCGGAGGCGGGTCGGCGTCTCCTAGGGTGGCGGGGGAGCGCGAGCGGGAAGAGGTGCGGGGTGGCGTTCGGCGTGCCGGCGGGGCAGGTGCTGATCATGTTCATCCTGATCGCGCTCGGCTGGGCCGCATTCCGGCTGCACTGGATCGGCCAGGAGTCGCTGAAGGGCATGACGAACCTGCTGCTGTACCTGGTGTCGCCGTCGGTCACGATCCTGGCGTTCCAGCGCCCGTTCGACGCCGACCGGTTGCGCATGATGGGCATCGTCTTCCTCGTCGACCTGGCCGCTTTCGCCCTGACGATCGGGATCGCGAACGCCCTGTTCAACCGTCGCGTCGTCCCGGACGCAGACACGAGGACGGCGTTGCGCTTCGGCACGGTGTACTCCAACGCGGGCTTCATCGGCATCCCGCTCGCGCAGGCCATCCTCGGCAACGACGGCGTGTTCTACACCGTCGCCTTCATCGCCGCGTTCACCGTGATGGTGTGGACGCACGGCGCGTCCCTGTTCGGCCACGACGACGAGGCACTGGCCGCGAAGGTCCGGCGGGTCGCCGTGAACCCCGGCATCGTCTCGATCGTCATCGCGCTGCCGCTGTTCCTGTTCTCCGTGACCCTGCCCTCGCCGATCTCGGACGTCCTGGGCTACCTGGCGTCGATGAACACCCCGCTCAGCATGGTCGTGGTGGGGGTGAACCTCGCGGCCTTCAGCCTGCGCACGGTGTTCAGTGACCGGCTGGTCTGGCTGGGCACGGTCGCCCGCAACGTCCTGGTGCCCGCCGTGTTCATCGCGCTGCTCGGCCTGCTGCCCATCGACCCGGTCGCCCGGCTCGCGATCGTCATCTCGGTGAGTGCACCGGTGGGGGCGTTCCTGGTGATCTTCAGCGTCCGGCACGACCGCGACACCCAGTTCGCCACCCGGTTGCTGTGCCTGTCCACGCTGGCCAGCGTCGTGACCCTTCCCGCGGCGCTGGCGGCGGCCACGGCACTGTGGGGAAGTGCCTGAACCAACCCTCAACCAGCGCCGGGCAAACTCTCAACCAAATGCTGTATGCGTGATGAGCCCGTGTCAGACTCCTTCGTGTAACGGCGGTCGAATACGACTGCGCATTTGGCGTTGCCCGCCCGAATGAGTGGTGGGTTCGACGTCCACGAAATCGCGCACCAGTCGCTCTTCGGCATGCCCGCAGCAGGGAAATCATGGGAAGGGCTGCAGCGATGGAACCGATCAGGACGGTACGGGTGCTGGCCGCCACGGTGG
Organism: Propionicimonas sp.; assembly: GCF_049840635.1. Taxonomy (GTDB): domain Bacteria; phylum Actinomycetota; class Actinomycetes; order Propionibacteriales; family Propionibacteriaceae; genus Propionicimonas. Next base: position 142,047 of record NZ_JASGKL010000004.1, read on the forward strand.
TGATGGCGGTGTTCGTCGCCCTCACGGGCGGGATCGTCGTCGAACCCGCGTCCCACGCTGCGGCGGCGGCCTCGCCGACCAGCCTGAAGGCCCAGGCGATCTACTTCCAGCAGGACCGCAACACCGCCCGCCGCGATCTCGCGGTCGCGTCCATGGCCGCGGGCTCAGCCTGGGAATACACACTGTGGAGCGGATTCGTCGAGTCGTGGTCGACGATCAACAACTCCATGGTGATGAACTCCACGGTGCCCGACGGATTGCCCAAGAAGGGTCATGTGTTCGTCGTGCTGGGCTCGGCCCTGAAGAGTTCCGGGAAAATCAGTGTCAAATTCGAACGACGACTGAAGGTGACGCTGAAAGCGCTGAAGAAGTACCCGAAGTCCAAGGTGCTGGTCACCGGTGGCGCGCCGAAGAAGGGCCACACCGAGGGCGAGGTCGGCTACCAGTGGCTGGTGGCCAAGGGCATCGCGAAGTCCCGAATCATCGTGGAGAAGAGGGCCTCCAGCACCATCGGGAACGCCAAGAACTCGATGGCGATCCTGGCGAAGTCGTCGGCCTACACCAGCTACAGCCTGATCTCCGACTCCTCCCACCTGCGCAGGGCCTCGATCCTGTTCGACGCGGCGAAGGTGCTCGTGCAGGAGAAGAGCGGGAAGCCGTGGGGTATCCAGCGGCTCGCCAACGTGGCGTACATGGACATGAAGTCCGCGGGCAAGGTGCCCCTGGCCGACTGGTCGGTGAGCTACACCGCCGGCAACGTCGCCGCCCTGTTCGACGTGACGAGCGGCTACAAGAAGCTGCTGGCGGACGCACCGGCGAAGGCCGTGCTGACCTCGGTCGCGGTTACGTCCCCGACCAAGGTGACCTACACGGTCGGCCAGGACCTGAGCACGAAGGGGCTGGCTGTCACCGCCCTCTACAACAAGGGCGTGTACTCCCGTGACGTGACGTCGACGGCGAAGCTCAGCGGGTTCGACTCCTCGGCCGTCGGCACCGGCACCGTCAAGGCCACCTATTCCGACGGCGGGGTGAGCAAGTCCGCGTCGTTCACGTACACCATCGCGAAGAGCGCCAGCACGCTCGCGCTCAAGCGCTCGACCAGCACCGTGAAGGCCGGCGTCACGCGCCTGACCGTGACGGCGACGGTCGGGACGAACGCCCCCGATGTCGTGCCTGCCGGCTCCGTGAAGTTCTACCTCGACGGCACGCGGCTGAAGACCGTCACCCTGACGGACGCCGCGGCGGGAGTGTCCAAGTACCGCTTCCCGAAGATCAAGGCCAAGGGTACGCACCGCATCGTGGTGAAGTACTCCGGCTCTGATGTCCTGGCGTCCACCCGCAAGGAACTCGCCGTCGTCGTCAGCTGAGCCGGACTCAGCCGATGTGGTACGGGTCGCCGTACACGTGCCAGTCGAGCGGGGGAGCGAGGTCGAGGTTGCCGGCTCGCAGGAACACGCGCTGCGCGTCGTCGATGCGGGAGGTGTCCTCGTGGGCCTCCTCCGCCCGCATCGCCTTCTTCCGCACGTCGAGGAAGGTGTTCAGGTAGGTGGTCTCGTCCCCGCCCTGCGCGGGCGGCAGCGCCCGCTCGAGAGCGGCAGCGCGGATACCACCGAAGCTCGCCGGGTCGTCGCCGGGCCCGTGCATCACCATCGCGTCGTAGTAGATGAACTGGCCGAGCGTGCCGAGCCCGTCCTCCCGCGCGCGGTCGACGGCCGGATCGAAGTAGGTGCCGTCCCGCTCGGCGTCCTGCGCGGCCTGGAAGGCGGGATCCTTCGCCGCCGTCCGCCACGCCCGGACGAACGGCCTGCCCAGGCCGGCGTGCGACGCCGTCCCGTCCACCTTCTCCAGCGCGGGCAGGAACGCGGCCAGCGGGTTGGCGGGGCTGGCCGCCGTGTACTGCTGGATGACCTCGAGCATGTCGCCGGTGCCCGAGCAGAACCCGATGATGCCGCCGGTGTAGCCGCGTCCGTCGCCGATGTCCTCGATGTAGCGGTACTGCGCGCGCCAGTCGAGGGAGGAGTTCTCGGCGCTGGAGACCAGCTCCATCGCGATCTCCTTCTCCGCGGGGTCCCGCAGCCCGGCCGCTGCCGTGGCGGACGCGGACGGTGTGGACGGTGAGACGGCCGACGGCGTCGGCGCCCTGGGCGACGCGATGGACGGTCCTGCGTAGGCGGAGAGCACGGCGGCGAGCGACAGCACGGTCAGCAGGCGGGAGGATGCGGCGAACCCCATGCGGGAACCCTACGTCCGGGAATGTCCGGCGCGGTTCCTGCGCTGGAGGTTCTGTAGAACGAGGAACCACCGGGAGGGTGCATGTCAGACAGCGAACACGCGACGACCAGCGACGAACGAGAGGGACGCGATCGTCGCACCGGCCCGGTGGAAGGACCCTTCGTCGGCTCATCGGCCTCCGAGGAGGAGGGGGCTGGTCGCGGCGACGTCCCCCGGGCTCGGCAGACGATCGCGTTCTGACGTCGGCCCTGGCCGCCACCGTCACCCCGGGCTTGACCCGGGGTCTCGCCTTCCCGTCCACGACAAGGTGGACGCTTTGTCGTGAGTTGGCCGCAGAGGCGTCCACGACAAGGTGGACGTCGGCTCTGGCCGCCACTGTCACCCCGGGCTTGATCCGGGGTCTCGCTTTCCCGTCCACGACAAGGTGGACGCTTTGTCGTGACTTCGCCGCAGAAGTGTCCACGACAAGGTGGACGTCGGCTCTGGCCGCCAGTGTCACCCCGGGCTTGATCCGGGGTCTCGCCTTCCCGTCGCGTCAAGGTGGACGGAAAGTCGTGAGTTGGCCGCAGAGGCGTCCACGACAAGGTGGAGGTCGGCTCTGGCCGCCACTGTCACCCCGGGCTTGATCCGGGGTCTCGCTTTCCCGTCCGCGTCAAGGTGGACGCTTTGTCGTGACTTCGCCGCAGAAGTGTCCACGACAAGGTGGACGTCGGCTCTGGCCGCCACTGTCACCCCGGGCTTGACCCGGGGTCTCGCTTTCCCGTCCCCGACAAGGTGGACGCTTTGTCGTGACTTCGCCGCAGAGGCGTCCACGACAAGGTGGACGTCGGCTCTGGCCGCCACTGTCACCCCGGGCTTGATCCGGGGTCTCGCTTTCCCGTCCACGACAAGGTGGACGCTTTGTCGTGAGTTCGCCGCAGAAGCGTCCACTTTGTGGTGGACGTGGGCCTGGACAGCGCGGCCGCCTCCGCTCAGGCCTCGGGCTCTGAGATGCCCAGCGTGAGGTAGGCGCGGCGGATGTGGCGCTCGATCAGGGTCGCGGCGGACGCGGAGTCGCCGGCCTCGATCGCGGCGAGGATTCTCCTGGTGCTCGGTGAGGATCTCCCGGCGGTGGTCGGGCCAGTTGGGGAGCAGCCGGGTCGCCGCGCGGATGGTCTCCCTGACTGCCTGCCGGATCGCCACCGTGAGGTCAGCGATCAGCTCGCTCTGGCCCGCCCGGGCGATCTGGACGTGGAAGTCGGTGTCGAGGTCATTGAACTCGTCGACGGCGTCCGCCTCCTCCATCGCCGCCATCAGCGCCTTCAGCTTGCGTACCGAGCGCCCGGTCGTGCGCTGTGCAGCGAGGGCCGCCGAGGACCGTTCGAGGGCGACGCGAGTCTCGGTGAGGTCGGCCGTCCCCGCCGCAGAGAGCGTGAGGTGCAGCTGGAAGATGCGGGCGAGCGCGTCACCGCGGGCGGGCGAGATCCGGGTGCCGCGTCCGGGGCCGGAGCTGGAGGTGATCAGGCCCTGCGTCTGCAGGACCCGCATGGCCTCGCGGACCGCCGACCGGCTGACGCCGAGCTGGGCGGCCAGGTCGCGCTCAGGCGGCAACTGGTCGCCGGGACGGTGCGTCCCGGCGAGGATGCCGGCCTCGATGTGCTTCAGCACGACCTCGTAGGCGTGGAGCCCTTCACGCTCCTCGGTGGGTGTCACGACTTCATTGTGGCGGATCTGCCGGGTGCTCTTGACGATGGCGGTGCGAAGGTCCAGACTCAGAAATGGTCTGACCAATAGGTCGAACCAAGGTGTTGCCGGGTTCCGTCCGCCCCCTCTGGTCGCGGGTCGTGCCGTCGGTGGCGCCGCGAGGAACGGAGGAACGATGACGATCCCGTCCGGTGGAATCACGGTGGCGCTGTTCGCCACGTGCATCAACGATGTGATGTTCCCGGGCACGCCCAAGGCGGTGGTGTCGGTGCTCGAGCGGCTGGGCTGCCGGGTCGAGTTCCCGCTCGAACAGACGTGCTGCGGCCAGATGTTCACCAACACCGGCTACTTCGACGCCGCCGTCCCCGACGTCCGCAACTACGTGAAGGCGTTCTCGGACTACGACTACATCGTCGGGCCGTCCGGTTCTTGCATCGGCGCCGTGCGGCACCAGCACCCGATGCTGGCCGAGCACGCCAGGGACGCGAAACTGGCCGAGGCCGTGGACGCGGTCGTCGCCAAGACCTACGACTTCACCGAACTGCTCGTGGACGTGCTCGGCGTGACCGACGTCGGCGCCTACTTCCCGCACCGGGTCACCTACCACCCGACCTGCCACTCGGTCCGGGTGGCGAAGGTCGGCGACCGCCCCTACCAGCTGCTCAGCAAGGTGAAGGGCATCGACCTGGTCCCGCTGGACGCGTCCGACCAGTGCTGCGGCTTCGGCGGGACGTTCTCGGTGAAGAACCCGGACGTCTCGGTCGCAATGGGCTCCGACAAGGCGCGGCACGTGATGGACACGGGCGCCGAATACCTGATCACCGGCGACAACGCCTGCCTGATGCACATCGGTGGCCTGCTGCACCGGCAGAACTCGGGCGTCAAACCCATCCACCTGGCCGAGGTCCTCGCCCACACCGAGGGAGGCAAGGCATGAGCACCGAAGCCATGCGCCGCACGCCGGCCCCGCCTCCCGGCACCTACCTGGGCATGCCGAAGTTCCAGAAGAACGCCAAGGAGCAGCTCGGCAACGAGCAGTTGCGCAAGAACCTTCGCCACGCCACCGGGACGATCCGCGCCAAGCGCGTGCTGCGGGTCTCCGAGGTGCCCGAGTGGGAGGAGCTGCGGCTGGCCGGCGAGGCGATCAAGAACCGGACGCTGCGCCACCTGGACCGCTACCTCGTCCAGCTGGAGGAGTCGCTGACGAAGGCCGGCGCCACCGTCCACTGGGCCAGGGGCGCGGCGGAGGCGAACGCGATCGTCGTCGCCCTGGTGAAGGCCAAGGACGTCGACGAGGTCGTCAAGGTCAAGTCGATGGCCACCCAGGAGATCGAGCTCAACGAGGCCCTGGAGGAGGCCGGCGTCGCGGCGTGGGAGACCGACCTCGCCGAGTTGATCGTCCAGCTGGGCCACGACCGGCCCAGCCACATCCTCGTCCCCGCGATCCATCGCAATCGCGCCGAGGTGCGCGAGATCTTCCTGCGCGAGATGAAGCAGTACGGCACGCCGGCCCCCGAGGACATCACCGACGACCCCGCCGAACTGGCCAGCGCCGCGCGGCGGCACCTGCGGGAGAAGTTCCTGCGCGCGAAGGTCGCCATCTCCGGCGCGAACTTCGCGATCGCCGAGACCGGGACGCTGGTCGTCGTCGAGTCCGAGGGCAACGGACGGATGTGCCTGACCCTGCCCGAGACGCTGATCTCGGTGGTCGGGATCGAGAAGGTCCTGCCGACGACGGCCGACCTCGAGGTGTTCATGCGGCTGCTGCCGCGCTCGTCCACCGGCGAGCGGATGAACCCGTACACGTCCATGTGGACCGGCGTCACGCCCGGCGACGGACCGCAGGAGGTGCACGTCGTCCTGATCGACAACGGACGCACTCACGCGCTCGCTGACCCGCAGGGACGCCCTGCCCTGCGCTGCATCCGGTGCTCGGCCTGCCTGAACATCTGCCCCGTCTACGAGCGGGTCGGCGGGCACGCGTACGGCTCGGTGTACCCGGGCCCGATCGGGGCGGTGCTGAACCCGCAACTGCGCGGCATCGAGCACCCGATCGACCAGTCGCTGCCGTACGCGTCCAGCCTGTGCGGGGCGTGCTTCGAGGTCTGCCCGGTGCGGATCCCGATCCCCGACATGCTCGTCCACCTGCGCAAGGAGGTGGCCGACCACAAGGCCGGCGTGCACCTGGAGCCGATCGCGATCGGGCTGGCCGGCTGGGCGTTGAGCGACCGCAAGCACTTCGAGTTCGTGGAGGGCCTGGCTTCGCTCGCCGCGCGGGTGCTGCCGAACACCCACTACCTCGGCCCGTTGCCGTGGCCGGCCGCGGCGTGGACGCGGGCGCGCGACCTGCCGATGCCGCCCCAGGAGTCGTTCCGGCAGTGGTGGCACAAGAACCGCGGGGAGGAGCAGCAGTGAACGCGCGCGAGGAGATCCTGGGTCGGGTCCGTTCGGCACTGGCGGACGTCACCCAGCCCGATCCGGAACTCGACGTCCCCATCACCTGGGAGTACGGGCGCGCGACCGCGATGCCGGACGTGCTCGACCGGTTCGTGGAGATGTGCGAGGACTACAAGGCGACGGTGGCCCGGTGCGGTGCGGCGGACGTCGCAGCCCGGGTCGCCGACCTCCTCGGCGGTGCCGGGGTTCGCTCGGTGGTCCTGCCGTCAGGGTTGGAGCAGACCTGGCGGCAGGCCATCGAGGCGGCGGGGATCACCGTCCACGACGACGATCCGCCCTTGTCACGGGCCGAACTGAACGCCATCGACGGCGTGGTGACCGCGTCCGCGGTGAGCATCGCGGAGACCGGCACGATCGTCCTCGACCACGCGGCCGATCAGGGCCGCAGGGCGCTCACGCTCGTGCCGGACACGCATCTGGTGGTCGTCCGCGCCGACCAGGTGGTCTCCGACGTCCCCGAGGCGGTCGCCCGCCTCGCCGACGCCGTGACCGCCGGCGCACCGCTGACCTGGATCAGTGGCCCTTCCGCGACCTCCGACATCGAACTCAGCCGTGTCGAGGGCGTCCACGGGCCGCGAAACCTGTTCGTCGTGCTGGCGGAGTAGCCCCCGCCCCGGCCGAACCTGTGCAGAACGTCCGGACGCTCTACCCTGCTGCCAGGGAGGTCGAGATGACACAGACCTGGGCCGAGGCGCGACAGGCGTACTCCGAGGCGACGGTGTGGTTCCAGGAGGTGCTCGCCCAGGTCGATGACCGCTGGGAGGAGCCGGGCCTCGGCGAGTGGGACGTCCGTGCGCTGGCCGGGCACACCAGCCGGTCGTTCCTGACCGTCGAGTCGTACCTGGCGGTACCGGCAGCCGCCGTCGAGGTCGAGTCGGCGCGCGACTACTACCTGGCGATCAGCGGAATGTCTGCGGGCGCCGACATCGCCCAGCGGGGCCGGGACGCGGGTCGCGCGCTCGGCGACGACCCCGTCGCGGCGGTGGCGGAACTGGCCCGGCGCGTACTCGCACTTCTCGCCGACCGGGACGGCGAAGAGCTTCCCACGACCATCGCCGGCGGCATGCGCCTGCGCGACTTCGTGCTGACCCGCGTGCTGGAGTTGACTGTCCACACCTCCGACCTCGCCGTCGCACTCGGCATCCCGGTCGAGCCGCCTGGGCTCCCGGCCCGGCTGACGCTCACCCTGATCGCCGATCTGGCCGTGGCCGGGGGACGGGCCGGCGACCTGCTCCTGGCCAGCACCGGCCGACGAGCTCTCCCGGACGGCTTCACCGTGCTCTGATCCTCCGACCTGTGGTCCGGTGCGGTGCTTTCGGCGATGGAGTAGGTTCCACGTCAGGCGAGAAGAGGAGGACGGGTGGAACTCGGACCTGTGGAGGTTGTGGTGTTCGCGCTGCCGGGTGAGGGGCTGGACGCGGCCGTCCTGACCGAGCTGGGCGCGCTGGTCGCCGGCGGCACCGTGCGCATCCTGGATGCCGTGCTGGCGCGCCGCGACGAGGACGGCACGCTCTCCGTGACGGAGTTGGCCGATGCCCCGAGCTGGGACGACCTGAGCGGCTTGGTCGACCACCTCGAAGGGCTGCTTGCCGAGGACGATATCGAGGAACTCACGAGCGGGCTCGCCGCCGGCAGCCAGGGGCTCGTGATCGCCTTCGAGAACACCTGGGTGGTCCCGCTGCTCACTGCGGTGCGCGGGGTGGGCGGCTCGGTGCTCGGCGAGGTGGCGGTCGCCGATGTCGTCGTGCAGGAGATCGTGGACACCGTTCCGGACGAGGAGGAGGACCGATGAGGCGAAGGGTGGGACGTCCCGGCCTGCTGGGCACGATGGCGCGGACGGCGGTGATCGCGGGGACCGCACAAGCGGCCGCGGGGACCGTCGCGCAGGCCCAGTCGGCGAAGGCGCAGGCCGTGGCCAACGAGCAGGCGGCCGCGCAGGCACAGCAGGCCGAACTGGCCGACCTCAGGCAGCAGGTGACGCAGCTGCAGGCCTCCGCCCCGGACCCGGCACCCGCCACGTGGCCGGTGATGCCGACCCCGCCGCCGGCACCCGCCGCACCCGCCGCGCCGGCCACGGACCTGATGGCACAACTGCAGCAGCTGGCGTCCATGAAGGAGGCCGGCCTGCTGTCGGACGCGGAGTTCGCGGCGGCCAAGGCCAAGCTGCTGGGCTGACCGTGGCCTACGACTTCAGCGTGCTCTAGCGTCCTGACGGCGTAGCGCTCAGCGGCGCAGGCCGGACTTCCGGACGGCCTCGATGCGCTGGCGGCGCAGCTCGTCCAGCTCGGGCATCGGCAGCGGGTCGAGTTCGTGGCCCAGTGCCCGCTCGAGCAGGTGGTCGGCCAGGTCGGGGTTCCGGGCGAGGATCGGGCCGTGCGGGTAGATGCCCAGCACATTGCCCTGGACGGCGCCGTCGGTGCCGTCGCCGCAGTTGCCGATGCCGATCTCGACGCGGGCGAGGGGTGCTGCGTCCGGACCGAGGTAGGTGAAGCCGCCGTGGTTCTCGAAGCCGGTGACCAGGCTCTCGGTGCCGTCCGGCCGCGTCCAGCTGCTGAGCACCTCGCCGACAGCGCGCTCGCTGCCGCGGCGGGTGGTCACGTCCAGCAGGCCGAGGCCGTCGATCACCTCGTCGTGGTCGCCGACGGTGAACGTCCGGCCGACGATCTGGTAGCCCGCGCACACCGCGAACAGGACGGCGCCGCGGTCGAGCGCGTCGAACAGGTGACCGTCGGCCTTCAGTTCGCGGACCGCCGAGATCTGCGCCGCGTCCTCGCCGCCGCCGAGGAGGTACAACGAGCCGGTCGAAGGCACCTCGTCGCCGGGCTCGACGACGGTCAGCGTTGCATCGATGCCGCGCCTCAGCAGCCGCTGTCGCAGGACCAGCGCGTTGCCGCGGTCCCCGTAGATGCCCAGCAGCGACTGGTAGACGAGGACGATCTCGACCGGTGTCATCGCAGCCCCGCCATCTTCAGCAGCTTCTGGAACGGTGTGTAGGTGGCGATCACGTCGACGGGCACGTCGCGGTCGCCGAGGGCGGCCCGTAGGTCGGGCTCCACCTCGTGGTCCACGCCGGCGTAGCTGAGCCGGACGGCGAGGTCCTGCGCGCGGGGGCCCGTGCAGACGACGTGGCGTCCGGCGAGCTGCTCGTACTCCACGTCCCACAGCCAGGACACGTCCTTGCCGTCGGCGGCGACCGAGTCGATCGCGAGCACCACCGGGTCGGACGTGGCCAGCGGCAGCGCCTCTGCCCAACCGGCGGGGTTCTTGGCGAGCAGCAGCCGCGCCCTGGTGCGTCCGAAGTGGGTGGTGGCGAAGCGTCCCGCGGGGGCGGTGACCGTGTGCATTCCCGCGAGCGCGTCGGTGGCGGGCACGCCGAACTCGACCGCGGCGGCGAGCGCGCAGGCGGCGTTCGACACGTTGAACGAGCCGGGCACCTGGAGGTCGGGGTGGACGCTCGTCCCGTTCGGCAGCACGATCCGGTCGCCGTCCACGCGGTAGGCCGCGTCCGGCTGGGTGAGTTCGCAGCCGGGGCAGTCCCAGCGTTCGCCGGCCGCGGTCGCGCTGCGGCGCAGCACGGTGCCGCAGGCCGGGCACAGCGCGCCGTCGGCGTTCCAGACCGTCGCGGTCTCGACCCACACCACGCGGGCCGCGGTGCCGGCCGACCACACGACGAGGGGGTCGCAGGAGTTGGCGATGATGGTGGGGCCTGCGGCGGCGGCGGTCTCGAGGGCGATCCGCCAGGAGCGTCCGAGCGCCTTGATCTCGTGATGGCGGTCGAGCTGGTCGCGGCTGAAGTTCAGCAGGACGAGGATCTCCGGACGCGCGTGCGCGATCATGTCCGAGACCACGCGCTCGTCGGTCTCGAGCACGGCGATGTCGGACCGCGGCCGCTGGCTGAGCGCCGAGGCGATCCCGTAGTGGAGGTTCGCGCCGTCGGCGTTGGTGACCACGCGGTCGGCGTCCCTGCCGAGCCCCACGCGCACGGCCGCCGCGAGCAGGTGCGTGGTGGTCGTCTTGCCGTTGGTGCCCGAGACCGCCAGCACGCGGCGGCCCTGGAGCAGGTCGGCGAAGGCGTCCGGCGCGATCCGGGTGAGCACCTGGCCGCGGATGGACGCCCCCGAGCCGCGACCGGCGAGGCGGGAGGCGAGCGCGGCTGCGTCCCCGAGCCGGATGGCCACCCACAGGCGCAGCAGCTCGCCCCGGGGCAGGGACGCGGGCGCTGCGGGCGTGCTCAGGGGGGACGGCATGGCCCCATTGTGCCAACTCACAGGCGGTCCACTGTTCCCTGCGGTCCACCATTGACAACGTACAACTGTTTGGTTGTATGTTTGTGGGGTGATCGAGGACGCAGAGGGCAGGGCGGACGCGTTCTTCCACGCCCTCGCCGATCGCACCCGGCGCGACATCCTGCGCAGGGTGCTGGCGGGGGAGCACTCGGTCACGCAGCTGGCGGCGAACTACGACATGTCGTTCGCCGCCGTCCAGAAGCATGTCGCCGTGCTCGAGCGAGCCGGCCTGCTGACCAAGCGGCGTCACGGCCGCGAGCAGCTGGCCAGCGGCGACGTGGACGCGGTGCGGTCGGTCGCCTCGATGCTCTCCGAGCTGGAGGGCGTGTGGCGGGGCCGCATCGACCGCATCGACTCGTTCCTCCAGGAAGGATGACCCATGCCCGTCATCGATGTCTCGACCAATCCCGACGACCGTTCGATCGTGATCACCGCGGAGTTCGCCGCTCCGTTGGCCCGGGTCTGGCAGCTGTACGCCGACCCGCGCCAGCTCGAGCGGGTCTGGGGTCCGCCGACGCATCCGGCCACCGTGGTGGAGCACGCGCTCACCCCGGGCGGCCGCGTGCTGTACTACATGACCGGACCCGAGGGTGAGAAGTACTACGGCGGCTGGCGGGTACTCGCCGTCGACGAGCCGAACGGCTTCACGTTCGAGGACTTCTTCGCCGACGAGGAATTCCGCGTCCGGTCGGACCTTCCGGTCTCCACCAACACCTACGCCTTCGAGGCGGCCGGCGCGGGGACGAGGGCGACGTTCTCGAGCACCTACGAGACCGCCGAAGCGCTGGCCCAGGTGCTCGAGATGGGCATGGAGGAGGGCGCCACGCTGGCGATCAACCAGATCGACGCCCTGCTCGCCGAGGGCTGACCGGCCTCAGCGGTCGCCGTCGGCCAGTTCCGTCCACGTTGTAGTGGACGCAACTGAGGCGTAGTCGCCCGTTTCCGTCCACTTTGTGGTGGACGGGGGTGCGGGCGGCCCCAGCCGTTCCCGTCCACCCTGTAGTGGACGCAGCTGCGGCGTAGTCCCGCGTTTCCGTCCACTTTGTGCGGGACGCGAGCCCGTCCACCTTGTGGTGGACGCAACTGCGGTGTAGTCGCCACTTTCCGTCCACTTTGTGGAGGTCAGGCGGGGGACGGGGCGACCTCGTAGTAGGCGGGGTGCTTGGCGGATCGACCCGCGCCGGAGCTCGTCCGCCGGATCCGGCGGCCCAGCCAGGGGCCGAGGTGGTCTCGGGCCCAGACGAGGTTCCAGTCGAGTTCCTCGCGACGGCTCATCGACGGCGCGGGCGGCAGCGGCGCGTCCCAGTCGGGGCTGTCGGGTGTCAGTCCGAGTCCGACCAGCGCACCCTGTGCGACCCGGGCGTGGCCGGCGGCGTTGAGGTGGATCCGGTCGTCGTACCACATCCGCCAGTCGTGCAGGGAGCGCATGTTCCAGGCGTCGAGGACGTGGGCGCCGTGCCGGCGGGCGACACCGACGAGCAGCATGTTGTAGATCGCCGTCCGGTTCCGGGTGAGCCTGACGACCGGAGAGTCCTTCGCGTCGATGCCGAGGCCGATCAGCACGTCCGCGCCCGCCTCGCGGAACCGGACGACGGCGCTCTCGACCGCGGCGGCCATCGCGTCCGGGTCGGCGTCGGGACGCAGCATGTCGTTGCCGCCGCCCCAGATGCTGACCAGGTCCGGGGCCAGGGTGAGCGCCGGCTCGACCTGTTCGGCAAGGATCGGGCCCAGCAGGCGTCCGCGGATCGCCAGGTTCGCGTACCGGATCGGCGCGCCGGCCCGGTCGGCGAGGTGCTGGGCGAGGCGGTCGGCCCAGCCGATCGGCTCGCCTGCGGCGTCCAGGTCCTGGAGACCCTCGGTGAGGGAGTCACCGATCGCGACGTAGGACCGCCAGCGGATCGCGTCGGGCACTGCCGCACCTGCCTTCGTGGTTGGTTGTCGTCACGGTAGCGCGCGTTGTGGCTGCCGGTCGGGCGTCCGGGGTTTGCGGGACGCGGACGCGGTGCCAGAGTGACCCCATGACGTCCGGCTTCCCCATCGACGCGGTCCACTTCTTCACCGAACTCGAGCACAACAACGAGCGCGCGTGGTGGCTGGCCAACCAGGACCGCTGGCGCCGGGTCGTGCGGGAACCGATGCAGGCGCTGTGCGACGCGCTGGCCGGGGAGTTCGGGGAACCGAAGGTGTTCCGCCCGTACCGCGACGTCCGCTTCTCCGCCGACAAGACGCCGTACAAGACCCACCAGGGCGCGGTCGTGCACATCTCGCCGGGGGTCGGCCTGTACGTGCAGCTCAGCGGCGCGGGCCTGCTCACCGGGACGGGCTGGTGGCGCCCCGAGCCGGGGCAGCTGGACGCCTACCGGGCGGCGGTGCTGGACGACGACACCGGTGAGGCGCTGGTGGCGATCGTCGCGGCGCTGGAGGAGGGTGGGGTGGAGGTGCACGGTGACGAGCTCAGGACCGCGCCGCGCGGCGTGGATCCCGCCCACCCCAGGATTCGGTTGCTCCGGTACCGGACGGTGCTCGCCACGGCCGACCACGGTGATCCGGACTGGCTGGCCACCCCGGAGGTCGTCGACCGCGTCCGCGCCGACTGGCGCAGCTTCGCGGCCCTGAACCGGTGGCTCGCGACGTCGCTCGTGCCGCGGGAGGATGTCTCGCCTCGCTGACACGCTGAGGCGGCCGCTCCGCTCGTACTGGGGCGGGCCGGGATCAGACCGGGGTGCCTTCGGCGACGGCACCGGGGGGACGCCAGCCGTCCTCGTGGAGCCGTCCGATGCCGTCGAGGATGAGGTCGAGGGCGAAGGCGAACTCGGCGTCCTCGTCGCAGGAGGCACCGGCGTGCGACGACGTCGTGGCCATCCGCACGATGGCGGGATACGACGCCGAGAAGTCGGACAGGGCCCGCGCGCGTTCCTCCGGGGCCTCCGGGACGCGGGGGGTCGGGAGCACGTCACGGGTGAATCCCCACATGCGGGTGCTGAGGGTGTGCATCGCGTGGTGCACGAGATCGGCCGAGAGGCCGCCGGCGAGCATCGCTGCCATGAGCGAGTCCATGTACGCGAGCGTCGTCGCGGTCGCGAGCGTGCGGGACTCGATCGCGTCCCTCGCCCACGGGTGCGCGAGGAGCACACTGCGCGCGGCGAAGATGCGCGACCGGACGGCCTGGCTCCATCGGCCCTGGTGGGCGGCGGGGGGGATCTGGTCGAGTACCTGGTCGAGCATCGCGTCGATGAGCTGCGACCTGTTCGCGATGTGCTTGTACAGCGCCATCGGCGTCACACCCAACCGCTCGGCGACGCCGCGCATGCTCGCGGCGTCCAGCCCGTGCTCGTCGGCGAGTTCGACCGCGGCCTGGACGACCCGCGGCCGATCGAGTCGGCCACGCGCGATCGGGATTGACACGTATACAGCGTACACCTAACCTACGACGAGACAGCGGTATACGCCGTATATCCAGAATGGAGGCACTCTCACGTGACGCACGCTCGACGACGGCACGCCCGCGCTGCCGGCCTGCTCTATCTCCTCACCCATGTCACGTCCGTGGCAGCGGTGTTCGCCTACGGCTCCGGCCTCGTGGCCGCCGGCGTCACGCTCGAGTTCGCGCTGGCGATCGGCTGCGCGGGGACGGGGGTGCTGATGGCGGTCCTGCTGCACTCGTACGGCCCGGCGCGCGCCGCGACCTTCGCGCTGTTGCGCGCGGTGGAGGCGTCGGTGATCCTCGCTGGCGCCCTTCCGCTGCTCGCGACCTCGCTGGTCCCCGACGTCGCGGAGCGATGGTCAGAGACCGCCGCCGCGGTGCACGCCGCGTCCTTCCTGCTCGGCCAGGGGCTGGTGATCAGCGTCAACACGATCGTGCTCGGATGGCTGCTGTGGGACTCGCGGGCCGTGCCTCGAGGGCTCGCTGCGCTGGGGATCGTCGGGGGGACGGTCGTACTCGCCAGCAACGGTGCCCAGCTGTGGGCGGTGATCCCGCTCAACGGGGTCGCTGCCGGCATCGCGGCCGTCCCGGTCTTCTGCTTCGAGCTGTGGCTCGCGATCCACCTCATCGTCGTGGGTGGTGCGGTCAACAACGCGACGCTGTGAGTTTGTCCACCACACACGGTGTACGGATTCACACCTACGCGCGTGCCGGCCTGCACGAAGAAGCCCGCCCCGACCAGGTGACCTGGTCAGGACGGGCTTCGCATGGGGTGAGTAACGGGACTCGAACCAGATACTCTGCATAATGCCGAATAACGGAATGCTCCCTAGCCGTCAGCGCAATGACTAGGTGATACGCCTCAACATACGCGCCCCGTTACTTGGTCAGAAGTGGGCAGACAGAGGCTCTCGGGGGCTGTTATATTGCACGTATGTTGCACGAACAGCGGGAGAGAAGGGGCTTCGGACGTCTCCGGAAGCTGCCCTCGAAGCGCTGGCAGGCGGCCTACACAGGCCCCGATCTCGTCCTGCACCGCCCGCCATCGACGTTCATGACCAAGGACGACGCCGTGGCATGGCTGGCCGCCGAACGGAAGCTGATCGACCTCGACACGTGGACGCCGCCGGCCGAGCGACGAGCCGTCCGCAAGGTCTCGGGGCAGACCGTCGAAGAGTTCGCCAACGAGTGGCTGTCCGGCCGCAAGACCGCCAAGGGCGAGCCGCTGAAGGCGCGGACAGCCGCCGACTACCGCCGCTACCTCGACCGGCACATCCTCCCGGCGCTGGGGAGCTTGCCGCTACGACAACTCACCCCGGCGCGCGTTCAGGCGTGGTACGACGAACTCGACGCCCAGACGCCCACGCAGCGAGCGCACGTCTACCAGCTGCTGCGGGCGATAGCTACGACGGCCGCCGACAAGAAGCTGATCCCCGCCAACCCGTGCAAGATCCCGGGCGCCGGACGCGCCCAGCGGGCCAAGAAGATCACGCCGGCGACCCCCGCCGAGCTGGCGGCGATCGCCGCGAACATGCCCAAGCGGTTGCAGCTGGCCGTCCTCCTCGGTGGCTGGTGCGCGCTGCGCTACGGCGAGATCGCCGAACTCCGCCGCCGGGACATCGACCTGAAGCGGGGGACCATCACCGTCTCCCGAGGCGTGACCTGGCCGAGCGTCCGCGACCCCGAGACCGGCAAGCTGACCTCCACGGCGGTCGTCGGCACGCCCAAGACCGCCGCTGGCCTCCGCGAGGTCCACATTCCACCCCACATCCTCCCGGCGGTGGAAGCCCACCTCGCCGAGCACACCGACCGCGGCCGGGATGCGATGCTCTTCGCGTCGTCCAGCGGCCAGCACATCCACCCGCGGGCGTTCGGCTGGCAGTACCACCAGGCGAGGGTGAAGGCCGGACGGTCCGACCTCCGATTCCACGACCTGCGCCACACGGGCGCCGTGCTTGCTGCCCAGACCGGCGCCACCCTCGCCGAACTCATGGGCAGGCTCGGCCACTCGACACCCAGTGCCGCGATGCGCTACCAGCACGCGGCAGCCGACCGCGACAAGGCGATCGCAGAGGCGCTGTCGAGGTTGGCGGAAGCGTGACTATCGTTATCGTGAGCCGTGGCGATCCCCGAAGGCCCACCGCGCGATCGTCCTGCTCCGATGGCGCCGGTTTGTGGCCCGTTGTCGTCAGAGGAACAGGCCGTCCGGCACTTCTGGCCGTGCGGTGACTGGACCGATGTGCCGGCGCAGCACTCTCAGGGTCTCTTGCGGGCTCAGGTTGCCGTCCACAGCGATCTCGCCGGGCATCCCCAACAGATCGCGTTCCCGGTACCACTCCCGCAACCGGTCCGGACCGACCTCGGCCGCCATCGGTCGGCCCGCATGACGTCGCAAAGTCTCTTCCAGGCTGGTGTAGAGGTAGAACACATGGGCAGGGCCGTCGTGTTGGCCGATCAGGTCGCACAGCATCGAACGGTAGTGGCCTGAGTGGAGGATGCCCTCGACGATGACGTGGTAGCCGCTATCAAGGCAGTACCGGGCCGTGTGGGCGATCAGCCCGATGTTGTCGCCGTTCGGACGGTCCTGCTCACGCAGCACCACGCGACGCAGATGGTCCTGGCCGATGTTGGCGGTGCCGCGCCCCATGGCGAGTTGAAGGTCGTGCGCCAGGGTGGTCTTTCCCGAACCCGAGTTGCCCCGGATGACCACCAGATGCTGCGACATCGACACACCCTGACCATAGCGATCAGTCGCCCGCAGGAGACTTGACACGCAACCGCGCCAGCCGCGGCAGCGTGCGCTGGTCTCGCAGGGAGGTTGTGGGCTGATCATGCGGTGGCTCCCGCGGCAGGTGCGCTCGAGTCGGCCCCGGCGTAGCCTCGACCCGTTCGGTTGCGGACGGGAAGGTCGTAACGGATGCGGGTAGATCAGGGCCTCGACGCGCGTCTCCTGCAGTTCAGCCGCAGCGGGATGGCACGAGCGGTGCGGCGCCTCAGGGCACTGGCTCTCACGGCGGTCGGCCTCTCGTTCCTGGCCGCCTGCACCGCCGCTGCGCCTCCGGCGCGGCCGACGGAAGGTGCGTCGGCCGCATCTACAGCGTCCCCTGCAACTGCGTCCTTCCAGCCCGGGCAGTTGTCGTGCATCGACGCGTATACCAAGGAAATGCAAGGCGGTAAGGCGGTGTTGACCGCCTCCGGTGTGGGCTTCGAAGCGCTGAGCAAGGCCGGGTTCGACCCGATCCCGGCCGAGGGTGCGCTGCCTTGGGAGGCGTCGGGTGGCTACTTCTCGAAGTCACCGATCTACCTCGACGACCGCGTGGCCTGGGCCGAAGTCACCGCGATCACGGGGGAGGTTAGGTTTGCGTGGGTGCCGTCGGCCGTCTGGACCGGCCAGGAGCGAGCGACCGGAGACTACGAGACTGCCAGCGTCCGGCTCGAATCGTGCAATGACTCCTACACAGGCTTCTTGGGCGGCATCCTCACGCCCACAGCGCATGCGTGCATCACGCTCGGGATCCGAAGCAACCTCCACCCTGATGTCGAACCATTCCGGGTGGCAATCGGCAAGGGCACCTGCAGCTAGCCTCGGGCGGCCGCGCCTCACTCAACCCAGCAGCGAGGAGTCCGCTACACACGCGCAGGGTCGACCCCGAGGGACACGAGGTGCTTTCGACAACAGGATCCGGCTCGCAGGCCCGGCAGCCAAGACGGACAGCCGTTTCGAATGATCCTCCGGCCATCAGCAGGTTCGACCGCGCGCACCGCGGCATGAGCGCGCGATACCGGATTGGTGTTGTGACCACGTGGATGTGGCCTTGCGATTGCCGCCGATGGGCGAGCGGGGCGCTCACCTTGTTGGACGAGGCCCGCCTGGGTCGGGAATCTGGCTGATCAGTGTTCGTGCCAGGGTTACGGCCCGGGACTTTCCCTCGCGGCTGGCGAGCGCGCGCACTCCGGGTAGTGCCAGCGCGTCGAGCGGTGCTGTTCCCCGGTTGATGGCTTCGCGGACCTCGGGCAGCAGTGTGACCATGGCCTCGACCACTTCTGCCGTTCCGGCTGCCAGGCGGACGTCTCGGTGGGAGGCGGCGAGAAGGTCGTCCAGTACGGGCCAGATCACCGACAGCACGCCGAGGTCGGCCACGTCGGTGAGGGAGCTGGCCAGGGAGGCGAGGCCGGTGAGTTCGCCGGTCCAGTCGAGGAGCCGGACGTCTGCGACCCCGGGCCGCAGGATTCCGCGCTGCCAGGCTTCGGACACCGCTGCTACCACGTCGTCGGCGGCTGCGGGGTGTGGGGAGCGGAGGACGCCGAGCAGGTTGGTCGCCCCACCCGGGGGTAGCGCGGACGCTCGGCGGGCGACCTGGCGGGCGAGGCGTCCGGCGTCGCGGCTGCCCTCACCGGAATGGGTCAGCTGCCGAAGGGCGCCGTCGCCCCATCCCGGCAGAGTGGCCGGGTTTGGCGGGTATCGGTCGCTGATCCGTCGCGGAAAGTCGGCCAGTGAGGCGGGCCAGGTCACCCGTCCGACCACGGAGGGACGGCGGTGCCGGTCGGGTACCGCTTGCGGCTCGAGGAGGGGGTCGGCCACATAGTCCGCGACCACCACCCCCGTCGGACGGGCCATCACCTCGCCCGACTGCAGCACCACGGGGACCCCGTCGCGGTTCAGGTCGGTGAGCGCGGTCAGATCGTCGAGGTTCAGCCTTGCCAGCGCCAGCAGCAGGTCAGCCTCGCTGGCGCTGGCCCCTTCGCAGGCGTACTGGTCGAGCCGGGCGACCAGGTCGGCCAACGACACCCGAAGGTCGACCGTGGACGGTTCGCTGAGCAGGCAGGGCACCTCGCCGAGGTGGGCGTACACGCTGAACTCCCGGGCGGCGAGCAACTCCTGGACCCGGAAGTTGCTGTCGAGCGCCCAGATCGGTTGACGGCCGGAGATCCAGCTGGACGCGAACTCCAGCCCCGCCGCGTAGAAGACGGCGACCCCGCTCAGCGCTGTGCGCACGTCGGCGGGGTCGTGGCGGGCGAGTGCGTTCGCCACGGCGAGGAAGGCCTCGACCGTCACGTCGACGACCTGGGTTGTGGTCCGGACCAGCTCGCCGGCCAGCCCTGTCAGCGCCTCGATAGTGACCGGTCCGTGGCTGAATTCCGGCACCGTCCAGACCGGCGGCGTCGGACGCCACCACGCCCGGAACTCCGGCCCGGCGACCTCGACCTCATCGCTGGGGGGCGGCTCGAGGTGCCAGGCCTTGAGCACGGCTGCAGCTGCGCGGGACACAACGCGGTCGCGGCTGCGTGCGAGTTCGACCAGGCGCGGCCCAAGCGTCGCGATCACCTCGGTGTCGGGGGGTTCCCGACGTCCGAGCGCGACCAGCACTGTCCGCTGGGCCTTGAGGGTGGACACCATCAAGCAGGCCAGTCCGACATCGACCAGGTCGTCGTCGTGGACGCCGGCGATCAGACTTGGCGCGAACCGCTCGACCACCACCGGTTCGCTTGCGGCCAGTACCGGGACCAGGGCGTTGGCGTGGGCCAGGATCTCGACGTCGCTCAGTGCGAGGTCGTCGATGAGGACCCTGCTCCATCGTTGCCGCTGGGACGGTCGCTGGGCGAGTTCCATCGCGGTGAAGCCGAGCTCGACGGCCTGGGCGCGTCCGAGCCAGTCGCGGGCGACGCCGGTCGCGACGATGTCGGCTGCCCGAGTGTCGCTGAGCATGCCAAGTTCGGTTGCCGCCTGGAGGTGTTCTGTCAGGCGTGGCGGCCGCTGTGGATCGATCGCCGTCTGGTGGGCCCAGCGCCGATCCAGTGGTTGGCCGATGACCCCGAGCCAGGCCTGGACGTAGGCGCGGCTGGCTGGCACCGGCTCGTCGCCGGTCGCGACCAGGGTTACGACCGCAGCTTCGAGTCCCCACAGCCGTGATGCGGACCGGCAGGCGCCGGCGACGAAGGCGGACACGAACCGGTCGCCTCGTCCGCTCACCACCCGAACCACCACGTCGGCGGGGATCGGGCGAGCGGAGAGCAGGGCGAGCGCGCGGGCGGCGCTGACGCCGACCCGGATCGCGAACAGCGCCAGCCGCGCGGCGTCGACGTCGAACGCCGGGACCCAGCGCCAGATGTACTCGCGGAGCTGCCGCTCCTCGCCCCAGTCTCCGGTGGACAGCCCGGACCGCGCCGTGCGCTGCTGCTCGGCAGTGCCCAGCGGGAGGGTCGGGCAGGCGTCCAGCGGGGCGTCCGCCCAGCCGAGTGCGGTGAAGATCGCGACCGCGTCGGCCAGCTTGGGGTTGAGCGTCACCGATGACTCCGCTGCGTGAGGCGGACAGCGAGGACGTGCTTGCACGGCCCACGATCGCCGGCGTGGCGCAGGTACCAGGGGCAGGTGCAGCGCGCGCCGCGGGTCGGGTCGGCCGGGTCGTTTCCGAGGGCGACGGCGTGGTCCTCGCCGGAGGAGTGCACCATCCAGCCGCCGGAGCCGTCCGGATGCACCGCGCCAGCGGCAACCAGTGCGGTGGCGGCGACGAGGCGCGGGTTGTCCCTGGTGATGCGTTCTGGGTCGTCGGGCAACTCGCGATGGAACCAGGCCTGGTCGTGGGTGTCCCAGCCGACACGGCCAGAACTCGCCAGCACCGCCAGCGCCGCCCGCAGCCGCTGTGCCGGCAGCGCGGACTCGCGGGCCAGCCGGTCGACGTCGATTACCGGGTCGAACGCGAGCAGGACGCCGACCAAGTTCGCGTCCTCGGCCGCGGACGAGTCGCCCAGCGCCGACAACAATGCGCCCTCCCCGGAGAAGCCGCGCCACGCCTCATCGGTCAGTCCCAGGCTCAGCCGGGCGTCGGGCAACTCCACGCTGACCACGACTGGCCCTTCCCCGTGGGAGTACACGACCAGTCCGGTGACGTGGGTCAGCACCCGCTTCAACGCACTGAGCCGGTTCAGGCCGTTCAGCCGGATCGCATCCGGCACCCGCCGCGACACCAGCCGCAACCCGGACCCCTTCAGGGCCAGCCAACCGCTGGAGGCCTTGCCGGTGGCCGACGGCAGACCGGCGATGAACGACTGGGCAGCAGGCCCGGCAACGCGGAACGCCTCGGGCAGCCCGTGATGCAGCTCGGCAACGTTCCCCAGAGCGCGCACCCACCGATCCGGCATCTCGACCGGACGTTCAGTCACAGTCGCGTCCGGTGTCGAGGCGCGCAACCCGTCGACACCGACGTCCAGGTGCAGCAACTCGTGGTGTCCCATCGCTGACAAAGCCTGACGCATCGCCAACCCCAGGTCGACATTGGTCGTGCCGTGCGCGATCTCGCCGCCGTCGAAGCCACCGCCCAGCAAGTCGAGGCGGGCATAGACGCCGTTGCACGCCGAGAAGCACTCAGCGCGCAGGCGGTCACCCTGGGCGGTGAGCACCGGATCGCGCAGCGAACTGGGCACGTAGTTGAAGTACCGCGTCGCTGTGACGTCCGCCAAGGTGACCAGCCCGCGGGCCAGTACCTGCGGATGGGTCGCGAAACCATGAAAGAAACTCGGCGCCAGCGTCACGCCGTCCGGGGTGAGCGCCGGAGCGAGCGCGAAACTAAGGTCTGCGCCATCCACAGCGGACGCACCCGCAAAGGTTCGCATGACCGGACTGTAGCCCGGCCCGCCGCCAGATTCGGACGAATCCTCCGAGACCACCGCGGTCAGCTCCTGGCAGGTCTCGATAGCGTGGAGTTGTGCTGACGCTCCTCCAACAGGAAGACAGTCTCGAGGCGTACCTGCAGAGGACTGAGGTGATCGATCTCGACGACCCATCGGTTCGACACGCCCATGCTGGCATCGTGGAAGGTGCAGTCGACCGTGAGGAAGTAACGCGGCGGGTGTTCTTCTTCGTGAGGGACCAGATCCGACACTCCGCGGATGCGGGCGACCACGTGGTGACGCTTCGTGCCAGCGAGGTCCTGTCGGCAGCCACCGGACTGTGTTACGCGAAGTCCCACCTAGCGGCAGCCTTGCTCCGGCTGTCGGGGATCCCGACCGGCCTGTGCTTCCAGCTCCTGCAGAACAACGACCGACTCGTACTCCACGGTCTGATCGCCGTTCATCTCGACGGAGCTTGGCACCGCCTCGATGTGAGAGGAGACCGGCCCGGGCTACACGCCCGCTTCAGCCTCGGCGACGAAGCTCTACCATTCCGTTGCGATGCCTCACTCGGCGAGCAGGACCTCCCACAGCTCCTCGCCGACGCCGCTCCAGCCGTGGTGCGCTGCCTGACCAACACCCACGACATCCTCACGGCCAACCTTCCCGACTCCATCAGGTAAGCGGCTGCCAGCGGCGGAGACAACGGATCGGCGCGCCGCACGAGATACCTCTGGCTTCGCCTCAGCCTCGTCCCCAGACGCCCGACGCGGCATGAGGGAGGTTCGGCCGGTGGGGGCAGAGCCTGAACCGATCTCCTGGCGGGGATGCGATCTTCGGTGCCGTGCTCGGCCCTGGACGCGCCCACTCTGCAAACCCTCCTTGACCAATCCCCGGACCAGAACCAGAACTCACCGACCGCGCCCTTCTGAAGTACCCCCGCCCCACGACTCCAGATCGTCGCTCTTTCCAGAAACCGTCTTTCTGTTGGAAGCGCACGCAATGTACCATGGCTGTGTGGCGATGACAGGGATGGGAATCGTGCGGGCGGCGGGGGCCGCGAACATGGTGCGCTACCTGTCGACGTGCGGCCATTCCCGGGCTGATGAGTACTTGTCCGAGCACGGTCATGCGGTGGTGACGTGGCGGGGCATCGGCGCCGACGGCCGGCTGGTGGAACGGGAGCTGGGTGCCGACCAGTTCGCCCGGTTCATGGCCGGTCTGGATCCGGACACGGGCGAGTCGCGGTGGGCGCAGGCGGTGGAGCCGCAGCATGTGGCGGCAGTCGATTTCTTGGTGAACGGGCCGAAGGAGTGGAGCATCCTCGCCGTCCTGGACCCAGACGTTCGGGCGGCGTTGCTGCGGGGCCAGGTGGCCGCGGAACGTCAGGCGCTGCGCTATCTGTGGGAGAACGGCACGGTGCAGGTGAAACTGGCGGGCCGGGTGGTGCGGGTGCCGGTGGAGCGGATCGAGATCGCCTCGGTGCAGCACTTCTCGTCAAGGGCCGCTGATCCGCATTTCCACCGGCACATGGAGATCTCGGCCCGGGTGTGGGCCGCGGGGAAGTGGCGAGCCCTGGACAGTCTGGGGGCCCGGAATCTGAACGTCGCGGTGCAGGCGATCTTCCACCGCGAACAACTCCGCGAACTGCGTCCGGTGCTCGAGGGGCTGGGCTACCAGCTCGACGAGCACGGCCAGATCCGCTTGCTCCGGCCGGTGGTGGAGGCGATGAGCCGCCGCTCAGCACAGTTGGAACGCAACCTGGCCCGGATCGAAGCAGCGTGGCGGGCCGAGCATCCCGGCCAGGAGCCCACCGCCCGGCTGGCCCGGCTATGGGATGTGCAGGCCTGGGAGCAGCAGCGGCCCTACAAGGCCGAGGCCGGTGTGCTGGACGACGAGCTGGCCGTGTGGGCGGCCCGGATCGGTGAGGTGATCGCCGAACACCACATCACACTTCCGACCCCGGTACTGGTCGCTGCCGCTGACCGGGTGAGCGTGGCGCGGCTGGACCGGGACGCACTGGCTGCGGAGATTGTGGAGTCGCAGGGGTTGAAGCGGTCGGCGTGGTCGCGGGCTGATCTGGAGGCCGCGGCGATCCTGGCCGTGGAAGGACTCGTCACGGGTGATCCGGCAGCGGTGGATGAGGCTGCCGCCGACGTGGCCGCCCGGGCGTTGGCGCTGTCGCAGTTGTTGCCGGGGGTGGCCACAGGGGTGCCGTCGGCGGCGGTGAAGTGGTTCACCTCGGTGGGTGTGATCGCCCGGGAGAACGAGCTGCGGACCGGCCTGGCGGTGCTCGCCGCGGAGGATCGGTTGTCGGTGGTGGAGGGTGCGGCGGGGGTGGGGAAGACGACCAGTCTGGCCGAGCACGTCACCGAGGCGGCGGCTGCCGGGCAGCGGGTCGTGCTGGTCGCGCCGACCGGGGCGGCGGCGAACGTGGCCGCCGGGCAGGCGGGGGTGGAGGCGTCGACCATCGACCGGTTCCTGCTCCGCTACGGCTGGGACCACAACCCGGTGGGTGCCTGGGAGTGGATCGAGCCGCACGCCCCCGCCGATGCGCTGCCGACCGGTGGGCGTCTGGTGGTGGATGAGGCGGGCATGGTCAGCCAGGACGCTGCCCGGGCGTTGGTGATGACCGCGATCCGGCACGGCTGGCAGCTGCGCGTCCAAGGGGACTCGTTCCAGTTCGGCGCGGTCGGTGTCGGCGGCGTCATGGAACTCGCCAAGCAGGCTGCCGACCCAAACAGGGTGTGGCTGCTCGATGATGCGAACGATGTGCACCGGTTCCGGCTGCCCGACGGCGATCGGGACGAGGCTTACGCCGCGCACAGTGTCGCGCTGCGCACCGGGGCTGATCCCGAGCAGACCGCCCGGACCGTCATGGAACACACCCACGTGTACAACTCCCAGGCGGAACGAGCCGCGACCGTCGCGGCCAGCTGGGCGCAGCGTGCCCACGCCGGTACCGGGCTGGTGATCGCCGGGACGAACGAGCAAGTCCAGCTGCTCAACGGGCTGATCCGCGACCAGCTCCTTGCGGCCGGAACCATCACGAGCGGCAGACAGATCACCACCATGCCGTTGCAGGGCCGGTGGGAATCGGAAACCATCAGTGCTGGGGATGTGGTTGCCACCCGGGCGAACGCGGCCGGGACCGACGGGGCCCGGTATGCGAACCGGGAACGCTGGCGCGTGCGTGCGGTCGACGCCGATGGGGGACTGCGTCTGGTCAGCCTCGACGGTGCCCGGGCCGTGCACCTGGACGCCCAGGCCGCCGGTCAGCATGTGCAGCTGGCCTACGCGGTCACCGGCTACGGCGCCCAAGGCCTCACTGTGAACGAGGCCGTCCAGCTGGTCGATGACGGCACCGACCGACCCGGCTTCTATGTCGGTGCCACCCGCGGCCGCTACACCAACCAGACCGCCCTCGTCGCCGAAAACGCCGACCCCGACCTCGCCCGCCGCCAGATCGAAGACATCCTCACTCAACCGGGTGCCGACACCGGCTGGCGAGCCGCCGACCTGGCCGCGAAAGCCGACCGGGAACGCATGGGCGACCTCATCGACATGCCCAGCCGTCACGTGCCGCCGATCGGCGGCGGCCCGGTCGCCGAGGCTGCCGAGCAGATCTCCAGGGACGCCGACTGGCCCGACGAGGTTCGCGATCCCCACCGGTACGACAAGGCACTGGCCTACATCGACGAACTCCAGCAGAAGCGGGCGCTTGAAGCCGCCCGGCAGGAGACGAGCCTGGAGCAGCTACGCGGCAGGCTCGCCACGTCCCTCGACAACACCCGGCAGGCAGCACTGGGGGTGGCCGGCGCTGCAGAGCGGGTCCGGGAGGCTGAGCAGGCCACCCGGGCAGCCCAGGAAGCCGTACAGGCCGCCGAGGAGCGGGCGCGGCACGCGAACCCGTTCAACCGCGGCGGCCGCGAGCGTGACCTCGCCGCCGCCCGCCACAAGCTGTGGGACGCCCGGCAGGCCGAGACCGGCCAGCGGGCGCGTCACGCCGAAGCCACCCAGAGCGCCCAACGCCAGCAGGAAGCCGCCCGCCGGATCGCCGACGAGGTCAGAATCGCCGAGGGCCAACTCGGCTGGCTGCGGAACGACCGGCACCAGCTCAAGCTCCAGATGATGCCCCTGCCCGGGGTCGAGTACCAGCAGACCTACAGTCGCGCCGACCTCGAAGCACTCCGGGATGCCTGGCTCGCCGAGCCCCAGCCCCGCGAGACCGCCGACCCGGCCCGGGCGATCATCGACCTCGTCAACGACGAGCGCCAACTCGCCGACCTCCTCACGCCCAGCCAGTGGCACACCCTCGCCGACGCCACCAACCCCGACGACCTCGTCTGGCACGACAGCGACAAGCGCTGGCTGTGGGGGATGCGACGGCCACTGCTCGGCTGGCTCGGCCAGCAAGCCGACCGCCTCGCCAGCGACCCCCACTGGCACGACGGCGCCGAGGCCCTCTCCAGCCGCTGGACCACCATCGAGCAGGACGCGGAGACCCGACACGCCCAGCTCAAGCCCCGGCCGGCCACCCAGATGCGCATCGACCCCCATCGCGAACCCCCACGGCTCAGCCCACCCGGACCCGACCTCAGCCCCGGCTGGTGAGGGTCGAACGACGTCGGGTGAGGCGCCTGCCGAAAGGCTGATGCTGAGCTACGGACGCCAGCACGCGGCTAAGCTTGTGGGCAAAGCAGAACCCCGGCCGTGTGATCGGCTCTCCGTTGGAGGGCTACAGGGACGGTTCCGGGGTGTTCTTGTCAATGATAGGTGATCGCCCACTCATGAGCGACGGACCGGGATCACATCCATCAGAACGCCGAGACCCGACACGCCCAACTCAAGCACACCCGGCCGGCCACCCAGATGCGCATCGATCCCCATCGCGAACCCCCACGGCTCAGCCCACCCGGACCCGACCTCAGCCTCGACTGGTGATCCTCTCGGACGAGTCGTCCGCCTCGATGGCGTCAGGTCTCTGGCCTCACTCGACCACGGTAGTGAACGAGTCACAACGCTACCGTTTTCGGTATAGTTGTGGCATGGCCGCGAAGTTGAAGTACCGGGAGATCGTGCGGGAACTCGCGCTCGATCGGTACGGGTATGTCACCACCAAGGATGCCGTGATCGCGGGCGTCCCCGCGGTCGAGCTGCCCAAGCTCGCGGCTCGCGGGGGCCTGGAAAATGTGGCGTACGGCTTGTATCGGGTGCCTGACGTTCCGGTGACGGCGCTCGACCAGTTCGCGGAGGCCCTGCTGCGAGCGGGTGATGGTGCCTACCTGCACGGCGAGTCGGTGTTGGCTCTGCTAGGGCTGGCGGACGTCAATCCGAGGCGCATCAGGGTCGCCATCCCCAGGCGTGCCCGGTCGAAGCTGCCCCCTTTCATCGAGCTGACCCGGGTGGCGGGTGGCCTGCCGACGACCCACTACGAGGCCCTGCCTGCCCAGCCGATTGCCGACGCGATCCTGGAGTGCCGCGGACGGATCGAGACAGAACGCCTCCTGGAGACGGCGAGGCAGGCGCGCGCCGAGGGTTTGCTCACCACGGCCGAGTGGCAGCGGGTGCGGAAGGAGCTTCAGTCGTGAGCTACTCGGATCCTCCGGCGAGCGTGCGTTCGCTTGAGCAGCGCATCCGCAACCTCGAAGGTGACGACGGTCTGGCGCTTCGTCGCCGCGTCGGGATGGCGCTGGTCGTTGTGGGCCAGCTGCTCCCGGAAGGCGCAGTAAAGGGTGGGAGTGCGATGGCGCTGCGCTACGGCCGCGGAACCCGCTTCACCCGGGATCTGGACGCCGCGAGGGTGCAGTCACTGGCCCGGTTCCGCAGCGACTTCGAGGAGTCCTTGACGACGGGCTGGGTAGGGTTCACCGGACGGCTGATCGAGAAGGCTGCGCCCCGCCCGGCTGGTGTGCCGACCGCCTACGTGATGCAGCCCTTCGACGTGAGGCTCGACTATCTGGGTCGGTCGTGGTGCACGGTCGCCTTCGAACTCGGCCACAACGAACTCGGCGACGCCGACGAACCCGAGTACCAGCTTGCCCCCGATCTCGCCCGCCTGTTCACCGAAGTCGGGCTTCCAGCGCCCGAACCGGTGCCCGTGATGCGCGCCGATCACCAGATCGCACAGAAGCTCCACGCCGCGTCCGAGGATGGCAGCGAGCGTGCGCGCGATCTGGTCGACCTCCAACTCCTCGATCACGGCGAGGAGTTGGACTTGGCCCAGGTCGCCTCGACCTGCACGCTCTTGTTCGAGTACCGACACCGGCAGGAATGGCCGCCGACTATCGTCACCAGGAACCAGTGGGACACCCTCTACGAAGAAGCTGCCGACGGCCTGGACGTGCTCGCCGACGTCGACGAGGCGGTCGGCTGGGCCAACGAGTTCATCCAGCGCATCGATGCGGCGCGCAGATAACGCCGTCCATCCCGTGCTCGATTTCGGCGTCTTGGCGGCCCTCACCGCAGCTCCGCAGGGCACTCGTCCGAGGTCGCTCGGCGGACGTGCGGGCACGGTTGGCTCCCTCAGGGGGGAGCCGTTGTTGCACGAATGTTGCACGAGAAAACCCGCCCTGACCATTTTGCCTAGTCAGAACGGGTTTCACCTGGGGTGAGTAACGGGACTCGAACCCGCGACCACCTGGACCACAACCAGGTGCTCTACCAACTGAGCTATACCCACCATCGCCACTGAGGCTGAACCAGCTTAGCGGCTCGGCGCGGGAGGGACGAAATCAGGCCTCGTCGGCGGCGAGGGCCTCGCTGGTGAGCGAGCCCTGGTGGCGGACGGCGAGCTCGCGGAGCGTCTCGGTGTTGGGCCCGGGCGGGGGGACGAACAGGGCGTCGCGGTAGTACCGCAGCTCCTCGATCGACTCGCGGATGTCGGCCAGGGCGCGGTGGTTACCGCTCTTCGCGGGGGTGTTGTAGTAGGTGCGCGGGTACCAGCGCCGGGCCAGTTCCTTGATCGACGACACGTCGACGTTGCGGTAGTGGACGTGGGCCTCCAGCGTGGGCATGTCGCGGGCGAGGAAGGCCCGGTCGGTGCCGATGGTGTTGCCGGCCAGCGGCGCGCGACGCGATTCCGGGACGTGCTCGCGAATGTAGTCGAGGACCTGCTGCTCCGCGTCGGCCATGGTCAGGCCGTCCTCGAGCAGCGGCAACAGGCCGGAGTTCTCGTGCATCGTCCGGACGAACTCGCCCATCTGCGCGAGCGCCTCTGCCGAGGGCTTGATGACGACCTCCGCGCCGTCGCCCAGCACGTTCAGCTCTGAGTCGGTGACCAGGGCGGCGACCTCGATGAGGGCGTCCGACTTCAGGTCGAGCCCGGTCATCTCGCAGTCGACCCAGACGAGGTGTTCGTTCACGGGCGTCACTTTACTTTGTTAGGTAAACCTGCTGACCACATTCTGACGACGCGGGCCTCACGCCGTCCCCGCCCACCCGGAGTTGATGCCCCGCGAGCGCTCCCGCAGGCCACGGACGTAGCCGGCCTGGCCGATGTGCTGGGCGGTCTCCACCATCACCGAGACGAGCCGGACGCCGACCGTCACCGGCGGTGTGTAGCGCTCGTCCACGACCTCGTCGAGCCGGTCCTCGCCGAGCGAGGCCAGGACGGCCTGGGTCTGTTCCCACGTCGCGGCGGCGTACCCGTTCAACAGGCTGGTCTGGGTGACGTTGAAGGCCCCCACCTCCACCGGCGTCATCCGGAACCCGTGCGCGTGCTTGAGGTACGGAAGCCCGAACCGGGCGTACCAGCCGTCCGCCGTCCACGCCTGCTCGACCCCACCCAGGTGTGCGAGGTGGTCGTCCTCGACCCGCGTGAGGTGCCACACCAGCCAGCCGATCGGGTTGGCCTCGGCGTCGGCACGCCACAACAGGTCGTCGCCGGTGAGGCCGTCGAGGATCGCGGGGATGAGTTCGTGCACGCGGCCGAGCGAGTCGCGCACGAGGTCGATTGTCTGCATGGCGTCCATCCTGCCCCGCGCCGCCGACATCGACCAGAGCGATACCATCGTGGGGCGTCGGCCCCCGTAGCTCAGTGGATAGAGCAACAGCCTTCTAATCTGTCGTGCGCAGGTTCGAGTCCTGCCGGGGGCGCGCTGACTACGGGTTATGCGCGCGGGCGAGTGCTGTGGGGCGATCAGCGACCAGCGTCAGCGCCCGGGTTCGCACCGCCCAGCGCCGCGCGGAGTTCGCCGAGTGCCTCCCTCTGCAGCTCGGCCATACCGCGCTGCTCGCCCTCGCCGATCCAGCGCAGGAACGCGACGTGGAACACGCTGAGCGCCGCCTCCGCCGTCATCGTCGCGGCCGGGTCGGACGCCCCTCGCGCGACCAGCGCCTCGACCAGCGTGGCCTTCAGCGTGGCGAGCTTCAGCAGTTCGCGCTCGCGGAGCGCCGGTTCGGCGTCCAGTCGGGCCTGCCGCCGGCGCGCGTACGACCGCCGCTCGTCCGGGAACGACGCGGCGAGGCCGGCCAGGGCTGCGTCCACCAGCAGGGACGGTCGTGCGCCCTCCGGTTCGGCGGCCACCGCGGCCGAGACCCGGTCCGCCAGCTGCCCGGAGCCGGCGAAGAGCACCTCCCGCTTGTCGGGGAAGTGCCGGTAGAAGGTGCGCTCGGTGACCCCCGCGCGCTCCGCGATCTCCGCGACCGTGGTCTGGTCGTAGCCGTGCTCCTCGAACAGCTCGAGCGCGGCAACGCTCAGCCGCTCCGTCGCGCCCGGCTGCCATCGAACCATGGGTCGTATCCTAGGTGATGACAGAACCTGACGTCGCGGGTATTCTGATGTCAGATTCTGACATCAGGAGGAACGATGGACGTCTTCATGACCGGGGCATCGGGCTGGATCGGCTCGGCGGTCGTCCCCGAACTCATCGCCGCAGGTCACGCCGTGCGGGGCATCGCCCGGTCCGACCGCTCTGCCGCGGCCCTGCGGGACGCGGGGGTCGAGCCGGTCGCCGGTGACCTCGACCAGCTGGACGTGCTGCGCGAACAGGCCCTCGCCGCGGACGCCGTCGTCCACCTCGCCAACAAGCACGACTGGTCCGACCAGGCCGGCACCAACCGCGCCGAGCGCGCGGCCGTGCAGACCTTCGTCACCGCCCTGGAGGGCACGGGCAAGCCGTTTCTGCTCGCCTCCGGCACCGCGATCCCGGTGGGGCGGACGCTCACCGAGCTCGACGCCAACCCCACCAGCGGCCCGGACGCCCCGCGCGGTGGCACCGAGGCCCTGGCCATGGACTACGCCGCCCGCGGGGTGCGCAGCATCGCGGCCCGGTTCGCCCCGACCGTGCACGGCCCGCACGACCACGGCTTCATGGCGATCCTCGTCCAGGCTGCCCGCGACCACGGCTTCTCCGGCTACCCGGGGGACGGGGCCAATCGCTGGACGGCGGTGAACCGGCTGGACGCCGGTCGCCTCGTCGCGCTCGCGCTGGACGCGGCGCCCGCGGGCACGGCCGTCCACGCCGTCGCGGAGGTCGTGACCACGCGCCAGATCGCCGAGGCCATCGGGGCAGCCCTCGACCTGCCGGTGGCCCCGGTCGAGCCCGATCACGTGCGGGAGCACTTCGGCTGGCTGGGTGCCTTCTTCGCGATGGACCTGCCGGCCTCGGCCGACCTCACCCGGCAGCGCTTCGGCTGGGAGCCCACCCACGCCACCCTGGCCGAGGACCTCGCCGCCGGCGCGTACACGTCCTGAACTGCGGATGTCCGTGGGCGCTGGCAGCATGAGCACTGATCATGTACAAGCTCAGACCTCCACGGATGCGGCGGACCCGCCACCGCCGTCTGCTGTACCTCGTCCTCGCGCTGGTGCTCGTGGTGCTCGGAGTGCTGGTCATGCGGGGGTGGCCGCCCGCAGCGGGTACCGGCGCCGGTGCGGACCAGAGCGCGCAGCCGGCGGGGAACACGCTGCTGACCAGCTCCGCCGCCGAGGTCACGACGGCACGGACGCAACTGGACGGGCTGGTCGTCGGGCCCCGTCCCGCGCTGTCGACGGACTACCGCAGGGCCGCCTTCGGCGACGCCTGGACCGACACCGACGGCAACGGCTGCAACCAGCGTGACGACGTGCTCCTGCGCGACCGCGTCGCGTCCGCGCCGTACCGGGTGGGGCAGCAGGGGAGCTGTGACCACGACGTGCTGGCCGGGACGTGGGTCGACCCCTACACCGGGGCGACGATCGTCCTCACCGACGCCAAGGACCAGAAGCAGGCGCAGTCGGTCCAGATCGACCACGTCGTCGCGCTCAGCGTCGCCTGGCGCTACGGCGCGTCCACCTGGACGGACGAGCGGCGGCTGGCGTTCGCCAACGACCTGCGCAACCTCGTCGCGGCCGGCGGGGCGGCCAACCAGGCCAAGGGCGGCTCGGACGCGTCGGAGTGGCAGCCGGTGCGTGGAGCCCGGTGCGGCTACGCCGTCCGGTACGTGACGGTGAAGGCGGCCTACTCGCTGCCGACGGACGCGACCGAGAAGGAGGCACTCGCAGCGATGCTGGACACCTGCGGCCCCTCGTGACGCGGTCGCTCGCCCCTCACGCCCGCTCCCCAGGGACCGTTGACGAGGCGAGGACCCGGGACGCGGCGTGGAGCAGGCCGGGGGAGTCGGCGAGGTGGAACCGCCCGCCGCGATAGGGGGAGGCATCGTCCTCCCTGGCGATCGACCACCACGCGGCGTCAAGGTCGTGCACGCGGTCCGGGGCCAGCGTGGCGGCGAGGGCCGCCGCGGCGGACACGCCGAGTTCGGACTCCATCATCGAACCGACCATCACGCCGAGACCGGCGGCCTGCGCCTCGCGCCCGATCGCGAGCCCGGCGACGGGGCCGCCGCACTTGGCCAGCTTGATGTTCACGATGTCGGCAGCCTGGGCGTCGATCGCCCTGCGCAGGTCGTGGATGGTGAACACCGACTCGTCGAGCACGATCGGGACGTCGAAGCGGCGGCGCAGTTCGGCGTGCCCCGCGACGTCCCACGCGGGCAGCGGCTGCTCGAGGAACTCCAGCGGGACGCCGGCGGCGCGCAGGCCCTCGACGACCTCCGAGGCCCGGTCGAGGTCCCAGGCCTGGTTGGCGTCCAGTCGCAGCGGAACGCCGGGGGCCGCCTCGTGGATCCGGACCACCCGCTCGACGTCGGCCGCCTCCACGCCCACCTTGATCTTCACCCGGTCGAAGCCCGCTGCAGCCAGGGTCTGCGGCGTCCACGCGCCACCGTCGGCGGCGATGGTGACGTCGGTCGCCACCGCGTCCGCCGCCCCGCCGAGGAGGCCGGCCAGCGTCCGTCCCTCACCCTGCGCGAGCAGGTCGAGGACGGCCATCTCGCAGGCGGCCCTGGCGCCGCCGTTGCCGACGACCGTGCGCTCGAGCAGCGCTCCCAGGCCGGCGAGGTCGGCAGAAGCCGGGTCGACACCGACCAGCGCGTCCGACAGCGGCCCCCGCACGCACGCCTCGATGCCCTCCAGCGACTCCCCGGTCACCCGCCAGACCTGCGGCGCCTCGCCGTGGCCGGCGCGTCCCTCCGCGTCGGTGACCCGGACCGCGACACTCACCACCTGCGTGGTGCGGCGCAGCGCGGTCACGAACGGGGTGTGCAGGTCTCTCACGAGTCGCGTGGTCGTGACTCCGGTCAGGCGTGCCATGTCATCCAGTGCTCCCAGGTGGTGCGGCTGAGCCGGGCGACCAGCGCCTGACCCTGCTCGTGGTCGAGGTGGTGGGTCGTGCAGACAGCGAGGACGTAGGGCGGCGCCGCGTCCGGCCGGACGAACGCCACGTCGTGGTTCACGCCAGGCACCCAGCCGCCCTTGCTCGCGCTGGCCGTGCTCTCCGGCAGGCCGGCGGGGATCATGCCCCGGTGCTGCTGCCGGCCCAGGATCGCCAGCGCGTGGTCGGCCTGCGGGCGGGGCAGGACGGACGCGTCCGCCAACCCGGCCATCAATGCCGCCAGTCCGGCGGCGGTGACGGTGTTGGTCGTCCGTGCCGCCTCGGCGGACGCGTCCCCGATCAGCCGGCGCAAGAGGATCGCGCGGCCGAGCCCGACCCGGTCGAGGAAGTCCCGCACCGCGGCGAGACCGATCCGCTCGACGAGCAGGTCCATCGCGATGTTGCTGGAAACGGTGATCATCCGCTCCGCGAGCTCGCCGACGGCGACCTCGGACCCCAGCCGCGCCCACGTCGCGTCGTCCTGGTCGTCGGACTGACGCAGCGTGAACGAGCCCCCCGCCGCGCTCTCGAAGGTGTCGTGGACGCGGAGCGTCGAGCCCTCGTCGACCCCTCGGGAGAGGAGCGCGCAGAGGACGGCGAGCTTCACCGTGCTGGCCGCGTAGTGGGGGGCGTCCGGACGCCGCTGCGCCACGACACCGGCGCCGTTGCGCAGCAGGAGCGAGGCCTCGGCGTCCACCCCGGCCAGTGCAGCGTCCCACGCGTTGAGGACTTCCGTGGTCAGGTCGGCGGACACGTCAGACAACGTACTCACCGTGGCCGTCCCGCTGCGGTAGCGTCCGGCGCAGGACCAGCGAGATGAGGCGGGGATGCCCGGATCCGGCCCGGCGATCGACCGGCGCAACCTGTGGACGTTCGGCGTCGGCACGACCGGCCGCGACATGGTCTACACGCTGGTCAGCATCTACCTGGTCTACTTCCTCAGCGACGTGCTGCGGCCACCCACCGCCGAGTTCCTGTGGGCGAGTTCGCTGATCCTGGCCGCGCGACTGTTCGATGCGGTCGCCGACATCGTGATGGGCGCGGTGGTCGACAACACCCGTTCGCGGTGGGGCCACTACAAGCCGTGGATCGCCGGCGGCGTGGTCGCGTCCGCACTGTTCACCGTCCTGCTGTTCGCCGACCTCGGCCTGAGCGGGGGCTGGTTTGTCGTCGGGTTCGCGCTGATCTACCTGTTCTGGAGCCTGTCGTGGACGGCGAACGACATCCCGTACTGGTCGCTGCTGCCCGCCCTCACGCTCGACCAGACGCAGCGCGAGCGGTTCGGGGCGGTGTCGAAGATCTTCGCCACGATCGGGCTGTTCGTCGTGGTGGTCGCCGTGATCCCCGTGACGGAAGCGCTGGCCGGTACCTTCGGTACGGTGCGGGCGTGGACCGTCTTCGCTGCCGCGCTGGTGGTGATCATGCTGGCCAGCCAGTCGGTGACGCTGTTCGGCGTGCGGGAGCCGGGGTTCGTGGTCGAGCAGGAGCGCACGAGCGTCCGTGAGCTCGCCAAGGTGGTGTTCGGCAACGACCAGCTGTTGTGGACGGCGATTGCGATGGTGCTGTTCATGACCGGCTACCTGACCACGACCACGTTCGGCACCTACTACTTCAAGTACGTGTACGGGGACGAGGGGATGTACTCGCCGTTCGCCGCGGTGCTGGTGGCCAGCCAGTTGCTGGGCTTCGCGGTCTTCCCCGCGCTCTCGAAGAGGTTCTCGCGGCGGTGGCTGTACACGATGGCGACGGTGCTGATCCTGGTCGGCTACGTCATCTTCTTTTTCGCCCCGACCCACATCGCCTTCATCGCGGTCTCGGGACTGCTGCTGTTCATCGGGGACGCATTCATCACGCTGCTGATGCTGGTGTTCCTCACCGACACGATCGAGTACGGCCAGTGGAAGCTGGGCCGCCGCAACGGGGCGGTCACGTTCGCGCTGCAGCCGTTCATCAACAAGGTCGGCGCCGCGCTGTCCACGCAGATCGTCGCGGTGGCGATCGTGATCGCGGGCGTGAACCCCGACCGGCCGGCGGACACGTCCGCGTCCGGGCTGCTCACGATCAAGGTCGGGATGTTGGTGGTGCCGCCGATCCTGGTGCTGGTCGGCTACCTGATCTACCGGGCGAAGTACCGCATCGACGAGGACTTCTACGCCCGGATCGTCGCCGACCTGAAGGCCCGCGGCCAGCTCCAGTAGCTCCCCCGTGGAACGACAGGAACCGTCCCCATCGTGCCGGGAACGGTTCCTTCGGGCGTCAGTCGCCCTTGTGGTCTTCCTTCTTGCGCTTCTTGCGCTTCTTGCGGTCCTTCGCCCAGGCGAGCACCTTCGTCTCGTCCCACAGCGGGGTGCGGCCGTCGGCCCACTCGTCGCGCGGGGCATGGAACTCCTTGCCGTTCTTGCGCTCCTTGGACATCGCCGAGCGGAACTGCTCTTTCGGGAGGCCGGCGGCGGCGGCGGCCTGCGACGTCGTCAAGTACACAGACCGCACCCTACTGTCTCCCGGTGAACGGGCTCGGGCTTATGGACGCCTCTGCTCGAGGACGTCGAGGACGGTGACGACGTGACTCGTCACATCCTCCTGAAGAACCCAGTCCGCGGTGAACAAGTGGAAGAACCCCTTGATCGCGCCGATTGCCATAGCCATGTCTGCCTCCCCTCTCATGCTGGAGTTGTCCTGACCTTGGCGAGCTTAGCATCGCTAGGGATGCCAATCAAGCATCCCTAGCGATGCTAAGCGTGTCGCGGGCCGGGCGCGGACGCGCAGAATGCCCCGAAAGCGTCGAGCGCGACGCCTTCGGAGCACTCTGCGAAGGGGCGGGCAGGTCAGGCGGTGACCACCACGGTGCCGACGCTGGAGTAGCCGGCGGACGCGTAACGCGCGTCACCGGTGTACTTCACGGCGGCCTTCCACGTGCCGACGGGGAGCTTGCGGACGGCGAGCACCGCCGCGCCGTCGACCAGCTTGCCGGTGACCGTGTACGACTTCGAGCCCTTGCTGACCCGCAGCGTGACCTTCCCCGTGGGGACGGTCGCGCCCTCGGCGCCGCTGAGGGTCACGGTGGCCTGACCGGCCGCGGCCGGGGTCGGCACCGTGTCGACCACGGCCGCGAGCTTGGCCGCGGCCTTCTTCACGGTCAGGGTCGCCTTGTCGGAGGAGCCGGTGTGGTTGGCGTCCGGGACGTAGGTCGCCTTCAGCGTCCGCTTGCCCGGCTTGAGGTCGGCCGGCAGCGTGACCGTGGCCAGGCCGTCGACGACGTCCGCGGTGATGGCGGCGCCGGCACCAGTGAGCTTCACCTGGCCCGACGCCGACTTGCTCACCTTCACCGTGACCACCGGCGCCGTGCCGTAGGCGGTCGTCCTCGTCTTCAGCGTGGTGGACGTGGACGCCTTCTTCACCGTCAGGGTGACGGTCTTCGACACGCTCGCCCGCACGTCGTCACCGGAGTAGGCGACGGTGAGCACGTTCTTGCCCGCGGGGAGCCCGGCCGGGACGGTGAACGTCGCCTTGCCCTTCTTCAGGGTGGCGGTGAGGTCGTCACCCGCACCGGACAGCACGACCGTGCCGGTGGCCGAGGACGGGCTGACGCCGACCGAGACCTTGGCGGTCCTGCCGAAGGTCACCGAGGGTGCGCTCAGCGACAGCTTGCTGACCGAGCGGTCGTAGAACGTGATCGGCGTGTAGTGCTCCCAGCCCGCCTTCACCGCGCCGCCGCCGGGGTAGGTGTAGACGCCGTAGTTCACGAGGCTCGGGTCGGTGGCGACGGCGTCGATCTCGGCCTTGCTCACGGTGAGCTCGGCGGTGAACGTCCCGTCCGCCTTCAGCTCGACGGCGCCGGCCGCCGGGCCGCCGATGGTGGCCATGTCGGCGGCCAGCACCGCCCACCTGACCGAGGAGTTCTTGCGGGTGGCCGACGTGGCGCCGGCAGAGGGCGCCCACGCGTCGGCGAACTTGCCGAAGGCGACGTACAAGCCGCTCGACTTCCCCGCCAGCGGCGGACGGGCCGCGATCGAGTCGCCCGGGAAGAAGCCCGAGCCGGTGACGGTGACGGTGGCGGTCTCGTCCGTGCCGACGCTGACCTTCGAGACCGTGATCGAGGTCTGGGCGACGGTGAGGGTGGCGTCGACGGCGTCGAGGACGGTGCCGGCGGCGTACATCGGGTGACCGCTGTAGGTGAACACTGCAGAGCCGGCCTCGGTGAGCGTGGCCGGGGCGTCGCTGATCGTGACGGTCGCGCCGCTCCTGGTCAGCGCGGACGTCAGGTCCAGCGTGGCGATAGCCAGGTCGGTGTAGGTGTTCCCATCGCTGTCCGTGGCGTCCACCACGAGTTCGGCGCCCTCGGCGTCGAGGGTGACCTCCGGATCCGAGATCGTCAGGTTCAGGACGCCGGCGTGGCCGGTGAAGGTGACGGCACCCTCACCGGTGGCGGAGCCGGTCGTCGTGCCCCAGCTGCCGCCGTCGACGGGGAAGGTTGTCTGGGTGCCGTCGTCGGTGGCCGGATCGGCCGCGGTGACCGAGCCTGCGGCGAAGCCGGTCAGGTAGCCGCGGAACGATGCCTTGAGCCCCCACGAGATGCTCCCCGAAAGGATCGTGGTCGTGGGCGTCGTGTCGTCTGCGGCCCGGGCTTCCGGTGCGGCGAGGACGAGCGAGCCGGCGGCGAGGGCCGCGGCGAGCCCCAGGCCGAGCAGGCGGCGTCCGCCCCTCGGTGTGGGTTCAGCGATGGACATGGGTTCCCCTCCAGGATGAGTGACCACGGGTCGGTCATTTTGGACAGTGTCGAATACCCTAAATCGGTTAGGTGAGGCTAACCTAAACCATCGTTCCGGTCTGTGGACGCGGCGTTCAGGGGGGGGTTTCTGGTGCAGGTGAAGCGGGGGCTGCGGCGTGCCCTGAGAGGGGCGGCGGCCGGGTTCGCGATGCTCCTGCTGGTGGCGGTCACGACGATGCCGGGAGCCACTGCCCGCGCGGCGGGGGAGGCCGCTGAGGTCACCGGTGGCACCCTCACCTGGGGGGTGAAGAGTTCCTTCTGGAGCTACATCACAGGGCCGATCGCGCACGGAACCGTCGAGGCGGGCGGCGCGGCCAGCCTGGACGGCAACCAGGCCCGGTTCGCCGACGGCAGCGGAACCTGGGCCGACGACGGCGGGACGCTGTCGACGCGCGGCTCCGTCCGGTTCACCGGCCACGACGGCGAGCTGGACCTCACGATCGCGAACCCGCGGCTCGTCGCGGACGGGGACGACGGCACCCTGGTCGTGGACGTGACCGACAGCGAGGGTGGGACGTCCGACGACCTCGCGATCGCCGACGTCGACCTGTCCGGCGCGGTCACCATCGACGGCGACACCGTGGTCGTCTCCGGGGCGAAGGCGACGCTGACGAAGGCCGGGACCGCCGTGTTCGCCTACCACGGCACCCCGATGTATGCCGCGGGCACCGCCTTGGCCGACCTGTCGGCCCGCTTCACGATCGCCGTCGCGGAGCCGACCGCCACACCGACGTCCACACCCACGGACGAACCCACCTCGACCGCGACGCCCACGGTGACTGCGACGCCTACCGCGACCACGACCAGCACCGGCACGCCCACCGCGACCAGCAGTCCGACCGCCACGTCGACCGCCACCGCGAGCGGCAAAGCCGGCTCGCTGACCTGGGGGGTGAAGAGCTCGTTCCGCAGCTACATCACCGGTCCGATCGCCCACGGCTCGATCTCGGTCGCCCGCGGCGCGAAGGCGGTCGGGGGCGGGTACCGCTTCGGGCAGTCCGCCACCTCCGCCGACCCTCCGGACGCCGCCGGCACCACCACCTACCGCGGCACCGTCCGGTTCACCGGCCACGACGGCGTGCTGGACCTCTCCTTCACCGACCCGGCGATCACGGTGACGTCGTCCGGCTCGGCGCGGCTGTCCGCGTCCGTCACCGGCCACGGGCGGGTCGTGCTGGCCAACCTCTCCCTGTCGTCGGGGTCGCGCGGGACCGCGTCCGGCTCGGTGACGTACACCGGCGTCGACGCCACGCTGACTGCCGCCGGCGCGAAGGTGTTCTCCTACCACGGCTCGGCCTTCTACCCCGCGGGGACGGCGCTGGACCCGGTCACCTTCGTCGTCGGCACGAAGGCCGCGGCCAGCAATTCCTCCGGCACCGTCGCGACCGCGTCCACGGCGTCCGCGTCCGCCACGGCCACCGCCACGGCGTCCGCCACGACCGGCACCGCCGCAGCGACCCTCGGCTGCCGGCTCAGCGACGCCGAGCTGGTCTGGGGCTTCAAGGAGTCCTTCCGCGCCTACATCTCCGGCACCATCGCCAACGGCGACTGGACGACCGGGGGCGGCGCGACCTACGCGACCCCGGTGTTCACGTGGCACGCCGGAGCCGGCTCGGGCGACGCGGAGGCGGGCACGGGGGAGATCGCCTTCTCCGGCACCGTGCGGTTCACCGGCCACGACGGAGCCCTCGACACCACGATCGCCGACCCGGTCGTCGCCTTCACCGGGCCCGGCGCCGCCGTACTCCGGCTCGACTACGCGGGCACCACGATGGACGCGGCGCTGGCCGGCAAGGACGCGAGGCAGGAGACCCCCGACGTCCCCTTCGTCCAGCTCGCGGTCGGCGAGGGGACGCTCACCCGCGCCGGCGACAGGGTGACGATCAGCGACATCCCCGCCTCGCTCACCGGCGAGGGCAGTGCCGCGTTCCCGAACTACCAGGCCGGCTCGGCTTTCGACCCGGTGACGCTCAGCTACACCGCCACCGACTGCGCGACAGCCGCCACGCCCTCCCCGGCCGGGCAGTCCTCGGCCGTCGCTCCCGGCGCCACCGGCTCCCCGGCCGCGGCCGGCACCGACGGCGGCGTCCCGGACTGGGTCGGCTGGGTCGCCAGCGGCACGGTCGGAGCCGTCCTGGGCTCCGCGCTGACCCTGCTGGTCGCCCGCCGCTGGCTGGTGCGCGCGTGAGGCGCCCTGTGGCCACGGGCCTGGCCCTGGCGTTGGCCGTCCTGCTCACCGCCTGCGGTTCGGCGGAGGCCGCGGGGCCGGCCGCGTCCGCGTCCTCGTCCGCCCCCGTCCCGCTGGCCAGCCTCAGCCCCGCCGCCGACCCCCGCTCCCTCACCGGCCCGGCGACCGCGGCCCTCACCGACCGCACGGTCGAGCCGGTGGGCGGCGACGAGCAGGCGTCCCTCCCGGCCACGGTCGTGTCGAAGTTCCGCGCCGGCGACCGCGAGGTGACGGTCAGCGACACGTCCCGGATCGTCGCGTTCGACCTGTCCGGTTCGATCGCCGCCACGCTGTGGGCGCTCGGGCTGGGCGACCGGCTGGTGGCCAGGGACGTCTCGACGACCTTCCCCGGCACGGAGTCGCTCCCCGTCATCACCAGGGAGGGCCACGCCGTGAACGCAGAGGCGGTGCTCAGCACCTCGCCGACCCTGATCATCACCGACGGCTCGATGGGGCCCAGGGACGTGGTCGAGCAGCTCGCCGACACCGGCGTCCCGGTCGTGTTCGTCGACAACGGCGCCAGCTACGACGGCGCGGCCACCCTCGCCCGCGAGGTCGCGGCGGCTGTCGGCCTGCCGGACACCGGCGAGCGGCTCGCCGAACGGATCACCGCAGAGGTGGACGCCGTCCGCGCGCAGATCGCCCGGCTGGCGCCCACGGACGCCGACGACCGGCTGCGGATCGTGTTCCTGTACGTCCGGGCGAACTCCGGCGTGTACTACCTGCTCGGCAAGGACTCCGGAGCGGGCGCGCTGATCGACGCGCTCGGGGGCACCGACGTCGGCGCGGAGCTCGGCTGGGCGGAGGCGCAGCCGCTCACCGACGAGGCGGTGGTCGCCGCGAAACCCGACGTGATCCTGATGATGACCGACGGCCTGGCCTCGGCCGGCGGGGTGGACGGGCTGCTGGCGGCCAAGCCCGCGCTCTCGCTCACGCCGGCGGGGGAGCGGCGGCGGTTCGTCGACATGGCCGACGGCGACATCCTGTCGTTCGGCCCGCGCTCGGCCGCCGTCCTCGCGGCGGTCGCACGCGCGGTCTACGGCGAGGCGGGCCGGTGACGTCAGCCCGTCGCCTCCTCGTCCCGCTGGGCTTCGCCGTCCTCCTGGTCGCCGGCATCGTCGTCTCGGCGCGGGTCGGCCAGCTCCCCGTCAGCGGCAGCGACGTGCTCGGGGCCGCCCTGCACGGGCTGGGCATCGCGAACCCGTGGACGCCGGCCGACCACGTGGTCGAGCAGACCCTGCTGCAGATCCGGTTCCCGCGGCTGGCGATGAGCATCCTGGTCGGCGCCCTGCTGGCCGTCGCCGGCACCGTGATGCAGGCGGTGTTCGGCAACCCGCTCGCCGAGCCCGGCGTGGTCGGTGTCTCGTCCGGGGCCGCGCTCGGCGCCGCCGCGGCGATCGCCTTCGCCGGTGGCCTGCTGGGCGGCTGGGGCGTCGCGGTGTTCGCCTTCGCGGGCGGCCTGGTCACCACGCTGCTGGTCTACACGACCGCCCGGTCCGGCGGACGCACGGAGGTCGTCACGCTGCTGCTCACCGGCATCGCCGTGAACGCGTTCGCCGGCGCGGGACTCGCCCTGGTCATGTTCCTGTCCGACACCGGCTCCCGCGAGCAGATCGTGTTCTGGCAGCTGGGGTCGATGAACGCCTCCCGCTGGTCGGAGGTCGCGGTCGTCGCCGGCTTCGGCGTCCCCGCCGCCGTGGTCGCGCTCGTGCTCGCCCGCCGCTACGACCTGCTCGCCCTCGGGGAACGGACGGCCGCGCACCTGGGCCTGCGGGTCGAGCGGCTGCGGGTCGGCTCGATCGTGCTGGTCGCGCTGCTCACCGGGGTCGCGGTCGCGTTCACCGGGATCATCCAGTTCGTCGGGCTCGTCGTGCCGCACCTGACCCGGATGCTGCTCGGGCCCGCGCACCGTCCGCTGCTGGGCGTCTCGCTGCTCGGCGGCGCCGCGCTGATGGTGTGGGCGGACCTGCTCGCCCGCACCCTCGTCGCCGGCGCCGACCTGCCGATCGGCATGCTGACCGCCCTCGTCGGCGGCCCCTTCTTTTTCTGGCTGGTCCGCTCGACCAGGGCGCGCGCCGGAGGCTGGGCATGAAGATCACCCCACCCGTGGCCCCCACCGCCCTGCGCGCGCTCGCGGTCAGCTGCCGGCTGGGCGGCGCCGACATCGTCCGCGAGGTCGACCTGGCGGTCGCGCACGGCGAGGTGGTGGCGCTGGTCGGCCCCAACGGCGCTGGCAAGTCCACCCTGCTGGCCGCGCTCGCCGGCGACCTGGCTCCGGTCTCCGGCGCCGTGGAGGTCGCGGGACGCCCGCTGGGGGAGTGGACGCCCCGGCAGCTCGCGCGGCGCAGGGCCGTCCTGCCCCAGGCCAACCGGGTCAGCTTCCCTTTCACCGTCCGCGAGGTCGTCGCGATGGGACGCGCGCCGTGGTCGCGGCGGGCGAGCGCGGAGGAGGACGAGGCGTCGGTCCTGGCGGCGATGCGGGCCACCGACGTGGTCGACCTGGCCGACCGGACGTTCCCGACGCTGTCGGGCGGCGAGCAGGCGCGGGTCTCGCTGGCCCGCGTCCTCGCCCAGGAGACGCCGGTGGTCCTGCTCGACGAGCCCACGGCCGCCCTCGACCTGCGCCACCAGGAGGACGTGATGGCGGTCGCCCGGGCGCTGGCGAGCGCCGGACGCGCCGTCGTCGTGGTCGTGCACGACCTCTCGCTCGCCGCGGCCTGGGCCGACCGGATCGCCATCCTGCACGCCGGACGCCTCGTCGCCGCGGG
Source organism: Propionicimonas sp. (assembly GCF_049840635.1). GTDB lineage: Bacteria > Actinomycetota > Actinomycetes > Propionibacteriales > Propionibacteriaceae > Propionicimonas. The sequence continues at coordinate 185,193 of NZ_JASGKL010000004.1, forward strand.
CACGCCGGACGAGGTGCTCACCCCCGGGCAGCTCGCCGACGTCTACGGCATCGGCGTGCACGTGCTCACAGACACCCCGGACGGGCACCGCATCGTCGTGCCCCGTCGCCACCCGGCCGGGGGTTCGCCCCGGACGGATCACGACCCACCGAGGAAGGGAACGACCGATGACCGTACTGGCCACCGCCACGCTCTCGACGCTGATGCGCGAGGGCTCCCAGGCCGAGCACCGCAGGGCGGAGAGCGCGGGGTTCGTCACCGCTCTACTCGACGCTCGCGTCACCGAGGCCGGCTACGCCACCTACCTGGCGCGGCTGCGTCCGGTGTACGCGGCGCTGGAGGCGGTGGGCGCCGACCTGGCCCGCCACCCCGTCGCCGGGCAGCTCGTCGACCCGGCGCTGGACCGGTTGGCCGCGATCGAGGCCGACCTCGCGCACTGGACCGCCGCGTCCGCCCCGACGGCGGTCGACGCGTCCCCGACCGCAGCGGTGACCGCCTACGTCGGGCGGATCGAGGCGACCCGGGCAGACCCCGTGCTGTACGTCGCGCACCACTACACCCGCTACCTCGGCGACCTGTCCGGCGGGCAGGCGATCGGCCGCGTCCTCGCCCGCGCCCACGGCGTCACCGACGGCGCGGGGCTGTCGTTCTACCGGTTCGACGCGATCGAGAAGGTGAAGCCGTACAAGGACGGCTACCGCGCGCGTCTCGACGCCCTGCCGCTGGCGGACGCCGACCGGCGGCGGGTCGCCGACGAGGTGCGGGTGGCGTTCGCGCTGAACGAGGACCTGTTCGCCGAGCTGACGGCGGGGCTGGACGCCTGGCTGCGCTGAGGGCGGTTCCGCGTCCGTCGGGCCGGGGTGGGACGATGGGCGCGCCATGCGACTCACCGAGCTGATCCCTGCCGATCCGACCGACGCCGACGCGCTGTACGACGCCTTCACGGGCTGGGCGGTGGCGGACGGGATCACGCTGTACCCGCACCAGGACGAGGCCGTCATCGACATCCTCACCGGGGCGAACGTGATCGTCACCACGCCGACCGGCTCGGGGAAGTCGCTGATCGCCACCGCCGCGCACTTCGCCGCCCTGGCCGCAGGTGGACGCAGCTACTACACGGCGCCGATCAAAGCGCTGGTGAGCGAGAAGTTCTTCGCGCTGTGCGCGGTGTTCGGGGCGGTCAACGTCGGCATGGTGACCGGCGACGCCGCGGTGAACGCCGAGGCGCCGATCGTGTGTTGCACGGCCGAGATCCTGGCCAACATCGCCCTGCGCGAGGGGCGGGCGGCGCGGGTCGACCAGGTGGTGATGGACGAGTTCCACTTCCTCGCCGACCGCGACCGCGGCTGGGCCTGGCAGGTGCCACTGGTCGAGTTGCCGCAGGCGCAGTTCGTGATCATGTCGGCCACGCTCGGCGACATGAGCGAGGTCGCCGCCGGCCTGGAGCGGCGGACGGGGCGGCCCGCCACGATCGTCGGCGGCGCCGTCCGTCCCGTCCCGCTCGTGTACTCGTGGGCGACCACGCCCGTGCACGAGACGATCCAGGGGCTGATCGACGACCGGCAGGCTCCGGTCTACATCGTCCACGCCACGCAGGGCGGCGCGGTCGACCGGGCGCAGGCGCTGCTCAGCTCCGGCATCGTCGACCGCAGCCACCGCTCCGCGCTGGTGGACGCGCTGCGCGGCTTCCGGTTCTCCGGAGGGTTCGGCAAGACCCTTTCGACGCTGCTGCACGCCGGGATCGCCGTCCACCACGCCGGCATGCTGCCGCGGTACCGGCGGCTGGTCGAGACGCTCGCCCAGCGCGGCCTGCTGACCGTGATCTGCGGCACCGACACCCTCGGCGTGGGCATCAACGTGCCGATCCGGACGGTGCTGTTCGCGGCGCTGACCAAGTTCGACGGGCGGCGCAGCCGCGTCCTGCGCAGCCGCGAGTTCCACCAGATCGCCGGACGCGCCGGGCGTCCCGGCTTCGACACCGTCGGCTACGTGGCGGCCCAGGCGCCCGAGCACGAGGTGGAGAACACCCGGATCCTGGCCAAGTTCGCCGGCGACGAGAAGAAGCTGCGCTCGGTGCGGCGCAAGAAGCCGCCCGAGGGCGTCGTGAACTACACCGAGGCCACGTTCACGAAGCTGATCGACTCCGAGCCGGAGCCGCTGCACGCCCGGATGCGGGTCACCCACGCCATGCTGCTGAACCTGCTGCAGCGCGACGAGGACACCGGCGCCGCGCTGGTGTCGCTGATCGACTCGTGCACGAGCGAGCGTCCGGTGCGGCAGAAGCTGCTGCGCAGGGCCGCGGCGATGGGCCGCTCGCTGCTGCGCGCGGGGGTGGTGGTGCGGCTGGACGAGCCGACGCCGGGCGGACGCCGCTACGCGCTGGCCGTCGACCTGCAGCACAACTTCGCGCTCAACCAGCCGCTGAGCGCCCTCGCGCTGGCGGCGATGGCGAGGCTGGACGTCGAGGTGCCCGGCTACGCGTTGGACGTGGTCAGCGTGATCGAGGCGACGCTGGAGGACCCGATGGTGATCCTGCTCGCCCAGCAGTTCCGCGAGCGCGGCGAGGCGGTCGCGGAGCTGAAGGCGGACGGCTACGACTACGAGGAGCGGATGGAGATCCTCGACGAGGTGACGTGGCCGCGTCCGCTGGCCGAACTGCTGGACGCCGTGTACACCGGGGAGCTGGCCGCGCACCCGTGGCTGTCGGAGAGCCCTGTGAAGCCGAAGTCGGTGGTGCGGGACCTGTTCGAGCGGGCGATGACGTTCGGCGAGTACGTGGGCTTCTACAAGCTGCAGCGCAGCGAGGGCCTGCTGCTGCGCTACCTGTCGGACGCCTACCGGGCGCTGCGCCAGACCGTCCCGGAGAGCCTGCGCACCGAGGACCTGGAGGACATCATCGAGTGGCTGGGCGAGGTCACCCGGCTCACCGACTCCTCGCTGCTGGACGAGTGGGAGGAGCTGGCCGGGTTGTCCGCTGCCGGCCCGGACGAGGTGGTCGAGGTGCGTCCGCCGCAGACGGTGACCAGCAACGTCCGGGCGTTCCGGGTGCTCGTCCGCAACGCGATGTTCCGGCGGGTGGAGCTGGCCGCGTCCGACGACGTGGAGGGCCTGGCCGCGCTCGAGCCCGGTGGCGCGATGACGCGGACGCGCTGGGACGAGGCGCTGGGGGAGTACTGGGACGAGCACGAGGTGCTGCCCACCGACGCGGACGCCCGCGGTCCCGCGCTGCTGGTGGTCACCGAGCGGGGCCGGACGTGGGACGTCCGCCAGGTCATCGACGACCCCGAGGGCAACCACGACTGGTCGATCACCGCCCGCATCGACCTCGACGAGTGCGACGCCGCCGGCGAGCTGGTCGTCCACACGCTCAACTTCGCCCGCCTCGACTAGCGTCCAGCCGCCCCCACTCCCACGCGGCCCTCGGCGCCACCCTCACGCCCGCACCACTCGCGTTTGCTCCCGAAAGGCGGCCTTGCTCCCCGAATTCGGGGAGCACGGCCGCCTTTCGGGAGCAAGAACGACGGGGCGTTCACGAGCATGGCTAGAGTGCTAGAATTCTAGCTATGGGTGCGGAGAACGGAGCGGCGAAGGTGCAGTTCAACGTGTACCTGCCGGCGGAACTGGTGCGCGAGGTCAAGCACTTCGCGATCGACGAGGGGCGCAGCCTGTCGGCGGTGGTCGAGACGGCGCTGCGGAGCTATCTGGAAGGGCGGGGATCGAGATGAGCGTGGACTGCCGGGTGCTGCCGATGCGGTTCACCACGAAGGTCGCGGCGATGGCCGACTTCCTCGCCGTCATCGGTCTGAGCCGGGTGCGGGAGAGTACGAACGGGGAGTACGCCGTGCTGGACGGTGCGGCAGGGAGCGTCGCCGTGCACGTCGCGGGGCCGGACGGCGCTGGCGCGGGCCTCACGACGTTGAACCTCCTTGTGGCCGACGTGCCGGACGGGGTGGCCGCGCTCGCCGACGCCGGGCTCGACGCCACCACCTGGGACGAGGCGTACGGCACGCAGGGTGCGGTGTGGCTGCCCGGCGTCGGCGCGGTCGGCCTCAACGAGGCGCACCCGGCCGACCTCTACGGCTACCACCCCCACCATCCGCGTTTGCTCCCGAAAGACGGCCGTGCTCCCCGAATTCCGGGAGCAAGGCCGCTTTTCGGGAGCAAGGACGACGGTGGCTGCCCGGAATCGCCGATCCGGGTCCTCGCCGTGCGGTACACCGACGACTTCAGCGGGGACGCGGCGCTGTTCGCGTGTCTCGGCTTCCGTCCGGTCGGCCCGCTCGACGATCCCTGGTGGTGCGCACTGCTGGCCGGCACGGAAGCGGGAGTCGTCGGCCTCCACGCCGGACGGCAGGAAGCTCTCGCGCCCGCGGAGCCGCCCGGCGGCGACTGGCTCGACCACCCCGCCCTGGTCGGGCTCGGGTTCGAGACCTCCGAGCCGCTGGACTCCCTCGTGGCACGCCTGCGGGCGAGAGGGCTCAACGCGCGCCTCGAGACCGACGAGGCCGGGCCGAAGTTGGTCGTGACAGACCCCGACGGTCAGGTCCTCGAGGTCCACCCGTCGGTCAGCGGGCCGTAGGTGTCCGGACGCCGGGTCGCGGGGAAGGGGAACAGGTCCAGCCAGTCCCGGCACTGGGCGAGGTCGAGGGACGCGACCAGTGCGGCGTCGCCCTCGCGGGGCGCCTGCACGAGGACGCGGCCGTACGGGTCGGAGATGAACGACGACCCGTAGAACCGGACCAGGCCCTCGTCGCCCCACCGGTTCGGCACGACCATGAACAGCCCGCCGGTGATGCCGTTGGCCACGATCACCTGGCGCCACAGCGGCTCGGTGTCGAACCCGGGGTGGTCGGGCTCCGACCCGATCGCCGTCGGGTAGGCCAGCACCTCCGCCCCGGCGAGGCTGTACGCGCGCGCGACCTCGGGGAACCACTCGTCCCAGCACGTCGGCAGGCCCACCCGGGCGCCGGAGGAGTGGGGGAGTGTCGTCACCGGGTACGGGTCCTCGGCCGGCCCGGGGCGGAAATAGCGGTCCTCGTAGTAGCCGGCGGTCACCGGGATGTGCAGCTTGCGGGTGCGGGCGAGCAGCGTCCCGTCGGGTGCGACCAGGACGGCGGTGTTGAAACCGCGTCCGTCCGGGCCGTCGGCGCGCTCGTACAGCGAGGCGTGCACCAGCACGCTGTGCGCGGCGGCCATCGCCCTGGCGAAGCTCGTGGTCGGCCCGGACGCCAGGTCCTCGGCCAGGTCGGCCGGCACCCCGTCCGGCCTGGTGTCGGCTGGGTAGCGCAGCAGGGTCAGCTCGGGGAGGAACAAGACCTGTGCCCCGGCCGACGCCGCGGACGCAATGCCGTCGGCGAGCACAGCCCTGTGCTCGTCCGCGTCCTCGTGCCAGCGGGTCTGGACGAGACCGACGACCAGCGGCGGCCGGCCCGTGTCGTGCACGCGGGCGGGGGAGTCGAGGACGGGTGCGACGACGGTCTTCATGGGCGGTTCCCCTGGTCGGTGGTGAGATCCCGGGTCAAGCCCGGGATGACAGTGGGGGCGGGGATGACGGTGGGGGTGGGGGTGCCGGTGGTGGTGGGGGCGGTTGCCGCCGGCTGCTGCTGGGTGATGCAGTGGACGCCGCCGCCGCGGCGGAACAGCGGCCGGGCGTCGACGGCCACGATCCGGCGTCCAGGGTAGGCGGCGGCGAGGATCTCAGCCGCCTCGGCGTCGGCAGGATCGTCGAACGTCCCCATCACCACGGCGCCGTTGAGCACGAAGTGGTTCACGTAGCTGTGGTCGACCCAGCCCTCGGCGTCGCGCGTCACGCGGGGAGCGGGCAGGCGCACCGTCGTGAGCGTCCGCCCGGCCGCGTCGGTCGACCCGCCGAGGGTCTCCACGAGTTCCCTGCTCACCGCGTGGTCGGGGTGCGCGGGGTCGCGCTGGTCGTGGACGAGCACGGTGCCGGGCGAGGCGAAGGTGGCGAGCAGGTCGACGTGCCCTCGGGTGCCGAAGGCCGCGGAGTCCCTGGCCAGCCCACGGTCCAGCCAGATCACCTTCCGGATGCCGAGGGTGCGGGCGAACTCCGCCTCGACGGCCGCCTCCGTCCAGCCCGGGTTGCGGCCGGGGTCGAGCTGGACGGTCCTGGTCACCAGCAGCGTCCCCTCGCCGTCGGTGTGGATCCCGCCGCCCTCGTTCACCAGCGCCGAGTCGATCCGCAGCGCGCCACTCGCCGACGTGGCCACCAGGCTCGCGTCCGCGTCGAGGCCCCAGCGCGCCCACGACTGGCCGCCCCAGCCGTTGAACACCCAGTTCACCGCGCCCAGCCGACCCTCGTCGTCGAGGACGAACGTCGGTCCGCTGTCCCGGTACCAGGCGTCGTCCAGCGACCGCTCGACCAGGTCGACCTCCGACGACAGCCACCGGCGGGCGTCCGCGACCGCGTCCGGAGGGACGAGCATCGTCAGCGGCTCGTGCTCGACGATCGCGTTCGCCACCCCAGCCCACGCCTGCCGGGCCGATTCCGCCTCCGCCGCCGTGTCGCCGAGGGTGTACCCGCCGGCGGGCCAGGCCATCCAGGCGCGATCGTGCGGCTCCGTCTCCGCCGGCATCCGCCAGGTCATCCGGGCCTCCCGAGTTCGCACATGGACCGCGGCCGGAGAATACCGGACGGCCACGACGCGGTTCGGGGCCGCTGTCTAGAGTGGTGGCTCCGCGAGCCACGAGGAGGGTCGATGCTCCGCCAGTTCGGTCCCAGCACCTGGGTCGCGCTGCTCGTGGGCGGCCTGCTCGCTGCCGTCGCATTCGTCCCGGTCGCGGTGCTGCTCTACCGCAGGGCCGGACGGCTTCGGGTGCTCGACCTGCTGATCCTGCTCGCTGTCGCGGTCTACGCGGTCGCGCTGTGGAGCTACACCCTGGTGCCGCTGCCGGAGTCGGAGTCGTTCACGTGCGTGCGCGCCAACCTGAGGCTGTTCCGGTTCATCGAGGACATCCGCGCCGACGGGCACCTGTTCCTGCACAACCGCGCGCTGCTGCAGGTGGTGTTCAACGTCGTCTTCTTCCTCCCGCTCGGCTTCCTCCTCCGAATCCTGCTCCGGCGCGGCGTGGTCGTGGCGACGCTGGCCGGCCTCATCCTCTCGCTCGCGATCGAGTTCACCCAGAAGACCGGCATCTGGGGGCTGTACCACTGCGCGTACCGCGTGTTCGACGTCGACGACCTGCTGCTGAACACCGTCGGGGCGCTGCTCGGCTCCCTGTTCGCGCTGCCGTTCGCCGCCCTGATCCAGCGGCGGCGCGCGGCGCCGGTAGCGGCAGGGGTCACCGTGGGACGCCGGCTCGTCGGCATCCTCGCCGACCTCGCGGTGGTCACCGTCGTCGGCTACTCGCTCGCGATCGGGTGGCGGGCGTTCGCACTCTACGTCCTGGAGTGGCCGCTGGACGCGCTCCCAGGGTGGGTCGACGGCGCGCTCGCCTCCGGCGTTCCCGCGCTCCTGGAGGGCTACTGGGTGTTGGCCAGGGGACGGACGCTGGGCGAGGCGGCCGTCCAGCTGGAGCCGTTGGCGAAACCGGGACACGAGGTGCGCAGCCGCGTGCTGAAGTTCGCCTTCGGCGTCGGCGGCTACCTGGCCCTGTCCAGTCCGCTGGTGGAACTCCCGGCGGCGGGACTCGCGTTCGCCGTCGCCACCCTCGTGGTGCTGGTCCGATCGCGGAACCACCGCGGGCTGAGCCACGTCGTCGCCGACATGGAGCTGGTCCTCGAGACCGGGCCCGCAGAGCCCGGGGCGCCGGCTCCGACCGGCGACGCCTGAGGCCTCAGCTCGCCCAGCTGGGGGCGACCTGCTGCAGCACGATGTCCACCCGCCGCCAGTGCGCCTCGACGGACGTGTAGGAGCCGGCCTCGTCCCCGTCGCGGTCGACCCAGACGTCGAACAAGTCGACGACCTCGCCGCCGGGGCGGGAGAGCTTGAGCACGTCGTGGGACGTCGCGACGGCGGTCGCGGTGGACGCCCCGGTCGGGCTGACCGACACGATCCGCCAGTTGGCGGGCGCGAGGTAGGCGGCGGCCCAGTCGCTGGTGCCGTTGACCTCGGTGTGGTCGGGGTCGCGCTCCCTGGCGTGCAGGGACACCCGTGAGGTGATCCGGTCCGGCTGCACGGACAGCTCGCCGCCCACCTGCACGTCCGTGGGCTCGTCGTCGTCGGTGTCGAAGTCGGCGTCACCCCCGACGCGGGGCGGGGTGTACCTCGTCGAGCCGAGGTCCTTCTGCAGGATCGTCTGCTGCGGGGGGTTCCACGGCACGACGACGGCCTCGGGGTAGCCCGCGGCGGACCCGTTCCATGCGACGGCGATCTTGGTGATGCCCTGCTGGTAGAGCTGCGGGGCGAGCGAACCGAGGTTCACGGTGACCTGGTAGTGGGTGGTCCGGCCGATCCGGCTCTCCGGCAGTGCCGTGCTCTGGCCGTTCGCGGTGACCAGGGACACCGTGAACAGGTTGCCGGACACGTCGGCGTGGTCGAGGTCGTAGCCGTAGAGCATCAGCGTCGACCACTTGCCCGGGTCGACGTTGAGGTCGATCGCGGCCGGATCGGCCTGGCAGAAGCCCGGCGGCAGGACCGCGGGGTTCTGGCCGAGGAGCTTCGCCTTCAGGGCCTCCAGGGACTGGATCGCCCGATGGCCGAGGAAGTCGACGTTGCACCGGAACTCCACCCCCGCGGTGGCGATGCTGCGGTTGACGAGGCTCTGGGCGTCCACCCGGATGGTCTCCGAGATGTCCTCGGGCAGGTCGTCGGCGACCTTCTGCAGGATGGCCCGCCAGGCGGAGGAGTTCGCGTTCAGGCTGCGGATGCCGTCGTCGATCACCTGCGTGGCCTGGTCGATCGAGCTGGAGATGTTCTCGAAACAGCCCGTGGTGAGGCTGAGCGCCAGCGCGGTGACCGTGGCGGACAACCCGCGGCGCCAGCGGGAGGGACGGGAACGGACGGGCATGGCTGCTCCTCGGGACGGCCGGATCGGGACGGGTCCGACACCGATGGGAGCGCGGCGGCACGGCCCTGATACGGGCGCGCGGCGCGTCCTGCCGGGACGGGCCGTGGGCAGGCGCGACGATGGGGACGTGGCAGACCATGTGCAGAAGGTGGGGCGGCGGCCCGCGGCGAGGCGGTGGGGGAGCGCGTGCGCCGTGGTCCTCGGGACCGGGCTGGCGGTGACCCTGGCGGCGTGCGCGACCCCGGCGAGTTCGAGCTTCACACCCAAGCCGATCGAGACGATCACCCCCTCCGCTCCACCGACCGTGTCGGCGACGCCGTCAGAGGCGCCGACGTCCGCGTCCGCGACCCCCACAGCGACGCAGGCCAAGGCGGTGAAGGCGACTGGCACCCTGGCCATCTACATGACGGTGACCAAGAAGCTGGCCGGCACCTGCAGGACAGTGTCCGGCGCCCCGACGATCACGCTCGCCGACCACGACAACGAGTGGTACGGGACCGTGGACCTCACCGTGGTGCTCGACTCCTCCCGGTCCTCGGTGGCATCGATCGACGGCGCCTTCGGGGAGGACTCCGAGGGCTTCACCTGGAAGCTCGGCTACTCCGCGTCCGACGCGGCCAAGGGGACATCGGCCGCCCTGACCACGTCGGGCTCCTCGTTCACCGTCTCGGGCAAGCTCACGGCCAAGGAGACCAGGGACGGCAAGACGACCACCGAACTCCTGCCCTACAAGATCACCGCGAAGTGTGCGGCCGGCGCCTGGTGAGTGCCCCGGTCAGGTCGTGACCTTGCGGGTCTGGGCGGACTTCTTGGCCACGGTCGAGTACCCGTCGAGGGTGCCGGTGACCACGACCGTCATCCGCTTGCCCTTGTCGGACTTGGTGAGCTTGTAGCTGGCCTTCGTCGCACCGCTGATCGCCTTGGCGTCCCGGTACCACTGGTAGGTCAGCGTGACGCCGGTCGGTCCCCAGGTCCCGGCCACGGCCTTGAGCGTCCTGCCCACGTCCCTGGTGCCGGAGATCGTCGGGGTATTCGCGGTGAGCGTCCCCTTGGCGACCGCGCCCGTGGCCGTCGAGGCCTTGGTGGTCGTGGTGTATCCGTCGCGGGTCGCCGTCACCGAGACGCTGAGCTTCGCGCCCGCGTCCTCAGCCCTGGCGGTGTAGGACGCCTTGGTCGCGCCGTCGATCGCCTTGCCGTCCCGGAGCCACTGGTAGGCCAGTGAGCCGGGCGTGGGCTTCCAGGTTCCCGCGGTCGCGGTGAGCGTCTTGCCGACCTTGGCCGTGCCGGTCACGGTCGGGACCGGGGAGGCGGAGAACGTGCCGTTGTCGACGGTGCTGGTGGCGGCCGAGCTGCGGGCCGTCAGCGTGTAGCCCGTCCGCAGGCCGGTCACGACGACGCTCAGGGTCGAGCCGGCGTCGTCACCCTGCACGGCGTACGTCGTGGCGGACGCCCCGCTGATCGCGCTCTTGCCGCGGTACCACTGGTAGGAGAGCGCCACCGTCCCCGGTCCCCACGAACCGGCGGTCGCGGTGAGCGTCTGGCCCACCCTGGCTGTGCCGGCGACCGTCGGCTGGGCGGAGTCGAGCGCCATGAACAGCGCAGCCCACGTGTTGTTGTCGGTGGTGCCGCTCGCGCTGCGTCCCGCCGTGCTCTGGAAGGACTTCAGGGACGCGAGGGTTGCGCTCCCGAAGCTGCTGCCGGAGGTGGTGCTGTAGCCCAGCCCGGAGAGCAGGGCGTTCAGCGCGCTCACCCTGGTGCCGGAGTCGCCGGAGGCCAGCGTGGCGAACAGCCCGTCGAGGGTGTACTGGCCGGCCTGGCCGTCGACCTCGAGCTTCTTCGCCTTCTGGAACTTCTTGACCGCCGAGGTGGTGCCGGCGTCGAACTTGCCGGTGACGGTGGTGCTGTACCCGGCAGCCGTGAGCAGGTACTGCAGCGCGGTCACCCGGAACCCGGCGTCGCCGGACTCCAGGACGATCTTGATCGGCACGACGTCGTAGTCGGTGAGGTTGTAGGTGTCGATCAGGCCGTCGATGGTCTTGGCGTAGCCGTTGGCGTCCTTGGGCCGGACGACCTTCGCCAGTTCGTCGACGAACTTCGGGATGCTGGCCATCACCGCGCGGGCGGCCTTGTAGGCGGAGTCGCTCGTGATCGCCTCGGCGTTCGCGTAGAACGAGTTTGTCATCGAGCTGAAGGTCGCGTACTTCGTGCCGTCGATCGTCGTGCAGTTGGCCTGGTAGAGCTTCGCCGCGGACGCGGTGACGCTGTCGCCGTCGGCGAGCACGAACGAGGAGTACCGGCGCAGGCCGGCGTAGTAGGAGCGCTGCTTCCAGTAGCTCAGGGTCGTCCGCACGACGCCGTAGGCGCGACCGCGGGCCTCAATGATCCGCCAGTCACCGTTGCTGAGCTTCTTGGTGAGGACGGCGACGTGGCCGATGCCGTTGGAGCGCGCCGGGTTGTTGCGCAGGAACACCAGGTCGCCGACCTTCGGGGAGCCGGACACCTTCTTGGTGACGTTGTACTGGGACGCGGCGAGGTCGGTGATCGGGTTGCCCGAGCGTCCGAACAGCCACTGGACCAGCTCGGAGCAGTCGAACTTCGCCGGATCGGGGTTGGTGATCGCCGCTTCGGCGCCGAGCACGTACGGCTTGCCCACCTGGTCGTCGGCGAGGGCCGCGAACTGCGCGGCGGTCATCGACGCGCTGCAGGGGGTGTCGAAGTAGTTCTTCGCCTTGGACACCTCGCTCGAGGTTCCCCAGTCCGACGCCTCGATGGCCTGCGCGATCGAGACCGACGCCGGGACGCCGAACTTGCGCTGGGTGTTCTGGGCCGCGGTCACCAGGCTGGAGATGAACTTCGTCTTGGCGCTGGTGGAGACCGCACTCGCGGGGGGCGTCTGGACAAGGGCACACCCGAGGCTCAGGGCAAGCCCAACGGCCACGGACAGCACTCTCGTCACAGTTTTCACAGGTGCTTTGGTACGGGGTTGTCCGGGGGGAGGCAAGGGTCCGCTTGAGGGTTGCCGTCGCCCCTTCGGGCGACAACGCCCTCCTGACTAGGGGTTTCATTCCTGAGAGGTCTCAAGTAACCGTTCAGGGTTCGGTTGAGGGTTGGTGCCCGCACCGTCCGGGCGCCCGACGCCGTAGGTTGGGGTCATGGCAGCGCACACGACCGGCTCGGCGACCCCGTCCCGCCGGACCGTCCTGCGCACCCTCGGCGGCGCCGGACTGGCCGCGTCCGGGCTCGTGGCCGGCTGTGCCCCTGAGGCTCCGGCGACCTCCGGCGTGGCCCCGACCGCGACGCCGTCGGCGACGCCCACCACCAGCGCCACCCCGGTGTCGCCCGCGGGGGCCGTGTTCCGGTTCGCGACCGCGAGCGACGGGCACCTGGGCCAACCCGGCACCGACTCCCGACGCGATCTCAGCGAACTGGTCGCAGCGGTGAACGACTTCGCGGCGACCGACCCGCTGGAGTTCCTCCTCCTCAACGGCGACATCGGTCACGGCGGCGTCGCGCTCCAGGAGGAGGCCAGGTCGGGCCTCGACGACCTCGCGGTGCCCTACTTCGTCACGCAGGGCAACCACGACAAGGTGAGTGCAGCGCAGTGGACGCGGGTGTGGGGCACCCCGGGCAACTTCGTCCAGCGCTTCGGGCACCGCTCGATCATCGGCACGAACACCTCCAACCTCGCCGGCGACTACCTGTGCGCGGACACGAGCTGGCTGCGGTCGGCGCTGGCGGAGGAGGCCGGGCAGAGCGACGTGTTCGTCTTCATGCACATCACCCCGAACACGTGGACGACCTACGGGATCGACTGCCAGGGCGTGCGCGACGTCCTCGCCGCCGCGCCGAACCTGCGGGCGGTGTTCAACGGCCACGACCACGACCAGACGGGGGTGAAGGTCGACCAGGGCGTCTCCTACGTGTTCGACGCGCGCTACGGCGGCAACTGGGGGACTCCGTACCGCGCGTTCCGGGTCGTGGAGGTCGAGGGGCGACAGCTGCGCACCCGCCTCGTGACGACGACCGGACGGGAACGGGAGACTCTGACCCTGGAGTGGTGAACGGCGTCCCGCCTCGGCGCGAGGTCAGCCGACGCGGCGGCGGAACCCGTCGGTGACGCTGATCCGCGTCTCGGGCAGCCGGGTGAGCACCCGGTGCACGAACTCCAGCTTGGCCACCACCGGCTCGCTGATCCGGAACGGGTACAGGTCGGCCGCCCCCATCGCGCGGTTCACACGGTTGAAGAACAGGCTCATCCAGCGCCAGTCGCGGATGAGGGCCTCGAAGTCGTCCGCGCCGTAGCTCGTCCGGGGTACGACGGGCTCGGTGAGCAGCGGCACCGTCTGGCGGGACGCGTCCAGCTCGACCCCCGCGGACGCCGCGGTGTTGAGCGTGTCGGTGATGTGCAGGTAGTGGGCGAACGACTCGGCGAAGTCCTCCCAGGGGTGCATGGTCGCGTACTCGGAGATGAACGCGTCCTGCCAGTCGTCGGGTGCGCCGGTGCGGTAGTGTCGGGCGATGGCGTCGGCGTAGGACGCGCGTTCGTCCCCGAACAGCTCCCTGCACTCGTCGATCCAGCCGGTCTGCTCGACGAGGATCCACTGGTAGTAGTGCCCGGCCTCGTGCCGCAGGTGGCCGAGCATCGTCCGGTACGGCTCGCGCAGGCGGACGCGCAGCTGCTCGCGGACCGCGTCCAGGCTCTCGACCACGTCGAGGGTGATGATGCCGTTGGCGTGGCCGATCACGACCTTCTCGTTGGACGAGCGGGACGAGAGCAGGTCGAAGCCGAGGCCGCCGTCGGCCTCGAAGTGGGGGTCGATGGGGACGCCGAGCTGCTGCAGCTGGACCAGCAGGCGGCGCAGGTGCGGCATCGTCAGGGCGACCTTCTCCAGCGAGATCGTGTCGTCGCTGGGAGGACGCCGCCGGACCAGCCGGCAGGCGAAGCAGCGGCCGGAGCCGGAGTCGTCCGCGGTGAGCCAGTTGCAGTTCCAGTCGCGGTTCGTGCACGGGTGCCACAGCCGGCCGTCCACCTCGACGTCGGGCGAGGACGCCTCGACCATCGTGCGGCTCGCCGCGTGGAGGGCGAGCGGCGTCCCGCAGGCGTCGCAGGCGAGGGACTCGAGGAACACCACGCCGCGGCAGGCGGGGTTCGGGCAGGTCAGCACCATCACGGCGGAGAACCTACCCCGTCCGCGGCTACGCTCGTCCCCTCGGGACCAGGAGTGGGAGCGGAGGACGCGGGACGTGGGTGACGAGTACGGGCTGTTGCAGGTGCCGGCCTGGATCGACCTGCTGGCGATCGCCGCGGGCGCGCTGTCGGGGGCTGCGGGGGCGGTGCGCCCGCGGTTCGACCTGATCGGGGTGCTGCTGGTCGCGATCCTGATGGGCCTGGGCGGCGGGATCATCCGGGACGTCCTGCTCGGCCTGCGTCCGGTCGCCGTGACCAACCAGTCCTACCTGATCACGGCGGTCGCCGCGGGCCTGGGCTCGATGCTGCTGCTCACTGTGATGACCCGGTGGGTGCAGTTGTTCAGCCTGTTCGATGCCCTCGCGCTGGCGCTGTTCACGATCGTCGGGGTCGAGAAGGCCGTGCTGTACGGCGCCCCGGTGGCAGGGGCGGTCTTCATCGGGGTGAGCGCTGCGGTCGGTGGCGGAGTGTTCCGCGACATCATCAGCGGCCAGCCCGTCGAGATCGTCCGCCGCGGGTCGTGGAACGCCGCGGCCGCGCTGGTCGGTGCCGTCCTGTTCGTCGCGCTGCGGACCCTGCCGCTGCCCGTGGCCGCCGCGGAGGCGACCGCCTTCGCCGTGATCGTCGGCGTCCGCTACTGCTCGCTGCACTTCGGCTGGCAGACCGCGGAGGCCGGCGACCTGCTGGCGAAGGTGACCAGGGGCCGGATCACCCCCTGAGGCTCACGGCTCGCTGAGCTGGTCGAGATCCTCGCCGTCGAGGGCGGGCAGGGCGTGGCCGGGGTAGGCGATCGGACGCGCGGGAACCCCGGCGACGGTCGTGTAGGGCGGGACGTCCTCCAGGACGACCGAACCGGCGCCGATCCGGGCGCCCTCCCCGACCCGGATGTTGCCGAGCACCTTGGCGCCGGCACCGATCATCACGCCCCTGCCGATCTTGGGGTGGCGGTCGCCGCCGACCTTGCCGGTGCCGCCAAGCGTGACCTCGTGCAGCATCGAGAAGTCGTCCTCGACGACCGCGGTCTCGCCGATCACCACCGACGTCGCGTGGTCGAACATGATGCCCTTGCCGATCCGGGCGCCCGGGTGGATGTCGACGGCGAACACCTCGGAGATCCGGCTCTGCAGGTACAGGGCGAGCGCGGGCCGCTCGTGCACCCAGTAGTAGTGGGCGACCCGGTAGGCCTGGAGGGCGTGGAAGCCCTTGAAGTAGAGCAGCGGCTGGGAGTAGCCGCGGGTGGCCGGGTCGCGACTGAGCACGGCGCGCAGGTCCTCGCGGACGGCGATGCCGATGCTGCGGTCGTCGTCGAACGCGCGCCCGATCAGCTCACGGAGGCTGAGCGAGGTGATGTTCTCGCTGCCCAGCTTGCTGGCCAGGATGAAGCTGAGCGCGTCCTCGAGCCGGGTGTGGGACAGGACGGTGGTGTGCAGGAAGCTGGCGAGGGCGGGCTCGGCCTGCACGTCGGTGGCGACCTCGGTGCGGATGCGGCTCCAGACGTCGTCGCGGGGAGTGGTCATGTCGGCTGCCGTTCGTTCAGTGGGAGGTGGTGGAGGGGGAGCGCCGGCCGGTGAGGAGCCGGGAGGCGGCGGAGAGGACGCGTCCGCCGAGGATGGCGGTGAGCAGCGAGCCCACCAGCGCGAGGCCGGTCGCGGCGAGGGACAGCACGGGCAGGGCGGACGTCGCACCGACCACACCGAGCAGGACGAGGCCGAAGCCGACGGCCTGTGCGACGCGGGGTGGACGCGCGTCCTCGAGGTCGGCGGGTGCCCCGAGGCGCGGGCGGACCACGCGACGGAACAGCCAGCCGTAGGGCTGGTGGTGCAGGCCGAGGACGGCGCCGGCGCCGTAGGCGAACGCCTGCGCGCCGAGCAGCATCGTGCCGACCCGCGGTCCGGCCAGGAGCGCGGCGGCGAGCACCACGGACGACAACGCGGCGCTGAAGCGGGGCGCGCGTGGGTCGATCAGTGGGACGGTCGTCGGTGGCGCCGTGGTGGCGGTGGACATGTCGGGATCCTCTGGTGGGTGCTGGGGGGTGACAGGCAGCGTCCTTCGGCCGGTGACCGGTGGGGGACGGGTGTCGCCGCGGGAGGCCGCAGCGGTCAGGCTGCTGCGCTCAGGCGAGGCTGCGACAACAACACAGGCACCAGCGCGCGCGGGAACGGCGCGGCGATCCGGCGAGCCGGTGGCTGGTGTGCATGCGTCGAGGGTAACACGCTGCCGCTAGCATGGGCGCGTGCAGCACCTGCGATCCCGCCTCCTGTGTCCGGGCCTCCGGACACGGCTGGCTGCCGCCGTGCTGACGATCCTCGGGCTGCTGCCGGTGCTGCAGCACCTGCCGAAGGTCAGCGTGGTCGCCTGTTTCGAGGCCGGCCACCCGCTCTACCAGCTTGTCGCGACCACCGAGTTCGTCGGCGGCTCCCACTGCGTGAGCGCACCCACCACCGTCGTCAGCTGGACGCTGATGGTCGGGGCGTCGCTGGTCGTCCAGCTGGCGCTGCTGCCCCTGCTGCTCACGGTCGGGACGCTCCTGCTCCGTGCGGCCGGGCGCCTGGCCGCGTCCGCCGACCGTGTGCTGGCCGCGGCCCTCGTGCGCCTCGCCGCACTCCTGGTGCCCGCGCAGCAGCCGCTGCCCGCGTACGTGCGGACGCCGTACCGTGGCTCCGGCCGGACGCGGGCGAACCCGCGTCGCGGCCCCCCGGCCTGCCTGTGATGTGACGCCGCGCCCGACGCGCGGCTCTGTGCTCCTGCACGCGACGGTTCCGTCCGTCGCCCCTTCCTCACACGCACTGCCAGGGCGTCCACGCCCGGAAACGAAGAACCATGTCATCCAGCAACAAGTCCACGCCCGCGTCCAGTCGGCGCGAAACACTCCGCAGACAGCAGGAGGCCCAGGCCAGGGCCGCCCGGCGCACCGGGATCGCGATCAAGGCCGCCTGGGCCACCGGGATCGCCGTCATCGCGGTCATGCTCGCCGTCACCATCTGGGCCGTCGTCAAGCCCGGCTCCGCCGGCGTCGCCGCCGGCTCGCTCGTCCCACCCGCCGGCGCCACCGACAGCGGAGCCGTCGTCGTCGGCAACGCGGACGCCAAGGTCACCGTCACCATCTACTCCGACTTCATGTGCCCCTACTGCGGCGAGTTCGAGCGGGCCAACGGCGACGACCTCACCACGGCGGTCGACGCGGGCACCGTGAAGCTCGAGATCCACCCGATGTCGTTCCTCGACGCGCAGTCCTCGGGCGCGGAGTACTCCACGCGCTCGGCCAACGCGTTCGTCACGATCGCCAACTCCGACCCCGCGCTGGCCTGGAAGTTCGACAGGCTGCTGTACGCCAACCAGCCGGCCGAGGGATCGAGCGGGCTCACCGACGCCCAGCTCATCGCCTACGCGAAGCAGGTCGGGGTGGCCGACGACGTCACGTCCACCTTCACCAGGAAGACCTTTGTCCCGTGGATCCAGAAGATCACCGACAAGGCCTGGGACGACGGTGTCACCGGCACCCCGACCGTCAAGATCAACGGCGAGACGTTCACCGGCGACCTCTACACCGCCGGTGCCCTGGCCGCCGCGATCGAACAGGCCGCCAGTGCCTGAGCCGGTCGGCGTCCTGGCCGGCGTCCGCCGGGTCCGGCAGTCCAACACCTGGATCTTCGCGACCATGCTGGTCTCGGCCTGCCTGAGCCTGACCGCGTCCTTCGTGCTCTCCGTGGACGCGATCATCCTGGCCGCCGACCCCCACGCCGCGCTGTCGTGCAACATCAACACCGTGATCAGCTGCGGAACGGTCGGTACGTCCTGGCAGGCCAGCCTGTTCGGCTTCCCGAACGCGTTCCTTGGCCTGGTCGCGGAGCCGGTCGTGATCACGATCGCCGTCGCGAGCCTGGGCGGGGTGCGGTTCCCGCGCTGGTTCATGCTCTCGGCGCAGGTCGTCTACACCATCGGCGTGGTGTTCGCGTACTGGCTGTTCTTCCAGGCTTACTTCGTGATCGGCGCGCTGTGCCCGTGGTGCCTGCTGGTGACGCTGTCGACGACCCTGGTGTTCACCTCGCTCACGCACGTCAACATCAGGGACGGCAACCTGTACCTGCCCCCACGGGCGAGCGCGGCCGCGCGGCGGTTCGTCGCCGCCGACCTGGACGTGCTCGTGGTGGCGGTCTGGCTGATGGCCGTGGTGATGATGGTGGTCACCAAGTACGTGCCGCTGATGGCCTGAGCGCTCCGCCCGCCGCGGACGTCAGGCGCCGGCCAGCAACTGCTCGGAGGCGTCCCAGAAGCGGCGGGCGAGGTCGTCGTCGCTCGCCTGGGCGGCCGAGCGGGCGGGCCGGCGCTTCTCGTAGTAGAGGCCGGACTGCCAGGTCGCGCCCGGCGTCCCCTCGGCGAGCCAGACCAGCTGGTCGGCGCCGCGCTCGGGCCGAATGGTGAACAGGCGCTTCAACGGGCTGTGGTAGACGAGCCGCATCGGGGTGCTGGTGGTCGCGGCGAAGTTCGTGGCGACCACGCCCGGGTGGAAGGCTGCGGTGGAGATGCCGTCGGCGTGATGTCGGCGGTGCAGTTCGCGGGTGAACAGGATGTTGGCCAGCTTGCCCGCACCGTACGCGGCTTGCGGGGAGTACCGACGCTCGTTCTGGAGGTCGTCGAGGTCGATCCGTCCGAACGCACGAGCCGCCACGCTGCTGGTCTGGATCACCGAGGCCTCGGAGGCGACCAGCTTGTCCCTCAGCAGCGAGGTGAGCAGGAACCCGGCGAGGTGGTTCACCTGGAAGGTGAGCTCGAAGCCGTCCCCGGTGACCGTCCGCGCCCCCATGATCCCGCCCGCGTTGTTGGCCAGCACGTCGATCCGCGGGTACGCGGCGTCCAGTTCCGCCGCGAGCCTGCGCACCTCGGCCAGGGACGCGTAGTCGGCCACGTGGTACGGGGCGCCCAGCGGCTCGGCCACGGCTGCCGTCTTCTCGGGCGAGCGGCCCACGACGACCACGTTCTCGCCGCGGCGGGCGAGTTCGCGCGCCGCGGCGGCGCCCACGCCGTCGCTCGCGCCCGTGATGACGATCGTCCGTCCGCTCATTCCCGTCCTCCGTGTCCCGACGTGCCAGACCCCCGCGAGGCTATAGCACCCCGACGTCCGCCGACCCCGTGGCGGACGGGGACGCCGCGGCGGCGCCGGCCTCGGCGAGGGCGGCCAGGACGACCCGGACGGCCGCCCGCTCCAGCCGGTCCGCGCGGCCGAGGGCGACGATCGAACGCACCGACCGGATGTCGGTGAGCGGGACGAGCGCCAGCCCCGGGCGGGTCCTGGTGGTGAACCGCGGAAGGAGCGCGCAGCCCGCGCCGGAGGCGACCAGCACCTCGACCACGCGGTTGTCCCGGATCCGCTGGACGACGTCGAGCGCGTGGCCGGACCGGTTCTCGATGGCGATGCGGACGGTGTCGAACGGGAAGCCGAGAGGCACCCCGATCCAGCGTTCGCCGGCCAGGTCGGCGGCGACGATGCCCCGCCGTCCCGCGAGGCGGTGGGACGCGGGAAGCGCCACGTCCAGCGGCTCCCGCGCCACCGTGCGCGCCACCAGCCGGTCAGAGCCCTCGGGGGCCTCGGCGAGGCTGTGTCCGATGACCAGGTCGTTGTCCGCCGCGTACGCGGCGAAGCCCGCCTCGGCGACGTCGGCGTCGGTCAGGACCACCTCGATACCGGTCCCGCCCAGCCGCGGGAGCAGGCCGGGCACGAGGAACTCCAGCGCGCTCGGCAGACCGGCGAGCGTGACCGTCCCCCGCGGCCTGCCCTGCAGGTCGTCGAGGTCGCGTTGGAGGCGGGCGAGGGTGGTCGCGACGTCGGTGGCGCCCTCGGCCAGCAGCCGGCCGGCGGCGGTGAGGCGCAGGCCGCGTCCGTCCGGCTCGACCAGCGCCGCGCCGAACGCCCGCTCGGCGTTGCGCAGTTGCTGGCTGACCGCCGAAGGGGTGCGGTACGTCGCGGCGGCCACGGCCGTGATCGTGCCGCGGTCGGCGAGTTCCCGAAGGAGTTCCAGATGCCGCAGTTCCATGTAGCCAGCCTAAAACATTGCTGTAGATAATCGGGGATGGTCCTTCACGGTTGGGTGCCCGATCATGGATTCGTGCCTGTTCGTCATCGCCTGCTCGCCATCGCCGTGGCCGCCATCTGGGGAGTCAACTTCCTGGCCATCCACGCCTCCCTCGACCAGTTCCCGCCGTTCTTCCTCGTCGCGCTGCGGTTCACGCTGATCGCGATCCCGACCGTGCTGTTCGTGCCGCGTCCGCAGGTGCCACTGCGCTGGCTGATCGGCTACGGCCTGGGCTTCGGGGTGGCGCAGTTCACCTTCCTCTACGCGGGCATGGCCGCGGGGCTTCCCACCGGCCTGGCCTCGCTCGTGCTGCAGGCGTCCGGGCCGTTCACCCTCGCGCTCGGTGCCGTGCTGCTCCGCGAGCGCGTCAGCGGACGCCAGTGGGTGGGCATCGCCGTCGCGATCGCCGGCATGGCGATCGTCGGGGTGGCGCGCGCCCAGGCCGCCGGCCTGGTGCCGTTCCTGCTCGTCCTCGCCGGCGGCCTCGGCTGGGCGTTCGGCAACCTGGCCAGCCGGATGGCCAAGGCGCCCAACCCGCTCCACTTCACGCTGTGGATGTCGGTCGTCGTCCCCGTCCCGATGCTCGCCCTCTCGCTGGTGTTCGCGGGCCCGCAACAGATCCTCGCCTCGCTGGCGACCGCGCTGGCCCCGTCCGCGGTGCCGGCCTGGATCGGCCTCGCCTACACCTGCCTGATCGGGACAGCGGTCGGCTCGGGCATCTGGACGTGGCTGCTCGCCCGGCACCCCGCCGGCGTCGTCGCACCGTTCTCCATGCTCGTGCCGGTGGCCGGGATCATCACGGCCGCGATCGTGCTGGGGGAGCGTCCGGGGTGGCTGGAACTCCTCGGCGGGGTCGTCGTCGTGGCGGGGGTGATGATCGGCGCGCTGCGGCAGGGGTCGCGGCGTCCAGCCCCTGCGGAGCCGGCGATCACCGAGGTGCCCGCGCCCCAGCCCGTCCCCGGCGGCTGAGCCGCCGACCGTTGCGTCGGGCGCTCAGCGCTGGTCGTCGGGGTTCGGGTCGGTGGGATCGCCCGCACCGTCCTGCTGTCGCAGCTCGTCCTCGCGGCGGCGCAGGTCGTCCTCCCACCGCTTGAGGAACCGTTCCTGGTCGGCGTTGTCCCGCTTCAGCTTGGCCAGGAACTCCGGGTCGTCGTCGGGTGCGCGCGGACGCACGTACGGCGGGCTCTCCCACTGCGGGGCCGACGTCGTCGGTCGAGGGGCCACCCGGGGCGGGCGTCCCGCCACCAGCCAGGCGATGCCCCCTACCAGCGGGATGATCACGATCAGCAGGACCCAGCCCCACTTGGGCAGGTTACGGACGCGCGTGTCATCGGCGAGGATGCAGTCGATGAGGCAGAAGACGAGCAGGATCGCCTCGAGCACGAACGGCAGCAGACGGATCATCGGACTCCTGGGCTAGCTGCCTCCAACGATAGCCGCAGGATTTCCACGACGCTGGTGCTCATGAGGGCGTGAGGTCAGGCGGCCATCGCGTGGGCGCGGAGTTGGCCGCAGAAGGCCTGGGCCAGCAGACGCCCGGTGCGGGACACCTCGGTGTCCTGGGCGTGCATCGAGCGGCGCATGTCGCGTCCGTCGTGGCCGTCGAGCTCTGCCCAGCGTCCCATCAGTTCGGGGGACGCCTCCGGGTGGAACTGGACGCCGACCGCCGAACCGACCCGGAATGCCTGGTTGGGGTAGCGCTCGCTGCTGGCGAGCTGCTCCGCTCCCTTCGGGAGCGCGGTGACCGCGTCGTGGTGGGACTCGGCGACCAGAGAGTGGCCGCCCTCGGCGAGCCGGCCGAGCAGGGGGTCTGCCGACGCGCCGGCGTGCCAAGTCACCCCGAACGCCCCGTGCTCGCCGCCGTCGGGATGGGCGACCGTGACCTCGCCGCCGAAGGCCTCGGCCAGCAGTTGGTGGCCCAGGCAGATGGCCAGGAGCGGGACGTCGGCATTCACCGCGTCGACCATCAGCTTCTTGAGTTGGTCCAGCCAGGCGTGGTCGGCCCCGTCGTGGGCGCTCATCGTGCCGCCCAGGACCAGGATGCCGTCACCGACGGCGTCGATGGACGGGACGTCGCGCTGCCACAGCGGCACCGCGCGCACCAGCACCCGGTTGCTCGCCAGCCACGGGCCGAACCGGTCGACGGGCACGTTCGGGTCCGGCTGGATGATCGTGGCGCGTACTGCCCTCGGCATGCGCCGGAGATTAGCCGAGAATTCTGACGGTCACGTTACAGGGGCGTGGGGACCCCGCGGCTCGGGTGGGGTCCTGCGTTCAGGCGACGGCGACCGGCTCGGCGTCCAGGGCGTCGCGCGGGTCGGCCACTCGACTGAGCGAGGGGCCGACGAAGCGGGACACCGCGAGGCTGGCCAGCAGGGCGACCAGCACGACGAGCAGCGCGTGGCGGGTGCCGCCGAGCGCGTCGGCCGCGAGGCCGATCATCGGGGACGCGGTCATCGCGGCCACCGATCCGAGCGACGCCATCACCGAGACCCGGGCGGGTGCCTTCCATGGATCGTCGGAGACGGCGGCGACGGCGAGGGGGAAGCACAGTGCGGCCCCCATTCCCCACAGCGCCACACCGACGAGCGCCACCTGTGGCCGCGACGTGAGCGCGAACAGGGCCAGCCCGGCGACGCCGAACAGCCCCGACAACTGGAGAGTGGCGACCCGTCCCAGCCGGTCGATGGCGCGCGTCCCGAAGGCCCGAACGACCGCCATCGAGCCGATGAACACGCCGAGGACGAGCCCGCCGAACGCCTCGGTGGCGCCGAAGCCGTCGACGAAGGCGAGCGAGAGCCAGTTGTTGGCCGCGCCCTCGCTGATCGCTGCGGCGAACGCCACGACGCCGACGAGCAGCGTGCGGGGCTCCGTCCACACCGAACGACCGCGAGCCGGAGCAGCACCCCGTGCCGCGGTGTCCGCGGTGGGCCGGGGCGCGCCCGGCATGACCAGGCCGCCGGCCAGCGCCACGAGCCGCAGGGCGCCGACGAGGACGCCCACGACGGCGAACTGCGCGACCACCGACACCCCGAGGGCTGCCGACAGGGCGCCCAGGACGGAGCCGCCGACGGCGCCGAGGGAGAACGCGGCGTGGAAATGGGGGATGACGGCGCGTCCGTAGGCCTGCTCGATGCGCGCCGACTCCACGTTCATCGGGACGTTGAGGAGTGCGCCGCCGATGCCGTTCAGGACGATCCCGAGCCCGAACGCCTCCAGCGACCCGAGCGCCGGACCCACGCCCATCAGCGTGAAGCCGCCGGTCATCACCACCGAGCCGGCGCCGAACATCCGGGCGCTGCCGATGCGGCCCAGGATCAGGGGAGCGCTGAACACCGTCACCAGTGCGCCGGTCGAGCCCACGAGGAGGACGACGCCCAGTTCGGCGGCACCGAGGTGCAGGTCGTCGCGCACGCCGGGGATGCGGGCGAGCCAGGAGAAGGAGATCAGACCGCTCAGGGCGAACGCCCCGAGCAGCATGAGGCGGGCGCGATGACGGGCGAGCGGGGCCGGGGCTGGCCGGAACACAACAGACTCCAACGGGAAGGTACGACGAGCAGGCATCCCGTCCGCGGGTGTCGGGCTCGCTGCGACAGCGGACATGCTTCGCGGCGGCCAGCAGGGCTGGACCGCGGCGTCGGGGATGCCCCTATCCCATCAAGCACGGGGGTGGTCCGTCAAACCGAACGGCGTTGGGATTTGGGGGATGTGAATCGTTGATATAGTTCAGGTATCAACTACTTGTGAGAGAAGCCTCCATGCCCACGCAGACCGTGCTCGAGCCGCTCGCAGCCCAGAGCATCTTCACCGACATGCACACCGCGTACCAGTTCACCGACGAGCCCGTCTCCGACTCCGAGCTCGCGCGCATCTATGACCTCGCCAAGTTCACCCCGACGGCCATGAACAGCCAGCCGCTGCGGATCACGTTCGTCCGCTCCGAGGCCGCCAAGGCGCGCCTCCTGCCGCTGCTCGCCGAGGGCAACCGGGCGAAGTCCGCGTCCGCCCCCGTGGTGGCGATCCTCGCCGCCGACACCGACTTCCACGAGCACCTGCCCGTCGTCAGCCCGCAGGCGCTCGGTGCGAAGGAGCGGTTCGACGCGAACGCCGACCAGCGCAGGGCGATGGCGGTCAACAACGCCTGGCTCCAGGCCGGCGGCTTCATCCTCGCCGTCCGGGCCGCGGGCCTGGACGCCGGACCCATGGGCGGCGTCAACGCTGGGGCGATCGACGAGGAGTTCCACCCCGGCACCGCGCTGCGCACCTTCATGGTCGTGAACATCGGCCACGTCGCGCAGGACGGCAACTTCCCGCGCAACCCGCGGCTCGGTTTCGACCAGGCGGTCACGCTCGCCTGAGCCGCCGGTTCACCCTGCCGGGTGGTCGACCGCGGCCAGGACCGCCGCGATCCCGGCCGGGTGGCCGACCGGGCGGAAGTGGCCGGTCAGCCGGAGCCGGACGTTGCGCGCCCCTTCGAGCTCGCTGCCCTCGGGGACGTGCTCGTCGAAGCGGCTCGCGATCGACGTGATCCGTGCATTCACCGGGTCCGGCCGGCCGAGCATGGCCAGCGTCGGGTGCCCGGGAGCCAGCGGACGCAGGCTGCGCAGCGGCAGCAGGTACGAGCGGCGGGAGCCGTGGAACGGCGTGCACACCGCCACCAGCCGGTCGAGCCGGTGGCCGTCGTCCGCCATCAGGGCGAGCTTTCCGACCAGTCCACCCTTGCTGTGGCCCACGACCACGACATCCTTCAGGTCACGTTCGACGACCAGGCGCAGCAGCGCGTGCGCGCCGGCAGCGATCGGCACGCGGTTGTGGCCGAGCGCAGGCACGACGTGCACGGCGTGGCCGGCCCGGTGCAGGGCGACGATCAGCGGACGCAGGAAGCGCCAGTCCTCGTAGACGCCCGGCACCACCACGATCGTGCGGCCGGCGGGGGTGTGGTCGGCGGTGCGGCCGTCGATGCGGAGGTGGCTGCCGTCCGCGGTACGGGCGCTGCCTGCCGTGGCGTAGCGGTCGGGGGTCGCGGGCGCACCCACGCAGCCGAGCCACAGCAGCCCCGCCCACAGGTAGTCCTGCACCCACCAGATCGCCCGCACCCCTCCATCCTGCCCTGTGGCCCGCGGCCGCCCGCCCCGTGACGCGATCCCGCCACTCGTCCCGTCCCACCCGTATCCACACGTCCCGCACAGCCCCCCGAGTGGCAAGATCGCGTCACCGTCGGATAGGAACATCCCCGTGGAGGTACTCAGCGAGCTCGTGCGCAGGGCCCTCACCGCGCACCCCGCGCCCGGCCTGCGGGTCTCGCTGACCGTCGGCGTGGTCGCCCTGGCCGCCGTCCTGGTGGCGTGGCCACTGGTGCGGCTGCTGGTGACGGTCTGCCACGAGGCGGGGCACGCCGTGGTCGCCGTCCTCGTCGGACGCAGGCTCAGCGGCATCCGCGTCCACTCCGACACGTCCGGGCTGACCGTGAGCAGGGGACGCCCGCGCGGTCCCGGGATGGTGGCCACGCTGCTGGCGGGCTACCCGGCCGCCTCGGTCGTCGGGCTCGGTGCGGCGTGGCTGGCGGGAGCCGGCTACGCGGTCGGCCTGCTCTGGCTGATCGTGGTGCTGCTCGCCCTGATGCTGCTGCAGCTGCGCAATCTCTATGGTGCGGCGGTCGTCCTCGCGACCGGCGTGGTGGTGGGATTCGTGACCTGGTACGCCACCCCGGAGTTCGCGGGCTGGCTGGCGAACGGGATCGCGTGGCTGCTGTTGCTCGCTGCGCCCCGTCCGGTGGTCGAACTGCTCCTGCGGCACTCGCCGGGCTCGGACGCCGCGCAACTCGCCGCGCTCACCCACGTCCCCCGGGTGGTGTGGACGCTGCTGTGGCTCGTCCTGACGCTCGGCGCGTTGGTGCTCGGCGCGTCCTGGCTCCTCCCCGGGATCTGGCCGCCCTCGTCCTGACCCGGAACCGTCCCCGCGTGCCGGGTACGAAGGAACCGTCCCCGAATGCCGCCGGTATTGTCCGGGGCGGCACGCCAGGAACCGTCCCCAGCGTGCCGCGATACCTGTGCGGGCGGCTCAGGATGCGCTTGTACTCTGGTCGCCATGACCGACCCGGTGGCCGACCTCGCGCGGCGGCGCAACGACCTCCCGGCGCCGGTGGACACCTCGGTGCCGCTGCCCCGGCGGATCCTCACCTCCTGGTGGACGTGGGCCGTCGTCGCCCTGACCGTCCTGTTCGTCGTCGCGCTGTTCGCGCAGTACCGGATGCTGACGGCCGACACCCCGGTCACCGGCGGCGTCGTGCAGGGGATCAACCCTTCCGCGATCAGGAGCGCCTTCTGGATGGCGCTCCCGACCCTCGCCTTCTGGACGGTCGTGTTCGTGTGGGCGGACCGCTACCGTCCCCAACGCCTGCTGGTGTGGTACCTCGCGCTGGGTTGGGGGATGGCGATCGCCACGTTCCTCTCCCTCAACGTGAACACCTGGGCGGCCCAGCAGCTCGCCGTCGCCGGTAACGGTGATCCCGCGACCAGCGCCCGCGCCGCGATCTTCGTCGCCCCGTTCGTCGAGGAGGCGGCCAAGGCGTCGGTGCTGTTCCTGATCGCGATCGTCGCGCGCTACCGGCTCACGTCCCAGGTCTCGATGGTGGTCCTGGCCGGGCTGTCCGCCGCCGGGTTCGCGTTCACCGAGAACATCATCTACTACGCGCGCGCCATCGTGTACGCCTCACAGACCATCAGCGTGGGGGACGCGGACGCCGCGGTCAGCCAGCTGGTCTGGCTCCGGGGCTTCTGGACGTGCTTCGGCCACCCGATGTTCACGATGATGACCGGTATCGGCGTCGCGATCGCCCTGCGCACCCGCAGCAAGGTCGTCCGCGTCCTCGCCCCGATCGCGGGCTACGGGGCGGCCGCGCTGCTGCACATGGTCTTCAACTCCCAGGCCAGCCTGAACAGCGAGGACGGCCAGCGGCTGCTGTACCTCCTCGTCGCGCTGCCGCTGCTGCTCACCCTTGTCCTGTACGTGGTCCGCCAGGTGCTCGCGCAGGGACGCGTTCTCGCCGCGCGGCTGGGCGACTACGCGCAGCTCGGCTGGCTGCCGGAGAGCGATCCGGTGGTCTTCGCCCGGCAGCGCTCGCGCTGGTGGGCGGTGCTGGTGGCGGCCACCCGCGGGTGGAAGGTCTTCGTCGCAACCGTCCGCCTGCAGCGCATCCTCACCGAGCTCGCCTACCTGCGGGACGGGCAGGTGCGCGGCATCTACGACGAGGCGGCGACCGTCCGGGCCCGGGCGCTCGTCGAGCAGGCCAAGGCGCTGCGCGGGATCGCCATCGACGACCCGCGCGGGCTCAAGCTGAGCCTGCCGCGGCTGCGCAGGCAGCGGCCGCTCGCCTATGTCCCGCCCTCCTATCCCGGACCGTCCGGGATCGGCGGCAACTGGCCAGCGCCGGTGGGCCAGCCGCCGATAGGATCACCTGGTTACTCGGCCGTCGACCCGACCTGGGGGCCGCCCAAGGGGTAGGAGGGACGCATGGGAGGAGAGCTCCTGACCGCGTCCCTGACCCGTCTGCGCGACGCCCTCGCCGGCGTCCGGCTCCCGCTCGAGCTGCCCGGCTCGGAGGCCACGCTCGCGCGTACGCGGGCCGATGTCGCCCAGCTCGACGACTACGTGCTGCCCCGGCTCGCCCGGCTGGACGCGCCACTGCTCGCCGTGATCGGGGGGTCCACGGGCGCCGGCAAGTCGACGCTGGTGAACTCGTTGCTGGGCCGCGTGGTCACCACCCCCGGCGTGATCCGTCCGACCACCCGCTCGCCGGTGCTCGTCCACCACCCCGACGACGCGGCCTGGTTCGGGTCGGACGCGATCCTGCCCGGCCTCGCCCGCAGTGCGGGGGCGGCGACCGACGCCCGAACGCTGCAGCTGGTGGCGGAGCCGACGCTGCCGCGCGGGTTGGCCGTCCTCGACGCGCCCGACGTCGATTCCGTGGTCGCGGAGAACCGGGCGCTGGCCACCCAGCTGCTCGGTGCGGCCGACCTGTGGCTGTTCGTGACGACCGCCGCCCGCTACGCCGACGCCGTGCCGTGGGACTACCTGCGCGCGGCCGCCGCCCGCCACGCCGTCGTCGCCGTCGTGCTCGACCGGGTTCCGCCGGCCGCCATGGACGAGGTGCCCGTCCACCTGGGCCAGATGATGGGCCAGCGCGGGCTCGGCCGCTCGCCGCTGTTCGCCGTGCCGGAGACGGAGATGGACGCCGACGGCCTGCTCCCGGACGCGGCGGTCGCCCCAATCCGCGACTGGCTGGGCAGCCTCGCCGCCGACGCGGTCAGCCGCAACGAGGTGGTCCAGCAGACCCTGGCCGGGGCGATCGGCTCGATCGTCGCCCAGGCGCCCGCCGTCGCCCAGGCCGTCACCGACCAGGTGGTCAGCCTCGAGACCCTCCGGTCGGACGCGGAATCCTCCTTCGCCGAGGCCGTCCGGTCGGTCGCCGTCCAGAGCGCCGACGGCACGTTGCTGCGCGGGGAGGTGCTGGCCCGCTGGCAGGACTTCGTGGGCACGGGGGAGTTCTTCCGTGCCGTCGAGCAGAAGATCGGCTGGCTGCGCGACCGTCTGGTCGCGATCGTGAAGGGCGAGCCGGCGCACGCAGAGGACGTCAAGCTGGCCGTGGAGTCGGGCATGGAGGTCCTGATCCGCGAGGAGGGGGAGGCGGCGGCGCGGCGGGTCGATTCGGCCTGGCAGGCGCATCCCGCGGGGCGCCAGGTGCTCGCGTCCGCCGGCGCCGACGACCTCTCCCGCTCGTCGAGCGACTACCCGGCCGCGGTGTCACGGGCCATCCGCGAGTGGCAGGGCGACGTCCTCGACCTCGTGGCGAGCGAGGGGGCGGCGAAGAAGTCGACCGCACGGTTCTGGGCCCTGGGCGTGAACGGTGTGGGGGTCGCGCTGATGATCTTCGTGTTCAGCCAGACCGGTGGCCTGGTCGGGGCCGAGATCGGCGTCGCGGGCGGCACGGCCGTCCTCGCCCAGCGGGTGCTGGAGGCGGTCTTCGGCGAGGACGCGGTCCGCCGCCTCGCCAAGCGCGCCAAGGCCGACCTGGACGCCCGCGTGGAGGCGTTGATGGCGGTCGAACTGAGCCGCTACCTCGACGTCCTGGACGCGGTCGACGTCCGTCCCGAGCAGGCCGGTGAGGTGCTCGCGGCCGCGCAGGAGGCCGGGGACGCACGGCTCGAGCCGCGGGAGCTCGAGTGAGCGCCGCCGACGACCGGCTGGCCGCGCGGGTCCGCGCGCTCGCCGCGGCGGTGGAGGCCGCCGAGGGACGCAGCGATGCGGCGGTCTCCGCGGACGCCCGCGCGGTGGTCGAGCGGGCGGGGGAGCGGGTCGCGTTCAGCGGCAGTTATACCGTCGTGGCGCTGGCCGGCGCCACGGGCTCGGGCAAGTCGAGCCTGTTCAACGCCGTCACCGGTACCGAACTGGCCAGGGTCGCGGTCCGGCGGCCGACCACGGCGAAGCCGATGGCGGTCAGTTGGGGGAGCGAGTTGCCCCACGCACTGCTGGACTGGCTGGACGTGACCGGCAGGCACCTCGTCCCCTCTGGCCCGCACGAGCTGTCCGACCTCGTCCTGCTGGACCTGCCCGACCACGACTCGACCGAGGTGTCGCACCGGCTGACCGTCGACCGGCTCGTCGAACTCGTCGACGCCCTGATCTGGGTCGTGGACCCCCAGAAGTACGCGGACGCCGCGCTGCACGAGGGCTACCTGAAACGGCTGGCCCCCTATGCCGACGTGATGATGGTCGTGCTCAACCAGGCCGACCGGCTCACTCCCGAGGAGCTGGACCGGTGCCTGGGCGACCTGCGGCGGCTGCTCGACGCCGAGGGACTGCGGGCCACTCCGATCATGGCGGTCTCCGCGCTGCGCGGCACCGGGATCAAGGAACTGCGCGAGGCGCTCGCCCGCACTGTGGCCAACAAGCAGGCGATGACGCGCCGACTGTCGGCGGACGTGACGGTGGCGGCCACGGCGCTCGCCGCGGACCTCGGCACGGCGAACGTCCCCCGGGTGGACGAGCGGCTGCAGCGACAGGTCGTGGCCGGGCTCGGCGCCGCGGCGGGCGTCCCGATCGCCGTGGACGGCGTCCGCAGGGCCTGGCGTAAGCGGGGCACGGTGGCCACGGGCTGGCCGTTCGTGACCTGGCTGGCACGGCTGCGTCCCGACCCGTTGAAGCGGCTGCGGCTCGACCTCACTCCCGGCGACCACAGCCCCACCGAGGTGAACCGGACATCGCTGCCGAAGGCGTCCGCCGTCCAGAGGGCTCGCGCCGACCAGGGCCTGCGTGAGCTGACCGACGCAGCGACGTCCGGCCTGCCCCGTGGGTGGGCGTCGGCGGTGCGGAACGCCGCGGGCGATCGGAGGGCCGTGCTGCTGGACCGGCTGGACGTCGCGATCGCCGGCACGGACCTCGAGGTCAGGCGGGGGACCTGGTGGTGGGGGTTGTTCGGCGTGCTCCAGTGGCTGCTGATCGCCGCCGTCGTGGTCGGTGCGGTGTGGCTGCTCGCCAACCCGCTGCTGCTCGGCCTCGGGCTGCCGCAGCTCCCGCCGGTGCTCTGGTACGGCGTCCCCGCCGGCACCTGGCTGCTGGTCGGGGGCGTGCTGGCCGGTTTGCTGCTGGGCGTGCTGGGCCGCGCGCTGGTCGAGATCGGGGCCAACGCCCACGCCAGGGATGCTCGGCGCAGCCTCGAGGACGCGGTCCGCGCTGTGGTCACCGAGGAGGTCTTCGAGCCCGTCGAGGCCGAGCTCGCCCGCTACCGGCTGGCGAGGCAGCAGGTCGCGGAGGCCGCACGCACGTAGCACATTGAACTACGCGGGCCGGGAGGTACCCGCGAGGCTGGAGCCCGGCTGCCGATTGGCTGGAGGTCTCCTGGAAGGGTCTCCGCCGGCTGGATCCCCTGCCTATCCTCGGCTCGTGTCCCTCCGGGTGCTGATCCTTCTCCTGGCCCTCATCGTGAGCGGTTGCGGGCCTGCTCGCGCGTCCACATCGCCAGCGCCGGAGCAGGCTGTCCTCCCCGCGGGCAGGACCTTGTTCACGCTCTCCTCCGGCGGGCTGGACCGCACGTTCTCCGTCCACCGTCCGGCCGCGGCGGTGCCCGGGTCGGGCTATCCGCTGGTGGTGGTCCTGCACGGCGGCTTCGGGAGCGGCGCGCAGGCTGAGACGGCGTACGGGTGGGACGCCGAGGCGGACGCAGCTGGCTTCCTCGTCGCCTACCCCGACGGCGTCGGCAGGGCGTGGAACGCCGGCGGTGGGTGCTGCGGCCGCCCTGGCCGCGAGGGCGTCGACGATGTCGCCTGGCTCTCGGCGATGGTCGCCCGGGTCGAGCAGCTCGTCGCGGTGGACCGGCGGCGGGTGTACGTCACCGGGATGTCGAACGGCGCGATCATGGCCTACCGGCTCGCCTGCGAGACCGACATCTTCGCGGCCGTCGCGCCGGTGGCCGGCACGATGTTGGTCGACTGCGCGGGGGCGGCCCGGACCTCGGTGCTGCACATCCACGGCGCAGCGGACGACCGCGTCCGGTTGGATGGAGGCCGAGGCAGTGGCGTCGCGCACCTCAGCGGACCGCCGGTGCGTGCGGTCGTGGACGAGTGGAGGGAACGGGACGGCTGCGGCGCGTTCACCACGTCGGTGGACGGTGCCGTCGCCCGCTCGTCCGCGACCTGCCCGGACGGGCGTCAGGTCGAACTGGTGGTGATCGCCGGGGCCGGGCACCAGTGGCCCGGGTCCTCGTCCGGCGGCTTCCCCGGGGCCGACCCGCCCTCGGACGCGCTGTCGGCGACCACGGAGATCTGGGACTTCTTCCTCCACCACCCGGCTGCGTGAGTTGTCCACAGGCCCGAAGTTGTCCACAGGTCGCGAAACTCGCTGAGCGCTCCGCGCCCGTGCTGCCGAAGATGAACGGTGAGAACGAGTGGAAGGAGTCCATCGATGGACGCGGAAGTCTGGATCACCGGCAACATCGGCAGCGAGGTGAACGTGCGGGAGTTCTCCGACGGAGGGGTGGCCGCCACGTTCCGCCTGGCCTGCACCCCCCGGCTGTGGCGCAACGGGGAGTGGGGCGACGACAGGACGACCTGGTTGCAGGTCGCCTGCAGCAGGGCTTTGGCGCAGAACGTGAAGTCCAGCCTCGGCAAGGGCGACCCCGTGATCGTGGTCGGCCGGCTGCGCACCGACCGCTGGACCGACGACCAGGGCGTCGCGCACGAGCGGATCAAGCTCCAGGCGCAGGCGGTCGGGCACGACCTGTCCCGTGGCACGGCGGTTTTCCGCCGGTCGGCGCGGCCGGCGGCCGACGAGGACAACGAGGTGACCGTCACCGAGTTGGTCGCCGACCCGGCGGAGGAGGAGCCCGGTGACGACGGGGTGACCTCCGCGGCATGACGGCGAGCTTGCGTCGGCCGCCTCAGCCGCGGGTGAGCTTGCGGTGCGCGGTCCGGTGCGGGCGGGCGGCGTCGACGCCGAGGCGGGCGACCTTGTTCTCCTCGTAGTCGGCGAAGTTGCCCTCGTACCAGAACCAGACCGCGTCGTCCTCGTCCGTGCCCTCCCAGGCCAGGATGTGGGTGGCGACCCGGTCGAGGAACCAGCGGTCGTGGGAGATCACCACGGCGCAGCCCGGGAACTCGAGCAGCGCGTCCTCCAGGGACTGGAGCGTCTCGACGTCCAGGTCGTTGGTGGGCTCGTCGAGCAGCAGCACGTTGCCGCCCATCTTCAGCGTGAGCGCCAGGTTGAGCCGGTTTCGCTCGCCGCCGGACAGGACGCCGGCCAGCTTCTGCTGGTCCGGGCCCTTGAACCCGAAGGACGCGACGTAGGCCCGCGACGGCATCTCGAAGTTGGCCACCTTGATGTGGTCGAGGCCGTCGGAGACGACCTCCCAGACGTTCTTGTCCGGGGCGATGCCCGAGCGGCCCTGGTCGACGTAGGAGAACTTCACCGTGCCGCCGACCTTGAGCTCGCCGGAGTCGGGCTGCTCCTCGCCGACGATCATCTTGAACAGCGTGGTCTTGCCGACGCCGTTCGGGCCGATGATGCCGACGATGCCGGCGCGCGGCAGGGTGAAGCTCAGGTCCTCGATCAGGATCCGGTCGCCGAAACCCTTGGTGAGCTTCTTCGCCTCGAGCACGTCCGAGCCGAGGCGCGGGCCCGGCGGGATGTTGATCTCGGCGAGGTCGACCTGGCGATTGCGCTCGGCCTCGGCGGCGAGCTCCTCGTAGCGGGCGAGGCGGGCCTTGTTCTTGGCCTGGCGCGCCTTGGGGTTGGCGCGCACCCACTCCAGCTCCTTCTCCAGGATCTTGGCGCGCTTGGCGTCCTTCTTGCCCTCGATGGCGAGGCGGGAGCGCTTGGTCTCCAGGTAGGTGGAGTAGTTGCCCTCGTAAGGGTGCAGCTGGCCGCGGTCGATCTCGCAGATCCACTCCGCGACGTTGTCGAGGAAGTACCGGTCGTGGGTCACGGCGAGGACGGCGCCGGGGTAGGTCTTGAGGTGGCCCTCCAGCCAGCTCACGCTCTCCGCGTCCAGGTGGTTGGTCGGCTCGTCGAGCAGGAGCAGGTCGGGCTGCTGCAGCAGGAGCTTGCACAGGGCGACGCGGCGCCGCTCGCCGCCGGAGAGCACGTCGACGATCGCGTCGCCGGGCGGGCACTGCAGGGCGTCCATCGCCTGGTCGAGCTGGGAGTCCAGGTCCCACGCCTCGCGGTGGTCGAGCTCGGTCTGGAGCTCGCCCATCTCGGCCAGCAGCGCGTCGAAGTCCGCGTCCGGCTCGGCCATCGCCATGGAGATTCTCGTTGAACCGGTCGAGCTTGGCCTTGGTGTCGGCCACAGCCTCGTGCACGTTCTCGAGGACCGTCTTCCCCTCGGTCAGCGGGGGCTCCTGCAGCAGGATGCCGACGGTCTTGCCCTTGGCGAGCATCGCGTCCCCGTTGTCCGGCGTGAGCATGCCGGCCATCAGCTTGAGCATGGTCGACTTGCCGGCGCCGTTCGGGCCGACGACGCCGATCTTCGCGCCCTCGAAGAAGGACAGCGTGACGTTGTCGAGGACCAGCTTCTCGCCCAGCTTCTTGCGGACGTTGTGCATCGTGAACACGAACTCGGGCATGGCGATCTTCCTGGCGCAGGTGTGGAGCGGCGGCCCAGTCTATGCCAGCGCGCCCGCGCGCCCCACACCGCTCGCCGCCAGCGCCAGGTGGCCCCCGAGATCCCGGGTCACGCCCGGGATGACCCAGGCGGGGATGTCATGCCGGGCTTGACCCGGCATCCCGCGCCAGCAGAGTGGACGCTGGTGGTCGACCGTGGAGATCCCGGGTCACGCTCGGGACGACCGACCAGCCGGGCGCGTCAGGAGTTCGGCGAGCGTCAGGGACGGGCGTCCGGCGAGGTCGGCGAGCTGGAGGCGGCACGAGAAGCCGTCGGCGAGCAGGACGGCGTCCGGGCCGGCGGCCCGCACGGCAGGCAGGAGGTGGTTCTCCGCCACGGCGACGGACGTCTCGTAGTGGCCGCGTTCGACGCCGAAGTTGCCGGCCAGGCCGCAGCAGCCCGCCACCGTGACAACGGACGCGCCGGTGCGCCCGAGCAGACGGGCGTCCGCGTCCCAGCCGAGGACGGAGGAGTGGTGGCAGTGCGGCTGGGCGACGACCGTCAGCCCGGTGAGGTCGGGCGGCGCCCACCCGGAGTTGTCCAGCAGTTCGGCGAGCGTCCGGATCCCGGCGGCGACCTCCGCAACCCGGGGATCGTCGACCAGGTCGGCGGCGTCGTCCCGCCACACCGCCGTGCAGGACGGTTCCAGCCCTACGACGGGCGTTCCTGCGGCGACCAGCGGGTGTAGCACGTCCAGGGCGTGGCGCAGCAGCCGAGCGGCGTGCTCGCGCTGGCCGGTGGTGATCCACGGCAACCCGCAGCAGGCCGTCCGGCGCACGACCTGCGGGCCGAAGCCTGCAGCGCGCAAGACCGCGAGCACAGCGGCCAGCCGGCCGGCGTCGAGGGTGTCGGTGAACGAGTCGACCCAGACGGCGACC
The DNA here is from genome assembly GCF_049840635.1 of Propionicimonas sp. Classification (GTDB taxonomy): domain Bacteria; phylum Actinomycetota; class Actinomycetes; order Propionibacteriales; family Propionibacteriaceae; genus Propionicimonas. Next base: position 220,452 of record NZ_JASGKL010000004.1, read on the forward strand.
GGCGCGGGACCGCTCACGTGAGCCTCCTCGGGCGTCGGGGTGCGCCGCGCGGGCCGGGACGCGAACCGCGGCAGCGAGCGCCGGGCGTCGACCCCCGCGAGCCGGCGAGCCGCGCCGCCCAGCACCGGTGCAGTGAGCGCGGCGTTCACCAGGCCCGGCAGGCCGGGGACCGCGGTGACCAGGCGTCCCCACGTCGGCAGCCAACCCAGCGCGTAGTGGCTGCGGGGACGCAGCCGTCCGCGGTACGCCTCCTCGAGCACCCGCGACTTCATGGCCGCCACGTCCGTGCCGGTCGGGCACTCGGTCGCGCACGCCTTGCACGCCAGGCACAGGTCCAGCGCCTCGTGCACCTCGTCCGCGCGCCACCCGCCGTCGACAAGGCGTCCGTCCACCATCTCCTGCAGGACGCGGGCGCGACCGCGGGTGGAGTCCTGTTCTCGACCGGTCGCGCGGTAGGACGGGCACATCACGCCGCCGGTGTCGGCCAGGCACTTGCCCACCCCCGTGCAGCGGTGCACCTCGGCGGCGAAGCGGGCGTCGAGCCGGGGGAGGACGGATCCAGCGGCGGCCGGCAGTCGCAGGTCGGCGTCCAGCGGACGCGGGTCGACCAGCACGCCGGGGTTGAGCAGGTTGTCGGGATCGAAGAGGTGCTTGACCGCGGCGAACAGCGCCAGCGCCTCCGGGGCGTACAGGCGGCCCAGCAGCTCGGAGCGGGCCCTGCCGTCGCCGTGCTCGCCCGAGCACGACCCGCCGTACCCGGCGGCCAGGTCGGCCGCGTCCTCGACGAACCGGCGGTACCCGGCCACCCCCGCGGGCGATGACAGCTCGAAGTCGATCCTCACGTGTACACAGCCCTCGCCGAAGTGCCCGTAGGGCAGGCCGTGCAGCCCGTGCGCGGCGAGCAGGGCGTCGAAGTCGCGAAGGTAGGCGCCCAGCACCTCGGGGGGAACCGCCGCGTCCTCCCAGCCGGCGTGGGCCGGCCTGTCCAGTCCGACGGCGGCCAGGCCGGCACCGTCCGCCCGGATCCGCCACAACCGCGCGGCGCGCACCGGGTCGGTGACCACGATCGCGTCCCGCCCACCCGCCGCGGACACGACCCCTGTGGCCCGGGCAGAGAGCGCACCGGGATCGGTGTCGGTGAGCTCGACGAACAGCCAGCCCTCACCACGCGGCAGGTCGGGCACCGCCGACGCGCCGAGGCGGCGTCGCACCACGTCCACGATGCGTCGGTCCAGCCCCTCCACGGCGGTCGGACGCGATGGCAGGACGGCCGGTGTCGCGTCGGCCGCGGCCGCCATGTCCGGGTACCCGACGACCACCACCGCACGGTGGGGCAGGTCCGCCACCAGCCGCACCCTCGCACCGGTGACCACGGCCAGGGTGCCCTCCGACCCGACCAGGAAGCGGGCGACGTCGAAGCCGTTCTCGGGCAGCAGGTGCTCGAGGCTGTAGCCGGACACCTGGCGGGGGAACCGGCCGAACCTGGTGCGGATCAGACCGAGGTTCGCCATCACCAGGTCGTGCAGGGCGGAGAGCGTGGGGGAGCCGGCGTGGCTCGTCCCCGGCCCGAGCGACAGGTGCTCGCCGGCCCCCGTGACCACGTCCAGGGCGAGGACGTTGTCGGCGGTGCGGCCGTAGCCGAGGGCGCGGGGGCCGCAGGCGTTGTTGCCGATCATGCCGCCGATCGTGCAGCGGTCGGCCGTGGACGGGTCCGGACCGAACCGCAGGCCGTGCGGTGCCGCGGCCGCCGTCAGCCGGGCCGGGATGACGCCCGGCTCGACGATCGCGGCTCGACCGGCGGCGTCGAGGTGGGCGATCGCGTCCAGCCGTGTGCAGTCGACGACCAGGCCGGGACCGATGGCGTTGCCGGCGACCGAGGTGCCAGCCCCGCGGGAGGTCAGCGGAAGCCGGGCCGCGCGCGCGGCGTCCACGAGCTCACGCAGTTCGGCGACGCTGCGCGGACGGGCGACAGCGGCGGGTGGGACGCGGTAGAGCGACGCGTCGCTGCTGTGGAGGGCGCGGGTGAGTGTGGAGGTGTCGAGGGCGAATCCGGCCGTGGCCAGCGCAGCGACCTGATCGGTGAACGCTGCGGCGGCCGGCACGACCTCAGTCTGTCACGCGGGTGACGGCCTCCATCGCCCTGCCGAGCGCCTCGAAGTCGTCCGCGGCGATGGGGTCGACCAGGACCCGGCGCACCGAGGCGACATGGGAAGGGGCCGCGTCGACGAGCAGCTGGTAGCCGTGGGTGGTCATCACGGCGATCACGCCGCGCCGGTCCGAGGGGCAGGCGGTCCGTGCGACCAGGCCCTTGGACTCCATCCGGGAGATCGTGTGGGTGAGCCGGGAGCGCGACTGCCGGACCCGTTCGGCGAGGTCGGACATGCGCAGGGCGCGGTCGGGCGACTCGGAGAGGTGGACCAGGATCTCGTACTCGCCGAGGTCGAGTCCGAAGGGTCGCAGGTCGGCGTCCAACTGCTCGTTCACGAGTGCGACGCCGTTCAGGTAGGCGCGCCAGATACGCTGCTGCTCTGCGGTCAGCCAACGGGGTTCGAGCTGGGTGGTCACGCTGCCGATGGTACCAAAGAAGTTTACAGTTCAACAAACGCCACGCCGAGCGGGAGGGTCCGCGGACGGCGCGTAGGCTGGCCCGGCACCCCCTGCACGACACCGATGAGGAGTACCCGTGATCGAAGTGATGGGGGAGCGTGGCCTGGCGGCCGGGCGGAGGGCCGGGCGTTTCGTCGGCCGGACGCTGGACGCGCTGAGGGCGCGCGCCGTCCCCGGCACCAACCTGCTGGAGATCGACGAGTGGACGCGGCAACTGATCGAGGAGGCCGGAGCCGTGTCGTGCTACGTCGACTACGCGCCGTCCTTCGGACGGGGGCCGTTCGGCAAGGTCATCTGCACGTCGGTCAACGACGCGGTGCTGCACGGCCTGCCGCACGACTACGTCCTCGCTGACGGCGACCTGCTCAGCCTGGACCTCGCCGTGTCGATCGACGGCTGCGTGGCCGATGCTGCCACCAGTTTCGTGGTGGGCGGACCCGCGGATCCCGAGGACGAGCGGATGATCGAGGTGACCAGGCAGGCGCTCGCCGCCGGGATCGCGTCCGCGGGAGCCGGTCGGCGGATCGGCGACATCTCACACGCGATCGGGTCGGTGCTGCGGGCCGCCGGCTACCGCGTGAACACCGACTTCGGCGGCCACGGCGTGGGCAGCACCATGCACCAGGACCCGCACATCGCCAACGACGGACGTCCCGGCCGCGGACTCACCATGGTTCCCGGCATGCTGCTGGCGATCGAGCCGTGGGTGATGCGGGACACCGCGGAACTCACCGTGGACGCGGACGGCTGGACGCTGCGCAGCGCGACCGGCTGCCGCACGGCGCACGTCGAGCACACGGTGGCGATCACCGACGCCGGCGTGGAGATCCTCACCCCGCACGAATAGGGCACGCCAGGAACCGTCCCCGTCGTGCCGGGTTCGCCGGGGACGGTTCGTTCGTGCCGGGTCCGCCGGGACGGTTCCTTCGTGCCGGGTACGAAAGAACCGTCCCCTCGTGCCGCGGCGGTGGATGGGGGAGGGACGCCGGGGACCGGCACCCCCTAGACTGCGGAGACAGTCCAACGGGGGATGTGAGGGTTTCATGGGAGCTTCCACGATCGACGCCGACGCACTCGTCGCGAGCGCACCACCCTCCGCGGGGGCGCTGTTCCGGTGGCGGGTCGAGCAGACGCCGAAGAAGGAGGCGTTCCGCTACCCCGACGCCACGGAGACCTGGGTCTCGATCGACTGGACGGAGACCCGCCGTCGCGTGGACGAGTACGCCGCGGGCCTGCTCGCGATCGGGCTGAAGCCCGAGGAGCGGGTCGCGATCTCCTCCAACACCCGGATCGAGTGGATCCTGACCGACTACGCGATCAACTGCGCGGGCGGGGCGACCACCACGATCTACCCGAACACGCAGGGCAAGGACTTCGCGCACATCGTCACCGACTCCGGCTCGGTCGTGTTGATCGCGGAGAACGCCGAGCAGGTCGCCAAGCTCGACGAGTCCGCCGAGGCGTCCGCACAGGTGCACCACGTCGTCCTGTTCGACGGGGAAGGGGACGGCGAGCGCGTGCTCAGCCTCGCCCAGCTCGCCGAGCGCGGCCGCGCCCTGCTCGCGTCCGACCCCGGGGCCGTCGACAGGGCGATCGCAGCGATCGGGATCGACCACCTCGCCACCCTGATCTACACCTCCGGCACCACCGGCCTGCCCAAGGGCGTCGAACTCACCCACCGCTGCTGGGTGTACCAGGCGGTCGTGCTGCGGGAGATGGAGCTGATCAGCCCCTCCGCCCTGCAGTACCTGTGGCTGCCCCTGTCCCACGTGTTCGGCAAGGACCTGCTCACGATCCAGCTGGGCATCGGCTTCTCCACCGCTGTCGACGGCCGGATCGACCACATCGTGTCGGGCCTCGGCGAGGTCCACCCCAACTTCATGTGCGGGGCGCCGCGCATCTTCGAGAAGGTGCGTGCCGCGGTGCTGCTGTCGTCCCCGCAGGACGGCCTGAAGGGGCGCATCGCCCGCTGGGCGTTCGCCGTCGGGCGGGCGTCCCGGGAGTACCGGCTCGCCGACAAGCCGCTCCCGGTGGCGATGCGGCTGGCCTACTCGATCGCCGACCGCCTCGTGTTCAGCAAGCTGAAGGACCGGGTCGGCGGCAACGTGGACTTCTTCGTCTCCGGCTCGGCGAAGCTGAGCTCGCAGGTGCAGGCGTGGTTCTACTCCGCCGGCCTGATGGTCGTCGAGGGCTACGGCCTCACCGAGACCGGCGCGGTCACCTGCGTGAACCTGCCGCTGCCGATCCGGTTCGGGACGGTCGGGCCCGCACTGGTCGGCACCGAGGTGAAGATCGCCGAGGACGGGGAGATCCTGATCAAGGGCCCCGCCGTCATGCGCGGCTACCACAACGACCCCGAGCGCACCGCGGAGGTGCTGGTCGACGGCTGGTTCCACTCCGGCGACATCGGCAAGCTGGACGCGGACGGGTTCCTCACGATCACCGATCGCAAGAAGGACCTGATGAAGACCTCCGGTGGCAAGTACGTGGCCCCGGCCAAGGTGGAGGGTGTGATCGCCGCGTCCGTCCCCTACGTGTCGCAGGTGGTCGCGGTCGGCGACGGTCGCAAGTACATCTCCGCGCTGCTGACCATGGACCGCGACAACCTCGCCAAGTGGGCGGCCCGGCACGACATGGCCGACCGGGACTACGCCGAGATCACGCAGTCCCCGGAGCTCCGCAAGACCATCGAGCGGTTCATGGGGGCGGCCAACGGCAAGCTCGAGCGCTGGGAGACCGTCAAGCGGTTCGCGATCCTGCCCGCGGAGTTGAGCGTGGACGACGGCGGGGTCACCCCGAACATGAAGATCCGCCGCAAGGTCGTCACCGAGCAGTACGCCGAGGTCGTCGAGTCGCTCTACGACGAGGAGCCGGTGGACTCCGAGTGAGCGGGTTCGTCAGCCGCGTCCCGCTGCGATGGGTCGACCTGGACGCCCAGGGCCACGTCAACAACGCCGTCGTCGCCGACTACCTGCAGGAGGCCAGGGTCGACTGGCTGCTGTCCGGGTCGAACGCACACCTGCTCGGCTCCTCGACGATGGTGGTCTCCCACCAGGTCGAGTACCTCGGGCCGGTGGCGTTCGGGGTCGACCCGGTCGAGGTGGAACTCCGGGTGGGGACGGTCGGCGCGGCCCGGTTCACGCTCGGCTACTCGGTGGTGCAGGACGGACGCGAGCTCGCCAGGGCCCGATCGGTGCTGTGCCTCTACGACTACGTCGCCGGACGGCCGCGGCGGATGACCAGCGCGGAGCGTTCGTGGTTCGTCGACCAGTCCGGACCGCTCGAGCCGTTCGGTGGTCTCGGTGACCAGCGGGTCGGTGAGCGGGCGCACGCCTACGACTTCGTCGTCCGCTGGTCCGACCTCGACCCGTACGGGCACGTGAACAACGTGCGGGTGTTCGACTTCGTCGCGGAGGCCCGGATCCGGATGAACCCCGACGGCGACGACACCACCCGGATGCACACCGCGGCGGCGGACGGGCTGCTGTGGATGGTCGCCCGCCAGGACGTGGACTACGTGGGCCAGATCGCGCACCGCAGCGAGCCGTACCGGGTGCGTTCGGCGATCGGGCGGGTGGGCCGGACGTCGGTCACGATCGTCGCCCAGGTCGAGGACCCGCTGGACGGTTCCGTCCTCACCCGCACCCGGACGGTGCTGGTCTGCGGGGACGCCACGGGCCGTCCCGTGCCGCTCCCGGAGAGCATGCGCGCTGCGGCCGCGCGCTGGCCCGCCCTCTAGACTGACGCTCCACGACGAGGAGGTCCCCGTGCAGGGTGGAACCGGCACCGAGAGGGCGCGGCGGTCCTTGGCGTACCTGCGCAGCCGGATCGCTTCGGGTGAGTGGGCGGTCAACGAGCAGATCCCCACCGAGCCGGAGCTGATGGAACTCTTGGGCGTGGGCAAGACCACCGTCCGCGAGGCCGTGCGGACGCTGGCGAACCTCGGCATGCTGGAGGCCCTGCCCGGGCGCGGCACGTTCGTCCGCTCCCGGGTGCCGGTGAGTTCGGTGCTGGCCGACTACATCGCCGACTTCGACGTGGCCGAGATCCTCGGCTACCGCCGGGCCCTCGAACTGGAGGCCGCCCAGCAGGCCGCCCGCAACCGCACCGCCACACAGCTGGACGGGCTGCGCGCCGCGCTCGCGCACGACCGTCCGTCCGATCCCGACCTGCCGGTGCGCTGGGAGCGGGGACGCACGCCCGGCCAGTTCCACTTCCTCGTCCTCGAGGCGACCGGGAGCCAGCTGCTCACCGGCCTGTACGCGGGGGTGATGGCCGCGCTGCGCCGCGCGGTGGACGCCGGCGTGGTCGTCTACGGCGCGAGCCACGACATCCGCGCGGCCGACCACGAGGGGATCCTCGCCGCTATCGAGGCCGGCGACCCGGTCGCCGCCGCCCACGCGATGGCGACGCACCTGGACCACGACCTGGTCCCCGAGAAGCCCGCCGACGCCTGACGCAGAGATCGCGCGCGCCCTGACGCGGAGATCCCGGGTCAAGCCCGGGATGACGGGGGTGGGGTGGACGCGGGACGCGGAGATCCCGGGTCAGGCCCGGGGTGACGGGGGTGGGGATGCCAGTACGGACACCAGGCCGTCGGTGATGCCGCCGCGCCAGCAGGCGTAGTCGTGGCCGCCGTTGAACTCCCGGTACTCCGGATGGACGCCACGCGCGGCGAGGCGGTCGACCAGCTCGCGGTGCGGGCCGAGCAGCACCCACTCCTGGCGACCCACCTCGAGGTAGCCGCGCACTCCCGCCCCCAGCCCGGAGGCGACCCGCCCCAGCACCCCCGGCTGCCACAGCGACGCCGACTGGCTGACGAACCCGCCGACCGCGTCGGGCCGCAGCGCGGCGGCCAGCAGGGCCACCGCGCCGCCGAGGCTCTGGCCCACGACGACCCGGTCGGCCAGGTCCGGGCTGAGGTCGAAGTGGTCGGTGAGCCACGGCAGCAGGGCGTCCGCGATCCAGTCCACGAGCGGCGCGTCTCCGCCGAGGTCCGCCCACCGGGCGTCCCGCCCGGCTGAGGGCACCAGCACGAGCAGTAGGGGACGGAGCAGCCCGGCTCCGACGAGGGCGTCGACGCTTGCCGGCAGGTGGTGGGTGTCCAGCCACACCTCGCCATCCAGGCAGACCACGACCGGCAGCGGCCCGCGGGCGCCCGGCGGCAGGTAGGTCCAGCACGCGCGTCCGTCGGGGAGCACGTGCGCGCGCAGGTCGCCGGCCGCCGCGGCGTCCCTCAGCCACGGCTGGGCGGGCGCCAGCGGCAGTTCCGCCACCGAGAGTTCGCGCCCGGCACGGTTGCGGCAGCGCACCGGGTTGCGTGGGTCGGGGAGTCCGCGGTCGAGGGCCGCCCGGATCGCGACCTGGTCGGCGTCGTCCAGCCAGGCCGGCCGCGTCCCCGGCGCGTGCGGCAGGAACGCGTACGACGCCCGCCAGTCCGACTCCATGCGGTACGTGAGGTGCCACAACGCGGTCCCGGGGACGCGCCGCATCAGGCTGTCATCGAGCCGGCGCTCGTCGGTGAGCCGGTTCACGAACAGGAGCACCTGCTCCGCGTCCGGGTCGAGCCACGTGAAGGTGACCAGGCACTGGCCGGCCTCGTCCGGCTCCATGAGGGGCGCGTCCGTCCCCGCCCAGAAGTCGGCAACCAGGCGGTCGGCGCGGGAAGGGTCCGCCGCGACGGCAGCGGTGAGCGCGGCGATCCGGGGGCTCGACGCCAGCGGCGCCGGCTCGGGCCGCGGCACCTTCGGTGGCGTGGTCGGACGGGTCACCGGTCCCGCTCCTCGAGCCGCGGGATCACCAGCGGACGCCCGCTCTCCGGGTCGGCGATCACGCGGCAGGCCAGGCCGTACACGTCCTCGATCAGCTCGGCCGTGACGACGTCGCGGGGGTCGCCCTGCGCGACGATGACGCCGTCCCGCATCACGATCAGGTGGGACGCGTAACGGAACGCGAGCTGGAGCTCGTGCAGCACCACGACGAGGGTGTACCCGTCGCGCTGCAGGCCGCGGGCCAGGCGCAGCACCTCCACCTGGTGGGCGATGTCGAGGTAGGTGGTCGGCTCGTCGAGGAGCAGGATCGACGTCTCCTGCGCGAGCGCCATCGCGATCCAGACCCGCTGCCGCTGGCCGCCGGACAGCTCCGCGACCAGTCGGTCGGCGAGGTCGGCCACGCCGGCCCGCGCGAGCGCCCGCTCGACAGCCTCCGCGTCGGCGTCCGACCACTGCCGGAAGATCCCCTGGTGGGGGTAGCGGCCGCGGGCGACGAGGTCGGCCACCGTGATCCCCTCCGGCGCGACCGGCGACTGCGGCAGCAGCCCGAGCCGGCGGGCGACCTCTTTCGGCGGGTAGTCGCCGATCGGGCGCCCGTCGAGCTCGACCACGCCCCCACGGGCGGGGAGCATCCGGGCCAGCGCCCGCAGCAGCGTGGACTTGCCGCATGCGTTCGGGCCCACGATCACGGTCAGGCCGCCGTCGGGGATCGCCACGTCGAGGCCGTCCAGCACCAGCCGGTCGCCGTAGCCGACCTGCAGGCCACGGCCGACCAGCCGGGCCGCGGCCGGGGGTTCGGCGATACCAACGGGAACAGTGTCGTGCGCGGTCATCCGGCCGCCCTCCTCGCGTGCGTGGCCAGTAACCAGATCAGGTAGAGCCCGCCGAGGCTGCCGGTGACCACGCCGACGGCCAGCTGGGTGGGGGCGAACAGGCGTTGGGCGACCAGGTCGCTGGCCAGCACCATGGCCGCACCGGTGATCGCCGCGGTGCCCATGCCGATCCCGCTGGTGCGGGTGAGCCGGCGGGCGACCTGCGGCGCGGCGAGGGCGACGAACGCGATCGGGCCCGCGGTCGCGGTGGCGATCGCGACCAGCGCGATCCCGACGGCGACCAGCGCGCCCCGCGTCCGTTCGACCCGGACGCCGAGCCCCGCGGCCAGCTCGTCGCCGAGCACCATGGTGCCCAGCGGACGCGACAACGCCAGGGCCGGTGGCAGCAGGAGCAGGAGCAGCGCGAGCAGCGGGCCGCTGCGCGCCCAGGACGTCCCGTTGAACGACCCGGCCAGCCACAGGGACGCGGTCTGCGCGGCGGTCAGGGACGCCCGCACGATCAGCAGGTTGTTCACGCCCTGCAGGACCGCGGAGGTGCCGATGCCGACCAGGACGAGTCGGCTGCCGCTGAGCCCGTGTCGCCAGGACAGCGCGTAGACCACGGCAGCGGTGGCGAATCCTCCGAGCAGCGCGCCCGCGGCGATCCCCCCGGGGCCCGCGTCGAACAGCACGATCTGGACGAGGGCGCCGGTGGCGGAGCCGGTGGTGAACCCGATCACGTCGGGACTGCCCAGCGGGTTGGCCGACAGCGAGGTGAAGATGCTCCCGGACGCGGCCAGGGCAGCGCCGACGACGAGCGCGGCGACCACGCGCGGGGCGCGTTGCTGCTGCACGAAGTAGCGGGCGAGCGGGTCGTCGCCGAGCCCGAGCAGGGCGCGGACGGCCCCGGCGGCGTCCAGCGGGTAGTCGCCGATCAGCAGCCCGGCGACGGTGAGCACGACGATCACTCCGAGCAGCACGAGGCCGACCCGGACGCTGCGACGCTCGAGCAGCAGCGTCCACGGGCCCGCGGTCAGCCGGCGGTGGCGGGCCCGGACACGGCCGGTCGTGGCGGTGCTCACAGCGCCTCGAGCCGGGGCCGGCGCACGATCGCGATGAAGACCGGCCCGCCGAGGATCGCGGCCACCACGCCGACCGGCACCTCGGACGGCGCGGCGACCACCCGCGCGACGACGTCGGCGACCAGCAGCACGGCGGGCGCCGCGACCAGGGTGCCGGGCAGCACCCAACGCTGGTCGGGCCCGAACGCCGCGCGGGCGAGGTAGGGGACGCCGAGCCCGATGAACATGATCGGCCCGGCGGCGGCCGTGGCCGCCCCGGCCAGCAGGGTGACGGCGGCGACGGCCAGGCCCCTGGTCAGCCCGATCCGGACGCCGAGCGCCCTGGCGGTCTCCTCGCCGAGCGCGAGGGTGTTCAGCGCGGGGGCCAGCAGGATCGCGAGGACCGCCCCGGCCACGATGAAGCCCGCCACGGCGGCCAGGACCGGGTAGCCGCGTCCCTCGACCGACCCGGACGCCCAGAACCGGAACTCGTTGTAGGCCTGCTGGTCGGCCAGGATCACGGTCTGGACCAGCGAGCTGACGGTCATGGTGATGGCGACCCCGGCCAGGGCGAGCCGGGACGGGGTCGCGCCGGCGAACCCGGCCAGCCCGAGCAGGTAGACGGCGACGGACGCGAGCGCCGCGCCGGCGAACGCGAACCACAGGTAGAACCAGACCCCCGACACCCCGGCGACGGCGACGGCCAGCACGACGGCCAGGGAGGCGCCCGCGTTCACGCCGAGCAGGCCGGGCTCGGCCAGCGGGTTGCGCGTGATCGACTGCATGAGGGCGCCGGCCAGGCCGAGTCCCGCGCCGACGACGAGCAGGAGCAGTGTGCGGGGCACCCGCTGCTCGGCGAGCACGATCGCCTCGAGGCTGCCGTCGGGGGAGAGCAGCAGCTGCCAGACCCGCCCCAGCGGGATCGGGTTGGAGCCGACCGACAGCGACAGCAGGCAGCCGAGCGCGACCGCGGCGACCGCCACGGCCATCGCGAGGACGCGGCGGCGCAGGAGCCGTGCCGGACCGGTGATGCGCGGCGGGCCGGTGGGGGGTGCGGCCGGCAGTGCCGCGCTCACTCCGAGGCGTTCCGGCTGCGGCGCCACAGGCCGAACGCGATCGCGGCGCCCCCGACGAGGACGGCGCCAACGATCGCCACCAGACCGACCGACGGCGCGGTGGCCGCGGCTGCCACGGGGACCGCCGACGGTGTCGCCGTCTCCGTGGGCGCGGCGGTGGCGGACGGGCTCGCCGCGGCGGCGACCTCGGCCTGCGCCCAGCCGACCACCTTGCTGTCGACGTCCAGCACGGCGAACCGGTGCTCGCCCGCGGCCAGGTCGTCGGTCGGCACGGTGACCGTCCCTTCGACCGACACCTGCTGCCAACCCAGGCCGGTCGGGCTGGAGTAGGCGAACACGTAGGCCCACTCGCTCGCCCGGTCGGTGCCGACGTCGAGGACGACCTGCCCTTCCCCGGCGGTGGCGCGCACGTCGCCCGTCGCGGACGCCTTCAGCTCGGCGCCGTCGGCGACCGGCGAGGCGGGCGTCTTCGACGGTTCCTTCGCCGCTGCCCCGGCCTTGGCCTTGGCGACCCCGCCGGAGGAGGTCTTGGTCTCGCCCTGCGTCACCGTGACGGTCTCGCCCCGCCCTGCGGTCTTCGAGGTCGCGGCCGTCGTGATCGTGAACTTCGGGCTGGCGTTCGTGAACCCCTTCGTGCCCTTGCTGTGGTCGTCGGCGTCCACCCAGGTGGAGGCGAGGAAGCGCAGCCAGTGTTTCCCCTTGCCCAGGCTGGACGGGACGGTGAACGAGCCGTTCACGACGCCCGAGGACGGGATCTTCTGGGTGTGGTAGACGCAGGCGCCGTGCGAGGTGTCCGCGCAGGACGTGCCGTCGTCGATCTTGATGTAGAGGGTCTCCCCGGCGGGGAACCCGCCGACGGTGAAGTGCAGGACGCTGCCGCCGGCCAGCTTCTTCGGGCTCACCCGCGACCAGGTGCCCGGAGTGTTCGGCGAGGCGCCGCCGTCCGGAATGGCGAGGGCCGTCGGCGCGGCGAGTCCGAGGCCGAACAGGCAGGCCAGCGCGGTCGCAGCGAGCCGGCGCCAGCGCCTGCGCGCGCTCATGCCTTCGCCCCCTTCGGTGCCCGGACGGCCAGCCGGTAGCCGACCACGCCGCCGCCGAGCACGACGGCCGCGGCCAGCCCGATCAGCAGCCCGTCCGACGACCCGCCCTGGGCCGGCGGGGTGGCGGCCGCCTCGGGGACGGGCGCGGTGGTCTGGTCCTGCGTCGCGTCCTCGACCGGCTCGGTCTGCGTGGCCTCCTGCGGCTCCAGATCGCCGATCACGGTGTCCACCCAACCGAGCAGGGTGGCGTCCGCGGCGACGGCGACCACGCGGTGGCGTCCCTCGCCGACGGCGGACAGGTCGACGGTGAACCGGCGGTCCGCGTCCAGTTGCACCCAGCCGGCCTTCGCCACCGACGCGCCGGTGTAGACGTACACGTAGACCCACTCGGCGACCATCCCCTTGGGGACGGTCATCGTGACCTTCGTGCCCTTCAGGGTGGCGGTGGCGCCGCCGTCGCTGCGGTCGCTGAGCTGGCTGGCCCGCTCGACAGGGGCGGCCGGCACCTTCGTCGGGGCGGTCGCCGTGCCCACGTAGCGGACGATCGTGCTGGTGGTGGTCGTGGTGGTGTCGTCGTCCTCGTCGGTGACGGCGACCTTCAGCGGCGCCCAGCCGAGCAGCGTGCCGAGCGCGCCGTTGTTGCCCGACTGCACGGACAGCTTGCTCGTCCCCTCGGGCAGGGTGATGCCGGACAGGCTCGCGGTGACCGTGCCGGTCGCGTCCGCCCGGAACCAGGTGCCGGCCCACGGGAAGCTCGGCGACCCGTCGTGGAAGACGTTCAGGTAGATCCAGTCGCCCTCGACCGCGCCGGGGACCGAGACCGTGAGGGTGCTCGTGCCGAGGGCGAGGCTCACGCCGCCGCGGGTGGCCGTCGTGAGGTCCTCGGTGGCCTCCGGCGGGTCGGGCACCTCGCTGGGGCTGTAGTCGCCGACCACGAACGTGGCCGACTCCAGCGTGCGCGAGGTGTCGCCGGTCTTCAGGGAGCCGCTGAGCAGCCGCAGGGTGTGCGCGCCGGTCGGGAACGCGGGGGTCGAGCCGTTCGCCCCGGTCGTGGTGCCGTCGGGGAGCGTGAGCTGGACGTCGAACGTGCCGTCCGTGTCGCTGGCGTGGATGATCGCCCAGATCGTCTTGTTCGCGTGGACGGAGGTGTCGAGGCGGCTGTACGCGCCCTCGTCGAGCTTGATCGCGATCACCGAGCCGCCGTCGGTGGGGTGGCACCAACCGGTGCCCGTGACGTGCAGGGCGTCGCCGGTCGAGAGGGCGGGGTTCTCGACCGTCACGGTCGGCGCGCTGCTGGTCGGGACGCAGGTGGTCTGTTCCTCGTCGTCGTCGCCCGTCCACGCCACGCCGCCGACGACCAGCGGGTCGGTGACGACGCTGCGCACGGTGTCGGCGGAGTCGAACCGTCCGGACTGGAACCGGACCGTGAGGTACTGACCGGCCACCAGACCGGAGGGTGTGTCGATGCCGATCGAGAAGTCGCCGTCGTCGTCAAGGGTGAAGACGTGCGCGTTCCCGCTCGGGTTGGACGGGGCGAGCAGCGCCCAGATCGTGTCGTCGCCGGACGCCGAGGGGTGGCTGACCACGTCGGAGCCAGAGCGCGCGTACTGCGCTCCGTCGCCGTAGGCGAGCTTGATCGCCACGGTCGACGCGCCGGTGCCGGCCTGGTTCACCCAGCCGGTGCCCACGATCCGGATCGTGCTGCCGGCCGCCGTCGAGACCTGGGACTCCACCCAGGCGGTCGCCGTGCGTCCGTGGGTGGTGTCGGCCGCCGTGACCGTCTCGTGCGCCCAGGTCGGCTCGGTCGGCGTGCTGTCCGTCGGCTCGGGCTCGGCCGTGGCCGCGGTGGCGATCGTCAGCGAGCCCGCGCCGGAGCGCACCACGTCCCCGGCCAGCAGGGAGCCGCTCAGCAGGGTGAGGGAGTGGCTCTCACCGGCCGCCCACGCCTGGGTGCCGTTGGTGAGGGCGGGGAAGGGGAGGTCGAGTTCCCAGTCGCCGGCGTCGTCGGCCCGCACGATCGCCCAGATGGTCTTGTTGCCCACCACCAGGCCGGTCGCGGGGTTGGTGACGGTGCCGGTCGTCGACACCGCCCCGGCGTCGAGCTTGACGGCGATCACCGACCCGGCGGTGCCGGCGGTGTTGAGCCAGCCGCTGCCGCTGATCCGCAGTGCCTCGCCCTCCTTCCAGGTTGCCGGCACCCAGTAGGACGCGCCGTCCGTGGTCGTGTGCTGGACGCCGCTGTGCGTGATCGCCGCGACGGCCGCCTTCGCGCGGGCCCGTGTGCTGGCGGATGCCGGCGCCACGGCAGTGGCGGTGGTGGACGCGGAGGGCGTGGCGGACGCCTCGTCCGACACCGAGGGCTCCGGGGTCGCGTCCGTGGTCTGCCGGGGCTCCGCGGACTCCGCGCCCTGCGCGGGCTCGGCCGTCTTCTCCGCAGTCGCACTGGGCGTCGGCTCGGCGCTGTCGTCGGCCACGGCGCGCGGTGCCGCGGCGAGTGTGAGGCCGAGCAGGGTCGCAGCGAGCGCGGCGCCGGTGAGCCGGCGGAGCGCCGTGAGGTGCGGGTTCGGCATGGTTCTCATCTCCCCTTGTGTGCAGGTCCGGTTCAGCCCAGGGCGGCCAGGACGTCGTCGACGAGCCGGTTCATCAGCAGCGGACCGCCCGTGGAGGTCCAGGCCGAGCCGTCGACGAGGATGATGTGGTTCTCGGTGTAGGCGGTGAGGGTGGTGAAGCCGGGCACCTTCTCCGCCGCAGCGAGCGCCGTCCTGGCCCCGGTCAGGTCTGCGGTGCCGCCGGCGTTCGGGTTGTCGACGCTGGACCCGCCGAGGGTGCCGAAGAAGAGGTAGTCGGCGTCGATCCGGTCGATGTTCTCCAGTGAGACCGGCTCGGAGTGGCCGCGTCCCTCGGTGTCCTGGCCGGCCGGACGCCGCAGGCCCAGGTCGGCCAGCGCCTGGCCGGGCGGGAGTTCCTTGAGGATCAGGGACGGGGCCGTCCCCTGCCAGCGCACGATCGAGAAAGTCTCGTTGGCGTGCGGGGCGAGGGTCTGGCGGGCGGCGGCGACCTTGGCCTCGTAGTCGGCGATCACCTGTTCGCCCTCCGCGGTCCTGTTGAGGGCGCCCGCGACCTGCCGGAAGTTGTCCCGCCACGCGCCGCCCGCGTAGCCGGTGACGACGACGGGGGCGATCTGGCGCAGCGCCTCGATCACCGGCGGGTTGTTGTTCACGCTCGTGCCGTCGACGAGGATCAGGTCGGGGTCGGCCGCGCCGATCGCCTCGTAGTTGGGCTGGCCGATGCCGCCCAGCAGGGGGATGTCGCCGGCCCGGTCCAACAGGTAGTTCGGGACGGTCGACTGGCCGCGTCCGGTCACCGTGCCGATCGGGGTGACGCCCACCGCGAGGGCGCCGTCGAGGGTCGGCTCGCTGAGCACGACCACGCGGGTGGGGCTCGCCGGCACCGTGACGAGGGTGCCCTCGGCGTCGGTCACCGTCCGGGTCGTGGTGGGGGAGTCGCTCGTGGCGGCCGGCGTGGCTGCGCACCCTGCGGCCGCCAGAACCAGGGCCACGACGAGGGCTGCGCCCGGCCACCGGAGCCCTCGGTGCGCCCCCCTCGCGGCGTGGGTGCGGGGCGGGTGGTTCAGCGCGTCGATTCTCAGGGCAATCATCAGATGTTCCGTAGGTAAGGCTCACCTAAGCTAGCGCATCCAGTTCGGAGTGGACGCATCCGTCCAAATTCGCAACACTCTTGTTGGCAAACTTCAGCAGATGAAGGTTAGTCTAGCCTAAGCAACCAATCCGGATTGTTGGAGCATGAAGAGGAGAGACATGACAGACAGCGCAGTCAGACCGGTGCTTCCGGCCGGGACGAGGCGCCTGCGAGGGGTGGTGGCGCTGGCTGCGGTCACCGCGCTCGCCGCCGGCCTCGTCGCCAACGCGCCGACCGCCGTCGCAGCCCCGAAGGGCACGATCGGCAACGGCGTCTTCGCCGTGACCACGAGCCCGGTCGCCCCGGGCGGCACCATCACGGTGACCGGCTCGGGCTTCGACCAGCGGCCGGCCGACACGGGCTTCCTCGCGTTCAAGATCAACGACGGCGACATCGCCTTCGGTGCTGACCAGCCCGACGGTGAGACCTCCGGGGGAGCCGTCTACGTCACGGACGCGGCCAAGCTGCCCGACGCCGACGGCGCCTTCTCGGTCCAGCTGAAGCTCCCCGCCGACCTCGCCGAGAGCACCAGCGACGAGACGTACTGGATCCGGGTGCTCTCGGGCACCGACGGTGGCTCGGCGATCTCCAAGTTCGACTACTTCACCGTGGACGCGCCGAGCACCAGCGGCGCCGCGTCGGTCAGCAAGGTGAGCGTGGCGGCGACCGGTGCGGTGACGCTCTCCATCTCGGGGTCCGGCTACACCGCGGCGAGCACCGTCGCCCTGACCTACGCCGATGCGGCCGTGCAGTGGACGGGCAGCAAGGACACGCTGACCGTCGCCGACGACGGCACGTTCTCCGGCACCACCACGCTGGCGGCCGGAACGGCACTCGCCGGTGACCACACGATCACCCTCACCGGTAGCGACGACGCGGCGAAGCAGCTCAGCTTCACGACCACGCCGGTGACGGCCTTCAGCGCGAACCCCGGTGTCAACGCCACCATCACGGTGACAGCGGTCAACCTGCCGGCGAACGGCACGGTGACCAGCCTCGGCACCTCGGGCAAGAACTGGCTCGCGGCGAACGGCACGTCCGACGCCAGCGGCAACGCCACCCTGGCCGACGTGAAGGTTCCCGCGGACGCTCCCGTCGGTGCGTCGATCTCCTTGGGCTACAACGACGGCTCCGCGCGCAGCTACGACACCGGCAAGGTGGTCACCCCCGACGACACCCTGCGCAACGCCGACGACTTCACCGTCAGCGAGAAGGTGCTGGCGGGCGGCCTCTACCAGTCGGCGACCAACCCGACCACGGGCAAGACCTTCACCACCGCGGCGGTCGGGCGTCCCCCGATCCTGGACTCGACGCTGACCAAGCTGGACGCGACCACGCTCGAGATCGAGAAGACGGTCCTGCCGGCGGCGGTGGACTCCGCCGACGCCACCAAGGGCGTCTACGGCGTCTACGGCATCGCCCTGTACAACGCCGGCAACCAGGTGTGGGTGTCCAACACCCGCCAGAACACGGTCGCCGTCTACTCGCAGGACGACCTGTCGCTGGTCAAGCAGTTCCCGGACTCGCTGACCGGCCACAGCCGCGACTTGGCGGTCGACGAGACCACCGGCCTGGTGTACGTGTCCTCGGCGGACCGCAGCGCGAGCGGGAACGGCTACATCGACGTCTACAACGCGAACACGCTGGCCAACCCGCAGCGCATCGAGCTGGGCACGGACGCCGAGCCCTTCCAGGTGACGATGAGCCTCGACCTCGACCAGGCGACCGGCAAGCTGTACACGGTCAGCCTGACCAACGAGCGTGCGGCGATCGTCGACACCCGCAACGGGAACGCCGTCACCTACTACTCGCTGGGTGACAACGCGAGCTCGCCGTCCGGCGTGGCGTTCGACCCGGGCACCAAGCGTCTGTTCGTGGCCAACCAGGCCACCAACAACGTGGTCGTGCTCGACACCACCAACGGCAACATCCTGGCCGACATCCCGACCGGCGTGGGTGCGCTGAACACCGCCTTCGACCCGACCTTCGGCTACGTGTACGTCGCCAACCGGTCGAGCGCGACGATCACTGTCATCGACGCGACCACGCTGACCACGGTCGCCAACCTCGCGGGTGGCACCAACGTCAACCACGTCGAGGTCGGTGCGGACGGTGCGGTCTACGCGGTGAACAAGAAGGCCAACGACACCAACGGCAACGCGACGAACTCGATCCTGCGGATCGTCCCGAACGTCGAGGTGCCGGCGGCGGAGAACCTGACCCGGCCCACGCTGAGCGGGACCGTCAAGGTGGGCAAGACCCTGAGGGCCAGCAACGGCACCTGGGGCTACGCCGCCGACGCGACGTTCAGCTACGAGTGGCTGCGCAACGGCGCCGTCATCGCCGGTGCCACCGCGTCCTCGTACACGCTGACCGCGGACGACGCGGGCCGGGGTGTGCAGGTCCGGGTGATGGCGACGGTGGCCGACAAGGCGACGGTTGTCACCTCCAAGGAGGTCCAGGTTGGTCGGCTGTCCTCGACCACCTCCGCGAAGTACAGCGCGGACGTGAAGAAGAAGGGCAGCCAGGGCACGGTCGCGGTCACCGTCAAGGTGGCCGGGGTGGCCTCGCCGACCGGCACCGTGAAGGTGTACGACGGCAGCAAGGTGATCGCCACCGCCGTGCTCGGCAGCTCCGACTCCGGCAAGGTGACCATCACCCTGCCGGCGCTGAAGAAGGGGTCGCACACGCTGAAGGTGACCTACGCCGGCAACGTGGGCATCACCGCCGACTCGTCGAGCAAGTACAAGGTCACGGTCAAGTAGTCCGCCGCTGATCGACGAGGGGCTCCCGGCTTCGGCCGGGAGCCCCTCGTGCGCGTGTGCGAGGGCCGCTGAGCCGCGCGCTCCGACGAGGGCAGGGCGAGTCAGACGCCGGTGACGCGATCCCGCCACTCTCTGCGTCCCACCCGTCCCCGGCGTCACGATTCGGGCCTTCCGTGGCAGGAACGCGTCAGGCCTTCGGGGATCCTGAGGAGCGGCCGGTCGCCAGTGTGACCGGGATGGTCGCGCGACCGTGACCGCCAGCGCGACCGGTGACCGCCGCGCCATGGTGCTGGCGTGACGCGATCCTGCCGCGGAAGCCCGCGGATGGGACGACACGAGCCTTGGCGGACGCGTCGAGCGGCGGGATCGCGTCAGGCCCGCGGCGTCCCGGTCAGGGCAGCGCGAGCCAGACGGCGGTGTCGGTGGGCAGGCGGCCGTCAACCAGGTCCGCGGACGCGACCAGCACCTCGGCCCCGGCGGGGAGGTCGACCGGGTCGGGGGAGAGGTTCACCACGCAGCCGAAACCGGGGTCACGGGTGAAGGCGAGCACCGAGCCCGGGTACTCGTCGCTCCAGGCCAGGGTGCCGTCGCCCAGAGCCGGGTGGTTCGCGCGGACGGAGAGCGCGCGCCGGTACAGCGCGAGCGTGGACGCGGGGTCGCCGTCCTGGGCGGCGGCGCTGAGGTCGGCCCACGCCGCCGGCTGGGGCAGCCAAGGAGTGGCGTCCACCCCGAACCCGTAGGGCGCAGCGGTCCCGGACCAGGGCAGCGGGACGCGGCAGCCGTCGCGACCCCGGACCCGGCCGCCGGTGCGGAAGTAGCTGGGGTCGTCCAGCACGTCGGCGGGCAGGTCCTCGACCTCGGGCAGCCCCAGCTCCTCACCCTGGTAGATGTAGGCGGGGCCGGGCAGCGCGAACTCCAGCAGTGCCGCAGCCCGCGCGCGGCGCCGGCCCAGCTCCACGTCGGTCGGCATCGGGTAGAAGTACTCGGCGAGGCGGTCCAGCCACTCCGGGTCCGCCCCGGCGAGGGTGAACGGACGCCCGGTCTCCGGCTTGCCGTAGCGGGTGACCACCCGGGTGGAGTCGTGGTTGCCGAGCACCCAGGTCGTTGGCGCCCCGACGCTGGCGTGGGCGATCAGGTTGCGGTCGATCATCGCCCGCAGCGAGCCGGCCCCCCACTCGCACCAGAGCATGTCGAAGTTGAAGGTGGTGTGCATGCGCCCGGGGTCGACGAACCGGATCAGCGCGTCCAGCGGCTTCACGTTCGCCTCGCAGACGAAGATCCGCTCGCCGAGGCCCTGCCCGGAGTAGCTGTCGGCGATCTCCCGCCAGTGCCGCTGGATCGCCTCCAGTTCGGGCTGGTTCCACCACGGGTGGCCGGGGAAGAACCCGGGCCTGCCGAACCCGGTCACCGGGTCGACCGGGGTGTCGGGGAAGGACATGTCCTTGGCCAGGCTGTCGGCGACGTCGACCCGCAGGCCGTCCACTCCGCGGTCGAACCAGAACCGGATCACGTCGTCGAACATCTCCGCAACGGCCGGGTTCGCCCAGTTCCAGTCGGGCTGCTCGGACGCGAACATGTGCAGGTACCACTGCTCGGGGCCGTCCGGTCCGACCACGCGCTCCCACGCGGGCCCGCCGAACAGCGATCCCCAGTTGGTGGGCGGCTGGTCGCCGTCCGGGCCGAGCCCGTCGCGGAAGTGGAACAGTGCGCGCTCGGGGGAGCCCGGCCCCGCGGCCAGCGCAGCCCGGAAGGCGGGGTGGGCGACCGAGCAGTGGTTGGGCACGAGGTCGATCAGGACGCGGATGCCGCGCGCGTGTGCCCCGGCGAGAAACTCGTCGGCGTCGGCGAGCGTGCCGAAGCGGGGGTCGATGTCGCAGTAGTCGGACACGTCGTAGCCGCCGTCCGCCATCGGCGAGGGGTACCACGGGCTCACCCAGACCGCGTTCACCCCGAGCGACGCGAGGTGGTCGAGCTTGCTGATCATCCCCTGCACGTCGCCGGTCCCGTCGTTGTTCGCGTCCGCGAACGAGCGGGGGTAGATCTGGTACACGACGGCGTCACGCCACCACGGGCTGGTCATGGGGACGAGCCTATTGGGGAACGGCGGCTTCAGCTCAGCTCCTGGGTGCGTCCGAGGACGCCCGCACGATCAGTTCGGGCTCGAAGAGGTCGTGCCGGTTGTCGGTGAGCAGCAGGTCGGCCGCGGCCCAGCCGAGCTGGCGCATCGGCTGGCGCACAGAGCTCAGCGGCGTCATCAGCTCGGCGGCGAAGTAGAGGTCGTCGTAGCCGACGACGGCCACGTCGCGCGGCACGGAGAGGCGCCGGACGCGGAGCTCGCGCATCGCCCCGAGCGCCACGATGTCGTTCATCGCGAACACCGCGGTCGGGGCGGGGCCGGGGCCGTCGAGCGCCTCGATCATGCCGCGCTGCCCCTCGTTCGCCGTCAGGCTGGGCAGGTTCACGACGTGCAGCACCTCGACCGGGTCGAGCCCGGCGGCCTGGACGGCCTCGACCGCGCCCCGCAGGCGGTGCCGGGTCTGCTGGAGGTCGGGGGTGCCGGCCAGGAACAGGATCCGCCGGTGCCCCTGGGACAGCAGGTGCGCGATCGCCTGGCGTCCGCCCGAGACGTGGTCGACACCGACGGACGTGTGCTGGGTGCTCGCGGAGTCCATCAGCACCGAGGGGATGCCGAGCCGGCGCAGGTCGCCGAGCCGCTGCATGGTGGAGGGCATCGGGGTGACCAGGACGCCGCGCACGCCCTGCTCGCCGAGCAGGCGCAGGAACTGCGCCTCCCGCCGAGGGTCGTCGTCGGACGAGCACAGGATCAGCGTGTGGTCGTCGGCGGCCAGCCGGTCCTCGATGCCGCGGGCGAGCTCGGTGTAGTACGGGTTGCCGACGTCCATCACGATCGCGCCGACGGTCCGGGAGACGCCCGCGCGCAGCTGCCGGGCGGACGCGTTTCGGTGGAAGTTCAGCTCGGCCATGGCCTGCTCGACCCGGGCCCTGGTCTTCTCCGTGACCGAGTCCGGACGGTTCAGCACGTTGGAGACGGTCCCGACGGAGACGCCGGCCAGCGCGGCCACGTCCTTCACGCTCGCCCTCTGCGGAGTCATCCCTCCCCCTCCCGGTCTGCGCCCGAGCATAACCACGGACGCCACACCGGGGCGGCAGAATCGCCCCAGACGCTGAATCGGTTCAGCGGCGGTAGGTGGGGACGCCGCGGTGGAAGGTGGCGACGACGGGGTCGGGGAGGTCCCTGCCGTCGTAGGGGTTGTTGCGTGAGCGCGAGCGCGAGGCGGACGCGTCCACGGTGCTCCGCGCGGACGGGTCGGCGAGCACGAGATTGGCCGGCTCACCGACCGCGAGGGGACGCCCCTGGCCCGGCACCCTGCCGATCCGCGCGGGGGCCGCCGACATCCGCTCGACGAGCGTCGGCCAGTCCATCCGGCCGCTGTTCACCATCACCTCGAGCACGACGGCGAGGGCCTGTTCGAGCCCGAGCATGCCCGGCAGCGCGATGTCGAAGGGGTGGTCCTTGTCCTGGCGGGCGTGCGGGGCGTGGTCGGTGGCGACCGCGTCGATCGTGCCGTCGGCGAGCGCGTCCCGGACGGCTTCGAGGTGCTCGGAGGTCCGCAGCGGCGGGTTCACCTTGAAGGTGGTGTCGTAGCCGGCGACCAGCGGAGTGTCCAGCAGCAGGTGGTGCGGCGTGACCTCCGCGGTCACGCGGATGCCGCGGGCCTTCGCCCAGCGGATCACGTCCACGCTCTCCGCCGTCGACACGTGGCACACGTGGACGCGCGAGTCGGTCAGCTCGGCCAGTTGCACGTCCCGGGCGACGATCACGCTCTCCGCCTGCGACGGCCACCCGGGCAGCCCGAGCCGCCCGGACCACTCCGACTCGTGGCAGCAGGCGCCGGGACCGGCCAGCCGCGGGTCCTGGGAGTGCTGGGCGACGACGCCGTCGAAGCTCTTCACGTAGCTGAGCGCGCGCCGCATCAGCTGGGAGTCGCCGACACAGCGGCCGTCGTCGGAGAACACGCGGACGCCGGCGGCCGAGTGCGCCATCAGGCCCAGCTCTGCGAGCTCGGCCCCGTCGAGCCCCTTCGTGATCGCGCCGACGACCCGCACCTCGCAGTGCGCCTCCCGCTCGGCGAGTTCGGCCACGTACTCGGCCGCCTCCGCGGTGTCGGTGACCGGGCTGGTGTTGGCCATGGCGTGGACGCAGGTGAACCCGCCGCGCGCGGCCGCAGCCGTTCCGGACGCGATGGTCTCGGCGTCCTCACGCCCGGGCTGGCGCAGGTGGGTGTGCAGGTCGACCAGCCCCGGCAGCGCGCGCAGCCCGTCCGCGTCGAACCGCTCGACGTCGGCCGGCGCGGACGCGGGGTCGGCCAGCACGCCGTCGGCCAGGTACAGGTCGCTGCGGGTGCCGTCGGCCAGCGTCGCGCCGGTGATCAGCAGGCTGGTGCTCAATGCATCGCTCCTTCGTCCGAGCCGAGCAGGTGGTACAGGACGCTCATCCGGACGGCCACGCCGGCCGACACCTGGTCGAGCACCAGGGAGTTCGCCGCGTCGGCCGCCGCCGAGGAGATCTCCACGCCGCGGTTCATCGGTCCCGGGTGGCAGATCGCGGCCTCGGGCTTGAGCAGCGCGAGCCGCTCCTCGGTCAGCCCGAACCGCTCGGTGTACTCGCGTTCGGTGGGGAAGAAGCCGCCGGTCATCCGCTCGCGCTGGACGCGCAGCATCATCACGATGTCGGCGTCGGCCAGCGCGGCGTCGAAGTCGTCGGTGACCTCGCAGCCCCAGGTGTCGACGCCGGTCGGCAGCAGGGTCGGGGGAGCGACGAGCACCACCTCGCCGCCGAGCGTGCGCTGCAGCAGGACGTTGCTGCGCACGACCCGCGAGTGCAGCAGGTCGCCCACGATCGCGATCCGCCGGCCCGCGAACGCGTCCGAGCCGAACCGCCGGAAGTGCTGGCGCATCGCGAAGGCGTCGAGCAGCGCCTGGGTGGGGTGCTCGTGCTGGCCGTCGCCGGCGTTCACCACCTGCGCGCGCACCCAGCCCGCCACCTGCGCGGCCGCACCGGAGGAGGAGTGCCGGATCACGAAGCAGTCCACGCCCATCGCGTCGAGGGTCATCATCGTGTCGCGCAGGGACTCGCCCTTGCTGACGCTGGACCCCTTCGCGGACACATTGATCGTGTCGGCGCTGAGCCACTTGCCCGCGATCTCGAACGACGTCCGGGTGCGGGTGGAGTCCTCGAAGAAGATGTTCACGATCGTGCGTCCGCGCAGGGCCGGCAGCTTCTTCACGGGACGCGACTGCACCTGGTGCATCTCCTCGGCGAGGTCGAGGACGGCCGTCGCCTCGGCCAGGCTGAGGTCGGCCGCGCTGAGCAGGTGCCTCATCGGTCGTCCCCCGTCCGCGAGATGGTGACCGCGTCGCGCCCGTCCAGTTCGGCCAGTTGCACCTGGACGCGCTCGTCGGACGCGGTCTGGATGGTGCGGCCGACGTGGTCGGCCGCGATCGGCAGCTCCCTGTGGCCGCGGTCGACGAGGACGGCGAGCCGCACGGCGCGCGGCCTGCCGAGGTCACGCAGTGCGTCGAACGCCGCGGCGATCGTGCGGCCGGAGTAGAGGACGTCGTCGACCAGGACGACGACCGCGTCGTCGATGCGGCCGGGGATGGACGTGGGCGACGGGTTCCGGGTGGGGTTCGCGCGCAGGTCGTCGCGGTACATGGTGATGTCGAGGGCGCCGAGCCGGACGGGCCGTCCCTCGATGCCCTCGATGGTGTCGGCCAGCCGGCGGGCGAGGTGGACGCCCCGGGTCGGGATGCCGAGGAGGACGAGGTCGGCGGCGCCGCGGTTGGCCTCGAGCAGTTCGTGGGCGATGCGGGTCAGCGAGCGGGCGATCTCCGACTCGTCGGCGACGACGCGGGAACTCTGTTCGCTATCGGGCGCCGGACCAGCCACGCAGCTCTCCTCGGTGTCGAAGATCGGCGGCCTGGTTCGCCGCACGATTCCCGAGCCGCCACCATAGCGGAGTCTCGACCGCGGCCCTCCGGTCTCCCGCTGGGCGGGCCGGGTCGGCTACGGTGGGCGCCATGCTTCCCGCGATCGGCTTCCTTCCCCTGGAGACCCTGCCCAGCTGGCCCCAGGTGACCGACCCGACGGTGCTCGAGATGCTCGTCCTGACGATCTTTATCCCGTTCGGGATCGCCGCCGTCGTCACCGCGCTCGTGCTCGGGCCGGGCTGGGGCGCGAAGGGCGAGTAGCCCGCTCAGCGCTGCCCGGCCTCCTGGCAGCGCAGCGCGCGTCCGGCGTCGTCGCGACGCTCGCTGACCTGGCGCAGCACGTAGGTGCTCAGCGGTGCCCCGAGCAGCCACTCGTCGACCGCGGCCAGCGTCGCGCGGTCGGCCAGGGGGCTCGGGAACAGCCGGTTGAGCACGTGCTGGCGAATCGCGGAACTCCGCTCGTCCCAGCCGTCGCTCCCGTCCGAGATCGCGCGCGCGACCTCGAGGTAGCGCGCGACGTAGGGACGCAGCACCTCCTCCTGCCCGAACTGCCAGAAGTGCGTGCACACCTGGAAGTGGGTCTCGTTGGGGGTGTCGGACGCTTCGCAGGCCAGCCGCCACGCCTCGGCCTTGGCGGCCTCGGTGGGCCGGGCCGCGCGTGCTCCCGCGGCCTGCTCTGCGCCGCGCGCGGTGGCGTCCCTGACCAGCTCTGCGTCGATCTCCGCGTCCCCGATCGCCCCGGCCCGGGCGAGCTGGGTGAGGACGTACCAGCGCAGGTCGGTGTCGACGGCGAGGCCCGCGGGGGCCTCCTCGCCGGACAGCCACGCCGTGAGCACCCGGACGACGGCGTCGGTGTCCGCAGCGGCGGCCAGCGCGCGGGCGAACGCCAGCTGGTGGTCCGAGCCGGGCTGGGCGTCCTTGAGCAGTCGGGCGACGCCGGTCACGAACCGGTCGTTGAGCTCACCCCTCGCGGTGCGGGGCGTGTAGTAGTCGATGGCCGTCCGGCACTGCGCGAGGATGCCCTGGACGGCGGTGATGTCGGTCTCGACGCCTGCCCCCGACAGGGCGAGGGTGACGAAGTCGGACGCCGGCAACTCCGCGTCCCTGCACATGTCCCAGCTGGCGCCCCAGCACACGGCGCGGGTCAGGTCGGACTCCAGGGTGCCGATCCCGTGGACGACCGCGGCCATCGAGACCGGGTCGAGCCGGATCTTGGTGTAGGTGAGGTCGTCGTCGTTGAGGAGGATGAGCGCGGGGCGCCGCTGCCCGACCAGTTCGGGCAGCTCGGTGAGCTCACCCTCGATGTCGACCTCCGCGCGGTGGACGCGGACGAGCTTCCCCTCCTGCTCCTCGTACAGGCCCACGGCGAGCCGGTGGTGGCGCAGGGTGGGCCACGCGGTCGGGGCGACCTGGCGGATGGCGAACCGGGAGAACGCGCCGGCGTCGTCGACGTCGAACTCGGCCCAGATCGTGTTCACGCCGGCGGCCTGCAGCCACTCGGCGGCGAAGTGGGACAGGTCGCGTCCGGACGCCTCGGTGAGGGCTGAGAGCAGGTCGGGCAGCTGGGTGTTGCCCCAGGCATGCTGGGCGAAGTAGGCCCGCACGCCGGCGAGGAACGCGTCCTGCCCGACGAAGGCGACGAGCTGGCGCAGCACGGACGCGCCCTTGGCGTAGGTGATGCCGTCGAAGTTCAGCTCGACGGCGGCCAGGTCGACCATGTCCGCCGCGACCGGGTGGGTGGAGGGCAGCTGGTCCTGCCGGTACGCCCAGTTCTTGCGGCTGTTGGCGAAGATCGCCCACGGGTCGTCGCGCTCTGCGCCGGCGGCACGGATCTCGGCCTGGCAGAAGTGGGACGCCCACTCGGCGAAGGACTCGTTGAGCCACAGGTCGTCCCACCATGTCATGGTGACCAGGTCGCCGAACCACATGTGGGCGAGTTCGTGCAGGATCGTGTTGTCGCGGACCTCATAGGCGGCGTTGGTGACCCGGGAGCGGTACAGGTACTCGTCGCGGATCGTCACACAGCCGGCGTTCTCCATTGCGCCGGCGTTGAACTCGGGCACGAACACCTGCGCGTAGTCCTCGAACGGGTAGGGCAGGCCGAAGTGCTCCTGGAACACGGCGAAGCCCGCCTTGGTGGTGGCGAGGATCCGCTCGGTGTCGAGGTAAGGGGCGACGGACGCCCGGCAGACCAGCGAGAGCGGGATCTCGGCCGCCGCGCCGGTGTAGCTGTCGCGGACGACGTGGAAGCTGCCGGCGACGAGGGCGGTGATGTAGGTGGAGATCGGCGGGGTTGGGGCGAAGTGCCAGCGGGCCAGGTCGTCCTCGAGGAGCACGGGATCGACCTCGGGGGAGTTGGACAGGACCGTCCACTCCTTCGGAGCGACGACCGTGAGGGCGAAGGTGGCCTTCAGGTCGGGCTGCTCGAAGCAGGGGTACATGCGGCGCGCGTCCGCGGTCTCGAACTGGGTGTAGCAGTAGACGAGGCCGTCGACGGGGTCGACGAAGCGGTGCAGGCCCTCGCCGGTGCGGCTGTACGCGCACAGGGCGGAGACGGTCAGCTCGTGCTCGCCGGGTTCGGTGGTGAAGTGGAGCTTGTGGTCGGCGAGCGCGTCCTCGGGGAGGGGGACGCCGTTGAGGGTGGCGGCCAGCAGTCGTTCGGCGATCAGGTTGATCCAGCTGTCGCCGCCGCGACTGGTGAAGCGGACGGTGGAGGTGGACACGAAGGTGGCGGTGGGGTCGTAGGCCTGGGCATCGGGGACGCGTCCGGACAGGTCGACGATGACGTCGTAGCTGTGGACGGCGATCTGTGCCGAGCGCGCGGAGGCCTCCGCGCGCGTGATGTTGGCGGCGTACATGAGACCTCACTGGCTAGGGGTGACAGGGCCGCAGCCCTGAGCGGGGGAGCGGTAGGCACGCCCGCGCGGAGAAAACATACCCCTCGGGGCCGGGCTTCAGCGTCGTGACCGGTCGAGGCGCGCGACGGCGGCGTCCGCTGCCTGCCCTGCGGCGGCGAGGTCGGCGGGGGTCGGACGCGACACCTCGCGGGCGCGCCGGGCCCGATCGGCGTCGACGAGACCGGAGATTCCGTCGCGGCCGAAGGGCCGATCCGGCGCGGGAGGACGCCGCTGGCTGCTCATGGTGGCAGCGTAGACTCCCTCAACCGTCGTCGTGGGAGAGGACCGCATGCCCGAGGGCCACGTGATCCACCGGCTGGCCGCCGAGCTGGACGCCGCGTTCGCGGGCAGGCCCGTCAACGTGACCAGTCCCCAGGGCCGTTTCGCCGACGCGGCGGCGCTCCTGGACGGGACTGTGCTGCACGGCGCGGAGGCGTACGGCAAGCACCTGCTGCTGGACTTCCCGGCGGGCCAGTCCGTCCACATCCACCTCGGGCTGATCGGCAAGCTGCGCTGGGTGCGTCCGGGCCCGGTGGAGGGCGCCGACACGTTGCGCCTGCGGATCGAGTCCGAGGAGCACGCCGCCGAGCTGCGCGGCCCGCAGACCTGCGCGCTGGTGGGGCCCGGCGAGGTGGCCGCGCTGGTCGCGGGCCTGGGCCCGGACCCGCTGCGTCCGGACGCGGACCCGGAGCGCGGCTGGCAGCGGGTGCACCGGTCGGGGCGGACGATCGCGTCCCTGCTGATGGACCAGCGGGTGACCGCGGGAGTGGGGAACATCTACCGCGCCGAGGTGCTGTACCGGCAGCGGATCAACCCGGACACGCCGGGCACCGAGCTGTCGCGGGTGAAGTGGAACCGGCTCTGGGCCGACCTGGTGGACCTGATGCCGCAGGGGGTGCGGCACGGACGGATCGACACGGTGCGGCCCGAGCACACGCCCGAGGCGATGGGACGGGACCCGCGGGTCGACGCCCACGGGGGCGAGGTGTACGTGTACCGGAGGGCCGGCCAGCCGTGCCTGGTCTGTGGCGGCGAGGTGAGGGTCCGCGAGTTCGAGGGACGCAATCTGTACTGGTGCCCACGATGCCAGCGCCGGCGGTGATGGCCTGGGGCGACGCGGAGGTGCGCGTCGCGGAGGACGGCACGACGACGCGGCTGCTGCGGGGCCCCGACCTGGTGGTGGAGCTGGGCTGGGTGGGCGCGGCGGGGGCGCCGGCGGAGTTCGAGGCGGACGACGAGGTCGAGCACACGCTGGTGACGCCGGAGGGGCGGGTGTTCCAGCGGCACTCGGTGTTGGAGGGGTGGCGGATCCGGTGGGTGCTGACGCGCGAGGGGGCGCGTCCGTCGGCGATCGAGGACCGGCTGCGGGTGCGGCCGGGGGCGGAGTTCTCGCTGTGGAGCTGGGGGAGCGGGGCGACGGCGCTGCTGGCGGTGGTGCCGGCGCACGCGGCGGGGCCGGTGCTGGGGCTGCGGCTCGAGCAGGGGTACCTGGAGGAGTTCGGGAGCCCGTCGGCGAGCAGCGCGTCCGTGGACTACCTGGTGGCGCCGACGGAGGCGGAGCTGGCGCCGGGGCAGCGGTGGGTCACGTCGGTGGTGGCGGACTGGTACCCGGCACTGGACGACCTGGTGGCGCGGCTGCCGCCGTGGCTCAGCGACACGCAGCTGGACGCGGAGGAGCCGTGGTCGGGCGACGTGGCCGACTTCGGCGTCCACGCGCCGGACGACGTGGTGGTCGACTACTCCGACGGGGTGGTCTCGGTGGTGGCGGAGGCGGGCCGGAGGATCCTCGACGTGCAGACGCCGCGGGGGCTGAGCCGGGTGCCGCTGGAGTGGGTGCCGCCGATGGAGGCGGTGCTGCACACGGTGGCGACGGACGCGGTCGGGAGCGGTCAGCCGCTCGATGTGGCGCAGGCGCTCTGCGTCCAGTTCGCCGCCGACCGGAAGGCGGTGTGGCTGGACCCGGCGGCGGAGGAGCTGCTGGACCGGGTGGAGTGGGAGTCGGCGGAGTCGGTGCTGGGGGCGGCGTTCGGGCTGGCGCGCGGGCGGAGCCTGGGCGAGGCGGTGCTGGTGTCGGACGCGCTGCGCGTGCTGGGCGGGCTGCCGGCCGGGGAGGGGTACGGCCGGGTGGCGATGGCGGGCTGGATCGCGTCCCTCTCGGTCGGGCTGGACGTGCGGGAACGCTGCCACGAGCTGATGGGACGGGCGGCCGTCGGGCGGACGGCGGCGCTGGAGAGCTCCCTGCTGCACTACCGCAGCGCGGACGTCGGGGAGGCGGAGCTGGCCGGGGTGGCGAACCGGCTGGGTGGCTTGCTGCCCGGAAGGGCGCCGCTGCTGTCGTGGACGGAACGTGCGCGGCTGGCCGGACTGCTGGAGCTGTGCCCGCCGGAGTGGGAGCGCGCCCACCAGGTCGCGCAGGTGGCCGAGAAGGTCAGGGGTCAGCTCCTGTGCGCGTATACCGACGGACGCATCCCCGACGCCGAGCCGCTGGCGTGGCTCCTGTTGAACCCCGGCCTGGGCGCGCTGGGCTGAAGTTGTTCCCGGTCCCTGAGGAGCAGCCCGGCGTGGAGTTGGTGGCTGTGTGCATGGCCCCTGAGGAGCCGTCCGGCGTGGAGTTGGTGGCTGTGTGCACGGTCCCTGAGGAGCCGTTCGGCGAGGTACGAGCCGGACGGCGTCAGCGAAGGGCCGCCGCCACGGTCACCCGCAGTCCGACTTGGAGCCCGTCTCCGCAGAGCCGTAGGCTGGCCGCCGTCCACCGGGGCGTAGCGTAGTGGCTAGCGCGCCTGCTTTGGGAGCAGGAGACCGCAGGTTCGAGTCCTGTCGCCCCGACCGTTTGTGGTGGTCCGCGGCGGCGATTCGGTGGCCGGCATGGTGATGAAGGTGTTCCCCCAGTAGTGGTGCGACGCACAGCCCGCCGGAAGCCCGGGTGCCATCACGACCTGTTGGCCGGTTCGAGGGTCAAGGTGCGTCTGTTGTGGGTGCGGTGGCCGCGGTGATTCGCTCGGCGAGGCCGGCTGCGGCTTCGGCGAAGGCCTCGGGGCCGACGATGGTGAACGGGGCGTCGAACCGGAGCACCCACGCCATCAACCCGGCCCAGGACCAGGAGCCGACCCGGACCCTCGAGGTGGTGTCGGTCAGCGGTTCCAGTTCGCCGTCGCCGAGCCAGGGTGCGATCTCGCGCGCGGGCAGGTCGAGAAGGACCTCCGCATAGTGGGGCCACACGTCGTCCCGCTCCGCACCCTTGAAGTGCGCCGAAAGGAACGTGCGGGCATCGCCGGTCGGGATCGGACGCGGCGTGAACGGGCCACCGGGCATCTTCGGGCTCAGCTTGTCCAGCCGGAAGATCCGCCACTGCGACCGATCGAGGTCCCACGCGACGAGGTACCAGCGGCCGTCCCGCGCCACGACGCCGTGCGGCTCGACCCGGCGAGGCGGACGGGTCTCGTCGCCGCCGTAGTCGAAGCGGAGGACGACCCGTTTCCCGAGGGCCGTGCTCACCGCCTCCAGCACCGCCGGACCGATCCGCGTCCGTGAACCGGCGTCCGTGAACCTCACCGCGTCGATCCGGTGCCGCAACCGCGAGGGCATCACCTGACGCACGGTCGCCAGCGCTCTCGCTGCCGCATCCTCGAGGTCGACCCCGACCGACGACACCGTCTGCAGTGCCACAGCGATCGCCACGGCCTGCTCGTCGTCGAACAACAGCGGCGGCAGGTCGGCTCCCGCGGCCAGACGGTACCCACCGTCCGGACCTTTGACGGCGGTGATCCGGTAGCCCAGTTCGCGCAGCCGGTCCACGTCCCGGCGCACCGTCCGGACCGTCACGCCGAGCCGGCCCGCCAGCACCGGTCCCGGCCAGTCGCTGCGGCCCTGCAGCAACGACAGCAGTGCGAGCATTCGAGAGGAGGGTCCCGGCATGTTCCGAGTATGGCTCCCCGAGCGGACATTTTCTGTCCGCTATGGGTCGCAGGGTGGTGCCACGGCACATCGCCGTGACCATTCCCGATCGGAGGCACCCATGAGCATCACCACCACCACGCACCTCAACTTCCGTGGCACCGCCCGGCAGGCACTCGAGTTCTACCGTTCCGTCTTCGGCGGCACAGTGAGCATCGCCACCTACGGCGACTTCGGCATGCCGGCCGACGTCCCCGGCGCCGACAAGGTCGTCTTCGGCCTCCTGCACACCGGCGACGGGCTGCGGCTCATGTCCTACGACATCCCCGGGCACGACACGACCGACACGGCGGCGATCGCGGGCGCCACCCGACGCGAGAACGGCATGACGATCACCGACCGGACGTTCTTCCAGTCCCTGCAGGGCTCGTCCCTGGCCGAGGTCCGAGTGCTCTGGGACGCACTGGCCGACGGCGCCGCGATCATCGAACCCCTCGCCGCTTCCGCGTGGAGTGCCGGCTTCGGCATGCTCACCGATCGCTACGGCGTGACCTGGGTCGTGGACGTCGCGGGCCCCGGCAACCGCTGAAGCCCGACTCGGCACCCTCCCGGAGATGGCGGCTCCGCCGTTCGCGTTCAGGCGCGCGGGACGACCCGGCTGACGACAGCGTCCACGAACGACGCGTCGAGCGGCTCCCGCGAGAACCAGCGTCGGTAGAAGACCGGGCCGAGCAGCGCGGCCGCCAGCTCCGCCGGGTCGGTCCCGCGCGGCAGTTCGCCGCGCGCGATCGCCCGGTCCACGATCAGGCGGACGGGCGCGGCGTGGCCCCGCTGGATCCGGCTGTGCATCACGGCGAACTCGCTGCTGCGTTCGGCCGCGTCGACGATCGAGGGCAGGACCGAAGCCCAGCCGGCCTGGGTCACCATGCGGGCGATGTCGGCGACGAAGGCGCTCAGATCGCCGCGGAGGCTGCCCGTGTCGGGCACGTCGTAGCGCGCGTCCAGTCCTTCGCAGGCCTCGAGAATCAGGGCCTCGCGGGTCGGCCAATGGCGGTAGATCGTCGTCTTCGCCACCCCCGATCGCCGGGCGACCGCGTCGACGCTGAAGCCGCCGACGCCCCCCGCCTCCAACAACTCGGTGGCGGCCGTCAGAACCGTCCGTCGAGAACGTTGCGAGCGTCCGTCTGGGACGCGCTCCGCGGGTCGCCTCTCCTCCCGGTCGGAGTGAACTGCTCCCGTCGCCACGTCGTCCATGAGCGCTACGCTACTGTAGCGTAGCGTTTGATTTCCACCTCATGGAGAAGGAGTCCCCATGGAGCTCGCGTCCGTCCGCATCATCACCGACGACCTCGACCGCATGGTCGACTTCTATGAACACGTCACCGGCGTTGCGGCCAGGCGACCGGCTCCCGTCTTCGCCGAGCTGGTGACGCCTCTGGCCACGATCGCCCTCGGTGACTCCCGGACCGTCCGCCTCTTCGGCGAAGGTGCGGCCGAGGCGGCGTCGAACCGGTCCGTGATCATCGAACTCCGCGTGTCCGACGTGGACGCCGAGTTCCAGCGGCTGGGAGACCTCGAACCCTGGGTGCTCGAACCCACCGACATGCCGTGGGGCAACCGGTCGGCGCTCCTGCGCGACCCCGACGGCAACCTGGTCAACCTGTTCGCGCCCGTCTCGGACGAGGCGCGGCGCCGTTTCGCCGGCCGCCCTACGAGCGAGGGGTAGGGCCGGCCCCCACCTGACGTCCGAACGCTGGGCCGAGCGTGCCGCGCCGGTGCGCCACCACGAGCGTGACGGCCGCGACGACCACTCCGATCACCATCGGCACGACGGAGGCCTCGATGCCGAAGTCGCCACCGGTGAGCAGGTCCGGACCGCTCACCTCGGCGTGGAGGAGGGACGGTGCCCGCTGGCCGGACACGGGGATGCCGAGCAGCGCCTCGGTGAGGTTCCACGCGGCGTGCAGCCCGATCACCCACCACAGGCTGCGGGTGGCCAGGAAGACCGCTCCCAGCAGCAGGCCCGCCTCGATGGCGATCGCCAGCGCGCCGAACCAGGTGGCGCCGGGGTTGACGAGGTGTGCAGCTCCGAAGAAGGCGGCCGTGATGAGCAGGGCCGGCGCCCAGCCCAGACCCCGTTCGATGGCCTGCAGGGCGACGCCGCGAAAGGTCAGCTCCTCCAGGACGCTGGACGAGAGCACCAGCCCGGCCAGTTCGAACCACTGTGCGGGGCTCAGGCCTCCCGCGAGGCTGAAGCTGTATCCGCCGAGGCCGCTGACGATGGTCGCGCTGACGCCCATGAAGGCCACGCCGCCGGCGGCCCCGAGCAGCACCGGACGCCACCACGGCCAGGCCGGCAGTTCGACCGGCTCGCGACGCGCGATCCTTCGCATGATCACCCGGCGGTAGAGCCAGATCGCCAGCACCACCGCGACAACCACGCCGACGAAGCCCGCACCCGCGACCAACGGGGAGTCGCCCGAGGCCCCTCCGAGCGCGTTGAGCACGCCCGCCGCGCCGATCAGTGCGAACAGCATGCCCACTCCGGCCGGCCCCCACGCCCACGGGGTTCGTTCGCGCGCCTCCATGGAATTCACGGCACACACCCTAGGGCCGGGCGTCGACGGCGAGGATGGCGTCCGCCGCAGCCAGGAGACGCGATCCGTCGCTACGGGCCGGACGCCATAGTCTGGCGCCATGAGGAACCGGGGCGTCCAGGCCGGCCTGCTCTCGGCCCTACTGTTCGGCGCCGGAACCCCGATCGCCAAGCTCCTGCTCGGCGCCACGAACCCCTGGCTCCTGGCCGGACTGCTGTACCTGGGCTCCGGCGTCGGCCTGAGCCTGTGGCAACTCGCCCGCCGCGCTCCACGGCCACACCTCGCGCGGGCGGAATGGGCGCACCTGGCCGGGGCCGTGGGGTTTGGCGGGATCGCCGGTCCCGTCCTGCTCATGATCGGGCTGAACACCCTCCCGGCCTCCAGCGCGTCGCTACTGCTCAACGCCGAGGCCGTCCTCACCGCGGTCATCGCATGGGTGGTGTTCCGTGAACCCTTCGATCGCAGGGTCGGGCTCGGCATGCTCTCCATCGTCGCCGGCGCCATCGTCCTGACCATGCAGGGAGGCGTCAGCCTGGGCAGTCCCTGGCCGTCGCTCGCCATCGTCGGCGCGTGCCTGTGCTGGGCCATCGACAACAACCTCACCCGGAAGGTCTCGCTCCACGACGCCACCTGGCTCGCGGCGATCAAGGGCGGGGTGGCCGGGCCGGTGAACCTGGTGCTCGCGCTGGTCCTCGGAGCGATGTTGCCTTCGCCGGGCAATGTCGCGGTAGCGATGGCAGTCGGACTGCTGGCCTACGGTGTCTCGCTCGTGCTTTTCATCGTCGCCATGCGGTACGTCGGCACCGCCCGGGCCGGCGCCTACTACTCGGTCGCGCCCTTCTTCGGTGCCCTCCTCGCCGTGGCAATGGGCGAACCGGTCACGGCGACCCTTGCCGCGGCCTCGCTGCTCATGGGCATCGGCGTGTGGCTGCACGTCACCGAACGACACGAGCACTCACACACCCACCAGCCGACCACGCACGAGCACTGGCACACCCACGGCGACGGCCACCACAACCACGAGCACGACGACCCGCTGCCGGCCGGCACCCGGCACAGCCATCCCCACGCGCATGCAGCGGTGACGCACACCCACTCCCACTTCCCGGACGCCCACCACCGTCACACCCACAACCGTCACAGCCACCGGTGAACTGACTGCCTCAGGCGGCGTCCGCCCACTCGAGGATGTCGATGCGGATCCGCGGACCGGGGTGCGGCAGGGTCGGGGCTCGGCTGGTGTAGGTGTGGCCGGTGGCTGTGGTGGTGCGGATCTCGCCGTCCGGGGACGCGACGGCGTGCCAGCCCGGAGTCTCCTTGAGCTGGTTGCAGCGTTCGCACAGGCCCTGGCCGTTCGCCACGCTGGTCAGGCCCCCTTGTCTCGCCGGCACCACGTGGTCGGCGTGCCTGATCGGAGCTCCGCACCAGGGTGTTCGACACGCCTGGTCGCGCGTCGCGAGGAATCGCCGCAGTGACCTCGGGAATGTTCTCCGTTTCGAGTCCAGCGACACCAACTCGCCGCTGCCCGGTGCCGTGTAGAGCCGCCGCACCCACGCCTGCGCCTTCGGGTCGAGCCCCGCGACGAGGCCCCGCGCCACCTCGGCCGGCACCGGGCCGTACCCGGAAATGTCGGCGGCGACCCTGCTGCCTCCCCAGAGCGAGCGATCCGTCATCACGAGCTGGATCTCCACCGGCACCTGGTCGGCTGCGGTCTGGCCGGTCACCCGGCAGACCAGCGTGTCAGCCATTACCTGGTTGCGGGCCCTCTGGTCGCCCTGCACCCGCGCCACATCCGCCGCCTTGCGCAGCGCCGCGTACAGCGCGACCCCCTGCGCCACCGGCAGCACGGCGGACACGATCGCCATCGTGTCCGGCGCAGGGCGGATCGTCACCCGCCGGTCCTCCGCGGCCCGGGCGCTCCGCTCGACGACAGAGTGCGGGTCGAGTTCGTACCCCAGCCGGCGCGCCGTCGCCGCCACCTGCCGGTCGGACAGCGACGGCAACTCCGCCGCCAGCCCCTCGTCCACCTTTCGCCGATCAGCCAGAGTCAGGCAGGCCGTCTCCCGGCACACCAGCGTCGCCCGCCACTCGCTGATCGCGCCCCGTGTGAGCGCCGCCATTGTGTGGGGCAACTCGTCGACGAGCGCCCGCGCCAGACCCATCAGCCGGTCACCCCTCGTGGGCGACTCCCGGCGCGCCAGCGCGACCTCTGCCGCCACCCCTCGACCCCGAGCCCGCGCAGGGATGCCACGCGCCGCCTCCGCCTCGACCACCGACCGCCTCAGCGCGACCGCCTCACGCGCCTGGGCGGCCGCGATCGCCCCCTTCAGTTCCTCCAGCGCGCGGATCCGGTCAATGCGCTCGGCGTCGGGCACGTCCTCGCTCAGTGTGGGCAGCGCCTCGCGCCAGGCGACGATGTCGCCGGTCTCGAGTGAGCGCTGCTCCATCCCCTCATCATAGACGAACACCTGTTCGAATACAAGAGTCAAAAATCACTTTCTCAAGGCAATAAGACAGGGGCCTGGTTCCAGGAATCGACTCCGGTAGACAGGGTGTCCGGACCTCACCAACTCCCTCCTCACCCCCGGGTGGCAAACCTGCACCTTGCGCGCCCGTCCCCGGCGAAGGAGCATCAACCCAGGCGACCACCCGTGGGGGCAGAGTGTCCAGGCGTCCCTCCCCGCCGGACGTGGTGTTGTCCCTCGTCGGCGGCTTCGAGCTCACGGTCCACGGCGTGACCGTGGACCTGGCCCCCGCGTCCCGTCGCCTCCTGGCCTACGTCGCGCTCCAGCACCGGCCGGCCGCCCGCGGCAGGATCAGCGAGGCACTGTGGGCGGACGTCGACCCGCGCCACGCCGCGGCCAGCCTGCGGTCCTGCCTGTGGCGGCTGGCGCCGCTGCGCATCGTGACATCCTCTGCCACGCACATCCACCTCGATCCGCGGGTCGAGGTGGACGTCGACCAGTTGGCCCTGCTGGCCTCGTCGCCGCCGGTGGCACCGCGCGCCACCGAGGACCTCGTCGCGCTCTCCCTGCGCCTCGTCCGCGCGGGGGACGACCTGCTCCCCGGCTGGGACGACGACTGGGTGGTCCTCGAGCGCGAGCGCTGCCGTCAGGCCTGCCTCCGGGCCATGGACCTCGTCGGCGACGAACTGGTCGACTCCGGACGCAGCGACGACGCCTTGCGGATCGCCCTCGCCGCGACCGCGGCCGAGCCGCTGCGGGAGAGCGCCCACCGGGTCCTGGTGCGGGCCCACCTCAGCCAGGGCAACGTCGCCGAGGCCGTCCGCGAGTACCTCAGGTTCGCCGAACTCCTCGAGGACGAACTCGGTGCCCGGCCGTCCGCGACCATGCGGGAACTGCTCTCGCCCCTCGTGCGTCCCGCTGTCCTCGCCCACGCCTCCTGCTGACGCGCTCAGCCGTGCGCGGACTCCTCCCAGACCGCGAACGACAGCAGGAACTGCTCGGTGATCGCCAGCGCGTCCCGGACGGACGCCACCGTCCGCGGCCGCGACACGAAGGTGCGCTGCGCACTCGACTCCAGCGCCCGGCTCGTGGTGATCGTGATCAGGAGGTGCTCGGGCTGCACCTCGGCGCGCAGCGTGCAGACGCCGAACATGGTGGGGCCGGTCATGGTCTCCCCACGATCGGGACGGGTCGGGCGTGATGGAGCCAGCTCATCGCCGGGCTCAGTTCAGCACGATCGGCACGACGACAACGATCGCCTCGACCGGTTGGTCCGGCCAGGCCCGGACCGGCAGGGACGCCCCCGAGTCGAGCGACGTCCCGAACAGGCCGGCCCTCAGCGCGACGAGCGGGGTGTCGTCGCCCCTGGTCAGCCCGACCATCATCACCGGACTGCTGCCCACAATGCTGTCGAGGACCTTGCGGGCCACCTCACCGCCCGGGTACGCCCAGGAGCCCTGCGGGAAGGTGAGCGTGCCCACGGCCTGCGCGCTCTGCAGGTCCTTCCTCGTGAACACCCTGTCGAGCCGTGCCACGGCATCCGCATCGACGGTGTACACGTACACGTCGACGTCCTCGGTCGCTGGTGGTGCTGCCTCGGCAACCTCCTCGGGGCCCCTGCGGACGAACGCCACCCAGCCGTAGGACGCCGCCACGAGCTCCGGCCTGTCCGCCGGCTCGGCGGGGATGAGCACGTCGACCTTCGGCCGGTCGGCAGTCACCGGGTCGAGCGGGATCCGGTCGCGGGACTGCGCGGCCAGGACCTCGTCGGCCACCTGGTCGGCGCGCAGCCTGCGGAACCGCACGTCCACGTGGTCGCCGAAGAACGCCGTGACGACCCCCTCGAGGTCCTTGCGGTGCTCGTCGACCTGCAGGTAGCCGGCCGGCGGCAGCTCGCCGAGGTCGGCGCGGGCGGCCGACGACGCGCCGGACGGATCGGCCGGCTCCTCCGCCACCTTGTCCACCACCTCCTCGAGCCGCTGGAAGACCTTGCGGCCGCGCATAGGGTCCTTCTCGCTGAGGCCGCTGATGAAGCGCTGCGTCTCCTCGAGGAGCTCCTTCGCGGACGCCTGCGCGTGCACGGCGCCGACGCCGGTCAGTCCGCTCTGCACCCCGGTGGTGGCCAGCTCGGCCTGGAACTGCAGCACCTGGGCGAGGAACACTGCCCACGGCCGCATCGCGAGCCGGTTCCGCCAGGCGGCGCCGGCCAGCGGCCCGTCGACGAGCCGTCGGGCCGCCCACACGTCCAGCCGATAGCTGCCGGCAACACTCTGGACGAGGGCGAGCGGGACGCCGGCCTCCCCGGGCAGTGGCGTGGCGTCCTCCCAGTCGTGGGAGCGCACCGGTGCGATCGTGCCCGCCGCGGCGGCGGGGGTGAGCCACGGGCCGCCCGTGGCGCGCTCGCGTTCGAAGTAGGCCGACGCCAGCCAGTTCACCCGCCGGTCGGTGCCGACGCCGTCCAGGCCGGCGAGGCTGTCGGGGGTGAGGCGCAGCTCGACGCCCTCCTCCCGCCACGGCTGGATGGTCGACCCGTCGCCGTCCCCGCACCCGTCGTTGCAGAGGCTCCCGTAGACCGGTGCCGACCCGGAGGTGCCACGTGCTCCGAACAGTTCGACCCGCCAGAAACCGTTCACCGGACGGTCCGGGACGTGGCTGTCGTCGAGGGTCACCCGTACCGTGGACGTGAGCAGCAGCAGGCGTCCGTGCGGGGTCACCGCCAGGCCGGGGGAGACCTCGAGGTCCTCTCCGTCGAGGGTCACCCCGAGCCCGTACACCACCCCGGTCCCGCCGGCGGTGGCGAGCGCGGTGGTGAGGGCGAGCGCGTAGTCCTGGATCGCGTCGAGGTGCTCGGCTCGAAGGAACAGCCCGTCGACAGGGTTCAGGGCGCGGAAGCCGTCGAGCACGATCGTGCCCCCGCCCGACGCGGTCACGGTCGGGACGGCTGCGGTCGAGGCGGACGGGGCGCTCGCCCGCGCGGCCGACCGGACGACGGCAGCCCTGGTTGCGTTCGACGTCCGCGCCGCGGTGGTCCCGCCGCCTGCGCAGCCGCAGTCACTCTTCGTGGTGGTCACCGGAATCAGCTCCCTCGTACAGCGGGTTCGGGCCGCTCAGGACCGCGTCGCGGCCCTGGGCGGTATGGCCGGGGTCGTCGCCGACGACGCCGGCGAGAGGCACGGGCGGGTCGGCCCCGTACACCGGGGTGGGACCGGTGCCCTGCAGGACGACCCGGATCAGCGGGTGGATCGGCCGGTCGGCCAGCCGGACGACAACGCGTCCGGTCTCCTTGTCGTAGCGCGGCCTCCGCTCGAGGTCCTCGACGACCCAGCCCCGCGTCGACAGCGACGTCACCGAGATCGCGTCCCTGGTCAGCGTGGACGG
Source organism: Propionicimonas sp. (assembly GCF_049840635.1). GTDB lineage: Bacteria > Actinomycetota > Actinomycetes > Propionibacteriales > Propionibacteriaceae > Propionicimonas. Next base: position 260,526 of record NZ_JASGKL010000004.1, read on the forward strand.
GAGCAGGTCGGCCGTGACCGCGAACGAGAACTCCCTGGCGTGCGGGCCCCACTCGATGCTGCCAGGGACCGCCTGCGGCCCGACCCCCGCCTCCGCTTCGCCGAGCAGGCCGGGCGCGAACCCGCAGACGAGGTCCTGGATCACGGTCGTGGGGAGCACGGTCTCGCGGCAGCACTGGTCGAGGGTGACCTCCACGATGTCCGGGCAGCCCGACTCGTCCCTGACCGTGAGGTGCAGGCAGCCGAGCACCACGCCCGCGTCCGCCTCGGCCACAGGGAACAGGCCGGGCTCGCACGCCCCGCCCGCCGGCCGCCGGTCGGCCGCGTCGAGGGCGGCCAGGCAGCGGAAGTGCCACAGCAGCTCGCGGGCGCGGGACGCGGCGGGAGCTGCGAGCACCTCGTTCAGGCTGACCAGCGCCTGCTTGCCCGGTTCGTCGTCCTCGCCCACGACGTCGAGGCCCAGCAGCACCCGCACCCGGTGGTAGGCCGGCGGTGCGGCGGGGGGACACCCGCGGACGACGGTGAGCCGGACCCGCTCGACCACGCGGGAGTACTCCTCGCTGTCGCGGGTGACGTCACACGGGTCGGCGAGCGCGGGGACGGGGGCGTCCAGGCAGGCGTCGAAGGACGCGACCACGCACAGCACGACCTCCCGGTTGCCGCACGTCGGGTCGTGGTCGTCCTCGAGGAGTTGCCGGAAGGACAGGCAGGTCCCCGCGTCGAGGTGGAGCTCCCGGCCCCAGCCGTCGATCGCGAGCCCGCGGGAGACCTCGAGCTCCCACTCGCCGTGCTCGCGCAGCCTCAGCCCCCAGACCACCCCGCGTCCGTGCAGCCACGCGTTGTGGAGTTGGTGCTTCGCGCGCGGGTTGCCCATCAGCACGTCGAAGTCGTCCGCGCCGAGCAGCATGCCCGTGGACGCCCGCAGGTCGTTCCAGGGCCACAGCGGCAGGGCCGCCAGCGCGTCGGTGGCGTCGGCGCTCGTGCCCGAGTATGTGTGCTCGTCAGTCGTGGTCATCGCGTCTCCTTGGTGGCTCACCCGGGAACGGGGTGGAGGCTTTGAGGTACTCCCTGCGGACGGCGTCGACGAGGCGCCGCCCCGTGATCGGCTCCCCGGACCCGGCCGCGTCGAACGCCGCGGCGACGGCGGCGTTGCGGATCCAGCCGCCGGGGACGGGGTACAGGCGGGCCAGGCCGTCCAGGTCGAGGTCCGGCGCGAGCACAGCGCCGAGGGACGGCGCGGGCAGGCAGCGCCGCCACAGCGCGACCCGGGCCGCGAGGTCGGGCAGCGGGAAGTCGACCACGAAGTCGAGCCGGCGCGTGAACGCGGGGTCGATGTTCTGGCGCAGGTTGCTGGTCAGGACGACCAGGCCGTCGAACTGCTCGATCCGCTGCAGCAGGTACGCGGTCTCGAGGTTGGCGTACCGGTCGTGCGCGTCGGAGATCTCGGTGCGGGTGCCGAACAGGGCGTCCGCCTCGTCCAGGAGCAGCACCGAGCGGGTGCGCTCGGCCGCCTCGAACGTGGCGGCGAGGTTCTTCTCGGTCTCGCCCAGCCATTTCGACACCAGCCGGGAGACGTCGACGACCATCAGGTCGGTCCGGGCTGCCGTGGCGAGGACGGCGGCCGCCAGCGACTTGCCCGTGCCGGGCGGACCGGAGAACAGCAGCCGCACGCCGCGGGTGGCCTGCGCGTGCTCGGCCAGGCCCCAGTCCTCGAGCACGGTGGCCTGCTGCTCGAGCCGGGCGACCGCGGCGTGGAGCTGGGCGAGGGCGTCCGGGGGCAGCACGAGGTCGGACCAGTGCACGTGCGGGGTGAGCAGGCGCGCGCCGGCCGGCAGGTTCACCCCGGTGCGGGTGCGCACGACCTCCGCCACGTGCGCGGGGTCGGGATCGCGCCCTGCCACCGCCAGGTCGAGGCTGAGCTGGGCGGTCACGGTGGGGTCGAGCGGGTGTCGGGCGGCAAGGTCGCGCAGGCGTCCGTCGATGCCCGGCAGTGCGGCGTGCCAGCCGGCACGGACGGCGGCCGTGGGGACGGGGCCGGCGTCGACGGCGAGCACGGCCCGGTCGGCCGGCGGCACCACCGCACCCGGGGCGGCGCTGACCATCACGGGACCCGGGTAGTCGCCGAGCGCCAGCGACGCGGCGGGGCGGTCGGCGTCCCCGGGCTCGATGAAGGGGACGGCGCCGCGCGCGGCGGCGTGCGCGAGCAGCAGGGCGATGCCCTCGGTGTCGGCCGGGCCGAGGGACGCGCCGACGATCGGCACCCCGGCGGCGGCGGCGATGGCCGCGCAGCGCGCCCGTCCGATCGCGCGGTTCTCGTGCGGCACCACCAGGAGCGCCCTGACCCCGCGCCGGACGGCGGCCACGCACGCCTGCACGTCCGGACGTTCGAGCCAGGGTCCCATCCCCGGCGGCGGCGGGGCGAGCACGGTCCGCGGGAGGGTCTCCGGCCACGCGTCGGACCCGTGCAGGGCGGCCCAGAGGGCGTCGGCAGTCAGCAGCGAGCGCTCGAAGAACGGCACCCCCCCGCCCAGTCGCAGCAGGCCGGCGCGCACGGCTGCCCCCGCGGACAGCAGGTCGCGCAGGGCTGCCCGCTCGGCGGGAGTGCCGCCGCGCAGGAGGGCGGCGAGGCCGACCGTCGGCCGGGGCTCGGCCAGGGGGTGCAGGGAGCGGAAGGTGCTCGCCAGGCCCTCGTGCTCCTCGGGCAGCCCGGCGAGGACGAGCAGGTCGAGTTCCGCCTCGCTCAGCCCGAAGCGGGTGGCCAGCCGGTCCAGCGGCTCGCCCGAGCGGACCGGGGCCGGCGCCGCGGCGTCCGCCCAGTCGCGGAGGAAGGCCACCGCCTGCGGGGCTCCCGACTCCGGGGAACAGGTGCGCGCGACCACGTCAGCCACCTGCCGGGCCACCCGGACGGTGCGCGCGGTGAGGTCGTCGCCGACCACGCCGGCGACGGGAAGGACGGCGAGGTCACTCATAGCGGATCCTGACCACCTGGCCCAGCCACCACACCCACCCCGGGTCGAGGTCGAGGCCCGCGCGCCGCACGTCGAGGTCGACGTCGGCCAACGCCAGGCACACCTCGACCCAGCCGGGCTCCCACCGGACCGTCGCCTCCCGGCGGGCGAGTCCGCGGACGATGTCGGTGTCCGGGACCTGCGCGAGGCCGTCCCTGCCCGCCCGCAGCCGGGCCGCGGTGGCGGAGGCCCAGCGCGCGGCACACGTCCGGATCGCCGCGCGTTCGTCGTCGGCGGGGGCGGGCTGGCCGGTGACCGCCTCCGCGCCGGAGAGGACGAGGAGGGCGGGGTCGTCCTCGGCGGCACCGACCAGCTCGCTGCCGAGCAGCCGCAGCACCCAGGCGGCGGGCCGGGCCAGGAAGGGCGGCTCGTCGAGGATCGTCGGCAACCCGGCATCGGCGGCCGTGTGGAGCAGGAAGGCCAGCCCTCCCCATGCCGTGTGGGCGGGCTCGGGTTCGTCGGCGACCGGGTCGAGTGCCTCGACCGACGGCCGTGGCCGCACGGGCACATCCGTCGCCGGCGCGGGCTCATCCGTCGCCGGCGCGGGCCGACTGTCGATCGACGCCCGGGCGTCCGTGGGGTCACCCGCGGGGTCAGCCCCGGTCGGCCGGGACGACGGCCCGGCCGCGCTCTGCGCGGTCGCCGCCGCCGCGTCGGTGCCGCGCCGCTCGCCCAACGTGCGCGCGGGCCCCGGGGTGAGGAGCGCCGCCACGTCCCGGACGAGCGCACCGAGCTGCGCCGTGGGTCGCCGCAGGAGCGACGGGTCGGAGGCGGCCACCGTGAGCAGTGCCCACGAGCGCGCGGTCGCGACGTCGGCCCTGATCCCGGTCGAGCGGATCGCGGCGGGGAGCGTGCCCCCCTCGATGATCGTTCTGGCCAGGCGCGCCCTGTCCGACGCAGCCGCGGCCCGGCGCTTCGGGTGGCGCGACGGGACGACGTCGGCCGGGTCGCCGAGCAGGACCGCGAGGTCGAGACCCGGAGCGACGAGGCCTGTGACCCGCGTCCAGCCCTCGCTGCCGAGCAGCCGGTGGACGGGCGCGAAGCCGACGCGGCGGACCAGCCGGTCGAGCGCGGCGGACGGGCCCTGCGGAAGCCGGGCGAGGACAGCGAGGAACAGACCGCGGGGATCGGAGCGTGGGTCCGGGTCGCCGGGGTGCCACAGGCCGACCTGACCCCACGCCCACGCCCGCTCCGCCCGCCCGGTGGCCAGGCCGCGGAGCAGGTCGTCCACGGCCTGCTCGGGACGCAAGTAGCGCACGACGTCGCGGGACCCGTCGCGCAGCGACTGGCGCAGCGCGGTGACGATGCGGTCGGCCCAGTCGGTCTCCAGCGCGCTGAGCGGACGCTCCGGATCGAGGTCGACGTCCACGTCGATGCGCCGCACGCACCACTCGCCCTCGGGGAGTGGTTGCGCGGCCAGCGCGGGTCCCAGCCGGTCGGCGGCGATCCGGCGCAGCATCCCGTCGACCTCGCCGGGTGCCGGCCAGTCGGCCGCGGCGGTCGCGCTCAACCGCTCGATGCTCAGCCCGGTCATCCGACCCTCACCGCCCCGAGCCTGCCGCTGCCCACCCTGGAGGCGACCACGGGAGTGCCGAGCGTGCCGTCCGCGCCGAGCCGGGCCCGTCCGAGCACCCCGGTGCGACGACCCGCGCGCGGGGCCACGTACGCGGTCAGGCCCAGCCGCAACCGACCGACCGGGAGGCCGTCGCCCAGTTCGCACACGTCGGCGAGCGTGTGGGACGGCTTGTGGGCCGCGATGATGTCGCCGACCACCTCGCGCTGTTCGCTGGTGAGGCAGCCGGGCACGAGCACGGTGAACCGGTGGGCGAGCCGGCGGTAGGAGTCGGTGGACGGCAGCGCGCCGCCGATCGTGAAGTGCCCCAGCATGCCCGCCCTGCGGGTCGTCCCGGACACGGTGGGGGAGTCGAGCCCTTCGGGGTCGAACCCCAGGACGGCACCGCCCAGCCCGCGCAGCCGCCACCGCTCGATGATCCGGGCGTCCCGGCCGAGGTAGAGCCGCAGCAGGCGCTCGAGCGCCGCCTGTGTGCCGCGGAAGGCGTAGAGCCGGTACACCTCGGCGAGCAGTGCGCGGCGGGCAGCCTCCGGCCAGCGCAGGTCCAGCACGATGCCGGCCAGGGACGCCAGCCACGGCAGGAAGTCCGCCGGAGCGCTCGTGGGCGAGACGAGGACGCGACGCTCGGCTGCGGCGGTGTCCAGGTCGTGCAGCAGGCCCTCGGCCGGGGTGAGGTAGCCGTGCAGGAAGTCGGCCTGCTCGTCGACGGAGGAGTACATCCGGGGGAGGGCGGACAGCAGCGCGTGGCCCGGCCGCTCGACCCGCAGCGCCCGCAGCTTCGGGGACGTCCGCCCGGTGCCGCTCAGCTCCAGCCGCAGCCACAGGTAGCGGCCGGGCGGCGCGGCGATGCCGGTCTCGTAGGTGGTCCACTCGGTGCCGGTGACGAAGGGGTCGACCGCGCCCAGGCCGGGTCCGTTCCCGCGCCGCACCACCGGGACGGGCGCGACGGCGTCCATGGCCCCGACCGCCGGCAGCGGCGGGGTCTGCTCGGGGAACGGCACGGCGACGCCGCCGCGCGCGGGCAGCCCCGGCACCAGCGGGTCGTCCACCTCGTCCTCGTCGCTGGTGAGCGCCCTGACCACGAGCCCGGTGCCGGTCGGAAGGCAGGCGTCCAGGAACAGCCGCCCCCAGCGCGTCCGGTAGGCGCCGCTGTCGAGCCGGTAGGTGGTGACGACACCCTGGCGGACGTGGCGGGCGAGCGGTCCCTGGGTCGTCCGGGACCCGCCCGCCGTCGTGTAGACCACCCGGCCGGTGGGGTCGATGCCGACCGCGCCGCCGTCGTAGTCGGCGGCGGCGAGCGGCTCGTCCTCGACCAGCGTGCCGTCCAGCTGCCCGTACCGCCGGAACGCCCGGCCCGGCTGCAGCGCGACGACGAGGAGCCCGTCGGTGGTGGCGGCGATGTCGGTCGCCCCGGGGCACTCGACCAGTTCGGTGCCGTCCAGGTCGGCGACCACCGCGGTGTCGCGTCCCCGCCAGAGCACGACGACGCGCCCGGACAGGACGGCCAGCCGCGCAGGGGACAGTCCCGGGCGGCCGCAGGGGCGGCGCACCGGGCCCGGCCCCGGGCACGGCCCGCGGCGTCCGTCCAGCCGCACGACGCGTCGCGGGGACGCGGTCAGCACGAGGACGCCGCCGGGGCCCCACGCGACCACGTCGAGGGGACGCCCGGCGACCGGCACGCGGTGCAGCACGCGCTCTGCGACGAGGTCCACCACCACGATCGCCCGTCCGGCAGCCTCGACGACGTACAGGCGGTCCTCCCCGTCGACGGCGAGACCGGTGGGGTGGCGGAGGCCGCCCGGAACCCCGGAACGGGCCGCCTGCCCACGGGGGTGGAGGTCGAGCGTCCCGAGCTCCGGCCGCGACCGCCACGTGCGGCACCAGCGGTTCGAGGCGATTCCGCCGGGGCACACCGGCGGCACGGCGGGCGGGGTCGGGACGCAGGCGCCGTCGGCGTCGTCCCAGCGCGCGGGTGGGGGCACGTCCGTCCAGTCGAGCCCCACGCCGCCGGCACGCAGCAGCACGGTGCCGTCGTGGGAGCAGCGCGCCCACTGGTCGGTGTCGGCGAGCAGGGCCACGCTCCGGTCGGCGTACATCAGCACACCTCCGGGGGCAGCGGGACGGGCACCTTGCCGGTCGGCGGAGGCTCCGGGGCCGCCGGCTCGGGCGGGTCGCCGCGGACCACGTCGAGGGTGACGACCTCCGGCAGCTGCCAGCTCGCCAGCTCGATCAGGTCGCGCTCCTCGACAACGGGGGTGACCCCGTCGGCGGCGGTGCGGACGAGCGCCAGCCGCGTGCCGACCGCGTATTCGACGCCCTCGACCTGGACGGCGACCGCCTCCAGCTCTGCGGCACGGACGGCGCGGCCCAGCGGCCAGCCGGCGCCGTCGGGACCGTGGGGCGGCACGGCGGACAGGTACTGCCGCACGATCTGCTCCACCCATCGGCGCACGGCGTCCACCTGGTAGCCCTGACGCACCTGGACGCCGACCGAGATCGCGACCTCCACGTACTCGGGCGGGATGACGTACAGCTCGGCCGTGACGAGCCGCCGCGGCTGCAGGTAGGTGGCGACCCGGCGCAGCAGCCCGATGTCGGGCAGCGGGGCGTCGGGGTTGCGGGTGTCCTCGTCGGGCAGGACGACCACCGTCGTGACACCGGCCGCCTCGACGGTGGGGGTGTCGGGGTGGAAGGTCGGCAGCACCTCGGCCCGCGCCACCCCGCTGACCTCCCGCGTCAGCGCCCGGTAGTCCTCCGGGGTGACGGCGCGGTCGCGCCGGTGCACCTGGCCCGGGATCGCAGCCAGGGCGTCCTGCAGGGGGACGGGGTCCGCGCCGCCGACCGCGGGGAACGGGTTCGTGACCGTGATGCCGGGATGCGCGGTGAACGAGGTGATCGAGGCCGCGGGCAGGTTGCCCTTCGCGCCGTCGCTGTACCGGTAGGACTGGACGCGGATGCGCTCGCCGAGCTGCGGCACTCGGGCGCGTCCGAACACGACCGCGCCGAGCTCGTGGTCGACGGTGAAGTGCCGGTCGTCGAGCGTGCTGGCGGAGAAGTTCTCGACCTCGGTCCAGTCCACCCAGCCGGTGGGCTCCTCGACCTGGAGCACGACGGTCGCGGGCAGGACGGGGGAGTGGTTGAGGCTGTACCGCTGGTCGGCGTCGCCGGTGCCGCTGCCGAGCAGTTCGGGCGGCGGGGTGCGGGACTGCTCGGCGCCCACGCAGTTCGCCCCCACCCAGCGGACGCGGTGGATGGCGTCGCCGATGTCGTTGCGCAGCGGGCGTCGGACGCGCAGCCAGGCGACGATCCGGGCCCGGACGTCCTCGTCGTCAATGATCGGGGGGTTGTCGGCGAGACCGTCCCCGAGGCCGCGCAGGCGCGGCAGTTCGTCGGGCAGCTCCAGCTTCACCACGCCGGTGGTGACCATGCCGCGGGTGGTGTCGCCGAGCACGCTGAGCGGCAGGAGGACGGGCGTCCCCGACGAATCGGTGCCTGCCCACAGCTGCCATTCGGTGGGCGGCGGGTCGTCGGTGAGGACGTCGGAGCCCAGCGTCGCGAGCGTGCCGTCGTCGTGCAGGCCCTGAAGGCTCACCGGGACGGGGAAGGTCTCGTCGAAGGCCACCCCGACGAACAGGGTGCGCCGGGCCAGCGGCGCCGGGTCGAAGGTGGGTCGGGCGAGGAGCGCGACCCACAGCGAGGCGTCGAGCTGTTCGCTGACGTCGATGGTCGCGGCGTCCGGGTCGGCCGGGTCGGCGGAGGTGACGACCGTGCGGTAGAAGGCGGAGTCGTCCGTGTCCACCCCGGCGCGCTCGCGGGCGTCGGCCTTCGCGTCGGCGGCGCCGTCGTCCGTCTCCGTCTTGCCGGCGCCCAGGGCCTCCAGCGGCCACACGTACACCTCGTCGGTGGTCTGGAAGGTGACCGCGCCGGCGGCCTCGGACCCCTTCAGCACCTGCAGCCCGGCCGCCTCGTCGGTGACGGCGGACAGCAGGGCGGACGCGGCCTGCGCGGGGCGGGGCTGCACGCCGAGGAGCCGGAGGAACTCGATCCGGGTGGTGTCGGGGATCTGGTTGAAGCGGTACAGCAGGGACTCGCCGAGGTAGGCGAACAGCTCCAGCAGGACGATCCCGGGATCGGTCTCGTTGTGGTCTGTCCACGTCGGGTTGTACGCCGGGATCCGGCGCACGAGTTCGTCCCGCAGTTGCTGCTGGGTGCGGTTGTCGAGGATCGGTCCGATCAGTGCCATCGTCGGCTCACCGCAGGTAGAACGGGTAGACGAGATTGTCGGCGCGCAGGTCGGCGCGCCGCACATAGGCGATGTCGGCCCAGACCAGGTAGGGGTCGTCGCCGGGGGTGACCGACACGTCCAGCACCCGGATGCGGGGCTCCCACGTCTCCAGGGCCGAGCGGATGTCGTCGGCCATGCCGGTGCGGGTGGTGACGGTGTTGGGCGCCATCAGGTAGCGGCGCAGCCCGCAGCCGAAGCCGGGCAGCATGATCCGCTCGCCGGGCTCGGTGTCGAGGATCGTCGTGACCGACTGCCGGATCAGGTCCAGCCCGCCCAGCCAGTCGAGGCCGCCGTCGCCCTCGGCCGGCAGGAAAGGCAGGCGGATCCCCGTCCCCGTCCAGACCTCCACCACGTCCACCATGGCTCGATCGTGGTCCGGCGGGCGTCACGGAGGCGTCGCCGGCGTCAGTCGCCGGTGGCGCTCTTGAGCCGGTCCCAGATGCTCGGGTCCTTGATCGGCCGGCCCTTGTCGTCGGTCGGATAGGTGAAACCGCCCAGTCGACGAGTGCCCCAGCCCACGGAGGGGGCGGCGCTGGTGTAGGTGACCTTGACCGGGATGTCCTTGCGGTAGCCCACCAGCAGCTTCAGGAGCGAGTCGATGCCGTCGTTGTCGATGTCGATGCACCCCGAGGAACCCGGGAGGGATCCACCGTGGAGGTAGAACCCGCTCCGCTTCGCCGTGTTTCCGCAGCCTGGCGGTGCGGGAACGACCTTCACCGGCGTGAGCGGCGCGCGTCCCGATCCCCAGTCCCCACCGTGGAGCGACGTCCCGAAGGGATCGGTGAACGTCCCGCCGGAGATCATCGTGAGCTGCTCGGCGGCGGAGAACGTCGCGAAGGCGCTGAGGGTGAACCGGTAGTCGCCCTCCGGGATGGGGCCGAAGTCCTGGATGCCGACGTAGAGCGGGTTGTTCAGGTACGAGTCCGACGTGGACCCCTTGCAGGCGGTTGCGTCGGCAGAGCGGACGCTGACCGGCCGACCGGACTGGGCGGCGTGCGAGAGGATCGGGGTCGTCCCGTCGAGCAGGGTGAAGGTCGCGCCGTCGAAGGTCGCGTGGACCTTCGACAGACGGCTCGTGGCGCCCTTGGGGTGTGTGAATGCCGTACCGATCCTGGTGGGTGCCCGTGAGATGGCCGATCTGGCCGGGGTCAGGGCCGTCGCGGCGCCGTCCGACACCCCCTGCGCCTCGATCTCTGCATGCGGTTCGTCCACCACCGAGGTCGGTGCGGACGTGGCCCGCTGCTGCTGGACCACGTGGGCCAGCTCGTGGGCCAGGAGCCGGTCGTGCTCCGGGCCGGGTGCAGGGAACGCCCCGAGGACCACATGTTCGCCCGAGGTGTAGGCGAGCGCATCCATCGCGTGGGCGCTGGCCGCGGCTTCCGTGCCGTCGTGCACGCGCACGTTCTGGAGCCCGGCGCCGAGCTGGTGCTCCATGGCCGAGCGGGTTCCGGGTTCGAGCGACTCGCCGGGCTCGGCGATGACGCGGCGAACATGCCCGGGGACCGCGTCATCCCGGCCCTCGTCGCGCGGTCGGGCCTTGGTGATCCTCATCGGCCTCCTGTCGCAATGCCTGTGCTGTCCGGACGTCACCGGGAAGTCACTTGATGGTGACCAGCCCGTCCTTGGTCAGGACCATGACCTTGTCGTAGGTGATCCTGTACTCGACCAGGAGGGCGTTGATGCTCTTCGCAGCGCTCGGGACATCCGTGAGCCCCTGACCACGCACGTCCAGCACCAGCCACTGCTGCGCCGGCGCGACCCCCTGGTCATTGCCGGGAAGGTTCCAGCGCCTGCTGCCCAGCTGATTGGCCGCCCGCTGCAGCTGCTCGACAGAACCGGCCGACGGTGTGGTCCGGGTTCCCGGGCTCTGCGGGTCGATCCCGAGTTCGGCCAGGTTCCAGCGCTTGACCTCGACAGCGGTGTTCGAGCTCTTCCGGTAGAACTCGGGCACGGTGCTGAGCTGGGTCTCACCCTTCTCCGTGCCCGGTGCCTGGAACCTTCGCCCCGGCACCCACTCCCCGCCGAACTGCGCGGCGAGCGCGACGCCCGTGTGGATCTCCGCGAGCCGCCACAGCGGCGGCGCCCCGCCCGAACCCGTGCTGCGCGGCTTGCGCACATTGCTGTCGAGGACGGTCAACCCGGAGTTCGCTGCGTGCTGCGCGTCGATCTCCGTGCCGGGCCCCGGTCCGGTGGTGTCGCTGGAGAGCCGATCGGCGGCGGCGTGTCCCTCGAGGAAGTCCTGCATCCTTCCGGCCTGGACGTGCTCGAGGATCTGCTTCGTCATTCGCTCGCTGAGCACCGCGCCGGAGTCGAACAACGCGCGGGCGAGGGCGCGCAGGTCGGCGAGGGTGAGCTTCTCGAGCAGGCGGGCGACGCGGCGCGCGTTGTGGGCGCGCAACGATTTCGCATCCTCGTCGCCGAGCCCCACGATCTCCCACTCCTCGAACCCGTTCCGGCGGAGGAACTCACTGAGCTCCTTGGCCTGGCGGGGGGCCTTGCCCGGCTCGGCCGCCGCGTCGGGGATGGCCGCCACATCCGGGACGAAGCGGGCGACGAGTTCGCCGCGCCCGGGTGTGAAGACGCTGATCTCGCCGGACGCGGCGTCGGTCTCGACCTCGTAGCGGGCCTCGCGGAAGGCAGCGAGTGCGGTGTCGAGGCCGCTCGGAGCTCGAGTGGAGGTGCCCCTGCCCCGCCCCGCCTTGCGGGTCGGGTAGCGGTAGGTGATCCCGTCGCCGGCCGGACGCAGGTCCGGCAGGCGGTCGAGGACAACGATGCGGGCGCGTTCGGCGGTGAGCACCGCGTCGGTCATCGCCTTCTCGGTCCCGGAGAGGGCGTCCCGCAGCAGATCGGCGTCGGTCGCCTTGATCTGGCCGGCGGTCCTGAGGAAGTCGATCAGGCGCCCGTAGTCTCCGATGAGGTCCTTGATCTGCCTGCGCAGCGCCTCGGCCTCCGCCTTGGTGGCTCCCGCCTCGGCGGCATCCGTCCCCGTGATCTCCTGGAGCCGCTTCCCGAGGGCGGCCTGCCGGGCGTCGAGCGTCTCCATTCGCGCGGACAGTGCAGGGCCGAGCGTCTTCGCGTCAACGCGGGCCCGGATCGGGCCGAGGGACGCACCAAGGGCAGAGAGCATCACGTACGACGCCACGGACTGGAAGAGGAAACGTTTCCAGTCCGAGGGGAACTGACCCTGGAACACGCGCTGGCTGAGCGCCCCGATCCCGGCGAAGAGGGCGATGTTGGCGCCTTGGCGTGCGCTGAAACCCAGAACCGCGCCGAGGGTGGAGGTCGCGCCCTTCCCGATCCCCGCAGTGAGTCGCGACGCCCCACCGAAGACGGCGAACATGACGGCGTTCTCGGCGAGTTTGGCCGGAAGCCCGGCCACATCGAACTTCGTTCCGAAGGCGGCAGAGTTCAACGCCTCGTTGGACAGCGTGAACGCGGTCACGTTGCCGACGAACTCGGCGCCCGCGATCACGCGGGCGCCGATGGTGCCCGCTTCGATGGCCTCGGCGCCGAAGGCGAGGGCCGCGCCACTCCTGGCGAGGAGTCCGACTCCGAATCCAGCGAGGAAGCTGAGTGCCAGCACGCCGATCTCCAGCGCCAGCTGCTGGTCCTGGATGGTTTCGGCCCGGGACTTCGCGAAGTCGAAGATCAGCCGGAACTCGACGTTGTCGGTCAGTGAGACGTACGGCGCGAGGTTTCCGCCGGTGACGGCGTGCTGGATCGTCGACGCGAACGAGAGTGCGTTCGTCTTGAGGTCCTCGAAGTCCATCACGACGTGCCTGCTCACCCCCTTGGGTTCGATCCGGCACATCTCCTCATAGAGCAGGAACATGCTCAGGAAGTCGTTCACGGCGGCCCGTTCGATCTGCAGGGTGAGCAGGTCGCGCTGGACCTCGGCCACGTCGGTGAGCGGAAGCCGCTCGCCCGCTTCGTGGCGGGTCAGGAGCGATTCGATGCGAGGCTTGAGGTTGGCCTGGTGGTTCTCCCAGAGCGCGTAGAGGGTCTGGGCGCTCGCGCGTAGCCCGCTCGTGTTCTTCGTCGGCCACTGCGAGTCCGGCGGTTTAAGCGCCGTCCAGATCTCGCGGAATTTCTTGACCTTCGTGGCCTGGTAGAGCGAGGCCTGGTTGCGGTACGCCGAGTCCGCCACCGCGACGGCGGAGGTCATGGCGCTGAAATCGGAGCCCTTGGCGAGCACGTCGTCGTACGGCTTCACCAATTCCTCGTCGATGAACCTGACCTCGTCCGAATCGAACGGGACGTGTTCGTCGACGATCAGGGAGACCTTGCGGTGGATGAGTTCGTCGACGCGTCGCTCCACCCTGGTGACCAGGGGGTCGGCGGTCAGGACGGCGGCGTTCAAGCCGGCGATGTCGCTCTCCGGCCGCGTTGGCAGACCGGCCAGCAGCACGTCTGCCGCCGCGACGAAGGCCGCACCACCGGGCAGCTTGTCCGTGGTGATCCAGAACGAGTGGGCGATCGTCCGGCGCAGTCGTTGCACGGTGGTCTCGATCTGCCGACGCTGCAGCACGCGGGTGAGGGCGCCACCCTCTCTCCGGTCCTTCGCCACGATCCAGTCGTCGAGCTTGCGAAACGCGACGTCCACGGCGGGACCGCGGGCATTGCCACGAGAGGCCAGGAGCCCGTTGAGGGTGGTGATGGAGGCGCCGGCGCCGCTGGTCGCCGACTCGAGGCGCGAGAGCGCGACGTCCGGCTGGAACACGAAGAAGATCACGGCGGCCTCCAGGGCATGGCCGGCGTCCCACTTGTCCTCGACGCGCGTCAGGATCAGGTCGAAGGCGCGCGCGGAAGCGATGGTCGCGAGTTCCTCCAGCGCCTTCCAGTGGAGGACCAGGTTGGAGTCGCGCAAGGCGGCCTCCTGGGGAGCCAGGTCGGGCTCGGGCGGCGGCGGCTGTCGGGGTTGTCGGTGCACGTGGCCGCGGCCGTCGGACGTCGACGGCTGCACGACGTGGGCCAGTTCGTGGGCGATCAGCCGCTGGCCGGTGCTGGTGCCAGGGGCGAAGCGACCGGCACCGAACGTGACGTGCTCACCCACGGTGAACGCCTCCGCGGAGACGCGGTCTGCCGCGGTCGCAGCGGAGTGGTCGGCGTGCACCCGAACAGCTGACAGGTTCGTGCCCAGTCCCGGCTCCGCCCAGGAGCGCACCGCGTCCGGAAGCGGCACTCCCGGATCGTCGGGCGTGGGGTCCTGCGCGACCCCGGCCGGTGCCGTTCCGCTCGCCGCCCGCTGAACGGCCAGGGACGGGCTGCCGGCGCGGGACCGGTAGGGGGGCTCTCCACGGAGTACACGCTCGGCGGTGCGATCGGCCTCGCGCTCGAGCGGGTCACTCGGCGAGCTCACCGCCATGCGGGAGGAGAGTGTTCCCGCACGCACTGTGGGTGGGGAGGCCACCGGCGTCGGCGCGGAACCGTGGCCGGTTCGCTGTACCGGGGGCACCGGGGTCGCGGTGGCTTCCGGCGGCGCGACGCTCATGGTCCGGGAACCGGGCACAGCGGGTCGGCGGGGCTCTCCTCGCGCGGCGGAGGGGTGTCCGGGACGGCGTCCCTGGGGTCGGTGGCGACCAGGACGGCGTGGGTGAGGCTCGAGTCGTTGGCGAGGACGGGGGTGCCGCCCGGGTCCTTCGCGGAGTCCAGCGACTCGACCCAGTCCGGTGTCCGGTCGCCCGGCGCGAACGCGGTGAAGTCGTTGCCCAGCGAGATGTTGAACGCCGCCCGCATGTCGACGTCCGCGCCCACGTCGGCCAGCAGCTTGCCGGTCGCGATGAAGTCGGCGGTGGCCTGGAAGCCGATGCTGGGCGGGATGCAGAACCGCAGCGCCAGCAGCCACCACAGCTGGAACGCCAGCACCACGATCGGCAGGAACAGCAGGAACAGGAAGAACGCGACCAGGAAGAACAGCTCGATCGCGAACGTGCAGATCGCCGCTCCCGCGCCCACCCGGCCGGCCCCCGACCCGGGGATGCCCTTGAACGGGTTCACCATCAGCTGCGAGTCCGGGGGCGTCACGATCCGCACCCCTCCCGGGCCCTGCGGCTCCCCGGCTCGCGCGGCCAGCCGGCGCAGGTCCGGCAGCGTGATCGTCACGTTCCGGTTCTTCGTGCCCGCCGGGTCCATCGGGTCGGCCAGCCGGAACGGCTCGGTCGGCGTGCTGACCCACCTCAGCGGCGGACACCCCGGACGTGGCTGGGACGCGATGCACTCGATCTCGTAGATGGCGTGGTCGTCCAGCTTCGGCTCCGGCAGCGGCGGCCTGCCGCCCGGCTGCGGCGCGAGCCAGTGCTCGTCGGAGAACGTCGGCACGACGCCGAACCACAGCGACCGCGTCCCCGCCGCCTCGCAGTCCGCGTCCCGCTCGCGGACGGGCAGCCGCCACATCGGGAGCGTCTCCTCCTCCTCTTCCTCGAGGACCGGGTCGTCGGCGTCGTCGACGGTCCGCCAGCGGCCGCGTCCCGGCCGGCCCACCAGCCACTCCTGGACGTCGGTGTGCGCGCCGATCCCGGCCAGGTCGTCGGCGAACTCGGCCTCGAACCGGCGCCGCCACGCCACGTCCGCCCACCACACGTCCCTGACGTCGGGCGCGGTGCCGGAGGTCTCGATCCCCTGCGACGTCGCCAGCGCGTGCACCAACTGTGTGGCGACCCGCCGCGCCGGACGCCCCTTCGCCGTCAGTGACGTGTTCAGCCGCCGCATCCGGAACCTCATGGTCAGTTCGGTGTGCGACCCGGCCCTCGGCAGGCCGGGGACGTCGCAGAACAGCTCGACCACCACCACGTAGAAGCGCTGGTGGCTGGGCTGGTACAGCTTGCGAAGGTTCGTCCTGACCAGCTTCGACGTCGCCAGCCGGAGCCGCGTGCTGTCGGTCACCGACGGCGTCGCGGGGACGGGGTACGTCCAGACGTCGTCGGCGCCGAACCGGACGCTGTCCGCCGGGTCCCGCAGGAGCTGCTTGACGAACTGCGCGCTGTCGTACATCTGGAGGCGCGGACGCAACGCCTGCGGCGCGCGCAGGTCGATGCCCTCCCGCACCCGGTCGTACCAGGGGGAGCGGAACACGAAGCCGGCGCTCACCAGATGTTCCCCACTCCCGGGCTGTACAGCGGCGATGTGATCCCGACGCTCGCGTTGAGCGTCGTGCAGTTCACGACCCCGCTGAAGTTCGACGTGGCGGCGTTCACGTTCAGTTCCGGTGCCGTGATGCTCACCTCGGTGTTGGCGGTGATCTCGACCGCGGTCGCGGTCAGTGTGATCGTGCAGCCGCCCTTGTGGGCGATCGTGATCTCCTGCGTGCCCTCGTCGAGCACCACCTTGTGGCCTGCCTTCATCGTGATGCCGACCTTGGGAGCTGCCGCCGTGTCGTCGAACTCCAGCCGGCTGTCGGCCCGCGTCCGCAGCACCCGGATGTTGTTGGCCGCCTTCGGCTCGTCCGGCAACGGGGTGGTGCCGTTCCACGCCGCGCCCACGATATAGGGACGCCGGAAGTCGCCCGCCTCGAACGCGACCACGACCTGGCTGTCCTTCTCGGGTCGCACCTGGAAGCCCTGGTCGGCGTCGGCGTACGGGCTGCACAGCGTCGCCCACGCCCGGACGTCGTTGTCACCGTCCGTGCCGAGGCTCGGGAACCGCACCTGGACGCGGCCCAGCTTGTCGGGGTCGCCGTACAGCTGCGTGACCAGCGCGGGGTAGACCCCGAAGAATCGGGGTCCCTGGCCGTCGACCGGCTCCGGAAGGCCCATCAGGACACCTCGTTGATGGTCGGCCGTTCCGCCTCGAAAGTGGTGCGGAACCCGTTCACGTTGTCGTAGGTGTGCCGCACGCGCGTGACGTAGTAGCCGTCGCCGTCGAACGGTGCCCCCACGTCCTCCAGCCGGAGCTGGGTGCCCACGGTGAGCTCGGCGTTCCCCCGGGCGAGTCCCGTGGCGACGACGAACCGGCGCGCCCTGCGCAGCATCTGGGTGCGGGCCCAGGCGGACGCCTCGGCCGTGGTCAGCGGCACCTCCCGCACCCGGAACGCGGGTCGGCTGCGGAGGGCGCCATCCAGGACCTCGGGCCCGGTGCGCCCGGACGAGGCCTCGGCACGGATGGCGTCGCCGTCGGCGTGCTGGTCGATCACGGCCTTCGTCCGGGCGTCGTAGCCACCCACCGTGACGCGCGAGCGCTGGTGGGCGAGGTCCGCGGTGATCCGGCAGCTCAGCAGGCTGCCCCGATTGACGAGCGTGACCTTCGGGCCCTTGCGGGACGGCCGGTCGCTGAGGTGCAGGGTCGTGCCCTCGCACCAGAGGTCGGCCTGGAGCAGTCGCGCGCGTTCACGCAGGAACGCCAGATCGCTCTGGTTGACCTGCTGCAGCACGTCGTGGCGGGGACCGTCGACCGCGACGTCCGCGTCCAGGCTGTGGAAGGAGGCGATCTGCTGCGCCACCTGGGCGTCGGTGACACCGGTGTAGGTGCGCATCCGGGTGGTCATCCGCAACCGCATGAGCCGGTCCTCCGCCAGCATCACGACCACCGGCTGGCCGCTGTCGCCGTACACCACCTCGATGCCCGAGACCGTGCCGTCGAACACCGTCCGCTGGTTCGTGTCGGTCCCCATGGCCACCGTGAGGTCCGTGCCGAAGTCGAAGATGCTGCCGTCCAGGTGTCGTTGCACGCCCGGCGCCCCCGGGGCGCCGATGCCGGTACCCGCCAGGTGCAGTTCCAGGGTGCGCAACCCCTCCACGCCCTCCTCGACCGCCAGCAGGAGGCAGTCGGTGGCCAGCGCCGGCACCACATCGCCGGAGATCGTGAACACCGGGGACGCGACGCCGAGGAACGGGTCAGTCATCGGAGTCCTCCGCGCGCACCCGGCGCCCCAGCTGCCTCACCCGGGCCTGGGACAGGCGCCACTGGTCGTCTCTGGCTCCGGGCCGGCGTTCCCCCTCGGGCGCGTCCGGGCCGGCCGGGCGTTCGGCGGCAGCGCCGCCCGCCGTCAGTTCGGTGTGGATCTCGCCGACGTGCACCGACATCGCGCCACCTCCCTCCGGTGCTCCGCCAGCAGTGTCACCGTCCCTGCGTTGCGGCAGCGTCACCGCCGGCCCGCGCCCGCAGCGGGATGCCGCGGCCGTAGCTGAGCGCGCGCGGATCCGCCGACGCCATCGCCGCGGCCGACGCCCCGCCGGACGCCCCCGCGCCCACGGCGGGCACGGCGAAGGACGCCCTGGCCCCGGCCTGCGCGGACGCGACCGCGTCCACGTCCACCCGGGCGGAGGCCGTCCCCACGCCGCCCGCCTCGGCGAGGACGAAGCCCGCCCCGGCCTCGGCCGCTGCGCCCCGGCCCAGCGAGCCGATCCCGCTGAGCCCGAGGGCCGCGCGGGCCTGCGCGAGATCGTTCACGGCTGCGCTGGCGGTGAAGCCGCCGTCCGCGCCGATGCCGGCCGATGCCGACACGGAGGCACCCAGCTGCACCTGCGTGCCCGCGGCCAGCGACAGCGGGCTGTCGAGGCCGGCCATTGCCGAGCGCCAGGTGGCCGGGTCGGCGTCGAGGCGCGTGAGGAGCTGCTGGACGCTCTCGCCGGCGTGGGCGAGGGCGGTGAGGGCGGGGTTGGACGTGGGGTTCGTGCCGGGACCGTGCCCCGGGACCGGCGAGGGTGCCGCGGCGCCACCCGCCGACGTCGAACTCCGGCCCCCGGACGGCGGGGTCGTGGTGCGCGAGCCGGGGACGAGCTTCGACGCCTCCCACTTGGGGTTCTGCTCGGTGATGGTCACCGACACCTTGGCCCGCAGCGGCAGCCCTTCGGGAGAGAAGTAGTCCAGCTCCTCGGTGAGCTGCGTGACGATGCCCTTGAACCGGAACGTGCCCCAGACGAACTCGACCGCGGGAGGCGGCTCCTTCGGCTTGTCCTCGGTCGGCTCGGCGAACTGCCGCACAATCCTGGTCAGGACGCGGACGTCCTTCGGGTTCCCGTCCTCGTCGCCCTCCGCGGTGTCGAACTCGAGGTCGAAGGAGAGGGTGGCCGACTGGACCGACGGCATCACGCGCTTCTGGGTGTTGGTCGTCGCCCCGCCCTTGTCGATGTTGTTCGACCGGCTGATCTTCAGGGTGGTGGGGTTGAACTGCACCTTGAAGACGCCCTCGGGGTCGGGCTCGAGTGACGGTTTGCCGTCCTTGCCCTTCGCCGCGACCTGCTTGAGCCGGGTCAGCGTCGCGGTGGCGACGTCGCTCATCCCCGCACCTCCATCCGGAGCCCTTCATGGACGATGTGCAACTCCTCGATCGCGATCTCGCCGGTCTTCGCGTTCAGGGTCGGCCCGGTCACCTTCTGCGGCAGGCCGCGATCGAAGGTCCAGGTGGCGAGCGGCGTGCGCAGATGGGGACCGTAGACCTGGATCCGGCCGTCGTAGCGCGTCACGGGGAGCCGGCCGCTGACCATGTGGGTGAGCCACGTCCAGAGGGCGGCGTCGGCGGTGGAGCGGGCGTCCGCGGAGAACATCCCGCGCTTCAGCACGATCGGCACCAGCTTCACCCGGCCCACCCGGCGGACGACCCGGTCGTTGCGGCCGCCCTCGAGGTACTCCTTCACGTCGGCCTCCAGGTCGAGGCCGCTGCACTCGGCGAACTGGCCCTCGTGATCGAGGACGCCGGGGTCCAGGGGCGCGGCCGCCTTGCTGTTGGTCCCGCCGCCGACCACCCGGGTCAGGGTGACCCGGAAGCGGAACGCGGGCAGCAGGAAGACGTCACTCATCGCCGGTCACCGAGAGGCTGCCGTCGGGGTCGCGGGCGATCCGGACGAGGATGTACTCCAGCGGCTGGGCCGGGGCGACGCCGATCTCGGTGACCAGCCGACCGAGCGCCTGGGACGACGGCGGGTTCAGGTCGTCCCCGCACCGGACGAAGAACGACTCGGCCTCGGTGCGCCCTGCGAACGCCCCGCGCGCGGCGAGCCCCCGCAGGAAGCCGGTCACCGTGCGCAGCAGCCGTTCCCGCAGTTCGGCGGTGTTCGGCTCGAACGCCAGCCACTGGGTCTCTCGCTCGAGGCTCAGCCGCAGCATGGTCATCAGGCGCCGGACGCTGAGTTGCCGGTAGTCCGGATCGGTGGACAGGGTCCGCGCGGCGGTGAGCCGGAACCCGTCCCGTTCGGCCCGGTAGACGTTGATGCCCATCCCGTGCAGGCGGTCGTGGAGGGCGTCGGTGACGACGGCCTCCGCCCTGACCGCGTCCCTGGCCAGTTCGTTGGCCGGCCCCCACGGCAGGCCGAGCCGCAGCTCCCGTTCGGCGATGATGCCCGCCGCGAAGGAGGACGGCGGCACGGCGACGGCGGTCCCGTCCGCCCCCGCCACGGCCAGCCACGGGTGGTAGGCGGCCGCGTAGCCGGAGTCGAAGCGGGCGCGCCAGGCGGTGACCTGGCCGAGTGAGAGCCCGTCGGGCACGTCGAGCAGTGCGACGAACCGCTGCCGCCGCGACGCGATGTCGACGACCTGCGCCTGGCGGCGGGTGAGCTCGGCGAGGTCGGCCGGCGCACGTGGGTCGAGACCGCGGGGCGCGGCCTGCACGGGGGTCGGCTCCGGCTCGGGGCGGGCGGGGTCGCACGCGCTGCAGCAGCACGTCCGCGGCGCCGTGGGGTGCGATGCCGGCGGGGGCGGCGAGGGCTCGTAGGGCCGCCACGCCAGGTCGGGGACGCAGAGCAGCCCGATCTCGTCCACGCGCGCGACCCGGTCCACACCGACGTGCCGCGCGAGCCGGTCCGGGGTCTCGTCCTCGTCGAGGTCGTCGCCGTCGTCGGAGTCGGGGTCGAAGAAGGAGTCTGCGTCGATCAGGTGCGACCGGTCGACGCCGGGAACGTCGAGGTCGACGCGCAGCGGACCCAGCGACACGTCCGGCTCCAGTGTCGTGGGCCAGTCGTCCGTGGCGACGACCAGGTGGGGTTCGCCGGCGAGCACCGAGGGGAGCCAGCGGGGATGGCCCGCGTGCAGCCCGAGGCCGGTGATCCGTTCGCCGGGGCGCCCGGGTTCGTCAATCTGCAGCGTGCCGGTGACGACCTCGCCGGTGACCGTCTCGCCGGGGCCTACCGCCAGCGGGGCGTCCAGCCAGACCCGCGGGCGGTCGCCGCGCGCCAGCCGCTCGTCGATCCGGTCCACCCAGCGCAGTGCCGTCGCCTCGGGGTGGCCGGGGACCGACAGCCGCAGCAGCGTCCCCGGAGTCACGACGGTTCCCGGCGGCAGCCGCAGGGCGTCCTGCGCCTCCCGGACGGCGTCGCCCCGCTGCCCCACCTGGAAGGTCAGGACGAGGCGGAGCAGGTTACCCCAGGCGCCCTCGCTCGACGCCCGCAGCACCGGCGCGGGCCCGCTGTCTCCCGGCGTGCCGATCCGGAACAGGGCCGTCGCCCGCGTCGTGGGCGCCGCGTCCGGAGCGTGGGGCGCGAGCCGGACCACCCACGCGCGTTCCCCGCCCTGGCGGAAGAAGGTGGCCACCGCGTACGGCAGCAGCCGGACGGGCCCGCCCGGGGCCGGGTCGAGCCCGCCGAACGCCTGCACGAACTCCGACCAGCGGGTGACCAGCACCGGCTCGTCCACCGGTCCCCGCGGCGCGACACCCACGAAGCCGGCGATGTCCAGCCGCACCCTGCCGAGCCCGTCCGGCGTCCGTGGGGGCGCGAGGAAGACGCCGGGGTGACCCGGCGTCCGGAGCCCGGCGGTGAGCGTCACGACTTGAAGTCGATCTGCTCCGCGACCAGGTGCAGTTCCTCCATCGCCACCTCGCCGCCGCCCTTGCCCGCCAGCGTCGGCCCGACCCACTTCTTGGGCTGGGCGTTGCGCAGCACCCACGAGCACACGTCCTGGCGGGACTCGTCCATCAGCGTGATCGTGACCGTGCGCGGGTCGAGGTCGCCCTCCCGCTGGGCCTTGAGCCAGCTGAACAGCCGCAGGTCGCCGATCACGCCGCGCTTGAGGGTCACGTCGTCCGTGCTGTTGATGTTGGGCACCTTGCGGACGTGGTTGTCCGTGTCGTTGCCGTTGCGGTACTCGGAGTACTTGATCTCGTTGCCGAGGCCGCTCACGTCGGAGAAGCCGCCGACGATCTGCGCCTCACCGCCCTCGTCGCCCAGCTTCACCAGGAAGTTGAACGCGCCGTACGGGTTGTCTCTGGTTGCCATGGTTCACCTGCCTCGTGGTGGTCAGCTCTGCTGCGCGTCGGCGGTCCACTGGCCGATGCGGAAGATCACGAACTCGGCCGGGTAGGTCGGGGCGACGCCGATGAGGCAGATCATCCGGCCGTTGTCGAGGTCGTTCTGGGTCATGGTGGTGCGGTCGCAGCGGACGAAGAACGCCTCCTCGGGCTTGGTGCCCATCAGGGCGCCCGTCCGCCAGACCGTGATCAGGAAGTCCTCGATGCTCTGCCGGATGGACGCCCACAGGCGCTCGTTGTTCGGCTCGAACACCGCCCACTGGGTGGAGCGGTCGATCGAGTGCTCCAGGTACAGGAAGAGCCGTCGTACGTTGACGTACTTCCACTCGGGGTCCGAGCTCATCGTCCGGGCGCCCCAGACCCGGTTCGCCCTGCCCTCGAAGAAGCGCAGGGCGTTGATGCCCTCGGGGTTCAGGACGGACTGCCGGTCGAACGTGACGTTCTGCCGGAACCCGGTGATCCCGAGCACGACCTCGTTCGCGGGCGCCTTGTGGACGCCCCTGGCGATGTCGCTGCGGGCGTAGATGCCGGCGGTGAACCCGCTCGGCGGCAGCTGCAGGGACGCGGGCGCTGCGCCCGGGTCGGGCCGGGCGGTGGGGTCGAGGATGTCCATCCACGGGTAGTAGAGCGCGGCGTAGCGGGTGTCGAACTGTGCGCGGAAGGCGCGCACCTGCGAGATCGAGCTGTCCCTGGGTGGGTCGACGATGCCGATCCGGTAGGACTTCGGGGCCTCGCAGTGTCCGATCAGGTTGTTGGTGGCCGTGATCTGCTCGTCCAGCGTGAACCGGACCGCGTCCGGAGTGGCGACGATGGCGATGTCCTCGACCTCCGCGAGGGCGGCCAGCCCCGTGGCCGCCTTCTTCTCGTCGTCGGGGTCGGCGACGTCGCCGGCGATGTCGGCGGCGGTGACCGCCGTGCCCTCGGTGGCTCCCGAGAGGTACGCCTCGGCGGCTAGGGGGAGCAGGGCCGTGACGAGGGCGCTCGCGTCCAGCGATGCGGGCGGGACGCTCCCGGTGTCGAACCACACCAGCGACAGCTCGTCGACGGGGTCCTCGGCCTGCAGCACGTTGGCCAGCGCCCGCGGGTGCACGGCGTCCAGTTCGAGGCCGGGGTAGGAGTCGAGCCGCTGGTTGCCCCAGCGGACGTTGACGGTGACCGTCAGGTGGGCCACGGCGCCGACCCCTGCCGGCACGGCGGTGACCGCGCCGCCCGCGCCGCGGAAGCCGAGCGTGCCGTCCGCGCCCCTGGCGACGACCTGCACGTTGCCCGCGACCGGGGCGACCGCAGGGACGTCCCTGGGGATGTCCGCCACCGCTGCGAACGTCTCCACCGCAGCCCCGGGCAGGACGCCCTTCAGCACCGGGTTCGCGCCGTTGGCGCCGGGGATGAGGATGTTCTTGCTGCGCTGGAAGGTCACCGACACCGCGAACTCGTTGCCCGCGCCACCCGGCCAGCGGGACCGGAAGGTGCCGACGGCGGGGTTGCCGACCGGCAGGGCGGCGAAGTTCCCTGCGAGGGTGATCGCGCCGGTGTTGGCGTCGGTGGTGAACGGGAAGACCCGGGACACGTACAGCCGGCGGCCGCCGTTGGCGAAGAACGCCCGGGCAGCGTAGGCGAGGTAGTTCTGCCGGTCGGCCAGGCCGGCGTCGCCCACGTCGCCGAGGTCGCCGAACGCACGCTCGAACTCGGTGAAACTGGTCACCAGCGTGGGGCCGGGCACCATCACGAGCGGACGCGGCCAGTTGGGCGGCGTCAGGAAGTACGGGACGGGACCGTAGCGGGTGAGTCCGGCCATCCCGAAGGTCGAGGTCGCGACGCCCTCGATCGAACGGGACCGGAAGCTCGTCTCTTCGACGTAGACGCCGGGAGTGAGGTACTCGGGCATGGTGGCTCTCCTCAGGGAAGGAACGGGACGTCGTCGGTGAGGACGTGTTCCTCACCGACGCTGACGGTGACCTGCAGGGTCGGGGCGGTGTTGGGGACGTGGTCGGCGCTCGGGGTGAGCCCGCGCAGCAGCGGGTTGTCGAGGTCGCCGGCGGCGGGCGGATTGGCCGGCCGGGTCACCGGCTCGACCGGCGGCCAGGCCAGCACGGACGCGGGCGCCTGCACGCGGAGGCGGACGTCGACCGTGCTCTGGACGGGGTTCTGGTTGGTGTCGGTGAGGAGCAGGAGGAACTCGCCCCTGTCGTCGCCGTGGGCGTGGCCGAGGACGGTGCCGCCGAGGTCGGTGGCGTCCACCCGCGCCCACGGCAGGGGGCCCGCCGCGTCGGTGACCCGGCCGCGGATCGCGGTGGTGCCGCGGGGGACGGGGTGGGCGGCGCCGGGGAACAGCCACACCGGCAGTGTCCGCGCGGCGACGGCGACGAGGTGGGCGGGCAGCGGGTCGACCAGGTCCGCCCACGGCCACGGCGTCACGCCCAGGCGGCGAGCGACGTAGCGGCGGGTCGGGTCGAACAGGCGGATGGTGAGGACGGCCGGACGCGCGGGTGTCGCGCGGAGCCGGAACCGTCCGCCCCCCGCCGGTTCGAGGTCGACGCACGGCCACCAGGCCGGGGCCCCGGGCGGCAGGAGGTGGCCGGACGCCTCCCACCCCACCCGCAGCGGCGCGGTGGCTCCGCGGTCGGTGACGGCGTCCCTGGCGACCAGGCCGAGCGCGAGCCGGTGCAGCACCGGCACGGCGCCGACGCTGGTGTCGATGGTGTCGGCGGTCATGGCGTCAGCGCGTCCTCGAGCCGGTCCACGCGCGCCGCGACCGTGCCCACCGGCGTCCCCACGGCCTGCGGGACGGAGTCCAGGCAGATCACCCGCGCGAGGTAGGGGAGCTGGAGCCGGTAGTCGGTGCTGAGGGCCTGGAAGGCCTCGCTCATCGAGTCCATGGCGAGGTCGTCGGTGACCACCTGCACCATGTCCCCGGGCCGCCACGGGTTGACGGTGGCGCCCCCGGCCCAGGTCACCGGCAGCAGCAGCGGGCCGGTGAGGATCCCCTCGCCCTCGAGGACGGACGCGGCCAGGCCGAGCCACAGCAGTTCCTCCTCGACCGTCGCCGCGAACGCCCCGAGCAGGAAATGCAGCCGCAGCGGGATCCGCGGGATCCCGTCCGCGCCGGCCACGGCGGACCAGCCGGCCCTGGTCTGGGTGTCGACGCTGACCCGGTAGCAGAACACCGAGATCGACGGCTGCTGGATCAGCTGGCCGTTGTTCTGGGCCATGGTCTTGAGCTGGCGGGTGTTCGCGAGCATGGCGGCCAGCCCCGCGCCGCCGTCGCGTTCGGCGAAGCGGCGGTTGAGCAGGGCGACGATGCTGACGCCCGCCGCCTTCAGTGCCTGGAAGCCCGCCATGGCAGCCATCGTCGGGGCGGCGCGTCACCGGTCCGTCGCCCACCCCGGTCCGCGCGACGCGTCCGTGACAGTGGGCTGGCCAGAGTCGGTCTGCCGTCACCGAAGGGAGCAACGATGAGCACGGACCAGCCCGGCAAGCACGACGAGGAGGAGTGGCACGACTGTCGGCCACCGGCGACGGACTGCGGGTGCGACCCGACGTCCTCGATCGACGAACGGAAGTGCCGCGACCAGGGCCTCACCGCGCAACTGGACTACACCAAGCAGCACAGTGACGCGCTGGAGAAGGCCCGCGGCGACTACGACACCGCCCGGACGGCCTACCGCGAGGCCCGGCACGATGCCGCGCTGAAGGTGCAGGACATGAAGCACCAGGTGAAGCACCTGATCGAGCGGATCAAGTGCCTCATCGAGCAGGAGCGGGTCGTGCGCTGCCTGGACGAGGCGTTCGCGCAGGTGTGCACGGAGCTGGACTGCTGCGAGGGCCCGCTGGGTTGCTGCGTGGAGGAGGTCGAGTTCGACGCCGAGCCGCCCGAGCGCTACCGCAAGCTCGTCCACCGGATCGACCGCTACACGCAGGTGGTCACGAAGGCCCAGACGTGCTTCACGACGCTGGTCGGGGAGCCGGCAGCACTCTCCGCGCGGGTCGTCGCGGTCAAGGCCGACCTCGACGCGATCACCGCGGCGCTGGCCGACGACGCCGCCAAGGTGGACCTGAAGAAGCAGTACGCGACCGCGCTGGTGGCCCGGCGGAAGCTGGAGCGGATCTGGAACGGGTTCGCCGACAGCGCCGCGTACATCGAGTGCCTGTGCCACGCGCTGAAGACCTGGGCGGACGGTGTCGACGCGATCTCCCTGCTCACCGGCGCGAAGGCGGTCCTCGACTGCCGACGGCAGTCGGCCAAGGACTGGTGCACGTGGCTGGTCGGCGGACCGGTGGCGGAGATCCTGGTGATCTACGACCGGACGTGTATCTCTGACAAGCCTTGCGGCTCCGACAAGCCGGAAGAGCCGGAGGGAGAGCATCCCGACGACTGTGGGTGCGGCAAGCACGGCGAGGAGCCGTCGACGCCGGAGCAGGCGCCCGCCCCGGAGCAGACCGGGGCGTGACCGGAGGCGGTCGGCGTCGGGCACCGGTGTGACGCGATCGTGACGCACGCTCCGTACGGTCGGGATTCTCAGACTTCCCCGGGGGAGGGGGCTGGTCATGACCGTTGCCTACATCGAGCCGTTCGAAGCGGTCGCCGACGTGGTGCACCTGCTGGGAGACCCGTACGTGGTGCAGGGCGGACGCCGCTGTCCTGTGCCGGAGGGCTGTAAACGGCTGTTGGCGTTCGTCGCCCTGCAGGGGGGCAGGGTGGACCGTCGCCACGCCGCGGGCTCGCTGTGGCCGGACGGGTCGGAGGACCGTGCGTCCGGGAACCTGCGTTCGGCGCTGTGGCGGCTGCGGGGTGCCGGGATCGACGTGCTCGAGTCGGACAAGGTGAGCATCTCCCTGTGCGAGGGGACCACCACCGACCTCGACGAGCTGTGCGACTGGGCGGACCGGCTGCTCTCGGGGACGGCGAGCGATGCCGACCTGCACGTGCCGGAGTGGACGTCCACGGTGTCGGAGTTGTTGCCCGGCTGGTACGACGAGTGGGTGATCTTCGAGCGCGAGCGGATCCGGCAGCGCATGCTGCACGCCCTCGAGGTGCTCAGCCAGCTGCTCTGCCGTGCGCACCGCTACGGTGAGGCGATCGACGCCGCGATGGACGCGGTCGCGATCGAGCCGTTGCGGGAGACCGCCCACCGGGCGCTGGCGGAGGCGCACGTCGCAGAGGGCAACTGCGTGGAGGCCCGCCGGGCGTTCCTGCGCTACCGCGACCTGGCCCGCCGCGAGCTGGGCGTCGAGCCCAGCGCGGAGTTCCAGTCGTGGCTGCGGTCCTCCGCCTTCGGGCGCCGGGTCGAGCCGGGCCGGGCGGGCGTCCGCTGATTCCGGCGTCCGACGCGGGCGTCAGTCGAGGAAGATGTCCGGTTGCAGGTCCTCGTCCAGGGTGCCCGGGACGGCGGCGTAGCCGGAGAAGTCGGTGACGCCCACCCCGCGCAGCACGTCCTCCACGATCAGGGACGCTCCCGTGCACGCGCTGCTCGGTCGGCAGAGCACCACGTGGGCGGCGTCGGCGTACACCTCCGGCGTCCGGCTGGCCCGCATCATCGCCTCGCCGCCGAGGGAGTAGCGGACGGCCGCCGTCGCGATGGTCGTGCGCGGCCACAGCGTGTTGGCGGCGATCCCGTCGCTCGCGTACTCCGCGGCGAGGCCGAGGGTGGCCAGCGTCATCCCGTACTTGGCGAGCATGTAGCCGGGGAACGCGCCCAGCCATGCCGGCCGCAGGTTCAGCGGCGGCGACAGCGACAGGATGTGCGGGTTCTCCGCCCTGCGCAGCCACGGCAGTGCCGCGCGCGACAGCATGAAGGTGCCGCGCACGTTCACGTCCTGCATCAGGTCGTACCGCTTGGCGGGCAGGTCGGTGCTGCCGGACAGGTCGATCACGGACGCGTTGTTCACCACGATGTCGATCCCGCCGAACGCGTCCACGGTGGCCGCGACCGCGCGGGCGATGTCGTCGTCGTCGCGGACGTCGCCGACCACCGCGAGGGCCCGCCCGCCGGCCGCGACGACGGCCTCCGCCGCGGTGTGCACCGTGCCCTCCAGCTTCGGGTGCGGCGTGTCGGTCTTGGCCAGCAGGGCGACGTTCGCCCCGTCCCGCGCGGCCCGCAGCGCGATCGCCAGCCCGATCCCGCGGCTCCCGCCCGAGAGCAGGAGCGTCCGCCCTTCCAGCGTCGCCATGGGTCAGTGCCGCCGCGACCGGGCCGCGAACGCGGCCACCCTGACCCGGGAGACCTCGGTGTCGAAGGCCCTGCCGATGGTGGCGGCCTCGTCGGCGAGGCTCTCCACGAACGGGCGGGACGCGCCCGCGCGGACGAGCCGCTTGGCCTGTCCGAACGCCGCCGTCGCGCCGTCCAGCCAGGCGCGGGCGACCTCTTCGGCCCGCGCGGCCACGTCCTCGGGCGGCACCACCTCCGTGACCAGGCCCCAGTCCAGCGCGGTGCCCGCGTCCAGCGAGCGGTCGGACAGCAGCAGCTGCAGGGCGCGCCGCTCGCCGACCGCGCGCGCGAGCAGGGTGGACGTGCCGAGGTCGGGGGTGAGCCCGATGTCGGCGTACTTCGACACGAACCGGGCCGACGCGGACGCCACGACGTAGTCGGCGGTGAGCATCAGCCCGAGCCCACCGCCGGCGACGGCGCCCTCGACGGCTGCCACCACGGGGGTGGCCGAGGCGACCAGCGCGCGGATGCCCTCGTTGATCACCTCGGCCAGCTTCGTCACGGCCGCGCCGCCCTCGCCCGAGCGGGCCATGTGCACCACGTCCCCGCCCGCGCAGAAGGCGCTGCCCGCCGCATCGAGCAGCACCGCGCCGACCGAAGGGTCGGCCGCGACCTGCAGGGCGACGGCGCGCCAGCGTCCGGCCATCTCCGCGTCGACGGCATTCAGGGACGCGGGCCGGTTGAGCGTGATGCGTGCGAGCCCGTCCGTGATGTCGAGCAGGACGCTGTCGGACATGGTGCTCCTTCGTCGGGACGGCCGCGCAGGCTCCCAGTGAACCCGGAACGGGGGAGCGGCGCCAGTGCCCTGCGACCGGCGGCGGGACCGCGACGGGCCTAGGCTGTCGGCATGGACGAGACGGACAGCGGCGTCGAACGGCTCAGGGACCAGGTCGTGCAGGTACGGGTGCGGGCGATCGCGGCCAATCGCGCGCTGATCGTCGAGCTGACGGGCCTCTGGCGGGAACTGAACGAGCTCGCCGACGGCGACCCCGACGCCCGGATCCTCCGCGAGGAGGTCGCCGCGGACATCGCACGGCTCGAGAAGGTCGACCTGGCCTTCGACACCGAGTGGCTCGCGGAAGCCAAGCGCGTCCCCCGACGCTGAGTCGACCACGGGATCCCGGCTTTCGCCGGGATGACGGTGGTGGGTATGTCATCCCGGGCTTGACCCGGGATCTCCGCGTGGGAGCCGTCGGCATCGTGTCCGAGCGGCGGGTGTCTCCTCGACGGCGCCAGCCGTCCTTGATAACGTTTCACACGAACCAAGAGGCAGACCGTCAGCGGGGGAGAACGCGATCCGTCCGTCCGATTGCGTGATCCGTTCCCGACTCCACGAAGCGCCTGCATGACCAAGAACCTCACCGTCGGACCGCCGGTCCGCGAGATCATCGTGTTCACGCTGCCCCTGCTGGTGGGCAACGTCTTCCAGCAGCTGTACGCCGTCACCGACGCGATCGTCGTCGGGCGGATGCTCGGCGTGGACGCCCTCGCCGCGGTCGGCGCGTCCGGGAGCCTGCAGTTCCTCCTGTTCGGGTTCGCCATCGGCGCGTCCGCCGGCCTCGCGATCCCCGTCGCGCGCGCCTACGGGGCCGGTGACCCGCCGGCGATGCGCCGCTCGGTGGCGGCCGGCGCCCTGATCAGCCTCGGCATCGCCGCCGCGATCGTGGCCATCGGCACGATCGGCGCGCACCCGCTCCTGGTCCTGATGGGGACGCCGCCCGAGCTCCTCGGCGACGCGACGACGTTCCTCACGGTGCTGTTCAGCGGCGCCGCCGCCACGGTGGCCTTCAACTTCCTCAGCGCGGTCATCCGCGCGCTCGGAGACAGCCGGACGCCGCTGCTCTTCCTGGTGGTGGCGTGCGTGCTCAACGCCGCCCTCGTCGTGGTGTTCATCGCCGTCCTCCACCTCGGCATCGGCGGGGCGGCCGCGGCCACGATCGTCGCACAGGCGACCTCGGTGGTGCTGTGCCTGGTCCTGATCGCCCGCCGGATGCCCGAACTCCGCCTGCGCAGGGACGACTGGCGCGTCACCGGTGCGAACGTCGCGGAGTCGGCCCGCACCGGCCTGACCATGGGCTTCCAGATGTCGGTGATCGCGATCGGTGCCGTCATCCTGCAGTACGGCATCAACACGCTCGGCGCGGAGGCGGTCGCCGCCTTCACCGCCGCCATGCGGGTGGACCAGGTGGCCGTCGCGCCGCTCGCGTCCGTCGGTGTGGCGATGACGACCTACGTCGCGCAGAACCGCGGCGCCGGGCAGTGGTGGCGGATCCGGGTGGGGGTGTTCCGGATCAGCCTCGTCGCCACCGCGCTCGCGCTCGTGCTCGGGGTCGTCATCTGGCTGGCCGGGACGCCCATCGTCGAGCTCTTCGTCGGTCCGGGCCAGGATGGCGTCGTCGGCATGGCCCACCAATACCTGGTCATCAACAGCTCCCTGTACGTGGTGCTGGCGATGGTGTTCCTGCTCCGCAACGTCATCCAGGGGCTGGGTGCCACGACCGTCCCCACCATCGCCGGCTTCGCCGAACTCGCGGTGCGCAGCCTGGTCGGACTGTTCCTCGTCGAGCAGATCGGCTTCCTCGGCGCCTGCCTGGCCGCGCCGCTCGCCTGGGTCGGGGCGCTGGTCCCGATCGCGATCGCGTGGTTCGTCGAGCGGCGGCAGCTGGTCCGCTACGACGCCGCGGGAGTGGCGGCCCACGCCCACGGATCGGCACCGCTCGAGGCCGCCGCCGCCCAGTAGGGTGGCCCGCGTGAGGAGCCCGGGACCCTGGCACCGCACCGCGCGGGCGGCGGGACTGCTCGGCGCGGACGGCAGCATCGCGCCCACGATCTTCGCCTCGATGTCGGCGCTCGCCGTCCGCAGCGGTGCGATCAACCTCGGCCAGGGTTTCCCCGACGAGGGCCCGCCCGACGAGGTCGCGGAGGCCGCGAGGGACGCGATCGCCCGCGGCGCCAACCAGTACCCGCCCGGACGCGGGATTCCCGAGCTGCGTGCCGCGGTCGCCGCGCACCAGGCGCACTGGTACGACCTCGCCTGGGACGCGGACACCGAGGTGCTGGTGACCGCGGGCGCCACGGAGGCGCTGGCCGCCACCCTGCTCGCCCTCGTCGACCGCGACGACGAGGTCGTCGTGGTGGAGCCCTACTACGACGCCTACGCCGCCGTCGTCGGCCTGGCCGGGGGACGCCTCGTCCCCGTCCCCGCCCGGGCGCCGGACTTCCTCCCCGACCCGGAGCGGCTGGTCGCGGCCATCACCGACGCCACGGCGGTCGTCCTGCTGAACAGCCCGCACAACCCGACGGGCGCGATGCTGCCGGACGCGACGATCCAGCGGGTGCTGGAGGCGGCCGAGCGCCACGACGCGATCGTCGTGGCCGACGAGGTCTACGAGCACCTCACCTTCGGCCGGCCGCACCGCAGCCTGGCCACCTTCCCCGGGGGACGGGAGCGCGGCATCACGATCTCCTCCGCGGCGAAGTCGCTCAACGTGACCGGCTGGAAGATCGGCTGGGTGACCGCGAGGCCCGACCTCGTCGACGCGATCCTGGCCGTCAAGCAGTTCCTCACCTACGTGAACGGGGCGCCCTTCCAGCCCGCGGTCGCGGTCGGCCTCGCCCTGCCCGACGCGTGGTTCCACGCCGCCGCGCAGCGCCTCGACCGCCGCCGCGGTGTGATCACGGCGGCCCTCGAGCAGGCCGGGTTCACGGTGAACCGCCCCGCCGGCACCTACTTCCAGATCGCGGACGGCGCGCCGCTGGGCCTGGCCGACGCGGTCGCCGCCAGCCACCGCCTGGTCGAGGAGGCCGGGGTCGTGGCGATCCCGGTGAGCGCGTTCCTCGCCGACCCGCGCGACCCGTCCGCCGCGTCCCTGCTCAGGTTCGCCGCGTGCAAAACCGACGCGGTGATCGCGGACGCCGCCGCGCGACTGGCGGCCTTCCGGCCCTGATCCCGGCACGATGGGGACGGTTCCTGTCGTGCCGCCCGGCACGACAGGAACCGTCCCCAACGTGCCGCCTGACCCGCGTCAGCTGATCCGGATGCCGTACAGCTTCTCCGCGTAGGTGCCGACGACGAGCATGTTGCCGTAGACCGCGGGCGACGCCTCGATGTTCTGCGACAGCTGGAGCGTCGAGTAGTCCTGACCCGTGTTCGGGTTGAACAGGTGCAGCAGACCGCTGGAGTCGCCGACGACGCCGTAGGAGTGGCCGTCCGTGCCGGTGAGCAGCAGGGGGGAGCTCCACCCGAAGTGCGCGAGCGTCCGCTTCCAGACCACCGTGCCGGTCTTCTTGTCCAGCGCCACCAGCGTGCCTTGCTTGTCCGAGCCGGTCTTGGCGATGTTGAAGATCGCGAGGTCGGACACCTCGCCGGTGCCGAGGACAGGAGTGGCCATCAGGCCGCCGTTGACAGCCTTGTTGTAGACCGCGTCGATCTCGTACTTCCACACGACGGCCCCGGTGAGGGCGTTGAGCTTCTGGATCGTGACCGTGCCGTGGCTCGCGCCGTTGGTGCCCTCGCCGCGCTTGTCCATCTCGTTGCCGGTGTAGAGGAACGGGGTGCCGTTGTCGTCCTCCAGCACGATGGACGCGTCCGTGTCGTCGCCGGTCGGACGTACCCACACCACCTGGAGCGTGGTCGCGTCCCAGCAGACGATGTTGCCGTCGTTGTCGCCGGCGTACATCAGGTTGCGGTACGCGGCGGCCGAGCCCTCGATGCCGTGCCGGGAGGACTCGGGGGTGTTGTAGTCCAGCTTGGTGAACTCCGGGTCGACGCTCACGGTCTTCGCGGCGGCGTCGAATTTCGCGTTCAGCTTCACCTTGTAGATCAGACCGTTCTCGGCCGGCTCGATCAGGGTGTCGGTGGCCGCGTTCACCAGCGAGGAGGAGTCGAAGGCGCCCCAGTCGCGGGGGGCGCCCGGGTCGGAGCCGTCCCAGCCGGACACCTCCTTGTTCTGGATCAGGTCGAAGATCCGGTAGCGCCAGGTGCCCTCCGCCTCCCCGTTCTGGTTCAGGCCCATCCCGGAGTACAGCAGCGGGTAGCCGCGCGGGTCGATCGAGCCGGTGCCCTTGAACGCCCAGCCGACATCGATCGGCGGCTTGGTCTGCGTCCCGGTGGCGAGGTCGAGCCGGTACACGTTCCCGTCCACGACCGGGTAGATCACCTCGACGAAGTTCGGGTCGTCGATCTGGGCCTGAGACAGCCCCATCGCCTCCTTGGTCGCCGTCGGCCAGTTCACCAGGAGCGGCTGCCCCGTCCAGCCGGCGCCCGCCCAGTGCGACCCCTCGGCGTAGACGTCGCCGGTGTCCTGCGTCCATGCGACCTGGAGCCGCTTCTGGGTGACGTCGGTCCTCCCGTACACCGGGGCGTCGCGGTAGTTGTTCCCGCGGAAGGTGAGCACGCCCGGGATCTTCGTGTAGGTGGACGAGTCGCCGAACGCCACCTGCTGGTCGGGGTCGTAGTTCTCGATCACCTGGTTGGAGCCGTCCAGCACCTTCCAGGTGACCTTTCCGCTCGTGTCGAGGATCGAGCGGCTGAACACGCCGCCGCCCTCGGAGGTCGGCGCGGTGAAGCCCGGCAGCGTCGACAGGTCGAGGGAGAGCTTGGCCGGATCGGTCTCCGAACTCGGCGTCGAGGGTGTCACGGCCGTCGGGGAGTTCGGGCGCTCACCGACCGTGATCGGGTCGGACGCGGCACAGGCTGCCAGCGAGGCGAGCATCGCTGTGCCGAGCACGACCGCCGCCGCACGGGACCGACGCAACCTGCGCATACGTGACCTTTCGGGATCGGGTTCCAGCCCTCCGGAGTCTACGTGCGCCACCGAGGACCGCCCGGCCGGACACGGACGCCCGGGCGTTCGGGAAGAGAATGCTGAGAATGCGACGCGTCATCTGGACGAACGCGGACGCGGCCCCTACGATCTCGCCATCTAGCTCATTCGGGGGGAGGAGCAAGATGCGCTACATCGTGCGTATCAGCGGAATGATCATCGGGGTTCTTCTGGGCAGTGCCGTTCTGGCCACGGCCCTCAGCCAGTTCACGACGAGGTTGGCGTTCGCCGGCCTCGACGGTGCCGGCCTGTTCGTCGGCCTGGTCACCATGGGGTTCATGGTCGCCATCCTGACCAGGGAGTCCTGGCTCGCAGCCTGACCGGACGCGGGAAGGTCGGCGTCCTTGCGGGGGCTAGCCGATCAACCGGTCCAGCAGGTCGAAGGTGGGGAACGGCTGGTCGTAGTCGCCGAAGTGCCCGTCGTCACGGATGACGAGCGTGCCGCCGAGCCGGTCGAACATCGCCCGGCCCTGCGTGGCGTCGCACCCGTAGGGGTCGACCACGGAGTTCACGAAGCAGAGGTCACGCGCGTGCGCGCGGATCGCGTCCCAGTCGTACTCGTCCTGGAGGACCGGTTCCTCGGACGCGTTGGGTCGCGTGCAGTAGCCGGCGACGAGGACCGCCCGCGCGACGGTCGTGTCGAGGTGCTGGAGCAGGGCGAGCAGGAGGGCCGCTCCGCCCGAGTGCCCGACGAGGACCGTCCCCTCGTCCACGTGCACGTCCGCCAGCACCTTCGGGAGGAAGGTGCCGACCGGCTCCACGTTCAGGCCGGGGTAGTGCGGAACCTGCACGGCGTACCCGCGTGCGGCGAGCCTGTCGGCGAGCCAGGGGTACCAGGCCACGCCGGGGTTACCGCCGGTGCCGTGGAAGATGACGGCTGATTTCTGCACGGGGCCACGGTAGTCCGTGGTCCCGCGCGGGCGCTGCGCGTCAGGCGAACGGGTTCGCCGTGAGCGTGTACTTGGTCTGCAGGTACTCGTGGATGCCCTCGGCGCCGCCCTCGCGGCCCAGGCCGGAGGACTTCCAGCCTCCGAAAGGCGCGGCGGCGTTGGAGACCACGCCGACGTTGAGGCCCATCATCCCGGTGGCCAGGCGTTCGATCATCCTCTGGCCGCGGGCGAGGCTCTCGGTATACACGTAGCTGACCAGGCCGTACTCGGTGTCGTTGGCGATGGCGACGGCCTCGTCCTCGGTCTCGAAGGTGACGATCGCGAGCACCGGGCCGAAGATCTCCTCCCGCAGGATGTCGCTGCCCGGCTGGACATCCGAAAGGACGGTGGCAGCGTAGAACGAGCCCGGACCCTCGATCGCCGAGCCACCGGTACGGACGGACGCGCCGCGGGCCACCGCGTCATCGACCAGCTCGCCGGTCTTGGCCACCGCGCGGTCGTCGATCAGCGGGCCGATCGTCACCCCGTCCTCGGTGCCGCGGCCGGTCTTGAACGCGGCCACCCGCTCGGTGACCCGGCGGGCGAACTCCTCGGCGACCGAGGCATGCACGATGAACCGGTTGGCCGCCGTGCAGGCCTGCCCGATGTTGCGGAACTTGGCGGCCATGGCCCCGTCCACGGCCTTGTCGAGGTTCGCGTCGTCGAAGACCACGAACGGGGCGTTTCCGCCGAGTTCCATGGACGTGCGCAGCACCCCGTCGGCGGCCTTCTTCAGCAGCGCCTGGCCGACCGGCGTCGAACCGGTGAACGACAGCTTGCGCAGCCGCGGGTCGGCGATGATCGCGTCCGACACGTCGCCGGAGTGGGTGGCGGTGACGACGTTCACCACGCCCGCGGGCAGGCCCGCGTCCTCGAGCAGCTTGGCGAAGTAGAGCGTGGTCAGCGGGGTGAGGGCGGCCGGCTTCACCACCACCGTGCAGCCTGCGGCCAGCGCCGGCGCGATCTTGCGGGTGGCCATCGCCAGCGGGAAGTTCCACGGCGTGATCAGGAAGCACGGGCCGACCGGATGCTGGGTCACGATCATCCGGCCGGTGCCCTCGGGGTTGGCGCCGTAGCGTCCCTGCACGTGGGCGGCCTCCTCGCTGAACCAGCGCAGGAACTCCCCGCCGTAGGCCACCTCGCCGCGGGCCTCGGCCAGCGGCTTGCCCATCTCGACGGTCATCAGCAGCGCGAGTTCCTCCTTGCGCTCCTGCAGCAGGTCGAAGGCCCGGCGCAGCACCTCCGCGCGCTCCCGGACGGGCGTCCGCGACCAGGTCTCGAACGCCTCGCAGGCCGCGTCGAGGGCCGCCTTCCCGTCCGCGACGGAGGCGCTGGCGATGGTCTTGACCACCGCTCCGGTCGCCGGGTCGTGCACGTCCAGGGTCCCGCCGTCGGAGGAGGGCCTCCACTCGCCGGCGACGAACAGGCCGTCCGGCACCCCCGCCAACAGTTCGGACTCAACGATCTCGCTCATCCAGCTCCTCCTCGCGCGACTCAGCTGAGGTGATCATATACGATTCCGTCCTCCCATGTGGACCCGCGGACTTCGTGAGCTGAGCCGTCCACCACAAGGTGGACGCTTCTGCGGTGTACTCACGTCAAAGCGTCCACGGTGTGGTGGACGGGCGGGCGGCGGGGCTGGTGTCCACGTCAAGCTGGACGGTTCTGCGGCGTAGTCGCGTCGAAGCGTCCACTTTGTTGTCGCAGGAGGGCGGAGATCCCGGGTCGAGCCCGGGATGACAGGGGCCGGGGAGGCGCTGGACGGGTCAGGCGGGGGCCGAGTGGTGGCGGCGGGCGAGCGTCCAGGCGAGGATGCCGAGGCCGGAGCCGACGGCGATGACGCCGCCGAGGTGGAAGGCGGTCGTGCCGATCACCCCGGTCAGGGGCGAGCCGATCACGCCGCCCAGGAACTGCAGCGAGCCGGTGAGCGCGGACGCGGCCCCGCTCGCCACGAGTGTGAGCTGGCCCCAGCTGTGCGCGCCGGGGAGGACGAAGCCGACGCCGGCCGCGTAGAGCGTCGACGTCGCCCACACCAGCACGGCCGGCGCCCCGGACGCGGCGAGCACCAGCAGCAGCACCCCGGCCGCCGTGCACGTCACCAGCCCGATCCCCAGCGGGAGCGACGGGTGCCGCGTCCGCACCACCCGCCGGAACAGCACGTTCGTCAGCAGGATCGCGCACGCGTTCGTCCCGAACACGAGGGCGAACACCGCCGGCGGGTAGCCGAACTCCCGCTCCACGATGAAGGACGCCGTCGCGATGTAGGCGTAGAAGCCGATCGAGTGCAGCCCCAGCGCGAGCGATACGCCGAGCACCTCGCGGTCCCGCAGCGCCAGCCCCAACGCCCCGGCCAGCGACGCGCCGCGGGCCGTCCGCGCTCCCGGCGGGAGCGTCTCCGGGACGGTGACGGCGAAGCCGGCCATGATCGCCACCCCGAGCAGCGCCAGCGCCCAGAAGTCCGCCCGCCAGCCCCACAGCCCGGCGATCAACGTCCCGACCACGGGCGAGAGGATCGGCGCGAGCGCGGTCGCGATCGCCAGCACGCCGATCCGCGTCGCCACCGCCCGCGAGTCGCCGGACAGGTCGCGGACGACGCTGCGCGCGGCCACGATCCCGGCCGCGCCGGCGAGTCCCGCGAAACCCCGCGCCCCGATCAGCGCCCACGGCGTGGTCACCAGCGCGCTCGCCACCGACGCCAGCGTCCACCCCGCCACCCCGGCGAGGATCACC
This sequence comes from Propionicimonas sp., assembly GCF_049840635.1. Lineage (GTDB taxonomy): Bacteria > Actinomycetota > Actinomycetes > Propionibacteriales > Propionibacteriaceae > Propionicimonas. The sequence continues at coordinate 298,255 of NZ_JASGKL010000004.1, forward strand.
GGACGCCGGCCGAGCCGGTCACTCAGCGGCCCCCACACCAGTTGCCCGACACCGATGCCGAGCAGGCAGGCCGTGATGCTGGCCTGCGTCGCCCACTCGGCCCCGCCGAGCTCGCTCTGGATGACCGGCAGCGACGGAGTGTAGATGTCCATCGAGAGCGGCGACAGTGCGGTCAGCACCGCCAGCAGCAGCATCACCCGCACCGACATCGCCGGGCTGGTCGTGCCACCCCCGTCGGACGGGCCTCCGGTCACCGACCGGACCGGTTCTCCAGGACGGCCAGCAGGTCGCACTGGATCAGCTGGCCGCCGTCCAGCTGCGCGGCCATCGCCTGGCGCGCGGGTCGCCGCGCCGGATCGGGGAACATCGCCACCCACTGCCGGTTCAGGGCCTCCCGGTCCCGGTGGTCGGCCAGCCAGAACGTCAGCTTCAGGATGTCGTCGGGGGAGCCGCCCGCCGCGGCCAGCACCGCCCTGATGTGGGCGAACACGTTCGCGCACTGCTCGGCCAGGCCCTCGGGCAGCTCCTTCGTCGCCGGGTCGCGCCCGGTGAGGACGCCGCTGGCGAGGAACGGCCCGATCCGGCTGGCGACAGGGATCGGGTTGGTGTGGTCGAAGCCGGGCACGTAGAGGCTCTCCCTGCGCGGCATGTCAGGCCTCTTCGACGATGCGGTTCTCGATGGCCCCCAGGCCGTCGATCTCCGCGCGGACCACGTCCCCGACCTTCAGGAAGCGCCCGCTGGGCGCCCCGATCCCCGACGGGGTGCCGGTGGCGAGGATGTCGCCGGGCTCGAGTGTCATCACCTGGGTGAGGTAGGCGATCTGGTCGTAGATGTCGTAGATCATGTCGCCGGTCGTCCAGTCCTGCCGCACCTCGCCGTTCACGGTCAGCACCATGTGCAGGTCGTGCGGGTCGGCGACCTCGTCGTCGGTGGTGAGCCACGGCCCGAGCGGCCCGTGGGTGTCGAACGACTTGCCGAGGGTGAACGTGGGGGAGCGCTTGGCCAGCCAGTCGCGGACGGACACGTCGTTCGCCACGAGGTACCCGGCGATCACGCCCCGCGCGGCCTCCACGGGGACGTGCCTGCAGCGCTGCCCGATCACGACCGCGAGCTCGATCTCGTAGTCGAGTTCGTCGGAGATGTCCGGCTTCACCACGTCGCCGAAGGGCGCGTTGAGGCAGGACACCTGCTTGTTGAACCAGAACTGGCTGGTCGGCGTCGGGATGCCGGCGGCGGCGGCCTCCGCGGCATGCTCGGCGTAGTTCATGCCGATGGCGAGGTACTTCTGCGGCGCGTCGACCGGCGCCTCCAGGACCACGTCGGCCAGCGCGTGGGACGCACCGTCCGCGGCCTCGATCGCCTCCCTCAGCTCGGGCAGGCGGGGCAGGATCGCCCTCAGGGACGTGCCGACCCCCGGCATGTCGGAGATGTCGACGAGGACGTCCCCTTCGACGCGGCCGAGCCGGGACTCCCCGTCGGGGAGGTGGTAGCGGGCGATCTTCATCGGTGGGTGATCTCCTCGTTCATCGTGGTGGCGTCCGCCGCCTGCTCGCCGGGCAGCGCCGACCAGACGTGTTCGCCGTTGGGTGTCATCTGGAAGCTCAGGAAGCGCCACTTCCCGTCGTCGCAGCGGCGCAGCACCTGCGTGACCATGCCGCCGACGGTGCGTTCGCCGCCGTCCGGGCTGCGCAGCCGGTTCACCAGCGGCCCGGTCATGATCGCGACGTCCCCGACCACCCGGATGTTCAGCTCGCCGCGCGTCGTGCCCAGGTAGGGCCGCCGGGTCGCCACGTGCTCCAGCAGCTGGGTCTTGTCGTGGGTGAGGCCGGGTGCGTGGATGTGCACGATCGAGTCGTCGTACAGGTCGGCCAGCACGTCGAGGTCGACCGCGACCAGCGCCTGCTGGCGGCGTTGCTCGACGGCGAGGAGGTCGGCGCGGGTGGCCGCGTCCGGTTGTTCCACAGTGTTCATGTCCTCAAACCAATCCGGAGTAGGAGCCGCCGTCCAGTTGCAGGTTCTGCCCGCTGATGTAGCCGGCCTGCGCGCTGCACAGGAACGCGCAGGCGTCGCCGAACTCCTCCGGGCGACCGAGCCGACCGGCGGCGATCGTGGACGCGATCCGCGCGAAGGCCTCGTCGTGCCCGATGCCCTCGGACGCCATCATGCGCTGCGCCATGAACTCCTGCCGCGGGGAGTCGATCCGCTCGGGCAGGAGGTTGTTGACCGTCACGTTGTCGCGGGCGACGTCGGTGCTGATCGCCTTGCTGATCGCGGTCAGGGCCGCGCGCGCGGACGTCGAGAGCCCCATCTCGTAGGCGGGGCTCTTCACCATGGCGGAGGTGATGTTGACGATCCGCCCGAACTTTCGGGCGCGCATGCCGGGAAGCCAGGCGCGGATCAGCTGCACGGCCGGCACCATGTTCGCCCGCAGCGCGCCGACCAGGGCGGCCTCGTCCCAGTCGTCGATGGTGCCCGGCGCAGGGCCGGCGTTGTTCGTGACGAGGATGTCCACGTCCGGGCGGGCGGCGACGATCGCCGCCCGCTCCTCGGCCGTGGTCAGGTCGGCGGCGATCCAGGTGACCTTCGCGCCGCCGACCTCGGACCTCAGGGTGTCGGACGCCGCGGCGAGCTTTGCGCGGTCGCGTCCGTTCAGCGTGACCGCGACGCCCTCGCGCACGAGCGACCGTGCGCAGGCGAGTCCCAGCCCCTGTGACGAGGCGGCGACGAACGCCGTCCGTCCTGCGATCCCCAGGTCCATCGTGTCCTTCCCGTGCAGGTCCTCCCGGAGGTCCCGGGTCAGGCCCCGGCGACCAGGGCGTACTCGGTGCGGAAGCCCGTGGCCTCGCCGGCCTCGTGGCCCGGCCGGGGCTGGCCGACCAGCGCGTGGTACTTGCTGAACACCGCGTCGGCCTCGGCCAGCGGCAGCACGTCGTCGACGTTGCTGAACGGCTCGCCGCCGGTGCGGTCGGCGACCATCCGGCGGATCACCTCGTAGCCCTCGCCGCGGTTGGCCATCACGATCCGGTTCACGACCTCGAGCCGCTCGTCCTGGTACGCCGTCAGCGCGGCGTCGATGTCGTCCGTCGATGCGAGCTTCTCCGCGATCACGCGGGAGTCGACGATCGCCTGGCACCAGCCGTTGCCGCCGCGGGGGTACATGGCGTGCGCCGCGTCCCCGGCGAGCACGACGTGCCCGTCCACCCAGCTGTCGAGCGGGTTGTGGTCGATCAGCGGCATCAGGTACACCTCGCGGGCGTTGCGCATCATCTCCTGCACGTCGAGGAACGGCAGCTTGCAGTTGTCCCAGTAGGGGAGGATTTCCTCGACCCCGCCGGTCTGGTTCCAGTCCTCGACGCTCTCGTCGCGGACGGCCTCGCACACCCAGTTCACCAGCGTCTTGCCGGTGCCCTCGAAGTCGTTGGCGATCGGGTAGACGATCAGGCTCGACTTGTGCGGGTTGCCGATGTGCAGGATCGTCTGGCCGTCGGCGTAGGGCTCCATGATCGTGGTGCCGCGGAACATCGTGATGCCGGAGTACGCCGGGGACGCGCTCTCGGGGTGCATCTGGGTGCGGACGGCCGACTTGATGCCGTCGGTGGCGATCAGCACGTCCGCGGTGACCTGGAAGGTGCTGCCGTCAGGACGCAGCAGGTTGGCCGTGACCTTGCCGTCCGCCTGGGAGTAGCCGGTGCAGCGCGCGCCGAGGACGACCGAGTCCTCGCCGAGGCGCTCCAGCACCGTGCGGTAGAGCAGCATCTGCAGGGTGCCGCGGTGCACGAAGCGCTGCTCGTGCAGGTAACCCATGTACGTGCCGCACAGCTCGGCGTAGATCTCCTGGCCGTACTCGTTGAAGAAGATCGAGTGCTTGGCGTTCACCGAGATCTTGCGGAACTCGTCCAGCAGGCCGACCTCGTCGATCTCGCGGGTGCCGTAGATCTTGGTGTCGATGCCGACGCCGAGCGGCTTGAGCTCGGGCACCGCCTCGTAGACGGTGGGGCGGAACCCCTGCTGGTGCAGGCGAAGGGCGGTGGTCAGCCCGCAGGGGCCGGCGCCGATGATGGCGATGTCGAGCATGTGTGCCTCTTCTCGGTGGGCGTCCGGGCCGCCGTGGCCCGGGACGGGAGTGCCGTGTGTGCGGTGTCGCGAGCTTCGACGGGGATCCGGACGGTTCCCGGGGAGCGCTGCGCTGCATCCGTGTGAGCCGATCGTAGGAAGAATCGTACACGATTTCAAGAGGATGGCGTCGGCGACGCCGCCACGCCTATCTGTTCCTGCTGTCCCTCACAGGCTCGTGGGAGCCGTCTTGCGCTCAGATCGAGCGTCTCCGGGACGGTCTTGACGCCGCCCTGGTTGCGTCCCACCAGAAACTGTCCGGTGCGGGGTCTTGTACCGCCTAGGGATCGTATATATGATTTCGCACACGATCTGGCCACCACGGCGGACGGACACAGCGATGTGCATCACGAGGAGAGCAGCGAGCGTATGGCTGAGACCACACTGCCGGACCCGAACAACCCGGGTCCCGTCAACCTCAACGCCACCCCCCACCACCGGCCCGGCCGGCTGGTCTGGTTCAGCACGCGGTTCGCGCTGATCGGGGTGTGGCTGCTCTTCGTGGTCGTCTTCGCGATCCTCGCGCCCGGCACCTTCCTCACGGTCGGGGCGGCGAAGGCGGTCTTCGGCAGCCAGCAGGCGCTGGTCTTCCTGACCGCCGCACTGCTGTGCACGATCATCGTGGGCGAGTTCGTGGACATGTCGGTCGCCGCGAACTTCGGGCTCGCGGCGATTCTGGTCACCGTCCTGAACGTCAACCACGGGTGGAACGTCTGGCTGGCCGCCGCGGTGGCGATCCTGGCGTCGGTGTGTGTCGGCGCACTGAACGGGCTCCTGGTGGTCCGGCTGGGGGTGAACACGATCGTGGTCACGCTCGGCATGGGCACCTTCATCCTCGGACTCGCGCTGTGGGCGTCCAACCTCACCCCGGTCTCCGGCCTGCCGTCGTGGTTCCGGCTGATCGCGACCTTCAACGTCCTCGGGCTGCCGATCAGCTTCTACCTGGGCCTGCTCCTGATGCTGGGCTTCACCTACGTCCTCAAGTTCACCCCGCTGGGACGCAACATGCGCTTCGTCGGCGAGAACCGCGAGGTCAGCCGGCTCGCCGGCGTCCGGGTCTCTCTCGTGCGCTGGGGCGCCTTCACCGTCGGCGGCCTGATCGCCGGTGTCGGCGGCGTCCTGGCCGCGGCGGGGACGGGCGGCTTCGACCCGAACGTGTCGAACGCCTACCTGCTGCCGATGTTCGCAGCCACGTTCCTCGGCACGGCGATCATCGAGCCGGGGCGGTTCAACCCGCTCGGCACCCTGATCGCGGTGTACTTCCTTGCCACCGGCGTGCTCGGGCTGCAACTGCTCGGTGCGACGTCCTGGGTCTCCAGTGTCTTCTACGGCGGGATCCTCGTGATCGCCGTCACTATCACCACTGTCCTCCACGCCCGTTCCCGGTCGCACTGAACCGGCGTCCGCCAACCGTTCCACACCACGAGAGGGTCAACCCATGGCAACCGAACTCCTCACCACGCGCCGCCTGAGGTCGCTCGCAGCACTCGGCCTCGCCGGCCTGGTGGCCGCCAGCCTGGCCGCCTGCAGCTCGGGCGCAGCCACGCAGCCCAGCGCCACCGCGTCCGCCGGTCAGACCGCGGACGCTCTCAGCGCCGAGGTCGCTGCGCTGACGAAGCCGCTGGACGCGTACCCCGTCCCGACCGACACGGCCGATGCCTCCGTGCTGAAGGGCAAGACGGTCTACTACGTCCCGATCACCATGCAGTCGCCGCAGTTCAAGATCACCCAGAAGACGGTGACGGACGCCCTCACCGCGGTGGGCGCGACGGTCCAGGCCTGCGACGGCAAGGCGACCCCGACCGATGTCAGCGCCTGCATCACCCAGGCCACCAACACCGGTGCGGCAGCGATCATCACCGATGCGGTGCCGTACGTGATCGCCGCGAACGCGATCGACGCGGCCCGTGCCGCGGGCATCCCGGTCCTGATCACCAACCAGGTCGCGAGCGACAAGTACCCCGCGGACGGCACGCTGGCCTACATCCCCGCGGGCGGTGGGCCCATGCAGGCCGCGCTGGCGAAGTGGGTCACCCTCGATTCCGCGCGCAAGGCGAACATCCTGATCAACCAGGGCACGGACGGCCCGGCGCCCGCGATGTTCGTCGCCGAGGGCAAGAAGGTCTACGCGTCCGAGTGCCCCGACTGCACGGTCACGATCAACGAGGTCTCCTCTGCGAACTTCTCGCTGATCCCGTCTTCGACCAGCGCAGCCCTGCTGAAGGACCCGAACATCGCCTACGTCGAGTCGCAGTTCGAGCAGTACCTGCAGCCCACGCAGGCGGGTGCGGAGCAGGCCGGCCGGACCGACCTCAAGGGCCTGACGGGCTCGGTGCAGCTGGGTGGCCTGCAGGCTCTGGCCAGCGGGAACTTCCTGTACGCGGCCGCCGGGCAGGCGTCCGCCTTCCAGGGCTGGCTGGATGTCGACGCGGCCATTCGCCTGGTGGCGAAGAGCGAGCTGCCCGAGTACACCATCCCGGTGCGGCTGTTCACCCGCGAGTCGATCTCCGGTGTCACCCTGACCGATGCGGCCGAACTGTCGGGCGAGTGGTACGGGCCGACCACCTTCACCGACGAGTTCAAGAAGATCTGGGGCGTGGCGTGAGCCAGGCCACTGCGCCGCAGCCGTCCGGGGCCACCCCGGCGGCTGCGGCACCCCGCCTGGACGTCGGGTCGCTGTCGATGACCTTCGGCAGCAACCGGGTCCTGAAGGACGTGTCCCTGCAGGTCCGCCCCGGTGAGATCCACGGGCTGATCGGCCAGAACGGGTCCGGCAAGTCGACCCTGGCGAAGATCCTGACCGGGCTCTACACGCCCGACCCGGGGGCGTCCGTGGCGGTGGACGGCGAGCCGCTGCCCCTGCCGATCCGTCCCGTCGAGTCCCGCCGCCGCGGCGTCGCCGTCGTGCACCAGACCCTCGGCCTCGTCGCGGAGTCGACCGTCCTGGAGAACATGCGGGTGGGGCGCCTGAAGGGCTCCCGCTGGCTGCGCAAGATCGACTGGAAGCGTGAGCGTGCCGAGGCCGAGGCCGTGTTCGAGCGGCTGGGTCGTGCGGTGCCGCTGGACGCCGCCGCCGGCACGCTGCGCGAGGAGGACCGCGCCACCGTCGCCATCGCCAGGGCGCTGCAGGACGTGCACGCGGGCACCGGCCTGATCATCTTCGACGAGTCGACCCGGTCGCTGGGACGGCCGTCGCTGGAGCACTTCTTCGGCATCCTCGACGAGATCGTCGCCACCGGGACCGCCGTGCTGATGATCACCCACCGACTGGAAGAGGTGGTGGATGCCGCCGACCGGGTCACCGTGCTGCGCGATGGTGCCGTGGTCGAGAGCGGACGGCCCGTGGCGGGCATGGTCGAGGCCGACCTCACTGCGATGATGCTCGGCCGCAACCTCGGCGACCTGACCGACCGCGAGGAGTTCCGGGCCCCGGCGGGCAGTGAGCCGGTCCGGATCGAGGCTGTCTCCGGGCTGCGGGTGCGCGACGCGTCCATCGAGATCCAGCCCGGCGAGGTCGTCGGGCTCACGGGGCTCGGCGGCTCGGGCTACGACGACCTGCCCTACCTGATCAGTGGCGCCAGTCCGGCGACGGCGGGCACCGTCCGGCTGCCGGGTCGCGAACTCGCCGTACCGCGGCTCACCCCTTCGGCGGCGGCTGCGGCGGGGATCGCCCTCGTCCCCGAGGGCCGCGACTACTCCGGCCTCGCCATGTCGATGACCGTCGCCGAGAACGCCAGCTTCCCGCAGACCAGCCGGTCGACACGCCCGCTGGGCCCGATCGACGCCGGGGGTGAGCGACGGCTGGTGGGGGAGTGGATGGAGCGCCTCGACGTCCAGCCGCGGGCGCCGCAGGCCGTGGTCGGGACGCTGTCGGGCGGCAACCAGCAGAAGGTGCTCCTGGCCAAGTGGCTGGCCACCGAACCGAGCCTGTTCGTGCTGCACGAGCCCACCCAGGCCGTGGACGTGGGCGCCCGGCACACGATCGTGGAGACCGTCCGGCAGGCGGCGGCCAACGGCTGCGCCGTGCTGGTCGCCGGGTCCGACGAGAACGAGCTGTCGCTGCTGTGCGACCGGGTGCTGATCTTCGCCGAGGGGCGGATCCGCCAGGAGCTGAAGGCGGGGGAGATCGGGCCGGACGAGATCGTGCACGCCATCTACGCGACCGGCTCGCGGTCGAAGCTGCGGCAACGTGCGCCGGAGGTCTCGTCAACCGACGCCGGATGACCTATCATCGAGATAGTTTTGTTACCAAATAATCTTTGCCCGGAGAGGACCGCTCGATGACCGTCGTCGACATCAACATCCACCACCTGCCCGAGGACCTGTTCACCAACGAGAAGATGCTGAACGGCTTCCTGAACAGCGCGCCGCGCGGGTTCGGCGAGATCGCCCGCGTCGAGACGATGGACACCGGCAAGAAGCACCTGATCCTGGAGAAGCCGGCCGGCCACCAGAACCTGAACTACGTCGAGGGTGACTACTCGGCCGAGGCGAAGCTCGCCGCGATGGACGACGCCGGCGTCGACTACGGCATCATGCGCGTCCCGGTGTGGCAGGAGTGGCTGGACCTGGAGACCTGCAAGGCGGTCAACGACAACGCCGCCGCGATCGTGTCGAAGTCGGGCGGGCGGCTGTTCGCGACGGCCGCGGTCCCGCCGTGGGGCGGCAAGGAGAACACCTACGAGCTCGAGCGCTGCGTGAACGAGCTCGGCGTGGTCGGCGTCCAGCTGGCCTGCCACTACGGGCAGCTGTACCTCGACGACCCGGTCTTCGAGCCGTACCTGAAGACGATCGAGAAGCTGAACGTCCCGGTGATCGTGCACCACACGCCACTGCCGGTCGACTGGCACTCGGTGGTCGACTACACCAACCTGCGCCGCGAGTTCGGCCGCATCCTCGACCAGGCCACCGCCGTCGGACGCGAGCTGTTCAGCGGCATGTTCGACCGGATGCCGGGGCTGCGCTTCGTGCACACCATGCTGGGCGGCAACTGGTTCGCGAACACCGCGCTGCTCACGCCGCACGCGTCCAACAAGGCCGAGTCGCTGACCCGGCTCGACCCGTCCGGTGGCGAGAAGATCAAGAGCTACCTGGAGGAGAACATCTTCTTCGACCTGACCCACCCGCACTCGTGGGGCAAGGTCCAGGTGGAGGCCGCGCTGACCATCAACGGTCCCGACCACTTCATGTTCGGCTCGTCGTTCCCCGTGTTCTACGGCTGGATGAGCCAGGGCGTCGACTTCGTGAAGAACGACCTCGAGATCAGCGACGCCGACCGCGAGCTCGTGCTGTCCGGCAACGCCAAGCGCATCTTCAACCTGCCCATCTGATTCCCGGGCCGGGCAGCCCGACCACCTCGAAGGGGAGGAACCATGACTGACTCCGACATCGACGGCTTCTTCTCCACCGCGCGGATCAGCGGCAGGGACGAGGCGGTCGAGCTGCCCGCCGACAGCTACCTGAACTACCTGTACCCGCTGGACGCCCCGCAGCTGGCGCCCTACCGCGGGATGACGTACGAGGAGTTCACGGCCGACCGGCAGCAGAACCCGTTCCTGCGCGAGCTGCTCGACTATTGGAACGGCCTCTACGACGAACCGTTCGCCGGCGTGACGACCGATGGGGTCGTACTGGAGGGGCTCTACCAGCTGCCGTCCCGGCTGGACGTCGACCCGGCGCCGCAGGCGGCGGCCGAGGGGCTGCTGGCGGTGCTGGACGAGGGCCAGCGGGCCCGCGTCCACTACCCCTTCGACGCGCCGGACTGGCGTGGCTGGAGCAACCCCGAGTTCGTGTTCCACCGCAACGGGCTGCGCCTGGAGGACCTCGGCGAGGAGGCGGTGGAGGCGATCCTCGCCGTCGTCGAGGCGTCGCTGAGCCCGGAGGGCTACGCCCGGGTGCGCGAGGCGATGGCGCTGAACGGCTACCTCGGCGAGCTGGTCGACCTGCCGACGATCATGAACGACCGCTCCTACTGGTTCTCGCTGTTCGGCACGCCGGACGGCGCGCAGCCGTGGGGCTGGCAGCTGTTCGGGCACCACGTCGACGTGAACTTCGTCTCGGTCGGGGGGCGGCACGTGGTCGCGCCCGGGTTCATGGGGGCGGAGCCGGCCTTGTCGGACGGGCTGCGTCCGCCGATCTTCGACGCCCGCGAGCAGGTGGCCCTCGAGCTGGCCGGCTCGTTCACCGACGAGCAGCGCGCGCAGGCGGTCGTGTACGCGTCCGTGCTGGACCCGGCGATGCCGGCCGACCGGATCCACCCCGCGGACGAGCGGCACCTGGCCGGGGCGTTCCGGGACAACCGCGTGATCCCGTACGAGGGCCTCAACGCGTCCGTCCTGGACGACCGGCAGTGGGAACTGGTCCGGGCGATCGTGGCCGACTTCTTCCTGCTGCTGAAGGAGCCGCAGCGGGACGCAATGCTGGCCGACGTGGACGCGCAGCGCGACCAGACGTGGTTCTGCTGGTACGGCGCGACCGACGGCACCCAGCCGTTCTACTTCCGCGTCCAGAGCCCGGTGGTGCTGGTCGAGCTCGACCACCACGCCGGCGTCTGGCTGAACAACCGGCTCCCGGCACGCTTCCACGTCCACAGCACGTGGCGCCTGCCCAACGGCAACGACTACGGACGCGCCTACGTCGCCCAGTGGCGTGCGAGGCAGTCCTGAGTCGCCGTCCGCGGGGCCCCTCGTGCCGGTGAACAACCCCCGTCTGTCATCCCGGCCCTCTGTCATCCCCGCCCTCTTGTCGTCCGGCCCCTCCTGTCATCCCGGCGAAAGCCGGGATCTCGCCACTGCGGGACTGGAGATCCCGGATCAAGTCTGGGATGACGGCGTCCTCCGGTGTAGTCCCGGCCCCTCCTGTCATCCGGGCGAAGACCGGGATCTCGGGGACGCGTCCTACCCCACAGGAGCGGGAAGCCTCCTCAGGCGCCTTCGCCGTCGAGCTGCGACTCGTGCCGCAGGACGGCCTCGACGGTGTTCAGCTCGTGCCTTCGGGCGGCGGTCTCGATCATGTCCGGGTCGGCGCCGCCCTCGATCAGGTCGATCAGGCCCTCGTGCTCGGCCACGGACGCGGCGGCCCGTCCGGGCGCGTACCAGAACGCCGAGCGGCGGGTGAGGTCGAGCCGCGTCCACTCCGCGTCGACGAGGTCGACCAGGCGCGGGTCGTCGCAGCGCGAGCACAGCAACTGGTGGAACTCACGGTTCAGCCGGCCGAACGCGACCGTGTCGAGGCCGGCCAGCGCCTCGGCCATCGCCTTGTTCAGCGCGCGCGCCCTGGTCAGGTCGTCCGGGGTGAGCTGCCGCGCGGACAGCGCCGTGGCGAAACCTTCCAGGCGAGCGAGCAGCCGCAGCGTCCGCTGCCAGGTGTCGGTGTTGAACGTCTGCACGACCGCGCCCACGTTGGGGACGATGTTCACCCAGCCCTCGGCCTCCAGCCGCCGCAGCGACTCCCGCCACGGCACGGAACTGATCCCGTACTCGCGCACCAGCTGGTCGATCACCATCCGGTGGCCGGGCCCGTACGTCCCGTCCATCACCCGCTCGCGCAGGATCTGGTAGCACTGCTCGGCCTTGCTCGGCACGGCCACCTCCCTCGCTGCGCGCTCCGGTCGTCCGGACGCCTGTGTCGTGGGCCGGATCATAGCCCGGCCGGGTCGCTGGATCGGGCATGCGCCGCGATCCGTGCCAGCAGTCGCCCGAGCCGGGGGTCCGCGGACGCCCCGGGCCGGGCCAGCGCGAGGGCCCGGAGGGGGCGCGGACGCGGCTCCAGGTCCCGCACGACGACGTCGAACCGGCGCAGGCTCGCCCGGTCCGGGTCCGGCAGGATCGCCCGGGCGACGCCGGCCTCGATGAGCGGCAGCCCCGCCTGGATGGTGTCCACGGTGCGCAGGGACGCGGGCGCGATCCCGTGCCGCCGGAACGTCTCCGCCACCGCCTCGGGGAGGCTCGGCACGGCGGCGGCGCGCCGCGGCACCAGCACGAGTTGGTCGTTGAACGCCGTCAGGGGCAGCGGGTCGGGCGCGTCGGCGAGGTCGGGCGGCAGGGCGGCGACGAGGGGGATCTCGCCCCAGTCGACCACGTCGAGGGTGCCGCGGTAGCGCGTCCGGAACCGTCCCGGATCGGCCACGACGACCGCGGCGAGGTCAGCCCTGCGCTGCTGGACGTCCTCGATCGCCGTCCACGGCGGCGGGTCGACGAGCTGGATCTCGACGTCCGGCGCCTCGGCGGCGTGCGCACGGACCAGCTCGGGGACGCGGTGCCACATCAGCACGGGGACGGCGGCCAGGGTGAGCGACCCCGCGAGGCCCGCGCCGAAGCGTCCCAGCGCGGACAGGATGTCGTCGACGTCGCCCAGCACGCGGGTGCCTGCGTCCATCAGGTACCGGCCGGCGTCGGTCGGCTCGACGCCTCGCGGCGTCCGCACGAGCAGGGGGACGCCGACGTCCGCCTCGAGCTTGGCGATCGCCACGCTGAGCGGGGGCTGGGAGATGTGCAGGCGGCCGGCGGCGGCGGTCAGCGAGCCGGCCTCGACCACGGCGGTGAAGTAGCGCAGGTGCCTGAGCTCCATAGCGGCACTGTACCGAAAGCACACTAGCTATAGCGACAGACTATGGACAGGAGACCGAATCTGTAGTTCTCCGGAAGGTTCGGCGGTGCCAGACTTCCGGCATCGAGACGACGAGGCGAAGGAGCCGACGATGCTTCCGGTGAGGAACGACAACCCCGCTTTCACGATCACCCGCGCGAGCCATGTGGTGATGAGCGTGACCGACCTGGCGAAGAGCCGCGACTTCTACCGCGACGTGGTCGGACTGGTGGTCACCGAGGAGACCGACAACACGGTCTACCTGCGCGGCCTGGAGGAGGCCGCCCACCACAGCCTGGTGCTGGAGGAGGCGCCCGAGGCCAAGGCGGTGGCGATCGGCCTGCGCGTCCGCACCGACGACGACATCACGGCGGCGGAGAAGCACTTCGCCGACGCCGGCATCCCCTTCCAGCGTCTCGAGCGCGACCACCAGGGCCCGACGCTGCGGTTCCGCGACCCGGTCGGGACGATGATGGAGCTCACCTCGTCGATGGACGTGGTGGAGCGCAAGTACCAGAGCTTCAACGAGTTCCGCGCCGGCTTCCCGCAGCGGATCGACCACTACCAGGTGGCCACCTACGACGTGCAGACCGCGACCGACTTCTGGTCGGGCCTGGGCATGCGGCTCAGCGAGTACACCACCACCCAGGACTCCGACGACGAGCTGTGGGGCGCCTGGTTGGAGGTCAAGGGCAACACCCACGACCTGGTGTTCGCGAACGGACGCGGGCCGCGGCTGCACCACTTCGCCTACGCGGTGCCGGACGGTTCGTGCCTGCTGCACGCCGCGGACGTGGCGGGCGCGCTCGGCGCGGGCAACGAGATCGACCGCGGGCCGGGACGCCACGGGCTCAGCAACGCGCTGTTCCTGTACCTGCGCGACCCCGACCAGCACCGGGTCGAGCTGTTCAACTGCCACTACCAGTTCATCGACCTCGAGGTGCCGCCGATCAAGTGGGACATCACCGACCCGCGCCGCGCGCAGCTGTGGGGCATGCCGGCGTCCAAGCGCTGGTTCTTCGAGGCCAGCGAGTTCCCGGGCGAGGAGGTCCACGAGCCGCTGCTGAAGACCACGCCCGAGACGCTCGAGAGCTACCTCGGCCTGCACTGACCGGCGGGCCTCCTCGCGCGCCTGCGCTGCCGCGAGCCCGTCGGCGCTTCCCGCCGAGCGGTGGACGCCACGTCCTAACTCGTATACGATTTGGAATAGGAAATCGCACAGAGGAGCCCCATGACCACCAGCACGCCGGCCGCGTCCGCGGGACTCCCGGACGCGCTGCGCGAGAAGCTGGAGCAGGCTCCGACGGCGGGGCTGTCCGCCCAACTCCGCAAGCGCGGGATCAACAACGTCACGGTCGACGGTGTGCGTCCGCTGGTGTCGGGGACGCGGTTCGTCGGCCCGGCGCGGACGCTGCGCTTCGTGCCCAACCGCGAGGACCTCTTCGACGCCCACGGTGGCGGCTACAACGCGCAGAAGCGCACGTTCGACGCGGTGCTGCCCGGCGAGGTGATCGTGATCGAGGCCCGTGGCGAGGCCGGTTCCGGGACGCTCGGTGACGTCCTCGCGCTGCGCGCGAAGGTGCGCGGCGCGTCCGGCATCGTCACCGACGGCGGCGTCCGGGACGCGGAGGCGGTCGCCGGCATCCTTCCGGTGTTCAGCGTGGGCACGCACCCGGCCGTCCTGGGCCGCAGGCACGTCCCGTGGGAGTCGGACGTGGCCGTCGCCTGCGGCGGCACGACCGTGCTGCCGGGCGACGTCATCGTCGCGGACGCGGACGGGGTGGTCGTCGTCCCCCGGGCGCTGGCCGAGGAGGTCGCCGACGCGGCGATCGCCCAGGAGGCCGAGGACGCGTGGGTGGCGGACCGCGTCGCGGAGGGGAACCCGGTCGACGGCCTGTTCCCGATGAACGCGGAGTGGAGAGAGAGGTACCGGGCGTGGCAGGCGCAGTGAAGGCGGAGAAGAGCAAGTCCGAACGCGCCTACGAGTGGATCAAGGACCGGATCTCGAAGGCGGAGTTCACGCCCGGATACCGGTTGGTGCTGGGCACGATCGCCGCGGAACTCGACATGAGCGTGGTGCCCGTGCGCGAGGCCGTCCGGCAGCTCGAGGCCGAGGGTCTGGTAACGTTCGAGCGCAACGTCGGCGCGCGGGTCTCGATGGTCGACGACACGCAGTACCGGTTCACGATGCAGGCGATCTCGATCGTGGAGAGCGCCGCCACCGCGCTCGCGTCCCGCAGCCTCACCGCGGAGGACCTGCGCCGCGCCCGTGCGCTGAACGACGTGATGACGCAGAGTCTCAGCCACTTCGACCCGCGGACGTTCAGCGCGCTGAACCAGGAGTTCCACCACATCCTCTACTCGACCTGCCCGAACCCCCGGCTGCTGGAGATCGTGAACGCGGAGTGGTCGCGGCTGGGCGGGCTTCGTGACTCGATCTTCGCTTTCGTCCCCGGCCGGGCGCCCGAATCGGTGCGCGAGCACGAGGAGATCATCGTGATGATCGAGAACAGCGCACCGCTGGAGGAGATCGAGAAGGCCGTCCGCAAGCACCGGACGGGGACGCTGTCGGCCTATCTCGTCCACGAGCACCCGGGCGAGTCCCTCGGCCTGCCCGCCTTCTGACCACAGAGGACGGCTGCGTCCTCACCGACCCGCACCCCCACCCGAAGGAGGACGGATGCTCTCCGCAGAGACGATCACGACGATCGCGGGCGAACTCGCCGACGCCGACCGGTCGCGCGGGGTGATCCCGCGGATCACGTCCCGCTACCCCGAGGCCACGGTCGAGGACTCCTACGCGATCCAGGGCGTGTGGCGCGACCAGCGGCTCTCGGCGGGACGGCGGCTGGTCGGACGCAAGATCGGGCTGACGTCGAAGGCCATGCAGGCGTCCACGGGGATCACAGAGCCCGACTACGGCGTGATGTTCGACGACACGGTGTGGGAGAACGGGGCGACGATCCC
Organism: Propionicimonas sp.; assembly: GCF_049840635.1. Lineage (GTDB taxonomy): Bacteria > Actinomycetota > Actinomycetes > Propionibacteriales > Propionibacteriaceae > Propionicimonas. The sequence continues at coordinate 313,922 of NZ_JASGKL010000004.1, forward strand.
GTTCGACGCGTTCTCGAACGTCCGGGTGGAGGTGGAGCTCGCGTTCGTGCTGGACGCGCCGCTGGAGGGCCCGCACTGCACGCTGTTCGACGTGCTGCGGGCGACCGAGTACGTGACGCCGGCGCTGGAGATCCTGAACTCGCACATCGAGCTGGAGGGGCGGACGATCGTCGACACGATCGCCGACAACGCCGCCTACGGGGGCATGGTGCTCGGCGGCAACCCGACGCGGCCCGACGAGGTCGACCTGCGTTGGGTGTCGGCGCTGCTGTACCGCAACGAGACGATCGAGGAGACCGGCGTCGCGGCCGGGGTGCTGAACCACCCGGCGACCGGGGTGGCGTGGCTGGCGAACAAGCTGCATTCGCACGGCGCCCGGCTGGAGGCGGGGGAGATCATCCTGGCGGGGTCGTTCACGCGGCCGACGTGGGTGTCCCGCGGGGACAGCGTGGTCTGCGACTACGGGGCGATGGGGACGGTGTCGTGCCGCTTCGCCTGAGCCCGACATTCGCCGCCGCCCTGGCCGCCGCGGCACGGCCGCTGGCGGGGATGTGGGTGTGCTCGGGCAGCCCGCTGGTCGCGGAGATCTGCGCGGGCGGCGGGCTGGACTGGCTGCTGATCGACGCCGAGCACGGCCCGAACGGCCTGGAGTCGCTGCTGGCCCAGCTGCAGGCGGTCGCCGCGTACCCGGTGACGCCGGTGGTGCGGGTGCCGAGCGGGGACGCGGTGGTGGTCAAGCAGGTGCTCGACCTGGGCGCGCAGAACATCCTGGTGCCGATGGTGAACTCCGCCGCAGAGGCGGCCGCGGTGGTCGAGGCCGCCCATTACCCGCCGCGGGGCCGGCGCGGGGTGGGGTCGGCGCTGGCCCGGTCCGCGCGCTGGAACCGGGTGGACGGCTACCTGGCCGACGCCGCCGACCACGTGTCTGTGTTCGTGCAGGTGGAGACGATCGAGGCGGTCGGGGCCGCGGCGGAGATCGCCGCCGTCGACGGGGTCGCCGGCGTGTTCGTCGGCCCGTCCGACCTGGCCGCGTCCATGGGGGTACTGGGCCAGCAGACGCACCCGGACGTGACGGCCGCCGTCCTGCGCGCGTTCGAGGCGGTTCGCGGGGCCGGCAAGCCGGTCGGCGTGAACGCTTTCGACCCGGCCGTGGCGGACGCGTACCTGGCCGCGGGCGCGTCCTTCATCCTCGTCGGGGCGGACGTGGCCCTGCTCGCCCGGGGCTCGGAGGCGCTCGCCGCCCGCTTCGTCGGCCGTAGCGCCGAGGGTCGCGCGAGCTACTGAGACGACACAGCCAACAGCCGGGCCACGCTGCCCTGCCCGCGTGGGGCCGTCCGCGACTGGACCTCCGGCGCCAGCGGCCCCTGCCCGACAAACGCTCCCGAAACTCGCAGACGCCACCGAAATTCCGGGAGCTTCTGCGCGTTTCGGGAGCGTTTGTGGTCGGTCAGTCCTCGGGCGGGACGGCCGCCGGCGGCAGGCCGGACGCCGCGCGGTAGAGCGGCAGGGCGACCTTGTCGACGATGGCGACCACGTCCTCGTCGGTGAACGGGCCGAAGACCAGCCGGTCGCGGCCCAGCCGCATCGGCGTCAGGATCACGTCGAGGTCGAGGGGGAGCGGCCCGAGTTCGCCCCGCTCGCGCGCCGGCGCGACGATGACCGCGTCCAGATGGACCGCGAGGTCGGCGTTCAGCCCCGCCACTTCGGCGAGGGTCTCGTCGCGGGCCTCGCCGATCAGCGCGCGGTACGCCTCCGAGCCGAAGTCGGCCGCCCTCCGGAACGACGTCTGCAACAGTGCCAGCAGGTCGTCCCGCAGGCTCCCTGTGCTCGCCTCCATCCGTCGGACGGGTCCCCGCTCACGCACGGCCGCGAAGATCATGGACGCCCGGTCGGGGTAGCGGCGGTACAGCACCGGCTTGCTGGTGTGCGCCCGACGCGCGATGCCCTCGAACGTGACCGCCGCGTAGCCGCCGGCGGCCAGTTCGGCGAGGACGGCGGCGTGGATCGCCGCCTCGACCTCGGCGGCGCTGCGTCGATTCCTGCGCATCCGAGCCCTCCTTCCGGGGACGTTGCGAACTGGTTCGCGTGAGGCTAACGTTATCGCTAGAAACGGTCCGTATCCATGGTGCCCTCGTCACGAGGTTGTCGGGAGCAGGGCGAACCGCGATTTCCCCAATGACTGGAGGACCCCATGGAGGGCGCTACTTCGCGTGCCCGTTCCCGTGCCGCCCGGCCCGCTGCCGTCACGGCGGCCGTGCTGGCCGGTGCGGCACTACTCGCCGCCTGCGGCTCGTCGGGAACGACGGCCGTCGCTTCGACCGCACCGGTGGAGCGGGCCACGATCAGCGTCGGCGTGTCCGGCGCGGGGACGATGGCCGCGTCGTCGTCCCGGAACCTCGGCTTCGCCGCCGGCGGCCTGCTGACCAGCGTCGACGTCCAGGTCGGTGACACCGTCACGGCCGGCCAGGTGCTGGCGAGGATCGACCGTTTCCAGCTCGAGCAGCTGGTCGTGCAGCAGAAGGCGAACCTGTCCTCGCAGAAGGCGGCGCTGGCGAAGCTGGAGAACAGCCCGGCGCTCCAGGGCACCCGGAACACTCTCGCGCAGGCACGGACGATCCGGAACGCGACGAGCAGCCAGGTGGCAGCGACCAAGCGTGCCGACCGGGTGGCGTTGTCCCGGGCGAACGGCGCGCTGAACTCGGCGCAGGCCGCCCTGGCGGCGTGCACCACGGATTGCGCGAGCCTGCAGGCCGCGGTGGTCTCCGCACAGACGGCCGTCTCGACTGCGGAACAGACGCTGAAGGTGGCGACCGCCGCAGGGAAGGTGTCGGTGGCGAGCGCGGAGCAGGGTGTGGTCACGGCCCAGAACGCGGCGAACTCCGCGGCGTCCGACCGGCCCTACACCATCGCCCAGCAGAAGGCGGCGGTGACGACCGCGCAGTCGCTGGTCGACGTGGCGAAGCACAACCTTTCGCTGGCCACGCTGAAGGCACCGTTCGACGGCACGGTGACCGCGATCAACGGCGCGGTGGGTGAGTACCTGACCGCCAGCACCGGCACGTCCGCAGAGGCACCGGGGACGGACGCCGCGGTGCCCGGCACGACGGTGGTCGCCGGCACCAGCACCACGACCCGCGCGGGTGGCACCCAGTTCATGGTCATCTCGGCCACCGGTCCGATGACGGCCGTCGTCCCGTTCCAGGAACTGGACGCGGCGGGGATCGTCGCCGGGCAGACCACCACCCTCACCTTCGACGCGCTCCCCGACGTCACCACGACCGGTGAGGTGACCGCCATCTCGCCCGCAGGCACCGCGCTGGGCGGGTCGATGAGCTACCTCGTCACCGTCTCGCTGGACACCTCCGACAAGCGGCTGAAGGAGGGCATGACCGTGCACGCCACGGTGGCGACCGAGGAGAAGAAGGACGTGCTGAGCGTCCCCAACGACGCGGTGCGCACCGAGAACGGGCAGAGCGTCGTGACCCTGGTGGACGCCGCCGGTGCCCAGCGCACGGTGGATATCACCGCCGGACTGGTCGGCCCCGACCGCACCGAGGTCGTCTCCGGCCTGGCCGAGGGCGACCAGGTCCTCCTCCCGACCTCCACCACCCACTGACCCCCTGACCCGAGGAGGGACAAGTAATGTCCGAGACCACTGAAGTCATTGAGCCCGCCGACGAGGTCGACGAGGTCGCCCCGCCCGAGCCACCGAAGAAGAAGCTGAGCCGGCGGATGCGGATCGGCCTGATCGTGGTCGGCGCTGTCGCCGTGGTCGCCGTCGTCGCCCTGGTGGCGAACTGGCTGCTGAACGCCAGCCGCTACGTCACCACCGACAACGCGCAGGTCGACGGGACGCAGATCACCATCACCGCGCCGACCAGCGGCACCCTGACCGACTGGACGGTCGCGATGGGCTCGCAGGTGAAGGCGCAACAGGCGGTGGGACGCATCGCCGTCCAGACCGGGTACCTTCAGCCGCAGACGCTCGTCCGGGCGCCGGCCGACGGGGTGGTCGCGGTGAACAACGGCGTGAACGGCTCCTTCGTCGCTGCGGGCACCAGCCTGGCGATCGCCTACGACCCGTCCGACGTGTTCGTCACCGCGCGGGTCGAGGAGACCGACATCAGCGCGGTCAAGGTGGGCCAGAAGGTCGACATCTCGGTGGACGCGTTCCCCGGCACCCCGCTGACCGGCCACGTGGTCGAGATCAAGACCGGGGCGGCCGCCGTGTTCTCGCTGTTCGGCCAGTCCAACACGACCGGCAACTTCCAGAAGGTCACCCAGGTGATCGCGGTGAAGGTGAGCATCGACGACCGGCAGGGTCTCGCGCTGGTGCCCGGCATGAACGTCACGGCCAAGATCGAGAAGTGACCGCCGCCGCCCCGGCGGCCACCGGCCGCCGACCCGCACCCGTCGTCGCGCAGCACGGCGGCACCACCCACTGGGTGGGCCCCCTGCTGGTGCTGATCGTCGGCATGTTCATGACGGTGCTGGACACCAGCATCGTGAACGTGGCCGTGCCGACCATCCAGACCGAGTTCGGCGGGTCGACGGCCGACATCGCGTGGATCTCGACGGCGTACAGCCTCGTGCTGGGCGTGATCGTGCCGACGACGGCGTGGCTGGGCGACCGGGTCGGGCTCGGCCGGCTCTACACGATCTCGCTGGTCGGCTTCGCCGTCGGTTCCGCGTTGTGCGGGGTGGCGTGGAGCCTGCCCAGCCTGATCGCCTTCCGCGTCCTCCAGGCGATCCCCGGTGGCATCCTGCCCGCCATCACGATGACGATGCTGTTCCGGATCGTCCCGAAGGACAAGTTCGGCACCGCGATGGGGCTCTACGGCATCGGCGTGATCGCCGCGCCCGCCCTCGGGCCGACGCTCGGCGGCTACCTGGTCGAGTTCGTGGGCTGGCGGCTGATCTTCTACATCAACATCCCGGTGGCGGTGGTGGGCGTCGTCCTCGCCCTGTTCATGCTGCCCAAGTTCGCCCAGCAACCCACCTACCGCTTCGACGTCTTCGGGTTCCTGACCGTTGCGGTCGGCATGGTGTGCCTGCTGCTCGCGTTCTCCGAGGGCGCGTCGTGGGGGTGGACGAGCTACCCGATCCTCGGCCTGCTCCTCACCAGCGTGCTCAGCCTTTCGCTGTTCGTGCTGATCGAACTCGAGGTCGAGCATCCCCTGCTCAACTTGAGCGTGTTCCGAATCTGGCCGTTCGTGAACTCCCTGCTCGTGATGAGCGTGTTGTCGATCGGCATGTTCGCCACGCTGTTCTACATCCCGACCTTCCTGCAGACCGTGCTCGGGCTCCCGGCGCTCCAGGCCGGGCTCGTCGTGATGCCACAGGCCCTGGTGATGGCGGTGATGGCGCCCCTGTCGGGCCAGCTGTACGACCGGATCGGACCCCGCTGGCTGGTGGTCAGCGGCATGCTGATCGCCGCCTGGGCCACCCACCTGATGACCGGGCTCACCCTCAACACCACCACCGGTGACATCATCGGCTGGACCTGCCTGCGCGCCGTCGGCATGGGCCTGGCGATGATGTCGGTGCAGTCCAGTGGTCTCTCCGCCCTCGAAGCCCGCCTGACCAGCAGCGGGACCGCGATCAACAACGTCGTGCAGCGGGTGTCGTCCGGTCTGGGCCTGGCCGCGCTGTCCGCGCTCATGGTCAGCCAGCAGGCCCAGCTCACCGCAGACCGCTACGGCCAGATCACCGCCACCGACCCGCAGGTCGCCCACCTCGGCCTCGCCGCCCTCTACCAACTCGCCCGGAGCACCTCCCTCGAGGTCGTCGTCACCTCGTTCACGAACATGTTCCAGATCACGACCTGGCTGACCGTCCTGGCAGCCGGCCTCGGCCTGTTCCTGCGCTCCGGCCGCCTTCCCGCCTCGGGCCCGCGGCCGGCGATGATGGACTGAGTGGGGGAGACATGACCGCAAGCATCGTGATCAACCGTGAGTTCGGCAGCGGCGGACGCGAGATCGGTCGCCGTCTGTGCGAGCGGGACGGCCTGGAGTTCTACGACAGCCGGATCCTTCAGCTCGCAGCGAGCAGGCGGGGCCTCCCTTCGGACGCGCTGGAGGCGCTCGACGAGCGACTCGGGGCGGGCCAGTTCCTCGACCTGACGGCCATCGGCGGGTCGACGCAGGGCAGCATTTCCGTCCCGGCTGTGCTCTTCTCCGCGATCGCGGGGGAGGTCGTGGGGGCCGCGCGCAGCGGCCCTGCGGTGTTCATCGGTCGCTGTGCGGACCGGATCCTGCGCGACGCGGGGCTGCCGTTCCTCAGCGTCTTCGTGTTCAGCACGAACAACGCGCAGAAGGCGGCCCGCGCGATCCGGGTGGACGGGATCGAGCCGAGGGACGCGGCCCGGTACATCGCGAAGATGGACCGGACGCGCGCCCGCTACCAGCAGTTCTTCACCGGCACCCGCTTCGGCGACTACCACGAGTACGACCTGTGCCTGAACAGCGCCCGCCTGGGCTACGCGGGCTGCGTGGACGTGATCCGCGCCGCGGTGGCCGCCGCGGGCCGGGCCTGACGCCGGGCGCATCAGGCTCCTGGCCCGGCCCGTTATCGCGGCACGCCAGGAACCGTCCCCATCGTGCCGCGCCCGGACTCGGCGCCCGTCCACCACAAGGTGGACGGTTTGACGCGAGTTCGCCGCAGGAGCGTCCACATTGTGGTGCGGCAGCCTGTCCTCCACGACAAGGTGGACGGATCATCGCGAGTTCACCACACCAGGGTCCACCTTGAAGTGGACACCAGATCGTCGGCTTCCACAGCAACGGCCCCTGAGGAGCCGACGGGGCGAGGGACGAGGCCCGGCGGCGTCACGAAGGGCCCCGTCACCCCGTCCACCACAAGGTGGACGGATCGTCGCGAGTTCACCACAGGAGCGTCCACTTTGTGGTGCGGCAGCCTGTCCTCCACCACAAGGTGGACGGATCGTCGCGAGTTCACGGCAGAGGCGTCCACCTTGACGTGGACCGCCACGTCGGCAGCCTTCGTGATGCGGCGGGCGCGTTCCTCCAACCGCTCCTCAGGGATCGCGACGTCCGAGCCGGCGCTCGGGCTACGCCGAGTTCGAGCGGGTGCCCGCGGCGGACTCCTCGCGCTCTGCGATGCCGGTGAGTCGGTCGAGGAGGTGCGCCAAGGCCGGCAGGTCGCCGACCAGGCGCTTCACGTCCTTGCGGGACATGGTCGAGAACGCCTCGTTGACCGCGTCGTCGATCCCGCTGCGGAAGTGGTGGAACACGTATAACCCGCGCTCGGTCGGCGTGAGGATCATCGAGCGCCCGTCCACCTCGGAGCGGCGGCGCGAGACCAGCCCGTTCTCCTCCAGCTTGCCGATCAGTTCGCTGACCCCCGGACGCGAGAGTTCCATGTCGGACGCGAGCTCGGTCGGCGTGATCCCTGTCTCCGCGCTGATCACCCTGCGCAGCGCGAGCGCCTGGGACGGGGTCAGCGCCGGCAGGTTGCCGCTCGACCGGGACGCGAGCGTCGCCTTGCGCCAGACCAGCTCGAGCATCTCCGCGAACTGCGAGGACTGCATGCGCAGCGCCTGCTCCTCCTCCGTCATGAGACCTCCGACCTCCGCGTCGCCCCGCTGTTGCGGACACCCTATCGTGATCCGATTTGGTTCACTGGACCGAAGCACATTTACTTTGGTAGCCTGAACTAGTTCCTCCGCGAAGAGCGGGGGCGTCACCCCGGAATCCCGCCCACGTGCCACATGGAGGTCGCCGTGCTGAACTATCCCGAGGAGATGCTGGTCACCCGGCGCATCCCCCTGACCGACCTCGAGCGCAGCCTGCCGCTGGCCAAGTACTGGGACCTCCCGTTGCACCGGGTCGCCCCCCTGCAGCGCCAGCTGATCGAGGCCGGTCCGATGGACCCGGCCAAGGCCACCCTGCCGGAGAACTTCACCGACCTGCTGCGTCCGGTCGGCTACGAAGAGGTCGAGTACGGCTACTGCATGCGTGAGGACGGGACCGGCTACCTCGCCGTCTACACCACCTACCCCGGCTGCACGCCCGCGATGCTGGGCTGGTACTTCCGCTGGATCAACATCCGCTCGAAGAGCACGCCCGAGGGCATCGGCAACCTGCGCTACAAGATCTGGAACCGGGCCGACCACTGGGACCACGGCTTCATCAACGGCGTCGACAAGAGCGGCGGCATCTACACCGTCGAATCCCTCGACCTGGGTGAGGGTGAGGAGAAGTTCTGGTCGGTGCGGCACGAGCTGAACCCCCGCGACTTCGGGCTCACCGCCGAGCGGGAGCAGGAACTCAAGGACGCCGGCTGCTTCGTCGACTGCTGTACCGAGTCGTTCCACCCGGTCTCCGACCCGTCGATCACGCTGCCCGGCACCCACCTGTTCATGACCCTGTCCCGGATCAACGCCTGGGGTGTGCTCGAGAAGTGCAGCCGCGAGTGGATCGGCTACGGGGTCGTGGACGGGAAGATCGTGCGCGACGAGAGCACGCCGGACTGGATGCTCAGCGAGACCTACCTGAAGAAGGTCATCACCCATTCGACGACGGAGGCGCAGCAGCTCAGCAAGTTCCTGCCCGCGCTGTACGCGGAATACTCCGGCCAGCCCGACGACGCCGACTGAGGCGATACTGACTCCCGGCTCGTGAACCTGGAAGGACCCGGCCTGATGGTCGTCATCGCAACACTGCTCGCCGCGGTGTGCTTCGCCGCCTTCCATGTCCCCGTCCCGCAGCGGCGGGGCGGACGCTGGGCGCTCGTCCGCCTCGAAGGTCCGGTCACCCGCCTGCTCGGGGTGGGGTACCACCTGCTGCTGCTCCCCGCCGTGGCCGCGCTGCCAGCCCCCGCGTGGGCCACGGCCGCCGGCTTCGCCTGGATGCTGCTCGACGTGGTGCTGGACGGCGCCGAGCTCGCCGGCAGCACCATCGATGCCCGACCGCTGCGGGACGGGGTGCACCTGCTCGCCTGCGTGTGGCTGGTGTGCGCCGGCTGGACGGCCGGCCCCGTCCCCGGCGTGATCGGCACCGCCCTCGCGCTGGCCTTCCTGGCCAGGTTCGGCCTCGACGCCACCCGCCGACCCGTCCCGCCGCGGCTCCTCACCGTGAATGCCCTGCTGAACGTCGCCTGGATGCTCGCGATCGCCGCCGTGCTCGGCTGACCCCGGCCCGCGCGAAGCCTGCGAGACGCCTGCGCGCGCCCTGTCGCTCCTGACGTTAGCGAATTGTTACGTAGTCACCCTTGACGAAGTATGTCGGTCCGGTGAACTATCCATGTACCAAAACGATTGCAGCACACGGCGCTGCAACACCTCCTGCGCAGCGAAGCGCTGGCAGGCGACGACTCTCACAGACGAGGAGCCGCAGATCATGTCCCGACAGACCCTCACGCGACTGGGCATCACGACCGTCGCACTCTCCACCCTCCTGCTGGCCGCGTGTTCGAGCGCGGGCGAGGCCACGACAGGGGCCGCGGGGAGCGCCTCGGCGTCGGCACCGACCGGTGTCACGCTCACGCTCTGGCACCAGTCCGCCGACACGGACGCAACCCTGAACCTGTACAAGGCCTACGAGGCGGCGTCCGGCAACAAGATCGACCTGGTCGACCTGCCCTCCGACACCTACACGACGGCCGTCCAGACCAAGTGGGCGACGGGGGACCGTCCTGACATCATGGAGTACGCGCCGACCCCGCAGGACATGCGCCAGCTGAACATGAGCGAGAACATGCTGCCGCTCACCGACATGGACTTCGTGAAGAACCGCACCTCCACGGCCGGTGACCTGGACGGCGTCACCTACGCCGCGGTGCTCGGGCCGTTCTCCTCGTTCACGATGTTCTACAACAAGGACGTCCTCAAGGCCGCCGGCGTGGACGTGCCGACGAACTACACCGACCTGATGACCGACTGCCAGGCCGTCACCAAGACCGGTGCAGCGATGGTCGAGATAGGCGGCGGGTCGGAGTTCCCCGTGAACATGTTCGCCGGCTTCGCCTACATGGCCGACTTCAACGCCAAGGACGAGTTCGGCCTCGGCGTCGCCGCCGGTACCACCAAGGTCAACGACCCGAGCGGCCCGATCGTCGCCGGCCTGACCACGATGGACAACCTGGTCAAGGCGGGCTGCGTGAACAAGGACGCGGCCACGGCGACCTTCCAGGAGTCGATCAAGGCCGTCTACAACGGCAAGGCCGCGCTCACCGTGCTGCCGTCGGACTTCATCTCGCTGTTCTACTCCGAGGGCAAGGACGACACTGCGGCCGTGGACGCCAAGGTCGGCCTCGGCGCGATCTCGGCGAAGGCCGCCACCGCCTCGTGGTCGGGCAGCCCGATCGGCAGCTACTTCCTGCCCAAGACCGGTGACGACACCAAGGAAGCCGCAGCCAAGGACTTCATCAACTGGATCACGAGCAAGGGCTACCAGGCCTACGTGAACGACGCCAAGTCCGCGCCGACCCTGAACACGGCCACCGCGCCCCAGCTGGAGGGCATGTACGCCGCGCTGGCGAAGATCCTCCAGGACCCGACCACCACGCCCGCCTTCAACCAGTCGATCCCCGGCTTCGGCAACTTCGGCACCATCTCGGTGAGCGTCCTGACCGGTCAGGCGACCCCGCAGAAGGCCGCGGACTCCTGGCAGACCTACGTCGACCAGGCGATCCAGGCGCAGAAGTAGCGAACGGCGCACGGAGCCACCGTCATCATGTCTGCAACGGGTGCTGGTACCCCCTCGCCGAATACCGCTGCGGCGCGCGGCGGGCTCTCAGAGGAGAGCTCGCCGCGTGGGCGGCAGCGCCGGGCGTACCGGCTGTGGTTCGCCCTGCCGGCGATGCTGCTGGTGCTGCTCTTCTTCCTCGTCCCCTTCGTGGCCAACGCGATCCTCGCCTTCACCAAGTGGACGGGCTTCAGCAGCCAGATCCGGTTCAACGGCCTGGACAACTTCCAGTCCCTGATCTCGCTGGGGATTCTCGGCCACGCGACCCTGGTCACGATCGGGTTCGCCGTGACGACGATGGTCGTTCAGAACGTGGTCGGCCTGGCGCTGGCGAAGGCACTCCAGGAGACGAACCGCACCAACTCGGTGTTCCGGACGATCTACTTCATCCCGGTGCTGATGTCACCGCTGGCGGCCGGCTACATCTGGTCGGCCATGCTCGCCCCCGAGGGTCCCGTCAACGCCTTCATCGGCCTGTTCGTCCCCGGATTCGACTACTCGTGGCTGGGCTCGCCGAGCACGGCGCTGGTGACGGTGGGCTTCATCGACGGCTGGAAGTGGGTCGGGCTGGTGACCCTGGTCTACATCGCCGGGCTGAACAGCATCCCGCGGCAGCTGAGTGAGGCGGCGGTCCTCGATGGCGCGGGCGCCTGGCGGCGCTTCCGGCTGGTCGAGATGCCGCTGCTGGCCCCGTCCTTCACCTTCAACATCGTGATCACGCTGGTCGGCTCGTTCAGCGCGCTGGATGTGATCTTCGCCACCACCAAGGGCGGCCCGGGGGACGCCACGTCCGTCCTCAACGTGGCGGTCTACCGCCAGTACGGGCAGGGCCTGTTCGGCACGTCGAGCGCGCTCAGCTTCATGATCGCGATCCTCGTCATCATCGTCGCGATCCCCCTGATCCGCGCCCTCCGCAAGCAGGAGCTCGAGGCATGATCACCAACACGGGCACCTGGGTCACGTCCAGGGGCACGCTCTGGCGCCGGCTCCGCTACCTCGTCCTCTCGATCGTCGCGATCCCGTGGGTGGTCCTGCCGTTCTGGATCCTGCTGGTCAACTCGTGGAAGACGGACGCAGAGGCCGCCACCCCGACCATCGCCCTGCCCACCCAGTGGGCGCTGTGGGAGAACCTCCAGATCGTGATCGACCAGGGCCGCTACTTCACCGGCCTGCGCAACAGCCTGATCGTCGCCGTCCCGGTGGTGCTCGGCGTGCTGCTGCTCGGGTCGATGTCGGCCTGGACCTACGCCCGCACGAAGTCGCGAACGCTGCTGACCGCCTACTACCTGACCGCGCTGTCCATCATCCTGCCGCCGGCGGTGGTGCCCACGGTGGTGCTGCTCACCAAGGCCGGGCTTACCGGCTCGACCGCGGGGTACATCCTGGCGCTGCTCGGCACCCGGATCGGGGTCATCGTGTTCCTGACCACGGGCTACATCCGCGGCCTCTCGCCCGATTACGAGGCGGCGGCCCAGGTCGACGGCGCGAACCGCTGGCAGACCTACTGGCACGTCATCCTCCCGCTGCTGCGTCCCGTGCTCTTCTCCGCGGCGGTGATGACCGTGATCAACGTCTGGAACGACTTCTTCTTCGCCCTCTACATGATCAAGGGGACGGGGAACGCGACCCTGCCGCTGACGCTGTACAACTTCGCGAACGTCGGTCAGTACGGCCTGCGCTGGAACCTGGTCTTCATGCACGTGATCCTGACCAGCCTGCCGCTCGTGATCGCCTACGTTGTGCTCCAGCGCCGGGTGATGTCCGGGCTGACCGAGGGAGGCCTGACCGGATGAGCGACCAGCAGGGGAACCTCCCAGCGGAGGACGAGGTCAGGGAGCCGGTTCCCGGGCCGGCCAGCGCGCCGGTCGAGCAGCTGGCGCACCTCGTGCCGGCCCTGTGGCGGACCATGAAGCGCGCCAGCCGTGCCGCAGAGCTCGAGCTGCCCGGCAACGAGTCGCAGGTGACGATCCTGCGCCTGGTCGTCCGCTTCGACGGCCTCACCACCGCGCAGCTCGCGGACTCGCTCAGCGTCGCCCGCTCGACGGTGAGCAACCTGCTCAAGGGCCTCGTCCACTCAGGACTGGTGCAGCGTCTGGTGGCACCCGACGACGCGCGCCGGGTGACGATCGTCCCCACAGAGAAGGGGCGCAGGGTCCTGGAGGAGTTCCGGCATGACCGGACGGCCGTGCTGGCCGCGGCGCTCGAGGGCGGCCCCGACCAGCCCGCGATGGACGCGGCCCGCCTCGCCGGAGAGCTCCGCCAGCTGCTGCGCCGGCTCGAGGGGCTGGTCCAGGAGCCCCGCGACGACGGCGGGCACGACGAAGGCGACGGGCACCGGGACGCCGACGACCCGGACGAGGAGAGGACGATCGCGTGACCCGGAACCAGCCCTTCCCGTCCCCCCTGAGCGCGGGCGCAGCACGGGTCGACATCACGCCGTCCGACCTCGGCGGCCTGAATGCCTTCGGCCCGGACTTCCTGGGCGTGCACGACCGGCTGCACGCGCGGGCGCTCGTACTGGACGTGGGCGGCGACGTCGCGGCCCTGGTGTCGCTGGACCTGGTCGAGGTCGGCGACACCAGCGAGGTGCGTGCGCGCGTCGAGCGCGAACTGGGCATCCCCGCGGACCGGGTGCTGCTCGCCCCGTCCCACGACCACAACGCCCCCCGGATCGGACTGGTGCCGCCCGGAGGAAAGGCGCGGATCCCCACCCCGGAGTCGCTGGCCTACACCCGGACGGTGTATGAGGCGATCGTCGAGGTCATCGGGCGGGCCCGGGCGGCCGTCCGTCCGGTGACGATGGCGATCGGTGCCGAGGCGGTGGACGTGAACGTCTGCCGCGAGGCGTGGGTGGACGGCCGCTGGACGCTCGGTTACGAGCCCGACGGCGCGTCCGACAAGAACCTGACCACGGTCTCCTTCACCGCAGAGGACGGGACGGTGGTGGCCGTCGTCCTGAACTACGCCGTGCACTCGACGGTGATGCTGGGCGTGCGCCAGGTCAGCGGGGACCTCGCCGGCGCCGCTGCCGCGCACGTGGAGGCCGAGCTGGGCCCGGACACGGTTGCGTTGTGGACCGCCGGTGCTCTCGGCGACCAGGCGCCCAAGGTGCAGCTCGGCACACCGACCGACGACGCCGCGCACGACGAGGCGTTCGCTGTAGCGGCGATGCAGGCGCAGGGCTTCCTGCTCGGCGCGACGGCGGTGCGGCTGGTCCGGCACGCCGCCCGTCCCGTGCCCGTGCGGAGCCTGGCCGGCTCGCTCCGGGTGATCCCGTGCCCGGCCCGCCGCCTCGAGGTCCCCCCGGGCATGGAGCAGGCCGACGTCGAGACCGTCGACCTGACCCTGACCTGCTTGGTCGTGGGACCGGTAGCGCTGGCCGGGGTGTCCGGAGAGATCACCGTGCCCGTCGCACGGGCGCTCGCGACCGCGTCCCCGCTCGCCACCACGCTGGTGGTGACCAACGCGAACGCCCGGATCGGCTACCTGCCCACGGACGAGTCGTACCTGCGGCGCACCCAGGCGGCCGACGGCTGCCCGATCGTTCAGGGCCACGCCGCGTCCACGATCGTCGACGGGCTGGCCGGCATGATCGAGGCTGCCTTGTCATGACCGGTTTCCGAGCCGGTGCCGGTCGTGCGGAGATCCGGTACCCCGACGACGTCTGGCCCCTGGACGGCTTCTCCGGCACGCACGACCCGCTGTTCGTGCGGGTGGTCGTCCTCGACGGGACGCAGCAGCTGGTCTGGGCGGTGCTCGACCAGACATCGCTCGCTCCCGAGCCGCTGGCGCGCGTGCGGGACGTGATCGCCGAGATCGCCGGCGTCGCTGACCGCCAGGTCGTGGTGTCGGTCACCCACACGTTCTCCGCGCCGCACCTCGCCGATCCGGCCACGCTTGACGACCCCGGTCTGGCCGAGCGGATGAGGGTCGCGCGGCTCGCCGTGTTCGCCGCGGTCGCCGACGCCACGCACGACGCGGTGCGGACGCTGCGTCCGGCCACGCTCGGGGTGGGGTGTGGCGGCTCGGACGTGAACGTGAACCGCGACGTCGAGACGTCAGCCGGCTGGACGCTCGGCCTGTCCGCGGACGGCTACTCCGACCCGACGCTGGTCGTCGTGCGCCTCGATGACGCCGACGCCCGCCCGATCGCGGTGCTCGTCAACCATGCCGTGCAGCCCTCGGCGACGAACGTGCCGGGGGACGCGGCCCGTCCGGCCAGCGCCGACCTCGCCGGGGTCGCCGTGCGGCGGATCGAGGCGGAGACCGGGGCCGTGGCCTGCTTCCTGATCGGCGCGGCCGGCGACCAGGCGCCGAACCCCGCCGCAGCGGGAGTGGGCCTCACCGACTCCGCGCCGGACGAAGGCGGGTTCCTGCTCGCGGAGCGGCTCGGCGATCGGCTGGGGGAGGCGGCGCTGGCCGCCTGGCGCGCGACCGCGTCCGCGCCGTGCGCGCCGGACCTCCGCGTCCACGAGGGGCTGGTTCGGGTGGGCGGGCAGCGGGCCACGCCTCGACAGGACATCCGGCCGACCCGCGTCCACGCCTACCGGCCGGAGCCGCCGCGCGACCTGCCGTACTGGGTGCTCGGCCTGGGCGAGGTGGCCGTTGTCGGCGTGCAGGTGGAGCTGTCCGCCGCCACGGGACGCCGGCTCAGGGAGGGCTCGCCCTTCCCGCACACCGTCGTCGCCACGATGGTCAACGGCGCGGCGAAGTACCTGCCCGACGCCGGGGCCTTCGACCGCTTCACCTACGAGGCGCAGTCCTCCCACTACGCGCGCGGCGCGGCGGAGGCGCTGACCCGGCGCATCGGCGTCCACCTGCACGAACTCCACGCCGCCGCCCGGCCCGACCCCCACCAAGGAGACTCGACATGACCACCACCACGCCCCACCTCGGCCTGGAGACCGAGCTGTTCTCGATCGTGCGGCGCGAGCGGCTGGCCCGCGACCTCGGCGACTGGGACGGGATGGAGCGGCTGTACTGGTCCGGTGCGTCGGTGCGGGTGACCTGGTTCGCCGGCACCAGCGACGAGTTCATCGCGATGTCGCGAGAGCGCGCCAAGGGTGGCAGCGGGATGCACACGATCAGCCCGACCCGGTGCGCGGTGGTGGGGGATCGGGCGTGGGTGGAGAGCCCGGGCCAGATCCTGATCCGTCCGCGGCTGCACGGGGTCGAGTGTGACCTGACCGCCTGGTGCCGGTTCCTGTGCCTGCTGGAGCGTCGGGCTGGCGAATGGCGGCTGACAAGCTTCGACAGCATCTACATCAAGGACCGGATCGATCCGGTCGACCGGGCGGCTGTCCTCGACCTGGACCGCGCCCGGTTGGCCGCCGGCCGCGCCTCGTACCGCCACCTGACGTACCTCAACCGTGAGGTGGGCTACACGGTGTCGGACGACCTCCCGGGGGTCGACCGGCCCGACCTCGTCGAGGCCTGCTACGCCGACGCCGACGCGTGGGTGGCTGCCGGGTAGGGGAGCCGGCCGGTGCCGGCGCAAGAAGCTTTCTCCGCGGCCGGAAATAGTCGGAGGATGTACCGGACGGTGCATTCTGTGCCGCGAATGTTCGTGGCCGGATTTTCCGACCGGCGGGATTTGTGGTATTCAGGAGTGGTCCGGGATTCTTCCCCGACTGCTGACCAGTGCCGACCTGCGGGCCGGCGGCCCGCACCGAATTTCCCACCCTGGACGACCGTCGCGTCCGCCCAGCTGCGCCAAGGAGGCCACCCGTCATGTCCGTCACACCGCCGTCGACCGGCGTCATCGTCCAGGCTCCCGTCGCGGGCCGCGTCCTTCCGCTCGCCGAGGTGAGCGATCCGGTGTTCGCTGGTGGCGTCCTGGGCCAGGGAGTGGCTGTCGAACCATCCGGGGGCGTGCTGGTCGCGCCCGTGTCCGGAACCGTCGTGACGGCCTTCCCGACGGGCCATGCCTTCGGCCTGAAGGCGCACGACGGCGCAGAAGTGCTTGTGCATGTGGGAATCGACACCGTCGAGCTGGAAGGTGCAGGGTTCTCGCGGCTGGTCGAGCAGGGTGCTGTCGTCGACGCGGGAGCCACTCTCGGCACCGTCGATCTCGACGCCGTCCGCGCCGCCGGCTACGAGGCGACCACCATCGTCGTGGTGCTGAACTCCCCGGACTACGCCAGCATCACCACCGTCGCGACCGGCGACGTGGCCGCCGGCGACGCCCTCCTCGTCCTCGCGCGCTGAGGACCCTGCGGGATCTATTCCGTCCTGGAATAGATCCCGCAGCGATTGGAATCGACCTGCGCGGCACCGGCTCCTAGGGTTGTTGACATCCGACGACAAGGTTGAGCAATGGTGATCGACGCGAATCTCTACTGGTTCCCCGAAGAAATGTTCGAGGACCAGTCCCTCCTGGATTCATTCTTCGAGAATGCGCAGCAGCGCTGTGGAATGACCGGAGTTCTGCGCGTCGACCCCGAGACCGGGATCAGGGAGATCTCGCTGGAGAACCCGCCCGGACAGGCGAACCTCAACTACCGCCAGGGCGACTACCGCGTGGAACGCCAGCTGGCCGACCTCGACGCCGCCGGCGTCGACCACGCCGTGCTGAAGATCCCGGGCGCCCAGGAGTGGCTGCCGCTGGACCTGTGCCGCCGGTTCAACGACGGGATGGCGCAGGCGTCCCGGCTCAGCGGTGGGCGGCTGGTCCCACTGGCCTGCGTGCCGCCGTCGGGCGATCCCGACTGTCTGGCCGAACTGCGCCGCTGCGTCGACGACCTCGGTTTCACCGGTGTGCAGCTGAGCGCCCACTACGGCAGCGACTACCTGGACGCGCCGCGGTTCACCCCCTTCCTCGCCGAGGTCGAGCGGCTCGGGCTGACCGCCTACGTCCACCACACGCCGATCCCCGTCGACCACGCCAGCCTGGTCGACTTCACCAACCTCCGCCGCTCCTACGGGCGGTGCGCCGACCAGACGACGGCCATCGGACGGGAGCTGTTCGGCGGCCTGTTCGACCGGCACCCCGGCCTGACCCTCGTGCACTCGATGCTGGGCGGCGGCTTCTTCGCGCTGGCCAACCTGCTGTTCCCGGCGCCGGCGGCCAACGACTCCCACGGGCGCTTCGAGAGCGCCTCCGCCGTGCGTCGGCAGTTCACCGAGCACGTGTACTTCGAGATGTCCCACGCCGAGCCGTGGGGTGCCGCCCAGCTGGAGTGCGCGGTGCGCGTGTTCGGCGCCGACCACGTCGTGTTCGGCACCTCCTACCCGGTCAATCCGCGCTGGCTGGCGGGCGGGCCCGACTTCATCCGCTCGCTGGCGCTGTCCGAGGCCGACAAGAACCTGATCCTCGGCGGCAACGCCGCCCGGCTGTACCGGCTGCCGGTCGCCGACGTCCGCGCCGCGTCCGGTCCGGTCGAGGCGGCCTGACCATGACCACCCTGCGCGCGGGGGCCGGAGCGGCCCCGATCGAGTTCCCCGACGGGATCTTCTCCATCGACGGGTTCGTCGGCGTCCACGACCCGATCCACGTCCGGGCCGCGGTGTTCGAGGGGCCTGACGGCCTGCGGCACGTGATCTGCTCTCTCGAGCTGCCGTCGCTGCGCGACGACGCGCTCGACCGGCTGCGGGACCGGATCTGCCGGGTCGCCGGGGTCGCGGGGACGGACGTCTGGATCAGCGTCACCCACACCCTCAGCGCTCCCCACACCCGCTCCGCGCAGGCCCTCGCCGACCCGGACGTGGCCCGGCGCAACGACCTGTTCTGCGCGGCTCTCGACGCCGCCTGCGCCCGCGCGGTCGCGCAGGCTGTCGAGACGCTCCGCGACGCCCTGGTCGGTGCCGCCACCACGAGCGAGCCGCTGAACGTCAACCGCGACATCGACGGCCCGGGCGGCTGGACGACCGGCGCCAACCCCGACCGGTTCTCCGACCACACCCTCGGCGTGATCCGCGTCGACGCCCTCGACGGCGCCCCGATCGTGCTGCTGTACAACTTCGACGTCCGTTCCTCCCTCACCGAGGCCGCCGGGGACGCGCTGGTGAGCGCGGACGGCACGGGCGCGGCGTCCCGCGCACTGGAGGACGCGCTCGGCGGCGTGGCGATCTTCCTGCCCGGTGCAATGGGCGACCAGGCGCCGGACCTCTCCGGCCTTCCGGACGCGAGCGGTGCCGCGTATGCCGCATCCACGGCCTGGGGAGCAGCCCTCGCGGACGCCGTGCTGGCCACGGCCCGCGTGGCCGACCTGACCGTCTGCGGGCTGCACGCGGCGCGCGCATCGTTCCGTTACCCCGGCGTGGACGGCGAGCGGACGCTCGACCTCGACCTTCTGGTGCTCGGGGGTGCGGCGCTGGTCGCGCTGCGTCCCGAACTCACCAGCGGAATCGGCAGCCGCGTCCGGCTCGGCTCGCCGTGGCCGGTCACGTTCGTCTGCACCATGGTCAACGGCGGGGCGAAGTACCTCGCCGACGACGAGGCCCACGCACTCGGCACGTGGGCGGCCACCCACTCGGCGTTCGGGCCGGGCGCGGCGGACGCCGTCGTGGACGCGTCGCTCGACCTGCTCACCGCCCAGACCCTGAGGAGCGCATCATGAAGGTCGGCAGCGCCCGGTTCGACATGACACCCAGCGGCGAGTTCCACCTCGGCGGCTACCGCGCCGAGAGCCGACTCGCACCGGCCGCGGAGGTGCACGACCACATCTTCGGCAACGCCCTCCTGTTCGAGCAGGACGGGGAGCGGGCCTTCCTGCTCTCCCTGGACCTGGTCGAGGTCGAGCTGTCGATGGCCGAGGAGGTCAAGACGCTCCTGGCCGGGCAGTTCGGCATCGACCGCGACCTCGTGCTGATCGCGGCCACCCACGACCACTCCTCGATCGCCGAGTACCACCGTGCGTGGTGGACGCGGTGCTTCGACCCGGCCTACTACGACCAGCTCATCGGCTGGATCGTGGACAGCTACGTGACCTGCCTGGCCGAGTTGCAGGACGTCACCGCCCGCTACGGGCGCGAGACCGTCCTCGGCTACTACGGCAATCGCAATCACCCGGGCGAGCCCGCCGACAACGAGGTGATCGTGGTCGAGTTCGTGGACGCCGACTCCACGCCGGTGGCGGGCATCGTCAACTGGGCGGTGCACTCCACCGTTCTGCCGGCCGACAACGACCAGCTCACCGGAGACCTCGCCGGTGCGGTCGCCGCGAAGCTGGCGGAGCCGTTCGGGTTCCACCCGCTGGTCCTCAACGGGGCCGGCGGCGACAGCAGCAACCGCCACCAGCGCCAGGGCCAGGACTTCGCCGAGCTCGAACGGGTCTCCTCCGGGCTCGCCGAGCGGATCGCGTCCATTCGGCTCGACCGGTCGGTCGAGCTGGGGCCGATCCGGTGCCAGACGCTGTTCCACACCGTCCACAACGACGACTTCCACCTCGACGCGCTGGGTTGGGTGGTCGACCTGGGCGAGCTCCGCCTCTTCGTCTTCCCCGGCGAGCTGGGCTCGGCCTTCGGGCCCCAGCTCAAGCAGACCCACCCCGAGCTCGCGCTCGTGGCCGGCTACACCAACGGCTACTACGCCTACTGGATGCCGGCGAGCGAGTACGGGCTGTCGTTCGAGACCACCACGAGCCGCGTCCCGAAGGGAGAGCCAGAACGCTTGGTCGCCAAGTTCATCCAGACCGCGTCCCGCCTGGACGAGTAACCCGCGAGAACCCCATCCCCACCCCAAGAACCGAAGGCGTCCAGAGCCGGACGCCGAACACCCGAGGAGAAGAACAATGAAGTACGAAGCCCTGGTCAGAAAGATCATGACCAGTATCGGTGGTACCCAGAACGTGAACGACCTGACCACGTGTGTGACGCGGTTGCGGTTCCGGTTGAAGGACGAGAGCGTCGCGGACACGGCGGCGATCAAGGCCACGCAGGGTGTGTTGGACGTGATCCAGCGTGGCGGCCAGTACCAGGTCGTGATCGGCCCACATGTGGAGGACGTGTACAACGAACTGGTGGAGCTGTACCCGCTGGGCGGGGCTGACGCCGCGGTGGCCACCGCGGCGCCGGTGGAGGAGAAGAAGGGGCCGGTCGCGCAGTTCCTGGCGATGGTGTCGGCGATCTTCCAGCCGGTGATGGGTCTGCTGATCGCCGGCGGCATGATCAAGGCGATCCTGGTGATCTGCGCGATGTGGCTGGGGATGTCGAAGACGAGTGGCGCGTACACGATCCTGTCGGCGATCGGTGATGCGGTGTTCTACTTCTTCCCGGTGGTGCTGGGCTGGTCGGCGGCGCGGCACTTCAAGCTGAAGGAGGTCATGGGCATCGCGCTGGGTGCGATCCTGGTCTACCCGACGCTGGTGGCGTTGACGTCGGCGGATCCGTTGTACACGATCTTCACCGGCACGATCTTCGAGCAGAAGATCTACACCGACTTCTTCGGGATCCCGGTGATCATGCAGTCCTACTCCACGACGGTGATCCCGATCCTGGTGATCGTGTGGTTCGCCGCGAAGCTGGACAAGTGGCTGAACACGGTGATTCCTGCGGTGGTGAAGTCGTTGTTCGTGCCGCTGCTGACGCTGGTGATCACCGCGCCGCTGGCGCTGCTGGTCATCGGCCCGGTCGCGGTCGTGCTGCAGGACCTGCTGGGTCAGCTGGTGGGTGGTCTGGTGGCCTTGAACCCGGGGATCGCCGGGCTGGTGCTGGGCACGTTCTGGTCGCTGCTGGTGGTGTTCGGCCTGCACTGGGGCGTCATCCCGCTGTTCGCCGTCAATATCGCCAACTACGGCTACGACGTCATCAACCCGCTGATCTTCGCCGGTGCGCTCGCGTCCCTCGGTGCGGCTGTGGGTGTGATCATCCGGACGCGGAACGTGGAGCAGCGCAGCCTGGACATCACCGCGGCGATCTCGACGTTCTTCGGGGTGAACGAGCCGACCCTGTACGGCATCCTGATCCCGCGGCAGAAGCTGATGTGGGCGACCTTCCTTTCGGCGGGTGTGGGCGGCATGATCGCCGGCTTCTCCGGCGCCAAGCTCTACAACTTCACCGCCGGCGGCCCGCTGGGTGCCCCGGGCTTCATCAACCCGGCCGGCATCGACGGCGGGTTCATCGGGATGATCCTCGGTTCGCTGGTCGCGTTCGGTCTCGCCATGGCCGCGGCGCTCATCCTCGGCCCGAAGAAGGACGCGGACGGTGGCGAGGGCCTCAAGCTCTCGCTGAAGAACAAGAAGGACGCGATCGCGAAGGCCTGATCGCACAACCGCCCGCCACCGAGAGGCGGGTGAACAGGCGGACCCGGTGGGACGACATCCCCCGGGTCCGCCCGTAGTGCATGGGAGACAGCCATGAGGAGAGCGATGACCGGGACACCCACCCACCACTTCATCCAGCCGGCTCCGTGCGAACCGGGCGACTTTCCGGAGTCGCTGCGAGAGACGGAAGGCATGGTGGTGCTCGACGTAGCTGCGGCCGCAGTGCTGCCGGAGGCGGTGCTCTCGGTGCCGTTCGCGGAGAAGCAGGGCACAACGCTCCACCTGCACCTGCTCCTTCCACCTGCCGCGCGCGAGGGCGCCGCATGGACCTTCCCGCTCGTGGTGTACGTGCAGGGCTCGGCCTGGCGCACCCAGAACCTCGGCCAGAACCTCCCTGCTCTGGCCCGGGTGGCGGCGTGGGGTTACGTGGTCGCGATCGTCGAGTACAGGCCGTCCGACGTCGCCCCATTCCCCGCCCAGGTGCGCGACGTGCGCACGGCGCTCGCCTTCCTGTACGAGCACGCCGCCGAGTTCCGGATCGAGCGGGACGCGTGCGTGCTGTGGGGCGACTCCTCCGGCGGCCACACGGCGATGCTCACCGCGCTCACCGTCGGAGACCCGGGGTACGCCGACGAACCGGCCGACGCCCCGGCGCCGGTGGTCAGGGGAGTCGTTGACTTCTTCGGGCCGACGGACATCTCCCGCATGAACGAGGAACCGTCGACCCAGGACCACCGCGCCCCGGACAGCCCCGAAGGGAGGCTGATCGGCGGCCACGACGTCCTGAGCCGACCGGACCTGGTGGCTCCCACGATCGTCATGAACCACATCGACATGCGGCCCCTGCCGCCGTTCCTGGTCTTCCATGGTGGGCGGGACCGGTTCGTCCCCTTCGGCCAGTCCGTCCTGCTCGCCCGGGCACTGAGGGACGCGGGCCACGAGGTCAGCTTCTACAAGCTCGCCGGAGCCGACCACGGCGGCCCCGAGTTCTGGTCGCCGCCGGTGCTGTCAATCGTCCGGTCGTTCCTGGGCGCCCGGCTGAACGGGGCCGGGACCTGACCGACGTCGACGCGGCGTCCGAGGCGGCCCGGATCGTGCCCGGAGCGCGGCCTCCGGCGTCAGGCCTCCGAGCGGGAACTGGTGATCGTCTGGTTCACGATGACCGAGTCGATGAAGTGGCGCGCTGTGGGCGAGAGCTGCTGGTCGGAGCGGTAGTAGATCTTGACGAAGGTGGTGACCGGCGGAACGACCTCGATGATCGCCACCCTGTCCCGGACCAGGCGCTTGGCCGCCTTCCGCATCAGCAGGCCGACGCCCATGCCCTGGCTGACCAGGTCGAGGATGTTCTCGGCCCGCTGGCCGGTGAACACGACCTTGGGCTCGAAACCCGCGTCCTCGCAGGCCTTCACGCTGAGTTCGTGGAGCAGCGAGCCGGGGGAGAGGAGCATGAAGTCCTCCTGCGCCAGTTCGGTCAGCCGGACGGTCTTGCGTCCGACCAGCGCGTGGGTGGCCGGCAACACCGCGGCGAGTGCGTCCTGCGCGAACGGGATCTTGGAGAAGGTCGGGTCGTCCTCGCCGTCGTCACGGATGAACGCGAGTTCGCACTCGTTCCTGCGCAGCGCGTCCTTCAGTGCCTTGGCGTCCCCCTCGATGAGGCTCACGGAGAAATCGGCGTTCTCGCGGCGGAAGGCGGCGATCGCGTCCAGAATCCCGTAGGGCGCCATCACGGGGATCGAGCCGATCGTGAGGGCATAGGCGCGCTGGCTGGTCATCGTGCGGATGCGTGTCGCGGTCTGGTACTGCAGCGCGACCACTTGCCTGGCGAACTCGAGGAACACCGCGCCGGCCTCGTTCAGCCTCACGTGGCGGGTGGACCGGTCGAACAACGGTGCACCCAGTTCGGCCTCGAGGGCCTTGATGTGCTTGGACAGCGACGACTGCGAGATGAACAGCAGGTCGGACGCCTCGAGGTAGTTCTGCACCTCGGCCAGGACGGCGAACTCCTTGATGTGCCTGATGTCCACGGGTGCATCCTAGGTCTCGTCGCTCTCTGGCCGATCCGGACGCATCAGGACCCACGGGACCCGAGGGGAAGTGGTGTCCGGGGGGACCCGCGCGAATCCCCCTCATGGCGGGGTGGGGTCGCGCCGAGGTGGGGCTGGTCAAGCCCCACCTCAGCGCGATGAGCGGGCTACCCGTTCTTCTGGCCGGTTCCCGCCGCGAGCCGCTTCAGTGCTGCAGTGGCCTCATCGTGGACCGCCTGCGCGTCCTTGCTTCCCGCTGCCTCCTTCAGGGCGAGGTTCTCGTCGGCAGCGTCCAGAGCCTGCTTGTAGTACTTCTTCGCCGTGGCCAGGTCGACAGTGGTGCCCCTGCCCTTCTCGTAGAACTCCCCGAGGGCCAGGTAGGTCTGCGGGATTCCCAGCATCGTGGCATGGACGTTCGGATCGGAGATCGCCTTCTCGTAGTACTTCAGCGCCTCCGCGTCGTTCTGTTCCACACCGTCGCTGCCCTTGTCGTAGAGGACCGCGAGCTTGTAGGCGGATGTCCCGTCGAACGTCCGACCATTGCCGTTGGCCGCGACGAGATAGGCGGCCAGGGCCGCAGCGGGATCAGGGGCGGCCTTCGTGCTGTCGTCGTGGACGTAGCCGGCCTCGTAGAGGTCGCCGGCGTAGCGAGGGCCCTTGAAGTCGGTTTCCTTGACCTGCGAGCTGTCGTAGGAGCGCAGGAAGTAGGCGAGTGCCACGTCGTCGCTGTGCGTGATGCCAGGGTAAGTGCCATCTGCCGCCTCGTAGAGCAGACCCATGCTCGTCCAGCCGTTGCCCTTGCCGAGGGTCTCGGCGCTGTACTGGTAGAGCTCGGTGGCAAGGTTGATGTCCTGGGCGCGCCCGTTGCCGTCCCGCACCAGGTCCGCGATGCTGCCGAGGCCCCGGTACAGTGGGTCCTGGAAGAAGAACGCATCGTCGTGGAAGATCGCGTAGGCCGCCTCGTAGTCCTCCTTCTGTCCGGCTGTCACGCCGGCGCGGAAGAAGTCAAAGATGGCTCCCTGGCCGTCGGGGCTGGCTGCCAGGACTTCAGCCTTGTGATCCTCCAGTCGCTTCAGCGCGGCTTCAGCGTCGGTGTTGCCGGCGGCCTGCGCCGCGGTGTAGTAGGCCTGAGCCATGCCGTACCACTGGACCTGACCGTCACCGGTCTCGTACTGCTTACCCGTCGCGTACAACTGGTCGGCACTGAGTCCGTCGGTCTCGGGGTGCAGTGCGAAGTCCTCCTGCAGGACCTCCCACGTCACTGCCGTGGCGCTGCTGGCAACCGTCGAGGGTGCGGCCGCAGCGGTACCTGCGGTTCCAGAGGCGCCGGCGGTGGCGGAGGCGCAGCCACCGAGCACCAGCCCGCCCAGCACCACTCCCGTTACTGCCATTGCGAAAGCTCTGCGTCGAACATCAGCCATGAAAATTCATCCTCTTCATCGAAGAAATTGCGAGAATGAGATCGGGGGCGCGCTAATCCGATGCAGCCGCCGTGATCCCCTTTGCCGGGCAAATCCAAGGTAGGGCTGGCCTCTGCGGACTGTCGATTCGCATTCCGGCGTCATTTATTCCATTGCGGAATAGATGCGTCACCACGAAGAGAGCGCCGCCCCAGGGCGGCCGTCGGCCTGCATCGGTGGCGCTTGTCAGCACCTCAGGATGAATCGGGCATGCACTCGCGGCTTTCGACCGGGATCCACGCGCTTCGGCGGGAGGACCTCGGGGATGCCGTCGGCTCGAAGGCGGACGCTCCACCGGTCGGCGGTGGGGTCGTGGCCGGGTTCGACGATGCCGTGGTGGTGCGGACAGAACAGGGCGAGATTCTGCAGCGCCGTCATCCCACCCGCCCACCAGGGAACGATGTGGTGGGCGTGGCAGTCGCGCGGTGGCTTGTCGCAGCCGGGGAACGCGCAGCCTCCGTCGCGTTCCTCGAGGGCGGCCCGGATGGGTGGGGTGACGAGGCGTTGGGTGCGTCCGACGTCGAGGGGTTCGGATTCTCCGCCGAGGACGATCGGGAGGATGTCGGCGTCGCACAGCCAGCGGCGCAGCACCGATGCGGGGACGGGTTCGCCGCATCCGACGACCTGCCCGGCGGGGATGCCGTGGTCGCACGCCGCCTTCGCGAGCTTGTCGTAGGACAGGGTCACCACGATGCGCGGCCGGTCGCCGCCGTGGCTGGGCGCGAGCGCGTCCTGGGTGTGCTGGGAGACCATCGCGAGCAGGGCGTCGGCCCGCCACATCCCCGGGGTGAGGTGTTCGGTGTTCGGGTCGAGCCGGTCGAGGCCGCGCCGGGCCTGGGCGGCGTAGGCGTCGATGATCCGGATGAACGGTTCCGCCTCCGCCACCGGGAGGCTGCCGCGGAACCACACCGAACCGTGCCCGTCATGGGTGAACACCAGGTGGCGGTTCCGCATCGCCAGTTGGTGCTCGCGTTCGAGCCGCTCGGCCTCCCTGGCCTCGGCACCGTCGGGGTCGAGCACCTCGACCAGCCGGCCGGTGAGCCTGCGGAGCTCGGTGGAGTTGTGGCTCTCGGCGAACCCGACCATCAGTTCCTGCGCCCGACACCGGGATTCGTCGGGCAGGTCGTCGGGCAGCAGGTCGAGGACGCCGGTGATGGCTTCGGCCTGACCGGGCAGCACGTCGCCGGCCCTGGCGGCGGCTCCGACCTGGTCGAAGCGGGCCAGGCCCTGGCCACCCGCGACGAGCCGGGCGGCCTCGCGGGGGGTCAGGTTCAGGGTGTCGGACAGCCAGGTGGTGGTGGACGTGCCGTGTTCATGCCAGGCGACCTCGCCGGCCTCCTCGGTCGCCGCGAGCCCGGCCAGCCAGGCGTGCAGCCGGCCCTCCAGCCGAGCCGCGGCCTGGACCAGCGCGAGCTGTTCGGGCTCGGACGGGAGCCGCAGCCGGTCGTCGGTCAGCGCGTCCAGGGCGGCACCGATCACGGCGACCAGTTCGCAGTCCGTGCGCTCCCCGAACCCTGCTTCCATAATCCGACGCTACAGCCCGCCTCTGACATTTCTTCCCCGAAAAGGCGGCCCAGCCGCGTGATTCAGAAGAATGCACAAGAATACGTAGTCCTGAGCGTCAGACGGGAAGACAGATCCCGGGTCAAGCCCGGGATGACAGTGGTGGCTGGGGCGTTGCAGTGTCATCCCGGGCCTGACCCGGGATCTCTACGGCACGGTCCGCAACCGGGCCGCCCAACACGCACCCATCGTTAGGTGTAGTTTTGGCACCAAATCAATAACCCGTCTGTCGTGGGAGACACCATGCATGCAGCAGGAGGGCCGGAGCTCGCCCTGGAGACCGAGCTGTTCTCGATCGTGAGGCGTGAGCGGCTCGCTCGCGACCTGGGCGACTGGGACGGGATGGAGCGGCTGTACTGGCCGGGCGCCGTGGTGCGGGTGACGTGGTTCGCGGGCACCAGCGACGAGTTCATCGCCATGTCGCGCGAGCGGGCCAAGGGTGGCAGCGGGATGCACACGATCTCCCCGACTCGGGCGTCGGTGCTCGGCGCCAGGGCGTGGGTAGAGAGCCCCGGCCAGATCCTGATCCGCCCACGGCTGGAAGGTGTCGAGTGCGACCTCACTGCGTGGTGTCGCTTCCTGTGCCGGCTCGAGCGCCGCGCCGGTGAGTGGCGACTGACGAGCTTCGACAGCATCTACGTCAAGGACCGGGTCGACCCGGTTGTGCCCAGCGCGGTGGTGGACCTCGACGCGGAGTTGCTCGGCGGAGCGCGGGCGTCCTACCGGCACCTCACCTACCTGAACCGGAAGTCCGGCTACACCGTGCCGGACGACCTGCCGGGTGTGGACCGCCCCGACCTGGTCCGGGCCGTCTACGCCGAGGCCGATGCCTGGCTCGCCGAGGGTTCTGCGCTTGGCCAACCCGCGTCATGAGCGGTACTCGGAGGCACCGCCGCTGGCTGATCGCCGGCGTCAGCGGGGGATTCGGACGCCAGCTCGCGCTGCAGGCGCTGGCCGCCGGCGACCGGGTGCTCGGCGGCGTGCGCGACCCCGCGCGTCCGCTGGACCTCGCCGGGATCAGGCCGGACGCGTTCCGTGCCGTCCGTCTCGATGTCACCGACGCCGCCGGCGTGCGCGCGTTCATGGACGCCGCGTTCGCCGAGCCGGTGGACGTGGTCGTGAGCAACGCCGGGCACGGGCTGTACGCCCCGGTCACCGACCTGACCGACGAGGCCGTCGAGGAGCTCCTCGGCACCAACCTTCGGGGCTCGATCAACGTGATCAGGGCCGCGGTGCCGCACCTCCTCGCCCAGGGTTTCGGCCGGGTCGTGCAGGTGTCCTCCCACGGCGGCCAGGTGGCGACGGCGGGGAACGCGCTGTACCACGCGACCAAGTGGGGGATCGAGGGCTTCGCCGAGGCCACGGCTGCAGAGCTCGCCGGCACGGGGGTCGGCCTCACCATCGTGGAGCCCGGGGGCGAGCGGCTCACCGGGGGACAGCTGGACCCGGCCAACCACCTGCCGGCGGCCGAACTCGCGGACGCCGCGGCCGGGACGATCGCGAGCCTCGCGCTCGATCCGGCCCCGCTGCGGCTGATGGTCGGCACGGGCGCCCGCGCGCTGGTCGGCGCCACGCTGCGGCGGCGGATCGCCGACCTCGCGCTGTAGGCGCCCGGCGTCATCGTCCCGGTTCCCGCAACGTTGGGGCCCCGAAACGGTTTGCTCGGGTTCCGGCGCGATCGGGACGATGAAGTGCCTGGCCAGAAGCCATCCACCGCGGGATGCGCCCCGGCCACTCGGTGCCTACAAGGAGGTATGGATCAATGTTCAGGAAAGCCGCCGTCGCCGCTCTGGCGCTCGGTCTGGCCCTGTCCGTCGCTGCCTGCAGCGACCAGGGGACCGGAACCGGTGGAACCACCGGATCGCCCGCTGCGGGCGCCGCTGCGCTGCCCACCGGCTCGCAGTCGCCGGTCGACACCAGTCGGAAGGTCGCGACCAGCACCGACCGCTACAGCAAGGTCGTGGTGGGGATCGACTCCGACCCGCAGGACCTGCTGCCGTTCAACGTCAACTCCGGCAGCAAGCCGGCGATCTACCACAACTTCTACGAGTCGCTGTTCGACCTCGACAACAACGAGTACGTGCCGCGGCTGGCGAAGAGCTACAAGGTCGTCGACGACCTGCACTATGACGTCACGCTGTACGACTACATCACCGACAGCGCGGGCAACAAGATCACCGCTGACGACGTGGTGTTCTCCACGCAGCAGCTGATCAAGGCGGGCTCGGCGTTCAAGTACGACATGTTCGACAGCGTCAAGAAGATCGACGAGTACACGGTCGAGTACACGTGGAAGACCCCGATCACCCAGGTCGGCGAGCTCGAGTTCCCGTGGTGCCGCACGGTGATCTTCTCCAAGAAGGCGTACGAGGCCGGCAACTTCGCCACCAGCCCGGTCGGCACCGGCCCCTACAAGGTGACCGGCTTCACCGCGGGTTCGAAGGTCACCCTCGAGGCGCGCGACGACTACTGGCAGACCGACGCGTCCGCGATGAGCGTCCGCCAGCAGTCCAACGTCCAATCCATCGAGTACGACGTGATCGCCGAGCCGGCGCAGCACGTCCTCGCCCTCGAGAACGGCACCATCGACTACTCCGAGGACGTTCCTGCGGAGAACCTGGCCGAGTTCTCCTCGGGCGGCAAGTACGCCGACACGCACTCCGTGTGGCTGACCGCAGGCTCGCTGCTCTACACGCTCACCCCCAACATGAGCAGCAGTTCCCCGACCAACAACGAGAAGCTGCGCGAGGCGATCTTCTACGCCATCGACAACAACTCCGCCGCGCAGGTCACCGGCACCACGATCGCTGCGACAGCGTTCGGGACGCCGTTCTTCTCCGACTACGTGAAGGCCTGGGACACGACGCCGACCTACTTCAACACCTATGACCCCGACAAGGCCAAAGAACTGATCAAGGAGTCGGGCTACAACGGCCAGACCCTGGTGCTGTTCGGCGGCAACGACGCGACGGCCAAGAACCTGCTCACGATCATCCAGTCGTTCCTCGTGAATGTCGGGCTCAAGGTCGACATCAAGTCGGTCGACACCGCGCAGGTGCCGAACTCGGCCGCGGCGGAGGGCACCTGGGACCTGTTCCTGAACACCCTCGGCGGTGGCTCGCAGGTGGGCCAGTGGAACCGGGCGCTGAGCAACACCGAGTACGGCAACGGGATGTCCCTCGGCTTCCTCAAGGACGACCAGCTGCAGCAGCTCTTCACCGCAGCGAACACGGTGAAGACCCACGACGACGCGAGCATGACCGCCGTGCACGACTACATCGTGAAGAACGCCCTGCAGTACGCGGTGGTCTACCCCCGGCTGAACATCGTGCACAACTCCAAGATCGGCCAGGTCTACCTGCGTGAGGGCGAGCACTTCCTGCCCGGCGCGTCGACCTACTACCTCGATTGATGCCGTCGCCGGTCGGGCCGCTCCTGCGGCCCGACCGGCCCGGTCCCGCCCCACCACCCACCGAAGGACCCAGTCATGCCGCAGTACATGCCCACCGGGGCACCCGCCGGAGGCTCAGCGTTCGCCTGGGCGCTGCCCGGCTTCGACCAGGCAGCGTTTGACGCGTCGGTCGCCGGGCGCAACGCCACCCGGATGCAGGAGATCTACTACCGCCATCCCGACGACGAGATGCACCCGGAGGTGCTCGCCCACTGGCAGCAGCGGGGCGTCCGCAAGGAGCTCTTCGACGCCGACACGGACGGCAAGTACTCGGTGTTCACCCCGCTCGACCTCGACGAGTCCGAGTCGTACGCGCTGGTGTACGTGTCGCACGGCGGCATGCAGCCGATCAACCTGTGCGAGACCAACGGATTCCCCGAGCTCGCCGGCAGCCAGAAGTTCATCGCGGTCTGCCCGTGGAACCTCGGCCCGTCCAACGACGGCGTCGAGAGCGAGTTCCCGCGCATCCTCGCCGCGGTCCGCGACCGCTACCCCGTGGACGACTCCCGCATCTACGCGGTCGGCTATTCGGCCGGTTCGGACGCGACCGGCGTCCTCGCCTGCGCCTACCCCGACATCCTCGCCGCGGTCTCGCCGGACCCCGGCGGCAACCTCTTCGCGAAGGGACGCTGGTTCGCCGACCCCGACTCCTACGCGAAGAACCTCCCCGTCCAGCTGCCGATGATCTGTGTCGGGGGGACCATGGACGGTGGCGACCGCTACCCCCTCACCAAGGCCAAGCACTTCGCCAACTTCAACATCTGGATGAAGCAGATCGCGAAGGTGTCCGGCTACGAGCCGATCACCATGGAGGAGTCCCGCGCGCTGGTCGAGGAGAGCCCCGACCCGGTGAAGAGCGCCTTCGGCTTCGACTTCGACCAGACCTTCACGGCCTCGATGGAGGGCCTGGACTGGCTGTTCGGCGACTTCCTCGGCGAGAACGGCGTGGCCGTCGCGCGCTTCGTCGCCGGCGTCGGGCTGCCGCACGCGCAGACGAAGTACCACGCCCCAATCATCTGGGACTTCCTGCGCCACTTCCGCAGGGACACCGCGACCGGCGCCAGCGTCCATGCACCCGTCGCCCTCGACGGCGTGTCCGCCGCTGCCACCGTCGCCGTAGCGTAGGCCGATCAGGAGGAGTTCACCCATGACCAGGTACATCCTGCGGCGCTGCCTGTCGATGGTCTTCATCATCCTGGCGACCGCGTTCGTGATCTTCACGATCCTCTACTTCACGCCCGGCGACCCGGCGCGCCAACTCCTCGGGTCGAGCGCGACCAACGCGGAGGTCGCCGCCTACCGCGAACAGTTGGGTCTCAACCAGCCCTACCTGGTCCAGCTCGGCCAGTACTTCTACAACACGTTCATCCGGTTCGACTTCGGGATCTCCTGGCTGTACCACGTCCCGGTCTTCGACGAACTGCTGACCCGGATGCCGCGGACGCTGATCATCGGCCTCTCAGCGATGGTCCTCAACCTCGTGATCGGACTCGCCCTCGGCATCTTCGCCGGGACGCACGAGGGCCGGTGGCAGGACTCCACCTCGATGTCGGTGGCCATGCTGTTCATCTCCGCGCCGGACTTCTGGGTCGCGCTGATGATGATCGTGCTGTTCTCCAAGATCCTCGGCTGGTTGCCGGCCTACGGCATCGGCGGACCGCAGTACTACATCATGCCGATCATCTGCGCCGCGCTCCCCGGCATCGCCGTCAACGCCCGGCAGGCCCGCTCGAGCATCCTGGAGGTGTTCAGGGAGGACTTCGTCACCACGGCCAGGGCCAAGGGCCAGCGCGAGGACGTGGTCGTCCGCGCGCACATGCTGCCCAACGCGCTCACCCCGATCATCACCTCGGTCGGCTCCGGCTTCTCGCGCATCGTCGCAGGCGCGCCGGTGATCGAGACCGTGTTCGCCATCCCGGGGGTGGGCGTCTACATGCTCAGCGCAATCAACGCCCGCGACTACCCGGCCGTGCGCGCCAGCGTCCTGTTCTTCGCGGTGTTCACCGCGGTCGCCATGCTGGTCGTCGACCTCGCGTACGCGTTCGTCGACCCGCGGATCAAGGCCCGCTACTCGGGCGGCGGCACCCGGAAGAAGAAGGCCCTGCGGATCCCCGCACCGGCCCGCCTCCAGGAGGTAAAGGCATGACGACGCAGACCGCGGACGCGGTGACGCTACCTGTGCAGAAGCAGAAGTTCGGGTCCTCGATGTTCGTCGAGACCGTCCAGCGGATGTGGCGCAGCCCCGGCGGCAAGGTCGGCACCGTGCTGCTCCTCGTGATCGTGCTGAGCGCGGTCCTTGCTCCGGTGATCGCGCCTTACGGCGTCAACCAGATGGACCTCACCCACCTGTTCGCCCCGCCCAGCCGCCAGCACTGGTTCGGCACGGATGCGCTGGGGCGGGACCTGCTCACCCGGATCCTGTACGGCGGCCAGTACTCGCTCTCGCTCGGCCTCGCCGCGTCCCTGCTCTCCTGCGTCGTCGGTGCCTTCATCGGCAGCTTCGCCGGCTATTTCGGCGGACGCACCGAGACCCTGATCATGCGGGCCATCGACGTGTGGTCGTCCATCCCCTCGCTGCTGCTGTGCATCATGGTTTCGGCGGCGTTCGGGGCCGGCTTCTTCAACACCGTCATCGCCCTCGCCGTGGGGGAGGTGCCGATCTTCGTCCGGCTGATCCGCGGCCAGATCCTGCGGGAGCGGTCGGCGGAGTACCTGGAGGCGGCCGAGTCGATCAACTGCTCGCGGATGAGCATCATGTTCCGGCACCTGCTGCCGAACGTCGTCTCGCCGCTGATCGTCCAGCTCACGATGGGCGTGGGCACCATGATCACGATGGCCGCGTCCCTGAGCTTCATCGGACTCGGCGTCCAGCCGCCCACCCCCGAATGGGGCGCCCTGCTGGCCGACGGCCGCTCACACATCCTGAACTTCCCCTACCTGATCATGTTCCCCGGCCTGGTGATCGCCCTCACCGTGCTGTCGATCAACCTGATGGGCGACGCCCTGCGCGACGCCCTCGACCCCAAGCTGCGGGCGTGAGGAGCCGATGATGACCACCACGCAAGCCCCGACCGACGTCCTGCTGACGGTGCGCGACCTGGAGGTGATCTACACCTCGGGGAAGAAGACCGTGCAGGCGGTCAACCGGGTCTCCCTCGACCTGAAGAAGGGCCGCACCCTCGCCCTGGTCGGCGAGACCGGCGCGGGCAAGACGACCATCGCCCGCTCGATCCTCGGCATCCTCCCCGACCCGCCGGCGAAGGTGCTCGGCGGCGAGATCGACCTGGAGGGCACCGAACTGCTCGGCCTGCCCGAGGAGAAGATGGTCCACGTCCGCGGCGGCCGGATCGCGATGATCTTCCAGGACCCGATGACCGCGCTGAACCCCCTGATGACGGTGGGCCAGCAGATCGTCGAGGGCCTGCGGCTGCACACGAAGCTGTCCGAGAAGGACGCGAGGGTGCGGGCGGGGGAGATGCTCGAACTCGTCGGGATCCCCGCCAGCCGGCTCGACCAGTACCCGTTCGAGTTCTCCGGCGGAATGAAGCAGCGCGTGGTGATCGCGATGGCGCTGGCCTGCCGTCCCGACCTGATCCTCGCCGACGAGCCCACGACGGCGCTCGACGTGACCATCCAGGCGCAGGTGCTCGACCTGATCATCGAACTGCGCGACAGCCTGCACACGGCCATGCTGCTGATCACCCACGACCTCGGCGTCGTCGCCCAGGTGGCCGAGGACGTCGCGATCATCTACGCGGGGCGGATCGTCGAGCAGGGGACGCGGGAGGACATCTTCCTGCACCCCACCCACCCGTACACGATCGGGCTGTTCGCCGCGCTGCCCAGCGCGATGGACGACGGCGGCCGGCTGCGCCCGATCCCCGGCATGCCGCCGGACCCGACCGACCTGCCGCCCGGCTGCGCCTTCGCCCCGCGGTGCGCGCTGGCCACCGACGAGTGCCGGGTAGGGGAGATCGGGTTCGTCGAGGTCGCGCCGGGGCACCCCGTCCGCTGCATCCACACCGAGGAGGCCACCCGATGACGACCGAGACCACCCCGGTGGACACCCAGCCCACGGCCGTCGCGCCGACGCCGGTGATGGAGGTGCGCGGCCTGAAGAAGTACTTCCCGGTCGCGAACGGGACGCTGCACGCCGTCGACGACGTGAACCTCTCCGTCGCCAAGGGCGAGACGGTCGGCGTCGTGGGGGAGTCGGGCTGCGGCAAGTCCACGCTCGGCCGCACGATGATCCGCCTGCTCAAGCCCACCGAGGGCGAGATCCTGCTGAACGGGGACGACATCGCCGACGCCGGCGGCCGGAAGCTCCGCGAGGCGCGCAACCACATGCAGATTGTGTTCCAGGACCCCTACTCCTCCCTCAACCCGCGGCAGCGCGTCGCGTCCACCGTCGTGGAGCCGCTGCGGCGGTCCGGCGAGTACTCCGGGAAGCAGGCGAAGGAGGAGGCCGCCCGGCTGATGAGCCTGGTCGGCATCGACGACCGGCTGCGGCAGGCCTACCCGCACGAGCTGGACGGCGGGCGCAGGCAGCGGGTCGGGATCGCGAGGGCGCTGGCGCTCAACCCCGAGTTCGTGGTCTGCGACGAGCCGGTGTCCGCGCTGGACGTGTCGATCCAGGCGCAGGTGCTGAACCTGCTGGTCGACCTGCGCGAGCAGACCGGGGTGTCCTACCTCTTCGTCACCCACGACCTGAGCGTTGTCCGGCACATCTCCGACCGGATCTGCGTGATGTACCTGGGCCAGGTCGTCGAGCTGAGCCCCGCGAAGGAGCTGTTCGAGCGGACGCTGCACCCCTACACGCGGGCGCTGCTGTCGGCGATTCCTTCCGTGGACATCACCAACCCCCCGACCCGGATACCGCTGAAGGGCGAGATCACCTCGCCCGTGGACCCGAAGCCGGGCTGCCGGTTCGCGCAGCGCTGCCCGTTCGCCACTGAGGCGTGCGCCCAGCCGCAGGTGCTCCGTGAGGTCAGCCCCGGCCACAAGGTCGCCTGCTGCCGGCTGGAGGAGATCAGCTGACGTGGCCTCAGGCCAGTCGGCTGCGGTAGGTCGGCAGCTGGGCCCTGACATAGGTGAGGAAGGCGAGCGCCGGCGCAGGGAGCGGCGTCCGCGCCTTCCAGCACAGTCGGACGCTGATCTGGGTCGGCGGCTCGAGGGCGACGCAGACGACACCGCGCGGATCCATCTTCGCGATCGTGTTCGACTGCAGGAAGGTGACGCCCAGGCCGTCCTTGACGAACTGGGCGATCGCTGACCCGACGTCGGCGGAGAAGATGATGTTCGGCTGGAAGCCGGCGCCCCGGCAGATGTCCCTGATCTTGCGGTCGCCCTCGGTGTCGACCTTGAACGAGATGAAGTGGTCGCCGGCGAGTTGTGCGGGGGAGATGCTCTCCGCTCCGGCGAGCGGATGGCTCTCCGGCAGCACGGCGACGTAGGAGTCGACCGTGATGATGATCGAATCCACCTCGTCGGTCGGGGGCGGGTCGATCGCGACGGCGAACTGGCACTCGCCCCTGCCCACCAGCGAGAGCAGCTGGGCACTGGTGTTGTCCTGCGCGAGCTGCCGCACGGCCACGTCGGGGTGGTGCGCGCAGAACGCCGACACGAGGTCCCCGATGTAGTAGTTGGACGCGATTGTCACCGAGGCGCGGTCGGCGGACTTGCTGTCCCGCAGCGCGTGTTGGTACTCACTCCACAGCTGCCGGATCTGCCGCGCGTACGGCAGGAGCTGCTCGCCCTGCCTGGTCAGCCGGACGCGCCGGGACGTCCGCTCGAACAGGGTGACCCCGAGCTCGTCCTCCAGGGCCTTGATGTGCCGGGAGAGCGACGACTCGCTGAGCAGGTTGCGTTCCGCGGTCTCGGCGTAGCTCAGTGTCTCGGCCAGGTCGGCCAGTTCGGCGAGGTACTCGACTCTCACCCGTCACCCCCTTCGGTGGCGCCGGCCCCCATCGGCCGTGGTGGTCCACTCTAGTCAGTGGCCCGGGTCTGCTCTCAGGCGCTGCGCGCCCAGCTGACGGCCAGCTCGTCCTGGGTGGCGAACCGGACGAGGTGGCGCTCGATGACCTCCTCGATCCGGCCCGCGGTCTCCTCGTCGGGGCTGTCGACCGTGATGGTCAGGACGCCGTCGGCGGTGGTGAGCACTGCGCGTCCGTCGCCGAAGTTGATCCAGCCGGTGGCGGCGTCCTCGTCCCACTCGCCGCCGTGGCGCCGGGACAGATGGGCGGTGAGCTGCTTGCCGTAGCGGGCCGGGCGGTCGGTGGCCACCGTGCCGGTGCTGAGGATGGTCATGGTCACTCCTGTTCGGTGCGGCCGCGTTCGGCCAGTTCGGTGTCGAGTTCGGCCAGCAGCTGGCGCAGGGCGGGGATCGCCCCCTGGATGGCGTGCAGGTCGCCCGGCTCCAGCCGGGCGAGGATCGAGGCGACCAGGTCCACCCGCGCGGTGGCGAACCGGTCCAGGATTCCGACCGCCCGAGGCGTCGGGACGAGGATGGCCGAACGTCCGTCCACGGAGGACCGACGGCGCTCCACCAGCCCGCCCGCGACCATGTCGCGGACCAGGTTGCTGACCGTCGGACGCGCCAGCCGGAGCTCCTCGGCCAGCGCCCCCGGCGTGAGTTCGCCGGCCTGGGCGAGCGCGCGCAGCGCGTCCACCTGCGACTCGGGCAACTCGGGCAGGTGCTCGGCCGCGCGGGTCACCCGGACCAGCGCCCGCCACACGTTGCGCACGAGGGCCGAGAACTCGGACGCGTCCGCCAGCAGCGACACGTCGACCACCTGCTCCTGGCGTGTGCTCGTCCCGCTCATCGCGCTCCTGTTGCCGTGGGGGATCTCCTCCGAGATCGTTTTGTCATCGAATCATATCTGCATCACCGCAGATCGTGGCAGTGCTGGCGCCTCAAGGTGGACGGTTCTGCGGTGAGTTCACGCGTTTCCGTCCACCTTGTAGTGGACGGGTCCCGGTCGCGCATCAAAGTGGACGGTTGTGCGGCGTACTCGCGGCTATCCGTCCACCTTGTGGTGGACGGGCGGCGTCAGTCGGCTTCGACGGGTTCGAGGGCGGGTCGGACGGCCGGGGCGATCTCGACCCGGTGGCCGGCGAGGTGGAACGCCAGGTTGGCGGCGAGGGACGCGACGAGCATGGTGGCGGCCAGCGGCACCACGGTGGCAGTGCCCGCGATGCTGACCAGCGGGGCGACGATGCCGGCCAGGCCGAACTGGATCAGCCCGAGCGCCGCCGAGCCGAGTCCGGTCGCCCCCGCCACCTGGTCGAGGGCGAGCGCCGTGGTGTTGCCGAGCACGAAGCCCAGCGACGCGACCGCGACCAGGATCGGCGCGAGCAGCCACATCAGCGGTGCCCCGGTGATCACCAGGGCGGCGATCGCCACGACGGCGCCGAGGTTCGCGAGCAGGCCGGTCCGGGCGAGCTGGACGGCGTGGAAGCGCCCGGCGAGGCGCGCGGACAGTCCCCCGGTGACCATGAGCACGAGGGCGTTGAGGCCGAACACCAGGCCGTAGGTGACCTCGCTCATGCCCATCAGGTCCTGGAAGAGGAACGGCGAGGCCGAGATGTAGGCGATCATCGTGGCGAACGCGAAGGCGAAGGCCAGCGCGTTGCCGAGGAAGCGGCGGTTGAGCAGGACGCCCACGCCGGGGCTCGCCTGGGTCGCACGCCGGTGCTCGCGGGTGGCCGCGGGCAGCGTCTCCCGGATGAACACGACGGACGCCACCAGCGAGACGGCGCCGAGTCCCGCGACGATCCAGAGCAGTCCGCGCCAGCCGATCACGCCGGTGAGCAGGCTGCCGGCAACGGGCGCGACGACCGGAGCGACGCCGCCGACGAGCATCATCAGGCTGAACGCGCGGGCGGCCGCCTGGCCGCGGGCGAGGTCGGAGATGACCGCCCGTCCGATCACCATGCCCGCAGCGCCGGCGAAGCCCTGGACCAGCCGTGCGGCCACCAGCAGGACGACCGTCGGCGCCAGCGCCGCTGCGGCGCTGGCGACCACGTAGATCGCCGTGCCCCACAGCAGCGGACGGAGGCGTCCGACGCGATCGGACAACGGGCCGAAGGTGACCTGGCCGAGCCCCGCGCCGATCATGAACGCGGTCAGGGACAGCTGGACGCCGGTCGCCGTGGTGGACAGGTCGCCCACCATCGAGGGGAACGCCGGCAGGTAGAGGTCCATCGCGAAGGGCGCGGCGGCGGCCAGCAGGGCGAGGGTGACCAGCAGGCTGGGGGTGATGGTGGGGTTCGACGTGCGGGAACCTGCCGCGTTCTCGGATAAAGCTATGCTCACATAGCTATGGTAGCATAAGTTCATGAGTAAGGCTGAGCCCGTCACCGACGCCGACCAGCTGCCGGCACGACTGGCCGAACTGGTGCTGAGCGTCTCCCGGCGGCTGTCGCTGCTGGACCACGCCGACGTGGGCTCGGTACCACTGAGCCCGCTGGAGGCGATGGTGATGCGCCACATCGACGCCGAGCCGGGCACCACCCCGTCCCGGATCGCCGCCCGCCTCGGCCTGCGCAGCAGCAACACCAGCGCGGCCCTGCGCGACCTCGAGGCGAAGGGCTTCATCCGGCGCGAGGTCGACCCCGACGACGGACGCAGCGTCCGCGTCGAGCCGACGGCGTTCGCCCGCGAGAACCTCGCCAGCAAGCGCCGGTACTGGGTACAGCTGCTGGCGCCGATGCTGGACGATGCCGCCGGCCTGGCCGCCGCCACGTCCCTGCTGGCCGCTCTCGACCACGACCTGGAGGCCGCCGCGGGCGTTCCCTCGAACCCGAAGGAAGGACGCTGACGATGAGGGCATGGACGCTGACCGCGCCCGGGTCGTTCGACCACCTGGAGATCGCTGACGTGCCGGCGCCCGCGCCGGGGCCGGGCGAACTCCGGATCCGCGTCGAGGCGGTCGGGCTGAACCCCGTGGACGCGTGGCTCGCCCTCGGCGACGGCGACCCCGCCTGGACCTGGCCGCACGTGCCCGGCCTCGACGTCGCCGGGGTCATCGACGCGATCGGGGCGGACGTGTCCGGCTTCGCCGTCGGCGACCGCGTGGCCAACCACGGCGACCTGCGTCGTCCCGGCTGCCTCGCCGACCTCGTGGTCGCGGACGCGCGCACGGTCGCCCGCGTGCCGGAAGGGGTGGACGCGATCGCCGCGGCGGCGCTGCCCTGCGCGGGCATGACCGCCTACCAGGCCGTGGTGCGCAGGCTGCGGCTCGACGCCGAGCAGACCGTGCTCGTCACCGCAGCGGCCGGCGGTGTCGGCGGCTTCGCCGTCCAGCTGGCTGCGCTCGCCGG
This sequence comes from Propionicimonas sp., assembly GCF_049840635.1. Taxonomy (GTDB): domain Bacteria; phylum Actinomycetota; class Actinomycetes; order Propionibacteriales; family Propionibacteriaceae; genus Propionicimonas. The sequence continues at coordinate 353,648 of NZ_JASGKL010000004.1, forward strand.
CGCCCGGGTGATCGGCACGGCGTCCGCGGCCAACCACGACCGGGTGCGGGTCCTCGGGGCGAGCGACGTGGTCGACTACCGCAACGAGGACGTCGCGGCCCGCGTCCGCGCGCTCACCGACGGACGCGGTGTGGACGGGGTCGTCGACACCCTCGGCGGCGACTCCGCGACCGCGAACCTCGGCCTGCTGGCGTTCGGCGGGGGCATTGCCTGCATCGCGGGCCACGCGGACCTGTCCGCCATCGAATCGTTCACGATCGCCCCGTCCATCCACGACATCGCCCTCGGCGCTGCCCACGCCCACGGCGACGCCCGGGCGGTGCGCCACCTCGCCACCGACCTGGAGGCGCTGCTCGCCCTCGTCGCCGACGGCCGGCTCGACCCGATGGTCGAGCGCGTGCTGGCCTTCGACGAACTGCCCGCCGGGCTGGCCGACCTCGCCGGACGCCACGTCCGCGGCAAGCTGGTCGTCGCGCTCGGGTGAGGTGTGGGGGGACGGGCCCGGCTCGCGCCGGCCCTCCTGAGAGCGGATGACGGGAATCGAACCCGCATGACCAGCTTGGAAGGCTGGGGCTCTGCCATTGAGCTACATCCGCGCGATCCCCAAGACTAACGGACTCCCGGTGCGGTCGCGGACACGGCGCCCGGGGCCGGGGACGAGGCCCTGCCCGCGTCCGATATGACCAACCTCGTCGGCCTAGCTAGGATTGGCAGGTCTGTCTACGTCCGATCAGGAGCCTGCATTGCCCAGCACCGTCGAACAGCTCAGCCCCTCGAGGGTCAAGCTCACCGTTGAGATCCCCTTCGCCGACCTCAAGCCGCACCTGGAAAAGGCCTACAGCGAGATCGCCAAGCAGGTCACCATCCCCGGCTTCCGCAAGGGGAAGGTGCCGAACCTGGTGATCGACCAGCGGTTCGGCAGGGGCATGGTGCTCCAGGAGGCCATCGAGCACGCGTGGCCGAGCGCCCTGGAGGCCGCCGTCACCGAGGCCAACGTCATCCCGCTGGGCCAGCCCGAGGTCGAGATCACCAAGCTCGAGGACGGTGACGTCGTCGAGCTGACCGCCGAGGTGGACGTCCGCCCCGAGTTCACCGTGCCGGCCTTCTCCACCCTGTCCGCCACCGTCGAGCCGCAGCGCGCGGTCGCCGACGAGGTCGACGAGCGAATCTCGATGCTGCAGCAGCGCTTCGCCACCACCACCGAGGTCGACCGTGCGGCCGCCGAGGGCGACCAGGTCACGATCAGCCTCGTCGGCAAGCGGGACGGCGAGACCCTCGAGGACGCGACCGCCGACGACGTCACCTACGTGATCGGCACCGGCGGCATGATCGACGGCCTCGACGCCGCCGTCACCGGCCTGAGCGCCGGCGAGTCCGCCGAGTTCGCGTCCACGCTGGTCGGTGGCCCGCTGGAGGGCGAGCCGGCCGACATCACCGTGACCGTGAGCAAGGTCTCCGAGCAGAAGCTCCCCGAGGTGGACGACGACTTCGCCCAGCTCATCTCCGAGTTCGACACCGTCGAGGAGATGCGCGCCGACCTGACGAAGGCCGTCGAGCAGATGGCCGCGTCCGAGCAGGTCTCGAACGGACGCGACAAGGTCCTCGAGGCGCTGGTCGACGCCACCGACTTCGAGGTTCCCGAGCGCGTGCTGGAGGCCGAGGTGGCCGCCCGCAAGGAGCAGATCACCGAGCAGCTGCAGCGCGCGGGCCTCACCCTCGAGCGCTACCTGGAGCAGGCCGAGGAGGAGGAGTCCGACACCCCCGAGGAGTTCTGGGCCGAGATCGAGAAGTCGACCGAGCGCAGCCTCCGGGCCCAGCTGATCCTCGACAAGGTCGCCGATGACGCCGAGGTGGGTGTCGAGCAGGCCGACCTCTCCGAGCTGCTCGTTCGCAAGGCCGCGCAGAACGGCACGTCTCCCGAGCAGGAGGCGCAGCACATGATGGAGCACAACCACGTGGCCGCGTGGATGCAGGAGATCCGCCGCAACAAGGCGCTCGGCCTGATCGTCGCCGAGGCGAAGGTCACCGACACCGACGGCAACGTGGTCGGCCTCGCCCCCACCGCTCCCGCCGAGGAGCCCGAGGCCGAGTAGGTCGCTTCCGACGGCGCCGCCACCCTGCGAGGTGGCGGCGCCGTCGCGTTTCCCACCGGTTCTGGTGGTGATCGTATTGACGGTTCCCGGCGAGGGCCGCCGGCCCTGACGTGATCCCGCCGCTCGTCGCGTCCTTCCCGACTCTCCTGCCACCTCTCAGGCCCCCAGCGGCAGAATCGCGTCACGCCTGGTTTTCCACAGCCCCTCCGTCATCCACAGGCGGCCGCATCGGCTGAGCGCTCCAGCGCCCGGTTGCCGAGGGTGGGGGCATGCGGATCGATGACCTCCTCGCCTCCTCACCCGTCCTGGCGCTCCGGGAACACCCTCACAGCGCGCGGACCATCCAGCGCGCCGCCGCGGACGGGCTGCTCGTGCCCGTCCTGCCCGGTGTCTTCGTGCGAAAGGGCCTCGACGACGACCCCGTGACGCGGCTCCGGGCCGTCTCCGCCTGGTCGTCGCCCGGTGTGGTGCACGCGCGAACGGCGATCGAGCTGTTCAGCGGCACGAGCGTGTCGATGCCCGTCGAGCTCCGCTCACCGAACCGGGACGCGCCCGTCCCTTGGCTGAAGGTCGCGCGCGGGTCGGTGCCGCGGGAGTTCCGATGCCGCTTCCACGGCGTCAGGACGGTGACACCGGCGTACGCGTGCCTCGAGCTCGCGTCCACCGATCGGGGTGAGACCGCCTTCGACTTCCTTCGTCGGCGCCTCGTCACACCGGCCGACCTCGCGGCTGCCCTCCCCACCTTCGACGGGACGCACGGCAACCCCGAGCGAAGGCGGATCGCGACGCAGGCGATCCGGAACCCCTGGTCGTTCGCCGAGGCCCGCCTGCAGGACCTGCTGCTCGGCGCAGGGATCACCGGCTGGGTGGCGAACGAGCCGCTCCGCCTCGGCCAGGTCCTGCTGTTCCCGGACATCTGGTTCCCGGAGCTGCGGCTGGTGATCGAGTTCGACGGCAAGGAGATCCACACCGACCACCTCCGGTTCGAGAACGACCGCTGGCGACAGAACCTCCTGGTGACCGAGGGCTTCCGAGTGCTGCGGATCACGTGGCAGATGCTCATGGACGAGCCGTTCCTCGTCCTCCAGCTGGTGCAGGCGGCGATCGCGCTGACGTGATCCTGCCCCGGAAGCGCAGAAACGTGACGGGTGGGCAGGGCGGGACGGGGAGAGTGGCGGGATCGCGTCACCCGTGCGCCGACAGCGAACAGCACGGGAAACGCCACGGAAATGGCACAGGGAGCGGGTAGGTTCGCCTGCGTGAACGAACATCGAGCCATTGAGCGCGGCCTGTCGATGGCCGCCGGCGCCGGCGGCATCGGGATGACCGACAACGTCTACCAGGCACTGCTCGCCAACCGGATCATCTTCCTCGGGTCCGAGGTCCGCGACGAGAACGCGAACGCCATCTGCGCGCAGATGCTGCTCCTCAACGCCGAGGACCCGGTCAAGGACATCTACCTCTACATCAACAGCCCGGGCGGCTCGGTCGACTCCGGCATGGCGATCTTCGACACCATGCAGTGGATCTCGAACGACGTCGCGACGGTGGCGATGGGGCTGGCGGCGTCCATGGGGCAGTTCCTGCTCTCGGCCGGCCAGAAGGGCAAGCGGTTCGCGCTGCCGCACAGCCGGATCATGATGCACCAGCCGTCCGGTGGCCTCGGCGGCACCGCCTCCGACATCCGGATCCAGGCCGAGCAGTCGCTGCACATCAAGAAGACGATGTCCTCGCTGATCGCCGAGCACACCGGGCAGACCGTCGAGCAGATCGAGAAGGACTCCGACCGCGACCGCTGGTTCACCGCGGAGCAGGCGCTCGACTACGGCTTCATCGACCACGTCTACGAGCGCGCCTCGCAGATCAAGACCGCCGCCCCGAACCAGTGAGGACCCAGATGAACACGCTGCCCAGCGCTCTCCGGGACGGGGGACTGGCCCCGGCCGGGCCGAGCATGGACTACTACATCCCCCAGTGGGAGGAGCGGACGTCCTACGGCATCCGCCGCGTCGACCCGTACACCAAGCTGTTCGAGGACCGGATCATCTTCCTCGGCACGCCGATCAGCGACGACATCGCCAACGCGGTGATGGCCCAGCTGCTCTGCCTGCAGTCGATGGACCCCGAGCGTCCCATCAGCATGTACATCAACTCGCCCGGCGGCTCGTTCACGGCGCTCACCGCGATCTACGACACGATGCGCTACATCAAGCCGGACGTGCAGACCGTCTGCCTGGGCCAGGCCGCCTCCGCCGCGGCCGTCCTGCTCGCTGCGGGCACCAAGGGCAAGCGGCTCGCGCTGCCGAACAGCCGGATCCTGATCCACCAGCCGGCCACCGAGGGCGGCTACGGCCAGTCCTCCGACCTGGAGATCCAGGCCAGGGAGATCCTGCGGATCCGGTCGCTGATGGAGGGCATGCTCGCCGACAGCACGGGCCAGCCCGTGGAGAAGGTCAGCACCGACATCGAGCGGGACAAGTACCTGACCGCGGAGGAGGCCGTCGAGTACGGCATCGTGGACGACATCCTCACCTCACTCAAGGACGCATCCCGCTGACCTCGCGCCCGGCCTCCCTGCCCAGGTGGGGACGGCCGGGTTAGGGTTGGTGGATACACGGACGGAAAGGGCGCACGACGTGGCACGCATCGGCGAGACCTCGGACCTGCTGAAGTGCTCGTTCTGCGGGAAGAGCCAGAAGCAGGTGAAGAAGCTCATCGCAGGCCCCGGGGTGTACATCTGCGACGAGTGCATCGACCTGTGCAACGAGATCATCGAGGAGGAGTTCGCAGAGACCAGCGACGCGGGCCTCCTCGACGAGCTCCCCAAGCCCAAGGAGATCTGCTCCTTCCTCGACTCCTACGTGATCGGCCAGGAGACGGCCAAGAAGGCCCTCTCCGTCGCGGTCTACAACCACTACAAGCGTGTCCAGGCGCAGGCCGCCACCCCCGGCCGCCGGATCGCGGACGACGAGCTGGTCGAGCTCGGCAAGTCCAACATCCTGCTGATCGGCCCCACCGGCTGCGGCAAGACCTATCTCGCCCAGACCATGGCGCGGATGCTGAACGTCCCCTTCGCGATGGCGGACGCGACCGCGCTCACCGAGGCCGGCTACGTCGGCGAGGACGTCGAGAACATCCTGCTCAAGCTCATCCAGGCCGCCGACTACGACGTCAAGAAGGCCGAGACCGGCATCATCTACATCGACGAGATCGACAAGGTCGCCCGCAAGTCGGAGAACCCCTCGATCACGCGTGACGTGTCCGGTGAGGGCGTCCAGCAGGCGCTGCTGAAGATCCTGGAGGGAACGACCGCGTCCGTGCCGCCCCAGGGCGGCCGCAAGCACCCGCACCAGGAGTTCATCCAGATCGACACGACGAACATCCTGTTCATCGTGGGCGGGGCGTTCGCCGGGCTCGAGGAGATCATCAACGCCCGCGTGGGCAAGCGTCCGCTGGGCTTCAACAACGACGCCGCCGTGCGCAGGCCGAAGACGTTGAACCCGTTCGCGGAGGTCCGTCCCGAGGACCTGCACAAGTTCGGCCTGATCCCCGAGTTCATCGGACGCCTGCCGATGATCTCCACCGTCGAGCAGCTGGACGCCGAGTCGCTGGTCCGGATCCTCGTCGAGCCCAAGAACGCGCTGATCAAGCAGTTCCGCAAGCTGTTCGAGCTGGACGGTGTCGACCTGGAGTTCACCGACGACGCCATCGAGGCGATCGCGCAGATGGCGCTGCGTCGTGGCATCGGCGCGCGCGGCCTGCGCTCGATCCTCGAGGAGATCCTGCTCAACGTGATGTACCACGTGCCGAGCGACGACGACGTGGCGCAGGTCGTCGTCGGCGCCGACGTCGTCAATGACGGCGCGGTCCCGCAGCTCGTCAGCAGGGCCCAGCTCGCCCGCTCGGAGCGGCGCGACAAGAGCGCCTGACGGCCTCGCCCGACGACCCGGAACGCGGCTCCGCGTCCGGGTCGTTCGCACGCGTGCCCCTGCCTGGGGGCCGGAAACGAATCTCCTGATCAATGCCCACGAGGAGTCGCAGCCGACCTCGTCGTTGTGCCATTGTGGAACCCGTCGACACCGACGTCCGTCAGAAGGAGACCCCCATGGCCACCCGCCAAGTCAGCATCGCCTCGTCCGTCGGTCTGCACGCGCGTCCCGCCTCGCTGTTCGTCCAGGCAGCCACGGCCACGGGCCTGCCGATCAAGATCGCCAAGGAGGGCGGCAACCCGGTGGACGCGCGCAGCATCCTGATGGTGATGGCGCTCGGTGCGAAGAACGGTGAGACCGTCACGCTCTCCGCCGAGGGGGAGGGCGCGGACGCCGCCCTCGACTCGCTGGTGGAGCTGCTCTCGCGCGACCTCGACGCGGAGTAGTCCGATGAGCGGTGACACCGAGCTGCACTCCACTTTCCACGGCATCGGTGTCAGCGCCGGCACCGCTGTCGGTCCGCTGGTGGTGGTGACGCCGCCCCCGAAGCCGCCGGCCGACGAGCCCGCGACGACGGACGCCGCCGCCGCCTCCGCGACCGTGCACGGCGTCCTGGAGGGCGTCGCGACCGGCCTGGAGGCCCGCGCGGCGGTGGCCAGTGACCACGCCCGCCCGATCCTCGAGGCCGGCGCCATGATGGCGCGCGACCCGGGGCTGGCGGCCGGCATCGACGGCCAGCTGCAGGCGGGCAAGGGTGTCACCACGGCCGTCACCGACGCCGTCGAGGAGATCTGCGCCATGTTCACCGCCCTGGGCGGCTACATGGCCGAGCGGGTCACCGACCTGCGCGACGTGCGCGACCGCGCGGTCGCCCGGCTGCTCGGCCAGCCCGAGCCGGGCGTCCCGACGCTCACCGAACCGTCGATCCTCGCCGCGCACGACCTCGCGCCGGCCGAGACCGCGACGCTCACCACCGATACCTGCCTGGGGATCATCACCGAGGCCGGCGGCCCGACCAGCCACACCGCGATCCTCGCGTCCCAGCTGGGTATTCCCGCCGTCGTGCAGGCCGCAGGGATCCTGAAGGTGCCCTCCGGCACCACCGTCGCGCTCGACGGCGGGGTGGGGGAGATCACGGTCAACCCGTCCGAGCAGGAGGTCGAACTGCTGGCCGAGCGCAAGCGGCGCAGGGCTGCCGCGCTCGCCGGTGGCACCGGCAACGGCGCGACCAAGGACGGCTACCCGGTCGCGCTGCTGGCCAACATCGGCACCGCCGCGGACGCCCACAAGGCCGCCGCGCAGCCCGTCGAGGGCGTCGGGCTGTTCCGCACCGAGTTCCTCTTCCTCGACCGCGACACCATGCCGACGCTGGAGGAGCAGACCGCGACCTACACCGAGGTCTTCACGGCCTTCGGTGACCGCCGCGTGGTCGTCCGCACCCTCGACGCGGGCGCGGACAAGCCCCTGAAGTTCGCCGACCTCGGCCCGGAGGAGAACCCGGCGCTCGGTCGGCGGGGGATTCGGCTCGGGATGATCCGGACCGACGTGCTGGACACCCAGTTGCAGGCGCTCGCCGCCGCCTACCAGGCGACCAAGGCCGACGTGCGGGTGATGGCGCCGATGATCGCCACGCAGGCCGAGGCCATGTGGTTCGCCGAGCGGGTGCGGGCGCTGGGCCTGCCGAAGGTCGGGATCATGATCGAGGTGCCGGCGGCGGCGATCCGCAGCAAGGGCATCCTCTACCACGTCGACTTCGCGTCCCTGGGCACCAACGACCTGTCGCAGTACACGATGGCGGCCGACCGGATGCAGGGCGAGCTCGCCGCCTTGCTCGACCCCTGGGAGCCGGCACTGCTGGACGTGGTCGCACTCGCGTGCGAGGGCGGCCAGCTGATGGGCAAGCCGATCGGCGTCTGCGGTGAGGCGGGCGGCGACCCCGCGCTGGCCCTCGTGCTCGCCGGGCTCGGTGTGTCCAGCCTTTCGATGGCTCCGGGCAAGGTGCCCGCCGTCCGGACGGCGCTCGGCCTGCACACGCTCACCCAGTGCCAGCAGATGGCCGCAGCGGCCCGGGCCGGCACGAACGCCGAGGAGGCCAAGTCGGCCGTGCTCGCGATGGCCGACCCCGTCCTGCGCGACCTGGTCTGACGGCGACGGAGGACTCCGCTACCGGGCGGAGTCCTTCAGCGTGCCGGTGACGCCCCCGGCGGCACTGCCGACCAGGCAGACGACCTCGCGGTCGGAGGCCTGCGTCCACGTCTCCTTCGTGGGCGTGAGCATGGTCAGGTCCAGCTTCGACTTGGCGGCCGTGACGCCGACGAAGCCGGTGAACGCGGCGTCGCACGCCTTCTCCGCCTCGGTGCGTACCACCGAGTCGCCCGGGTAGGCATCACCGGTCAGGGTCACGGACGCGAACGCCTCCCAGTAGTGCGCCTCGCCGCAGGGGAGCAGGTTCAGCGCGTCGGTGCTCTCCGTGGGGAGCTTGGCCAGGCAGTCCCCGACCCGCACTGAGTAGGTGTCGGTCGTCGTCGGCGCGGTGACCTGTCCCGCGCTGTCCCGGGCGCCCGGCGTGGACGCGCAGCCGCCGAGGGCCACCACGGCCAGTGCCGCGGCGACCACGCCGACGCGGACGGAGCCCATCACGCCTCGGCGGGGGCGAGCTCGATCGACACCTCCAGCGGCGCCGCACCGGACACCCACTCGATCGGGCTGGTGATCCGGCCCACCCCGCGCAGGTCGTCCTCCGCGGCGAACAGCCGGGCGAGCACCTCCTCGGGGCCGGTGAAGACGGCCTTGGTGACGGGCGTCTTCATCGAGACCTTCGCCTGGGACTTGGCGCCGCGGATCCCGATCAGGGACGCGGCCAGGTCGTCCAGCAGCGCGGGGTTGCCGCCGACGCTGAGCTCGCCCGGCGTGGGCCAGCTCGCGTGGTGCACCGAACCCTTGCGCCACCAGGACCACACCTCCTCGGTCACGAACGGGAGGAACGGCGCGAACAGCCGCAGCAGCACGCTGAGGGCGTCGCGGAGCGCGGCCCGCGCCGAGTCGCGGGCCGTCTCGGCGTCCTCACCATCCACGTCGGTGCCGTAGGCACGCTCCTTGACCAGTTCGAGGTAGTCATCGCAGAACTGCCAGAAGAACTTCTCCGCGACCTCGAGTGCGCTGGAGTAGTCGTAGGCGTCGAACGCAGCCGTCGCCTGCGCGACCACCTCGGACAGGGCGGCGAGCATCGCGAGGTCGACCGGCTCGGTCGGCAGGACACGCGGCGGGGTGTCCGCGGCGATGCCGAGGATGAACTTGCTGGCGTTCAGCACCTTCATCGCCAGCCGGCGGCCCACCTTCATCTGCGTCTCGTCGAAGGGGGAGTCCATGCCGGGGCGCGCCATCGCCGCGCGCCAGCGGACCGCGTCCGAGCCGAACCTGTCCAGGATGTCGGTCGGGACCACCACGTTGCCCTTGGACTTGCTCATCTTCTTGCGGTCGGGGTCGACGACGAAGCCGGAGATGGCGGCCAGTCGCCACGGCAGGCAGTCGTGCTCGAAGTGCGAGCGCACCACCCGCGAGAACAGCCAGGTGCGGATGATGTCGTGGGCCTGCGGCGCCATGTCCATCGGGAAGGTGAGCCGCCACAGCTCCTCGTCCCGCTCCCACCCGCACGCGAGCTGCGGGGTCAGCGAGGACGTGGCCCAGGTGTCCATCACGTCGGGGTCGCCGGTGAAACCGCCGGCAACGCCGCGCTGCGCCTCGGTGTAGCCGGGTGGGCACTGGCTGGACGGGTCGATCGGCAGCTCGTCCTCGCCGGGCAGGATCGGGTGCGCGTAGTCGGGCTCGCCCTCGGCGCCCAGCGGGTACCAGACCGGGAAGGGCACGCCGAAGAACCGCTGCCTGCTGATCAGCCAGTCGCCGTTCAGGCCGTTCACCCAGTTGGCGTAGCGGTGCCGCATGTGGTCGGGCACCCAGACGAGCTCCTCGCCGCGGGCCAGTAGCGCCTGCTTGAGGTCCTCGTCGCGGCCCCCGTTGCGGATGTACCACTGCCGGGTGGAGACGATCTCCAGCGGCTTGTCGCCCTTCTCGTAGAAGTTCGCCATCCGCTGGGTGGGCTTCGGCTCGCCGTCGAGGTCGCCGGACGCGCGCAGCAGCGCGACCATCGCCTCGCGGGCGCTGAACGTGGTCTTTCCGGCCAGCTCCGCGTAGGGGCCGGGGTTCACCAGCCACTCCGGCGTCTCCGCGTGGAGGCGGCCGTCGCGTCCGATCACCGTGCGGGTGGGCAGCCGCAGCTCCCGCCACCACTGCACGTCGGTGAGGTCGCCGAAGGTGCAGCACATCGCGATGCCGGCGCCCTTGTCGGGTTCGGCCGCAGGGTGGGCGAGCACCGGGATCTCCACGCCGAACACGGGCGAGGTCACGGTGGTGCCGAACAGGTGCGCGTAGCGCGCGTCGTCGGGGTGGGCGATCAGCGCGCACACGGCGGGGATCAGCTCGGGACGGGTCGTCTCGATGTGGATCGGCTCGCCGTCGGGGCGGTGGAACGCGACCCGGTGGTACGCGCCCGGGTAGTCGCGTGCCTCCAGCTCCGCCTGCGCCACGGCGGTCTGGAACGTGATGTCCCACAGCGTCGGCGCCTCGGAGAGGTAGGCCTCGCCGCGGCCGAGGTTGCGCAGGAACGCGCGCTGGGCGACCCGCTGCGCCTCGTCGGAGATCGTCGTGTACAGCGCCGTCCAGTCCACGCTCAGGCCCAGCGTCCGCCACAGGTTCTCGAACGCCTGCTCGTCGACCTCGGTCAGCTCGTGGCACAGCTCGACGAAGTTGCGCCTGCTGATCGGAAGCTGCCGCTTGGGGTCAGGGTTCTCCGGCGGCGTGAAGTCCGGGTCGTAGGGCAGGGACGGATCGCAGCGCACGCCGTAGAAGTTCTGGACGCGACGCTCGGTGGGCAGGCCGTTGTCGTCCCAGCCCATCGGGTAGAACACCTGCTTGCCGCGCATCCGCTGGTAGCGGGCGACCAGGTCGGTGTGGGTGTAGCTGAACACGTGGCCCACGTGCAGCGACCCGGACACGGTCGGCGGCGGGGTGTCGATGCTGAACACCTGCTCGCGGGACGCCGGACGCACGAACGCGTACGTGGCCTGGTCGCGCCAGATCGCCGACCACTTGGCCTCGAGGCCCTCCAGCACCGGGCGCTCCGGTACGCCGCCCGCGGCCGGGGACGGTGCGGGCGTGACGGTCTGGGGCTGCTCGGTCATGGGATGCATCTTATTGAGCGTGCCCGCGCACGCAGAATCCGCCACCCCCTGCGGCGCGGGGCCGAGCCGGGCTCAGCCCTTGGCGGCCTTCTCGATGATCTGCTTCAGGTCGTCGCCGCTCATGCCGGTGAACTCGCTGTTCGGGATCGCCTTGCCGTTGACGGTGAGCATCGGGGTCTCGGTCAGGCCGGCCTTCATCGCCGCGTCCTCCACGCCCTGCACGAACGCCTTCAGGTTCCCGTTGCTGTAGCAGGACCGGAACGCGGTCAGGTCGGCGCTGGCGATCCCCACCTTGTCGGGGATGGTCTGCAGGAACAGCTGGTCGGTGTAGGGGCCGTCCGCCGCCGCCTCCCAGATCGCCTCGTGGTACGCCTCGTAGTAGCCGACCACGTCCGCGCAGGCCGCGGCGAGGGCGGCCTTGTGCGACAGCCCGTCCGCGTTGCCCTGGTCGAGGAAGACCCGGGTGTGGTAGACGAGGGTGATGGCCTTGGTCTGGCCGAGGATGTTCAGGGCCGCGCCGAAACTGGAGTCGAACTGGTAGCAGCCCTTGCACTGGTAGTCGAAGTAGAGGCCGACCACGGGCGTGCCCTGGTTGGCGCTCACCACGATCCCGTCGCGGGCGTCGGTCGCGTTCGGCGGGTAGGGGAGGCCGGCCGTGGCGGACGCCGTCGCGTCCGCGGTCGTGCGCTGCGACTGCTGGACGAATACGACCGCCATCACCGCGATCAGGACGGCGGCCAGCACCAGCGATCCGGCGATGATGATCCGACGCAGCCGCGCCGCGCGCTGGTTGGCCAGCTGCGCCTCGCGCATCCGCTGGCGCTGGCTCTCTCCGGGCATGCGCCGAGCCTAGCCGGACTGTCCGCTCCCGCGGGTCAGGCGTTCTTGGTGATCAGGTCACCGAGCTGGTCGGGCGAGACACCGGCGATCGTGTTGATGGCCAGGTCCTTGCCGTTCACGTGGACGGTGGGGGTCGACACCTGCTTGTTGATCGCCAGCATGTCCTGCTGGCCCTTCTCGTTGGTCCCGTTCACGAACGCCTTGGTCGACTGGTTGTCGTAGCAGGACTGGAAGGTGGTGAGGTCGGCGCCCGTGATCCCGACCGTGGTGGGGATCGTCTCGCGGAGCACGGCGTCGGTGTACCCGGCGCCCTCGGTCGTGGGTTGGTTCTCGTAGATCGCGTCGTGGTAGGCGGAGTACTTCCCGACCACGTCCGCGCAGGCCGCGGCGATGCCGGCCCTGGTCGAGGCGTCGTTGTTCAGGTTCTGGTCGAGGAAGGTCATGTTGCGGTAGTGCAGCTCGATGTCGCCCGAGGCGGCGAGGCTGGTCAGGGCCGCGCCGTACGCGCTCTCGAACTGCTTGCAGACCGGGCACTGGTAGTCGAAGAACAGCTCGACGACGGGGGCGCCGTCCTTGGCCTTGCCGGGGTTCTGCACGATCGCCTTGCCGTCGGACGTGGCGTTGGGCGGCGTGATGGCGGCCGCGACCGACGCGGCGGTGTTGTTGCGCTGCTGGACGACCACGCCGACGATCACGCCCACGATCACCAGGGCGAGGACGGCGGCGCCGACACCGATGATCCTGGTCAGCCGCTGCTGCTTGGCCGCCGCGGCCTGGGCCTGGCGCAGCCGTTCGCGGTTGTTCTGGCTCATCTGGTGGGCTCCTTGTCGTCTTCTTCGATGGTGAGGGGGTCGTCGGCCGTGCCGAACAACCAGTTGTCGACCGCCCACGGCGACCTCGGTCGCCAGGCCGTCCACGCCCCGGCGAGCAGGAGGCCCGCGTCGCGGGCGATCTCGAGCGGGTACTGGGTCTGGGCCGCGTCGATCTCCCCGCCGCCGCCGAAGCAGCCGCAGTCGATCGAGATGCCGCGTGCCCACACCGAGGCGATGCCGATGATGAACGCGACCATCAGCAGCGACCCGATCACGGCCGATACCCGGGTGAACGTGCCGGTGATCAACAGCAGGCCGGTGGCGATCTCAATGATCGGCAGGGCCGACCCGACCGCCGCGGTCACCTCCCACGGGAGGAGCTGGTACAGCCGCACCGACTGGACGGACGCCTCCAGCCGGGTCACCTTCAGAAGGCCGGCGACGAGCAGCACACCGCCGAGGATGAGGCGGGTGGCGAGCGTCACCCACTCCGGCCAGGGACGCCGGAACGGCGCGGCGGCGGAGTCGGACACCGCGTCAGTATACCGAGCGCTCCCTGTGGACCCGATGGTCGGGGAGTGTGCCGTTAGGCTGGGCGCACCATGAGCCGAACCCATGCACAGATCGTCGCGGAACTGCAGGCCCGGTGGCCCGAGCACAGGGTGGCGCCCAGCCAGGCGCGCGTGCAGGCGCTCTGCGACCTGCTCGGCTCCCCCGAGCAGTCGTGCCCGGTCATCCTGATCGCCGGAACCAACGGCAAGGGCAGCACCGCCCTGATGATCGACTCGCTGCTGCGCTCGCTGGGTCTGCGGGTGGGCCGGTACGCGAGCCCGCACCTGGTCGACCTCACCGAGCGGATCAGCATCGACGGCGAACCGATCCCCGCCGACCGCTTCGACGAGCTGGTCGAGCAGGTCGCCCCGCTGGTCGAACTCGTCGACGACCAGCTGATCGACGGCGTCCGGATGACGTTCTTCGAGGTGATGACGGCCCTGGCGTACGCGGCCTTCGCGGACGCCCCGGTCGACGTCGCCGTCGTGGAGGTGGGGCTGGGCGGACGCTGGGACGCCACGAACATCGTGGCCGCGGACGTGGCCGTGGTCTGCCCGATCGACCTCGACCACACCCACCTGCTCGGCAACACCGTGGCGGAGATCGCCGCGGAGAAGGCGGGCATCATCAAGGCCGGATCGAAGGCGGTGCTCGCTGCGCAGCAGCCGGACGCGGCCCGCGTCCTGCTGGCCCGGTGCGCGGAGGTCGGCGCCGAAGTGATCCGCGAGGGCATGGAGTTCGGCCTGATCGACCGGACACCGGCCGTCGGCGGGCAGATCCTTCGCCTGGAGACGGCCGAGGGGCCGCTCGGCGACCTGGCGCTGCCGCTGTTCGGTGCGCACATGGCGCACAACGCCGCGCTGGCCGTGGCCGCGGCGGAGGCCTTCCTCGGTGGCAAGCCGCTGCCGGCGGAGGTGATCGCCGAGGGGCTGGAGCAGGTGAAGGCGCCGGGGCGGCTGGAGGTCGTCCGGCGGTCGCCGACGGTCGTGCTGGACACCTGCCACAACCCGCACGGCGCCCGCGCGACGATCGACGGCATCACCGAGGCGTTCGACTTCACCCCGCTGATCGGGGTGGTGGCAATGATGGCCGACAAGGACGTGGCCGGCGTGCTGTCGATCTTCGCCGAGGCGATGACGACGGTTGTCTGCACCACGATCGGCTCGACCAGCAGGGCGCTGCCCGCGTCCGGGCTGGCCGAACGCGCGGCGGAGGTGTTCGGTGCCGACCGGGTCGTGGTCGCGGCGTCCATGGCCGAGGCGATCGATGAGGCCGTCCGGCTGGCCGACGAGGCCGGACCGGGCGCCGGCGTGCTGGTCGCCGGCTCGGTGTACGCCGCCGGCGAGGCACGGGCCCTGCTCGTGCGGGACGCGGAGGAGTCGTGAAGCTGGAGACGTCCAACCCGATGGGGCGGGTGATGCTCAGCATCCTCGCGTTCGAGGCGATCGTCTTCGGGCTGGCGATCGCCGGCATGATCCAGGTCTCGGACGTCCCGGTGACCACGGCGTTCCTGCTCGGCGCCGGCGCGGCCGTGCTGGCCCTGCTGGCGGCCGCGATGCTGCGCACGCCCGCGGGCTACCCGCTCGGCTGGCTCACCCAGGTGGTCGCGATCGCCCTGGGCCTCGCCACCCCGATGATGTTCGCCGTCGGCGGCATGTTCGCGCTGCTGTGGGTGGTCTGCTTCGTCCTCGGCCGCCGCATCGAGACCACGCCCCCCGCCGGCCCGCCCGCCTGAGGCTCGGGGGCTGGTCATCCCGGACGTGTTCCGGGATCTCGCTTTCCCGCGGTGGTGAGATCCCGGCTTTCGCCGGGATGACAGGTTGGGGTCGGGGCGCCGTCCCTGTCATCCGACTTGATCCGGGATCTCGCTTTTCCGCGGTGGTGAGATCCCGGCTTTCGCCGGGATGACAAGGGGGGTGCCGGGATCTCGCTTTTCCGCGGGGGTGGGATCCCGGCTTTCGCCGGGATGACAGTGCTGCCGTCTGTGTCATCCCGGACTTGATCCGGGATCTTGCTTTCCCGCGGGTGTGAGATCCCGGCTTTCGCCGGGATGACAGGGGTGGGCTTTTCCCTCGCAGGTCGGCGCTGGTCGCGCCCGGGCTTCCTTGGTGGTGGCGGACGGTAGGGTGCGAGCCATGACCGATCTGCAGCGGACGCTCGTCCTGCTCAAGCCGGACGCCGTGCGCCGCGGCCTCGCCGGTGCCGTCCTCGCCCGCTACGAGGCGAAGGGGCTCGCCATCGTCGCGATGGACCTGCGCCACGCGGACGCAGCGATGGCCGACCGCCACTACGCCGACCACGTCGAGCAGCCCTGGTACCCGGGCCTGCGGGACTTCTTCACCAGCGGACCGCTGGTCGCCCTGGTCCTGGAGGGCCCGACCGTGATCGAGGTCGTGCGCCAGATGAACGGTGCGACCAACTCCGCGGTGGCCACGCCAGGAACGATCCGGGGCGACTACTCGGTCTCAAACCGGGAGAACCTCGTGCACGCGTCGGACTCGGAGGAGTCCGCGGCGAGGGAGATCGCGCTGTGGTTCCCGAACCTGGCCTGAACGACCCGCACGGCACGCCCGTCCCGCCCCAGCCCGCTGGCGCGCCCGGCGCCGGCTACCCGGGTTGGCCCGCGCCCGCCGCACCGTTCCCGCAGCAGCCGTTCCCGCAGCAGCAGGTCCCGTACCCCGCCGGGCCGCAGGGCCCCGTCCCGTACCCCTACGGCTATGCCCCCGGTCCCTGGCAAGCGGGCCCGCCGCCCAAGCCGTCCGCGCTGCCGACCGTGCCGCGGGAGTACCACGAGTTCTACCGGACGCCCCGCTTCCGCTGGTGGAAGCCCCTGGCGGCACTCGCCCTGTTCGCCGCGTCCGCGCTGATCGCGACCACCCTGTTCTCGATGCTGATCCTGATCGACGTCGCGAACGGCCGCATCGACCTCAACGACATGGCCTCGGGCAACATCACGACGACGCCCATGCTCTTCCTGGCGAACAACCTCGGCATCGCCGTCTGGGTGCCGCTCGCGCTGCTGTCGGGCTGGGCGGTGTTCGGGCAGCGTCCGAAGTGGCTCTCCTCGATCGCGGGCGGCTTCCGATGGCGGCTGTTCGGACGCTTCGCGCTGATCGCCTTCCTCGTGCTGGGGATCTCCACCGGCATCCAGGTTGCGCTCAGCGGTGGCGTCGGCGACCTGGCGTGGAACCCCGACTCGCTGTTCCTGATCCTCACGATCCTGCTCACCACGCCGTTCCAGTGCGCGGGGGAGGAGTACTCCCTGCGGGGTCTCGGCGCCCGCTGCATCGGGTCCTGGTTCAGCTGGCGGAGGGCGGGGCTGGCGGTCGCGACCGCCGTGACGTCCGTGGTCTTCATGCTGCTGCACGGCGCGGGCGACCCCTGGCTGAACGCCTTCTACCTGCTGTTCGCCGTGACCAGCTCCGTGCTGGTCTGGCGGACGGGCGGGCTCGAGGCCTCGATCGCCCTGCACGTGTGCAACAACATGATCAGCGAGGCGTTCATGCCGTTCACCGACATCAGCGGGCTCTTCAACCGGGAGGCAGGGACAGCCGGCCCCGAGACGCTGTGGCAGATGGCCGCGGTGTTGCTGGTGGCCGGCCTGATGCTGTGGCAGGCACGGAAGCTGAAGCTCCAGCGGAAGGCGGCCCCCGCAGCCCCGGCAGCGATGGCCGCGCCCGCCACGCCGCGGTGAGGATCCTTCCTTCCCGACGCGAGGTATGGTGGAAGTCTTCGACACGATCGCTTGACAAGGGCGTGAGATGACCAACGACGTGATGAACAGGCTCGATGCGGGCACGGCCCTGAAGTGGTTGCGGGCGCAGGTGCGGCCGCGATCGGGGCGCATCCTCATCGGGGTGGACGGCGTCGACGGCGCCGGCAAGACCACCTTCGCCGACGAACTCGCCGACCTCCTGCGCGAGTCCGGGGCCGAGGTGATCCGGATCTCGATGGACCACTACCTCAACCCGCAGTCGAAGCGGTACGCGCAGGGCAGGGCGTCCGCCAAGGGGTACTTCGAGGACAGCTACGACTACGAGCGGTTCACCGCCGAGGTGCTGGAGCCCCTCGGGCACGGCGGTTCGGGCCGGTACCGGACGGCCGCCTACGACCTCGACTCGGAGTCGGAGGTGCGCTCGCCGTGGCGGATCGCGCCGGACGACGCCGTGGTGGTGATCGACGGGATGTTCATCCACCGCGACGAGCTGTGTGCCAGCCGCAAGAAGAAGGTCTGGGACTTCTCGGTGTGGCTCGAGGTGCCTTTCGAGGAGTCCTTCCACCGCATGGCCGAGCGGCAGGGCAAGATCGTCGACGACCCGGAGGACCCGCGCAACGCGCGCTACTACCAGGGCCAGCTGATCTACCTGCAGAAGTGCGACCCCGCGACCAGGGCGGACATCGTCGTGGAGAACGTCGCCCCGCACTCGCCCGTCATCGACTGAGTCCTCGGTGGGGGGCTCGCCGGATCCGGCGGCGCTCGCTGCGTCCCTGATCGCCCGGCTGGAGGCTTTGCGCAATCCCGCGAACGTGGCGGGCATGGCCCGGTACGGGATCAACCCCGAGGGCACCCTCGGCGTGCCGGTGGCCGTGCTGCGGGAGATCGCGAAGGAGCAGCGTCCGCTGCGCCGGGACGAGCCCGCAGCCGCGCACTCCGTCGCCGCCCGGCTGTGGGACTCGGGCGTCCACGAGGCGCGCATCCTCGCCGGACTGATCGAGGTCCCTGCGCTGGTGACCCGCGGCCAGGCCGACGCCTGGGCGTCCGACCTCGACTCCTGGGACGTGTGCGACCAACTCTGCTCGTTGTTCGCGGCCACCGGCTTCGCCTACGAACTGGTCGCCGACTGGACGGTCGCGGAGGAGCTCTTCGTCAAGCGGGCCGGCTTCGTCGTCGCGTGCGCCCTCGCCGTCCACGACAAGAAGGCGGACGACCGGGCGATCCTCGACTTCCTCGTCCCGGTGGAGCGAGAGGCCACCGACGGGCGCCCGTACGTGAAGAAGGCGGTGAACTGGACGCTGCGCCAGGTCGGCAAGCGGTCTCCCGCGTGCCACACGGCCGCTCTCGCGTCCGCCGAGCGCATCCTCGCCGCCCATCCCGACTCCGCCGCAGCCCGCTGGATCGCCCGCGACGCCCTGCGCGAACTGCGCAGCGACCCCGTGCTGCGCAGGGTCGCGCAGCGGCGGGCAAGTGCGTAGTCCTGCGGGTTCGGCGCCGCCGGGGGCATTGATTAGGCTTGTCAGATCATGACGATGACGATCGAATCGCTCTACCCGCGCCTGGAGCCCCTGCTCGCCCAGGTCAGTAAGCCCGTGCAGTACACCGGTGGCGAGGTGAACTCCTTCAGCAAGGACTTCGCCGACGTCGAGGTGCGCTGGGCGCTGATGTACCCGGACGCGTACGAGGTCGGCCAGCCGAACCAGGGCCTGGCGATCCTCTACGAACTGCTCAACGAGCGCGACTGGATGCTGGCCGAGCGCACGTTCTCGATCTGGCCGGACCTCGCCAAGCTCATGCGCGCGAACGGCCTCCCGCAGTTCACGCTGGAAAGCCACCTGCCGGTGCGGGCCTTCGACGTGCTCGGGGTGAGCTTCTCCACCGAGCTGGGCTACACCAACCTGCTGGAGGCCGTCGACCTCGCCGGCATGGCGCTGCACGCCGTCGACAGGGGCGAGGACGAGCCGATCGTGGTCGCGGGCGGCCACGCGGCGTTCAACCCCGAGCCGATCGCCGATTTCATCGACGCGGCGGTGCTCGGCGACGGCGAGGAGGCGGCGCTCATCGTCTCCGAGATCGTGCGCGAGTGGAAGGCGTCCGGACGGCCCGGCGGCCGGCGCGGGCTGCTGCTGCGGCTGGCCGCGTCCGGAGTCGCCTACGTCCCGTCCCTCTACGACGTCACCTACGGCGAAGACGGAGCGATCGCGTCCGTCGTGGCCAACACGCCGGGCGTGCCGGCGAAGGTGGCCAAGCACACGCTGATGGAGCTGGACGAGTGGCCGTACCCGGCCCGTCCGATCGTGCCGCTGGCCGAGACCGTCCACGAGCGCTACTCGGTGGAGATCTTCCGCGGCTGCACGCGCGGGTGCCGGTTCTGCCAGGCCGGCATGATCACGCGTCCGGTGCGGGAACGGAACATCGAGACGATCGGGAAGATGGTCGAGGGCGGCATCGCCGCGACCGGCCTCGACGAGGTCGGCCTGCTCAGCCTCTCCAGCGCCGACCACTCCGAGATCGGTCCGGTCACCAAGCAACTCGCCGATCGCTACGAGGGCAGCTTCGTCTCGCTGTCGCTGCCCAGCACGCGGGTGGACGCGTTCAACATCGACCTCGCCAACGAGCTGAGCCGCAACGGTCGCCGCTCGGGCCTCACGTTCGCCCCGGAGGGCGGGTCGGAGCGGATGCGCAAGGTGATCAACAAGATGGTCAGCGAGGACGACCTGATCAACACGATCACCGCGGCGTTCAGCCAGGGCTGGCGGCAGGTGAAGCTCTACTTCATGTGCGGCCTGCCGACCGAGACCGACGAGGACGTGCTGGGCATCGCCGACATGGCCGCCCACGTGATCGAGGCCGGACGCAGGGCCGCCGGCACCCGCGACATCCGCTGCACGATCAGCATCGGCGGGTTCGTCCCCAAGCCGCACACGCCGTTCCAGTGGGTGGCGCAGGCCGACCCGGAGACGATCGACAACCGGTTGCGGTTGCTGAAGGAGAAGATCCGCAACGACCGCCGCTACGGCAGGGCGATCGGCATGCGCTACCACGACGGCAAGCCCGGCCTGGTCGAGGGCCTGCTCAGCCGCGGCGACCGCCGCGTGGGCCGGGTCATCGAGGAGGTCTGGCGGGACGGCGGCGTCCTCGACGGGTGGAGCGAGCACTTCTCCTACGACCGCTGGAGCGCGGCGGCCGAGCGGGCGCTCGCCCCGTTCGGGGTGGACATCTGGTGGTTCACCACCCGGGAGCGCCCGCAGGGCGAGATCCTGCCGTGGGACCACCTCGACGCCGGCCTCGACCGGGACTGGCTGTGGCAGGACTACCAGGACGCCGTCCTCGGCGCGGAGGTGGAGGACTGCCGCTGGTCGGGCTGCTACGACTGCGGGGTCTGCCCCGAGTTCGGCACCGAGATCCAGATCGGCCCCACCGGCCGCTCGCTGCTCCCGCTGACGGTGGTGCCCCGCAAGGTCGGCTGACCGGCGCCCGCGACCACGCGGGACGTGGCACTCTGGGTGAGTGGGCATCGTGAGCAGGGTCGTCGCCGGGGCCGTGGCTGTGGCGCTGGGCGTCCTGCTGGCCGCGCCCGCGCCGTCCGCGGTCGCCGCGACGAAGGTGCCGGGCTCGTTCGTGGTCCGCGGCTCGGGTGCAGGCCACGGCGTCGGGATGTCGCAGTACGGCGCCTACCAGCTCTCCCGCGCCGGTGACAGCGCGTCCGACATCATCTCCTTCTACTACCCGGGCGCTGCGGTGGCGACGGCCACCAACAACCCGCGCACGATCAAGGTGCAGGTGCTGGGGCCCACCCCGGACGACCGCAAGAAGGCGACCCTCACGGTGAGCGGACGGTTCACCCTCACCGACGGCTCCGGAACGGCGGTCGGCAGCTTCACGGCGGGCAAGGCCACGCTCAAGGTCTCCGGCTCCAAGGTCGCGGCCACGATCGGGAAGAAGACCGTCAAGGCGGCCCGGCTGGTGATCGCGACGTCCGGGGTCGCCACCCTGTCCGGGGCGCAGGGCAGCTACCACGCGGGCACCCTCCAGGCGACGGTGATCGGCAAGCGCCTGAACGTGGTGAACCAGGTCGCGATGAACACCGACTACCTCTACGGGCTGGACGAGATGCCCGCGTCCTGGGGGACCGCCGGTGGTGCGGCAGCGCTCCAGGCGCAGGCGATCGTCGCCCGCAGCTGGGTGATCACGCAGATCCTCTCCCACCTCGACCCGTCCGAGCAGCCCGCGGACGCGGGCAGGGCGGCCTGCGACTGCCACGTCTACGACGACCAGCGCAGCCAGAACTACACCGGCTGGAAGAAGGCGGGCAAGAAGGCGAACCAGCCGTGGCTCGACGCCGT
Organism: Propionicimonas sp.; assembly: GCF_049840635.1. GTDB lineage: Bacteria > Actinomycetota > Actinomycetes > Propionibacteriales > Propionibacteriaceae > Propionicimonas. The sequence continues at coordinate 375,172 of NZ_JASGKL010000004.1, forward strand.
GGACGCGACCGTCCACGGCACCACTGTCGACGTGGTCCGTCCGGCGGGCAGCCCGGGCGAGATCGCGGAGACGCCGTACTTCGCGTCCACCGGCTGGGCGTCGGGGGCGGGCACCGGATCGAACGCAGACGTGTTCGGCACCGCGTCGATCAGCTACCTGTCCGGTGTCGTCGACCCGTACTCCGCGCAGGCCCCCGCGAACCCCTACCGCAGCTGGAAGCGGACGCTGAGCCAGGCAAAGGTGGCGAAGCTCTTCGGCGTGGAGAAGGTGGTCTCGATCCAGATCCTGACGACCTACGAGGGCGGTCTGGTCGAGTCGCTGACCGCGACGACGGCGAGTGGCGCCACGAAGACGCTGACGAAGACGTCGGCCGCGTGGACGAGCGCGCTCGGCGTCCCCGCCCCCTGGCTGACCTCGATCACCGCGAAGTAGCGACGCCGGTCTCCCGGGAAGGGGGCCGGTTCGTTAGCGTGGCGTCATGGGGGACGAGGCGGTCGGCTGGCGGCGGTGGGCGCCGGGGCTCGCCGTGCTCCGCGACTACGACCGCGCCTGGCTGCGCGGGGACCTCGTCGCGGGGGTGACGGTGGCGGCGTACCTCGTGCCGCAGGTGATGGCGTACGCGGAGATCGTCGGGCTCGCGCCGGTCTCGGGGCTGTGGGCGGTGCTGGTGCCGATGGCCCTGTACGCCGTGCTCGGCAGTTCCCGCCAGCTGTCCGTCGGCCCGGAGTCCACCACCGCGCTGATGACAGCGGCCGCGATCGCAGCCCTGGCCGGGTCGGTGGCGGGCCCGCGGCGGGCGGAAGTGGCCGGTCTGGTGGCGATCACGGTGGGCCTGGTGTGCCTGCTCGGGTGGCTCGCCCGGCTCGGCTTCATCGCGCGCCTGCTGTCGAAGCCGGTCCTCGTGGGCTACATGGCCGGTACCGGCGTGCTCATGGTCGTCAGCCAGTACGGCACCCTCACCGGGCTGCAGGTCACCGGCGACGGCCCGTGGGCGCGGACCGCCTCGCTCGTCGCGCAGGCCGGCGCCGTCCACGTCCCCACGCTCGCGCTCGGCGTCGGGGTCGCCCTCGTGCTGTTCGGGCTGCGCCGGTGGGCGCCGAGCTGGCCGGGCGCGCTGCTGGTCATGCTCGCGGCCGCGGCGCTGGTGGCGCTCGGCGGGGCGGCCTTCGCCGGCGTCGCCGTGATCGGTGCCGTGCCCACGGAGCTGCCCCGGCCCGTCCTGCCGAATCCCGCTGGCGTCGACCTGGTGCAGCTCGCCCTCGCGGGCGTCGGGATCGCGGTCGTCGGCTACAGCGACGTGATCCTCACCGGACGGGCGTTCGCCGCGCGCCGCGGCGAGCGGGTGGACGCGAACCGCGAACTGCTGGCGATGGGAACGGCGAACATCGCGAACGGCTTCTTCGTCGGCTTCCCGGTCTCCTCGTCCGCCAGCCGCACGGTGATCGGGGACGCGGCGGGCAGCCGGACGCAACTGCACTCGCTGGTCGCGGCTGTGACGGTCGTGGCATCCATCTTCGTGTTCTCGCCGGTTCTCGCCGCCTTCCCGCGGGCGGCGCTGGGAGGCATCGTGCTCTACGCCGGCCTGCGCCTGGTGGACGTGCCGGAGTTCCGTCGGCTGGCCCGGTTCCGGCTGAGCGAACTGCTGCTGGCACTGATCACGTTCGCCGCCGTGCTCGTCACCGGCCTGCTCTACGGCATCGGCATCGCCGTCGCGCTCTCGCTGCTCGACCTGATCCGGCGGATCGCGCACCCGCACGACGGCGTGCTCGGCTACGTCCCCGGCATGGCCGGCATGCACGACGTGGAGGACTATCCGCGCGCCAGCCAGGTGCCGGGCCTCGTGGTCTACCGCTACGACTCCCCGCTGTTCTTCGCCAACGCCGACGACTTCCTCGTCCGCGCGCTGCTCGCTGTCCGGGAGGCCGATCCGCCGGCCCGCTGGTTCGTCCTGAACGCCGAGGCGAACGTCGAGGTCGACCTCACCGCCGTGGACACGCTCGCCCAACTCCGCGACACGCTCGCTGCCGACGGCGTCGAGTTCGCCCTCGCCAGGGTGAAGTGGGAGGTCAGGGAACAGCTGGAGGCGGCGGGATTCGTCGACGCGGTCGGGGACGACCGCATCTTCGCGACCCTTCCGACCGCGGTGGCCGCCTTCGCGGACTGGCACGAGGCAGAGTACGGACACCGCCCGCCGGGTATTCCCGAGGCCAACGGCCACTGAGGAGAGGAACCACCATGCCGCTGGGCTTCCAGGTGACGATCGACTGCGCGGACCCGCACGTGCTCGCCGACTGGTGGGCGGAGACGCTCGGCTGGCCCGCCGAGCCCACCGACGAGGAGTTCATTCGCCGCATGATCGCCGAGGGCCACGCGTCACAGGCCGACACCCGGACCTACCGGGGCAAGCTGGTCTGGGCCGAGGGTCAGGCCATTTCGCTGCCGGACGCGCCGGACGGTGCGCCGTGCACGCGGGTGCTGTTCATGGCGGTGCCGGAGCCGAAGGCGGTCAAGAACCGCGTCCACCTCGACGTCCGCGCGACGAAGGACGGTGCCGACCTCGACAGCGTCCGCGACGACCTCATCGCCCGCGGGGCCACGTTTCTGTGGGAGGAGTCCCAGGGGCCGCACCGCTGGTACACGATGGCCGACCCGGAGGGCAACGAGTTCTGCGTCACCTGACGCCGTGGAACGGGGTCACGGCAACGGGCGGACGTAGGCGAGCAGCGTGAGGTCCGGTCGGGGCGACCACGAGAGCTCGGGTGCCTCGGTGAAGCCGAGCCTCGCGTAGAGGCGGTGCGCGGACGCCATCCAGGGAGAGGTCGAGATCACGACCCTGGTGTGCCCGGCCTCCACCGAGCGGGCGAGGCAGCGCCGCACCAGCGCCTCGCCGACGCCGCGTCCCCGGGCGGACGGGGAGACGGCGAGCATGCGGAACTCGCCCTCGCCGGGACCGGCGAGCTCCCGGTAGGACGAACCGGCGGGGCACCAGGTGACCGTGCCGAGCAGGGTTGCGTCCGGGTCGGCCGCGACCCACACCTCGGCGTGCGCCGCGCGGTCGGCCGCGTCGCGCAGGACGGCCACGTAGGGATCGTCGGCCGCCATCCCGCCCGGGGTGACGTACGCGGCTGCGGTCAGCGCTCCCACCGACTCGAGTTCGTGCGGAAGGGCCGGGCGTACGGACATCACGGGGTCAGACTAGCCACGTAGGATGCTCGGTCGTGACGCCCTCCCGACAGCCAGAGCAGCAGGCTCCGCCCGTCCAGCGGCTGCGTGTGCAGTACGCGAAACGCGGACGCGCCCGGTTCGCGTCCCACCGCGACTTCGGACGGGCCTTCGAGCGGGCCCTGCGGCGCGCGGGCGTCCCGATGGCCTTCTCCTCGGGCTTCTCGCCGCACCCGCGGATCAGCTACGCGAACGCCGCGCCCACCGGCGCGGCGACCGAAGCCGAGTACCTCGAGCTCGGCCTGGCCGCCGTCCTCGACCCCGATCGGGTGAAGGACGCGCTGAACGCCGCCATGCCGGACGGCCTGGTCGTCGTCCGCGTCGTGGAGGCCCAGCCGGGGGCCCTGGCCGACCGGCTGACCGCCTCCCGCTGGGAGATCACGCTGCCGGGGGTCGACTCCGCGGAGCTGGCGGCCGGCGTGGCCGACCTGCTCGCGACCGGGCAGATCGAGGTGGAGCGGATGACCAAGACCGGCCTGCGCCGCTTCGACGTCCGTCCCGCGGTGATCGCCCTGTCGGCGCAGGAGGACCGGCTGGACCTGGTCTCCGCGATCGGGCAGCCGCTGGTGCGCCCCGACGACGTCGTCCAGGCCCTGCAGCAGCTGCGCCCCACGCTGCGGACGCCGACCCCCGCCCTGCTGAACCGGCTCGAGCACGGCAACTGGGACGGGACGCGGATCCTCGACCCGCTGGCCTGAACCGGCGCGACGCGCAGGGCCGTCGCGCTGGGAGCCTTCGGGGGAGTGTGGAATACTGGGCGCAGGTCGGAGTCATCCAGACCCCCGACCCGCGAGTGCCCACTGACCGGTGTGACAGGCCGATCAAAGCGCATGGAGCCTCACCGCGACGCCAGTCGACCGCGGGGGCGACAGCGTTGCGGCGCCCGACCAGATGAGGCTTCGCTGCCCATGGCAGCCACGTTTGCGGCGCACCCCCGCCGCTGAAGGAGAGCAACAGTGCTCGATTCCGAACACCCGGATACTGACCAGTCCGCCCAGGACGGCGCGGACGCCACCCCCGCCCAGCCGCCGCGCAGGCGCCGCGCGGCGAGCCGACCGGCCGGGCCGCCCGCGGCCGTCGAGGCTCCGGCCGCCGAGCCCGAGGCGAGCGTTCCTGCAGGGAACGCCCCCGCTCCGGAGACCACGCCCGTCCAGACCGTGGACGCCCCCGCCGCCGAAGCCGTTCCCGAGCCGGCCGCGACGCCCAAGCGTCCCCGGCGCAGCCGCAAGGCCGCCGAGCCGGTCGTAGAGGCGCCTGCCGAGGCCGCGTCCGACCCTGTCGTCGCCGATTTTCCGGCCGTCGCCGAGGCGCCCGCCGAGGTGCCCGTCGCCGCTGAGCCGGCCACGACGCCGCGTCGTCGCCGTGCGACGCGGGCAGCGGCCGCTCCGGATGCGCCGGCCGCCGGCGACGGCGAGGTCGCGGCCAGCCTCGCAGAGCTTGCCCAGTCCGGGCGTGGCACGTCCCGTCGCACGCCGAAGTCCGAGACCTTCGGATTGGCGCAGGAGGCCTCTCCCGACGAGGTGTTGAACTCGCTCGCCGCGGTGATCGGGGGGCGCCTGGCCGAGGGCGTCGATGCCGAGGCCACCGAGGACGAGGAAGCCGACGCGGAGGCCGAGGCCACCGAGGAGGAGCTCGCCGAGGACGAGGCCGCCGAGGACGAGGCCACGGACGACGACAGCGACGACGAGGGTGCCGAGGCCGCCGAAGGCGAGGACGGCTCACCCCGCCGGCGTCGCCGTCGCCGCGGAGGCCGCCGCCGCCGGCGCGGAGCCGGGGAGCCGACCGCGGACGCCGAGGGCGATTCCGACGCCGAGGGTGAGGGCGAGTCCGCAGAGGACGCCGACGCGCCCGCCGCGGAGGAAGAGGGCACCGACGGACCCGCGGCAGAAGGCACGGCCAGCCGCCGTCGTCGTCGCCGTCGTCGCCGTACCGCCGACGACGCGTCCGAGGCCGACGACGACAGCGTCGAGGTCGTCGTCCGCGTCCGCGAGCCGCGCCGTCGCAGCACCGCGAGCGACGAGGTGACCGGCATCGAGGGCTCGACCCGGATGGAGGCGAAGAAGCAGCGCCGCCGCGAGGGCCGCGCCGCCGGCCGCCGTCGCACTCCGATCCTGAGCGAGTCGGAGTTCCTCGCCCGCCGCGAGGCGGTCGAGCGCATCATGCTCGTCCGCCAGGCCGACGACTACAGCCAGATCGCGGTGATGGAGGACGGGGTGCTCGTCGAGCACTACGTCGACCGCGCCTCGGCGACGTCCATGATCGGCAACATCTACCTCGGCCGGATCCAGAACGTGCTGCCCAGCATGGAGGCGGCGTTCGTCGACATCGGACGCGGCCGCAACGCCGTCCTGTACGCGGGCGAGGTCGACTGGGAGTCGTTCGGCGTGACCGGCGCGGACAAGAAGGTCGAGCGGGTCTTCAAGTCCGGCCAGCAGGTGCTGGTGCAGGTGAGCAAGGACCCGGTCGGCGCCAAGGGTGCGCGGCTGACGTCGCACATCTCGATCCCCGGCCGCTACATCGTCTACTCGCCGGGCGGCCACCTGTCCGGGATCTCCCGCAAGCTGCCCGAGGGCGAGCGTCGGCGGCTGAAGTCGATCCTCGACGAGCTGATCGGCTCCGAGGCGTCCGTCATCGTCCGCACGGCGGCCGAGGGGGCCAGCGAGGACGAGCTCGTCCGTGACGTGAACCGCCTGAAGGCGCAGTGGGAGGTGCTGGAGAAGAAGGTCAAGGCCGGCCAGGCGCCGCAGCAGCTCTACGCGGAGCCCGACCTCACCGTCCGGATCGTCCGTGACCTGTTCACCGAGGACTTCGGCGCGCTGATCGTCGACGGCAACGGCGGTGCCGAGGACACCTACGACACGGTCGACGCCTACGTGCAGCACGTCGCGCCGCACCTCGCCGAGCGCCTCCAGCGGTGGGACCGCACCGCCTCCGGCGACATCTTCGAGGCCTACCGCGTGCACGAGCAGGTGGCCAAGGCGCTCGAGCGCAAGGTGTTCCTGCCGTCGGGCGGCTCGCTGATCATCGACCGCACCGAGGCGATGACGGTCATCGACGTCAACACCGGCAAGTTCACCGGGACGTCCGGCAACCTCGAGGCGACGGTCACGTCCAACAACCTGGAGGCCGCGGAGGAGATCGTCCGCCAGCTGCGCCTGCGGGACATCGGCGGGATCATCGTGATCGACTTCATCGACATGGTCCTGCCGGCGAATCGCGAACTGCTGCTGCGTCGGCTGGTGGAGTGCCTGGGTCGTGACCGCACCCGCCACCAGGTGGCAGAGGTCACCTCGCTGGGCCTGGTGCAGATGACCCGCAAGAAGATCGGCACCGGCCTCGCCGAGGCGTTCACGGTCGCCTGCGAGACGTGCCACGGCCGCGGGTACCACGTCCACGACGCACCGGTGGCGTCCCAGGCGCCTGCCGACGGCGGCGATCGGGACGGTTCCCGTCGTGGGCGCGGTGGTGCCCAGACGACCCGGCGCGCGCCGCGCGGCCGTCGGGAGGACCCGAAGCCCGCCGCCCCGTCGCCGGTGCTGCTGGCCGCGCACGCCCACGAGCACGCGCACCACGTGGACGCCCCCGAGCTGCCGCTCCCCGAGCCCGCGGACGAACTCGCCCAGGCCGTCGCCGCCCTGCTGGCGCCGGACCCCGTGCCCGAACTCGCCCCCGCGGAGGACTCCGTGGTCGTCGAGGCCGTCGTGGTCGAAGAGCCGGTGGTGGTCGAGGTGGACGCGCCCGCGGACGCCGTCGTCGTGGTCGAGGAGCCCGCCGAGTAGTGGCATCGTCATCCCGGGATGACGGGTCTTCCTGTCATCCCGGGCTTGACCCGGGATCTGGTGCCTTCGTGTCATCCCGGGCTTGACCCGGGATCTCCTCGACGCCGAACTACGCCTTCGGCACCTTCGCCAGGTCGTCCAGCCAGAGCGCCGCGGACGTGTCCGACGGCGCCCTCCAGTCGCCGCGCGGGGACAGCGAGCCGCCGCGGACGACCTTGGGCCCGTTCGGCAGCGCCGAGCGCTTGAACTGGGCGAAGCCGAAGAACCGCTTGCAGAACACCTCCAGCCACTTCGTGATCGTGGCCAGGTCGTAGGACGTCCGCTCGTCGGTGGGGAAGCCCTCCGGCCACTCGCCCGCGTCCGCGTCCCGCCAGGCGTGCCAGGCGAGGAAGGCGATCTTGGACGGCTTCATGCCGCGGCGCAGGACGTGGAACAGCGTGAAGTCCTGCAGCGAGTACGGCCCGATGGCGGCCTCCGTCGACTGGGGCGTCTCTCCCTCACCGACCGGCACCAGCTCCGGGGTGATCTCGGTGTCGAGGATCGCCTGGAGCGTCACCGACACCGCGTCCTCGAACTGCTCCGAGCTGATCACCCAGCGGATCAGGTGCTGCATGAGCGTCTTCGGCACGCCACCGTTCACGTTGTAGTGGCTCATCTGGTCGCCCACGCCGTACGTGCACCACCCCAGCGCGAGCTCGGACAGGTCGCCGGTGCCGAGCACGATGCCGCCGCGCTGGTTGGCCAGCCGGAACAGGTAGTCCGTCCGCAGCCCTGCCTGGACGTTCTCGAACGTGACGTCGTAGACCGGCTCACCGTCCGCGAACGGATGGTCGATCTCGGCGAGCATCGTCCGGGCCGTGCCGGTGATGTCGAGCTCTGCGAACGTCACGCCCAGGGCCGTGGCCAGCGCAGTCGCGTTGTTCTTGGTGTGGGCGGACGTGGCGAAGCCCGGCATCGTGAACGCGAGGATGTCGGTGCGGGGGCGGCCCAGCCGGTCCATCGCGCGCGCGGCGACGATCAGCGCGTGGGTGGAGTCCAGGCCCCCGGAGACGCCGATCACGATCTTCGGCTGCCCGATCGCCTTCAGCCGCTGCTCGAGTCCCGAGACCTGGATGTTGTAGGCCTCGTAGCAGTCCTGCGCGAGCCGGGCCGCGTCCGCCGGCACGAACGGGAACCGCGCGAGCGGACGCCGAAGGCCGAGGTCGCCAGTGGGCGGGTCGAGGTCGAAGGTGACCGTGCGGTACTCGTTGACGCGCTCGGCGTGCGTGCGGCGGTTGTCGTCGAACGTGCCCTGGCGGATCCGGTCCTGGACGAGCGAGCCCAGGTCGAGGTCGGCGATGGACGCCTGCGCGCCCTTCGGGAACCGCGCGGAGGAGGCCAGCAGCGTCCCCGACTCGTAGACGAGCGTCTGGCCGTCCCAGGACAGGTCGGTGGACGACTCGCCCTCGCCGGCGGCGGCGTAGACGTAGCCGGCGATCAGCCGGGATGAGCCGGACGCGCACAGCAGCTTGCGTTCCTCCGCCTTCGCGACCGTGATCGGGGAGCCGGAGAGGTTCGCGATCACCGTGGCGCCGGCCAGGGCCGCCTCGGCGGACGGCGGGACCGGCACCCACATGTCCTCGCAGATCTCCACGTTCAGCACGAAGCCGGGGACGTCGTCGGCGGCGAACAGCAGGTCGGAGCCGAACGGGACGTCCTCGCCGGCCACCCGGATCTCGCCGGTGACGTCGTCGCCCGGCCCGATCTGGCGGCGCTCGTAGAACTCGCGGTAGGTGGGCAGGTACGACTTCGGCACCACGCCGAGGACCTGGCCGCGGTGGATCACGACCGCGCAGTTGTAGAGCCGGTTGAGGCTGACCAGCGGGGCGCCCACCACGACTACGCAGCCGAGGTCGGCGGTCTGCGGGACGAGCCACGCCAGCGCCTCCTGCACGGCGTCGATGACGGTGTCCTGCAGCAGCAGGTCCTCGATGGAGTAGCCGCTGAGCGTGAGTTCGGGGAAGACCGCAAGGCACGCGCCCGCGTCCGCGCACTCGCGGGCCCGCGCGAGCACGGCCTCGGCGTTGGCTCTCGGCTGCACCATCGCGATCGGCAGCGTGCAGGCCGCAACGCGGGCGAACCCGTGCTCGTAGAGGTTGTAGAAGTCCATCGGCGCTCCTGGCTACGGTGTCGCGCTCAGCATGCCACGCGCGATCGCCCGGACGCGCCACACTGGGTCCATGGCGGACGTGCTGCGCGTGGACACCCCGGACGGGCCCGGCGAACTGGTGGTGGACGCGTCGGCCGCGCCCACCGCGCTGCTGGTGCTCGGCCACGGGGCGGGCGGCGGCGTGGACGCCTGGGATCTCGCGCTGCTGACGCGCGAACTGCCCGGCTCCGGGGTGAGTGTGCTGCGCTACCGCCAGCCCTGGCTGGTGGCCGGGCGCCGCGTCGCCGGCAACCCGGCCAGCCTCGACCGGGGCTGGCTGCCCGCCGTCGCCGCGGTCAGGGAGGCGGCAGACGGCGTGCCGGTGTTCGTCGGTGGACGCAGCGCGGGCGCTCGCTGCGCGTGCCGATGCTTTGACGCGTCCCTGGCCGGGCTCGTCGCCCTGTCGTTCCCGCTGCACCCGCCGGGCACGCCGGCGAAGTCGCGCGTGGCCGAACTCGCCGGCGTGGCCGGGCCGGTGCTGGTGGTGCAGGGTGCGTCCGACCCGTTCGGCGGACCGGCGGACGTCGCCCGCGCGCTGGCCGACGCCGGGGCGTCCGGCGAGCGGATCGTCCACGTCCCCGGAGCCACCCACTCGCTGGCTCCCACGAAGAGCATGCCCGCGGCGTCCGTGGGCGCCCGCGAGCAGCTCCTGGTCGGCGCCGTCCTGACCTTCATCGCCGACGTCCGCGACCCCGTCCCCGCCGCCGAGTAGGCCGTCCACCACAAGGTGGACGGAAAGTCGCGACTACACGGCAAATCCGTCCACTTCACGGTGGACGGGGGCGGCGTCCGCGACAAGGTGGACGGATAGTCGCGAGTACACCGCACAACCGTCCACTTCAAGGTGGACGCGGCCGCGGGCCACGTCAAGGTGGACGGAAAGTCGCGAGTTCGCCGCACAACCGTCCACTTCAGGGTGGACGGGAGCGGCGTCGGAGCCCTGTCATCCCGGGCTGGACCCGGGATCTCCGCCGCGCTGCCTGCACCCCCCGCGCCGGGCGGTGGGGGCCGGACGGCTCCCGCCGTGGCGTGATCCTGCCGCGCTGCGCGCGAACTGTGACAGGAGGGGCCTCTGGGACAGGCAGGGCGGCGAGATCGCGTCAGCGCTGCACGGGGACGGCTGCCCGCTCTCGGGCGAGCAGCGAGCGCTTCACCTCGACGCCCCAGGCGAAGCCGCCCATCGTGCCGTCGCCGCGTAGTACACGGTGGCACGGGACGAACAGCGCGGGCGCGTTCGTCGCGCAGATGCTGGCGGCGGCGCGCACCGCGGTCGGGCTGCCGAGGACCTCCGCGAACGCCGCGTACGACAACGGGTGGCCCGGCGGGATCTCCCGCAGCTGCCGCCAGCCGCGCAGGCGCCAGTCGCTGCCGGCCTGCCGCACCGGCACGTCGTCGATGGCGGCCAGGTCGCCCGCGTAGTAGCGGCGGACGGCGTCCGTGGGGCCCGCGACCTCGGCGTCGTCGAGGTCCGCCGCTTCGACCGTGTCCGGGCGCTCGGCGGGACGCAGCCGGGCGAGGATCACCTCCGGGTCGCCCGTCCAGCCGGACGCGAGGACGACCCCGTCCTCGGCGAGCAGGGTGAACGGCCCGTCGGCGGTGTCGATCGTGGTGAGCTTCATCGGGTTTCCTTCCTCGGTGTGGCGGCGCGCCACAGGTGCAGGGCGGCGTAGGACCGCCACGGCGAGAGTCGTGCGCCCCAGGCCGCGAGTTCGCGGGGGGAGTCGGGCAGGCCGAGGGCCGCGGCGCCCTTGCGCAGGGCGACGTCGCCGGTCGGCAGGATGTCCGGGTGCCCGAGGACGCGCATGGCGACGTACCCGGCCGTCCACTCGCCGATCCCGGGCAGCGCGACCAGGCGGTCGTGCTGGGCGACGGGGTCGTCGGCCCAGGACAGGTCGAGCTCACCGATGGCGAGCCGCTCGCAGATCGCCAGGATGTGGGCGATCCGCGTCCGGGGGCCGACCAGGACCTCGCGGCCGTGCTCGACCACCTGCGCCGGCGTAGGGAACAGCAGTCCGAGCCGATCGACGGGGGAGGGCACGGTCGTCCCGCACGCCTGCGCGAGCCGGGACAGCTGGGTGCGGGCGGCCGCGACCGAGATTCTGCTGGCCGACCAGCGCCCGCAGCAGCATCTCGTGGGGGTCGACAGCTCCCGGCAGCCGGATCCCCGGCGTGGCCGCGAGGGACGCGGTGAGCGCAGGCTCGGCGGCGAGTGCCTGGTCGATGCCGACCGGATCGGCGTCGGCGTCGAAGAGCCGGCGCACCCTGGCGACGAGCGGGGCGAGGTCGGCCAGCGTGGTCAGGGTCGCCGACAGCGACAGCCGGTCGGCGTCCGCGCGCACCTCGAAGGTGGCCGGCCCTCGGGGCAGGAGGAGCGTCCGCGCGTAGTGGTCGGGGCCCGCGTCCTCGACGCCCGGCAGCGCCCGTGCGGCGAGCCACGCGAACACCCCGGCCGCGTCGAACGGCAGCCGCACGGGCAGCGCCAGCCGCACCCGTACCCCGTCCGCCGATCCGGACGCGGGGTGGGCGGCGGGCCCCGAGCCGTCGGCAGTGCGGCGTGGACGGGTGGCGCGCAGCGCGGACGGCGTCCGGTCGTACACCTCGGCGACGGTGTCGTTGAACTGCCGGATGCTGCCGAAGCCGGACGCGAACGCGATGTCGCTGATCGACAGGTCGGTGGAGACCAGCAGTTCGCGGGCCACCTGGGCGCGGTGCGCGCGGGCCAGGGCCAGCGGCCCCGCGCCCAGTTCGCCGCCGAGCAGCCGGTTGAGGTGACGGGTCGTGTAGCCGAGCCGGCCGGCGAGCCCCGGCACCCCCTCGCGCTCGACCACCCCGTCGGCGATCAGCCGCATGGCGCGCGCGGCTGCGTCCTGTCGCAGGTTCCACTCCGGGGAGCCGGGGACGGCGTCCGGCAGGCACCGCTTGCACGCCCGGTAGCCGGACTCGTGCGCCGCCGCGCTGGTTGCGAAGAACTCCACGTTCGCCGGTTTGGGCGTGCGCGCGGGGCAGGACGGCCGGCAGTAGATGCCCGTGGAGCGGACCGCGGTGACGAACGCGCCGTCGAAGCGGGCGTCCTTCGTTGTGACCGCCCGATAGCGCTGCTCGAAGTCCATACCGACCAGCATGGCAGGCCGCCCACGCCCGAACTAGCGGAAATCGGACGCGGCCGTGACCTGTGGACAACTCCTTCCTTGTCCACAGGTGGCGCAGGTCGGTGACCGGTTCTGGGCCGATCTGCCGAAGATGTGGGGCGTGCGGACGAGAACACCCTTTCCCTTTCCCGCGGTGCCCACGGCCGGCCGCGACCTGATCGCGCTGGGCGCCAGCAAGCACCGGCTCGAGGAGGCGGTTCGCGACGGCCGCCTCCTCCGGGTGCGACGTGGTGTGTATCTGGATGCGACGAAGTGGCCGGCCGACCCGCGCGAGCAGCACCTGGTACGGGCGTGCGCCCAGCAGGCCTACCAGGCCGAAGGGGTCGTGTCACACCGGTCTGCGGCCGCCTGGTGGCGCATCCCGCTGCCCTCCACCGACTGGGTCGACGAACCGGCCTGGCTCACCCTCCCGGCCGGCGCATCGTTCCGGTCCGAGCGTTCTCCCGGTGTGGTGCAACTCGTCGCGCGCCTGCCCCGTCACCAGGTGGGGACGATCGACGGCGGGTTCCCGGTCACCACGATCGCCAGGACGGCCGCCGACCTGGTCCGGACCCTGGAGTTGCCGGAGGCGCTGGTGGTGCTCGACGGCGCGCTGCGCCTGTTGTGCGCAGACCTGGTGCTCAACCCTCGGCGCTCCGACTACCGCAACCAGCGATTGGTCGAGGCCGCACGGGCACCCGTGCGCGACGCGATGGCCGGGCGGGGGATGGCCGCGGCGCGGCGCTGGCTCGAGGTGGCCGATCCGGTCCGGGAGAGTCCCATCGAGTCCCTCGCGTTCGGGCACATGATGTTGGCGGGCCTTCCGCTGCCCGAGTGCCAGGTTCCCATCGCGACGCCGCTGGGGACCTTCTTCCCCGACTTCTACTGGCGCGACCAGGACCTGATCGGGGAGGCGGACGGGCGGAGCAAGTACGCCGACGCTGGCGACATGATCGCGGAGAAGCGGCGCGAGCAGGTGCTGCGTGACCAGGGCCATCGTTTCGTGCGCTGGGATGGCGGGGAGATCCACGCTCGCCCGCACGTGGTGATGGCACGGATCGGCAGGGCGCTCGGGCTGTGAGAGTGCGGCTTTTCGCCCAGAATGGGACCGCCGAGATCCGGATGGTGGGGTAGTTGCGCCTTTCGGCCCGGTTCCAGTCCAGTGGGAGCGGGTTTCACGGGGCCGAAAGTCGCGACTCGGGCTGTCAGCCCGGGCCGGGTCTCCGGAGCCGTGCCGAAAGTCGCGAACGCGCGGCGCGGGCCGAGGCCGGTTTGACCCCCTCCACCGAGGGGCCGTAGTCTTGACCCTCGGTGCTCACTGGGCAGGCGAAGCGTCGCCCGGGGCATTCAACAGAGCACACACCTCGTCCCGTCGGGGATGGGTGCGTGTCGGACAGAGCTTAGGGAAGTGGGTCGGGCGTGTACGCGATCGTGCGCAGTGGTGGCCGCCAGCACAAGGTTGCTGTGGGCGACATCGTGGAGATCGACAAGGTCGAGGCGAAGGCCGGCGACAGCGTTTCGCTGACCCCGCTGCTGCTCGTCGACGGCGACAAGATCACCGCAGATGCGAAGAAGCTCGGCAAGGCGAGCGTCACCGCCGAGGTGATCGCCGAGACCAAGGGTCCGAAGATCCGGATCATCAAGTTCAAGAACAAGACCGGCTACAAGAAGCGCCAGGGCCACCGCCAGCGCTACACGCAGGTCAAGGTCACGGGCATCGAGAGCTGAGGCAACTGACATGGCACACAAGAAGGGCGCATCGTCCTCCCGCAACGGGCGCGACTCCAACTCGCAGCGCCTCGGCGTGAAGCGCTTCGGCGGCGAGCAGGTCAACGCCGGCGAGATCATCGTCCGGCAGCGCGGCACCCACTTCCACCCCGGTGAGGGCGTGGGACGCGGTGGCGACGACACCCTGTTCGCGCTCCGCGCGGGCAAGGTCGAGTTCGGCACTCGGCGTGGCCGCCGCGTGGTGAACATCGCGGTCGAGGATGCCCAGTAGGCGCGCGGCACCAGAAGACGCAAGGAAAGGGCGGCCCTCGGGCCGCCCTTTCCGTGTGTGCGGGCTCGTCCAATGTGCGCATGGGCGCCCGCAGGGAGCTTTCGTAGGATCGGCCCATGGCTGCGCGACGGCGGGCGATGGCCGCTCTCGGCGCCGCAGTCGCCGGTGTCCTGCTCAGCGGCTGCCACGTCCAGGGCACGGTCGACGTGCTCTCGACCGAGGGGGCATCGCTCGACCTCCTGGTGAGCGACTTCACCTTCGAGTGTGTGCCGAGCAGTGAGCCGCTCGCGTCCGTCCGACTCGAGCCGGGGCCCGATGTGCTCGGCAGCGCGACGTGCCACGTGTCCGGCAGGATGCCGCTGTCCAGCCTCGGCTTCTCCGACTTCCACGCGTCCGCCGTCGGCGAGTACTGGACGTTCGACGGCGCCCTGAACAGCAACCGCGGCGGCTGGCCGGATGACGAGATCGAGGTGCGATTCCCGGGCGACGTCCTGGAGTCCAACCAGGGCACGATCCGCGGCCGCAGCCTCCTGCTGAACCCCGCGAGGCTCACCAGCGGTCAGATCCGGGTCGTCACCCTCAACAGGCCGGGGCCGGCGAACTGGGTGGTCGCCGCTGCGGCCGGCGGCGTGGCGGGGATCGTCCTCACCATCCTCCTCGCGTCGTTGATCCGGTGGCTGAACCCCCCGCGTCCGGTGCTGCCGGCTCCGGTGGACGCCGAGGCGGACGCGCCCGATCCACAAGCGCCCACCCGGGACAGCGAGCGGCCGCCGGTCGACCCGACCGGGACCGCACCCGAGCGGCCGGTGATCGACCACGCCTGGTTCGCCACGCCAGGGGGAGAGCCATCGCTCGCGGGTCCGGCACCTCCCGTGGACGCCACCGCGTCCGTCGACCACTCGATCTGGGCCTCTCCCGAGGACCGCTGAGCAGCGCCGGCCCCGGCGGGAGGGACGCCCCTGGTGCCCGGCCCGAGGCCCCCGGTTAGGATCGCGCCATGTTCCGGACGCGAGGTCGCCCCGCGATGGCCGTGCTGGCCGCCGCCGCGGCGCTCCTGCTCACCGGTTGCGACACCTCGGGCAGCATCGAGGTGGTCTCCGCCGACGAGTTGAAGGTCGACCTCGTGTTCACCGACCTGGACGCGACCGGGTGCACGCCCGTGGACAACAGCACCGTGCACGTGACCGCGACCCCCGTCTCTGCAGACGGCACGGTCTCCTGCCATGTCCAGGGCTCGGTGCAGTTGTCCGCACTCGAGGATGCGATGCGGTTCACCACGATCGGTGACTACACGGTCCTCACCTCCGACTTCAGCGGGATCGACACCGCGGACAGCAATCTCGACCTCGAGGTGATCGTGCCCGGCGAGGTGGTCGCGGCCACCCGTGGCGTGGTCTCCCACAACTCCGTCCACTACACAGGGTCGCTCGCCACGCTCGCCCAGGACCCGCTCACGATCGTCTCGACCACGCGCCAGCAGCCGCCCCCCGCGCTCTTCGCCGGTGGTGGAGCCCTCCTCGGGGTGGCCCTCACCCTGTTCGTGCTCGCGCTCCGGCGCCGCGCGACCGCGACCTCGGGCGGCGAGGCGGACGCACCGTCCGAGCCGGTCGTCGAGCCCGTCGAGGGGCAGCCGTCGGACGCGGCGGACGGCCTCGGGGCCGACCCGGACGAGCAGGCCGGTGAGCCCTCGCCGCCGCCCGACCACTCGATCTGGGCGCCCCCGGAGGACGAGGGCATCGGACGCGACGGGACCGACCACGCCTGAGTCGGGCCCGCGCCGCCCGGACGGCAACCCCGGCCGGCCACGCAGGGCCGATAGGATGTCAGCCTGAGCCGTCCTCCACCTGGCGGCCCGTCCGATCCGGAAAGTTCCTCGTGGCCATCCCTTCCTTCATCGACCGCACGGTGCTCACCGTGGCCGCCGGCAACGGCGGGCACGGCTGCGCGTCCATCCGGCGGGAGAAGTTCAAGCCGCTCGGCGGCCCCGACGGGGGCAACGGCGGCAACGGGGGCTCGGTCATCCTGCGCGTCGACCCGGGCCTGACCACGCTCGTCGAGTTCCACCGCCAGTCGGTGCGCAGGGCCTCCAACGGCCAGCCCGGACGCGGCGACTTCGCCAACGGTGCGAACGGTGAGGACATCATCCTGGCCGTGCCCGACGGCACGGTGGTCCACGACGGTGACTCCGGCGTGGTCCTCGCCGACCTCGTCGGGCCGGACGCCGAGGTCGTGATCGCCCACGGCGGCCGCGGCGGCCTCGGCAACGCGGCGCTCGCGTCCTCGGCCCGCAAGGCGCCCGGCTTCGCTCTGCTCGGCGAGGACGGAGAGTCCCGGCAGATCACCTTGGAGCTGAAGGTGGTCGCCGACATCGGCCTGGTCGGCTTCCCGAGCGCCGGCAAGTCGTCCCTGATCGCCGCCATCTCGCGCGCGCGTCCGAAGATCGCCGACTACCCGTTCACCACCCTCGTCCCGAACCTGGGCGTGGTGGTGGCCGGAGCGACCACCTTCACCGTCGCGGACGTCCCGGGCCTGATCGAGGGCGCGAGCGAGGGCCGCGGCCTCGGCCACGACTTCCTGCGCCACATCGAGCGGTGCCAGGCGATCGTCCACGTCATCGACTGCGCGACCTACGAGCCCGGACGCGACCCGCTCACCGACCTCGACGTGATCGAGGCCGAACTCGCCGCCCACGGCGGCCTGGAGGACCGGCCGCGGATGGTGGTCCTGAACAAGGTCGACATTCCGGACGCGGCCGAGCTCGCCGCGATCGTGACCGACGACGTGAAGGCCCGCGGCCTGCCCGTCTTCGCCGTCTCCACCAAGACCGGCGTCGGCCTGCAGGCGCTCACCTTCGCGATGGCCGAACTCGTCGCCGAGCGCCGCAGCCGCGACGCCGCCGTGCCGCCGAAGCGGATCGTGATCCGTCCCGAACCGGTGGCGGGTGGTCCGGAGTTCACGATTCTCGCGGCAGGGCGACGGTGAGGGCGGCTTCGTCTGGCGGGTGCGCGGCGAGAAGCCGGAACGCTGGGTCAGGCAGACCGACTTCAACAACGCCGAGGCCGTCGGCTACCTCGCCGACCGGTTCGCCCGCCTCGGCATCGAGGAGGAGCTGCTCGCGTTGGGGGCGCTCGCCGGCGACGCGGTGGCGATCGGCGGGGAGAACCCGGTCGTGTTCGACTTCGCCCCGCAGATCGAGGTCGGCGCCGAGATCCTGTCCCGGCGCGGCGAGGACCAGCGGCTGGCCACCGAGCGCCCGGCCGCCCGTCGCCGGCGCGCGATGGACGCCGAGTACCACGCGGCGAAGGCCGCGGAGCGCGAGGCGGAGCAGCACACGCGACTGGCGGCCGAAGGGCTGGACGACGACGATGAGTGAGGCCGGCGCGTCCGCGGCCGCCCCGGCCCGGACGGAGATCACGGGCGCCCACAGGCTGGTGGTGAAGGTCGGTTCGTCCTCGCTCACCGACGCCAGCGGCGCGCTCGACATCGCCCGCATGGAGGTCCTCGTCGACGCGCTGGCGGCCGCCCGGGGCCGCGGCCAGGACGTCGTGCTGGTCTCCTCGGGGGCGATGGCCTCGGGGATGGGCCCGCTGCGAATGAAGCATCGGCCGCGGGACCTCGCGAGCAAACAGGCCGCGGCGTCGGTGGGCCAGGGCCTGCTGCTCGGCCGGTACGGGTCGCTGTTCGCCCGGCACGACCTCACGGTCGGCCAGGTGCTGCTCACCGTCGAGGACGTGACCCGGCAGGACCACTACCGCAACGCGCTGCGCACCTTCACCCGGCTGATCGAGCTCGGCGTGGTGCCGATCGTGAACGAGAACGACACCGTCGCCACCCACGAGATCCGGTTCGGCGACAACGACCGGCTGGCCGCGCTGGTCGCCCACCTGGTCGGGGCGGATGCGCTCGTCCTGCTCAGTGACGTGGACGCTCTCTACACCGAGCACCCGTCGCACCCGGAAGCCCGGCCGATCCCGCTCGTCCCCGACATCGAGGAACTGGTCGTCGACACGTCGGGACGCGGCGCGGAGGTCGGCACGGGCGGCATGGAGACGAAGCTCCAGGCGGCCCGGATCGCTGCCGCCTCCGGCATCCCGGTCGTCCTGGCCGCGGCCGAGCGGGTGGCGGACGCCCTCGCCGGGGCAGAGGTCGGGACGCTGTTCCAGGCCACCGGGAAGCGCCGCGCCCGCAAGCTGATGTGGCTGGCCTACGCGTCGGTGTCCCAGGGTGAGCTCGTGCTGGACGCGGGCGCGGTGAGGGCGGTCACCGAACGGAAGGCGTCGCTCCTCCCCGCCGGGATCATCGAGGTCCGCGGCACGTTCCGGGCCGGCGACCCGGTCCGGCTGGTCAGCGAGGCGGGCGCCGTGGTCGCCCGCGGCCTGGTCGGCTACGACTCCGCCGACCTGCCCGGCATCATCGGACGCAGCACCCGCGACCTCGTCGCCGAGCGCGGCGCGGGCTTCGACCGCGAGGTCGTGCACCGCGACGACATGGCCGTCCGGGCGCGCAGGAGGAAGCCGTCGTGACCCCGGTGGAGATCCTCGGCTGGGTGGCAGCGCTGGTCGGCACCGTGCTCGGTCTGCCGCAGCTGATCCGGCTGGCGCGCACCCGCAGCACCGCGGGGCTGTCGCTGTTCGGCTGGCAGGCGATCCTCGTGCTCAACCTGATCTGGGCGATCCACGGGATCAAGATCGGCCAGGCGAACATGATCGTGACGAACCTCGGTGGGCTCGTCACGACGTCGATCGTGCTCTACCTGTTCACGAAGGACCTGGGCCGGCGGCTGTTCCCGGTTGTGCTGCCGAGCCTGCTGGCCGTCGTCGTGCTGGTGGCGATCGACCTGGGCCTGGGCAGCACCGCCTTCGGCGTGGCGTCCCTGGTGCCGGCGATCCTCGCCAACGCCGGCCAGATCAT
Source organism: Propionicimonas sp. (assembly GCF_049840635.1). Classification (GTDB taxonomy): domain Bacteria; phylum Actinomycetota; class Actinomycetes; order Propionibacteriales; family Propionibacteriaceae; genus Propionicimonas. The sequence continues at coordinate 394,400 of NZ_JASGKL010000004.1, forward strand.
CGAGGTCGTCCGCTCGCCGTCGGTCACCGGGGTGTCGCCGGTCTTCCTCGGGCTCGGGCTGGTCAACCAGTTGCTGTGGCTGAGCTGGGCCGTGCTCCTGAACGAGGCGTCCTCGAAGATCTCCTCTTTCCTGCTGGTGCTGATGATCGCGTTCAACCTCACCTGGTACCTGCTCCGGCGCGCGGGCCTGCGGGCCTTCTTCGTCCGTCCGGTCGAGGCGGTCGAGGTCGCCCCGGACCTCGCCGGGCAGGCGGAGTTCACCGGACAGTGAACGTCCGGGTGGGGGTCCGCGCCGTATCCTTGCGCGCATGACGTTCGCCGATCAGGCCACCGCGGCCCAGGTGGCCAGCCGTGCCCTCGCCGTGCTCCCTCGCGCCCCGAAGGACGCCGCGCTGCACGCGATGGCCGACGCGCTCGCGGCCGCGTCCGGGCCGGTGCTGGCAGCCAACGCCGACGACGTGGCCGCCGCCCGCGCCGCCGGCACGCAGGAGTGGATGGTCGACCGGCTCGCGCTGACCCCGTCCCGGGTCGACGGCATGGTGGCGGGGCTGCGGTCTCTGGCCGGGCTGCCCGACCCGGTGGGCGACGTGGTGCGGGGCTGGACGAACCCGAACGGCGTCCGGGTGCGGCAGGTGCGGGTTCCGCTCGGCGTGGTGGGCATCATCTACGAGGCGCGTCCCAACGTGACCGCCGACGCCGCCGGCATCTGCCTGAAGTCCGGCAACGCCGCGCTCCTGCGCGGTTCCTCGTCCGCGCTGGCCTCCAACCGGGCGATCGTCGCCGCGCTGCGGGAGGGTCTGGCCGCGTCCGGGCTGCCCGAGGACGCCGTGCAGCTCGTCGAGGGCGACCGGAGCGTCACCGGGGAGATGATGGCCGCCCGCGGGCTGGTCGACGTCCTGGTCCCGCGCGGCGGGGCGGGCCTGATCAACGCGGTGGTGGACGGCTCTAAGGTGCCGGTGATCGAGACCGGGACCGGCAACTGCCACCTGTTCGTGGACGCGTCCGCCGACATCGACATGGCGCTCGCCATCATGCTGAACGCGAAGGTCCAGCGGCCCAGCGTCTGCAACGCGCTGGAGACGCTGGTCGTCCACGCCGACATCGCGCCCGCGTTCCTGCCCAGGGCGCTGGCAGCGCTCGCCGGCGCGGGCGTCACCGTCCACGGCACCCCGGAGGTGTGCGCGTACTCGGCGGACGTGGTCGCCGCCGGCCCGGAAGAGTTCGACGAGGAGTACCTCTCGCTCGACCTGGCCGCCCTGGTGGTCGCATCGCTGGACGAGGCGATCGCGCACATCCGCGTCCACAGCACCGGGCACTCGGAGACCATCGTCACCTCCGACCGGCGCGCCGCCGACCGCTTCACCGCGGAGGTCGACGCGGCCGCCGTGCTCGTGAACGCGTCCTCCCGGTTCGTGGACGGCGGCGAGTTCGGCTTCGGTGCGGAGATCGGCATCTCCACCCAGAAGCTGCACGCGCGCGGCCCGATGGCCCTGCCGGAGATGACCTCGACCAAGTACATCCTGGACGGCGACGGCCAGACGCGCGCCTGACCGGCCGCCCCCGGAGCCGGCGCGGCCGCGGGGGAGGCAGGCGGCGGCCCCGCCCGTGTAGGATCCGCGACATGCAGACGCTCCTCGAGGCCGCCGTCTACGACGTGACGCTGCCGGTCGTGGTCGGACTGGTCGCCTTCGGCATCCTGCTGACCGGGCTCGGTTACGTCCGCCAGATCGGCAAGGGACGGCCGCACGCCAAATGAGCGAGACCCCGATCGCCTGGGACCGCACGGGCTCCCGGCGACTCCGCCTCGGCGTGATGGGCGGAACGTTCGACCCGATCCACCACGGCCACCTGGTGGCTGCGAGCGAGGTGCAGGCCCGCTTCGCCCTCGACGAGGTGGTGTTCGTGCCGACCGGGGAGCCGTGGCAGAAGGCGGGCAAGCAGGTCTCCCAGGCCGAGGACCGGTACCTGATGACGACGATCGCGACCGCGTCGAACCCGCGGTTCTCGGTCAGCCGCGTCGACATCGAGCGTCCGGGGCCCACCTACACCGTCGACACCCTGCGGGACATCCGCAAGGTCCGGCCCGGGCCGATGGACCTGTTCTTCATCACCGGCGCGGACGCGCTGAGCAAGATCCTGACGTGGAAGGGCGTGGACGAGTTGTTCGACCTCGCCCAGTTCGTCGGGGTGTCGCGCCCCGGCGTCCCGCTGGGGGAGAGCGACATCCGGCACCTGCCCGAGGACAAGGTCACCCTGCTCGAGGTGCCGGCCCTCTCGATCTCGTCCACGGCCTGCCGCGACCGCGTCGCCCAGGGCCTGCCGCTGTGGTACCTGGTGCCCGACGGCATCGTCCAGTACATCGCCAAGCGCGGGTTGTACCGCGTGAGAGGAGACTCGTGACCGCCACCGAACACGCCCTGGAGATCGCCCGCACCGCGGCCAGGGCCGCCGTGGGGAAGCTCGCCAAGGACCCGGTGGCGTTCGACGTCTCCGACCGGCTCGCGATCACCGACATCTTCCTGATCGTGACCGCGAGCAACGAGCGCCAGGTCGGCGCCGTCGTGGACGCGGTCGAGGAGGCCCTGCTGAAAGAGGGCGTGAAGGCCGTCCGGCGCGAGGGCGACCGGGAGAACCGGTGGGTGCTGCTGGACTTCCTGGACGCTGTCGTGCACGTCCAGCACGCCGAGGAGCGGGCCCTGTACGCGCTCGAGCGGCTCTGGAAGGACTGCCCCCGGCTCGACCTCGGCCCGCTCGAGGAGCCCGTCGCCGAATGACCGCCGCACGGGTCGTCCTGCTCCGGCACGGGGTGACCGACTGGAACGACGGCGGGCGGTTCCAGGGCCACGCCGACGTCCCGCTCAACGAGGAGGGCCGCGCCCAGGCCGCGGCCGCGGCGGAGCGCCTGGTCGGTGCGGGGATCACGCGCGTCTTCGCTTCCGACCTGAGCAGGGCGAACGAGACGGCCCGGATCGTGGCCGCGCGCTGCGGTCTCGCGGTCGACGCCGACCCGCGCCTTCGCGAGGTCAACGTCGGCTCCTGGTCAGGCCTCACGATGGACGAGGTGGGTCGCATCGAGCCGGACTTCTGGCCGGCCCTGCAGGAGGGGCGCGACTTCCGCCGCTCGCCGGAGGGCGAGTCGGCCACCGAAGCGGGTCGACGCGTCGCGCTGGCGGTGATGGACCACGCCGAGGCGGCGGCCGACGACGAGGTGGTGCTGGCCGTGGGCCACGGCCTGTCCCTGCGCGTGGGCGCCCTGCTGCTGATGGGCCTCGAGTACTCGCACGCCCGACTGTTCCGCGGCCTGTCCAACTGCCACTGGACGGTACTGGAGCCCGGCGACGAGTACTGGCGGCTGCGAACCTACAACGCGGGCGCCGAGTGACGGATCAGGTGAACAGCATCCGGGTGTAGCCGGTCACCTTCACCGTCAGGGACACGCTCCTCGTCGTGAAGATGCGCAGCTTCCTGTCCTTGCCGAGAGGAGCTTTCACCGTGACCGTGGCGGTGCCCTTCGGCAGCGGGGTGGTCACGGAGCTGGCCAGCGGCGAGGAGCTCGCGCCGACCGAGAGGGTGCCCTTGCCCGTGCCGCCCTTCACCGTGATCGCGAGCGTGACGTCTTGCAGGCCGGGCAGGGCGGTGGCCGGCACGGCGCTGGTCCCGACGGTCCGGTACTGCTTGCGGTTGGCCGTGAAGGCGCCGGAGCGGATTGTGACGGCCTTCGCGAGCTTCGTCGCGGTCGGTGCGGGGGTCGGATCGAGGTCGATCTCCCCGTCGACCAGTTGCTGCTGGGTGACCGTCGGCACGTCGCTGCTCAGGAGTTGCCGCTGTCCGCCGTAGTGGATCGAGAACGCGCGCTGCTGGTCGGTCTCCACCTGCCAGGGGGTGGAGTCCATCCCCTTCGCCTTCACGTACTCGGCCAGGGCCACGGTGGTGTACGCCATCCGGAGCCCGAACGCGTCGGCGCCGAGGTCCGCCGCCTTGCGGACTCGCCCGTAGTCGACAACGGAGAGGTCGAGCGCGAGGACGTAGCTGTCCGGGGCGAGGGACCGGATCGTCGGGAGGGTCGTGTCCCAGAAGAAGGTCAGGAACGACGTCTGGGCCAGCAGGCCGTGGTCCTTCACCAGCCCGATCGCCTTCGTGGTCCACGCGCGACGTCCCTTGGCCGACTGGCCGGCGTAGCTCTTGACCTCCAGCATGAGTTCGACCTCGGGATGCCCGTCGAGGATGTCGGCCAGCTCGTCGAAGGTCGGGATCGGCACCACCTTGTCGCCGGCGAGGTTCGCGCAGCGGACCTCCTGCACCTCCGCGAGCGTCATGGTGTGGATCGCACGCCCCGTCGACGTGCACCGGGACGGGAGCGTCTCGTTGTGGCTCATCACGCCGTGGCCGTCCTTGGTGAACACGATGTCGGTCTCGATGGCGTCCACCCCGGCCGCGACGCTGCGGGTGTAGGCCTCCGCCGAGTTCTGCGGCCACTCCGCCCCGCCGGCGCGATGAGCCAGGACGCCGAAGGTGACACCTGCGGCGTTGGTGATCGGCTTCCCGTCGTTGCCGAGGGTGGTCGCGGGGCTCGTGGTGGCGGTCGCCACCGCGAGCAGTGTCGCCACGAGCATGGCCAGCGTCGCACGCATCGGGCGCAGTCGGGAGGTGGTCGGGGGCATCCGGCAGACCTTTCTGGGGCTCGCCGGCCCGCGGTGGCGCAGGTCGAGGAGTTCACGCCACCCTACGTCCCCGCACCGGCCGGCGGCACACGCGGGTCGGGTGTCGCCGTCAGGCCACGCCGAGGGCGGGCCCCGGAGTGAAGCCGGGGAAGACCTGGTCGAGGTTGCTGTTGCCCAGCCGCTTGCTGACGATCTCCGAGAGCGCCTGCCGGTAGTCGGTGGTGATCGGGACGTCACCGTCGGTGAGGTTGTCCGGGCTGAGGCTCGTCGGCATCGACCCGTACACGGTGCCGCCCTTGATGGAGCCGCCCATCAGGAACATCAGGTTGCCGTGCCCGTGGTCGCTGCCGCCGTCACCGTTCACCTCCGCGCGGCGGCCGAACTCGCTCATTGTGACCACCGTGACCGAGTTCCACCGGCTGCCGAGGTCGGTCCGGAACGCGGCCAGGCCCTTCGAGAAGTCGCGGGCGAGGGTGGAGAACGCGCCGTCGGCGTCCCCCGGCCTGCCGATGTTCTGGTGCATGTCCCAGCCGCCGTAGTCGATGCAGGCGACCTCCATGCCGAGGTCGGCCTTCGCGAGCCGGGCGATGTCCTTCAGCCCCTTGCCCCAGGTCGTGTCGGGGTAGCTGGCACCGTTGGCCGGCGCGTAGGCCTGGGAGCGGACGGTGCCGAGGCTCTGCACGGCCGTCAGGGTGGCCTGCGCCTGGGTGGCGAGGACGCCGCCCGCGTCCCCGTAGATCGCACCGAGGTCGGTGACGAGCCGGTCCCCGTCGTTCCAGGCCGACTCGAGCGTGAACGAGTCCACGCTCGACATCGCGATCGACTGGTAGGCGTTGGTGGTCAGCGAGAGCACCACCCGGTCGCCGATGGTGATGCCGCGGAAGGTGCCGGAGGCGGACGAGGAGGACGCGATGTGTCGTCCGATCCAGCCCGAGCGGACGTTCGCCTTCGCGGCGCGCTCGCACAGGTCCTGGTCCTCGAAGTGGGACCGCTGCACGTCGGGGTGGCCCGAGCCGACGACCACCGCGAGCTGGCCGTCGTTCCAGATGTCGTTGATGGCGGAGAAGTTGGGGTTCAGCACGTAGTCGGAACTCAGGGCCAGGCCGGTGGAGACCCTCGTGGTGCCGCGCAGGGTGCCGTAATAGCTGTCGTTGGGCAGCCCGAGCGCGGCCAGGCCGTCGAACCCGCCGCGCAGGAAGATGCAGACGAGCAGGTCCCCGCCGGTACCGGCGGCGAAGGAGTAGCGCGGCGCGGCGGACGCGGCCAGCAGCCCGCCGAGTCCGATCAGCGACCCGCGGAACAGGCCGCGCCGTCCGAGCCGGGGCCCGGTGGGAACGTGTTCCACGGTCGGGTCGTCCACCCGCCGGTTCGGACGCAGGGTGGCGACCAGGTCGTTGGCCTGCCGCGGCGTGACGACGCGGGTCTGCCCGTCGAGGGTGGCGAGCAGCCGGTTCTGCGACTCGTCGTGGTGGTGCAGCGGGGTGATCAGGTCCTCGTGCAGCAGAGCCTCGCCGCGGCGCAGGGACGGATCCAGGTCTCCGGGGGCCATCGGTGTCCTCTCAGCGGAGCATGAAGTAGGGGGAGGAGAAGATGAAGTGCAGCGCGGGACCGAGGTTGTACTTCACCTGGTCGGAGGAGAGTGTGGCCCCCGTCCCCGTCCCCTTCAGGCGGGCGACCACGATGTCGAGGTGCGCCTGCGTCCACGTGTAGCCCGTGAGGTCGGTGGTGAGGCGTTTCGCGACGTCGGCGACCACCTGGCCCTTCTTGACGCCGAGCGCCTTGGCCCAGGTCGAGGAGGCCGAGGGCCACTCGGCGTCGTTGCCCCAGTTGATCCGGGCGTTGGCCGAGTACCAGTGGCCGAGCAGGGCCTGGGTGGCCATCCAGTCGCTCGCCTGGTCGGGGTAGCCGTTCACAACCGGCCACATCCGCGGCTGGTGGTTCTCCAGGTAGAGCAGCCACTGGACGGTGCCGGTGATACCCCACACGTTCTCGGCCTGCGTGGTCGTGGTGTGGATAGTGGAGGGTTTGCGCACCTTCACCATGGTGGCCATGGTCTCCTGGGGACGCCGCCACTTCGCGCCGACGGAATCGGCGAACTCGTCGCTGTGCAGCAGGGCGCGCATGACGGCGGACAGCGAGGTGTCGTTCGCCAGGTACACCGCGGCGAGGTGGTCGAGCAGGGCGTCGGACGGGGTGTCGGACACGTAGCGGACGGCGAGCCGCTCCGCGATCCGCCGCGCCGTGCCCTCGTGGTGGGCGAGGTAGGACAGGTAGGCCTTCAGCGCGGCGGGCCCGTCGGCGGCCGTCGCGTTGGGGTGGGTGAACCCCATCACCGAGATCTTCCCGACGTAGTGGTCGCCGGGGTTGTAGCGGTACGTCCGCTTCGTCCAGTCCAGGCTGTGCCCCGTGAGCATCAGGGCGGACTGGCGCACGTCCTCCTCTTCGTAGTTCCCGACGCCGACGGTGTGCAGCTCGAGCAGCTCGCGTCCGAGGTTCTCGTTGGGACTGTCGGCGGAGTTGACCTGGTTGTCGAGGTAGATCAGCAGCGCGGGGTGCCGCACGGCCGCGTACAGCATGCTCGAGAACTTCCCGAGCGCGTACTTGCGCAGTACGGCCCAGTCGAACCAGGCGACGAACTCGCTGGCTTTGCCGTCCGCGGAGATGTAGAGCTGGTCGGCCATCGTGTCGACCATCGACTCGTACAGGTGCCGCTGGGTGAACACCTGCCGGATCGTCCGGGTGACGCTCATCGCCTTCCCGGCCTTCCACGCCTGCTTCTTCGACGCGACGTAGACCTCGTGGCCGGTCATCGTCGCGTAGCTCAGGTGCTTCTTGACGATCCCGTCGGCCTTGGTGTCGCTGATCTTCTTCCAGGCCAGCTGCTGGTCGATCCAGGCCGTCGTCCCCACCTTCGCGATCTTCTTCGCGAGGGCAGCGGTGGGCGCGGGCGACACGCGCCGGGCGAGGTGCCAGGCCGCCGAGGAGGTCAGGTCCAGTCCGCTGGCCAGGTCGGAGATCGTCGCCGGCAGGACGGGGGAGAGCGGCCGCACCGGTGGCGCGGCGAGGGCCCGGGCGGTGCCCAGCGAGGACAGGGCGACGCCGCCGGCGGCGGCGAGGCCGAGCGCCGCCCGACGTGAGGGCGCGGGGGGCAGCGCGCCGGTGTCGGCCGGGGGAGGCGAAGCTGTCGTCATCAGGCCACCTGGGGGGAGAAGTCGGCGTCCGTTCGGTGGCGCACACCCTAGAGGATGCGGGTGTCGCGGCGGGAGGGGCCCGACAGCCAGACGCTGCGGACGGGATCGCCGCGGCGGGTCCCTGTCGGAACGACGGGGGTGCTGTCTAGCATGCGCTCATGCTGAATCTCGAACTCTCCGACGGCGCCGCCGAGGCGATCGTCGCCGCTCCCGAGGCGGGCAGTGGACCCGGTGTGCTGATGTTCATGGACGCGTTCGGCCTGCGTCCGCGGATCGAGGAACTGGCGCAGCGTGTGGCCGGGTGGGGCTACGTGGTGCTGGCGCCGAACGTGTTACACCGCGAGGGAACCGTCGAGGAGCTCACGCCGGACGGCCCGCCCGACTGGCAGGCGATCGCCCCGCGCATGCAGCGGCTGACGACGCATCGCGCCGAGGCCGACATCGACTCCTACGTCGCGGCGCTCGAGGGTCTGCCCCAGGTCGCCGACGGCCCGATCGGCGTGGTCGGCTTCTGCATGGGCGGCCGGCTGGCCGTCCGGACCGCGAACCGGCACCCCGACGAGGTCGCGGCGTGCGCCGCACTGCACACCGGAGGGTTGGTGACCGCCGACGAGGACTCGCCGCACCTGGGGCTGGGCGCGGCGAGGGCCGCCTTCCTGTTCGGGCACGCGGACAACGACGGGTCGATGACCCCCGAGCAGGTGGAGACCCTCGGTGGGGTCCTGGACGCCGCGGGGCTCGAGGCGACCAACGTGATCGTCCCGGGGGCCGCCCACGGCTACACGATGTCGGACACGCCCGCCTGGAACGAGGAGGCGTTCGAGTGGGCCTTCGCCGAGCTCCACGAGCTGCTCGACCGCACGCTGCGCTGAGCGCTCCCGGCGTCCGCAGGGTCACCCGAACGGGGTCTGACCAGCCGATGTCCTCCTCGCCTAGATTCGACATGGCTCCTCCCGGGTGGGTCCGCCAACCTCCCGGGGGCACGTATCACGCCGACACGTTTGGAGGGGGCAGCCGGCTTGGTCGTGATCGCTGGAGGCGCCGCGGCCGGGTTTGCGCCGCGACGCCTCCGGCAGAGCCACCAGCGCCGCGGTGAATCGGTCTAGGCTCGTCGCCATGGCCCTCACGCGCGACGACATGATCCGGATCCTCGCGGAGGCCGACCCGGTCGGGCTGATCGAGGCGGGGGGCCCGCCGGACGAGTACGCGGCGGAGGCCGACGAGATCCTCGCCCTCCAGGGCGTCCCGCAGCTCACCGAGATCACCGGCGTCTTCGCCGTCAGCTTCAGCGAGCCGGGGGCGTGCAGCAGGGAGACCGCCCGCTGGATCGCGGAGGAGATGGTGCGCAGGGCCGGCAGCTGACGGCGGGTGCGGGGCGCGGTCCGGTTCGGAGAATCCTCCTCAGAAGGCCGGGAACGTGCCCAGGAGGAGGGCGACGACGGCGAAGGCGAAGAAGGCGAGCACGAGCCAACGGCGTCGCGTCGTGTGGTGACCGTCCGGGGCGTCGCCGCGCGGCACGGCCGCGTCCGCCAGTTCGCGGGGAACCGGGCCGACCAGGGTGACCGGCTCGCTGTGACCGGGATCGATGTCGTCACGCTGGGGATCCTGGAGCGGGCCGCCGGGCGTCAACCAGCGCGCGGTGATCGGGTCGAACCGCTCGGCGGGCGGGGGCAGGACGCGGGCCATGGGACCAGCGTTGCACTCGCGGGCCCGGCGTGACGACGACTCGTAGACAACCGGCTGCGTCGCACCTCTCGGGCCACGTCCGTCCGTGCCAGCTGGTGGCGGTTATCAGCCCGCCGCGGCGGCCGCTGCCCGGTCCGTGCCAGTCGGTGGTGGTTGTGAAGGCGTCCGGAGGCCTCACAACCACCACCAACTGACACGCACTCATTGGCGGAGCCCGGTGACCCCTCATAACCACCGCGGCCTGACACGCTCCTCCCATGATCTACCAGAGCGCTGCCGCGGACCGGGACAAGGAGATTGCGCGGCGGATCTCGGAGCTGGCGACCGGCGCTGTCCGGGTCTGACGCTGCTTCAGGCGCCCGGGTTCAGGCTTGCCTCCGCGTCGGCGAACGTTCCGGCGAGCGCGGCCCGCCACGAGGCGAGGTCATTGGCGAGCGTTTCCCAGGTCAGCGCGCGGTCGATCTCGTCGTATTGATGAATGAGCCAGTTGCGGTTGGCGATGGCGTCCGTCCAGAGCACACCCTCGGGTGGCTCGACGTTCGCCCGAGCGAGGCGACCGGCCGCCTCGCCGAGTTTCATCATGAGGGAGTCCCCGGCCTCTTGCAGCAACGGGTTGTCCTGATACGCGTCCCGGCCGTGGTCGACGATGTCGCCGGCGCGTTTGAGCCAGTCGCGAATGTGCAGGAACTCCTTGGCGATCTTCCGGTCCATCACAGGAGCACCGCCTCTCGTCGGATGTCGTCGTCCAGCCCGGCCTTGAGTCCGCCGTACGTGACGAGGTCGACGGGACGGCCGAGGATCTGCTCGAAGGTTCCGAGAAGAGCGAGCAGCTCCTTGATCGCGGCGCCGGGAGGGGCATCGACCAGGAGATCGATGTCGGAGTCGTCTCGTGCGTCGCCTCGGGCAACCGATCCGAAGACCGCCAGGCGCTCGAACCCCCGAGCTCGTGCGACGTCCACCAGGACCGGTGCCGCGGCCCTCACCAAGGCTTCCGGATGCACCTTGGTCAGGTCTCGGGATGCCTTGAGTTGCTGGCTCACGGCCGGCTGGCTGATCCCGAGCTTCGAGGCCACGTCGCGTTGACTCGAACCCGTGGCGAGCAGGGCGCGCAGGGCCAGCATCCTTCGCAACCGCGAGGTCTCCTCGTGGGCCCGCGCGTCGCGGTACTCGGCGACCAGACTCATAAGGACATCTTATCACCGCGCGCCACCTCGGGTGGCTCGCGTCCTGCGGCCCCCGGTTGCGCGTCGGGTCAGGGGACGGTGAGTGGATCGGCGGTGCGGGTTACTGCTGTGTGGTTGGCGCGGTCTCCGGTGACGGTGAGGCTGATCTGGTGGGTCCTGTCGGTGTCGGTGAGTTGGTAGGTGCTCCGGGTCGCGCCGGCGATGGCGATTCCGTCGCGGAGCCACTGGTGGCGGAAGGTGATCGTGCCGGGTCCCCAGGCGCCCCGGTCGACCCCGAGGGTCTGGCCCACATCGGGGGTGCCGGTGATGGTCGGCTGGCTGGAGTGGACGGCGCCCTGGGTGATGGCAACGGTGCGCCTGGACGTCTCGGACTCGGTGTGGATCCCAGCCGCGTGGCCGGTGACCCGCACCGAGAGGTGCTTGCCGCGGTCGCGGGCGGTGGGTGTGTAGGTCGGCTTGGTGGCGCCGGTGATGGGGTTTCCGTTGCGGAGCCAGCGGTAGGTGAAGCGTTCCGGGGTGATCTGCCAGGGGTCCATCTGGATGGACAGCTGCTGCCCGGTCTGGGTTGTGCCGACGATCTTGGGTCGGTGGGTCCAGAACCAGCCCCGGATCACCCTGTCCGACCAAGGCGTCCAGCGGGTGATGGAGATGTAGCCGTCCTTGACGCCGGTGACCTGAGCCCTGATCCGTTTGCCGAGGTCCTTCGCCACCGGGATGTAGCCCCAGTCGTTGGCTCCGGGGACCACCTTGCCGTTGACGTACCACTGGTACTCGTAGTGGTCGACCGCGGGCGTCCAGGGCTTGGCGTACACAGCTGTGGTGTAACTGACCACGGCGCGACCGGACAACCTTGGTGGGGGGATGGTGGTGAAGGCGGCGTCGGGCCCTGCCCTCTGGATCAGCGTCCCGCTGAACGCCGAGGAACCGTTGGCCTGGGTGAATCCGACGGTGTGGGTGCCGGAGGTGGCGTAGGCGACCTGCCCGTCGGCATAGGTGGTGTTCGCATCCAGGCTCAGCGCGGGCAGGTCGCCACCGAATCCCCGGATGGTGAGGTCGGTCGGGGTGGCGACGGTGGCGACCTCGGTCGCGGTGACCTGCTGTCCGTTGGCGGTGACCGTCGTGGTGGCCGTATCGAACGCGGACACGTCGGAGATCTTGTTGTTGCTGAGCGTCATCGACGTGAGGTGCGGGCTCTGCGCGAGGACGGACACGTCCGTCAGTGCGTTGTTGCGGAGGTCGGCCGTTCGCAGGGCGGTCGCGCCGGTGAGGCCGTGAATGTCGCTGAGCCCGTTGGAGGCGAGTTCGAGCTGGTCAAGGTCCTGCAGGGCGGTGAAGGCGGGCAGGGCATGCACCTGGTTGCTCGATGCGTGCAGCTCGGTCAGTGGGGCGCCGGTGAGGGGGCCGAGGTCGCTGATCCGGTTGTTGGTGAGCCACACCGCCGCCAACGAGGGCAGCCCGGCCAGCGCGGTGAGGTCGGTGAGCTGGTTGTTGGTGGCGCGCAGCGTGGCCAGGGCGGGCAGGTCGGCCAGTCCGTCGGTGCTGGCCAGCTCGTTGTTGATCAGGTCGACCTCGGTGAGCGTGGGCAGGCCGGAGACGCCATCGAGCGTGGTCAGCTGGTTGTCGTTCAGGTTCAGCGAACTGAGCCTGGGAAGCCGTTCATAGGTTCCGGGGTTGGTGAGCGTGTTGGTCCGCGCGTCCACGGTGGCCAGGGCGGGGAGGTCGGTCAGCCGCAGATTGGTCAACTTGTTAGAGCTTAGGTTCAGGGTCTGAAGTGCGGGTAGGCCGGACAGCGCGACATCGGTCAGGTGGTTGTTGGAGGCGTCGAGCGTGGTGAGGCTCGGCGGCGTCCCGATGATGAGGCTGGTGAGCTGGTCGTGCACCACGGTGATGCTCGACAGCGACGTCATTCCGCTGAGGTCGGGCAGTCCGCTGAGCCGGCTGTCCCGGATCACGAGCGTGGCCAGGCCGGTCAGGCCGCACAGTGGTGTCAGGTCGGCGGTGGTGTTGTAGATCTCCAGTTCGGCCATCCTGGACAGCGCCGAGAGCGGGTCCAGGTCGGTCGCGGCGGGAGTGATCAACCACAGGTGGGTCAGCCCGTTCAGATCCGACAGGGTGGAGAGGTCGGTCAGGTTCTTTCCACCGAGGTAGAGGGTGTCGAGGTTCGGCGCGTGGCCGAGGTGGAGCTCGGTGAGGGTGTCGTCGTACAGGGCCAGCTTGGTGAGGCTGGTCAGGTCCGACATCCACGAGAAGTCGGTGGTGCCGGTCGTGCCCAGGCTGAGTTCGGTGAGCGCGGTCAGCCGGGCGACCGGGCCGAGATCCACTGACATGCCGCCCAGATGCAGCTTGCGGAGGGACGGCAGGTCGGTGAGGAAACCGAGGTCGTCGAGCAGGTGGCCGCTCAGGCTCAGTTCCGTCAGCCCGCTCAGACCGCGCAGCGGTGCGGGGTCCACCGTCGGGCCGCCGGAGATCAACAGCACCTGCAAGTCGGCAAGACCTGCCAGCGGCGACAGGTCCGTGATCTCCTCCATCGAGAATGAGACTGTCCGGGCGCCCGTGAGGTGCTCGGCCCCGGTGAGGTCGCGGATCGGTTCCTCACCAGAATTGTTCCAGCAGGCCACCTCGTCCAGCGAGGCGAGCCGGCTATCGGTGAGCGGAACCTCGCCCGCACCGAGCTCCCTGATCAAGCAGGCGCGGAACGCCGCGTCCGGCACATTGACGATCGCGTCAGCCCGGGCCGGCAGCGGCCCCAACCCGACCAACGCCAGCGAACACAGCGCCACCAACGGCACACGCACCCTCACCACAACCCCCTGCGCAACCCAACCCCATGAATGCATCCGGCCACCGAGCATGGACGACGGATCCGGTCTCGGCCTCATCTTCCCGGATCGGACGCCCCCGCGAAGTGGGGCACGTCGGGACGATGGCCAAGTGGCCATCCTGACGCTCAGAGACTGTCCAAGTGGGCAAGCCGATCGCTCGAACCCGGCGACTGGACGACTTCATCAGGGCACTCGCGTCTGCGTGGAGCGGGCCCAGCTCAGCCGCTGGTTGACAGCATCCCGAGCTGGTGTGCCTGCGCCACCACCCTGGTGCGGGTGGGTGCATCGAGTTTGCGCATCAGCTCGGCCACGTCGGCCTTCACTGTTGAGGGGGATACGTAGAGCCGGGCGGCGATCTGCCGGTTGGTCAGGCCGAGGTCGAGCATCTGGAGGACCTGCTGCTCACGCGGGGTGAGTTTCGGCCTGGATCGGCGCGATCTACCGGCGGCCCAGCGCTGCAGGGTGCCCGGCGGGACAACGCTCATGCCGTCGTTGACCGCTCGGATCGCATGCAGGAGCGCGTGGGGCCGGGTGCTCTTCAGTAGGTAACCGCTGGCTCCCGCGGCGAGCATGTCCACGATGGTGTCGATGTCGTCGAAGGAGGTCAGCGCCAGGACCCGCGTGGTCGATGTGGCGCGGGTGATCTCGCGGGTCGCATCGATGCCGCTCATCCTGTCCATCCGCACGTCCATCAGGACGACGTCGGGGGTGTGCTCCTTCACCAGGTGCAGGCTCTGGAGGCCGTCGGTGCAGGAGCCGACGAGGGTCATGTCGTCGGTCGTTCGGAGGTAATCGGCCAGGGATTCTCGCACGAAGAGGTCGTCGTCGACGATCAGTACCCGGACGCTCACTGGGTTGCCTCGAGCTCGCGTGCCGCGTGCCCTGGCAGGGGCAGGCTCACCCGGGTCAGCCACCCGCTGTCCGCGCGGCTGGCCTCGACCTGGCCACCGGCGGCACCGATGCGTTGCCGCATCCCCCAAAGCCCCATTGGAACACGCCCTTCGCGGTCGAACCGCACGGTCCTGCAGTTGTTGGCGATCTTGAGCACGACCTCACCCTTGCCCACCTCGGCCGACACCGTGCACGGTCCGTGCTGATCACCGTGCTTGATCACGTTGCTCAGGGCTTCCTCGGCGGCCGCCGCCAAGAGTTGGGCGGTCGCAGGAGGAATGCCGTCCAGGTCGCCAGCGACGTTCACCGTGGGCTGGAAGCCGTGCCGGGCCAGCTCGGTCTCCGCGGACGAGAGCACCTCGCGAAATGCCCGCGCAGGCGGGGCGACCTCTCTGGTGTCGTCGGGGCTGCGCAGGACCTCAATGATGTCGCGAAGATAGCCGATCGATTCCGTCGCGGTTCGTGAGACGAACGACAGGTCCTCCTCGGTTGCCTCACCATGCAACTGGACCCGTTCCGTGGCCATCACCAAAGCGGTGAGCGACCGTGCAACCGTGTCGTGCAACTCCAGCGCGGTGCGCTGGCGCTGCAGCAGGGTTTCGGCGAGAAGCGCCTCGCGTTGTGCGCGGGTGACGGTCACGAACGCGTTCCCGATTAGCCACAAAACCCCCATGAAGGTCGCATAGAAGAGTGCCCCGAGCGTCGCGCTGAGCAGGCTCGGCGCGTTCTGAATCGCCAGACCGAACAGGATGACCAAGTAGGCGATCGACTCGATCAGCCGCAGCCGGGTCGCGTCCCGCATACCCGAGCCCAGGATCGGAATCAGCAACGCGTACTCGCCCATCGTCGCCCAGCCCGCCGGGATGAACAGATAGACCGCCAACACCGCCCCGAGGGCAGCGCCGGAAGCCCTCGGCCACCGGCCCGTCGTCGCCGCAACCGCACACGCGACCAGGTCCAGCGCCAACGGTGGCCACGGGCGCCCAGTGGCAGCATCGAGCGTGATCGTGAGCACCGCCAACAACACGGCGAGGACGATCTCAATTCGCCCAGGCTCGACCAGCCGTCGCATCAGATCACCGGAGCCGGCCCGGGTTCGGGGGATATGCACGTGCGCCTCACAGCAGGGGATGAGCTTTCATGGAAGACCGTAATAGAAACGCGGCCGAAGCGCCGCAGGATCCGCTGTGTGCACCGGAGCCTGTTCGGATGTCATCAACGAGACTCTTCGGTGCAACCTGGCGGTAGGGCCCACCCTCAGCATGCTGCTGGTCTTGGCGGAGCAATGGACGGGCTGGCGCGCTAGGCCATCGTGTTCCAGACAAAGCGTCTGAACTCAGCGCGGCAGAACCGGATGTTCAGCGCCCCACTCGTTGGTAGGGATTTCTCACGGTGTTCGGGCGCGTGTGGGACGCTTCCTGCTGTGGTCGAGTGGTTGCGGCGTAGGTTCCGGCGGTGGTTCGGCGACGATGAGGCTCCGGATTACGATCTGCCGGACCCAGACTTGGCAGCCTACGATCACGGTTTGGGTGAGCTCCGCCTCGATGGCGAGTTGAAGGGCTATCTGGCCAGTGTGAGAGTGAGGATGTGGTTCCCCGCTCGGCAGTGGTGGCCGTGGTTCGTGATCGTCTGGGCTGACGGAGGGAAGGACCGCGCCTTCGAGGACTACGGTCCCAAGTGGTACACCGTTCGTGAACTCGACGCTGGCTATTTCGAGCACTACCCAGACAGTGGCGAGGCCGAGGTGTACGAGTTCAGTTGGCTTGCGCCCGACGAGGCGGGCGCCAGGTGGACAGAACTCGGCTTGACTGAGGACGACTTCTGACCAGCCTGCCGCGTCGCGGCGTGCTCGGGGGCCGAAGCCCTCGCACACCGCGGCATGTGCGTGCATGGGCCTCGCGGTCCAGAATGCTTGTGTGATCGTGCCGCCTGGGGAGTACAGAGCTTTCCTCGACGCCGCCGGGGTGTTGTGCGGGTTGATCGAGTCGGTCGCTGAGCCGTCGGTGGCTGAGCGGCCATCGGTGAATCGGGTTCGGGTCGCGGTCGCCGAGGTCTTGGCGGCGGGGTGGCGGCCGCCGGCGGTCGAGCCCGCTACGGGCGAGTTCGAGGTTCCCGAGATTTCGCACGCGGAGTGGCGCCGGGTGTTCGCAGTGGTGCAGGAATGGATCGGGGAATCGGAGTACTACTCGACGAACCAGGTCCTTCGGGGCCGCGGCACTCGGACAGTGACGGTGGGCTCGGTTGCCGATGATTTGGCCGACATCTGGCGCGATCTACGGAGCTCTCTGGAGGCAGAGCGGCATGACATGTCGTGGCGGGACGCGGTCTGGCAGGCCCGGTTCGACCTGGAAACCCACTGGGGAACCCACGCCTTGGAGGTCCTGCGAGCGCTGCACAGCCTCTGACCGAACGCCGACCTACCCGGCGAGAGTCGCGTACCCACTCCGCGCGGCACGAGAGTTCGCTATCACGGCGCGGTCCGCGTGATAGGCGCGAGGGTCGCATACGCTGCAGTCGGCGGAGGAGAAGACAGTGCCGGTCTCGAAGGGCGATGGGCGGGCCCGACCCATCCGCTCACGAGCCCGGCAGTTCTGGGCGGGTATGGCAGTTGGCCTCGCCCCCGGACTCATTGATCTCGGCAATGCTCTCGGACTGTACCCATTCGTCCCGCTGCTCGGGATCGGCCTCATCCTGATCCTTGGCCTCGTCCTGTTGATCGTCGCGTCAACGAGACTCTTCGGCGCCGGCCTGACCGTCGGGTCCACCCTCAGCATGATGCTGGTCCTTCTTGGCGCAGCAATGAACTGGCTGGCGCACCCGACCATCGTCTTCTAGACAAGGCGTCCGAACTCAGCGCGGCAGATTCGGGCGGCGCTTTCCACCGACGCGGTTCGGGCCGCAGCCGGTCTGACATTATTCAGCGGTGGATTGTCTTGACCTTGCGATCCGGTCCTTCGCTGACATGAGCATGGAGCGGGCGCTTGCCGTCGCGCGGGTCTTCGACGAGTTTCCGAATCTGCGTCCGCGGCGTGTGGGCGGAGACCCGGCACGGATCAAGGTGAAGCCGTCGATGGAGGCCGTCGTCACGGCGGCAGGTCTGCCGATCGAGTGGCTGACGGTCCGTCGCAACGAGGGCGACGCGATGGAGCCAGGCGAGATCGACCTGTTGCCCGGTCGTGGGGGCTGGTCGGGTGAGCAGGAGGACGGTCGATGGACGTACTCCCTGAATGGCCACAGAATCGAGCAGAGCTGGCAGGCGAACACCGTTGCCGAGCCGGCTGACACCGCGGCTGTCGCCACCCTCTTCGAAGGACTGGTCGTGGCCATCGACGCCGCCTACGGATGCGTCACACCTAGGGTGTGGCGCCCGCGCCCGCTGTACACCTTGGCTGAGGCCATGTTGCCGGGCGTGTTCTGGTTGAACTACTTCGGTCCAGCCTTTGTCCGTGCTCATCCCGAACTCGCCACCCTTCTGGGCGCGCGGACGCTGCGGACGGGCGGAGTCCTGGTTCAGACCTCCGGCGAGCCGTGGCAACCCTACGAAGCGGGCACCCCTGCGTGGCAGTCGCCGCTGCGGACCGTCTTCGGCGACGGAGCGTTCGAGTGGGTGCGACCTAACCCAGCTTTGCCCACGATTGACCAGCATGTCAGGGCGTCCCCTGGAACGCAGGAGATGCCGTGGATCCCGTGGCTGGCAACCAGGGCCGCCGATGACCGGGCCCGGAAGCACGCGGCTGCACGCAAGCGGCTGGCCGCAGCCAGCCAGGGGTGGGCGCAACCGACTCTGGCGGACGACGCTGTCGAGTGGTCAACGTCCTTCGATCTGGACGACTGGCGAGCGTTCGCGAGATACCTGACCCGACAGCTGCGCGGGGACCTGATCACCACGATCGGTAGGGCCGTCATCTCGGTCATCACCACCGCGCCCGCAGAGCAGGAAGACAGCATCACCATGGATACCCAGCTCGGACCGATCCGTCTTGGCTGGTTCATCGACGACGAGAATGTAGTCGACCTCTACATCTGGGGCCCTCCCCAGGTGAGCGCTCTGTGCGACGCGTGGCCTGCCTGAAGAACACAATCGCACGACAGAGCAACACGCTCACATCGGCAGATCCGGACGTATCACGTGCATATGCCCGACGAGCGTGTGGAGGTTGCCTGCCGATGTGCCATCGTCCGACTCCGCCTGGGTCACTCCTGTCGACGGCAGAGCGCTTGCTACCCGCAAGAGATGAGGTCGTTCAGGCCGTCGGGGTTGCGGTGCGTCGGGATACCATCGGTTGCCCGAGGGAGGGCTAATTGCCCGTATGTTGCCCGAGGCCTCCGAATGTGCCTCTGACGAGGTGGAGCTAACGGGATTCGAACCCGTGGCCTCTTCCATGCCATGGAAGCGCGCTACCAACTGCGCCATAGCCCCGAACGTCCCTGAGGACGAGGCCATACTCTACCCAGCGCCGCCGGGGATGGGAAATCGGGCAACCTCACTCCTTCAAGGTCATCGTGACCTTGTAGGTCAGCCTGAGGAGCTTCTCCGTCTGGTTCTTGCACTTCTCCAACTGGTAGTACTTCGTCGAGCCGACGAGGCGGGCGATCTTGCCGTCCACGACCTTGTCGATCGTGAGGGTGCGAACGCTCCGCGCCGGGTTGTCGGTGCTGATCACCTTGCCCGTGTCGGTCCAGACGCACTCGCTGTCGAACCGGTCGTCCTGGGTCCAGCCGTCGGCGGTGCGGATCGTCGGCACCGACCGGTCGCCGATCTGCATCACCGTGCTGCACCCCGCCTGGTCACAGGTCGTGGTCACGGTGCGGACCTCCTTCGACTTCTCGCCGACCTTGATCCGCGGCACATTGGACTTGGTGAGCACCGTCACGTACACGTAGTCGCCGTTGAACCCCAGTTCCAGCGGCGTGGTCGGCGTCGGCGACGGCGTCACGCTCATCGTCGGGGACGCCGACGTGGTCAGGACCGGCGCGGTGAACGCCTCGGGCTCCTTGTCCTTCTGCGCGCCCGGATGGGCGATCGCGATCCCGATCCCGCCGATGACGATCCCTCCGACGACGACCGGGATCAGCGTGCGCAACCGGCTCCCGGTCTTGACCGCGTTGCCGATCACCCCCGTCCCGGTCGCCCCCGCGTCACCGCCGGCCAGGAATGCCGCGTTCCCCGACAGGCTCCCCGGCAGCGCACCGGCGCCCGCCTCGGCCGCCACCGTCGCTGTCGCCGTCGAGGCTGCCCCGACACCGACCGCGGACGCGACCGCGGCGCCGATGCCCTCCAGCGTCCACCACAACGGGCCGTACGCGCGCTCCGCCGCGTGCGACAACTCCGCCATGAAGGCGCCGGCGTCCCCGGGTCGAGCGGACGCATCCGCGTCCGTCGCCCTCGTGAGCACTGCACCCACCCCGCCGTCGACCGGACCCGCCTCGAGGAGCTCCGCGAACACCTTCGCCGCGGCGAACACGTCCGCCCGCGGGTCGGGGGCCGCCCCCGCGGCCACCTCCGGTGCCGCGTACTCGTCCGTCGCCGCCACCTCCGGGTCGGCCGCCCACGCGGCCGCGTCCACCAGCTTCGGCACCCCCTCCAGCGACAGCATGACGGTCGCCGGCGACACCAGTCCGTGCACGACCTCCGCCCCATGCAGCGAGGCCAGCCCGGTGAGCACCCCTCGCGCCACGCCCAGGGACTGTGCCGTCGACAGCGTGTGCTCCTGCGTCAGGGCGCCGAGCGAGACGCCCTCGACCCACTCCTCGACGAGCCATGAGCGGCCCTGGGCGTCGCGGACCGGCTCGTCGACCCGCGCCACGTTCTCCCCGGCGAGGTCGTGCACCCTGCCGAAGTCCGGACCTGTCTCCTCCGGATGGGTCGAGAGGTGGGCCAACTCTTTGAGCACCACCTCGTCGCCCCGGTCGGCCGTGGCCCTCCAACGCGCCCCGAACCGTCCCCCCGGCAACTGCTGACCCAGCGTGAATCCACCAATTTCCACAGCGCCCCCCGACACCCAGAACCGGCTGTGAGGATGCTATGGGCGTCCGAATCGCGCTGAGTATCGGCAATGCTGCTACCTGGCCTCAGGGAGCGTACGGCCCGGCCTGCGACCACCACGCGAACAATTCACCAAACGACAAGTCCGGGTCGGCCGCGGACGCCACGATGGACTGCTCGGGAGCGATCCACGCGAACACGCTGTAGGCGTTGGCGTCCCGATAACAGCGCAGCACGCCGAACGGGCTGCCCTCGGAACGCTCGTCCAGCGCCTCGCCCGGGTTCTGGGTACAGTCACCGGACTCCGCGGGGCTCCCGGCGTAGTAGCCGCGGAACGCCTCCTGTGCCGCCCCTGCGTCCCCGTACTGCAGGTAGAACGCGTAGCGCGGGCCCCCACCGGCGGCTGCCGGGGAGCACTGAACCGCGACGACGAGCCCGTTCGCGAGCGCAGCGTCCGTCGGAACCAGTCGCTTGCAGGTCCCGCGGAAGGACGCGGGCGCCCTGGCCTTGAGCGCACCGGTGGTCGTCGCCGGAGGCACCGGAGGCAGGGGAGTGGCGCTCGTCGACGTGGCGGTGACGGTGGGCCTCGGGGACGCGACGGTCGCCGGCACTGTCCTCGCGAACCACAGCCAGCCGCCCACGCCACAGGCCAGCGCCACCGCAACCCCGACGATGACGGGCAGTGTCGAACGGCGTCGGGCAGGGACGGAGAGCGCCGCCGGCGTGCGCGCCGGCGCGGCCGCGTCCTTGTCCCACCGGTCGGCGAACTCGGCGGGCGCGTCGGCCCCGGGCGGGACATCGTGGTGGGACGCGTGCTCGATGGCGGCGACGAGGTGGGCGAGGTCCGCCGTGAACGACTCGAAGCGCAGCGGCGTGGACTGACGGCTGACCAGGGGACGGAGGCTCTCCGGCAACGCTTCGGCCGCCGGCAGCACCGCGCCGTCCACCAGCACCGGGATCACCGGGACGTTCCTGGCCAGCGCGGTCGTGATCTCGGCCGCCACCCAGTCCTCGGGGTCGTCGATGCGTCGACGTCCGTCCGCATCGGTGACGGTCGCCCAGCGCTCACCGATGAACGCCAGCAGCACGTCGCAGCCACCGATGGCCCGACGCAGGTACTCGGTGAAGTCGACACCCGGCGGAATGGTGTCGATGTCCATGAACAGCTCGTACCGGTCGGCCAGCTTGTCCGCCGCCCGCCCCGCGACGTGCTGGGAGTCCGCGCGCCGGTAGCTCAGGAACACCCGCGCGCGCCCGGTCGCCGTCACCACGTGGGCGGCGGCAGGCCTCGCGCCGTGGCGCGTGGAACCCTTCGACGCTCGGCGTCACCCCCCATGCGGCACAGGCTAGGCAGCCGGGCAGGAGGGGCCCCATCCGCACAATTGACCCGCGGGGTCCGGATGATGCCTGGGCTCAGCCGGTCAGGCGGCGGGCGTGGCGGTCGAGGAAGATCCGGTGGACGGTGATCAACAGCGCCAGCCACGCAAGGCCGAACAGCCACGCGAACACCACGTCGGTCAGCCAGTGGTGCCCGAGGAAGACCCGGCTCAGCCCCATCGCCAGCGCCCAGAGCACGGCACCAAGGACCGCGCAGACACGCTGCCACGCACGATCGGCGAGCCACACCACCAGGTAGGCCAGCATGCCCGCGACCACCGTGCTGTTCAGCGTGTGGCCGGACGGGAACGAGAAGCTCTCCTCGAACGGCGGGACGGCGTCGACCAGCGGCGGACGGCTGCGTCCGACCCAGGCCTTGCCGACGATCGTGAACGTGATGCTCCCCGCGGCGGCCACCAGCATCAGCACAATGATCGTCCGCCGGCGGTAGGTCAGGTACAGCGCGCCCATCAGGACGAGCCCGATCACCACCATCGGCACGGTCGTCCCCAGCTGGGTGAACGCGGTGACCACGGTCTCCGAGAGCGGGGTGCGCAGCCGGATCATCGCGTCGAGGACGGGGCGGTCGAGGCCCGCGACGCCGTCATCGGCGGCCACAGCCTCGTAGACCGAGGCGCTGGCGAGGATCAGCAGGGCGAAGAGCATCCCACCGACCAGCCCGGTGAGGCCGATCGCTGTGCCCGTCCGCACCCTGACGCGGGAAGCCGGCGGCGTGGCGTCCCCTTCCGCCTCGGGCACCGGTCTGGCCATTGGTCGAGGGTACCGGAGGCGCGGGGCCGGCCCGGAATACAGCCCGCACCGCCGGCGGTTGGTGCCTTCTGAACCCGGGTACCGGGTCACCACCCAACGAAAGGCAGGCAACGATGACGGTCAGTTCCGCACAGGCCCACTGGGAAGGCTCGCTCACCGAGGGCGGGGGCGAGGTCGAGTTCCTGAACTCGAACGTCGGCAGCCTCGAGATCGACTGGAAGTCCCGTGCGGGCGAGACGCCCGGCGCGAAGACCACCCCGGAGGAGCTCATCGCCGCCGCGCACTCGTCCTGCTTCTCGATGGCGCTCTCCCACGCGCTGGCCGGCAACGGGACGCCGCCGTCCGCGCTCGACACCCGCGCGGACGTGACCTTCGTCCCCGGCACCGGGATCACGGGCATCCACCTGACCGTGAAGGGCTCGGTGCCCGGCGTGACCGCGGAGGAGTTCGCCACCTTCGCCGCCAACGCCAAGACCGGCTGCCCGGTGTCGGCAGCGTTGACCGGGACCACGATCACGCTGGACGCCGAGCTCGTCTGACAAGGCGGTTCGCGCGGGCGGCTCCGCCGGGGCCGCCCGTGCAGCGTTGTCCGCAGGGCTGGCACCCGCGCCGGGTCCGGCCGCGGTCCGGGCTGCGGCGCTGTGCCAGAATCGGACGGGTGATCCGCCTCGCCGGTTCCCTCGCAGCCCTCGCGATCCTGTTCGCGGGCTGCACGGCGCAGCCCGCCGGCACCGACACCCCCGCCGACATCAACGTCTGGCCGAGCGCGGAGGCGTCCCGGACCCCCGCCGAGGGTCGCACCGTCCTCGCCTCGGACCTCGACGTGCCCTGGGACATGGCCGTCCTGCCCGACGGCAGCGTCCTCGTCACGCTGCGGGACGCGGCCGAAGTGGTCAGGGTGGCCGACGGCGGGACCACCCGTGTCGCCGGGGTGACGGGCGTCGCGCCGGCGGGGGAGGGCGGGCTGCTCGGCATCGCGCTGTCGCCCCACTTCGGTGAGGACGGCCTGCTCTACCTGTACCTCACGAGCGCCGACGACAACCGCGTGGTCCGCTACCGCTACGACGGCGACGAACTCACCGCCCCGACGCCGATCCTCACCGGGATCCCGAAGGCCGCCAACCACAACGGCGGCCGGATCCGCTTCGGACCCGATGGTGACCTCTACGTCGGCACCGGGGACGCCGGACGCGCCGAGAACGCGCAGGACCTGGACTCCCTCGGCGGGAAGATCCTCCGGGTGACACCGGACGGCGACGTCCCCGCCGACAACCCGTTCGCCAGCGCCGTCTACAGCTACGGGCACCGCAACGTGCAGGGCCTCGGCTGGGACGTGAGCGGGCAGCTGTACGCCAGCGAATTCGGCCAGGACCGCTACGACGAACTCAACCTGGTCCGGCCGGGCGGCAACTACGGCTGGCCGCAGGCGGAGGGGATGGCGGGAGCGCCCGGGCTGGTCGACCCGCTGCTCGTCTGGGCGCCGAAGGACGCGTCCCCCAGCGGCATCGCCGTGACCGCGGGCGGGACCGTCTACATCGCCTGCCTGCGCGGCGAGCGCGTCCTGGCCACCACCGCGACGTCCGACGGCATGACCGACCCCGAGGTGGTCCTGGACGGTCTCGGCCGCGTCCGTGCCGTCGAGGTGGTCGACGACCGCCTCTACGTCCTCACCAACAACACCGCCCGCGGAACGCCCCGCGAGGGCGACGACCAGCTGGTCTCGCTCCCGCTGCGTTGAGTGCCAACGCGGGTCCCGTCGTCATCGAGATCCCGGCTTTCGCCGGGATGACGGTGGCGTTTGCTGTCTGTCATCCCGGGCTTGACCCGGGATCTCTTTGTCGCAGTGGGTCGCGGGTGCCGCCGAGATCCCGGCTTTCGCCGGGATGACAGGGCTGCGTAGGTGTCTGTCATCCCGGGCTTGACCCGGGATCTCCTTGTCGCAGTGGGTCGCGGGTGCCGCCGAGCTGCCGGCTCTCGCCGGGATGACCGTGGCGTTCAGCGGTCCGGGGTGGCCCTCCAGATGCGGGTGAGGTAGTCGCGCATCGAGCGGTCGGAGGAGAAGAACCCGCAGCGGGCGACGTTGCGGATCGAGGCCTTCGTCCACTCCTCCTTGTTCACGTACGCCTTCTCCACCTTCGCCTGGGCGTCGATGTAGGACTGGTAGTCGGCCAGCGCCATGAACCGGTCCTGGTAGAGCAGGTTCGACACCACCGGCTCGAAGGCGTTGCGGTCACCGTCGCTGAACGCTCCGGACGAGATCAGGTCGATCGCGCCCTTCAGGTCCGCGTTCTCCTCGTAGTACTTCGTCGGCTGGTAGCCGGACGCGCCGAGCTCGGCGACCTCCGGCTCGGACATGCCGAACAGGAAGAAGTTCGCGTCCCCGACCAGCTGGCGGATCTCGACGTTCGCGCCGTCGTCCGTGCCGATGGTCAGGGCGCCGTTGAGGGCGAACTTCATGTTGCCGGTGCCGGACGCCTCCAGGCCGGCCAGCGAGATCTGCTCGCTCAGGTCGGCGGCCGGGATCAGCTTCTCGGCGAGGGTCACGTTGTAGTTCGCGGGGAACGCCACGCTGAGGCGTCCCTTGAGGCGGGTGTCGGCGTTGATCGTCGCCGCGACGGAGTTGATCAGGTAGATCGTGTCCTTGGCCATCTTGTAGCCGGGCGCGGCCTTGGCGCCGAACACGACCGTGCGCGGCAGGATCGTGGCCGGGTCGACGCGACCCGAGATCAGCTGGTCGTACAGCGTCACCAGGTGGAGCAGCTTCAGCGTCTGCCGCTTGTACTCGTGCAGCCGCTTCACCATCACGTCCAGCAGGTGCCCGTCGGGGAGGTCGATCCCGTCCCTGGTGCGCAGCAGGTCGTACAGGCGGGCCTTGTTCAACTCCTTGGCCTTGCGGAACGCGCGCCGGAAGTCCTCGTCCTCTGCGTAGGGCTCGAGTTCTGCCAGTCGGTCCAGGTCGGTCACCCAGCCCGGCCCGACCGTGTCGGTGATCAGCTCCGAGAGCCACGGGTTCGCCATCTTGATGAACCGCCGCGGTGTCACCCCGTTCGTCACGTTGGTGAACTTGTCCGGGTAGTACTCCGAGAAGTCGGGGAGGACCTTCTGCGCGAGCAGCTGCGAGTGCAGCGCCGCGACACCGTTCACCTTGATGCCGGCGACCGTGGCGAGGTTGGCCATCCGCACCGAGCGCTCGGGGTAGTCCGCCACGATCGACATCCGGCGCGCCTTCAGCTCGTCGTCGGGGTAGGCGGTGCGGACGCCGGCGAGGAACTCGTCGTTGATCCGGTAGATGATCTCGAGGTGGCGGGGCAGCAGGCGTCCCAGCAGGTCGGTGGACCACGTCTCCAGCGCCTCGGGCAGGAGGGTGTGGCAGGTGTACGCGAAGCACTGGCTGGTGACCGCCCAGGCCTCGTCCCAGTCCCACTTCTTCTCGTCGAC
Organism: Propionicimonas sp.; assembly: GCF_049840635.1. Taxonomy (GTDB): domain Bacteria; phylum Actinomycetota; class Actinomycetes; order Propionibacteriales; family Propionibacteriaceae; genus Propionicimonas. The sequence goes on from NZ_JASGKL010000004.1 coordinate 420,407, forward strand.
CAGGATGCGCATCAGCTCGGGGACCCCGATCACGGGGTGGGTGTCGTTCAGCTGGAACACGATCCGCTCGGGCAGGCGGTGCAGGTCGAAGTCCGGCTCGAGGATCTGGTCGATGAAGTCCCGCACCGAGCAGGCGACGAAAAAGTACTGCTGCTGCAGGCGCAACTCCTTGCCCTGCGGCGTCGAGTCCTCGGGGTAGAGCACCTTGGTGATGTTCTCGGCGAAGGTCTGGGCACGGACGGCCTCGGCGTAGTCGCCGGCGTTGAAGATCGACAGGTCGAACGCCTTGGTGGCCTGCGCGCTCCACAGCCGCAGCGTGTTCACGCGTCCGTTCTGGTAGCCGGGGACCATGTAGTTGTAGGGGATGCCGAGGACGTTCCAGGCCGGCACCCAGCGCGTCCGCTGCGTCCCGTTGTCGTCCCAGGTCTCGGTGTGGCCGCCGAAGTCCACCTGGACGGCGGCCTCCGGGTGCGGGAACTCCCACGGGGCGCCGAGCGACAGCCAGGTGTCCGGCTGCTCGACCTGGCGGCCGTCGACGAACGTCTGGCGGAAGATGCCGTACTCGTAGCGGATGCCGTAGCCGATGCACGGGACGCTCATCGTCGCGAGCGAGTCGATGAAGCACGCGGCGAGGCGGCCGAGGCCGCCGTTGCCGAGGCCGGGCTCCACCTCCTGCGCGCGCAGCGTGACGAGGTCGAGCCCGCAGCTCTCCAGCGCCTTGGCCGCGACCTCGTTGAGGTCGGTCGCCATCAGGGCGTTGCCGAGCTGGCGGCCGAGCAGGTATTCCGCGGAAAGGTAGCCGACGTACTTCGCCTCGGACTGTCGGTTGTGGCGCAGCGTCTCCAGCCAGCGCGCCATCAGGTAGTGCCGGACGGTGCGCGCGAGCGCGAGGTACTGGTCGTTGACGCTGGAGCGCGACAGCGCGACGCCCTGGCCGGTGTTCAGCTCGCGCAGGAACTCCCGGACGAAGCCGTCCACCGAGTGCGGCGGAGCGGCGACCGGCGCGAGGGCCAGCGGGTGCGTGGGCGTGGTGACCGGGCCGAGCGTGGCCACGCCGGTGGTCGGCTGCTCGTCGGCCGGGGCGCCCGCGTCGGGAACGACAGGATCTGAAACGGTGTCAGCGCTCATTGCGCCACCGTAACGCGGTCGCGTTACAGGCAGGCAACTTGATCACCCCCGACCGGGGGCTTGACAGGGCCCGGACGAAGACAAACGAAGGTGATCGCAGGTGTGGTGCCTGTGCTCAGTGCCTGTGGTCGAGCCCGATGTCGAGGACGCGGGCGGAGTGGGTCAGCCAGCCGACCGAGATCAGGTCGACGCCGGCTTCGGCGAGCGGGACGGCGCTGGCCGGCGTGATCCGTCCGGATGCCTCGGTGACCAGGCGTCCGGCCACCATCGCGACCGCCTCGCGCAGCAGGTCGGGGCCCATGTTGTCGAGCAGGACGGCGTCCACGCCGAGGGGGAGCAGCTCCTCGAGCTGGGCCAGCGAGTCGACCTCCACCTCGATCTTGACCAGGTGGCCGACGTGCGCCTTCGCCGCGGCGACGGCCGGGGTGATGCCGCCGGCGACCGCGATGTGGTTGTCCTTGATCAGGACCGCGTCGTCGAGGCCGAACCGGTGGTTGCTGCCCCCGCCGGCGACCACCGCGTGCTTCTGCAGCGCGCGCAGGCCGGGGATCGTCTTGCGGGTGTCGGCGACCCGGGCGCGCGTGTGGGCGATCGCGTCCGCGATGGTGGCCGTGCCGGTGGCGACGCCGGACAGGTGGCCGAGGAAGTTGAGCGCCACCCGTTCGCCGCTGAGCAGGCCGCGGGCGGGCCCGGTGGCCGTGCCGATCACGGTGCCGGGCTGGACGCGGCTTCCGTCGGGCAGCAGGTCGGTGACCGCGATCCGGGGGTCGACGAGTTCCCAGGCCAGGCGTGCGCAGTCGGTGCCGGCGACCACGCCCGGCTCGCGGGCGACGAGGTCGACGGTGGCGGTCGCGTCGGCGGCGATGATCGCGTCGGTGGTGATGTCACCGGCCCGGCCGAGGTCCTCCAGAAGGGCCGCGCGGACGAGCGGTTCGATCACGAGCCGCGGCAGGGCCCTCACCGGACGCTCCCGGACGCCTCGACCCGCGGGAGGTCGACGGTGGCGTCGGGGTGCACGAGGACGTGCCCGGCGAGCGGCGCGGTCTCGGGGAAGTCGAGGCGGGTGTGGCCGCCGCGGGACTCCTGCCGGCGCAGCGCGGCCCCGACCAGTAGGTGGCCGACCAGTCCCGCGTCGTGGTTCCGGTAGGGCTCGAGGGCGGCCAGGGCCGAGCGCAAGCCGTCCGCGTCCCTCAGGACGCCGGCGCCCCCGCTGACGATGTCGCGCACGGCGTCCACCACCGGGTCGGGCGACCACCCCTGCGGGTCGGGGAAGGTGCGCGACGGGGCCGGGGTGCCCGCCGACACGCGCGTATCGCGCCAGTGCCGGGCCACCCTGCGTCCGCACACGACCGCCTCCAGCAGGGAGTTGCTGGCGAGCCGGTTCGCGCCGTGCAGGCCGGTGGACGCGACCTCGCCGGCGGCGTAGAGGCCGGGCACGGTGGTCGCTCCGTCGAGGTCAACCTGGACGCCACCCATGTGGTAGTGGGCGGCGGGACGCACCGGCAGGAGGTCCTTCGCCGGGTCGAGGCCCGCAGCCAGCGCGGTGGCGTGGATCGACCCGAACAGTTCGGCGAACCGCTCGCCGGGCTCCTTCGTCGCGTCCAGGAACACCCGGTGGCCGGACTGGAGCTGAGCCCACTCGGCGCGGGAGACGATGTCGCGGGCCGACAGCGGGTTGCGCAGCACCCACTCGCCGCGTTCGTTGACCAGGATCGCGCCCTCGCCGCGGACCGCCTCGCTGACCAGGGGCATCGGGTCGACCCCGACGTCGAGGGCGGTCGGGTGGAACTGCACCATCTCGATGTCGCGCAGCACCGCGCCCGCGCGGTGGGCGAGCGCGAGGCCCTGGCCGCGGGACGACAGCGGGTTGGTGGTGTGCAGGAACAGCCCGCCCACGCCGCCGGTCGCCAGCAGCACGGTGTCGCTGCGCAGTTCGACGAGGCCGTCCGGGGTGTCGACGAGCACGCCGACGACGCGTCCGGACTCGGTGAGGACCTCGCGGGCGGGGCTGTGGTCCCACAGCGAGACGGACCCCAGGCGGCGGGCGGCGTCCACCACGGTCTGGAGCAGCTCCGCGCCCGTCCGGTCGCCGTGGGCGTGGACGATCCGCCTGCGGCTGTGGGCTCCCTCCAACCCGAGCCGCAGGCGGCCGTCGCCGGCACGATCGAAGTGGGCGCCCTGCGCGGTGAGCCAGCCGATGGCGTCCGGGCCGGCGGCGGTGAGCCTCGCGACCACGTCCGGGTCGCACAGGCCCGCACCGGCGGAGAGGGTGTCCAGGGCGTGCAACTCGGGGGAGTCGTCCGGGCCGACGGCGGCGGCGACTCCGCCCTGCGCCCAGCCGGTGGACGTTCCGGTGCTGACCGCGCCCGCGCTGAGCACGACGCAGGGGAGCGGGGCGAGTTCGATGGCGGCGGTGAGCCCGGCGAGCCCCGCGCCGACGATGACCGGCCCGCCGGCTTCCACCACGGTGGTCACTTCGACGCCCCGACGGCGAGCATGCGGTCGACCGAGCGGCGGGCCCGCTCGGCGACGTCGGCGGGGATCGTCACCTCGTTGGTCATCGTCTCCAGCGCGTGCCGGATCGCGCCCAGGGTGTTCCGCTTCATGTGCGGGCACAGGTTGCACGGCCGGATGAACTCGACGTCGGGGTAGGCCTGGGCGACGTTGTCGCTCATCGAGCACTCGGTGATCAGGGCGACCTGGCGCGGGCGCCGCGCGTCCACGAACTGCACCATCTGGGCGGTCGAGCCCGCGTAGTCGGCCTCGTCGACGACGTCCGGCGGGCACTCGGGGTGGGCGAGGACGGTGACGCCGGGATGGTCGGCCCGGACCTGCCGGATGTCGTCGGGGGTGAACCGCTCGTGCACCTCGCAGGCGCCGGGGTGGACGACCACCTCGACGCCGGTCTGCCGGGCGACGTTCGCGGCCAGGAAGCGGTCGGGAATCATGATCACCTTCGGCACCCCGAGGCTCTCGATCACGGCCACGGCGTTGCCGGAGGTGCAGCAGATGTCCGACTCGGCCTTCACTGCGGCGGACGTGTTCACGTACGTGACGACAGGCACGCCCGGGTGTGCGGCGCGCAGCGCGCGGACGTCCTGCGGGGTGATCGACTCGGCCAGCGAGCAGCCCGAGCGCAGGTCGGGGATCAGGACGGTCCTGGTCGGGTTCAGCAGCTTGGCCGTCTCCGCCATGAAGTGGACACCGGCCAGCACGATCACGTCCGCGTCCACCTCGACCGCCTCGCGGGCCAGGGCGAGGGAGTCCCCGACGATGTCGGAGACCCCGTGGAAGATCTCGGGCGTCATGTAGTTGTGGGCGAGGATCACGGCGTTGCGCTCGCGCTTGAGCCGCAGGATCGCGTCCACGTCGTCGGCCATGGTGGCCCACTCGACGGACGGGATCACGTGCGCGACCTTCTCGTACAGGTCGGCGGCGGTGTGGAGGGTTGCGGTCATCGGGGATCCCTTCGTCGCGGCTTATGCTACTTCTGAGCAAAAGCGCGGTCCCGAGTATTCCACGTTCTGAGCAAAAGTCCCAAACCAAGGGTCAGCCTCGGGTCCTCTCTCACAAACGCTCCCGAAACTCGTTCCCGCTCCCGAAGTTTCGGGAGCTTCTGCGTGTTTCGGGAGCGTCTGCGACGCGTGGGACGGGTGGGACGGGCGGGCGCCTCAGCGGGCGCGGGCGGTCGGCACCTTGGTGCCGGCCACGTGGCGCTCCTGGAGCACCTGGCGGCGGAAGCGGTAGAGGCGGGCCGGGCGACCGCCGGTCTCCAGCAGGGCGCCGGTCTCCTCGACGAGGTCCTGCTGCTCGATCAGCCGCCGGAAGTTCTGGGTGTGGACGGCGTGGCCGGAGAGCGCCTCGACGCCGTCCTGGAGCTGGCGGAGCGTGAACGCGGCCGGCATCAGCTCGAACACGACCGGCCGGTAGCCGATCTTGGCCCGCAGCCGCGCGATGCCGGTCGCGAGTGCCCTGCGGTGGTCGCCGAGCATCCGTCCGCCCGGAGCCAGCTCGCCGTCGGGGCGTCGGGTCTCGTCGGGGGCCTCGGCGACCAGGCCCGCCTCGTACAGCAGCTCGTAGCGCTGCAGCGTGAGCTCGGGCTGCCACGCGCGCCCGGCCAGGCCGAAGCTGATCGCCACCCGCTGGAGCCGCTCGTCGCGGCGGTCCGCGTCCGCGTCCGCCCAGGCCCGCAACCGGTCGACGACCGGTTCAGCCCCCGATCCGCCCGCGTCGCGGTGGTCCTCCCAGGGGAAGAGCTCGTACCAGCCGGTCCACCCGCCGATGCCGGGCTCGCCCGGCGTGGTCAGCCCGAGGTAGGAGATCGAGATCCGCCGGCCGCGGTCGTCCCGGTCGAGGTCGGCGAAGGTGTACAGCTGTTCGAGGTAGCCGAGCCTGCGTCCGGTCTGCTCCTCGACCCAGGCCCGGGTCGCGGCCTGCAACGACCGGTGGCTCGGCAGCAGGGGCCCGGCGGGCAGCCGTGGCGGCTCCCCGAGGGTCAGGACGGCAGGCCGTCCGTCCACCATCGCGACGACGACGGCGAGGAGTTCGGCCGTCACGGCCCGCCCGCTCATGACACCTCCTGCGTCGTCTCGCGTCAGGATAGCGATGCGGCTCCCGGCTGTCTGTCGAGGCCTTGTTAGGCTCGCTGCATGAAGCGCCTGTGGATGACGCTGTTGGCCCTGCTGTTCGTCGCCGTGCCGCTCGTGGCCGCGCCGGCGCAGGCCCACGCGGACAGTGGGGACGGCCGGATCACCGACTACCGCGTCGCGGCCACCGTGGATGCCGGCGGCACCACCTCCGTGCAGCTGTCGATCACCTACGCGTTCGACTCGACCGGCCACGGCATCTACCTCACGTTCCCCCTGCGCCAGGAGATCGCGGACGATCCCGACCACTGGCGCATGCTCGACATGACGATCGGCGCGGTCACCAGCCCGAGCGGGGCGAACACCGAGACCAGCACCGAGGAGGAGGACGGCAACCTGCTGGTGCGGGTGGGATCGGAGTCCGAGTCGTACAGCGGAGTACAGACCTATGAGGTGAACTACACGATCCGCGGGCTGATCGCTCCCCGCCAGGCCCAGTCCGGCCTCGACGAGGTCAACTGGAACGCGGTCGGGACGGGCTGGGAGGTGCCGATCGACGCCGCGTCCGTCACCGTGACCGGCCCCGTCGACGTGACGAGGGTGAGCTGCTTCTCCGGGTCCGGGTTCGACCAGCCGTGCGAGGCGAGCAGTTCCGGCACGGCGGCGAGCTTCTCCGCCACCGGCGTGGGCGACGGGAACGGGATGCAGGTCACGGCCGGCTTCCCCGCAGGCACCTTCACCGGCGCGGAGGCCCGCCTCGAGCGGCGCTACACCATCGGCAACATGTTCCCGGTGACGCCGCTCACCGGCGGTGTCACCGCTGCCCTCACCGCTCTCGGGCTCGGCGCCGTCTTCCAGCGCTCCCGGCGCAGCCGCCGCGACCAGGTGTACCTCGGCCTCACCCCCGGCGTGGTGCCGGCCCCCGGCCAGGAGACCACGATCGGGTACGACGCGGGGGACGCGCCGGTCGCCGTCCAGTTCACGCCACCGCAGGGCGCGCGTCCCGGCGAACTCGGCACGCTCACGGACGCGACCGCCGACGACCGCGACGTCACCGCCACCCTGATCGACCTGGCCGTGCGGGGGCATGTGCGGATCTCCCAGACCGGGAAGAAGGACTGGACGCTGACCAGCCTCGGCACCCCCGACCAGCTCGTCGACTACGAGGCCACCCTGCTGCGGAAGCTCTTCTCCCGCGGTAGCGAGGTGACCACGGACGACCTCAGGGACTCCCGGTACGCGGACGCCCTCTCCGACACCAAGGCTGCGCTCCACGACAGGGTGAAGACCGACCTGAAGTGGTTCACGGCCAACCCGGCCCACGTGCGGGCGTGGGCGTTCGTGATCGGCATCCTGATCGCCCTGGCCGGCGTGGGCCTCGGCCTGTTGTTCGGCGTGTTCGGCTGGGGGCTCGTCGGCGTGGCCGGCGTGCTCACCGGGCTGTTCGTGCTCGCCCGGAGCAACCACTTCGGCTCCCGGACGGCCACCGGCTCCGCCGTCCTCGCCCAGACCCGCGGCTTCGAGCTGTACCTGCGCACGGCGGAGGCCGACCAGATCCGGTTCGAGGAGGGGATCGACGTCTTCTCCCGGTACCTGCCCTACGCGGTGATGTTCGGGGTGGCGAAGCGCTGGACCAGGGTGTTCTCCGACCTGGCCGACCAGGGCAGGTACACGTTCAACACGGCCGGCTGGTACGTGGGCTACGGCTACGGGTTCAACTACCACGGGTTCGCGTCCTCCCTGGACTCGCTCGCCAGCACGATGTCGAGCTCGCTGCAGCACGCGACCGCCGCGACCAGCGGCGGCTCTGGCTTCTCCGGCGGCGGCGGCTTCGGCGGCGGCGGGGGCGGCGGCTGGTGAGCCGACGCCGATAGGCTCGGCGACCATGGCGCACGCATGGGGTGGGTGGGCGGTTCCCCGCCGTGTCCTGCTGCTCTGCACGGCGGTCGCGGTCGCGCTGCTCGTGCCGCTGGTGGCGGGCTACCTGCTCGCGGGCGTGCCGGCCACGCTGGCCATCGCGTTGGGCTACATCGCCTGTTCCGGGCCCGCCCTGCGGCTCCGTCCGCGGCACGCCCTCGCGCTGGCCGTTCCCGTTGCCATGACCGGCGCCGTGGCCGTCGCCCTGCGCGGACAGCCCGTCGCCGCCGCCTGCTTCGTGGCGCTGTGCTGCCTCCTCGTCGCGCCGGCGAGCATGGTGGCGGACACCCTGATGGCCGGCCTGCCCAGCGTCGCCGCCGTGCTCGTCGCCGTCCCCGGTGACCTCCAGCCCGGCCCGGTCGCCCTCTGGCTGCTGGTGGGGGGCGCCGCGGTGGTCGGTCTGGCCGCACTGCTGCCTTCGTCGGGGTCGACGGCGACGGGACTTCCCGCGCGGCGGGCCTGGCTGCACGCGAGCGTGATGGGAGTGGTGGTCGGGGCGGCGGTCTACGTGGTCGCCCTCCTCGACTGGCCGCACGGCTACTGGCTGCCGCTCACGTTGAGCATCGTGCTCCGCCCGTTCGACGACGAGACCCTCCGGAAGTCGTGGCAGCGCGTGCTCGGGACGGTGGCCGGGGCGCTCGTGGCCGTCGTCCTTTCCTTCGTGCTGCCGCCGTGGGTCGTCGTGGTGGCCGTCGGCGCCTGCCTGGTCCTCGCCCTGTGTTACCTGGTGCGCGCGGACTACCCTCGCCAGGTGATCTTCCTCACGCCTGTCGTGGTGCTCCTCGGCCCCGCCGTCAGTCCGGGCGGTCTGGCGGTCGAGCGGGTGCTCCTCACCGTCCTGGGTGCCGCCCTCGCAGCGGTGGTGGCCGTTGGGGTCGCACGGTTCGATCGACGATGGCCGGAGGAGGGGTGATGGGCGCTGTGTTCCTTTCGGGGGTGCCGCTGTGGGCGGTCGCGCTCGCGTTGCCGGTGGTGCTGCCGGAGGGCTGGGTGCTGGGGTCGGCCGCGCGCTGGCTGCTGCGCGGACGGGCGAAGCTCGGCATCTCGACCTCGATCGTGATCGCCGTCCTCGGCACGTCCGTCGGCCTCCTGATCGCGGGTTGGATCAACCCGGACGCGCTCCTGTGGAGCCCGTTCACCCTCCTGCTGGCCCTGGGCGTGACCGTCGTCGCGATGGCCGTGTACGGCGCCGTCGCCGCGCACTTCCAGCGTCCGCAACGCCAGACCGCGGCCGAGATGCTCCGGGCGGGGGAGTCGGAGCGGGTGGAGTTCAAGTCCACCGCCAGGGTGAACCTGCGGACGGGGGCGAAGGACGAACGCATGGAGCAGGTGATCGCGAAGACGGCCTGCGCCTTCCTGAACGCCGACGGCGGCACGCTCCTGGTGGGGGTGGACGACCAGGGGACACCGCTCGGGCTCGGCCCCGACCTGGCCACCATGAAGAGCCCGGACGTCGATCGCTACGAGCTGTGGCTGCGCGACCTCCTCACCACCTCGCTCGGCCAGACCGCCGCGGCGGGGATCGGGATCGAGTTCCCCGAGGTGCCGGGGGACGGGGAGAACGCGCCGGTCACGATCTGCCGGGTGACCTGCACCCCTTCGCCCCGTCCGGTGTACCTGCGGCCCACCCGCGGCGCGGCGCCCGAACTCTGGGTCCGATCGGGCAACTCCACGCGCCAGTTGGCCGTCGACGCGGCCGCCGAGTACGTCATGCACCGCTGGCCGATGGGGGCGGGGTCGAACCTCGCCGCGCAGCTGCGCGCGGCCGTCCGGTTCTCCGAGGAGCACTGAACCGCGGCGGCCGTAACCTTGCCGATCAGGGGTTTCGCCCCCAGCCGCTAGGCTGGCGGCCACATCGTTCCTCACCGACAGGCCGGCATGACCCCACTGACACCGCTGTTCATCCCGGGGTTCTCGCTGTTCCAGCAGAACATCCCGCTCGCCATCGGCATCGTCGTCGTGGCGTCGTTCCTGTTCGCCGGAGGATCGACGATCCAGCACCTCGCGGTGAGCAGGAGCGTCGACAAGACCGCGGAGAACCGCTCGATGGGGATCGGCCAGTTCCTCGAACTGCTGCGGAACCCCCGCTGGCTGCTCGGCCTGGCGACGGTGGTGCTCGGCGCGAGCATCCACATCGTCGGGCTGATGATGGCGCCGGTCACGGTCGTCCAGCCGGTCGGGATCCTCGCCGTGCCGTGGGCCGTGCTGCTGGCCGCCAAGATCCACGGCATCCGTCCGACCAGGACCACCTGGACCGCGGTGGGCATGACCATCGCCGGCATCGTGGTGTTCACCCTGTTCTCCGCCCACAAGGCCGCCCCCGACACCGAACTGCCGCCGGCGCGGATCATCGTGGCCTGCCTGATCGTGTTCGCGGTCGGCGGGCTGCTCGGGTACCTGGGACGCTTCGGGACGCCCGCGCTGCGCTGCCTGATGTGGGCCTCGGGCGGGGCGTTCTACTACGGGCTCAGCTCCGCGATCATCAAGACGCTCAGCGAGCTCGTGCGCCTGGGTGACTTCACGTCGCGGCCGCTGTTCTGGACGATGATCCCGTTCCTGCTGACCTGCTACCTCGTCGGCGGCTGGATGGTGCAGCAGGGCTACGCGAACGGCCCGGCGGAGATCGTGGTCGGCTCGATGACCACCACCGACCCCATCGTCGCGGTGACCTTCGGGCTGGCCGTGCTCGGTGAGGGCGTCCGGCTCGGCCCGCTCGACGCCCTCGGCATGGCGATCAGCGGTGCCGTGGCCGTCGCGGGGGTGTTCCTGCTGTCCAAGTACCACCCGGACGCGCAACGCGCGCAGCCCGTTCCCGACCCCCAGCTCGCGACCGAGTAGGCCCGTTCAGGCGACGGATGCCTCCGCCCGGGTGCGGATGGCCTCGGCGTAGACCGCAACGTAGGCGTCCCGCATCGCCGTGGCGGTGAGCGAGCCGACCAGGGCGCCGGACGCCGCCGACATCGCCGCCAGGCGCGCCGGGTCGGAGGCGAGTTCTGCCATCCCTGCGGCCAGCGATGCGGCGTCCGGCGCGGTGAGCAGCGCGTTGTCCGGCCCGACGCCGACGGTGAGTCGGTCGTCGCAGTAGAGGATCGGGGTGCCGGTCGCCGCGGCCTCCGCGAGGACGAGCCCCTGGGTGTCGAAGCGGTAGGACGCCAGCACGAAGACGTCGGCGTCGGCGATCTCCTGCGCGATCAGGTCCGCGTCGTCGAAGTGGCCCAGGAACCGGACGGCGCCGTGCCGCACCCGCGCCGCCGCCTGGCGCAGCCCCGCCTCCGAGGACCCGGTGCCGACGATGTGCAGCTCGGCGTCGTCGCGTCCGAGCCGGTCGAACGCCTCGACGATCGTATCCACGCGCTTCTCGGGACCGAGCCGGCCGCAACTGAGGAACCGGATCGGGCCGCCCCGCGGGCGCCGTCGCCGCGCCCGGACGAACGCGTCGGCCACCCCCGAGGCGACCACGTGGCCGCGTCCGGCCAGCGCACCGCCGGACGCCGCGGTGATCGCGTCGACGAGGAAGGCCGCGGGCGAGGTGAACGCGTCGACGGCCGACGCCAGTCGGGCCAGGCTGCGCCAGTCACGGGCGGCCAGGCGCGAGTCCGCGGTGAGCTCTGGGTCGTCGAGGAGGAGGTCAGGCACGTCCCGACCGGTTCCGGCGACCCTGCGGAGCCAGCGTCCGGACCAGTCGAGGTAGGTCAGGGAGTTCAGGCTGGACGCGAGCGGCGTCGTCCGGTGGGTGCCGACGTAGTTGGAGTGGAAGGTGTGCACGTGGGGCACGCCCTGCAGCCGGGCCACCTCGGAGGCCAGGAACACCGATCCGCGCTCGTTCTGGGAGTGCACGACGTCGAGCCGGTGGTCGGCGGCGATCCTGCGGGCCAGCGCAGGGGTGCTCTGCAACGAGCACAGGTAGCTCGGTGTGCCGGGGACGCGCCACACCGGCAGGCCCTCCCAGGCGCTGTCCGGCGGCGGTGTGAGCCGAACCCGCGGAGCGAAGAGGGTGACCCGGTGGCCGGCGGCGCGGAGCTGCTCCAGCTGCAGCTGGACCGAGCGCGCGACGCCTCCGGACTCGGGATAGAAGTCGTCGGTGAAGATGCCGACCTGCAGTGAGGCTGCCGACGTCGTCACCCGGTCACTGTAGCGTCCGGCCGCCGCGGCGGGTTCAGCCCGCGACCGGCAGGGCGGACACCTGGTTGCCGCCCGCGGTGTACAGCATGATCGTGCTGGCGCCGCGCTGCAGCGGGAAGAAGACCCAGCCGGTCTCCGAGTCGCCGGTCTCGATCGGGCGTCCCGAGAACTGCGGGCTCTGCGACCCCGGCTCGGACGCGGTGGCCTGGACGTCGTCGTTGCCGAACGCCATGAACGAGTAGGTCACCGGGCCCTGGTCGGCGTACACGCGGATCTCGACCTCGAGCCCGGAGTCGGTCCAGCGGTGCTCCACGATCTCCCAGCGACCGGACGCGCTCTCGTCCGGCGTGACGAACGGCAGGCCGGGGGCGGACGCGGAGGCGGAAGGGCTGGCGCCGGAGTGGGGGCTCGTGGACGGCGACGCCTGCGGCGCACGCAGGGACGTGCCCGCCCAGATCAGCCCGGCCACCACGATCGCGACCAGCGCGACGAGCAGCGGGAGGCGCGACCTCGGCGGTGCGTACTCCTCGATCGTGACCGGGGGCAGCGTCGAACCCCCCAGCGGCCTGTCGGCCTGCGGGGGCGGGGGCGTCGTCCCACCGAAGGACGGCCGGCCACCGTCGGAGAGCGGCGCCGGCGTCCAGCCCGTCGGCGGGGCGGGGCGACCGGTGCGGTCTGGGTCGCCGTTCGAGGTGGTGGGGGGAAGCTGGTCGGTCATCGCGGCCAAGGGTACCCCGCGTCCCTCCCGCGGGCCTGTGGACAACCCGGTCCGTCCCCGGGGGCCCTGTGGACAGGTGAGCGCTGCGTCCGCGCGCTGCCGAGGATGGCAGGGCGTGAGCGTCTCCGAACATCCGGCCCGACTGGCCGTGCACAGTGTTGATGACCTGGTCGGCCTCGTGCCGTACCTGCTGGGCTTCCACCCGGAGGAGTCCCTGGTGGTGCTCGTGCTCGACCACGGTCGCGTGGCGGTCACCGCGCGCGTCGACCTTCCCGCTGCGGAGCACACCCGGGCGCTGGACGGCATGCTCGCCCGCCTGTTCGGCCGCTTTCCCGGGGCGGAGGGCTGGTTCCTCGCGTTCACCGATGACGACGACCTCGCCTGGGACGTGCTCGCCGCGTGCGCCGAGGCGGTCGGCCTGGCGCGGCTCGGACGGATCATCCAGGTCGGCTCGCGGTCGTGGCGGGCCGACCGCCCGGACGGCGCCTCCGGCGTGTGCGGCAGCGCGGTGAGCACCGCAGCGGTGGAGGCCACCCTGCTGGGGCTCCAGGTGCGAAGGGCTCGCGGCGACCTGGCCGCCGCCATCGCCGGACCACCAGAGGCCGAGGTGGAGGCGCTGCGCGCCGAGCGCGACGCGCGTGCGCGCGAGGTCGAGGAGCTCGGCGTGAGGGGACGCCGACGGTTGCTGCGGCGACTGCTGCGCGCCCCCGGTCACCTGGGCGTCGCCGACTGCCTGCGACTGGCCCTGCTGGTGCGTCGTGCCGAGGCACAGCTGGCCGCGTTGCGCGGACTGTGCAGGGCCAACGCCGAGCAGCAGTTGGAGCTGTGGACCCGCGTCGTGCGGCGCTGTCTGGCGGAGGACCGGCCGACGGTGCTGGGCCTGCTGGCGATGGCCGCCTGGCAGACCGGTGACGGCGCCCTGCAGGTGGTGTGCCTGGAGGAGATCGACCGGCTCGATCCCGACCTGGCCATGGCCGTGCTGCTGGAGTACATCAACGCCGAGGTGGTGCCGCCGTACGAGTGGGACGGGTTGCGGGAGTCGGCCCTGGCCCTGCTGGCCGCAGAACTCAGAGGTGTTGACCCACCAGGGAGCCGACGAGGTAGGTGAGTCCCATGGCCAGACTGCCGACCACGAGGTTGCGGATCACCGCGGGCACCACGCGCGCGCCGCCCAGCCGCGCGCTGATCAGTCCGGTGGCGAGGAGCGCCACCAGGACGGCGACCACCGTCAGTGGGAGCCGCACCGCCACCGGCGAGGCCACGAGCGCCACCAGGGGGATCGCCGACCCTGTGATGAAGGAGACCAGCGAGGCGCGGGCCGCAGCCCACGGTGACACCTGGTCGTCGGCGTCGAGGTTGAGGAACACCTCGGCGTGGGCGTCGAGGGCGTCGTGCCTGCTGAGTTCGGTGGCAACCTCGTCGGCGAGCGCCGGGGCAAGGCCCCGGGCGGCGTAGTGGTCGGCCAGCTGCCGCAGCTTTCCGGCCGGGTCGCTCGACAGCTCGCGTTCCTGCTCGCGCAGGGCCGCGACCTCACTGTCCCGCTGGCTGCTCACCGACACGTACTCGCCGCCGGCCATGGACAGGGCCCCGGCCACCATGCCGGCGAGTCCCGCGACCAGCACGGCGCCGCTGTCGGTGGTCGCGCCCGCGACGCCGAAGACGAGGCCCGCGGTCGAGACGATGCCGTCGTTCGCGCCGAGGACGCCCGCGCGCAGCCGGTTCAGCCGCTGCGGCAAGGACTGCTGCGCGGCGGCGGAAGAGGTCCGGGTGGTGAGCGTCATAAAACCATCGTTCTCTGGCATCACCCCTAGTCGCAAGCTAGGAAAGGCTTGCCTAAGCGGCCCGGCCGAGGCGTGCGGAACCCGTCAGATACTGAATTGTGAGTAGCGGAGGGCTGCTCCCGGCCGGGTGCGGGGGCCCGTCCGCGTCGCCCGCGCCGATCCGATAGCATGGAGCCGTGCACAACGCATCACTGCTGCTTCGATAGCCGCGATCACGTCGAGTGGTCGCGGCGGCCCCTGGCGAGCCTCAAGGCCCGCAGGGGCTTTTTCATGTCGTAGCGGGGATGGGCGCGAGAGGACGAAGGAGACACCGGAAGTGACCGCCGAAGCAGAACGCAAGGGGTACGACGCCGCCGCGGCGCAGGAGAAGTGGCAGCGATTCTGGGAGGAGGACGCCACCTTCACCCCGCTCGACGACGGCACGAGGGAGCGCCGCTACGTCCTCGACATGTTCCCCTACCCGTCCGGCGACCTGCACATGGGGCATGCGGAGGCGTTCGTGATGGGCGACGTCGTGGCCCGCTACTGGAAGCTGCGCGGGTTCGACGTGATGCACCCGATCGGTTGGGACTCCTTCGGACTGCCCGCGGAGAACGCCGCGATCGCCCGCGACGCGCACCCCGCCGACTGGACCTACGCCAACATCGAGACGCAGGCGCGCTCCTTCAAGCGTTACGGGCTGAGCCTGGACTGGTCCAGGCGCCTGCACACCTCCGACCCCGAGTACTACCGGTGGACGCAGTGGCTGTTCCTGCGCTTCTACGAGCGCGGGCTCGCCTACCGCAAGGACTCCTACGTCAACTGGTGCCCGAACGACCAGACCGTGCTGGCGAACGAGCAGGTCGTCCAGGGCCTGTGCGAGCGGTGCGGTGCCGTCGTCACCAAGCGCAAGCTCACCCAGTGGTACTTCAAGATCACCGAGTACGCGCAGCGGCTGCTGGACGACATGGCGCTGATCGAGGGCAAGTGGCCCGACCGCGTCCTCGCCATGCAGCGCAACTGGATCGGCCGCTCCGAGGGCGCGTGGGTCGACTTCTCGATCGAGGGTCGTGAGGAGCCGGTGCGGGTGTTCACGACCCGTCCCGACACGCTGTACGGAGCCACGTTCTTCGTCGTCGCACCGGAGGCGGCCCTGGCTGCTGAGGTCGTGACCGACGCGCAGCGTCCGGCGTTCGAGGAGTACCTCGAGGCGACCAAGCGGGTCAGCGAGATCGAGCGGCAGTCCTCCGACCGGCCCAAGTCCGGTGTGTTCCTCGGCGTGCACGCCGTCAACCCGGTGAACGGCGAACTGCTGCCCGTCTACGCGGCCGACTACGTGCTGGCCGAGTACGGCACCGGCGCGGTGATGGCCGTCCCCGCGCACGACCAGCGCGACCTCGACTTCGCGAAGGCGTTCGACCTGCCGGTCCGCGTGGTCGTCGAAACCGGCCAGCCCGACCCCGGCGACACCGGGGTGGCGACGCCCGGCGATGGCGCCTATGTGAACTCGCCTGCGCTGGAGGGACTGGCCGACAAGAAGGCCGGGATCGCCGCCATCATCGCCCAACTCGCGGCCGAGGGACGGGGCGAGTCCGCCGTCACCTTCCGGCTGCGCGACTGGCTGCTCAGCCGGCAGCGCTTCTGGGGCTGCCCGATCCCGATCGTGCACTGCCCGTCCTGCGGCGAGGTGCCGGTGCCGGACGACCAGCTGCCCGTCCGGCTGCCCGACCTGCGCGGCGCGGCGCTGGCCCCGAAGGGCACCAGCCCGCTGGCGTCCGCGACCGACTGGGTGAACGTCGAGTGCCCGCGCTGCGGCGGCCCCGCCCAGCGCGACACCGACACGATGGACACGTTCGTGGACTCGTCCTGGTACTACTTCCGGTACTGCTCACCGAACCGGGACGACGTCGCGTTCGATCCTGCGGACGTGGCGAAGTGGATGCCGATCGCGCAGTACGTCGGCGGGGTCGAGCACGCGATCCTGCACCTGCTGTACAGCCGGTTCTTCACCAAGGTGCTGCAGGACATGGGCATGGTCGACTTCCCCGAGCCGTTCCTCGCGCTGATGAACCAGGGCCAGGTGATCAACCAGGGCAAGGCGATGAGCAAGTCGCTCGGCAACGGCGTCGACCTCGGGGCGCAGATCGACACCTTCGGTGTGGACGCGATCCGCACCACGGTGGTGTTCGCCGGCCCGCCGGAGGACGACATTCGACTGGGCGGACGTGTCCGCCGGGTCTTCGCTGAAGTTCCTGCAGCGGGCCTACCGCCTGGCGCAGGACGTCGCCAGCGAGGTCGGCGCGGATCCGGAGACCGGCGACCTCGGGCTGCGTCGGGCCACCCACAAGTCCGTCGCTGAGATCACCGAGTCCCTGGAGTCGCGGCGGTTCAACGTCGCGGTCGCCCGGGTGATGGAGCTGGTGAACGCCACCCGCAAGGTGATCGACTCCGGCGCCGGTCCCGCCGACGCCGCCGTCCGTGAGGCCGTCGAGGCCGTGGCGATCACGCTCAGCCCCGTCGCCCCCTACGTCGCAGAGGAGATGTGGGAGCTGCTGGGGCACGCGCCGTCGGTCGCGAGTGCCGACTGGCCGGCTGTCGACCCGAAGCTGCTCGTCGCCGAGTCGGTCACCTGCGTCGTGCAGGTGCAGGGCAAGGTGCGCGCCAAGCTGGAGGTGGCCCCGACGTCCACGGAGGACGAGCTCACCGAGGCCGCGCTCGCCGACCCCGCCGTCCAGCGCGCCCTCGCCGGACGGGACGTCCGCCAGGTGATCGTTCGCGCACCGCGCCTGGTCAGCATCGTCCCTGCCTGAGCGCGACCGGAACCCGCGCTCAGGGAGCGATCGAGAGGTCGACCAGGAGGCCCAGGTGGTCGGTGCCGGCCACCCGGACCGTCCGGAAGCCGGTCGGGGTGACCTGCTCGGAGGCCAGGACGTGGTCGATCTGGAGCAGCGGCGGGTACCACTCGTCGGCCGGGTAGGTGGGGTTCCAGCCCCCGGTCATGCTGCGCAGGCCCGCCTTCGCGGTGAGTTCGCGGAGGGTGAGGTGCTCGGCTGTCGCGTTCAGGTCACCGGCCACGACGAGGGGCCCGCCCTGGTGGCGCAGGGCGAGCGCGGTGACGGCGTCGGCATCGCCGAGCCAGCTCTCCAGGCCGTGCGTCGGGTTCGCGGGGTGTGCGGCGAGCAGCGTGAACGGGGCGTCCGGGAGAGCCACCCGGATCGAGAAGTCGGTGAACCGGGTGCCGGTCGCATCGTCGCGGTGGCTGAGGGGGTACCGCGACAGCACCATCGTGCCGCGGGCGTCCCCCGTCCCCGTCGACGCCTGGTAGTCGGTGCCCGCCGTGCCGGCCTGATAGGGCAGCAGCCGCGTCCAGGCCGTCCGTGAGAGCGTCTTGGCGTCCGACCTGGTGACCTCGGTGAGGACGACCACGTCCGGCGTGGAGCGCTCGACGTCCTCCCGGAGCTCGTCGAGGTCGGCCAGCCCGAAACGCAGGTTGAGCGCGAGCACGGAGACGGGGGTGGACCCTGCGACCGGTGGCGTCTCCGCGGAGGGCAGGTAGGCCGCCAGCACCCCCGTGTGCAGCGCGAGCCCGAGCGCGAGCGGGGCTGCGACGAGTCGGGTGCGCCCCCGCGCGGCGACCAGGGCGAGGACGAGGGACAGCAACCAGGCGGCAGCGCCGTACGGGGCGAACGACGCCGCCATGGCCAGCACCATGTGCAGCGCCTGCAGTTGCGGGGCGACCACGAGGATGAGGAGCGCCAGCCCCACGAAGCCGAAGCCCATGACGCAGCCCAGCAGCCAGCGAATGCTGCGTGGTGGGGTGGCCGACCCGCGGGGGCCGGGACGTGCCGTGCCCGACGTGTGGGCAGGGGCGCGGCCTGCGACGGGGCGCGACCGGCTCGACCGCTGGTTGCGGCGGGTCGTCGGCATCACGCACTCCAGCCTTCCCGGCCCCGGCGGGCCGCTGTCACCGAGCCGGGCTCAACGCCGGGTGAACTCCAGTCGATAGACCTCAGGACCGCGCTCGAGGTAGGCCAGGTCGAGCCCGTCGGGAGCGACCCGGTTCAGCTGGGTGAGCAGCGGCAGCGGGTCGTGGTCGACGACCAGGACGACCTTCTGCCCGGCCTTCATGCTGGTCAGGCCGCCGATGATCGCGCCGTGCCGAACGACCTTGGGCAGCGCGCTCGCGAGGAGTTCGGGGGTCGTCTCGGAGGAGCCGCACCCGCAACCGCACCCTCCCGTGCTGGCCGGGGGCTTGGCGAGGTTCAGCGGGGTGGCCACGGGTTCCTCCTGCGGGTCGGGATGCCGCTTCAGGCTACCCGCCGCGAACACGGAGGAACGAATCCGGCTGTGGACAACCGGCCGCCGCTGTGGAGTTGTCCACAGCCGGCCGGACCGGGTGAGCGGTCCCGCCGATCGCTGCCGATAGTGAGGCCATGAAGGTGGCTCCGGATCCGGTGATGAGCGAGGTCGTGCGGCAGCGCCTCGAACTCCTGCTCGCCGAGGTGCAGCCTCGGCACGCCCTGGACGACGACCCGTGGGAGGGGCAGTCCGGCCACGGCGGGGATCCCCCGGCCGTGACGGTCCCGCCCGGGGCGAGGGAGGGCCCGCCGGGCACGCGGGACGCCGCACCGGGCGGGCCGGGGCCGGGTGCGGGGCGTCCGGGGCAACGGGTCCTGCGTGAGGCGGGCGGCATCCTCGCAGGGGCGGGCGAGCGTGTGGTCGCGTTCACCAGGGAGCACCTCGCCGCGGTCGCGGTGGTCCTGCTCGTGGGCTGCGGGTGGACGGCCTACACCCTCCTGCAGGCGCGCTCGACCCCGGTGGCCGTTGCTGCTGCGCCGTCGGTCGCGGTCACCCCGACGCCCACCGCGACGCCGTCGCCGAGGATCCTGGTCCACGTCATCGGTGCGGTCCGCACCCCTGGCGTCGTCGAGCTCGCCGACGGCAGCAGGGTGATGGACGCGATCGCCGCCGCCGGCGGCCTCACCGGAACGGCCGACACCGGCGACCTGAACCTCGCGGCGGTCGTCGCGGACGGCTCGCAGGTCGTGGTGGGCACGCGCTCCAAGCCGGGTGGTGAGGTTCGCGGGGCCGGCGGGGAGGGTGGTGGCGGTGACAACGGTGCGGCGAAGGTCTCGCTGAACACGGCCACCCTCGAGCAACTCGACACCCTGCCAGGGGTGGGTCCGGTGACGGCCCAGCGGATCCTGGACTGGAGGGAGGAACACGGGCGGTTCAGCGCGGTGACCGAGTTGCAGGAGGTCGAGGGCATCGGGCCCAAGACTTACGCGGACCTCGCCCCGAACGTTCGTGTCTAGGCGACACCAGGATGTGACGCGACTGAGCGAGCCGGACGCGGTGGTGACGGATTGGCGGCCGCCGCTGCTGGCAGCGGCGGTCTGGGCCGGTGCGTGGGCCGGGACATCCGGGGACAGCGGGGTGCTCGCCGTCGCTGTCGGTCTGGGGCTGGTGACCGGGCTGGTCGGCCGCCGGCGGGGCCGATGGCTCGTGGTCGCACTCGGTCTGGCCGTGCTGGTGGTCGCGGGGCTGGCCGGTGTCAGGGCGTGGGCAGCGGCCAACGGTCCCGTCCCCTCGCTGGCGCGCGAGGGAGCGGTCGTCGAGCTCGATGCCCGGGTCGGCTCGGGACGCACCACGGACTCGGGGGTGGGCGGGCCGGTCTGGAGCTCTGACGCGACCCTGGTCGCGCTCAGCGGACGCGGCACGCAGTGGCTCTCCGGAGCCACGGTCCGGCTGTCGGCGTCGGGCGAGCTGGCGCGCTCGTGGGCGGAGGTGCCGCCGGGCTCCACCGTGCGCACGACGGCACGGCTGGGTCCCGCGACCGTGGACGAGCAGGTGAGCGCGTGGGCGCAGGCCAGGCTGCCGCCGCTGGTGGTCGCCGCCCCGGGGCCGCTCGACGCCGCCGTGACCGGGGTGCGGGCCGGCCTGCGCGCGTCCGTCGCGGAGCTCCCGCCCGCCCCGAGGGCGCTGGTGCCCGCCCTCGTGGTCGGTGACACCGAACTCCTCGACGACGACCTGCGGGCGTCCTTCCGGGTGGTCGGCCTGACCCACCTGACCGCGGTTTCGGGAGCCAACCTCACGCTGCTGCTCGCGGCGATGCTGTGGGTGGCCGCACGGCTTCGCGTCGTGGGGTGGTGGCGTCGGGGCGTCGCCGCCGCGGGGGTGGTCGGCTTCGTGCTCCTGTGCCGGGCGGAGCCGAGCGTGCTGCGGGCAGCAGCGATGGGCGTGGTCGGGCTGGCCGCACTGGGCTGGGGCGGGGGACGGCAGGGCCTGCGCTTCCTCTCCTGGGCGGTGGTCGGCCTCCTCCTCGTGGACCCGTGGCTGTGCCGTTCGGTCGGGTTCGTGCTGTCGGTGTGCGCGAGCGCAGGGATCATCCTGTGGGCGGCCCGGTGGGTCCGGCTGTGGTGGTGGGCGCCGCGCTGGCTCGCCGAGGCGGTGACCGTGCCGGTCGCCGCCCAGCTGGCCACCCAGCCGGTGGTGACGGCGATCTCAGGGCAGGTGAGCGTGGTCGGCGTGGTGGCCAACCTGGCGGCTGCGCCCCTGGTCGGGCCGGCCACGGTGCTCGGCTTCGCCGCCGCGGCGCTGTCCGTCCCCGTCCTCCCGCTGGCGCGGCTGCCGGCCTGGCTGGCCGGCGGCTTCGCGCAGGCGCTGGTCTGGATCGCGCAGGTGGGCGCCGCGCTGCCGGGGGCGGCCGTGGTGTGGCCGGTCGGACCGGTGGGCCTCGGCGTGCTCGCCGCGTGCTGCGTGGTCGCGCTGGCGGCGATGCCGCTCCTGTGGAGCAGGCCGTGGCTGGTGGCGCTGCTGGCGCTCGTCCTGGTGCTGGCGCTGCTGCGTCCGGTCGCCGTTCCGAGCTGGCCGCCGCAGGGTTGGCAGGTGGTGAGCTGTGACGTGGGCCAGGGGGACGCGTCGGTGGTGGCCGCGGGTGGCGGGTCCGCGATCGTCGTGGACGCGGGACCCGATCCGGTGCCCGTCGACCGGTGCCTGGACCAGCTCGGGATCAGCGACGTGGCGTGGTTCGTCGTCACCCACCTGCACGCCGACCACGTCGGGGGAGTGGCGGGGGTCGCTGCCGGACGCCGCGTCGACAACGTCCTGTACTCGGGGGTGACCCAGCCGGAAGGCGGCTGGCAGTTGCTGGTCGACACCCTTCCCACCGTCCCGCGCACGGTGGCTGCCCCGGGCATGGTCGTCGCGGCGGGCGACGTCCGGCTGGAGGTGCTGGCGGAGAAGCCGTACGTCGACGGCGGGGTCGTCGGCGAGGACTCGGCCGACCAGAACGACTCCTCGATCGTGATGCGGGTCACCAGCGGCGGCCTGCGGGTCCTCCTGGGCGGCGACGTCGAGGAGGCGGGACAGTCCCACGCCCTGGGCTCGGCCGCGGACCTGTCGGCGCAGGTGCTCCTCGTGCCGCACCATGGGTCCGCGCACCAGTCCCCGGAGTTCCTCGCCTCCGTCCACGAGGCGGTGGCGCTGGTCAGCGTGGGTGCCGGCAACGACTACGGCCACCCCGCCGCGCGCACCATTGCCACGGTCGAGGCCACCGGCGCGCGGGTGTACCGCACCGACCTGCACGGGTCGATCGCCGTCACGCTGGCCGGCGACCACCTCCAGGTCACCACCCAGCGCAGTGGATGAGCGCGTGTCCGGGTCGACTGGCATGCTTGCCCCGTGGACGATTCGAGCCCCTTCGGGCGTGCGCTGCTGGTCACGGGCCCCGAGTCCCTGCTCGCCGAGCGGGCGGTCGGCAGGTTCGTGAGGCGGGCGACCGACGAACGCCCGGACGCCGCCGTCGTCCGGGTCGCGGCGGGCGACCTCGACGCCGGTTCGCTGGCGGAAGCGGCGGGCGGCTCGCTGTTCGCTTCGTCCACCGTGCTCTCGATCGGCGACCTCGGCGAACTCGCCCCCGACCTCGCCGACCAGCTCGCCGCACTCGCGGCGGACCCCGGGCCCGACCTCGCCCTCGTGGTCGCACACGGCGGCGGCAACAAGGGCAGGGGCGTGGTCGACCGGCTCCGCAAGGCGCGCGTCGAGGTCCAGGACTACGCCACCATCAAGCCCTGGGAACTGCCCCAGTTCGTGACCAGGGAGGCCCGCGAGCTCGACGGCAGGACCGACATCGCCGGGGCGAATGCGCTGGTCGACGCCGTGGGCACCGACACCCGCGCGCTCGCCGCCGCGGTGCGGCAGTTGCTGGACGACTCGCCCGACCGGCTGCTCACCGAGGCGACGGTGCGCCGCTACTTCGGCGGGCGCGCGGAGGTGACGAGCTTCGCCGTCGCCGACGACGTGCTGGGCGGACGCCTCGACGGCGCGCTCGGCAAGCTCCGCTGGGCCCTGTCGACCGGCGTGGCCCCGGTCCTGATCACGAGTGCGCTGTCGAACAACCTGCGCAGCCTCGGCCGATACCTGGATGCCCGCGACGCCCGGATGCGCGACGCCGAACTGGCGCGGGTCGTCGGGGTCCCGCCGTGGAAGCTGAAGGAACTGTCCCGGCTCTCCCGGGACTGGAAGCCGCAGGCCGTCGCGCAGGCCATCCAGGTGGTGGCCGTCGCCGACGCCCAGGTGAAGGGCGCGGCCAGCGATCCGGGCTTCGCGCTCGAGCAGACCGTCCTCAAGGTGATCGGCTGCCGCGGACGCGACCGTCGCTGAGCCGGTTCAGGCGCGACCCGGACGCGGTCCCGGACAGGCGAGCGGGACGGGTCGTGAGGCGGCCCCGGACACGACGAACGCCGCCCGGACGAGCCGGGCGGCGTTCGGGAGGAAGATCAGAGCGCGGCGGCCTTGGCTGCGATCGCCGACTTGCGGTTCGCGGCCTGGTTGGCGTGGATGACGCCCTTCGACGCGGCCTTGTCCAGCGCCCGGGTCGCGGCCCTCGCCAGCTCCTGCGCCTTCTCCGTGTCGCCCTCGGCGACGGCCTCGTTGAACTTGCGGACGTGGGTACGCAGGCTGGACTTCACGGCCTTGTTCCGCAGCCTGGCCTTCTCGTTGGTCAGGATCCGCTTCTTCTGGGACTTGATGTTCGCCACGCCTGTGACCCTCTTCGTTGGTGATGGAGCTTCTCGCGCCGCGCAGACGCGACTGCTGACTCTATCAGCGACCCCGCGGACGCCTCAAATCACACCCGCGGTCCGTGGGCGCGCGCCGTCCGCGGACAGCCGGCCGCTCGCGGGTCCGGCCGGGCGGTGCGGAGCAGACGGGCGGCGTCCGGTATCGTGTGGAGGCCCGCCATCCGTCCAGGAAAGTGCATGCCTGCTCCTGCTCCCGGCTCCACGCCGCCCGCGCTGATCCGCAACTTCTGCATCATCGCGCACATCGACCACGGCAAGTCCACCCTGGCCGACCGCATGCTGCAGCTCACCGGCGTGGTCGACGAGCGCTCGATGCGCGCGCAGTACCTCGACCGGATGGACATCGAGCGCGAGCGCGGCATCACGATCAAGTCCCAGGCCGTCCGGATGCCGTGGAACGTCGCCGGCACCGACTACGTGCTGAACATGATCGACACCCCCGGCCATGTGGACTTCACCTACGAGGTGTCCCGCTCGCTCGCCGCCTGCGAGGGCGCGATCCTGCTGATCGACGCCGCGCAGGGGATCGAGGCGCAGACACTGGCGAACCTGTACCTCGCGCTGGACGCGGACCTGCACATCGTCCCCGTCCTGAACAAGATCGACCTGCCCAGCGCCCAGCCGGAGAAGTACGCCGCGGAGATCGCGCACCTGATCGGCTGCGACCCCGCGGACGTGTTCAGGGTCTCCGCCAAGACCGGCGAGGGAGTCCGGGAACTGCTCGACCACGTCGTGGCCGACATCCCGCACCCGGTCGGCGACCCCGCCGCGCCCGCCCGCGCGCTGATCTTCGACTCCGTCTACGACACCTACCGCGGCGTGGTCACCTACGTCCGGGTCGTCGACGGCGAGCTCAGCCACCGCGAGCGCGTGCTGATGATGTCCACCCGCGCCACCCACGAGACCCTCGAGGTCGGGGTGATCTCGCCCGAACCGACCAGGTCGAAGGCGCTCGGCGTCGGCGAGGTGGGCTACCTGATCACCGGCGTGAAGGAGGTCCGGCAGTCCCGGGTCGGCGACACCGTGACCGCCGCGTCCCGCCCCGCGACCAAGGACCTCGGCGGGTACCGTCCGCCGCACCCGATGGTCTACGCCGGCCTGTACCCGATCGACGGCGCCGACTTCCCCGAGCTGCGCGAGGCGCTGGACAAGCTCCAGCTCAACGACGCGGCGCTCACCTACGAGCCGGAGACCTCCGGCGCCCTCGGGTTCGGGTTCCGGGTCGGCTTCCTCGGCCTGCTGCACATGGAGATCGTCCGCGAGCGGCTCGAGCGCGAGTTCAACCTCGACCTGATCTCCACCGCGCCGAACGTCGTCTACCGGGTCGTGATGGAGGACGGGACCGAGCACACCGTCACCAACCCGTCGGAGTACCCGGACGGCAAGATCGCCGAGGTGCACGAGCCGGTCGTCCGCGCGACGATCCTCACCCCCATCGAGTACATCGGGACGGTGATGGAGCTGTGCCAGGCCCGGCGCGGCGAGCAACTCGGGATGGATTACCTCAGCGAGGACCGCGTCGAGATCCGCTACCTGCTCCCGCTGGCCGAGATCGTGTTCGACTTCTTCGACGCGCTGAAGTCGCGGACGAAGGGCTTCGCGTCGCTCGACTACGACGAGGCGGGCGAGCAGGTCGCCAAGCTGGTCAAGGTCGACATCCTCCTTCACGGCGAGCCGGTGGACGCGTTCAGCTCGATCGTCCACACCGACGCCGCCTACTCCTACGGCGTCGCAATGGCGAAGAAGCTGAAGGAGCTGATCCCGCGCCAGCAGTTCGAGGTGCCGATCCAGGCCGCCATCGGCGCCCGCGTGATCGCCCGAGAGACCGTCCGGGCCATGCGCAAGGACGTCCTCGCCAAGTGCTACGGCGGCGACATCACCCGCAAGCGCAAGCTGCTGGAGAAGCAGAAGGAGGGCAAGAAGCGGATGAAGATGGTCGGCCGCGTCGAGGTCCCCCAGGAGGCCTTCGTCGCCGCGCTGTCCACCGGCGAGACGTCCTCGGACAAGAAGAAGTAGCCCGTGCCCGGCCCGGCCAGGCGAACCAGGGGCTGAGCGTGCCGTCCACACCGCCCGAGGGCGAGCCGGCCCCCGCCGACGGCAGCCTGCCGGCCGCCGCGCTGGAGGGCGTCGGACGCCGCCCGCTCAGCCTGTACGTGCACGTCCCGTTCTGTGCGTCCCGGTGCGGCTACTGCGACTTCAACACCTACACCGCGGCCGAACTCGGCGCGGCACCCGGGTCCAGCCAGGACGCGTACCTCGCCGCGGCGGTGGCGGAACTCGACCTGGCCCGGTCCGTCCTCGGCCCGCACGAGGTGCAGACCGTGTTCTTCGGCGGGGGGACGCCCACCCTGCTGCCCGCGCCGGCCCTGGCCGGGCTGCTGGCCGCCGTCCGCGACCGGTTCCCGCTGGCTGCGGGAGCCGAGGTGACGACCGAGGCCAACCCCGAGTCGGTCGACCCCGCCTACCTGGAAACCCTCGTCGCCGCCGGGTTCACCCGGTTGTCGCTGGGCATGCAGTCCGCCCGACCCGGTGTGCTGGCCGTGCTGGAGCGGCGGCACACGCCGGGGCGGGTCGCCGACGTCGTCGGCTGGGCCCGGCGCGCGGGGTTCGGCTCGGTCAGCGTCGACCTGATCTACGGCAGCCCGACCGAGACCATCGAGGACTGGTCGGCCAGCCTGGACGCCGCCCTCGCCCTCGCGCCCGACCACGTCAGCGCGTACTCGCTGATCGTCGAGCCGGGCACCCGGCTGGCCGCCCGGATCGGACGGGGCGAGCTGCCCTTCCCCGACGACGACTTCCACGCCGACTGCTACCTGCTCGCGGAGGAACGACTGACCGCCGCAGGCCTCACCGCCTACGAAGTCAGCAACTGGTCGCGTCCCGGGCACGCGTCGCGGCACAACCTCGCCTACTGGCTGGGCCACGACTGGTGGGGCGTCGGCCCCGGCGCCCACTCGCACGTCGGGGGAGTGCGGTGGTGGAACGTCCGCCACCCGCGCGACTACGGCGCCCGGCTGGCCGCGGGAGAGTCGCCGGCCCAGGCACGGGAGGTACTCGACGCCGACCAGCGCCGGGTCGAGCGGGTGCTGCTGGAATTGCGGCTCTCACAAGGCCTTCCGCTGGACCTGCTGACCGCGACAGAGCGGGCCCGGGTGCCGGCGCTGGTGGCGGAAGGGCTGCTGTTCGCCGAGCCTGAGCGGGTGCGTCCCACCCTGCGTGGACGCCTCCTCGCCGACGGCGTCGTCCGGGACCTGCTCGACTGATCGATTCTTAACGATTCGGTAACACCGTCGGACACAACGGTTCTGTAACAACTTCGACGCAAACGGGTGCTCCAATGTCTCCGCACCCGTAGCCTTGCCCAACCCGCGAGGACGGGTCTCCGTAGCACATGAGGAGGGAAGTTGAACAAGCATTCGTTCAAGCTGGTGGGGGTCGCGCTCGTCGCGGCGTCCCTGGCATTCACCGGTTGCGGATCTCGCACCGAGGCCACGTCCGGAGGGACCAGCTCGACCAACAAGGTCGCGAAGATCGGTGTCATCGCGCCGCTCTCGGGTGACCTCTCCGCGATGGGCCTGGGCATCCGCAACTCGGTCGACCTGGCGATCCGCCAGGCCAACGAGTCGAACGCGATCCCCGGCTGGACGCTCGAACTGGCCGCCGAGGACGACCAGGCCACCCCGGACGTCGGCAAGAACGCGGCGACCAAGCTCGCCTCCGACGACGAGGTCGTCGGTGTCGTCGGCACGCTGAACTCCTCGGTCGCGCAGAGCGTGATCCCGGTGCTCGACGCGGCCCACATCGTCCAGGTGTCGCCGGCCAACACCAACCCGACCCTGACCAAGGGTGCGGACCTGGCCAACCCGAAGCGCCCGAACGCGAACTACTTCCGCACCTGCACCACCGACTCGGTCCAGGGCCCCTTCGCCGCGCAGTACCTGCTCGGCGCCGGGATCAAGAACGTCGCGACGATCCACGACAAGAAGGCCTACGGCCAGGGCCTCGTCGAGGCCTTCACCGAGGCGTTCAAGGCCGGCGGCGGCACCATCACCGATGCCGAGACGATCAACCCTGACGACAAGGACTTCAACACCGTCGTCACCAAGGTCGCGCAGACCAAGCCCGACGCCGTGTACTACGGCGGCGAGTACCCGCAGGCCGGACCGCTCTCGCAGCAGATGAAGGCTGCCGGGCTGAAGGTCCCGCTGATGGGCGGCGACGGCATCTACTCCGACGAGTTCATCAAGCTGGGCGGCACGGACGGCGACCTCGCCACCTCCGTCGGCGCTCCGGTGGAGAGCCTGGACTCGGCGAAGGCCTTCGTGACGGCGTACAACGCGGCCGGCTTCACCGACGGCTACTCCGCCTACGGCGCGTACGCCTTCGATGCGGCGAACGCCATCATCAACGCCCTCAAGACCAGCCTGGCCTCCGCGTCGGATGCCAAGTCGGCCCGTGAGGCGACCATCACCGCGATGTCCAGCGTGAGCTTCGACGGGGCGACCGGCAAGGTCGCGTTCGACGAGTTCGGCGACTCCGTGTCCCGCGTCCTGACCGTCTACAAGGTCACGGGCGGCAAGTGGGCCGCAGAGAAGACCGGCGAGCTCAAGTGACCAAGGGGCCCGTTGGCGCCGCCCCCTCGGCGGCGCCAACGGGCCTTCCACGCTGACCTAAGGGGTACTGCGGAAGTGGACCTGTTCTTCCAGCAACTCGTGAACGGGTTGTCGCTGGGCTCTCTGTATGCGCTGATCGCGGTGGGCTACACCGTGGTCTACGGCATCGTCCAGCTGATCAACTTCGCCCACGGCGAGATCTTCATGGTCGGGGCCTTCGGCGCCTACGCCACCTGGATGGTGCTCGGCCACCCGACCGACTGGGGAGTGTCGGCCTCGGTGTTCATCCTGCTCCCGCTGATGATCCTGGGCGGTGTGATCGTCTCGATCAGCGTCGCCCTGCTCACCGAACGGTTGGCGTACCGCCCGCTGCGCAACGCCCCGCGCCTGGCACCCCTGATCTCCGCGATCGGCGTCTCGGTGTTCCTGCAGGAGTTCGTCCGGCTGTTCTACGGCTGGATCCCCGGGTTCCCGGACGCCAAGAGCGCGGTGCCCTTCCCCGCGATCGCCGGCATCACCGGCCAGAGCCTCCAGCTCGGTGGCGTGAACATCCAGCTGTCGGCGCTCTTCACGGTCGGGGCGCTGGCCGTCTGCACGGTCTTCCTGTGGCTGTTCGTGAACCGCACCAAGACCGGCCGCGCGATGGTCGCCACCTCGCAGGACCCCGACACCGCCCGCCTGATGGGCATCAACGTCGATCGGGTGATCATGGCGGCCTTCGCCGTCGGCGCGGGACTCGCCGCGATCGCCGGCGTGGCCCACGGCCTCCGGTACGGCAACATCGACTTCCGGATGGGCTTCATGGCCGGCCTGAAGGCCTTCACCGCCGCCGTCCTCGGCGGCATCGGCAACATCAACGGCGCCGTCGTGGGCGGTCTCGTCCTCGGCGTGGTCGAGGCGATGGCCAGCAACTACCTGGGCACGACGGCCTGGAAGGACGTCTGGGCGTTCGTCCTGCTGATCCTCGTGCTGGTGTTCCGGCCGCAGGGCCTGCTCGGCGCGAAGGTGGTGGACCGCGCATGAGGGTGGTCATTCCGGACGAGCTCAAGCTCCGCCTCCGCTACCCGGCCCGCGTCGTCGGCCTCGTCGGCAGCGTGGCGATGCTCGCCTCGATCTTCCTGTCCTGGTCGTACGGGCACGAGGCACTCGACGACGTGGGCTACTACGGTGCCCCGTCCCCGCTCCAGTTCTTCTTCGCCGTCCTCCCGCTGCTGTGCATGGTGCTGCTCGCCGTCCCGCTGGTCGGCAAGGCGAGGCTCGGCCGCTGGGCGAAGACGGTCGCGTGGAACACCTCGGCCAAGACCGCGGCGATCAGTGCCCTGGTGATGGCGGCCGTGATGGTCGCAGCCATCGCGATCGACCTCGGTGGGCTGGTGAACGTGGACCCGGGCGGCTGGGTCGCGATCGTCGGCGGCGTCCTCGCCGTGGCGGCGACGCTGTTCCTGCCCGACTCGCCGGAGCCGACGCTGTACCGGGTGAAGAGCCCGAAGTGGCTCCAGATCACCGCGATCGCCGTGATGATGGCGCTGCTGCTGTTCGGTGCCGCCTACATCCTCGGCTTCGACGACGCGGACGACTTCCTCACCTTCGCGGCGTTCCTCGTCGGCCTCGTGATGGTGCTGCGCCAGTTCGGGATCTTCGGCTGGATGGGCATCGCCGCGGCGAACAACAACCGGGTGCTCGTGCTCTCGGCGTTCGTCGTCGCCTTCGCCTTCCCGTTCACCCAGAACGGCTCCGACGCCAACATGTCGATCGCGTCGCAGGTGCTGATCTTCGCGACCACGGCGCTCGGCCTGAACATCGTGGTCGGCCTGGTCGGCCTGCTCGACCTCGGCTACATCGCCTTCCTGGGCGCGGGCGCGTTCACCGCCGCCGTGCTCTCGGACTCGGCGTTCGCCACGATCAACTTCAAGCCGCCGTTCATCGTGACCGTCCTCATCGCCGGCTGCGTCTCGTCCATCCTCGGCCTGGTCATCGGCGCCCCCACCCTGCGGGTGTCGGGCGACTACCTGGCGATCGTCACACTGGCGTTCGGCGAGATCTTCCGGATCACGATGATCAACCTGGACGGGAACGACGGCCCGAACATCACCAACGGCTCCAACGGCATCCCCGGTATCCCCGACCTCAACTTCCTGGGCTTCGACTTCGGCAGCGCCCACGAGATCTTCGGGATCGAGATCGGCCGGTTCGCCAACTACTACTGGCTGATGCTGCTGGTGATCGGCCTGATCATCGTCGTGTTCATGAACCTGAACTACTCCCGGATCGGACGCGGCTGGGTCGCCATCCGTGAGGACGAACTGGCCGCAGAGGCGATGGGTGTGAACACCTTCGCACTGAAGCTGCTCGCGTTCGCCGGCGGCGCGTTCCTCGCCGGGATCGCCGGTGCGGTCAAGGCCCACCACGACGTGTCGGTGACACCCGACCAGTACGTGTTCCTGGAGTCGGCGTTCCTACTGGCCGCCGTCGTCCTCGGTGGCATGGGCACGGTGATGGGCGTCCTGATCGGCGCCACGATCCTGAAGCTGTTGCCCGAGAAGCTGCGCTTCTTCTCCGACTACCGGCTGCTGCTGTTCGGCCTGCTGATGGTGTTCATGATGCGGTTCCGCCCCGAGGGCATCATCGCCGACCAGCGCAGGCAGCTGGAGTTCCACGCCGAGGACGAGGAACTGGCCGAGGAGGTCGAGGAGGAGCTGGTCACGCACCACGCCCACTACAACCCCGAGCGGAAGGGGTTCGAACTGTGAACGCGACCGCCTTCCGTCCGTCCGTGCCCGCTGTGAAGGGAGGCCTGTGATGGGTACCCCCGTGCAGGAAGCTGCCCGTTCGGTCGACGTCCTCGACCGCAAGGTCCTGCTGGACGCCCGCAACGTCACCATGCAGTTCGGTGGCCTCAAAGCGGTCAGCGACGTGAGCCTCCAGGTCCACACCGGCGAGATCTTCGGCCTGATCGGGCCGAACGGCGCCGGAAAGACCACCTTCTTCAACTGCCTGACCGGGCTGTACAAGCCGACCTCGGGCTCCGTCCTCTTCGACGGCGCCGAGCTGCCGCCCAAGCCCCGTCTGGCCGTGCGCGCAGGGATGGCCCGCACGTTCCAGAACATCCGCCTGTTCCACAACATGACGGCGCTCGAGAACGTGATGGTGGGCATGTACTGCCGGACGAAGACCAACGCGATCGACGCGGTCTTCCGGCTGCCCCGGCACCGCCAGGAGGAGGCGGCCTCCACGAAGCGGGCCCAGGAGCTGCTGGAGTTCGTCGGGCTGAGCAAGGCCGCCGACACGCTGTCGCGCAACCTGCCCTACGGCGACCAGCGACGGCTGGAGATCGCCAGGGCGCTGGCCACCGACCCGAAGCTGCTGCTGCTGGACGAGCCGACCGCGGGCATGAACCCGCAGGAGACCCGCCAGGCGGAGGAGCTGATCTTCCGGATCCGTGATCTCGGGCTGGCCGTCCTCGTGATCGAGCACGACATGCGGTTCATCTTCAACCTCTGCGACCGGGTGGCCTGCCTGGTGCGTGGCTCGGTGCTGGTCGAGGGGCCTGGCGACGTCGTCCAGAACGACCCGAGGGTGATCGAGGCGTACATCGGCTCCCCGCAGACGGCGCCGGACGCGCCGGCGGACCCGCCGCAGGCCGCGGCACCACCGGCCGGGGAGACGACGGCAGAGCAGGGAGAGGACCCGGCCGATGCTTGAGGTCAAGGACATGGTCGTCGCCTACGGCCGGGTCAACGCCGTCAAGGGCATCACCTTCTCTGTGGAGAAGGGCCAGGTGGTCACGCTGCTCGGCACGAACGGCGCGGGGAAGTCGACCACGCTGCGGTCGATCTCCGGCCTGCTCAAGCTGGTCTCCGGCGAGATTCTGGTTCGAGGGCGAGCGGCTGGACGGTCTCCCCGCGCACAAGATCGTCGAGCGCGGCGTCGCCCAGTCCCCGGAGGGACGCCGGCTGTTCCGCCAGATGACGGTGGAGGACAACCTCAAGCTGGGGGCGTACTCGCGCAAGGACAGCGCCAGTGTGAAGGCGGACATGGACCGGGTCTACGACCTGTTCCCCGTGCTCGGCGATCGCCGGCACGAGGCGGCCGGCCTGTTCTCCGGCGGCGAGCAGCAGATGCTGGCCATCGGCCGGGCGATGATGAGCCGGCCCAAGCTGCTGATGCTGGACGAGCCGTCGATGGGTCTGAGCCCGATCATGACCCAGACGATCATGCGGACCATCCAGCAGCTGCAGTCCGAGGGCGTCACCATCCTGCTGGTCGAGCAGAACGCCCAGGCTGCGCTCTCGCTCGCCGACCGCGGCTACGTCCTCGAGGTCGGGAAGATCATGTTCTCCGACACCGGACGCAACCTGCTCGGCGACGACCGGGTCAAGCGCACCTACCTCGGCGCCGACTGAGGCCCGCCCGGCGCGGCTGCACCGCTGGTGGCGCGGCCGCTGCCTAGGGTGGCCGGGTGCGGTACTCCAAGGACGTCCTGAGCCCCGGCTGGCAGCGCGCGGACAAGCCCGTCAGCGTGGAGACGCCGGTGAGCGTCGGCATGGTGGTCGAGGACCCGAGTTCGGGCTTCTGCGGCGCGATCGTGCGATGGGAGAACGGGCTGGTCGTGCTGGAGGACCGCAGGGGTGCCCGGCGCAGCTTCCCGTTCGGGCCGGGCTTCTGGCTGGACGGGCAACCGGTCAGCCTGGTGCCGCCACGTCCCACGCGGCCCGCTGCGCCCACGCACACCGCGTCCGGCTCGCGGATCGGCGAGGTCGGCCCGGCGAAGGTGGCTGCCGCGTCGAGGATCTACGTCGAGGGACGCCACGACGCCGAACTTGTGGAGAAGATCTGGGGCGCCGACCTGCGCCACGAGGGTGTGGTCGTGGAGTACCTCGGCGGTATCGACGACCTGCCCTCGATCGTGGACGAGTTCGCGCCGGGCCCCGGCCGGAGGCTCGGCGTGCTGGTCGACCACCTGGTTGCGGGCACGAAGGAGACCCGGATCGTCCAGCAGGTCACGTCCGCCCATGTGCTGGTCACGGGCCACCCGTTCATCGACATCTGGCAGGCGGTACGCCCCGAGCGGGTGGGGCTGGCCGCGTGGCCGTCCGTACCCCGCTCGGTGGACTGGAAGCACGGCATCAGCGCCGCGCTCGGCCGGCCGGCGCGGAACCAGGCCGACATCGCGTCCACCTGGCAGTGGATCCTGGCCCGGGTCCGGGACTGGCGTGACCTCGACCCGGCGCTGCCCCGGGAGGTCGAGCGCCTGATCGACTTCGTCACCACCTGACCCCCCTCGTGCCGCGGTGGCCGGTGGTCAGGCGGCGAGCAGGGTGGAGAGCACGGCGGTGTCGGCGTCCGACATCGGGTCGACGGCCTCCGAGCTCGCCAGATGGGTGATCGTGCCGGCGGCGTCCGCCTCGATCCACGCGGCGCGGTGGCCCAGGCCCAGGTGGGGGAGCCCCGGCAGGAACAGGCAGCCGGACGCGGTCGTGTACTCACGCACGCTGCTGGTCGTGCTCGACGGCGGGTGCAGGACGGCGAGCGCGGGCGGCAGGTGCGCGAACGCGCCCGGCGAGACCGCACGGTCACCGACCAGTGGGCCCTCGGCGAGCACCAGCCCGATCGTGTGCAGCGGCGCCACGGCGGGCACGTCCTCGACGACCCGGAAGACCGTGCTGCCGCGCGGGAGCATGCCCGGAGCAGCGGCCACCCGGACGGCCAGCAGCAGGAAGCGGGTCCACTCGACGGTGTCCTTGGGCCACCGCCCCACCAGCAGGAAGCCGGCGAGCTGCCCGTCCGCCTGCATCGGTGTGACCTCGATCGGCTGGTCCCAGTAGTTCATCGCGCAGCCTCCTCCCCGGCGGCCGGGGGCGAGCGGTCCCGCCACGGGTCCACCGGCCTCCTCCCAGCGTGCCCACCGGACGTCACGTGCGGGTTACGGGCGGGTTCGGAGTCGGTTGCAGCACATGGTGGGCGTCCGGCTTGCAGAACGGACGAGGCCGGGACGCCGAGTGCGGTCTGGATAGCCTGAGGCCCTGATCCCGCCCAACCCAGGAGTTCCCGTGAAGACCGAAGAGGTGTCGGAGCTCCTCGCCGACGTCGCCGACCGGCTCATCATGCCGAGGTTCGGCACCCTGGGCTCCGACGACATCGAGGAGAAGAAGCCCGGGGACCTCGTCACGGTCGCGGACAGGGACGCCGAGATCGAACTCGCCCGCGTGCTCCGGGCGCAGGAGCCCGGCGTCCTCGTGGTGGGGGAGGAGGGGGTGTTCACCGACCCGTCCAGCCTCGACGCCCTCCCGCACGCCGCGCACGCCTGGGTGATCGACCCGGTCGACGGGACCAGGAACTTCGCCCGCGGACGCCCCGACTTCGCCGTCATGCTCGCCGAGGTGCGCGGCGCGGAGACCGTCCGTGGCTGGATCTGGCAGCCCGTCCACGACCGCCTCTACGTGGCGGAGAAGGGCGCAGGCGTGACGTGCAACGGGACGCCGATCGCGCCGCCGGAGGTGAACGATCGCGCGGTCCCGCTGGGCGCCAGCTACCTGCCCGTGCCGGGGGAGGAGCACGCAGAGGTGCGGCTCGTCCGCTCGTGGGGCTCGTGCGGGATCGACTACCCCAAACTCATCGAGGGCGACCTGGACTTCCTCTGCTACCGCTCGATGTTCCCCTGGGACCACCTCGCCGGCGCGCTGATGGTCACCGAACTGGGCGGACGCATCGCCACCGACGCGGGCGCCGACTACCACGCCGGGGTGATCGGTCGCCGGCTCGTCGCAGCGACCGACCCGGACCTGTGGCAGGTCGCGAGGGACGCGCTGTTCGGGGACTGACCCCGACTGGACGAACCGCCCTTCTCGCGTTTGGATGGGTACCGCGGCAACGAAGGGAGCGCACATGTCGGGCAGTTCGAACGACGACCTCAAGGCGAAGATGCGCGAGGCCCTCGAGCGCAAGAACAACGGGGCCGACAGCGCGGGCCAGGACGGTGGCCACCACAAGGAGAAGGGCCCGTCCGAACGCGGCCAGCAGGGCCACGGCGGCATGTTCCGCCGCAAGGCCGGCGGCGGCGGCTAGCGGGTGCCGTCCCGGCCTTCGCCGTCTCGGTTCCTGTCATCCCGGGCTTGACCCGGGATCTCCGTGTGGAGGCGTGGGTTGGTCGGTGTCGAGGTCCCGGCTTACGCCGGGATGACAGGTGTGCTCGGGGGAGTGGTGGTCTCGGTTCCTGTCATCCCGGGCTTGACCCGGGATCTCCGTGTTGGCGGGCTCGGTGGAGCTGTGGCGTGGCGGCGGGTCGGGATCAGACCAGCGGGAGCTGGGTGCGAGGGACCTTGCCCTCCCCGGCCAGCTGGGCGTAGGCCAGCGGGAGGACGGCCCGCACGGTCTGCTCGTCAAAGGGCCATTCACCCTGCTCCCAGGCGTCGTCGATCTTCACGCCGCGCGCGACCAGGTACTCCACCTGCCCGTACAGGCCGGAGATCTCCGCGCGCTGCGTGAACGCGGCCAGGCGGTCCATCACCGGGCCGTGGCCGGGCACGAGCACGGTCTCCTCCGCCACCAGGCCGAGGACGCCGTCGACGGCGCTCGGCCACTCCTTCAGGTGGCAGTCCGGGCCGAAGTGCGGCGTCCCCGCGCTCTCCAACAGGTCGCCGGTGAAGATCACTCCCGCGTCGGGCACGAAGACAACGACATCGCCGTCGGTGTGGCCGCGTCCGAAGTGGACGACCTCGACCCGACGTCCGCCCACGTCGACCACCCGCGCCAGCGAGAACGGGCGGTTCGGCGCGACGAGCGCGTCCGCGTCCACCCCGAGCTCGGCCGCGTCGCCCGCGCACTCCGGCCGCTCCAGCCACTCGGCCACGCTCTCGTGGGCGTAGGCGGGCAGGCCGGCGAACCCGGCCAGCCCGAAGAAGTGGTCGTAGTGCCAGTGGGTGACGACGACTGCGACGACGGGGACGCCGGCCGCCTGCTCGGCCCGCTCCCGGATCAGGGCGCCCTGCGCGGGCGACGAGCCGGTGTCGACCACCAGGCACCCGGACGGTCCGACGACCAGCCCGATGTTCACTCCTGCCGGCTCGGCGACGGCCACCAGGACCCCGTCGGCCACGGTCCGGAACTCACCCACACTGAACTGCGTCACTCCCGCAGCCTAACGCTAGACTGGCACTCCACCATCGAGAGTGCCAGTCGCTGACGGGAGGAGAGCATGCTCGACGACCGGAAGCTCGCCATCCTGCGGGCGATCGTGACCGACTACGTGTCCATGCAGGAGCCCGTCGGCTCCCGCGCGCTGGTCGAACGACACCACCTCGACGTCTCCCCTGCGACGGTCCGCAACGACATGGCCGTGCTGGAGGAGGAGGGCTACATCATGCAGCCCCACACCAGCGCCGGCCGCATCCCCACCGACAAGGGGTATCGCCTCTTCGTCGACCGCCTCGGCACCGTCAAGCCGCTGACCACCGCCGAGCGCAGGGCGATCGAGACGTTCATGGCCGGGGCTGTCGACATCGACGACGTCGTGCGCCGCACCGTCCGGCTGCTCGCCCAGATCACCCGCCAGGTGGCGATCGTGCAGTACCCGGTGCTGTCCAGCGCGACCATCCGGCACATCGAGATCGTCGAGCTCTCCGCAGGCCGCGGCCTGGTGATCGTCGTGAACTCCTCGGGCAAGGTCGACCAACGGTCCGTCGAGCTCGGCGACGCGCCCGCGGAAGTGGTCGCCGACCTGCGCCAGCGGCTCAACGCCGCCCTCGTCGGGCTGGCCCCCGCGCAGGCGGTGGAGCGGGCGGACGCGCTGGTCGACGAGCTCCCGGGGGCTGTCCGCGGGGTCGGCGCTGCCGTGGTCTCCGCCGTCCTCGAACTCGTCACCACCGACCCGTCCACCCGTGTCGTGGTGGGTGGCGTGCCGAACCTGACCCGGTTCTCCGACCAGTACGAGACCACCGTCCGCCCCGTCCTGGAGGCGCTGGAGGAACAGGTGGTGCTGCTGCGGTTGTTGGGGGAGGTGTCGGGCACGGGGGACGTGACCGTCCGGATCGGCCACGAGAACCCGTACGCGCCCCTGCGGGCCACGTCGGTGGTCGCCAGCGGCTACGGCACCACCACCGACATCTGGGCCAACCTCGGAGTGGTCGGCCCCACCCGGATGGACTACCCCTCGACGATGGCGGCGGTGCGGGCCGTGGCCCGCTACGTCGGCCGGTTCCTAGCTGAAGGATGATGTGTGAGCACTGACTACTACGAGGTGCTGGGGGTTCCCCGGGACGCGACGCCGGAGCAGATCAAGAAGGCGTACCGGCGCCTCGCGATGAAGTACCACCCGGACGTCGCCGACACCCCTGACGCCGCGGAGAAGTTCAAGCAGATCGGCGAGGCCTACGAGGTCCTGCACGACGAGAACAAGCGGTCGATGTACGACCGCGGCGGCGACCCGCTGGGCGGCGGCTTCGGCGGCGCGCAGGGGTTCGGCTTCCCCGGCGGCGGGTTCGACTTCACGAACCTGGTGGACGCGATGTTCGGCGGCCAGGCCAGCCGCGGACCCCGCTCGCGCGTGCGCCGTGGCCAGGACGCCCTCGTCCGGCTGAACCTGACCCTCGCCGAGGCGGCGTTCGGCATCACCAAGCCGCTGCGCGTCGACACCGCGGTGGTGTGCCCGAAGTGCAACGGCTCGGGTTCGGAGGGCGGCGGCGAGCCCGTCACGTGCCCGACCTGCCACGGCGCGGGAGACGTGACCCAGGTGCAGCGCTCGTTCCTCGGCGAGATCCGCACCAGCCAGCCGTGCCCGGCCTGCCGCGGCTACGGCACGGTGATCACGAACCCGTGCGGGGAGTGCTCGGGCGAGGGGCGCGTCCGCAGCAGCCGCACCATCAACGTGAAGATCCCCGCCGGCGTCGCGTCCGGCAACCGCGTCCACCTGGTCTCGCAGGGCGAGGTCGGGCCCGGCGGGGGGCCCGCCGGTGACCTGTACGTCGAGCTCACGATCGCCCCGCACGAGGTGTTCACGCGCAACGGCGACAACCTCGAGGTGGTCGTGAAGGTGCCGATGACCGCCGCCGCTCTGGGCACCCGGGTCACGCTCACCACGCTGGAGGCCGAGCGGGACGACCTGGACGCCGAGCTGGCCACGGTGGCCGTCGACATCCCGGCCGGAACCCAGTCCGGCACCCGGATCACGATCCCCGGCCGCGGCGTGCCCAAGCTGCGCCGCGAGGGACGCGGCGAGCTCGGCGTGACCCTGCTAGTGCAGACGCCGACCAAGCTGGACGACGAGCAGCGTGAGCTGCTCCGCCAGCTGGCCTCGCTGCGCGACGAGAGCCGCCCCGAGGTGTCGATGTCCCGGCACGGCAAGGGTGTCCTCGGCTGGCTGAAGGAGACGTTCTCGTGACCGAGCCGCTGTTCCTCGCGGCCCTCGACTCCCCGGCGGTCGGCCAGGTGGTGGAGCTCGGCGGTGAGGAGGGCCGGCACGCGGCCTCCGTCCGCCGGCTGCGCGTGGGCGAGGTGATCCTGGTCAGCGACGGCAACGGGACCGCCGTCCGCGGGCCGGTGACCGCCGTCGACAAGAGCACCCTGTCGATGACCGTCGAGGAGGTGCTGCGCGAGCCGGAGCGGCCCGTCCGCTACGTCGCCGTGCAGGCGCTGCCCAAGGGCGATCGGGCCGAACAGGCCGTGGAGATGCTGACCGAGCTCGGCATCGACGAGATCGTGCCGTGGCAGTCCGCGCGCTCAGTGGTGCGCTGGGCACCCGACCGCGTCGAGCGCGGGCTCACCCGCTGGCGGGCGACGGCGCGCGAGGCGGCCAAGCAGTGCCGGCGCTTCCGCGTCCCCACGGTCTCCACGCCGATGACCACCGCAGAACTGGCGCTCCGGATCGCACAGACCGACCTCACGGTCGTGCTGCACGAGACCGCGGAGACCCGGCTGGGCACGTTCGCGCTGCCGCCGATCGGGGAGATCATGTTCATCGTCGGGCCCGAGGGCGGGCTCACCGACGAGGAGGTGGAGGCCTTCACCGCCGCGGGGGGACGCACAGCGCTGATCGCGGACGCGGTCCTGCGCACCGCCACCGCCGGCGTGGTCGCGCTGGCCCAGCTCGAGGCGCTCGCCGTCCGTGACCGCTGACTTCTCGTTCACCCCGGGCGCCGACCTGCCCGACGGCCAGGGCCGCACCGGGGTGATCCACACCCCGCACGGCGACATCCGGACGCCGGCGTTCATCGCAGTCGGAACGAAGGCCACGGTGAAGGCCGTCCTGCCCGAGAGCGTGGCGGGCGTCGGCGCGCAGGCCGTGCTGGCCAACGCCTACCACCTGTTCCTCCAGCCCGGCTCGGACCTCGTCGACGAGGCCGGCGGGCTGGGTGCGTTCATGAACTGGCCGGGGCCGACGTTCACCGACTCCGGCGGCTTCCAGGTGATGAGCCTGGGGGTCGGGTTCAAGAAGGTGCTCGCGATGGACGCCACCGGGCTGGCCGACGACGACGTGATCGCCGCTGGCAAGAACCGGCTCGCCCACGTCGACGACGACGGGGTGACGTTCACCTCGCACCTCAACGGGGACCGGCACCGGTTCACGCCCGAGGTGTCGATGCGGATCCAGCACGAGCTGGGCGCGGACATCATGTTCGCCTTCGACGAGTGCACGACGCTGCTGAACACCCGTGGCTACCAGGAGCGGTCGCTGGCCCGGACGCAGGCGTGGGCCGTCCGCTGCCTCGCCGAGCACGGCCGGCTCACCCTGGCCCGCGTCGGCAAGCCCTACCAGGCGCTGTTCGGCGTCGTGCAGGGCGCCCAGTACGAGGACCTGCGCCGCACGGCCGCCCGCGACCTGGCCGGGCTCGAGGTGGACGGACGCCGCTTCGACGGCTACGGGATCGGCGGCGCGCTGGAGAAGGAGAATCTCGGCACGATCGTCGGCTGGGTGTGCTCCGAGCTCCCCGACGACGCCCCGCGGCACCTGCTCGGGATTTCCGAGCCCGACGACTTCTTCGCGGCGATCGAGGCCGGCGCCGACACGTTCGACTGCGTGATGCCGTCCCGCGTGGCCCGGAACGCGGCCATCTACACCGCCGACGGACGGTTCAACGTGAACACCGCGGCGAGCCGCCGGGCCTTCCGTCCGCTCGAGGACGGCTGCGACTGCTACACCTGCGCGCACTACACCCGGGCCTACCTGCACCACCTGTTCAAGGCGAAGGAGATGCTCGCGGCGACGCTGGCGACCATCCACAACGAGCGGTTCACCGTCCGGCTGGTCGACGACATCCGGCAGAGCATCGAGCAGGGTCGGTTCGCGGCGTTCCGGGAGGAGTTCCTGGGGCGCTTTTATTCCGGCCATCGCTGACGCGATGTCCGTCGAGACTCCCTGACGCAGTCTTCCTGTGTCCCACCTGTGGGGACTGACGTCGCAGGCGTGCGTCCGATTAGCCTCGGGGTGCTCATCCACCCCTCCCGAGGGCGTCAGCCCGGAAGGACTCCGTCGTGACGTGCCCGTCGTGCGGCCAGGACCTGGCCGACCCCACCCAGTCCTGCCCGACCTGCGGCCATCCCGCCCAGGAGAGCCCCTGGTCCAGGCCTGACTCCGAGGTCCAGTGGGCCGCCCCCGAGTCGGCTCCCGAGGCCCCAGGCGTTCCCCTCAGCTTCGCCTCGCCCGCCGAGTACGCGGCCGCCCATCCGGACGCCGCGGCGTCCGTCGCCACCTTCGTCCCGGAGTGGACGACCGCCGTCCCCGCTCGACGGCGCCGTCGTGCCCTGCCGGTGCTGGTGGCCGCGCTCGTGCTCGTCCTGGTCGGCGGCGGGGTGGCAGCCGCCGGCACGTACCTGGGCTGGTTCGGTGGCGCGGGGAGCAGGCCGGCGCAGGTCGTCCCTGCGTCCGCGGTCGGCTACGTCCAGGTGGACCTCGACCCCTCCCTCGCGCAGAAGGCCGCGGTGTGGCAGTTCCTGCGTGACCTGCCCGAGGTCAGGGACGCGGTCGCGGCCGGCGACGCGGACCCGCGCGCGATCGCCTGGAAGGTGATCGCCCAGGCCGAGGGCAGCCCGCTCGCCGGCCTGGACTACGCCACCGACGTGAAGCCGTGGCTCGGTGACGCGCTGGCCTTCGCCGCCGTGCCTCACGGCACCGGGGCCGCCGGGCTCGTGGTCGTCCAGGTCAGCGACGAGTCGAAGGCGAGGACCGCACTCACCGACATCGCGGCCAAGGTGGGCCAGCCCTGCGACGTGACGTTCCGGGACGGGTACGCCCTGCTCACCCTGACCGACGACACCCGCGCCGTCCTGGCCGCGCTCGACGCCGGGACACTGGCGCAGAGCCAGGCCTTTGCCGCGGACTTCGCGTCCCTCGGCGACCCCGGCATCCTCGCCGGCTGGGCCGACCTGGGCGCGCTGGCGAAGCTCCAGGGCGCCGACGACTCCAGCGAGGACCTGGCGAAGGGCCGTGCGGTCGGGGCGCTGTCCTTCAGCGCCGACACGCTCGCACTCGCCGGACGGATCGTCGGCCTGGGCGACGTCGGCCTGCACGGTCAGGCCGACATCGGAGAGCTCCCGGCGTCCACGTGGGCGGCGGTCGGGTACGCGGGACTCGGGGAGGCCCTGCAGAAGGCCTGGCCGCAGGTTGAGACCGAGGCAGGGCCGGCACTGGAGGGGATGGGGCTGACGAAGGAGGACCTCATCGCGCTGCTCGGCAGTTCGGTCACAGTGGGCGTGTCGTCACCGGGGTCCGAGCCCGACCTCGCCAGCACGCCGGACCTCGGCGCGCGGATCGTCACGCCCGACCCCGACCGGGCGTCCGCGGCACTGGAGAAGCTGCGTCCCGGGCTGTCCGGGGAGGCGATCTTCGTCCGGACCGGGGACGGGGTGCTGACCGTCAGCTCGTCGCAGTCCTACGGGGAGGAACTCGTCCGTCCGACCGATCGGCTCGTCGCGCAGGAGGTGTTCACGAAGGCGGTGCCCGACCACGCGACAGCGACGGTCTCCGGGTTCGTGAACCTCGCCGTGCTGAAGGACCAGCTGGACGGGGTCGACGCCCGCTACCGCGACTTCGTGGGCTCGTTGCGCAGCGTCGGGCTGTCCTACGTCTCCGACGGCGACGACTCCGGGGCGTGGGCGGTCCGCCTGATCCGGTCCTGAGCAGGAGCGGGAGCGGGGATTGCGCGCGGGCGGCTCCCGATCCCGCGGCGGGCGTGGCAGTCTAGGCACATGACCGACTACGACGAAGCCGTCCCCGAGGAGGCAGAGCAGCTCGACCAGCTCCAGCCCGACGAGACCCTGCTCGACCGCGGTGTCGACGATGTCCTGGACGAGGGCTACGTGACCGGAGAGAACTGGTCGCCCGCGCAGGGCTTCGGCAACACGGCGAAGGAGATGCGGCAGGGCGAGACCCTCGAGATGAGGATCGCACAGGAGTTGCCCGAGCAGCCGGTCAAGCTCGAGGGGCCGTGGAACCCGGACGCGTCCGAGCCCCGCGAGGTCGGGAAGGCCCGCGCGGGGCGCCTGGTGGACGCCAACGGTGGCGTGCCCGGGCTGGACACCGAGGCCGAGAGCGTGGGGTCCGACGTGGGCATCGACGGTGGGGCGGCGACCGCCGAGGAGGCGGCGATGCACATCATCGACGACTACGACGACGATGACGACGACTGAGGTGGCCGCCCTCGACGACATCCTCTACCCGCCCACAGAGCCGTACCTCGACGGCATGCTCGCCGTCGGTGACGGCCAGCAGCTGTACTGGGAGGAGTGCGGCAACCCCGACGGCAAGCCGGTGGTGTTCGTCCACGGCGGTCCCGGCGGCGGCTGTACGCCGAACTACCGCCGCTACTTCGACCCTGCGCGCTACCGGATCCTCCTGTTCGACCAGCGGGGGTGCGGACGCAGCACGCCCCACGCGAGCGAGGCCGTGGCCGACCTGAGCGCGAACACGACCTGGCACCTCGTCGACGACATCGAGCGGCTCCGCGAGGACCGCGGCATCGAGCGCTGGCAGGTCTTCGGCGGTTCGTGGGGGAGTGCGCTCGGCCTGGCCTACGCCGAGGCCCACCCGGACCGCGTGACCGAACTGGTGCTGCGCGGCATCTTCACGCTGCGGCGCAGCGAGCTGGACTGGTACTACAACGGCGGGGCCGCGAACCTCGCCCCGGAGTGGTGGCGCTCGTTCGAGGCGCCGCTTCCCGAGGGGTACGCCGGCGACCGGATGCTGAAGTACAACGAACTACTCTTCGACCCGGATCCGGCCGTTCACGGCCCGGCGGGGGTGGCCTGGACGACGTGGGAGGCCGCCACGTCCACGCTGGAGTTCTCCCAGGACCTGGTCGACGAGTTCTCCGACCCGGCGTTCGCGCTGGCGTTCGCGCGGATCGAGAACCACTACTTCGTCAACGCGGGCTGGTTCCGGGAGGGCCAGCTGATCGAGGACGCGGTGAAGCTCGCCGGCATCCCCGGCGTGATCGTGCAGGGCCGCTACGACCTGCCGTGCCCGATCACCACGGCCGACGCGCTGCACAGGGCGTGGCCGGAGGCGGACTATCGGGTGGTCCTGGCCGGCCACTCGGTGAGTGAGCCTGCGATCGCCGCGGAACTGGTGGCAGCGACCGACCGGTTCGCCTGATCGTCGCCGGCCGCGCCGGATGCGTCCCGCCCGATCCTTCCCGGGCGCCCCGCACAAACGCTCCCGAAACTCGCAAACGCTCCCGAAATTTCGGGAGCCTCTGCGCGTTTCGGGAGCGTCTGCGAGTCGGGACGCCTGCGGCGGACGGTGGGCAGGAACGGGTGGCATGGCGGACGGTTCGACGGGAGCGGGCGTGGGTGCCGGCGGTTAGGATGAGGGTCTGACGTCCAGGAGGAACTTCTGAATCAACCGCAGAGCGCTGTCGCCGAGCACCGCGTGGCGATCCCCGCGTCCATCAACATGGTGTCCGTGCTGGGCCCGCGCGACGAGTTCCTGCGGATCCTCGAGCGCGAACTGGCCGCTGACCTGCACGT
This sequence comes from Propionicimonas sp., assembly GCF_049840635.1. GTDB lineage: Bacteria > Actinomycetota > Actinomycetes > Propionibacteriales > Propionibacteriaceae > Propionicimonas. The sequence goes on from NZ_JASGKL010000004.1 coordinate 464,291, forward strand.
GCGGGGCAACGAGATCACCATCACCGGGGCACCCGCGGACGTCACGGCGGCCACCGACGTCCTGACCGAGTTGATCACAATCGTCCGCACCGGGCAGGGGCTCACCGGCGACATCGTCGAGCGGGTGGTCGGCATGACCGCCGCCGAGGACGTGAGCGCCGCAGAGGTCCTGACCCAGAACATCCTGTCGAGTCGTGGTAAGACGATCCGTCCCAAGACGCTGAACCAGAAGCGGTACGTGGACGCGATCGACGCTCACACGGTGGTGTTCGGCATCGGTCCCGCGGGCACCGGCAAGACCTACCTGGCGGTGGCGAAGGCCGTCCAGGCGCTCCAGGACAAGCAGGTGAACCGGATCATCCTCACCCGCCCCGCGATCGAGGCCGGCGAGCGGCTCGGCTTCCTGCCGGGAACCCTGAGCGACAAGATCGACCCCTACGTCCGTCCGCTCTACGACGCGCTGCACGACATGCTCGACCCGGAGTCGGTGCCGAAGCTCCTCACGTCCGGCACCATCGAGGTCGCGCCGCTGGGCTACATGCGTGGACGGACGCTCAACGACGCCTTCATCATCCTCGACGAGGCCCAGAACACGACGATGGAGCAGATGAAGATGTTCCTCACCCGGCTGGGGTTCGGGTCGAAGATCGTCGTCACCGGCGACGTCACGCAGATCGACCTGCCCACCGGCACGCGGTCGGGGCTGACCGTGGTGGAGCAGATCCTCGACGGCGTCCACGACATCGCGTTCTGCCGCCTGACCAGCCACGACGTCGTCCGGCACCGCCTGGTGGGACGCATCGTCGCGGCCTACGACCGCTTCGAAGCCACCCTGCCGCCCGGCCGCCGCACCTGAGGAAGCCATGATCGAACTGAACAACGAGTCCGGAGTGGCGGTCGACACCGAGCGCCTCGTCCAGTTGGCGACCTTCGCCCTGGACGCGCTGCGGATCCACCCGCAGGCCGAGCTGTCGATCGTGCTCGTCGACACCGAGACGATGAGCGCGTACCACGAGAAGTTCATGGACGAGCCGGGCCCGACCGACGTGCTCAGCTTCCCGATGGACGAGTTGCGGGCGCCCGAACCCGACGAGGAGCCGCCCGTCGGCCTGCTCGGCGACATCGTGCTGTGCCCCGAGGTCACTGCGGCCCAGGCCGCTGAGAGCAACCGGACGCCGGAGGAGGAGGCGGACTACCTGCTCATCCACGGCCTGCTGCACCTGCTCGGCCACGACCACGCCGAGCCCACCGAGAAGAAGGTCATGTTCGACCTCAACGACAAGATCATCGCTGCCTGGACCGCGTCCCGCGCCTGAGCAGCCCGTCTGCGCCTTGCCCCGAGATCCCGGGTCAAGCCCGGGATGGCAGCTCCCGCACCACAAGGTGGACGGTTTGTCGTGAGTTCCCCGCGGAAGCGTCCACTCTGTGGTGGGCGGTGGCGGGGTCCGCGTCAAGGTGGACGGTTTGTCGGGAGTTCGCCGCAGAGGCGTCCACCTTGTGGTGGGCGGGCGGCGCGTCCGGTACACGGTGGACGTCGTCTTCGCCCTGCTCAAGGTGGACGGTTTGTCGCGAGTTCGCCGCAGTTGCGTCCACCTTGTGGTGGACGCGGCTGCTCAGGCGACGACGGGGCGGGGCCTCGACGCGACCGGGCCGGACGGGAGCGACGCCTGCGCGCGCCAGGCGCGGCCGAGGCGGCGCATCGCCTCGGCGACGACCTCGGGCGGGTCCTTGTACGGCAGCCGGACGTACCGCTGGAGGCCGTGGCTGACCGCGAACTGCGGGCCGGGACTGACCAGCAGGTCCTCGTTCCTCGCCGCGGCCGCCAGCTGGTTGGCCCGCGGCTCCGGCAGCTCCACCCACAGGAACAGGCCGCCGGCCGGCGTCACCCACCGCGCCCCCGGCAGCGCGTCCCGCAGCGCGGCGACCATCGTCGCCCGCGCCGCCCGCAACTCGTCCCTCCGCTCGGGGTGCAGCCCGTGGCCACGCCGCAGCAGCTGCACCAGCGCGAGCTGCTCGAGCACAGGTGCGCCGAGGTCGTCGGCGATCCGGGCCTGCGCGAGCTGGGGCAGCAGCGGACGCGGCACGCGCAGCCAGCCGATCCGCAGTCCGCCCCAGTGTGACTTCGACGCGCTCCCGACCAACACGCACCGCGACAGGTGGGCGGCGAACGGCAGCGGCACCGGCCCCTCGTCCAGCCGCACCTCGAGCATGGTCTCGTCGACCACGGCCACCGTCCCGGCCCTGCGCAGCGCCGCGGCCAGACGCTCGCGGTCGGCGTCCGGCATCAGCGCGCCGGTGGGGTTGTGGAAGTCGAGGATGAACTGGGCGACGACCGGGGTGGCCGCGGCGATCGTGGCCGCGGCGAGGTCGAGGTCCCAGCCGGTCGGGTCGACCGGGAGCGGCACCAGCCGTGCCCCCGACCGCCGCGTGGCGTCGATCGAGTTCGGGTAGGACGGCGACTCGACCAGGACGCGGTCGCCGGGCCGCGACAGCGCGCGGACCGCCAGCCCGACCCCGGCCAGGCCGCCGCCGACGATCATCACCTGGTCGGGCGCCGTCGGCAGGCCCCGTTCGGCGTAGCGCGCGGCGATCAGTTCGCGCAGCTCGGGCAGACCGGCCGTGGCGTACCCCGTCCCCGCGAGGTAGCTCGGGAGCGCGTCGAGGGCCGCCGCGTACGCCTCCGCCGTTCCCGCCGGCGCGCGACCGGCCGCGCAGGTGAGGTCCAGGACGTCCTCGGCGTCGCCGGTGCCCGGCAGCAGGGCGCCGCCCACCCCGAGCCGTTCCCTGCCCAGCGGCAGCGTGACCACGTGCCCCGACCCGTGCCGTGCGACCAGGAAGCCCGTCTCCACCAGCAGCGCGTACGCGCGGGTGACGGTGGTGCGGCTCGCGTCCAGCGCCTCGCTCAGCCGCCGCTCGCTGGGCAGGGCGTGCCCGGCCGGAACCCGGCCGTCGGCGATCACGCGACGCAGCCCGTCCGCCAGCCATCGGTACGCGGGCACTCCCGACTCCCTGCGCCCGAGCAGCTGGACGAGCCGGGCGGCACTGGTCGCGGGCGCAGTCATGGGAACCACTCTGCGCGAAGTGGCACTTTTTCACAAGGCCACTTCGCGAAAGGATGTGGTCATGCCGATCTCCAGCCCACTGCGGTCCACGGACGTGCTGGCCGACCTCGGTCCGCTCGAGCAGCTGCGCGCCGGGCGCCTCGGCCGGCGGCTGCCCCAGCTCCTGGTCGGGCTGTGGCTGTACGGCACGGCGATGGCCATGTTCGTCCGCAGCGGCCTGGGCCTCGATCCGTGGGACGTGTTCCACGCCGGCCTCCAGCACCTGCTGGGCTGGTCGTTCGGGACCGTGGTGATCGTCGTCGGCTTCCTCGTCCTGCTGCTGTGGATCCCCCTGCGGCAGTGGCCGGGGCTGGGCACCATCGCCAACGCCGTCGTGATCGGGCTCGCCACGGACGCGACCCTCTCCCTCCTGCCAGCGGCCACGTCCTGGCCGGTGGCCTGGGTACTGCTGGTCGGCGGCCTCGTGGTGAACGGGCTGGCCGGCGCCCTCTACATCGGGTCCCAGCTCGGGCCCGGGCCCAGGGACGGCCTGATGACCGGGATCGCGCGGCGCACGGGGTGGTCGCTGCGCCTCGTCCGCACCGGCCTGGAGCTGTCCGTGCTCGCGATCGGCTGGCTGCTCGGCGGTGCGGTCGGCATCGGAACCGTGGTGTACGCCCTCGCGATCGGACCGCTCGTGCAGTTCTTCCTGCCGTTCGTCGCCGTCCGGCTCGACCCCCCGGCGGACGGCCACTGAGCCGCACGCGCCGCGCTCCACTACACTGAACGCTCACCAAACCCGGAAGAGGCGTGTGAGCGACCGTTGACCCAGACCGAGTGGATCCTGGTGGCCGTTGCCGCCGTCTGCGTGGTCCTCGCCGCGCTCCTCACGACCGCGGAGGCCGCCCTCTCCGCGATTCCGCGCTCCCGCGCCGAGAGCCTCCTCGAGGAGGGGAACGGACGCGCCCGGCGGCTGCTGCTGGTCGCCCAGGACCCGGCCCCGCACCTGAACACCTCGATGTTCCTGCGGGTGTCGCTGGAGGTGGTGGCCACGGTCCTGGTCTCGCTCGTGATCTTCGAGCACGTGGACGCCACGTGGGAGCGGGTGCTGTACCCGGTCCTGACGATGGTGCTGGTCTCGTTCATCGTCCTCGGTGTCGCGCCGCGGACGCTCGGACGCCAGCACGCCGAGCGGGTCGCGCTCGCCGCGGCAGGGCCGATCGGGGCGCTGACGTCGGTGCTCGGCCCCATCCCGCAGCTGATGATCCTGATCGGCAACGCGTTGACGCCGGGCAAGGGCTTCACCGAGGGCCCGTTCACCTCCGAGGCCGAGTTGCGCGAGCTGGTCGACATCGCGGAGGCGCGCGAGCTGATCGAGGCCGGCGAGCGGAGGATGATCCACTCCGTCTTCGAACTCGGTGACACGATCGTCAAGGAAGTCATGGTGCCGCGCACCGAGATGGTGTTCATCGAGCGCAGCAAGTCCCTGCGCCAGGGCCTGTCCCTGGCGCTGCGCTCAGGGTTCAGCCGCATCCCTGTGATCGGGTCGGACGTCGACGACGTGGTCGGCATCCTGTATCTCAAGGACGTCATGCGCCGCATGTACGACAACCCGAGGGCGCAGTCGAACGAGACCGTGGACACCCTGATGCGCCCGCCGACCTTCTGCCCGGACTCCAAGCCGGTCGACGAACTGCTGCGCGAGATGCAGGTGACCCGCAGCCACGTCGTGATCGTGATCGACGAGTTCGGCGGCACCGCCGGCCTCGCGACGATCGAGGACGTGCTGGAGGAGATCGTCGGCGAGATCGTGGACGAGTACGACCACGAGGTGCCCCCGGTGACCCGGCTCGGCGAGAACCGGTTCCGGGTGACGGCACGGCTCCCGATCGACGACCTGGGTGAGTTGTTCGGCCTCAAGGTGGACGACGAGGACGTGGACACCGTCCTCGGCCTGATGGCCAAGGAGCTCAACAAGGTGCCGATCCCCGGCTCGGTCGTGCAGTGGGAGGGCATCGAGCTCACCGCCGAGCGGGGCACCGACCGGCGGCACACCATCCAGACCGTGCTGGCGTCCCTGGCCGACGACGACGCCGATTCGGCGGCGGACGCGGCGGCCAAGCTGGCCGAGGAGTCCGCCAGGAGGAGTTCATGACCACCCACCGTTCCGGTTTCGCCTGCTTCGTCGGCCGCCCCAACGCCGGCAAGTCCACCCTGACCAACGCGCTGGTGGGGGAGAAGATCGCGATCGCGTCCTCCCGTCCCCAGACCACCCGGCACGCCGTCCGCGGGATCGTGAACACCCCGGACGCGCAGCTCGTGCTGATCGACACCCCCGGCCTGCACCGCCCGCGCACGCTGCTCGGCGAGCGCCTCAACGACCTCGTCTACGAGACCTGGGCCGAGGTGGACGTGATCGGCGTCTGCCTGCCCGCGAACCAGCGGATCGGCCCCGGCGACACGTTCCTGGTCGGCGAGATCGCTAAGCTCCCGCGCCGGCCCAAGCTGGTCGCGCTGGCCACCAAGTCCGACCTCGTCAGCAAGCAGCGGATGGCCGAGCACCTGCTCCGGATCGCCTCACTGGAGGAGGAGTTGGGCATCCGGTGGGAGAGCATCATCCCCGTCTCCGCAGTGACGTCCGACCAGGTCGACGTGGTGGTGAGCGAACTCGTCGCGCTGCTGCCGGACGGCCCGAAGCTGTACCCGGACGATGAGGTCACCGACGAGCCGCTGGAGACCAGGATCGCCGAACTGATCCGGGAGGCGGCGCTGGAGGGCGTCCACGACGAGTTGCCGCACTCCATCGCGGTCATGATCGACGAGATGGGGGAGCGGGAGGGCCGACCGGCCGACAAGCCGCTGCTGGACATCTTCGCCTCGATGGTCGTGGAGCGGGACTCCCAGAAGGGGATCATCATCGGCCACAAGGGCGAACGCCTGCGCCAGGTCGGCACGGAAGCCCGGACGCAGATCGCCGCCCTCGTCGGCATGCCCGTCCACCTCGACCTGCGCGTCAAGGTGCTCAAGGAGTGGCAGCGCGACCCGAAGTACCTCAACCGGCTCGGCTTCTGAGGCCTCCTACACCCTGGCCGAACCGCGGGGCAGCCGCGGCCAGCCGCGCCGGGTGGGCCGGCCGTCCGGCGCCGGCGGCATAGCCTGACGACGTGGACGCAGCGGGCAGGACGTGGGAGCGGCTGGCTCGGCGGAGCCGCCGGCTCGGCGTCGCCCTGCGGCTGCGGGCCCGGGACGGCTGGCGGCGGGCCGTCGGCTCGTTCGTCCCTGTCCTTCAGGCCGCCGCCGCGGCGGCACTGGCGTTCTCGCTGGCGCACTTCGTGGTCGGGCACCCGTACCCCTTCTTCGCCCCGGTCGCGGCCTGGGTGTGCCTGGGGTTCACCCGCAACCGGCAGCCACGCCGGGTGGCGGAGCTCGGCGCGGGCGCCGTGCTCGGCGTGCTGACCGGCGAACTGCTGCACCTGCTGATCGGCACCGGCCCGTGGCAGATCGGGGTCGTGCTCGTCGTCGCGGCACTCGGCGCGAGGTTCGTCGACAGGGGCGACCTGTTCACCATGCAGGCCGGCGTCAACGCGATGGTCGTGCTCGCCACCTTCACCCTCATCACCTCCGACCCCGTGGGCCGGGCGGTGGACGCGCTGCTCGGCGCGCTCGTCGCCCTCGTCCTGGCCGTGCTGCTGCCCAGGGACGTGACCAGCAGGCCGAAGCGCTACCTCGCGTCCGTGCACACCGAAAGCGAGGTCCTGCTGCGGATGGTCGCCGACGCCCTCCGCTCCGGCGACACGGCAGGTCTGCGGGACGCGCGGACCCAGCTGCGCGGCGTCCGCGACATCCTCGACTACGGGCGAGCCGTGGTGGGTTCGTCCGGCCAGGTCGCGCGGCTGAACCCCACCCTGCGGCGCGACCTGCCCGTCCTGGCGGAGCTCGAACGCCAGGCCGTCCTGCTCCGCAGGATGCTGAACACCGTCGAACTGCTGGTCCGGCAGGGACGCGGCGTCGTGGGGGAGTCCGGCCCCCAGCCGGTGGTGGCGATGCTCGTCGCGGAGGCGGCAGGCGTGGCGGGCCAGCTGGCCGCCTCGGTGCGGGAGTGGAGCTTTCCCGCCGAGGCCCGGCGCAGGGCGTCCAACCTCGCGGCGGAGTGTGCGCCGTCCGCGGTGATGCACTCGACCTGGCGGGCCGTCGCGCTGGTCTCGGTGATGCGCTCGGTGACCGTGGACCTGCTCCAGCTGACCGGCCTGTCCCGGGAGGCGGCGCGGGCCGCGCTGCCCGATCTCCCCGATTCCCGCGAGGTCGAGGACGCCGCCGACGGGCCGGACGGGGCGTCCGGAATCTGGGCGGAACGTCCATGATCGCGTGTCGGGGGTTGGCGAACCGAGCGTCGGTGTGCCAGCATGACGGACATGTCATGGGCGCGACTCATCCTTCGTCGCCGCAGCGAGGCCTCGTAAGTCCCGATCAGGCCTCCTCGCTGCGGAGTTCGTCACGCGCCTGCCAGCCAGCCCGCACCAGCGAGGAACCATGACAACCAACACTTTCGGAACGCGCCAGCAGCCCGTCCCCGTCCAGCAGCCCAGCCCGATGCCGTTCGGACGGTACACGCCGTTCGAGCCCATCGACCTGCCGGACCGGACGTGGCCGACGAAGAAGATCACCGCCGCACCCCGGTGGCTGTCCACCGACCTGAGGGATGGCAACCAGGCGCTGATCGACCCGATGACGCCGTCGCGGAAGCGGAAGATGTTCGACCTGCTGGTCCGGATGGGCTACAAGGAGATCGAGGTCGGCTTCCCGTCCGCGTCCCAGACGGACTTCGACTTCGTGCGCAGCCTGATCGTCAGCGATGCCATCCCCGACGACGTCACCATCAGCGTCCTCACCCAAGCCCGTGAGGACCTGATCGAACGCACCGCCCAGTCCCTGATCGGGGCGAAGCGTGCGACCATCCACCTGTACAACGCGACCGCGGAACTGTTCAGGCGAGTGGTGTTCGGAATCGACGAGGCACAGTGCATCGCGATGGCGACCCGGGGGACCGAACTCGTCATGAAGTACGCCGAGCAGAACCTCGGCGACGTCGAGTTCGGCTACCAGTACAGCCCGGAGATCTTCACGCAGACCCCGACCGACTTCGCGCTCGAGGTGTGCAACCAGGTGATGGAGAGGTGGCAGCCCGACCCCGGCCGGGAGATCATCCTGAACCTGCCGGCCACGGTCGAGCGGTCCACCCCCAACACCTACGCCGACCAGATCGAGTACTTCGGTCGGCACATCGACAACCGGCCCTACGTGGCCATCTCCCTGCACCCGCACAACGACCGCGGGACGGCGGTGGCTGCGACCGAGCTGGCCCTGATGGCCGGCGCCGACCGGGTCGAGGGCTGCCTGTTCGGCCACGGTGAGCGGACGGGCAACGTCGACCTGGTCACGCTCGGCCTGAACCTGTTCAGCCAGGGCGTCGACCCGAAGATCGACTTCTCCGACGTCGACGAGATCCGTCGCACGGTGGAGTACTGCACCAACCTGCCGGTCCACCCGCGCCACCCGTACGCGGGGGACCTGGTCTACACCGCCTTCTCGGGCTCCCACCAGGACGCCATCAAGAAGGGGCTGGAGGTGCTGGAGAGGACGGCCGCCGCCCAGGGGATGGGTCTGCACGAGATCCCCTGGGAGGCGCCGTACCTCCCGATCGACCCGCACGACGTGGGCCGCACCTACGAAGCCGTGATCCGGGTCAACAGCCAGTCCGGCAAGGGCGGCATGGCCTACATCATGAAGTCCGAGCACAAGCTGGACCTGCCCCGTCGGCTGCAGATGGAGTTCTCCCGGGTCGTGCAGGCCCGTACCGACTCCGAGGGCGGCGAGGTCGGGCCCGAGGAGATGTGGAAGATATTCTCCTCCGAGTACCTGGAGGACTCCGCCCCGCTCGAGCTGGTCACGGTGAAGTCGGTGTCGAACGGTGGTGGGTATGTCGTGACCGCTGTCGTCCGCGACCACGGCGTCGAGCGGGAGATCACGGGCGAGGGCAACGGCCCGGTGTCGGCGTTCGTGGACGCCCTGGGCATCCTCGGCTACCACGTCCGCGTCCTCGACTACACCGAGCACGCGCTCTCCTCCGGAGGGGACGCGAGGGCCGCTGCCTACGTGGAGGCCGAGATCGGGGAGGGTGAGGACGCGCACGTCCTGTGGGGCGTCGGCCTGCACGAGTCGATCGTCACCGCGTCCCTGAAGGCCGTGGTCGGCGCGCTCGACAGAGACGCCCGGATCCAGGCCGCGGAGTCGGTGCCCGGCGAGCCGCGTCCCTGAGCGGTCAGGCCAGGCCGGCCTGGTAGTGCTCCTTGGCCTGGGCGGCAGTGAGCACCGCGGAGTAGACGGCTGCGTACTGGATCTGGCCCTTGAAGTAGTTCAGCGAACTCCAGCTGGCCGAACCGGCCGCGTTCGGCCAGCTGCCGCCGAGGTTTCCACACCCGGCCTTCCAGTAGCCCGTGGTGTTCTCCGCGGCGGTGTAGGACGTGTTCGACGCGACCAGGGCTCCGTCGATGTACAGCTTCATCCCCGTGCCCGCGGAGAACGTCGCGATCACGTTGTGCCACGCGCTGTCGGCGTAGCTGGTCCCGGCGGGGGAGGAGATCACCTGGAAGCCCCCGTTGTAGGTGCCGAACACCACCCTGCCGGCGTCGTCGACGTACACGTGCCGGTCGTAGGTCGTGTCACTGCCGTTCTGGGTGTTCCCGAAGCCGATCACCTTCCCGTTCGGCTTCGTGGCGGTCCAGAACCACGCCTCCAGGGAGAACGTCTGGGGGTTGGAGATCGTCGCGCCGGTGTAGAGGCACTGTGACGTGCCGTTGAAGTACACCGACGCCTTCGGGGTGTCGTTGTTGCAGCCGACCGTCGTCGTGCCGGTGGTCGACGTCCCCAGCGCCGTCGAGTTGGCGAACGTGCCGACCCTGGTGGTCGCCGTGCTGCCATTGAGGTCGGCGGCCTTCGTGGTGCCGGCCGTGCCCATCGCCCAGGCCAGGTACGGGCTGCCGCCGGACGACGTCACGGCGTTCGTGCAGGTGAAGAAGGTCCGGTTGCCGGCGGTGTTGGTGCTGTTGGCGACCTTCGCCGTGAGGGCGGCGCTGGTGGTGCTGAAGGTCACCACGGCGACGCTGACCACGACCGCGAACACGATCGCGGCGATCAGGATCAGCCGACGCAGGTCGGGGTGGTCCTCCTCCTCGTCCCCTCCAGCGTCCTCGGCGGGTGCGGTCGCGTCCTGCGCGCCCGCGTCGGCGGTGGCGTCCTCCTCCACCGCGCGGCTGGGGGTGTGCGGGACGCGGTCGTCCCTGATCAGGAACGCGATCAGGGTCGGGACGAGGCAGAGCAGCAGGAGGCCGAGTTGCTCCCACCAGTGGAAGGCCAGGCCGGGGGTGAGCGTGTACTCCCCTGCGGCGTTCTGTTCGGTGACGTGGACGATGGCGTCCTGGCCGCTGACGAGCCGGTCGCCGAGGACGTTCAGAGGGAAGAGCCCCGTGTTCACCACGTGCATGTCGGCGCCGCCGGTGTCGGCCGGCGTCCACGACAGCATCGAGAGGCTCACCCACGGCCGCAGCCAGAAGGCGACCAGACAGATCACCAGGGTCCAGCCGCTGAGCCGGAGCACCCACCGCCAGGTCCGGTCGAACCGGCTGTTCAGGGAAACGGCGTAGACCACCAGGCCGCCCAGGAGGAGCCAGGGCAATCCGCGCCACAACCAGCCCAGCCCCGGCGCGATCCAGATCGCCCTGCCCACGATCTCCCTGCTCGAGACCGGGAGGGGGTCGGCCGACGCGTTCAGGTCGCCCTTGGTGACGAACGTCCCGTCCGGGTTGGCGGTGATGATCCGGTGGGTGTAGCTGCGTCCGTTGCGCTCATAGGTGACGACCTCACCGACCTGGTAGGCGTCGGCCGGGCGGGTCACCACGAGGGTGCCGACCGGGGCGGTCTCGCCCATGGACGGGGTCATCACCGTGTAGAAGCGCAGCCCCGATGCAACGATCAGGGCGGCGATCACGACTGCTGCTCCGATGACGGCGGCTGCCCAGACGGCTGCTCGCTTGGTCATGTACTGCATCACCTTCCGTCGGTACGGCTACAGGGGCCGGGGGCGGCAGAGCGCTCCCCGGCCCCAGGCCGAGAGTATTTCAGGCCGAGACCCCTGCCGGGCTCAGGCCCCGAAGGTCCAGGTGATCGGCTGGGTGATCGCCAGGCCCTGGTAGGTCGCGTCCGCGGAGGAGTCGAGGGTGATCTTCACTACGATCGTCACGGTCGAGCCGGCGGTGACGCCGGAGCCGATCGTCGTGGTCGTCCCTGCGAAGGCCGCAGCGGTGCCGGTGTAGACGCTGGTCCCGCCCGCGGTGATCACGAGGTTGAACTTGCCGCACAGCTGGGCCTGCGTGGCGGAGCCGTTGACGGTGCCGTTGGTCGACATCGTGCAGGTGCCGCCGCCCATGGTGAAGGTGGAGGCGTCGACGGTGCCGGAGTTCTTGATCGTGACGGTCGAGGTGACCGAGCCGCCCGGCTTCAGCGCCATGTAGCCGCTCGAGGCCGTGTTGCCGCCGAACTTGTTGATCGTGGAGCAGGTGGCGCTGCCGGTGGCGCCGCTGGTGCAGGTGGTGCCCATGTCGCTGCTGGTCTCGGTCATGACCAGGGTGCCCGTACCGGCGGTGTTGGCCGAGTTCGTGATCGCCGCGGTCAGCGCGGAGAAGGTCGGGGTCAGGCTGAAGGCCAGCAGCAGGGAGCTGAGGCCGCCGGCGATGACAACGGGCAGCGCGACTCCGCGACGCTTCCGGGCAGGCTTGTACGAATCGGACATGGCAGTAATTCCCCTAAGTCGTTGGATGAGTGGCACTCCCTGGGCGGCTGAGGACCCCTCCCGTAGCCGCTTGCAGTTCTTGTCGTGATGAATCATGTCGGATTCGCAACCCGTGTGCGAGTCCCCACGCAGGCGACACCCGTCCGGGTATCGCCTGCGTGGGTGACAAGGGCGTTCCCGGTCCCGTTCCGGGGTCGTGCGCGACCACCGATAGGATCGTCGGCATGCCCAAGGTCCTCACCGAACTCCCTGTCGGCGAACGCATCGGTCTGGCGTTCTCCGGCGGTCTCGACACGTCCGTCGCCGTTGCCTGGATGCGCGAGAAGGGCGCGGTGCCGTGCACCTACACCGGCAACCTCGGCCAGTACGACGAGCCCGACATCGACTCCGTCCCCGGGCGCGCGCTGGAGTACGGCGCGGAGCTGTCCCGGATGGTCGACTGCACGCCGGCGATGGTCGAGGAGGGCCTGGTCGCGCTGGTCTGTGGCGCGTTCCACATCCGCACCGGCGGCAAGACCTACTTCAACACCACCCCGATCGGACGCGCCGTCACCGGCACCATGCTCGTCCGCGCCATGCGTGAGGACGACGTGTGGATCTGGGGCGACGGCTCCACCTACAAGGGCAACGACATCGAGCGGTTCTACCGCTACGGCCTGATGGCCAACCCGCAGCTGCGGATCTACAAGCCGTGGCTGGACGCCGACTTCGTCCGCGAGCTCGGTGGACGCGCCGAGATGAGCCAGTGGCTGGCTGAGCGCGACCTGCCGTACCGCGACTCCAAGGAGAAGGCCTACTCCACCGACGCCAACATCTGGGGCGCCACGCACGAGGCCAAGGAGCTGGAGAACCTCGACGTCGGCATCGAGATCGTCGAGCCGATCATGGGGGTCCGGTTCTGGGACCCGGCCGTCGAGATCCTGACCGAGGACGTCACGGTCGGCTTCGAGCAGGGCCGGCCTGTGACCATCAACGGTCGGACCTTCGCCACCGCGGTCGACCTCGTCCGGGAGGCCAACGCGATCGGCGGGCGCCACGGGCTGGGCATGAGCGACCAGATCGAGAACCGGATCATCGAGGCGAAGTCGCGCGGCATCTACGAGGCGCCCGGGATGGCGCTGCTGCACATCTGCTACGAGCGGCTCGTCACCGCCATCCACAACGAGGACACGTTCACGAACTACCAGCTGGAGGGGCGCAAGCTCGGCCGGCTGATGTACGAGGGTCGCTGGCTCGACCCGCAGTCGCTGATGATCCGAGAGTCGCTGCAGCGCTGGGTCGGGTCCGCGATCACCGGCTCGGTGACGCTGCGGCTGCGCCGCGGGGACGACTGGTCGATCCTCGACACCGAGGGCCCGGCGCTGTCGTACCACCCCGAGAAGCTGTCCATGGAGCGGGTGGGCGACGCCGCGTTCGGGCCGACCGACCGGATCGGCCAGCTCACCATGCGCAACCTGGACATCGCCGACTCCCGCACCCGGCTCGAGCAGTACGCGCAGCTCGGCCTGGTCGGTGGCGAGGTGTCCGCCCTGGTCGGCCAGCTCGACTCCGGTCGGGCGTCCCAGATCACCGCGGGCAACGCGACCGAGCCCGCGATCGAGGAGGCCCAGAACCTCTCCGGCATGGAGTCCGGCACCGACTGACGCGAACCCGCTGCGCCACCACCATCGGCGACAGCCCGGCCGCCCTTCTCTCCTGTCATCCCGGCGCAGGCCGGGATCTCGTGGTCGGCCCCCCTCTTCTGTCATCCCGGCGGAGGCCGGGATCTCGTCGTCGGCCCGCCCACGGTTGTCATCCCGGCGGAGGCCGGGATCTCGTGGTCGGCCCACCCTCTTCTGTCATCCCGGCGCAGGCCGGGATCTCGTGGTCGGGGTGGGGTCTGGTCTGTGGAGGGATCCCGGGTCAAGCCCGGGATGACGGGGGGTGGGTGCGCAGGCCGGGATCTCGTGGTCGGGGTGGGGTCTGGTCTGTGGAGGGATCCCGGGTCAAGCCCGGGATGACGGTGGGGCCACGCTCTTCTGTCATCCCGGCGGAGGCCGGGGTCTCGTGGTCGGGGTGGGTGTGGTCTGTGGAGGGATCCCGGGTCAAGCCCGGGATGACGGGGGGTGGGTGCGCAGGCCGGGATCTCGTGGTCGGGGTGGGTGTGGTCTGTGGAGGGATCCCGGGTCGAGCCCGGGATGACAAGTGGGTGGGGCAGGCTCAGCCGAGTTGGTTGGGGACGGCGCCGCCGTAGCGGCGGTCGCGGTGGGCGTACAGCTCGATCGCGCGCCACAGGTCGCGGCGGTCGAAATCGGGCCACAGTCGGTCCAGGAAGACCATCTCCGCGTACGCGGACTGCCACAGCAGGAAGTTCGACGTGCGCTGCTCGCCAGACGAGCGCACGAACAGGTCGACGTCGGGGATCTCGGGTTCGTCGAGGAAGCGGCGGAACCGTTCCTCGGTGAGCCGGGACGGGTCGAGCTCGCCGCGGACGGCTGCCTCGGCGACCGCGCGGGCCGCGTCCACGATCTCGGCCCTCCCGCCGTAGTTCACGCAGAACTGCAGAGTGAGGACATCGTTGCCCTCGCTCTGCACCTCCGCCTCCTGCAGTTCCCTGATCACGCTGCGCCACAGCTTCGGCGTCCGGCCCGCCCACCGGATCCGGACGCCCATGGCGTCCAGCTGGTCCCTGCGGCGGTGGATGACGTCGCGGTTGAAGCCCATCAGCCAGCGCACCTCGTCGGGGGAGCGGCGCCAGTTCTCGGTGGAGAACGCGTAGGCCGACAGGTACCGCACCCCGATCTCGATCGCGCCCTCGATCACGTCGAACAGCGCGTCCTCGCCGCGGGCGTGGCCCTCGGTGCGGGGCAGGTTCCGGGCCTTCGCCCAGCGCCCGTTCCCATCCATCACGATCGCGACGTGGCGGGGGAGCAGCTTCGGGTCGATCACCGGCGGCCGGGCGCCCGAGGCGTGCGGGACGGGCGGACGGAACTGCTTGCGCTGGGCCACGCCAGAACTCTACGGCCCGGTCAGGTGAAGGGGAGCGACACCTTGTTCAGGCGGTTGTGCTGCGCCCTGGTCAGCTTGAGCTCCGCGGCCGCCATGATCGGGCCGACCTGCTCGGCCGAACTCGCGGACGCGATCGGCGCCGCGACCCCCGGCTGGTGGCCGACCCACGCCAGGGCGACCGTCGCCGGCTCGACCCCGAGTTCGTCGGCGACGGCCACGACCGCGTCCACCACGTCGAAGCCGGCGTCGGTCGCATAGGAGCGCACCCGTCCGGCACGGGCACCATGGATCTGCTCGCCGCGCCCATACTTGCCGGTGAGGAAGCCCGCGGCCAGTCCGTAGTACGGGACGAGCGCGAGGTGGTGCTGCGCGCACAGCGCGGCCAGTCCGGAGGTCTCCACCTCCGCCCGGTGGACCAGGTTGTACTGCGGCTGGACGGCGACCGGCAGCGCGAGGCCCTCCTTCGTGGCGACGTCCATCACCTCGGCGACCCGCTCGGTGGTGAAGTTGGACAACCCGTAGTGCCGGACCGCCCCGCTGTGGATCAGCTGGTCGAACGCGCCCAGCCACTCCGCGGTCGGCACGTGGGGGTCGTCCTCGTGCGCGTAGTACAGGTCGATCGTCTCGACGCCGAGCCGCCGCCGCGAGCCGTCCAAGCAGATCCGGATGTTGGCCGGACGCAGGCCACGGTGGACGGGGTGCTTGGCGACCTTCGTGGCCACCACCACCTTGTCCCGGTTGCCGCGGTGCCGCAGCCAGCCGCCGATCACGCTCTCGGACTCGCCTCCCCGGTGGCCCGGCACCCAGGTCGAGTACGCGTCCGCGGTGTCGACGAAGTTCCCGCCCGCGTCGACGAACGCGTCGAGGACGGCCTCGGACGTGGCCGCGTCGGCCGTCCAGCCGAACACGTTCCCGCCGAGGCAGAGCGGAGACACTCTCAACGTTGAGATCCGGTGCATGGCCTCAGCCTAGGGTGACAACGCGAAGTCCACGCTCAGATGCACGCAGAGCTCGCTCGTGGCGTTCAGTTCGATGCCGAGGTCGAGGGGCGCGGACGCTCCGCGCGCCGACGCGGCCATCATCGGGGCGGGGAACGCCCGGTCCATCCGCGCGGGCATGCTCCACGAGTCCGACGCCTCCAGGATCCCGGTCACCTCGAGTCCGGCGGCGGCAGCGACGGCGTCCGCCTTGCGCCTGGCCATCGTCATGGCCGTGGCGGTCACTCCGACACTGGCCTCGAACTCGTCGTAGACCCACTCGACCCGGTCCACGGCCAGGCCCTGGCGGTCGGCCAGCACGCCCAGCACGTCGGGGAGCAGGTCGGTGGCGACGTCGACGACCAGGCCGAACTCCACGCTCTGGCTGCGCAGCAGTCGGCCGTCGCTCGTGGACAGGCGCACACCGGTGACCTCCACGGCATCCTCGGGCACGCCGTGCGCGGCCAGGTCGGCCACCAGTTCACGGACGAGCGCAGCCTTCCGCCCGGCCACGCCGGAGGTCAGCGTCGCCGAGCCGGTGACCGTGGCGTGGACGCGGGCGGAGCGCGCCGAGATCCGAACGGTGTGGTCGACGGTGATGCGAAGGGTTCCCATGGCAGCGAGCCTAGATCAGGAGGGTACGAAGCCACCCACTACGGCCCTGAACCCAGAGCCGCCACAGTGGAGCGGCACGAAAGCTGGGCGGCTCCCTCTCCTTGGGGACGCCGTTCGCTGACAGCGAGGTTTCACGGGTTATCCGGCGAGGATGCCGACCGCCAGCCCGAGACAGCGAGGTTGCCCGGCATATGGGGCGGCCGGCCGGGCGGATAAGCCGGGCAACCTCGCGGTCAGCCGGGGCGATGGTCGGAGACGTCCCGATAACCCGGGAAACCTCGCGGTCGCGCTCGGTCCCCGACGGCCTCCCTGCCGCGCGAGACCAGCAGCGGGTCGGTCTCGCCAACGATCGCCCCGTCCTTGCCCTTGTCGTCGAACAGGCTGAGGAACAGGCGCATCGCGTTCAGCCGGTCACCCTTCTTGTCACTGCTCTGAACCGTCTGGGCGTGGCCCCCGGATCCGGAGCACGCCGCAGTATGGCCGGGAGGTCAGGTGTTCTCGACCGCGGCCCGCTCGACGACCAGGCCTGCGGCGAACCGCTCGACGTACGCCTCGAAGCCGGCGACGTCGGACGGGTCGGGCTCGACCGTCTCGATCGCGGCACCGGCGAAGACCGTGGTGGTCAGGTAGTCGGCGAGCGACTGGCCCTCCGCGCGGTCCCTGGCGTAGGCGGCGAGCAGTGCGATACCCCAGGCGCCCCCCTCCGCGGCGATGTCGCCGACCGAGACCGGCGCGTCGACCGCAGCCGCGAGGTAGCGCTGGGCGACGCCCCGCGTCCGGAACAGGCCGCCGTGGGCGAACAGTGCGTCCAGCCCGACGGACTCCTCCCTGAGCAGGATGTTCATGCCGATCCGCAGGCTCGCCAGCGCCGCGAACAGCTGCGCGCGCATGAAGTTCGCGAGCGTGAGGTGGGAGTCCGGCGTCCGAACGAACAGCGGCCGGCCCTCCTCCAGCCCGGTGATGTGCTCACCGGAGAGGTAGTTGTACGCGAGCAGGCCGCCCGCGTCCGGGTCGCCCTCGAGGGAGGCACGGAACAGCGTCTCGAAGACGGTCCCGGTGTCGGCGGTGGCGCCGATCCGTCCAGCGAACTCCCCGAACAGAGCGGCCCACGCGTTCAGCTCGCTCGCCCCGTTGTTGCAGTGCACCATCGCCACCAGGTCGCCCGACGGGGTGGTGACCAGGTCGAGTTCCGGGTGCATCCGGGTCAGCTCGTGCTCGAGCACCACCATGGCGAAGATCGACGTGCCCGCGCTCACGTTGCCCGTGCGAGGCGCCACCGAGTTGGTGGCGACCATCCCGGTACCGGCGTCGCCCTCCGGCGGGCAGAACGGGATCCCCGGCTGCAGGGTGCCGGACGGGTCGAGAAGCGCGGCCCCGGCCGCGCTCAGCGCTCCGGCGGGCTGCCCGGCCGCGCGCACGGAAGGAAGGATGTCGGCGAGGTTGCAGGCGAAGCCCGCCTCAGCGACCAGCTCGTCGAACCGGGTGACCATGGCGGCGTTGTAGCCGCCGGTCGTGGTGTCGATGGGGAACATGCCGGACGCGTCGCCGACGCCGAGCACGCGCTCGCCGGTGAGCTGGTGGTGCACGTAGCCGGCCAGCGTGTTGATCGTGGCGATCCGCGCCACGTGCTCCTCGCCGTTGAGGATCGCCTGGTACAGGTGCGCGATCGACCAGCGCTGCGGGATGTTGTGGCCGAGGACCGCGCTGAGCTGCTCGCTCGCCGGCCCGGTGATCGTGTTGCGCCAGGTGCGGAACGGCACCAGTAACTGGTCGTTCGCGTCGAAGGCGAGGTAGCCGTGCATCATCGCCGAGACGCCCATCGCTCCGACGGTGCGCAGTTCGACGCCGTACCGCGCGCGGACGTCGTCGGCCAGCGAGCGGAACGCGTCCCTCAGGCCCGTCCACACGGCGTCCAGCGAGTACGTCCACACCCGGGCGACGAACTGGTTCTCCCAGTCGTGGCCGCCGGTGGCGAGCGGCTGGTTGTCCGGGCCGGTGAGGACGGCCTTGATCCTCGTCGAGCCGAATTCGATGCCCAGCGCCGTGCGTCCTTCCGCAATGGCGGCGCGGATGTCCTCGATCATCGTTGATCCCTTCCTCGAGCGGTCAGCGCGGCGACGTCCAGCGCGTCCCGTGACCGGTCCACGGCCATCATGGCAGGCGAGTGTGTGCGCTAACAACGGCTCGCCGCGTCGTCCTGTCCGGCTCCCGTGCCGAGCGGGGGGAGAATGGTCGCGTGCCGACCTACCGTGACGAGGCGGTCGTGCTCCGGACCCACAAGTTGGGCGAGGCCGACCGGATCATCACCATGCTCTCGCGTCGGAACGGAAAGGTCCGGGCCGTCGCCAAGGGCGTGCGGCGGACGTCGTCGAAGTTCGGCGCCCGCCTGGAGCCGTTCAGCCACGTCGACCTCCAGTTCGCGACGGGTCGCACGCTCGACGTGATCACCCAGGCCGTCACGCTCCACGCGTACTCCGAGCCGCTCGCGCACGACTACGAGCGCTACACGACCGGGCAGGTCATGATCGAGACCGCCGACCGGCTGGTCACGGAGGAGCGCGAGCCGGCCCTGCAGCAGTTCCAGTTGCTCGTCGGGGCGCTGCACGCGCTGACCGCGGGCACGACGGACGGGCCCCGGCCACCCGCGATGGTGATGGACGCCTACCTCTTGCGCTCGGTCGCGCTCGCCGGGTACGCCCCGACGCTCACCGACTGCGCGCGCTGCGGTGCGGAGGGTCCGCACGAGGCGTTCTCGCCCCAGCTCGGCGGGATGGTGTGCCGGCGCTGCCGGCCGCCGGGCTCCGCGCACCCCGCTCCCGCAACCGTCGCCTACCTCGCCGCCCTGCTCACCGGGGACTGGCAGGGCACGCAGGGGGTCGGCGACGTCACCGTCCGGCAGGGCAGTGGCCTGGTGGCCGCGTTCATCGGCTGGCACCTGGAGCGCGGACTGCGCTCGCTGGGGCACGTCGAGCGCACCCGCGTCCCTGATTGAACGACACGCTGCGCGACCCCTCTGCACTTGCCACGGGGCTGTCGGAGGTGCTGTGATACCGGTAACATCAGGGAGGTCGGCGGCACCGAGGCCGCGAAACCCCGGACTCACAGTGAGGTGACGGATCCCGTGCGAACCACATCGCGACCGGCTCTACCCGGCGTCCCCCGCGCAGGCGGCGGACGATGACCGGCGTGCCGGCGGAACTCCGGCAGGTCGTCGACGAGCTGAAGGCCGAGGTCGCGGCGCTCCACGCGGAGCTGCCGCGCAACAACCTGGTGGTCTGGACGGCGGGCAACGTGTCGGCCAGGGTGCCGGGCGCCGACCTGCTGGTGATCAAGCCGTCCGGCGTGTCGTACGACGACCTCACCCCGGAGGCGATGGTGGTCTGTGACTTCGAGGCGAACCTCGTCGAGGGGGAGCGCAACCCGTCCTCCGACACCGCGGCGCACGCGTACGTGTACGCGCACATGCCCGAGGTCGGCGGGGTCGTGCACACCCACTCCGACTACGCGACGGCGTGGGCGGCCCGGCGTGAGCCGATCCCGTGCGTTCTGACCATGATCGGCGACGAGTTCGGCGGGGAGATCCCGGTGGGCCCGTTCGCCCTGATCGGTGACGACTCGATCGGCCGAGGCATCGTCGAGACCCTGCGCTCGAGCAGGTCTCCGGCGGTGCTGATGGCCAACCACGGCCCGTTCACGATCGGGGCCAGCGCCAGGGCGGCGGTGAAGGCCGCCGTGATGGTCGAGGACGTCGCGCGCACCGTCCACCTGGCCCGGCAACTCGGCGAACCGGTGCCGATCCCGCAGGCCGACATCGACAGGCTTTTCGACCGTTACCAGAACATCTACGGACAAGGGAGTGCCCAATGAGCAAGCAGATCTGGTTCCTGACCGGCAGCCAGGGCCTGTACGGCGAGGACGTGCTGCTGCAGGTGCGGGACCAGTCCGCGCAGATCTCCGACGCGCTCGCCGCGTCCGAGCAGATCCCCGTCGAGGTCGTCGCGAAGCCGGTACTGACGGACGCGTCCGCGATCCGCCGCGTGATGCTGGACGCGAACGCCGACGACGACTGCGTCGGTGTGATCGCATGGATGCACACCTTCAGCCCGGCGAAGATGTGGATCGGCGGCATGGACGCGCTGGCCAAGCCGTTCCTGCACCTGCACACCCAGGTGAACGTGGACCTGCCGTGGGCGACCATCGACATGGACTTCATGAACCTCAACCAGGCCGCGCACGGCGACCGCGAGTTCGCGTTCATCGCCACCCGGCTCGGCGTCCCGCGCAAGACCGTCTCCGGCCACGTCTCCGACCCCCGCGTGGTGGCCAGGGTCGGGGTGTGGGCGCGTGCGGCGCTGGCGCGTGCCGAGGTGCGGACGCTGAAGCTGGTCCGCTTCGGCGACAACATGCGCAACGTCGCGGTCACCGAGGGCGACAAGGTCGAGGCCGAGCGCCGGTTCGGCGTGTCGGTGAACACCTGGGGTGTGAACGACATGGTCGCGGTGGTGGACGCGGTCGCCGAGAGCCGGATCGACGCGCTGGTCGAGGAGTACCTCGACCTCTACGACGTGGCTCCCGAACTGCACCCGGGCGCCGACCGGCATGATTCGCTGCGCTACGGCGCCCGGATCGAGGCCGCCCTGCGTACCTTCGTCGTGGACGGCGGCTACGGGGCGTTCACCACGAACTTCGAGGACCTCGGCGGGCTGCGCCAGTTGCCCGGCCTGGGCGTCCAGCGCCTCGAGGCGGAGGGCATCGGCTTCGCCGGCGAGGGCGACTGGAAGACCGCCGTCCTGGGCAGGACGCTGGGCGTGATGGCCGCGGGGCTGCCCGGCGGCACCTCCTTCATGGAGGACTACACCTACCACCTGGAGCCCGGCAACGAGCTGAGCCTCGGCGCGCACATGCTCGAGGTCAGCCCGTCCATCGCGCTCGGCAAGCCGCGGATCGAGATCCACCCGCTGGGCATCGGGGACCGCGAGGACCCGGTCCGGATGGTGTTCGACGCGGCTCCGGGCGAGGGCGTCACGCTCGGCCTGTGCGACCTGGGCGACCGGTTCCGCATGGTGGCGAACGAGATCGAGGTGGTCGCGCCGCTGGCCGACATGCCGAAGCTCCCGGTCGCACGGGCGGTGTGGAAGGCGAAGCCGGACTTCACCACGTCGACGGAGTGCTGGCTGAGCGCGGGCGGGCCGCACCACACCGTGCTGTCGACCGCGCTCACCTCCGAGCACCTGACCGACCTGTCCGAGATGCTCGGCGTCGAGCTCGCCCTGATCGGCGAGGGCACGACGACCAACCAGTTCATCAAGGAACTGCGCTGGACCAACGCCTACCACCGCCTGGCGATGGGCTTCTAGGCCGGCCCCCCACCGTCGAACCCCGGACCGCGCGAGCGGTCCGGGGTTCGCTGTGTCCGTGCGGCTCAGGCGGGGTCGGCGATCAGGACCTCGGAGATCGCCGACTCGAGGGTCGCGCGGATCTCGGCGCTGGCCCCGTGGTCCATCACGATCGTGTCCGCACGGCTGAGCGGAGCCATCGAGACGAGGCCCACCACTCCCCATTTGGTGTGGTCGGCGACCACCACGAGGTGCTGCGCGGCATCGATGAGGTAGCGGTTCGTGTCGGCCTCAAGGAGGTTCGGGCAGGTGAACCCGACCCGCTCCTCGATCCCGTGCACGCCGAGGAAGACGACGTCGAGGTTGAGGCCGGTGAGGGAACGGACGGCCAGCTCGCCGACCAGGGCGTCGGACGGCGTCCGTTGCCCACCGGTGAGCAGCACTGTCCGGTCGGGGCGAGGGCTCTCGCGGAACACCTGGGCGACCGGGATGGAGTTCGTGATCACCGTGAGGTCCTCCACGTCCAGCAGGTACCGGGCGAGCGTGGCCGTGGTCGTGCCGGCCGAGAGCCCGATCGTCTGGCCGTGGGTGACGAGCGTTGCCGCGACCTGCGCGATCGTCTGCTTGGCCGCCTCCATCTCGCCGCGCTTGGCGTCGAAGCCGGGCTCGTGCCTGCTGTCGTTCCTGCGGGCCCTCGCGCCGCCGTGCACGCGGGAGACCAGGCCCTGGCGGTCAAGTTCGACGAGGTCACGTCGCACGGTCATGTCGGACACCTGGAACGTGCGGGTCAGGTCGCTGACCCGGACCCAGCCGCGTTCGGCGACGAGCGCCAGGATCGACTGCTGCCGATCCGCAGCCAGGAGGAGACTGTCTCTGCTCACGTGAGCGATCATGCCAGATTCACCCGTAATAATCACCAGTTGATGAGTGTTTTCGTTCGGAATCTTCGTCTCGCGCGGGTCCGTCCGCACGTCGTGGGGCGGCTTCGACCGCGCCTGTCGACCCGGGTGGGGAGGTGTGATCGCGAATCGATCTCCGTCGGAACGGCCGAGCTCCCCAATGTGACGTTCACTAGGTGGTATGAGTCCATCCTAGGCCTGAACTGCGAGCAAGGGCGGCTCGGCACAGGCGCCACACAGGCGACTCTCATGGTCCCGACAAGTTGCCCACAAGTTGCCGAAAAGCGGTTGACACCGCCTCCGTGGGGATCGAAAGTGAGCGCGTCGCAAATGTGCGATTGCGTTTGGTTCCTGTTCGCAGCTGGTGTTCGACTCAGAGAGGAGTCACTCTTTCATGCTACGTAAATTGACGGTCCTGGCGGTGGGCGCAAGCCTCGCCCTCGGGCTGCCTGCGCTGTCGTTGGCCACGGCGCCAACGGCCGCCGCCCTCGACAACGGCCTCGCACTCACCCCTCCGATGGGCTGGAACGACTGGAACTCCTTCGGGTGCGACATCAACGAACAGGACGTCATCGACACGATCGACCTGTTCGTCTCCACCGGCCTGCGGGACGCGGGCTACGAGTACATCAACATCGACGACTGCTGGGCGGAGTCGACCCGAGACGCCGACGGCAAGCTCGTGCCCAGCGCCGAGGACTTCCCCGACGGGATCGCCTACGTGGCCGACTACGCCCATGCGCACGGCCTGAAGCTCGGCATCTACTCCAGCGCGGGCGACACCACCTGCCAGCGGGTCCAGCCCGGCTCCCTCGGCCACGAACTCACCGACGCCCGGACGTTCGTGGAGTGGGGCGTCGACTACCTGAAGTACGACAACTGCGGCACCAAGGACGGGTACGAGGAGACCCAGGAGTCCTACATGGCGCGCTACCAGGTGATGGCGGACGCCATCGCCCAGGTCAAGGAGGAGACCGGGAAGTCGCTGCTCTACAGCATCTGCGAGTGGGGCAACTACGAGCCGTGGACCTGGGCAGGGGAGCAGGGCAACCTGTGGCGGACCACCTTCGACATCTCCGACACCTACTCCAGCATGCTGGGCATCTTCAAGGACAACGCCGCACTCGCCGAGTACGCCGGTCCCGGCGCCTGGAACGACCCTGACATGCTGCAGGTCGGCAACGGGGGCATGACCGACGAGGAGTACCGCACACACTTCAGCCTCTGGTCGATGATGGCCGCACCGCTGCTGATCGGTACCGACCTGCGCGAGGCCGACGAGGCCACGATGGACATCTTCCTGAACACCGATGTCATCGCGGTCGACCAGGACACCCTCGGCAAGCAGGCCACCGTGATCAGCCAGGACAACGGGTTGTACGTCCTCGCCAAGCCGCTGTCGAACGGTGACGTGGCCGTCGCGTTGTTCAACTCCGGGTCGAAGGCACGCACGATCTCCACGACCACGACCGCGGTGGGCGCGGCCAGCAGCAAGAACTACAAGCTGACCGACCTGTGGTCGAAGGAGGCCACCGCAACCACGAAGAACATCAGCGCGTACGTCTCCGGTCACCAGACGGTGGTCTACCGGGTGTCGGCCACCTCCCAGGTGCGGCCCTCGACCACGCTGTCGATCAAGGCGTCCTCGGAGTCGGTGAAGGCCGGTGGCACGACGAAGGTCTCCGTGACGCTGAAGAACAACAGCGACTCGAAGCTCACCTCGGCCTCGGTCAAGCTCACCCGGCCCGATGGCTGGAAGCTGGTGAACCGGAACGCGGGCAGGACGACGATCACGAAGGGCTCGAAGTCCACGACCACCTTCGTCGTGAAGGCGCCCAAGGCGTCCACGCCGATCAGCTCCGGAACGTTCACCGCCGCGTCGTCCTTCCGGTACGGAGGGATCACCTACACCGGGTCCTCGGCGCTGGACGTCTCCAGCTACAAGCCGGTGACCAGCACGTTCCGCGTGGCCGACACCACGTCCAGTGATGATGCGGTGGCCGGCCAGCTCGGCTCGACCATCCAGATCCTGGCCGCAGGATCGGGCGTCGGGCCGGCCACGAGCAGCTTCACCGGCACGACCGCAGCGTCCGATGAGTACGGTGCGGTCTACCGGAAGAAGTCGGTGGACGCGGATGACACGATCCAGGCCACGGTCACCACGGTCGGTGGCACCGGTTCTGCGGACCGGACCGGCCTGATGGTGCGCAACGACATGGACGGAGGCGTGGTGGGCGTGGCCCTCTACGTGAACGGCCAGAGCAGCGTGTCGATGGTCTACAGCACCGAGGCGGGCACCGAGTACACCGCGAGCTACCCGGTGAGCCAGGGCCCCGGCCCCGGCGGTCCCGGTGGCGGCGGGATCAGCGTGACCCTTCCGGTGACGCTGAAGCTGGAGCGCAGTGGCACGACCTTCATCGGCTACTACTCCACCGACGCGGGCGCGACCTTCACCCGGATCGGCGGTGATGACGGGTCGGTGACCGTTGCCGACGCGGCGGCCGCGACCACGATGGACGCCGGTGTCTTCCACACCTCCGGATCGGGTGCGGCAGCGACCACGGCGGAGGTGAGCGGCCTGGTCGTGAGTTGACCGTCCCGCCCCAGGGACGCTGAGGGTGCCGGCCGGACCCCCGTCCGGCCGGCACCGCCCACAGGGTAGGCCGGAACGCACGATTTCCGCGGCGCCCCTGCCATCCGAAGAATGCAGGAATGCCGGTTGCCGAAGGTTTTCGGCAGCTCTCGAGAATGTATTTCAAGGGGTGAATTCGGCGTGCGGTCGGCGCCGGCGCAGCCGAGGACGCGACGCCGGTGGTCGGCCGGCCCTGCGCCTGGGCAGACGCTGGCCCCGTTCGACGAAGCCAGCCCCTGTTCGTCGCCCTCGACGGATGCTCCCGGTGTCGCGCACGGCTCGCGGACAGCGTCTGCGACGCCGTGATGTTTCCGGTAACATCCGCCGTGGTGTTTGCGGTCACATCGTTGTGAAACTGTGACCTTCCGCACGCCGTGGCCGCGTTGACGCGGTGGCTGCGGGATGAAAACATGACGGCACGCACACTTCCCGGCAAAGGCTGCCGGAACGACCATTCAGGTCGGTACTCAAGGACGAGAAGGAGCGCACAAGAAATGCGGAAGATTGGAATGGCGATCGTCAGTATCGCCACCGCACTCATGCTGGCCGCCTGTGGCGGCACCGGTGCCGGGGGTGGCGCAGCCACGTCCGCCAGCGCCGGCGGCAGCGCGGCAGCCGGCGACACACTGGTGGGCGTGGCCATGCCGACGCAGACCTCGGAGCGTTGGATCGCCGACGGCAACGCGGTCAAGGAGGGCCTGGAGAAGGCCGGCTACAAGGTCGACCTCCAGTACGCCAACGACGACATCCCGACCCAGACCCAGCAGATCGACGCCATGATCACCGCCGGCGCCAAGCTGCTGATCATCGCGGCCATCGACGGCACCGCGCTCACCAGCCAGCTGGAGACCGCGGCGTCCAAGGGGATCAAGGTCATCGCGTACGACCGCCTGATCCGCGACAGCGAGAACGTCGACTTCTACGTGTCGTTCGACAACTACAAGGTCGGCGTGGCGCAGGCCACCGCCCTGCTGTACGGCCTCGGCGTGACCGACCGTGACGGCAAGGCCACCGGCACCGCGACCAAGGGCCAGAAGATCGAGCTGTTCGCCGGCTCGCTGGACGACAACAACGCCCACTTCTTCTGGAACGGCGCCATCGACACCCTGAAGCCCTACATCACCGACGGCACCCTCGTCGTGGGCTCCGGCCAGGACACCATCGAGCAGGCGGCCACGCTGCGCTGGCTGCAGGAGACCGCCCAGAAGCGCATGGAGGACCTGCTGACCTCCACCTACGGCGGCAAGGGCACCGGCCTCAAGGGCGTCCTGTCCCCGTACGACGGCATCTCTCGCGGCATCATCACCGCCCTCCAGGGTGTGGGCATGGGCCCGTCGATCAAGGAAGGCCTGCCGGTCGTCACCGGTCAGGACGCCGAGATCGCCTCGGTCAAGCTGATCGCCGACGGCGTCCAGCAGTCCACCATCTTCAAGGACACCCGCAAGCTGGCCGCGCAGGCCGTCACCGCCGCCCAGGACTTCCTGAGTGGCAAGACCCCGACCCCGAACAACACCACGGACTACGACAACGGCAAGAAGGTCGTCCCGTCCTTCCTGCTCGAGGTCGACACGGTCTACGCCGACACGATCCAGGCCATGCTGATCGACTCCGGCTACTGGACCGAGGACGAGGTCAAGTCCGGCGTCGCCAAGTGATCGAGTCCTGACCAACCGGGGTGGGCCCAGTTCGACTGGGCCCACCCCGGGCAACTGTCTGTCTGAGGAAGTGAAATGAGCGAAATCCTCCAGATGCGGTCGATCACCAAGGAGTTCCCCGGCGTCCTCGCCCTGAAGGACGTGACGCTGACGGTGGAACAAGGGGAGATCCACGCGATCTGTGGAGAGAACGGGGCCGGCAAGTCGACCCTGATGAAGGTCCTTTCGGGGGTGTACCCCCACGGCACGTACACGGGCGAGATCATCCTCGACGGCGAGGAGATGAGCTTCGGATCGATCAACGACTCCGAGGCCAGGGGCATCGTGATCATCCACCAGGAGCTGGCCCTCGTGCCGTACCTCTCGGTGGCGGAGAACCTCTTCCTCGGCAACGAGGTGAAGGGCTTCGCGGGGTTGATCGACTGGAATGCCGCCAACGCCCGGGCCACCGAACTGATGAACCGGGTCGGCCTGCACGAGAACCCGACCACACCGGTCTCCCAGCTGGGCGTCGGCAAGCAGCAGCTGATCGAGATCGCGAAGGCGCTGGCCAAGGACGTCCGGCTGCTGATCCTCGACGAGCCCACCGCCGCCCTGAACGACACCGACTCCGAGCACCTGCTGGGGCTGATCCGTCAGCTCAAGGAGCAGGGCATCACGTCGATCATGATCTCCCACAAGCTGAACGAGATCGCCGAGATCGCCGACAACACCACGATCATCCGGGACGGTCGCACGATCGAGACGATCGACATGTCCGACCCGGCCTCCACCCAGGAGCGGATCATCCGCGGCATGGTGGGTCGCGACCTCGAGCACCGGTTCCCCGAGCGGACGCCGGAGATCGGCGACCCCGTCCTCGAGGTGAAGGACTGGACGGTCTACCACCCGACGCAGACCGGGCGGCTGATCATCGACCACGCGTCCTTCAGCGTCCGGGCCGGCGAGGTCGTCGGCATCGCGGGGCTGATGGGCGCCGGGCGCACCGAGCTGGCGATGAGCCTGTTCGGCCACTCCTACGGTCGCGACATCAGCGGCGAGATCAGGATGCACGGCCAGGTCATCGGGGCACCGACGGTGTCGGACGCGATCCAGCACAAGATCGCCTACTGCACCGAGGACCGCAAGCGCTACGGCCTCAACCTGATCGCCGACATCAGGGAGAACATCTCCTCCGCGGGGCTGTTCAAACTGGCCAAGGGCGGCTGGGTGAACGGCAACGAGGAACTCCAGGTCGCGGAGGAGTACCGCAGGAACCTGAACATCAAGACCCCGACGGTGATGGCGCAGGTCGGCAAGCTGTCCGGCGGCAACCAGCAGAAGGTCGTGCTGAGCAAGTGGCTCTACACCGACCCGGAGGTCCTGATCCTCGACGAGCCGACCCGTGGCATCGACGTCGGCGCCAAGTACGAGATCTACACGATCATCAACCGCATGGTCGCAGCGGGGAAGGCCGTCGTGGTCATCTCCTCCGAGCTGCCCGAACTGCTCGGCATCTGCGACCGCATCTACACCCTCGCCTACGGGCGCATCACCGGTGAGCTGCCGGTCGGCGAGGCCTCCCAGGAGCGGCTGATGTCGCTCATGACGCTGGAGCGCGACCAGCCGATCCCGGTCACCAGCTTCTCCAGCTACGCCGCGCGCGTCGCGGACTCCACCACCGACTTCACGGACGAGACGAAGGGACTTCAACGATGACTGCCACCTCTGTGGCCGAGACTGCCGGGGTCGGCGAGGTTCTGAAGAGGAACCTGCGCCAGAACGGCATCCTGATCGCCTTCATCGTCGTCTTCGGCGTGGCGGCGGTGCTGAACCCGAACTTCCTCAGCGGCGGCAACATCACCAACCTGGTGCTGCAGTACTCCTACATCCTGATCCTGGCGATGGGCATGCTGCTGGTCATCGTCGCGGCGCAGATCGACCTGTCGGTCGGCTCCGTCGTCGCGCTGACCGGCGCCGTGTCGGCCGTCCTGGTGATCAAGAACGGCATGCCGTGGTGGGTGGGCGTCCTCGCAGCCCTCGGCGTCGGCCTGCTGGTGGGCGCGTGGCAGGGCTTCTGGGTGGCCTTCGTCGGCATCCCGGGCTTCATCGTCACGCTCGGCGGCATGCTGCTGTTCCGCGGCCTGACCTACCTGGTCCTGAACAGCATCTCGCTGTCGCCGTTCGGCGGCGCCTACTACGACATCGCGAACGGCTTCCAGAACGGCCTGCTCGGCGGGTACGGCGTGGACAACTTCACGATGCTGGTGTTCGCGCTGGGCGGGCTGGCCTTCGTCTACCTGCAGTGGCGCACCCGGCAGGGCCGGCTCCGCTACAAGCAGCAGGTCGACGGCCTGCCGCTGTTCATCGGCAAGCAGGTGGTCATCTTCGCCGTGCTGATGTGGTTCGGCTACCAGCTCGCCACCAGCCGTGGCCTGCCGAACGTGCTGGTGCTGCTGGTCATCCTGATCATCATCTACACGCTGGTCAGCCAGAAGACCGTGTTCGGACGCCACGTGTTCGCCATCGGCGGCAACCTCAACGCGGCCAAGCTGTCCGGCGTCCGGGTGCGGCGGATCAACTTCTGGGTGTTCGTGAACATGGGCCTGCTGGCGGCCGTCGCCGGCATCGTGTACTCGTCCCGCATGAACGCCGCGCAGCCCAACGCCGGTGACGGTGTCGAGCTGGACGCGATCGCCGCCTGCTTCATCGGCGGCGCGTCCACCACGGGCGGTATCGGACGGATCGGCGGCGCGATGATCGGCGGCATGATCATGGCCGTGATGAGCAACATCATGCAGCTGATGGGCTGGCCGCAGCCGACCCAGAAGGTGGCCAGGGGCCTGGTCCTCCTGCTCGCCGTCGCGTTCGACCTGTGGAACCGTCGTCGCTCGGAGACGGCCGCCTGATCGATCGTCCCGTGCGCCCACCCGGCCTCCCGGGTGGGCGCACGGCTGTGTCCTCCCCGGGTGGTTAGGCTGGGCCGGTGATCGCGATCAGCAGGTTCCGGGTGCCGGGGGACGCGTCCGGGTTCGTCGGCCTGGCGCAGCTGGTCGTCGAGCGGTTCGCCGCGTCCCCGGGCTGTGTGGACGCGCGGCTCGTGCAGAACCTCGACGAGCCGGAGCTGTGGGCGCTGGTGAGCAACTGGGCCGACGTCGGGTCGTACCGGAGGGCGTTCAACGGGACCGAGGCCAAGCTTGTCCTGATGCCGCTGATGAGCCTCGCGATCGACGAGCCGGGGGCCTACGCGGAGCCGTCGGCGGTCGGCGAGAACCGTCCCCGCGGGACGGTAGGCTAGCCGGGCTGCCAGCCAGGCAGCACGTCGCAACGACAAGGAGTGCATGGTGGCCAGCCGCCTGGAGAACGTGATCAGCCTGACCAAGCGGCGGGGGTTCGTGTACCCCTGTGGCGAGATCTACGGAGGCACGAGGGCTGCCTGGGACTACGGCCCCTTCGGCGTCGAGCTGAAGGAGAACATCAAGCGGCAGTGGTGGCGCTCGGTGGTGCAGGGTCGCGACGACGTGGTGGGCCTGGACTCCTCGATCATCCTGCCGCGGCAGGTATGGGTCGCGTCCGGTCACGTCGGGGTCTTCTCCGACCCGCTGACCGAGTGCCTGAACTGCCACAAGCGGTTCCGCGCCGACCAGCTGGAGGACGCGTTCGCGTTCAAGAAGGGACGCGCCCCGTCCGGCCTGGAGGAGATCAACTGCCCCGAGTGCGGCACCCTCGGCCAGTTCACCACCCCGCGCGACTTCAACATGATGCTGAAGACCTACCTCGGCGTGATCGAGGACGAGTCCGGGCTGCACTACCTGCGTCCGGAGACCGCACAGGGCATCTTCATCAACTTCAAGAACGTCGAGGGCACGAGCCGGATGAAGGTGCCGTTCGGCATCGGCCAGGTCGGCAAGAGCTTCCGCAACGAGATCACGCCGGGCAACTTCATCTTCCGGACGCGAGAGTTCGAGCAGATGGAGATGGAGTTCTTCGTCAAGCCGGGCACCGACGAGGAGTGGCACCAGCACTGGATCGACGCCCGGACGGACTGGTACACCGACCTGGGCATCAGCCGGGACAACCTGCGGCACTACGAGCACCCCAAGGAGAAGCTGTCGCACTACTCCAAGCGGACCGTCGACATCGAGTACAACTTCGGCTTCACCGGCGGCGACGGCTGGGGCGAGCTGGAGGGCATCGCCAACCGCACCGATTTCGACCTCGGGACGCACTCCGAGCACTCCGGGACGGACCTGAGCTACTTCGAGCAGGCCAGCGGCGAGCGCTACCTGCCGTACGTGATCGAGCCGGCGGCCGGCCTCACCCGCTCGCTGATGGCGTTCCTCGTCGAGGCCTTCACCGAGGAGGAGGTGCCCACGGCCAAGGGCGGCACCGAGACCCGGGTCTCGCTGAAGCTCGACCCGCGGCTGTCGCCGGTGAAGGTCGCCGTGCTGCCGCTGTCCCGCAACACCGACCTCTCGCCGAAGGCGCGTGACCTCGCCGCGCAGCTGCGCAGGGCGTGGAACATCGAGTTCGACGACGCCCAGTCGATCGGACGCCGCTACCGCCGTCAGGACGAGATCGGCACGCCGTTCTGCGTGACCGTCGACTTCGACACGCTGACCGACGACGCGGTGACGATCCGCGAGCGGGACACGATGACGCAGGAGCGGGTCGCGCTCGACCAGGTGCAGGGCTACCTCGCGTCCCGCCTGATCGGCTGCTGAGGGGCGCGCGCGGCGTCCGCGGCTACACCAGGGGGACGAAGGCGAAGCGGTAGCCGGTGACGGGTTCGCGGTGCCAGCCCTCGTGGTCGCGGTCCACCACCCACATCACGCCGGCGGCGGGCAGCACCATGCGTCCACCCGCCGCGAGCTGGGTCTCCAGCGCCTCGGGGACGCCGCCGGCGTCCGCGGAGACGAGGATGCGGTCGAACGGGCCGTGGTCCGGCGCACCGACGCGGTCGGGGTCGGCGGCGACGATCTCGGCCCACGGCAGGTGGAACGCGGAGAGGCTCTCCGTCCCCATCGCGACCAGCTCCGGCACGACCTCCACGCCGCGCACGCTCCCTCCGGCACCGACGAGGTGGGCGAGCAGCGCGGTCGTCCAGCCGGACCCGCTGCCCACGTCCAGCACCGTGGCGCCCTCGGGGACGCGGAGCAACTCGAGCATGAACTGGACCGTCCACGGCTGGGAGTTGGTGGCGCCGTGGCCGATCGGCAGCGGCTCGTCGAGCGCCGCCCGGTCGCGGACGGAATCGGGCAGGAAGCGGGCCCGCGGGATGGCCGCCATCGCTGCGATCACGCGGCTGTGGTCGGTGCTCATGGTCCAGAGCACACCGGGGG
Source organism: Propionicimonas sp. (assembly GCF_049840635.1). Taxonomy (GTDB): domain Bacteria; phylum Actinomycetota; class Actinomycetes; order Propionibacteriales; family Propionibacteriaceae; genus Propionicimonas. The sequence continues at coordinate 496,600 of NZ_JASGKL010000004.1, forward strand.
ACCGCGTTGGCGCAAGGGCCCTAGGCAAGGGTCGGTAGGCTGGCGGGCCGAACATCGTGACGTGATTCCGCCGTTCGACGGTCAGGACGGGACGTGGGGGACGGGTGGTGCGGCAGGAGTGGCCGGATCGCGACAAGGAGTGAGGATGGCTGAGCAGTTGCGCCTGGTGGCGCCGTCGGGGGGCACCGTGGAGGTGCCGGTCCCGGTCGTGCTCGCGCCCATGGCCGGCATCACGAACGCCGCCTACCGCCAACTCTGCCGCGAGCAGGGTGCGGGTCTGTATGTCTGTGAAATGATCACGTCCCGCGGGATCGTCGAGCGAATCCCGAAGACGTTCGACATGCTGCGGTTCGATCCGGGCGAGACCGTGCGGTCCGTCCAGCTGTACGGGGTCGACCCGCAGGTGATCGCGAAGGCGACGAAGATCCTGTGCGAGGAGTTCGGGGTGGCGCACGTCGACCTGAACTTCGGCTGCCCCGTCCCGAAGGTCACCCGACGCGGCGGCGGCGGCGTCCTGCCCTGGAAGCGTGACCGGCTCGCCGCGATCCTTCGTGCCACCGTGGCGGCCGCGGACCCGTACGGCGTCCCCGTGACCATCAAGACGCGGCTCGGCATCGACGTCGACCACCTGACCTACCTGGACGCGGGCCGGATCGCGCAGGACGCCGGGTGCGCGGCCATCGCTCTGCACGCCCGGACCGTGCAGCAGGCGTACTCCGGAGAGGCGGCCTGGGAGACGATCGCCACCCTGGTGGACGCCGTCGCCATCCCGGTCCTCGGCAACGGCGACATCTGGGAGGCCGCCGACGCCGTCCGCATGGTCGAACAGACCGGGTGCGCGGGCGTGGTCGTGGGCCGGGGCTGCCTGGGGCGTCCGTGGCTGTTCCGCGACCTGGCCGACGCCTTCGAGGGCAGGACGACCCGCACCCTGCCGACGCTGGGTGAGGTGGCCGCGATGGTGCGCAGGCACGCGGAGCTGCTGGCCGGCCTGTACGGCGAGAGGCACGGCCTGACCGACCTCCGCAAGCACATGGCCTGGTACTTCAAGGGCTTCCCGGTCGGCGGGGACCTGCGGCGGTCCCTGGCGATGGTCTCGACGTTCGAAGAACTCGACGCGGCCCTCGCCCCGCTCGACCCCGCGGTGCCCTTCCCCTCCGGGGAACTCGGGGCACCGCGGGGTCGCCAGGGCACGCCGCGCGATCGCGTGGTCCTTCCGTACGGCTGGCTCGACTCCACCGAACTCGGCGAGGAGGACATCGCCGCCGCCGAGTCGGACGCGTCCGGGGGCTAGCCCGTCCCGGCGACCGCGGCCGGCAGCGACGCTCAGTCGTCGTAGCCGTGCCGGTTCTCCCAGCGGTCCTCCACCCGGTCGGACGCGTGGCGCTGGCGCAGGATGTCGCTCCCGGTGCCGCCGCTGAGCCGGTCGGACCCCGTCCCGCCCTCGAGCAGGTCGTGCCCGGACTGGCCGTACAGCCGGTCCGCGCCGGACTCGCCCTCGAGGTGGTCGTTGTTGCTGCCGCCGTAGAGGGTGTCAGCGCCGGTGCCGCCCTCGAGCCGGTCCCTGCCCGATCCCCCGGAGATCCAGTCGTTGCCGGAGCCGCCGTCGACCTCGTCGTGGCCGGCGCCCGCGCAGATCACGTCGTTGCCGCCGTTGCCGTCGATCTCGTCGTTCCCGCCCAGCGCGACGATCACGTCCCGCCCCGGGGTGCCCTCGATGTCGTCGTGCCCGTTCGTGCCCACGATCGTCGCGGCCAGGCCGTGGCAGGTGTAGGTGGCCGCCTGGGCGGTGCCTGCGGGGACGAGTGCGAGGACGGCGCCGGCGCCGATGGTGGCGAGGGCGGTGATCGTGGTGCGAGTGAAGCTGGTCATGTCGTTCCTCCTGACGGGGATTGGTGATGGCGTCAGCAGACCAGTCGTGCGTGAGGCGTCGGTGAGCCCTCGATGAGACTTCCCTCATCGGGAGGGCCGCAGCTCCCGCACGTCGGCCGGACCCGGCAGACTGAGGGGATGAGCCGTCCGGCCTGGAGCATCCGCACCCGCGTCATCGCCGCTGTGGTCGCCCTCACCGGCCTGGCCCTGGCCACGTCCGGGCTGATCGTGGCGAACCGCGGCCACGCGGTCACCGAGCAGCGCGTGGCCGCCGAGCTGCAGCGGGTCGCCGAGGAGTTCGAGAACCTGGCGCTCGACGGGATCGACCCGGCGACCGGCCAACCGTTCGCGAGCGCGGAACCGCTGGTGCGGGTCGCCGTCCAGCGCTCCGTGTTGGCGCCGAACGAGGGGGTGTTCGGCGTCGTCGACGGACGCGTCCGCTGGACGGCCCAGTCCGGAGTGGTGTTCCGGCCCGACGAGGATGCGGCGTTCGTGGCCCACGTCCTGCCCCTCGCCCGTGCGGCGACGACCAGCCAGGGACGCGTCGAGACCGACCAGCGCGACTACCGCTACCTGGTGGTGCCGGTCACCTTCGCCGTCTCCGGCTCCAGCGGTGCGCTCGTCCACGCCGTCGACTTCGCAGCGGAGGAGAGCCTGCTCGCCGACGTGTGGCGCAGCTACGGGCTGGTCGCGCTGGGCTCGCTGGTGCTGGTCGGGCTCCTGATCTGGCTGCTGGTCGGGCGGTTGCTCGAACCGATCGCGCGGATGCGGCGCACCGCGGAACGGATCACCGCGACCGACGCGTCGGACCGCATCGAGGTGCGCGGCTCCGACGACCTGTCGGCGCTGGGCACCACCGTGAACGGGATGCTCGACCGGCTGGAGGGGGCCGTGGGCGCCCAGCGCGAACTGCTCGACGACGTGGGCCACGAGCTGCGCACGCCGCTCACGATCATCCGCGGTCACCTCGAGTTGCTCGATCCGGAAGACCCCCGCGACGTCGTGGCGACAAAGGCCCTGCTCCTGGACGAGGCCGACCGGATGGGCCGCCTGGTCGACGACCTGCTCACGCTCGCGAAGGCGCAGCGTCCCGAACTCCTGCAGCGCGAGCTCACCGACGTGGCCCGACTCACCGACGAGACCCTCGCGAAGGCTGCGGGCCTCGGCCGGCGACGCTGGACGCTCGACGACCTCGCGGACGTCGACGCGCTGATGGACCCGCAGCGGGTGGCCCAGGCCTGGCTGCAGCTCGCGGCGAACGCCGTCCGGTACTCGGCGGAGGGGTCCCGGGTCGGCCTGGGCAGTGCCGTCCGGGACGGCGAACTGTGGCTGTGGGTCCGTGACCACGGGGTCGGCATCGACCCGGCGGACCGGGAGCGGATCACCGGGCGGTTCGAGCGGGGCACGGGCGCGGACGGCTCAGGCCTCGGCCTGGCCATCGTGAGCGCGATCGCGGCCGGTCATGCCGGGCGGCTCGACATCGAGTCGGAGCCGGGCGCCGGCAGCACGATCAGCATCGTGCTGCCGCTGAGACGGGAGGGGCAGCCATGAGCCAGGTACTGATCATCGAGGACGAGCCACGGATCGCGTCCTTCATCGCCAAGGGCCTGCGTGCGGCCGGCTTCACCACGCTGGTCGAACCGTCGGGTGAGGCCGGGGTGCAGCTGGCGGTGAGCGAACCGGTCGACCTCGTCCTGCTGGACGTGGGACTGCCCGACATCGACGGCTTCGAGGTGCTCGCCAGGCTGCGTGGCCAGGGGGTCACGGTGCCGGTGATCATGCTCACCGCCCGGTCGTCGGTCGCCGACCGGGTGGCGGGTCTGCAGTCCGGCGCGGACGACTACGTGCCCAAGCCCTTCGCCTTCGAGGAACTGCTCGCCCGGATCCACCTGCGCCTGCGGCCCGAGCCTGCCGGCGACCCTGCCGGTGTCCTGACCCACCGCGACCTGTCGCTCGACCTGCGCACGCGGCGGGCGAACGTGGGTGGCCGCTCGGTCGACCTGACCGGACGCGAGTTCACCCTCGCCGAGGTGTTCCTGCGCAACCCGGGGCAGGTGCTCAGCAGGGAACAGTTGCTGTCGGGGGCCTGGGGCTACGACTTCGACCCGGGGTCGAACGTGGTGGACGTCTACGTCCGCTACCTGCGGCGCAAGCTGGGAGCGGACTACTTCGAGACGGTCCGCGGGATGGGGTACCGGTTGGCCTGATCAGCCGGGGGTCTCGGCCGAGGGGGGCGACACCGGCGACGGCGCCGTCGGGGCGGTCGTGGACGGCGGAGCGGTGGCGGTCGTGGTGGTGGCCGAGGGCCTCGGGGAGATCGTGGCGTCCGCGTCCCTGGTGGCGGGCACGGTGATCGCGGGTCGGGGCTGCGGGTCGGCCTGGCCACTGCCCTGGGCCGCCACGGTGCCGATGGCGACCGTCGCCAGACCGATCGCGCCGGTGACCACCCACGCGGTGGAGTTCCCCTTCACGACCACCTCCTCACGTCTGTTCCGTTCAGGCTAGGCCGACGGTCCGGCCCGGGACCAGCACTGCCGGATGAGGGTTCTCTCATCCGCCGTCCGGGGTCGGCCCACCCGCCCACGCCTCGGCCAGCCCGAGCCGGTGTTCGGCCTGGTCCCCGTCCCCGCCCGCGACCAGGCTGAGGATGACCGCCGCCGTCCGCGCACGCAGCGCGTCCGGGTCCACGAGGCTCTCGAAGTGCCCCGTCCACTGCTCCAGCAGGGAGGGCACGAGGCCGTAGTGGGCGGGGGAGAGCCCGGGCAGGACGGCCAGGTGCCCGAGCAGGCAGCCCAGATCGTCCTCCCGCAGGCCGGGGCCGGCTGCGTCCAGGTCGATCAGGCCGAGCCTCCCGCTGTCGACGAAGAGGTTCGCCTCGTGCAGGTCGCCGTGGGTGGGCCCCACCGGCCCGACCGGTGCGGTCGCGACCACACGTCCGATCCGGCCGGCGATGGTCGCGATCCGCCCCGCCTCGTCCGGCAGCCGTTCGGCGGCGGTGGCCGCGTGGAAGTCGAGCCGCTCGGACCACGCCGGACGCCGAGGCAGGGCGGCGAGCCCCGACGGCAGGGCGTCGAGCAGGTCGACGATCTCCGCGGGCGTGGGCAGTGCGGGACGGGAGGGATCGGCCAGCGCCGCGGCGAGCGAGCGGCCCGGGGCCGCGTCGGTGACCAGGACGCCGGGACGCGGTCGCGAACGCAGCGGTGGGGTCAGGCCCGCCCCGGCGACCAGGTGCTGGCGGAGGGCGAGTGCGTCGGCCCGGTCGGGACGGAGCACCTTCAGGTACGTGGTCGTCCCGTCGGCGGTCGCCCGGAGCACAGCCCGGCGCAGGGGTCGGTAGCCGAGCAGGGCGAGGCCGAACTCTCGGGGGTGGACGTCGAGCCAGCGCATAACCTCCTCCGGCGAACAGGCGGGGGCCAGACCGGGCAGCAGCGGATCGCCGGGGTGTCTCCACACGGCGAAGCTGAGGCCGTCCCTGCTCGCCCTCACCGCGGGTGGGCCGACCGTCGCTGTGGTCACGAAGAGGTGCTCGGTGACGGTGCCGTCGCTGACGGCATACGTGGCTTCGTAGCCGGCGGTGGCCTCCGCTCCCGGCCGGTACTGCCAGTTCGTCAGGCGGACCGAGAACCCCGGCGGGACGGGGTCGGCGGCGCCGGTGAGAGCAGCGAACAGCAGCCCTGCTGCGTCCTCAGAACGCAGCAGGGCCGCCGCCTGCTCAAGGCTGGTCATCCCCTCAGTCTGCCGAACCCGCGGTCGGCGCACTCGGTGCGGACGCCGGCGAGTTCGGCGTGTTCGGCGAGTTCGGGGTGTTCGGGGTGTTCGGGGTGTTGGGCGTGGTGGCCGTGACGGGGCTGGTCGCCGTCGCAGGCGTGGGCGCGGTGGTGGCGCTGGGTGCGGTGTTGGCGGTCACCCTGGGTTCCGTGGGGGTGGACGGTGCCGTGCTGCCGGCCGTGGCCGACCCGGTCCCGGACGGCGTCGCCGGGGCGGTGCCACTGCTCGCGGGGGGCGTCGGCGTCGCGGTCTCGGCGAACGCGACGGTCGTGCCGCCCAGGACGGCGAGGCCCAGGGCGCCGGTGAGGGCCCAGGCTGTGGTGGAGCGGTTGAACATCATCTCGGAGTTCCTCTCTGGCGGTCTGTCGATGTCCACCACTCCACCAAGGGCGGGTGAGGTGCCGAGGAGAGGGCGGTGAGAGTCCTCTCATCCGCTCGCGGAGGATTACTGACGGGGGTTCCGTCGAGGGTCCGCCACCGGCCCGCGCCGGGACGACAGGGGTGCGACCGACCTGTCAGGGAGTGCTGAGCGCGACGTCGGCCAGACCGGAACGGCCGACCAACGCGGCGCCGAGGGCGGCGAGCGGGAGGTCGGATGGCAGCGCGGCGAGCCGGTCGGGCAGGGCCAGAGAGGCCAGGAACGGCGACTCGCTCGCGCGGCCGGCCAGTACCCGGCGCACCCGCTCGACGAGTCCTTCGGCCGTGTGGACGACGCCCCCACCGAGCGCGACCAGCGGGGACCCCTGCGTGAGCACCACGAGCTGGATCGCCGTCGCCATCCCGCTGCTGATCCGGTCGACCTCGATGCGTGCATCGGCGTCCCCGGCGTCGGCGGCGGCGAGCAGCGTCGGCAGGGCGAAGCGGGCGGAGAAGGGAGCCAGCCGGGCGGCGATGCGCCCGCCCCCGACCAGAACCTCGAGGCAGCCGCGCTGGCCGCAGGCGCAGCGGTCGGCCGACGGGTCCACCGGGATGTGCCCGATCTCTCCGGCGAGGTTCCCGCTCCCGCGCAGCAGCCGTCCCCCGACGAGGGTGGCCGCGGCGACGCCGGTCCCGACGTTCAGGTAGGTGAGGTCGGCCACGCCCAGGTGGGCGGCGGCGCCGCGCGCCGCGGCCTTCACGTCGTTGTCGACCGCGACCGGGACGCCCAGTTCGGCGGCGAGCAGCGCGCCGAGGTCGAGGCGCTCGATGCCGAGGTTCACCGCCGTCCGGACGACGCCCGCATCCGGGTCGACCTGCCCGGGGATGCCGACGCCGACGCCGGTCAGGCCCGCCCGGTCCAGGCCGGCGGAGCGCAGGCAGCCGTCGGCGACCGCGAGCGCGGACGCGACCACCCCGTGGGTGCCGTGAGACGTCGGCACCACGGTCTCGGCGAGGGTGTGGCGCGCCTCGTCGAGGAGGATCCCGTGTGTCTTGGTGCCGCCGATGTCGATGCCGAGGACTGGTCCGCGCACCGGCAAGCGGGTCATCTCGATCCCTCCGCGAGAAGTCTGATCAGGCAGGTCGCAGCGCCCCTGCCGCTGCCGTAGGTGGCGATGTCGATCGCGCCCGGCAGCTCGGGCCACCCCAGCTCCACCACCAGCGCGTCAGGACGCCGCTGGAGCACCATAGCGGTCGCATCGACCAGGAACGGCACCCGGGCCAGATCGCGGCCCTGCACCACCAGCGGACGGCCCGCGGAGGCGTCCAGGACGGAGGCCAGCCCGGCCAGGTCGGCGGCGTCCGCGCACGTGGAGCCGGGCAGCCGGTCGGCCAGTTCGTCGGCGAGGTGCTCGGCCACGCCCCAGACCGTGTCGCCCGCGGCGATGTTCGCCGTGGAGGCCAGGCGGAGGAACACCGGGGCGGTCAGCGGGGCGACGGGACCACGCAGCCAGAACCCGGACGCGGACAGTGGCGGCGGCCCTTCGTGACGCGCTTCCCCTCGCGGATCCTGGGGCTTCACGGTCCCTGAGGAGCTCCGGGTGAGGAACGAGCCCGGAGCGTCACGAAGGGCCGCGACCGCAGCAGACAGTGCCGCCACCCGTTCGGCGGCGTCGAGCAGGCGCGTTTGGGGCAGCCGGCCCTCGGCGACGGCCGCCAGGACGTGCGCGCGGATCTCCGCCAGCTGCTCGGCGGTGTTGTCCGTGCCGATGCAGAGCAGGTCGCAGCCGGCGGCCAGCGCGAGCACGGCGGCCTCCGGTATTCCTCGGCCGCCGCCGCTGGCACCGGCCATGTCGAGGGCGTCGCTGACGATCGCGCCGGTGAAGCCGAGGTCCTCCCTCAGCAAGGCCAGGACCGGCGCCGACAGGGTGGCCGGCAGGTCCGGGTCGATCGAGGGGACGAGGATGTGCGAGGTCATCACCGCGAGCGTCCCCGCCTCGACGGCGGCGCGGAACGGCACCAGCTCGCGCGCAGCGAGGGTGGCCGCGTCCACCGTGATCGTGGGCAGGGCGAGGTGCGAGTCGGTGGCCGTGTCCCCGTGGCCGGGGAAGTGCTTGGCGCAGGCCGCCGTGCCGGCGGCCTGCAGGCCACGGGTGTACGCGGCGACGTGCCGTCCGACCAGCCCGGCATCCGCGCCGAAGCTGCGCACGCCGATCACCGGATTGCGGGGGTTGGAGTTCACGTCGGCGTCGGGGGCGAGGTTGAGGTCGATCCCCGCAGCGAGCAACTCCGCGCCGATCCCGAACCCGACCCGCTCGGTCATGTCCTCGTCGTCCAGGTGGCCGAGGGAGGCCATGGACGGGTAGGGCGACCCGGCGGCGTGGTGCAGGCGGGTCACGTCGCCGCCCTCCTCGTCGGTGGCGACCAGCGCGGCCGGGTTCGCGGCGTGGATCGCGTCGGTGAGGGCACGGACCTGGCCGGCGTCGACGATGTTCGTGCTGAACAGGCACACCGAGCCGAGGCCTTCGGCCAGTTCCGCGGCCAGCCACCCGGGCAGGTCGGGGCCCTCGAAGCCGGGCATCAGCGTGGCGTTGACGGCCCGGCGGAGCGTCTCGTCGTCCATCTCAGCCCTTCACCGCGCCGGCGACGAGCCCCGAGGTGAGCCGGCCCTGCACGATCAGGAAGAAGATGATCACCGGCACCGCGACCAGCGTGGACGCGGCCATCACCTGCCCCCAGTCGGTCGCCCGGCTGGCGCTGGACTGGACGAAGCCGCGCAGCCACAGGGGCAGCGTCCGGAACTCCTCCTTCTGGAGGATCACCAGCGCGACGGTGAACTCGTTCCACGCCTGCAGGAACGCGTACACCCCGGACGCGACCAGGCCGGGCGCGAGCAGCGGGAACGTGATCCGGAAGAACGCCTGGGTGCGGCTCAGGCCGTCGACCATCGCGGCCTCCTCGAGTTCGATCGGGACGCCGGCGACGAAGCCCCGCAGCATCCAGATCGTGAACGGCACGACGGCGGCGACGTAGAGGATCGAGACGCCGAGCACCGTGTTCAGCAGGTTCAGCGAGCTCATCAGCTTGTACTGGGCGATGAACAGGCCCTCCGCGGGCAGCATCTGGATGAACAGCACGGCCAGCACGAACGACGCGCGACCGCGGAAGCGGAACCGGCTGATCGCCAGCGCGGCCAGGAATGCGAACAGCAGGCAGAAGACGACCGTGGTCAGGGTGATCGCGAGGCTCATCCCGAGCGCGGGCCAGAACGTGCCCTGCGCGAACACGGCGGTGAAGTTGTCGAGAGAGCCGCCGAAGGGCAGGAAGCGCGGCGTGGTGGAGGTGAGCACCGTGTTCGGCAGCAGCGAGGAGTTCAGCATCCAGTAGACGGGGAACGCCCACGCCAGGGCGACGAGCACGGCGACGACGGTCGCCAGGGCGCGCCCGGGACGGAACCGGCGGCGGTGGGTCGGGACGGTGGTGGTGGCCATCAGGCGTCCTCCTCCTTCATGAGGTGCATGACGTAGAAGAAGCTGAGCGCGACGGTGAGCACGAGCACGAAGATCGACAGCGCGCTGGCCATGCCGAAGTCGGACGAGCCGACGCCCAGCCGGTAGATGTAGGTGCCGAGCAGGTCGGTCGACGAGGTCGGCGCACCCGCGTCCTGGAGCATCTTGATCTGGGCGAACACGCGCAGGTCCCAGATCACCTGGAGCAGGGCGACGATCATCAGGACGGGACGGATCATCGGCATCGTGATCGAGAAGAACCGCTGGGCGGGAGAGGCGCCGTCGAGCGCCGCGGCCTCCATGACCTCCTCGGAGATTCGGGTCAGACCCGCGTAGACGGAGAACGCCACGAACGGCACCGACATCCACACCACGATCACGGTCGCGACGAAGTAGAAGCTGAGCGGCTGTTCCAGCCAGTTGTGGTTGGTGAAGTCGAGGCCCAGCTGGGTGAGCAGCCAGTTGACGACGCCGCGGTGCCAGTCGAACAGCCAGATCCACACGGTCATCGAGGCGATCACCGGCATCGCCCAGGCGAGCAGCATCGCGACCTGGAGGATCAGCCGCGTCACCGTGCCGACGGCGTTCATCAGGAGCGCGACGAGGACGCCGACGACGACGGTGACGGCGGCGTTGACGAGGCAGAACGCGATCGAGCGTCCCACGACGGCCCAGGTCTGCGGGTCGGTGAAGAGCGTGGTGTAGTTGGCCAGGCCGACGAACTCCGGCGGCCGGCCGAACTGCTGGGCGAGGCCGAACTTCTGCGTCGATGTCCAGAACTGCCACACCAGCGGGTAGCCCAGCGCGAGCAGCAGCACGGCGATCGTCGGGACGAGCAGCAGGTAGGGCGCGATCGGGGTGCGGCGCCGACGCGGGGGCGGCGCCGGCGCCTGCGTCGTCGGCCCGGTGTGGGAGATCGCTGTCATCGGACAAGCCTCTCAGGTGGTGGTGCGAGAAGGGAGACGACCCTGATCAGGGCAGTGGCAGGGTCCCGCGTCCCCGAACGACGCGGAACCCTGCCACCGGGGTTGGTTACTTACCGTTCAACATCGGGGTCAGGATGTCGTCGTACTCCTTGGCGAGCGCGGTGACGTCCCCACCCTCGGCGACCTTCTGGAAGAACTCCTCCAGCTTGCCGGACGCCTCGACCGTCGCCCAGCCCGGGGCCGCCGGGGTGAGCTTGGAGTTGGACGCTGACTCGATCAGCGCCTTCGCGAACTGGTCGTCGCCGAGGCTCGAGGTGTAGTCGGAGTTCGCCGGGCCGAGGCCGTTCTTGCCCAGCATCTGCTGGTACTCGGCGCTGAAGATGATCTTCAGGAGCTCACGCGAGCCCTCCTGGTTCTTGGACGCGGCCGAGATGCCGATGTTGGAGCCGCCGGCGAAGACCGGGGCCGGCTTGCCGTCGTTGCCGGGGAGGGCGAAGACGCCGAAGGTGTCGTCGTTCCACTCCCGGACCTCCTTGCCGTCCTTCTTGACCAGGTCGCCGATCGACCAGTGCGCCCAGCCCGGAGCCATCACGGTGGCGGCGGAGAGGCTGGTCTTGGTCTTGGAGCTGTCGGCGCCGGTGAGCACGTCGGAGTTGTTCAGGTACAGGTACACCGACTGGTCGGTCATGGTCTTCGGGGCGTGGGACGCGCTCTGGTAGAGCTCCTGGAGCTGGGTCAGGCCCTTGATGCTGTTCGGGTCGGACAGGGTGCTGGTCCAGGTGCCGTTGTCGACCTTGGCGAGGTCACCGCCGTTGGCGAAGATCCAGGAGATGCCGTTGCGCCAGTCCTGGCCGCCGAGGAAGAAGCCGGAGAAGTCCTTGATGTTCTTCGGGTTCTTCTCCGTGATCGTCTTCACCGCGGTGTTGAACGCGTCCAGGGTGGTGGGCACCTCGACGCCGGCGGCCTTCCAGATGTCCTTGCGGTAGAACATGTAGCGGGAGCCGAAGTAGTACGGCAGCGTGTAGTTCTTGCCGTCCACCTTGCCGACCTCGACGAACGAGGGGAGCAGCTTGTCCCCGCCGAGCTCGGAGTACATGTCCGAGATGTCGGAGAACGCGCCCACGTTGGTGAAGGTGGGCGACTGCGTGTTGCCGACCTCGACGACGTCGGGGGTGTTGTTCGCGTCCGGGAGCGCGGTGGTCAGCTTGGTGACTAGGTCGCCCCAGGACTGCTCCTCGATCGTGAGGGTGCCCCCGGTCTTGGCGTTGTAGGTGGTCTTGAGGTAGTCGCGCAACGCGTCCGGCGTGTCACCACCGGCCAGCCACAGCGTGATGTTCTGCGGGGCCGCGGACGTGGCGGAGCCCGCCGCGGTCGGGCTGGAGGTCGTGCCGGAGGAGCACGCGCTCAGCGCCAGGGCTGAGGCGGCCGCCAACGCGACCACCGACAGCATCTTCTTCATTGTCTTCCTTTCGGATTGGGACGGGACGGAAGGAGTCATGGTCAGCCGACCCCCAGTTCGCCCAGCAGCACGAGGGCGGCTGAGCCGAGGAGGACGGCGTTCGCACCGAGGGAGCTGGCGACCAGTTCGAGCTCGGGACGGAATTCGGAGCGGGTGCGTTCCGCGATGCAGTCGCGGGCGGCGTCCAGCAGGGGCGTGGCGGCCACGTGCGCGGGGCCGCCGACGACGATGTGTTGCAGGCCCAGCATCCCGACGACCGGGGCGAGGGCGAGGCCGAGCCGGTGGCCGGCCTCGGCGAGCAGTTCGTCGCGGTGGTCGGGGTCGGCCTGGATGCGGGCGGTCAGCGCGGGCACGGACGTCCAGGTCTCCAGGCAGCCGGTCTTGCCACAGCTGCACGCCGGGCCGGTCTCGTCGATCACGACGTGGCCGATCTCGCCGGCGTCGCTGGCCGCGCCGTGGACGAGGCGGCCGCCGACCAGGAGGCCGGCGCCCACGCCGCGGGAGAGCTGGACGCGGACCAGGTCGTCGGGCCCGCCGGCGAACCGGCGCTCGGCGAGGACGGCGACGTTCGCGTCGTTCTCGACCCTGACCGGGAGGTCGAGGTCGTCGTGGAGGAGGTCCTGCAGCGCCAGGTTGTGCCAGTGCAGGTTGGGCGCCGCGAGCACGGTCCCGGAGGTGTTCACGGTGCCGGGGGTGCCCACGCCCAGTCCGAGGACCGGGTGGGTGGCGGCCCGCCGGAGCTCGGCGGCCAGCTCGCGCGCAGCGGCGAGGGCGTCGTCCCCGACCGCTCCGTCGAGGGGACGCTCGACGGTCACGATCGGCTCCCCGCGCAGGCTCAGCACGGCACCGCGGAACTGGTCGCGGGCGGAGAGGTCCATCGCGAGGATGTCGCGGGCCGAGGCGTGGAAGGCCAGCAGGGTGGACGGCTTGCCGGGGCGGGGGTTGCCGCTCGTCCCCGACTCCTGCACGAGGCCGGCCGCCATGAGCTCTGCGACCAGGTCCGAGACCGTGACCTTGGTCAGGCCGGTCGCCCTGGCGATGTCGGCCCGGGACAGACGGGAGTCGTCGTAGATGGCCTGCAGCACCAGCGCGAGGTTGCTGCGGCGGGCGTCCTCGGGCCGCAGCGTGCGTCTGATCGGGTACTGCATGTCGGTTAGTAAACTTTACTAACCAACTCGGGTCAAGGGGTTCCCACCGGGTTTACCGAACTGTTACCGAGCGCCCGCGACGGGTCCTACCGCGCCAGCGCCTCGAGGTAGGGACCCATCGCAGTGAACGCGACGGCGATGATGATGATCGGGGTGACCACACCGAGGACGATGGTCAGGACGCCCCACAGTCGCCCGCGGCGGGTGACGGTGGCGACGATTCCCGCAATCCAGGCGGCGAAGCCTCCCCACCCCGTGACGTTGAGGGCCATCGTCTGCACGGGGTAGTTGTTCAGGAGAACGGTCTCGAGCGCCCGGGTGAGCGCGGCCTGGTCGAGCGTGCCCCCGCCGGAGAGCGTGGCGATGTACTGGGCGGCCACCTGCATGATCTGGAAGCCGCAGATGCTTCCGACCACCACGCACGCGGCGAGCACGGCGAAGGCGATGATGCCGAGCATCGGGCTGCGATCCGCGGGCCGGGTGGGCTCGAACGCGTTCGCCGCGGGGTACGGCTGCGCGGGGTAGGCCTGCGGGCTGCCGTAAGGGGCCTGGTACGGGTTCGCCTGCGGCTGCTGCCCGTAGGCCTGCTGTCCGTAGGCCTGCTGCCCGTGTCCGTGCGACGACTGCGGGGGGTACCCGTACGGGGCCTGCGGCTGCCCGTAGCCGTAGGCGCCCTGCTGCTGGCCGTACGGTGCCTGCTGCGGATAGGCCCGTGGCTGCTGGCCCTGCTGTGGGTAACCCTGCTGCGGGTGGCCGGACGGGTGCTGCGGCGCCGAGGACGTCCCGTCCTGCTGCTCGTTGGACATGCCACACAGGGTAGCGCCGCGGCCACACCCATCGGCGGTGCCACTCACGGCCCCCGCGGCGCGTGGCGCCTGACAGGATGGGGGCATGCCAGAACTCCCGCCGCGCGCCGTCGCCTGGGCCGAGACGATGGCCGGCCACCCCGACGACCACCTGGTCCGGGCGCACGCCGAGCCGGGTCCGGGGCTCGCGCCGGGGTCACCGGTGCTCAGGGAGCAGCGGGAGGAGTGGGAGGCCGGCCACCTGCGTCCCGGCGCGGCGCTCGCCGTGGGGGCGGGCGACAGGGAGATCCGGGAGGAGCCGGACCCGGAGCGGACCTGTTTCGAGCGGGACCGCGACCGGATCGTCCACTCCACGGCGTTCCGGAGGCTGGCGGGCAAGACCCAGGTCGTCGTCTTCCCTACCGACCACCAGCGCACCCGGCTCACCCATGCGCTCGAGGTCGCGCAGGTGGCCACGTCCATCGCCCGCGGGGTCGGGGCCAACGCCACGCTGGCCGAGGCGATCGCGCTGGGCCACGACTGCGGGCACGGTCCCGGGGGCCACGCCAGCGAGGACGCGTTCGACGCGTTCGTCCCGGGCGGCTACGACCACGGGCCGTGGGGCGCCGACGTGGTGCTGGCCGGGCTCAACCTGTGCGCGCAGACGCTGGACGGGATCCGCAACCACTCCTGGTCGCGGCCGACCCCCGCCACGGTCGAGGGCGAGATCGTCAGCTGGGCGGACCGGATCGCCTACTGCGCGCACGACCTGGAGGACGCCGCGGACGCCGGCATCGTCGACCTGGCCGACCTGCCCGACGAGGTCGTCCAGGTGGCGGGCCGGACGCGTCGCGCCCAGCTCGGCACGTTCGTCCGCGCGGTGATCGCCACGGCGACCGCGACCGGATCGGTGGGCATGGCCGCCGAACCGGCCTCCGCGCTGGCCGCACTCCGGGCGTTCAACTACGCGTCCATCTACACCCGGCCCGACTCCGTCGCCCAGGCGCAGGCCGTCGGCGCCGTCCTCCGGGGGCTCGTGGAGTACTACGCGCAGGAGCCGCTCGCCCTGCCCGTCGACTTCGTCGCGGCGGACCAGGGCGCGGAGGGCCGCGTCCGGGCTGCCGTGACCTACGTGGCGGGCATGACCGACCGCTTCGCCTTCGCGCAGGCGGTCGACCTGCTCGGCTGGAACCCCGACCGCCTTCCGCGGGGGATCGGCCGCGGCGCCTGACCGGCATCGTGCACCCGCGGGCTAGGGTGGTGCGCATGGGAATTCCCGGCGCAACGGGCACGCGCTGACCACCAGACGCGTGCCGGCTCCTCCACGGAACTGATCCACCCGATCAGCGGTACGGCCAGGACGGTCGGCAGCTTGGCCTCGACCCGTCGTTCGACCCTTCGGAGTTCCGCGTGTTCCTCGTCCTGTTGGCCTACCTGGCCTTCTTCAGCATCGCCCTGCCCGACAGCATGCTCGGCGTGGCCTGGCCGACCATGCGCATCGACTTCGGCCAGCCGATCAGCGCCGCCGGCCTGGTGCCTCCCTTCGGCGTGGCGGCGACGCTGGTCGCCACCAGCCTGACCGGCCGCCTGCTGGCCCGGTTCGGTGTGGGCCGGCTGCTGGCGGCGAGCACACTGCTGTCGACGGCGTCGCTCGTCGTGGCGGCGACCAGCCACAGTTTCGCGCAGTTCCTGGCGAGCGCGGTGCTCGCCGGACTGTCCGGCGGGGCGATCG
This sequence comes from Propionicimonas sp., assembly GCF_049840635.1. Classification (GTDB taxonomy): domain Bacteria; phylum Actinomycetota; class Actinomycetes; order Propionibacteriales; family Propionibacteriaceae; genus Propionicimonas. Next base: position 512,153 of record NZ_JASGKL010000004.1, read on the forward strand.
ACGCCGCGCTCAACGCCTACGCGGCGCGCTGGTTCGGCCCGCGCCGGATCAGCCTGCTGCACGCGTCCTACGTGCTGGGGGCGGCGGCGTCCCCGCTGCTGGTCACCGCCACCGTCCAGGCCGGGCTGGGTTGGCGGTGGGCGTGGGCCGTCGTCGCGGGCGTCCAGGCCGTGCTCTGTGGGGTCTTCCTGCTCACCAGGCACCGCTGGACGTCCGGCGATCGACCAGCCTCCGCGGGGGGCGGCGCAGGCCGCGGGCTCGCGGGTGCGCGCCCGCTGGACGTCGGCCTCGGCCTGCTCGCCGTGGCCGTCCAGACCGGCATCGAGTCGAGCGTCGCGCTGTGGGCGTTCACCGCCCTCACCCAGAGTGCGGGGGTGAGCGTCGTCGTGGCGGGGACCATCGCGTCCGGCTACTGGGTGGCCATATTCGTCGGGAGGGTGGTGCTCGGATGGGTCGCCGAGCGGACGGGGCCGTGGCTCGTGATGGGCGGCGGGGTGGTCGGGCTGCTGGGCGCCGCGGGCCTGGGACTGCTGGGCGGGCCGGTGGCGGCGCCGATCGCGATCGGGCTGTTCGGCCTGGCGGCCGCGCCGGTCTATCCGTTGCTCACCCTCACGACGGCCGAACGCACCTCCGAGGCCGCGGCCGACACGGTCGTCGGCTTCCAGGCCGCCGCCTCGTCGCTGGGCGCGGCGGTGTTCCCGCTGCTCGTCGGCATCGCGCTCGACCGGTCGGCGTCCGGTTTCGCGCTGGCCATGGCCGGCCTGTGCATCGGGGCCGCGCTGCTCCAGGCCGGGCTGCAGCTTCGGCGCAGGGCACGGCGCGTCGCCGGCACGTCCTAGAATCGCGGCGTGGCCGGCCTGATCAACGAAGAGGACCTGGCGACCGTCCGGGAACGCTCGAGGATCGAGGACGTCGTCGGGTCCTACGTCACGCTCCGGCGCGGCGGCGGCGGGTCGATGGTCGGCCTGTGCCCGTTCCACGACGAGAAGACGCCGTCGTTCCACGTCACGCCGGCCCGCGGCTTCTTCCACTGCTTCGGCTGCGGAGAGGGCGGCGACGTGATCAGCTTCGTCCAGAAGATCAACCACGTCAGCTTCGCCGAGGCCGTCGAGTTCCTGGCCGACCGCGTCGGCGTCCAGCTGCGCTACACCGACGGTGGCGGCCAGCGGATGGAGCCCGGGCTGCGGTTGCGCGTGTTGGAGGCCAACCAGCTCGCCGCCGAGTTCTACGCCGGCCAGCTGGTCAGCGGCACCGGCCTTCCCGGCCGCCAGTTCCTGGACGGCCGCGGCTTCGACAAGGCGGCCGCAGAGCAGTTCGGGATCGGGTACGCCCCGACCGGGGGGCGCGAGCTCGGCGCGCACCTGAAGGCGAAGGGCTTCACCGACGACGAGCTGGTCAAGGCGGGCCTGGTCAGGGAGAACGGCTGGGACTTCTTCCAGGGCCGGGTGCTGTGGCCGATCCGGGACGCGGGCCGCTCGGTGCTCGGCTTCGGGGCGAGGAAGATCTTCGACGACGACCGGATGCCGGCCAAGTACCTGAACACCCCGGAGACCATCGTCTACAAGAAGTCGAACGTGCTGTACGGCCTCGACCTGGCCCGGGGCAACATCGCGCGCAAGAACCAGGCCGTGGTCGTCGAGGGCTACACCGACGTGATGGCCTGCCACCTCTCCGGTGTCGACACGGCGGTCGCGTCCTGCGGCACGGCGTTCGGCGACGAGCACGCCCGGCTCCTGCAGCGTCTGCTGGGCACCGGTGACGTCACCGGGGGAGAGGTGGTCTTCACCTTCGACGGGGACGCGGCGGGGCAGGCGGCCGCGCTGAAGGTGTTCAAGGGCGACCAGAACTTCCTCGCCCAGACCTACGTCTCGGTCGAGCCGACCGGTCTCGACCCCTGCGACCTGCGGATGCAGCACGGCGAGGCCGCGCTGCGCGAGCTCGTCGGCCGCCGGGTGCCGCTGTACCGGTTCGTGATGCGCAACGTCGTCTCCGGCTACGACCTCGACAGGGTGGACGGCCGGCTGGCCGCGCTGCGCGCTGCGGCGCCGCTGGTCAGCAGCATCCGGGACGCGTCCCTGGTGTCGGGCTACCTGCGTGAGCTGGCCCAGCTGCTGGGGATGGACCCGGAGGAGGTGCGGCGCGAGGTCAAGGTGACCGTGCAGCGGCGCGCCCGGCCCGACCAGCAACAGCGGCGGCCCGGACCGGACGACACCGACGCGTTGCCGGGGATGCCGGAGCCGCGTCCGTCCCTGCCGGTGCCGGACCCGCGGGACCGGCGCCTGGAGGCCGAGCGGGGGACGCTTCGGCTGATCGTGCGCGCGCCCGAGACCTTCGGCGAGGGGTGGAACGGACTGGCCGCGGACAACTTCCTGCACCCGGCCTACCGGGCGCTGTTCGAGGCCGTGCTGGCCGCGGGCGACGGCCCGGGCGGGTGGACCCAGCGGATCCTGCAGGCCCACCCCGACCCGGTGCTGGAGCAGCTGGTGATCTCGCTGGCCGTCGAGCCCGTCCTGCGGGAGCCGACCGAGGCCTACGCGCGCGAGTACTCCGCCCAGCTGCGCGTCCAGGCGCTGTCCCGGCAGATCGCGGACGCGAAGTCGAAGCTCCAGCGGACGAACCCGCTCGACGACCAACCCGCCTACAACCGGATGTTCGCCCAGCTGGTGGACCTGGAGAAGCAGCGCAAGGAGCTGCTGGCGCTGGCCACCGGGCCCGCCGTCTGATCGTCCGGGCCGGGGGCGGCACGGCAGGAACCGTCCCCATCGTGCCGCGGGCGGGGTGTGAGTGCGTCCACAGGAATCAGGTGTTGTCCGAATGTTGCTGCACAGTTGCGGCCCCGGCGGGTGAAACCGGACGTCGCGGTCGCAGGGTGGTGCCATGCACACCAGGTCCACCACACTGCTCGGCCCGGACAGGGAGCGGACGCTCGCCCGGGCCATCGAGGCCGGGCTGCTGGCCCGACGGCTGCTCGAGACCGGCGAACGGCCGGTCCCGGCCAGCGCGGACGAGTTGCGGGCTCTCGTCACCGAGGGTGAGCGGGCGTGGCAGGAGTTCCTGCTCGCCAACGTCCGCCTGGTCTGGAAGCTGACCGGACGCGAGGTGCGCCGCAGCGGGCTGTCGCCGGACGAGCTGTTCCAGGAGGGCTTCGTCGCGCTGGCCGACGCGCTGCGCCGCTACGACGTCGAGCGCGGCCGGTTCTCCACCTGGGCGACGGTCCGCGTCCGCCAACACCTCGCGGAGGTGGCGTCCGCGCGGTTCGGCGAACTGGCGCTGCCGCCGGGGAGGGCGTTGCGGATGCGGAGGGCCCGAGGGCTGGAGGACGCGCTCGGCCAGGAGCGCGGGGGCACCGTCGACACCGCCGCGCTGGCGGTCGAGCTCGGCCAGCGCGTCGACGACACGCGGCGGCTGGTCCGGTACCGGGCGCCGGTCGGGCTGGACCCCCTGGTGGACCCACCACAGCTCGCCGACCCGGACCCGCCCGACCCGGACGCCGCGATCTACGCCGCGCAACTGCGCCGGCTGCTCGCCCGGCTCGACCCCGAGCAGGAGCGGGTCCTGCGGCTCCGCTTCGGCTTCGTGACCGGCGATCCGATCGACCAGGCCGCCGTGGCCGGGCTGCTGGGGATCAGCGTGAGCACGGTGCGCCGCCTCGAGCAGCGGGCCATGGCGTCCCTGCGTCCGCTGCGCGCCGCGTTCGACCCCGACTGCGACGCCCCGCTCGCCGGGTGAGGCGGCGCGTGGTCAGACGGTCCGGGGGTCCAGCTTGCGCATCACCTCGTACGGGTCCCGGTCCAGCCGGCGTCCGGACCAGCCGAGCGCGCCGCGTCCGGCCGCGACCGCGACCAGCAGCATGATGACCCCCGTCGGCACCGGCCCCGCGAAGCCCTGCATGGCCCACCACACGCCGCCCCCCACGCCCGCGACGGCGAAGAACCCCATGAACCACCCGAAGACCTTGAAGAACGACCCGCGCCGCTGGCCCACCCGGGACTGGTCGCTCGGGTTCAGCACGCTGGAGGCGGCGCCGACCCCGAGCCCGAGCACGACGACGCAGGTTCCGGCGAGGATCGCGGTGAGCTGCGCGGCCCCGTCCTGCCCCTGCAGCGAACCCTCGACGATGCTGAAGCCCACCACCAGGGGGAGCAGGTACACCAGCGGCGCCAGCGCCTTCCCGCGCAGGACGCGGTGCAGCGGCGCCCCGCCCAGGACGAGGTAGGTGAACCCCCGGCCGTCGTAGCCGAACAGGTTGAAGCTGCCGGCCACGACGGACATCGCGGCGAACGCGGCAGCCTGGGCCGGCAGGCCGTACACGGCGAAGCTGGTGTGGGCGACGACGATGCCCATCACCGGCGGGATCACGAGGGTCTGGATCGCCCGCGGGGACCGGAGGAAGAAGTAGCGCAGCTGCTGGGACGCCGCCGCCGTCGTCGGCCCGGGGCGCAGGCCGCGCAGGATCGCGGGCGTCAGTGGCAGGGTCACCGGACCGCGCCGGCGACGCAGGTCGTGCGGGGTTCCGGTGGTCCCGTTCACCCGCTCGCCGAGGACCCAGGCCCAGGCCAGCACCGCCAGGGCGGTCACGGCCGCCACCACGCCGAGGCGGGCCAGGGCGTCGAGCCAGTCGCCGTCCCTCGCGCTCAGGATCGCCCGCGCCGCCGCGCCGGGCGGCGTCCAGCCGAGCAACGTGCCGATCGGGCCGTCCACGGGCTGCGTCCCCAGCGCCTCGGTGGCGGAGTGGGCCTGTTGCGCGAACAGGTACACCGCCAGCACCAGCAGGCTGGCAGCGAACGCGGCGATGTCGGTGCCGCGGCGCGACCGCATCGCACCGGCCAGCAGGGCCTGGGCCGATCGCGAGACCGTGACGCACATCACGGTGAAGGCGAGCGCGAGCACCAGCGAGGCCAGCCGCGCCGGCCACGACGCCCCGACCGCGACGACGCCGCCGGCGGCGAACAGGAACGTGAAGGTGGCGGTGGGGGAGGCGAGGGCGCCGAGGAGCAGCCCACCCACCTGCTGCCGGCCGGTGAGGGGGAACTGCTCGAGCCGCTGCGGGTCGACCACGCCGTCGGCGAGGGTCGGTTCGACGATCGGCCCGATCACCCAGGGCAGGAAGATCGAGAAGAAGGAGACGAGCAGCAGCAGGTCGCCGGCGCCGTCCCCGGACACCAGCACCGCGCTGCCGAGCCCGGCGAGCAGCCCGCCCACGCCGCCGATCACCCAGGACGCGGCGAAGTAGAGCTGGGCGCCGCTGCCGTGCCCGCGGGAGCGGCGGGCGATCGCGAGCCTCAGCCGGAGGAGGACGAGAGCCACGACAGCTCACCCTCCTCGAGGTCGCGGCCGCCGACGAGGTCGACGAAGGCGTCCTGCAGGTTTCGTCCGCCGGAGACCTCCGCCACAGTGCCCTCGGCGAGCACCCGGCCGCCGCCGATCACGACGAGCCGGTCGCACAGGCGCTGCACGACGTCCATCACGTGGCTGGCGAACACGACCGTCCCGCCGCCGCGCCGGTAGAGCTGGAGCATGTCCTCCATCACCTGCGTGTTGACCGGGTCGAGGGCGCCGAAGGGCTCGTCGAGGACGAGGACGCGGGGGCTGTGCAGCAGCGCGACGGCGAGTCCGATCCGCTTGATCATGCCGAGGGAGAAGTCGGCGATCAGCTTTTCGCCCACGTCGGCCAGGTCGAGGACGCGCAGCAGTTCCGCCGACCGGGTGGCGACGACGTCGGGGTCCATCCCGCGCAGCATCCCGGCGTACTCGAGCATCTCGGGCGCGGTCAGCCGGTCGAAGAGGACGGGGTTGTCCGGGACGAAGCCGACCCTGGCCTTGGCCGGCAGCGGGTCCGGCCACACGGGGACGCCGTCGAGCACGGCGTTGCCCTCGTCCGGCCGCAGCAGGCCGGTGAGCATGCGCAGCGTCGTGGACTTGCCCGCGCCGTTCGGGCCCGCGATGCCGTAGAAGGTCCCGCGCGGGATGGCGAGGTCGATGCCGTCCACCGCGCGCAGGTCACCGAAGGCCTTGACCAGCCCGTGCGCCTCCAGCGCTGTCGACATGTGTGCAACCCCACCCGCACCGGACGCCGGACGTGTCTCGTCCGCGGCGGCCCGCTGCGGGCGCGAGCCTATCGGGGCCGGGCCGGTGCCCGCTGTCGCCCGTACTGGGACAGCTTCGCCGCTCGTCAGCGGGCGAGGAGCGTCACAGACTCACGCGTCCACGAGCCACGGCTAGCGCGAGCGCGCTCATCGTCATGCCGTCGTCGAACTCACCGCGGCCGAGTCGCTCGAGCAGCTCTACGACGCTGAGCCAGCAGACCTCGCTGACCTCGTCGGTATCGGACGGAACTCCGTCCGCATCCTCGACCTCGGCCAGCACCGCGCCGACGCGGCCGGTCTGGATCCCCGAGTCGGGGGAGAACCAGCCGAGGAAGCTGAGTCGGCCGCGGACCCCCATCTCTTCGGCGAGCTCCCTCGCTGCGGTTTCGAGGATGTCGTCCGACTGTGCAAAGCCGCGCGGAAACCCCCACTGCCAACTGTCGAGGGGGTAGCGGTAGACGTGGACCAGGCCCAGCTTCGCTTGATGCACGGGCACCGCAACGACGCCCGGACGTCCGTCGCCGGAACCCAGACGCAGATATGTGCCCTCAGTGCCGGACGGCCACCTCACATCATCGTTGTAGAGCCGTGCGAAGCGGTTCTGGAAGACGATCGACTCGCGCAGGCGCTGGATCCGTCGGTTGAGATTCACGCTGCTCCTCGAAGGCGGATGTGTCGTGACACTACAGATATGTACCGAATCGCAAGCTGCTCCACCCAGTCTCTCACCGGTGGTCCTGAGAACGGCGAGCTGGGAACGCGTGCGTATCCAGGAGTACATGGCCCAGTGCCCGGCGCGTGTCGTGACTGATGGCGTGGGCGACCCGGTGCCGCGCCAGCGTCCCCAGCAGCGGGACGGCCGTTCCGCCGATCGAGATCGCTGCGCAGACCGCAGCGCCCACAGGATTCGTCCCGGCGCTGATGAGCGCGCCGGCTCCAGTCCCGACCGCAACACAGGACAGACTCACCACGTTCAGCCGCAGGTCGCTGGCGCGTACGTGGTAGCCGCGCCCAAGCGTGTCGGCCACGAGATCCAGGTGCGCGCTCCGACGTGATGCTCGCTCTTCATCCGATCGCGCGTCGGCTATCGCCTGCAAACTGCGCCAGAACTCACTCCCTTCCGTCCGATCGTCTCGGGCTCTGAAGAGCGCTCGCAGGCCCACGTCGAGGTCTTCAGCTCGACTCATTGCCTCGACGAAGGAGGCCACTTGCGATGGTCGCAGGGCTGCAATCGTCTCGATGCTGAACTCAGCCGCAGTGCCGTCGTCGAGGTCCACGGCCGGGATCGTCTCGAGCGCTGCGCCCTGGGAGAGTCCCAGCTGAAGAAGGCCCTTCCCTACAGGGTTGATGGGTGTCGTGAAGCTGCCGAACACTGCTCCCGTTGTATGGCCGACAACTCGGTTGTAGAGCGTGTCGACCATCTCGGTCACTGCGGCAAGCACGGTCTCGTCGCCGACGATTTGCCTGGCCGAGCGCCCACGCTTGTCCCCTGGCCAAGGCGAGCCGTGGCGTAGGTAGCTTCGAGCGTTGAACCCGCCGGCCCCAAGGCCGAGGGCGATGGCTGCATCGCGGATAGCCTCGACGAGTTGAGGTTCTGAGCTGAGTGGGGCCGTCTGAAGCGCGGCATTCAGGAGTTCGCCGAGCGTGAGGCTTGGTGCGGGTCGAGCGCGGAGGTTCGGGCCTGTGGTGGAGAACTCGTCACGGACCAGCTCCAGTAATGACTTCCGTTCGTCGTCGGGATCCAGATGACTCAGAACTTCGTCTGCGCCACCGCTGCAGTCGAGGTGCCACTCGCCTCGATTGAGCTCCGGGAATGCCGAACTGTAGAAGGATCCGTTGGGACCAGTCCGGGCCAGCATCGTGGAAACTGCTTCCTTGAAGCTGGATGCCTGATTGAGATGAAGGCGAATCGGCGTTGGTACGGTCGCATTGACGTCATTTCGAGCCTTCCACACTCGGCGAGCCACCCGCTGGAACGATAAGGAGTCCAGTGCGAACGGCTGAGGAATCACCACGGTGCGCCCCATCGCCAGTGCAGCGACGATCTCGAGAAAGAGCTGATGCTCACGGATGGCCGCCAGCGTCCTCGATCGATCGTCTCCCTCGCCCGGTGGATGGTATTCGGCACCGGTGGAGTCTGCGCTCTCCAGGTATGTGGTGGGTGCGTGTTGCCAGATAGCTCGCGCGGTCTCGGGTCGTGCGGGGTGTTGTTCGGATGGCACGCGCACCTCCTTGCTGACTGGACACCATTTTTCTCCGCGCTGATTGGGTTGGCGGGGTTTGCTCGAAGGTCCTGGAGGTCAGTTCCCCGAGAACAGGCCAGCGAGGTCCTCGTTCCACACGTCGAAGCCGAGCTTGACGATCAGCACGCTGACCACGACGAGGAAGGCGATCCGCACGAAGCCGGTGCCCCGGGCGATCGCCGTGCGGGAGCCGAGGTAGCCGCCGGTCATGTTGGCCGCGCCGAGCACGAGGCCGAGCCCCCAGTGGACGGCGCCGTGCGGCACGAACAGGAGCAGCGCGCCGAGGTTGGTGGCGAAGTTGACGATCTTGGCCTTCGCGGACGCCTCGAGGAAGTTGTAGCCGAGGACGCTGACCAGCGCGATCACGAGGAAGGTGCCCGTTCCCGGGCCGAGGAGGCCGTCGTAGCAGCCGATCCCCGCGCCGATCAGGATCGCGCTGCTGTAGTGGCGGCGTCCGGAGAAGCGCAGGTCGGTCTCGCTGCCGAGGGTGGGGCGGGCGGCCGTGAAGGCGGCGACCCCGAGCAGGGCCAGCACGATGACCGGCTTGAAGACCGCGGCGGGCAGCAGGGTGGCCAGGGCTGCACCGCCGAAGCTCCCGACGAGCGCGGCGCCGGCCATCGGCAGCGCGGTGCGCAGGTCGGGGTGGACGCGGCGGTAGTAGGTGACGCTGCTGGTGGCGGTGCCGCAGATCGAGGCGAGCTTGTTGGTGGCCAGCGCCTGGACGGGCTGGATGCCGGGGATCAGCAGGAGCGCCGGGAGCTGGAGGAGCCCGCCGCCGCCGACGACCGCGTCCACCCAGCCGGCGGCGAGCGCCACGACGGCGAGCAGCGCGACCGCCTCCCAGCCGAGGCCGGAGGGGAAGAGTGCGGACGCGTCCACGGCTGCCTTCCGTGTGGGGGGACCCGGGGATTCTAGGCCAGCCCCTCGTCGACCCCGTCCACCACAAGGTGGACGGTTTGTCGCGAGTTCGCGGCAGAAGGGTCCACCTTGTGGTGGACGGGGCTGCGCGCGGCGTCTAGGTGGACGGTCTGTCGTGAGTTCGCGGCGGAGGCGTCCACTTTGTGGTGGACGGGGCTGCGCGCGGGTGTTGTCATCCCGGGCTTGACCCGGGATCTCGGGGTCGGCGCCGGGGTTGGTGATGGAGGGTTCGCGCGCAAGGTGGACGGTTTGTCGCGAGTTCGCGGCGGAGGCGTCCACGTTGTGGTGGACGGGGCTGCGCGCGGCGTCTAGGTGGACGGTTTGTCGCGAGTTCGCCGCAGAAGGGTCCACTTTGTGGTGGGCGGGGCCGCGTCCACCTTCTTGTGGACGGTCAGGGCGCGGCGAGGACGACCCAGGCGGCGAGGACGGCGAGGACGAGGGTGAGGCCGGACGCGAGGAGAGGCAGCCGGCCGTCGGGGAGCGGGACGGCGCTGTCGTCCCGCAGGCTGCGGTGGACGCGAAGGTAGCGGCGGCGGCTCGCGACGAGCAGGGCGCACGATCCCGCCACGACCACGCCGGCGGGAAGCAACGACCACGCGTCGAGGAACGACCAGGTGAGCCTGGGTGCGGCCAGCCCGAGCCCGAGCAGCGCGATCGCTGTGCGGTACCACGCGAGGCCGGTGCGCTCGGGCTGCCGCCCTCCGGCGGGCTCGGTGCTCATCGGGTGGGCAGCGCGAGCAGGACGAGGACGCCGGCCGCGGCGAGCAGGACCGGGAGGCCCACCAGCATCGGGGTGAAGGGGATGGGCCGGCCCTCCCGCAGCGCGGTCTCGACCCGCGCCCAGCCGAACCATGCCTGGACCGGGCAGCCGATGCCGCCCAGGACCAGCAGCACGGAGGCGGCCAGCCGGAAACCCGGCTGGAGGTTCAGGGCGAGCGACTCCAGGCCGACGCCGACCGAGATCAGCGCGAGCCCGACGCTGATCCACGCCAGAAAGGTGCGCTCGTTGGCGAGGCTGAACCGCGCATCGGGCGCCACTCCGCGCGCATACACCGACTTCGGGAAGCGTGAGGTGCTCATCAGGGCCTTTCTCCGGTCGGCCCGCCCGCGCACGCGCCGGAGATCGGGACGAGGACTTCCGCGGCCACGCTAGCCCGAAGCGGACGGCAACGGGAGCCGCTCAGGCCAACGCGATCGCGTCGTCCTCGCCGACCTGCTGCGGGCTCGGGTCACTGCGGGTCGCCGCGACGGCGGCGGTGGCCGCGATCGCGCACAACCCCAGCCCGAGGACGGCGACACCGACCCAGCCGCCGGTCTGCCACAGCCATGTCGCCAACGCCCCCGCGAGCGTGCTGCCCAGGTAGTACGTGCCGAGGTATGCGCTGGACGCCTGCGCGGTGCCGCGTCCGGTGCGCTGGGCCCGGTCGACCACCCAGCCGCTGAGGAGGGAGTGCGTGCCGAGGAACGCGAACGTGATCAGGCCGAGCCCGGCCACGACCGCGGGGAGGGCGGGGAACGAGATCAGGACCACGCTGACGGCGAGGAGCGCGACCCCCGCGGTCACCGAGCGACCCCGTCCGATCCGGGCAGCGAGCGCCCTGGCAACGGCGGGCGCCGCGATACCCACCGGGTAGGCGAGGTAGACGAGGGACGCAGCCGCCCCGAGCAGGAATGGGGCGGCCTGCAGCCGGAAGGCGACGGCGTTGTACACGCCGACGAACGCGCCCATGGCCGCGAAGCCGACGGCGCAGACGAGGGCCACCACGCGGTCGGCGGGCGCCCGCAGGGTGCCGAGCAGCGTCTCGCGGAGCGCGACCGGGTGGGCGCGGAAGCCCCGCGACGGCGGCAGCAGCACGAGGAGCAGGATTCCCGCGGCGAGCGTGACCAGGCTCACGACCCCGGCAGCGAGGGGCCAGCCGCCGATCGCCGCCAGGGGGCCGGGCAGCAGCCGTCCAGCCGCCCCGCCGACGGCGGTGCCGGCTATGTAGGCGGCGTTGGCGCGCGGGTGGGACGGGCCGTCCACCTCCTCGCGCAGGTAGGCGAGTGCGGCGCCGGGCAGGCCGGCCAGGGTGAGCCCGAGCAGTCCGCGGAGCAGGAGCAGGGCCGGCCAGGTCGGCGCGACGGCGGAGAGCAGGCCCAGCACGCCGGACGCCAGCAGGGACCAGCGCATCACGGCGACCCTGCCCACGCGATCCGCGAGCGGGCCGGTGGCCGCGAGCCCGAGGATGATCGTGAGCGTCGTGATCGACAGCGCGTGCGCGGACTCGGCCGCCGTCACGCCGTAGTGGGCGGCCATCATTGGCAGGAGCGGCTGGACGAAGTACATCAGCGAGAAGTTGGCCAGCCCGCCCGCCATCAGCGCCACGACGATCCGCCGGTAGGTCGGGGTGCCGGCCGCGTGGCCGGCCCACGCGGGGGCGGCTCGGAGGGGGGTCATCCGGTCGACGGCTGCGGTCATGGGTCGATTCTGGAGTTGTTCCGAGGATGCGCGAAATGATCGAAATAGTGATTCTGATGCGCGAACAGCATCGATATGCTGCCGGCGTGGACGAACAGACCCTCCAGACCTTCCTCGTGCTCGCCGACACCGAGAACACCAGGGACGCCGCGGCCCTGCTGCGGGTCAACCAGTCGAACGTGTCCCGCGCGCTGGCCCGGCTCGAGTCCGACCTCGGCACGGCCCTGTTCACCAGGCGGGGCCGCACCCTGCAACTGAACCGCACGGGAGCGGCGTTCCGCGCGGACGCCCTGAGGATCGTGGAGGGCTTCGACCTCGGCCGCCGCCATGTCGAGGCGCTCGCCGGGCCGCAGGGGACGATCCGGCTGGGCTTCCTGCAGTCGGTCGCGCTGTGGGCGGTGCCCCGCCTCGTCCGCCACCACAGGGCCACCGCGCCCGGCAGCCGGTTCGAGTTGCGCCAGGGGTTCGCCAGGGACCTGTTCGGCTGGATCGGCACCGACGCCCTCGACGTGGCGGTCGTGACCGCGCCCGGCCCTGCCACCTCGGGCATCGCGTGGCGGCGGCTGGTCGACCAGCGGCTCGCCGTCGCCGTCCCGGCCCGGCACCGGTTCGCAGGGCTGGCCACCCTCGACGCGTCCGACCTGGACGGAGAGGACTTCATCGCCTTCTCCCGCACCACCGAGCTCCGCACGGTGATCGACCCGATGCTGGCCGCGGCCGGGGCCAGCGTCCGGATCGCGTTCGAGTCCAGCGAGATCGACACGATCCGTGGCCTCGTCGGCGCGGGACTCGGCGTGGCGATCATCCCCGAGCCCACCGCGCCCGGCGCCGACCGCGCCGTGGTCTACGTCCCCCTCGCGCCGCGCCAGTCCCGCAGCCTCGGCCTCGCCTGGAGCGCGGAGCGGGCGCTGCCGGACAGTGTCTCTGCCTTCCTCGCCGGCTCCACGGCGGCGCTGTTCTGAGGGGAGAAGTGCGCAGCCGGGCGCTGGGCCCGGCTCGTCGCGGCTCCGGGGATGGTTAGGGTGTGGGCCCAGCACCGAGGAGGAGCATGAGCCGGATCCCCGTCATCATCGACACCGACACCGCGCAGGACGACTGCGTCACCATCCTGCTCGGGTTGCTCGACCCGCGCGCGGACCTGCGGGCGATCACCATGGTGGCGGGCAACGTCGGCTTCGACCAGCAGGTCGCGAACGCCCACCTCACGCTGAACGTCGCCGGGCGCCTGGGTGAGGTGCCGGTGCACGTCGGCTGCCGGGCGCCGATCCTGCGCGAGTGGGAGTCGGCGGAGGACGTCCACGGGGACGGCTCGGGCGGCCTGTCGATGGACCTGACCGACGCGAGCAACGCCGACGAGCACGCCGTGAACGCCCTGCTGCGGCTGACGGCGGAGGCGCCCGGGGAGATCAGCATCGTGGCGATCGGGCCGCTGACCAACATCGCCACGGCCGTCGTGATGGACCGCAGCTTCCCCTCCCGGGTGAAGAGCCTGTCCATCATGGGCGGGTCGAACAACGGGCGCGGCAACATCACCCCGAGCGCCGAGTTCAACTTCTACGTCGATCCCGAGGCGGCCCAGGTCGTCCTCGCCGCCGGCTTCCCGGAGCTGACGATCATCCCGTGGGCGCCCCTGACCCTGCGCGATGCGACCTTCGCCCGTCCCGACTACGAGCGGCTGTCCGTGTCGGGGACGCCGCTGGCGCGCTTCTTCCGGCGGATGTGCGACGCCACCATCGACTACGACGAGTCGGTGGGCGTGAACGGCTCCACGCACCCGGACTCGCTCACCCTCGCCACCCTGCTGCACCCCGAGCTCGTGCAGGCCAGCGCGCCCTACCGCGTGGACGTGGAGACGGTCTCGCCGCTCACCCGCGGCATGTCGTCGATGGCGTGGGGGAAGTTCGGCCTGGCCCCGAACGCCACCGTGGTCGAGCAGGTGGACGGAGCCGGCTTCTACGCACTGCTGGCGTCCCTGCTGGCCACCCCGACCACGCCGAGCCGTCCGATCGCAGGGCTCGACTGACCCGCGGTCACCCCCGAATTCACCAAAGTCGGGGGGAGGCTCCCCCTCCCGTGTGAATCGGGCGGGCATTTGCGCTTGTCACCCGAACGGAGGTCGCCCGCACGGGGTCTTATGCACTCCTCGTCCGGTGGGGTTCGATCTTCCCGGAAGGTATCAGCCGCCGCGGCGGTACCTCCGAGGGGCAAGGACCATGGAGGGGGCCATGTTGAGGATCGACACCTGGGAGCCCGGCGCTCCGCACGCGACCGTCGGAGTCGCGACCCGCCCGGGCCACTACTTCCGCCACGCCGGGCAGAGCCCGGCATCGTTGAGCCGGCTGGTCAGGGACCACTCGACCGACTTCCGCTGCGTCGACCGGGTCACCGCCTGGGCGGACGAGTCCCGTGGCGACGGCTCCCGTGAGGCCGACTACAGCGTCCTCGGGTGGACCAGCGCCGCGGTCCTGCGCACGTCGCTGTCCCGCCGGCTGGACGCCCTCAACCCGGTGGCGGCCTTCCGTCTGCTCGACCAGCCGGAGATCGAGCAGCTCGACCGCTCCCGCAACGACTACGTCGTCCTGCGCAGCCGTCGCGGCTACGGCAACGAGTGGCAGCCCGAGCTGTCCGGCGCGGTCTCCGCGCTCGACCTCGACCTGTGGATCGGCGCCGGCCCCGGCGAGCTGGATGGTGCGGTCGCCCTCGACGTCGAGACCTACCTGCGCCGGTTCGCCGCCACCGAGTTCAGCGACTGAGGCCCACGGGCTCTATCCGCGGGCGGGCCGCAGCGGCAATACTCGCCGCATGGGACGCGACCTCGAATCCGCGACCTTCACCCGCGAGCAGCGGCAGCGCTATCGCGAGAAGGTGAAGACCTGTCTGGACGTGTTCGAGCAGATGCTCGCCTCCAGTTCCTTCGAGTTCGACCGCCCGCTGGTGGGCATGGAGATCGAACTGAACCTCGTCGACCCCGGCTACCGGCCGCGGCTGGCGAACGCGGAGGTGCTGGCCGCGATCGCCGACCCCGAGTACCAGACCGAACTCGCCCGGTTCAACATCGAGTTCAACGTCACCCCGCACCCGCTCGGCGGGGACAGCGCCGTGCAGCTGGAGAGTGACCTGCGCACGTCCCTGAACGAGGCGGAGCGGCGGTGCGCGGAGGTCGGCGCCCACATCATCATGATCGGGATCCTCCCCACGATCACGCCGGAGACGTACGAGGGCGAGTGGATGAGCGCCAACGCCCGCTACCAGGCGCTGAACGACGCGGTCCTGGCCGCGCGCGGCGAGGACATCCACCTCGACATCACCGGCCCCTCCGGGGAGCGGCTGCTGCGGTACGCCGACTCGCTCGCCCCGGAGTCCGCGTGCACGTCCATGCAACTGCACCTCCAGGTACGGCCCACCGAGTTCGCCGCGCACTGGAACGCCGCGCAGGTGCTGGCCGGTCCGCAGCTCGCCCTGGGTGCGAACAGCCCGTACTTCATGGGTGCGCAGCTGTGGGCCGAGACCAGGATCGAGCTGTTCACGCAGGCGGCGGACACGCGTCCGGAGGAGCTGAAGAACCAGGGCGTGCGGCCGCGCGTCTTCTTCGGCGAGCGCTGGATCACGTCCATCTTCGACCTGTTCGAGGAGAACACCCGCTACTTCCCCGCGATGCTGCCGGAGCTGGACGACGAGGACCCGCAGGAGGCCTTCGACGCGGGCCGGACGCCGAAGCTGGAGGAGATGCGGCTGCACAACGGCACGATCTACCGGTGGAACCGGCCGATCTACGACATCGTGGACGGACGCCCGCACCTGCGCGTCGAGAACCGGGTGCTGCCGGCGGGTCCGACGATCGTGGACACGCTCGCCAACGCCGCCCTGTACTACGGCGCACTACACACGATGGCGCAGGACGATCGTCCGCTCTGGTCGCGGATGTCGTTCGGGACGGCGCGGGAGAACTTCCTCGCCGGCGCGCGGCACGGGATCGACGCCACCCTGTTCTGGCCCGGACGCGGAGAGCTGCCGGCCAGTGAGTTGGTGCTGCGCGAACTGCTCCCGATGGCGCACGAGGGGCTCGACGCGTGGGGCGTCGCCCCGGCCGTCCGCAACCGCCTGCTCGGGGTGATCGAGGGACGCTGCCTCAGCGGCCAGAACGGCGCCGACTGGCAGGTCGCCGCGGTCCGGAGGCTCGAGGCCCGCGGGCTCTCCCGGCCGGACGCGCTGAGGGAGATGCTGGGCGTCTACGCGGTGAACATGCACAGCAACCAGCCCGTCCACACCTGGGAGCTTCCCGCCTAGGTTTTCCGGTCGCGGGAGCGGGTACCGCCTCTCCCAGAGGACCCGCGCAGGTGCGGGAACGAGCGAAGGAGTTCGACATGAGCGAACAGGGCTGGGAACGGTCCGTGGGCAACCCGGGACCGACCACCGATCCCGAGGCGGAGAAGGAGACCGACCGCGCGGTCGGCAACCCGGGGTCGACGACCAACCCCGACGACGAGCGGACCAGCACGTGGGCCATCGGCAACCCGGGTTCGACCACCGATCCGGCCGACGAGGTCACCAACGAGAAGTCGGCGGGGAACCTCGGCCCGGACGACTGAGGAGATGCGGGGTCGAGCCCGGCATGACCCACCCGCACTGTCATCCCGGGCTTGACCCACCTGCCCTGTCATCCCGGGCTTGACCCACCTGCCCTGTCATCCCGGGCTTGACCCACCTGCCCTGTCATCCCGGGCTTGACCCGGGATCTCGTGGCGAGGAGTGACCAGCTCGTCCCTAGGCGTCAGCAGCGGGCGCGGCGCCGTAGGTGACGGCCAGGTAGTCGGGGTGGCGCTGGATCCACCCCTTGATGAAGGGGCAGACCGGCAGCGCCTTGCGGTTGCCCTCGTCGCGCAGCTGGTCCAGGGCGTAGCGGGCGATCGCCGAACCGATGCCCTGGCCCTCGAACGCCGGCAGCACCTCGGTGTGGGTGAACACGACCAGGGCGTCGGTCACTTCGTATTCGGCGAAGCCGGCCAGCGCTCCGTCCACGTGCGCCTCGTAGCGCGAGTTGCCCGGGTTGTTGCTGACGACGGTCCCGCTCATGCCTGCTCCTGCCGTTCGACGATGTCGGTCCGATCGTAGGCTCACCGCAGGCCGGGGAAGACCGTGCCGAGCCCCGCGACGAGCATCTCCACCGCGATCGCGGCGAGGATCATGCCCATCAGGCGGGTCATGATCGTGCGCAGGGTCTGCGACAGGTGGTGTCCGATGTCGGCGGCGAACCAGAGCACGACGCCGAGGATCGCGATCACGACCAGCAGCGCGGCACCGACGCTGAGGTACCCGCCCAGCGAGGGGTTCGCGCCGGCCAGCAGGACCAGGCTGGTGATCGTGCCGGGCCCCACGATCATCGGGAACGACATCGGGTAGAACGAGGGGTCGTTCACCTGGGCGTGCTGCTCGCGCTCGGCCGCCGTTCCGGTGTGCGCGCTGCTTCCGGTGCCGTTCAGCATGCCCAGCCCGATCATCAGCAGCACGACGCCGCCGGCGATCCGGAAGTCGTCCACGCTCACGCCGAAGAAGGTCAGGACGAGCGAGCCGGACGCCAGGATCACCACGCCCAGCACCGTGCTGTAGAGGGCGACGCGGAGCCCGGTGCGGCGCTGGGTGGCGGCGTCCATGTCGCTGGTGAGCGAGAGGAACATCGGCAGCGCGACGAACGGGTTCATGATCGCGAAGAGCGCAGCGAACGCCTTCACGAACAGTGCGGCGTCCACGGGCTCAGCCGGCGTCGCCGATGTGGCCCGGCGCGGTCGAGGAGAGGACGCGGGCGACGAAGGCGGCGTACTCGGACATGAAGTGGCCGAGGAACGTCGCTGTCGACGCGTCGTGGACGGTCCCGTCCTCGCCGTACACGTCCGGCTTGTAGCTGATGTACACCTCGGGGGAGTTCAGCTGTGGCGCGTCGAGGAAGCTGAGCACACTGCGCATCTGCGACTGCATCACCGCCGTCCCGATCGCTCCCGTGGAGGCGCCGACGATCGCGGTCGGCTTCCTCGCGAACGAGTTCCGGCTCCGCGGCCGTGACCCCCAGTCGATGGCGTTCTTCAGCGCGCCGGGGATCGAGCGGTTGTACTCGGGGGAGATGAACATCACGCCGTCGGCGGCGGAGACGGCGTCCTTGAAGGCGATCACCGGTGCCGGCATGTCCGACTCGTAGTCGGGCGAGAACAGGGGGAGGTCGGCGATGCCGACCTCGGAGAACTCCAGTTCCGGCGGGGCGAGCCTGATCAGGGCCTTCGACAGCCGCCGGTTGATCGACGTGCTCGACAGGCTGCCGATGAGGTAGGCGATGCGGTAGGTCACGGGGGTTTCCTCTCTTGGGTCTGGCTCAGGTCTACCGGACGCCGGCCGCTCGCGACAGGGCGGGGTCGGAGGTCAGGACGACCCGGTGCGCCGCCGAGCGGGCCGATCCCGTGGGGATCGGGGCGAGGAACGGGTAGGTCTCCTGAGTCCGCAACAAAAGGAGGTCGCCATGGCCGGAGTCGTCGCCACAGCCGAGGTCAGGGTGGACGCACCCCTGGAGCGTGTCTGGGGCGCTCTCGTCGATCCCGATGACGTGAAGGCCTGGATGTTCGGTACGACCCTGACGACCGACTGGGTGCCCGGCCACCCGATCAGCTGGTCAGGGGAGTACGAGGGGACGGCCTACCGGGACTCCGGAGAGGTCCTCGAGGTGGACCGGCCGACCACGCTGTCCGTGACCCACTACAGCCCCCTCTCGGGCCGACCGGACACGCCGGAGAACCACCACACGCTCACCTGGCGGCTGGCCGGCGACGCCGAGGGCACCACCCTGAGCCTCAGCCAGGACGGCAACGCCGACGCGGAGGAGGCCGAGCACTCGCGGGCGAACTGGGCGCAGGCGCTGTCCCTGCTCAAGGCCCACGTCGAGGGCCGGTGAACGGTCAGGACCCCCAGAACCGCTGGTAGGCGTCGCTGGACGGCGCCTCCATCAGCGACCGGTAGTCGTCGGACGGGAGCGCGAGCGCGGTCCCGGCGAGGTCGTGCGGTGCGGCGAAGGACACGCCGAGTCCCGCCCGCCCGGCGGGAACACCGAAGCCGAGCAGTTCCAGCGTCGTGGGCAGGACCGAAAGCTGGTCGGCGCCCTCGCGTCCCCACGTGATCCCGTCCGGGCTCCACGCCCGGAAGAAGATGGTCCGTTCCCCGGCCCGGTTCAGTTCGTCCCTGAACTGGTCGCTGTCGCCGGTGTTCTTCACGTGGTCGCCCATCAGGACCACCACCGTGTCGTCGAGGTAGCCGTTCTGCTCGAGGTGGTCCAGGAAGCCCGCGACGGCCTTCCCCGAGCACTTCAGCGCTGTCGCGTAGCTGACGGCGTCGTCGCCCGTGCAGGACGGGTACACCGCTCCGGGGTCGTGGGTGTCGAGGGTGAGGATCGTGAGGTTGAACGGGGTCCCGCCCGCGTGGAGGTCGGCGAGGACGTCCTCCGCGTGCGCGAACATCCGGGCGTCCGACAGGCCCCAGGCCGAGATGTTCTCGCTGGTCTCCCCGGCCGCCAGCCAGTCGTCGAGGCCGTACACGCGGCTGTAGCCGTGGTCGACGAGGTAGGTGTCCTTGCCCCCGAACCGGGCGTGCGCGCCACCCACGAACGCGTTGTTGTAGCCGTGCTGGCTGAGCACGTCACCCAGGCAGGTCGCGCCGGGCAGGTAGGTCTCCACCTCCTCGCCGAGGTTGTTCGAGTTGACCCCGACGGCCAGCAGCTTGCTCTTCAGCGGGATCCCGCACTGCGTCCCGGTGATGCCCGCCATCGTCCAGCCGCCGGTGGGGTACTGCTGGAGGTCGTACGCCGCCCAGCCGCTCGTCGCGTCCTGGACGTTCGCGAGCAGGTCCTCCCCGAAGATCGAGGCGTCCCCGAAGGTGTTCTCCGTCGACTCCAGGTAGATCGTGATCAGGTTCTTCGGGTGCGCCGGCGCGGTGGTGACGGCGGGTGCCACGTAGTAGTCGGAGATCGTGCGGGTGTCGAGCGATGCGCGGACGAACTGGGGCACGCCCGCCACCACCAGCAGGACGACGAACGCGAGCGTCGCGGCCACGGCGGGGACCCACAGGCGGCCGCGCCGACGCCCGGCCGCCCCGCGGCGCGGACCCAGCAGCCAGCGAAGGGCAGCCGCCAGCGTGGTCAGGCCGACGGGGAGCACGAGGCAGAAGAGGACCGCCTCGACGAGGAGGTTGTTGTTCCCGACGCCCTCCCCCTGGGAGATCGGCAGGTTGGTGATGATCTGCTCGAAGCTGACCGCGCCGAAGCGGAACCGGATCCACGCGGCGAGCGCGACCAGGAACAGGGCCAGGGAGGACAGGAGCCAGACGCCGAAAGGGAAGACGCGCGGTGGTGTGGCGGAGTGGTGAGTCATGACGACGGGTGACCCTATCCGGTGCGCCTGTGCCGGCGCGCCGGGGGACGGGACGCACCCTGCCGCGGCCCGTGAGCGGGCTGCCGCGGTGCGAGGATGGCACCATGACCGATCCCACCACCGTCACCGCCCTTCGCACCGCCGTCGCAGCCGCGATGCCACGGGCCGTCGCCGAACTCACCGACCTCGTCGCCATCCCCTCGGTGTCGTGGCCGTCGTTCGACCAGTCCCAGGTGTGGCGCAGCGCGGAGGCGATCAGCGCCCTCGCGTCCGCCACCGGCGTGTTCGACGAGGTCGAGGTCCACACGGCCGCCATCCCCGGGACCTCCGAGACCGGCCAGCCGGCCGTCCTCGCCACCCGGGCGGGACGGCCCGGCGCAGCGTCGGGTCGTCCTCTACGCCCACCACGACGTGCAGCCGGCAGGGGGACGAGGCGCTGTGGGACTCGCCGCCCTTCGTCGCACCGAGCGCGACGGGTCGGCTCTACGGACGGGGCACGGGCGACGACAAGGCCGGCGTGCTGTGCCACACTGGCCGCGCTGCGTGCACTGCGCGACGGTCGTCGGGCGACGACCTGGGCGGGCTCGGCGTCACGCTGTTCGTCGAGGGCGAGGAGGAGTACGGGTCCCGGTCGTTCGGGCAGTTCCTGGCCGACCATGCCGACGCGCTAACGGCGACCTGATCGTGGTCGCCGACTCGGGGAACTGGGACTCCCGCACGCCGGGGATCACGGTGTCGCTGCGCGGCACGGCACGGTTCACGCTGACCGTGCGGACGCTCGGCGCACGCCCTGCACTCCGGGATGTTCGGTGGTGCCGTCCCCGACGCGATGCTGGCCACGATCCGGCTGCTCTCCACCCTCTGGGACGAGGAGGGCGTCCGTTGCCGTGGCCGGCCTTCGCACCCGCGAGGCGGCCACGCCCCCCTACGACGAGGCGCGGCTGCGGGAGGAGACCGACCTGCCGGCTCGACGCGTCCGATCGGGAGGGGCGAACTGCTCTCGCGGATCTGGAACCAGCCGTCGATCACGGTGACCGGGATCGACTACGCGTCCGTCGCCGCGGCGTCCAACACGCTGCACCCGGAGGTGAGCGTCGTGATCAGCGCGAGGGTCGCGCCCGGGCAGGACGCCCGCGACGCGTACGAGGCGCTCCGCGTCCACCTGGAGGCGCACGCGCCGTTCGGCGCGCAGCTGGAGTTCCGCGACGTCGACTGCGGCCAGGGCTTCCTCTCCGAGCCGGGATGGGCGAGCGGGCCGGCGCGCGCAGCGCTCGCGGAGGGCTTCGGCGTGGAGCCGGTCGACCTCGGTGTCGGCGGGTCGATCCCGTTCATCGCCGAACTGGCCGGAGGATTCCCGGACGCGGCGATCCTGGTCACCGCGGTGATGGACCCCCAGGGCAGCCCGCACAGCCCGAACGAGTCGTTGCACCTGGCGACCTTCGAGCACGCGATCCTCTCCGAGGCGATCCTGCTCGCCGACCTCGCCTGAGCGCGCCCGCGCCGCCCTCGGGCTCCCCGATGTATCGGGGAGCCCTGTTGCCGGCTCTTCCCTCCAGGACAACCCGGAGGAGGAGCCATGACCGTCCACGAGGACCTGGCGACCCAGTACCACCAGCAGGACACCGACTACTACTGCGGCGCGGCGAGTGCCCAGATGGTGCTGGAACAGTGCGGGGCGGGCCTGGTCGACCAGGTGACCCTCTACGCGGACAACCACGCCCACTCCACGGCCGAGTCGGGGTGGTACACCGCCCCCGACGGGCTGACCTGGACGATGAACAACCACCAGTCGAGCAAGTACTTCGTCCTGGACGCCCGCGACGACGAGGACTCGATCTCGCGGATCATCGCCTGGACCATCCACCACTACCGGATCTCGCCGATCGCGATGGTCTACGGGTGGGCGCACTGGATCGTCGTCCGCGGCGTCACCACGTCGGCGACGCCCACGTCCTTCCTCGACCCCGGCTACACCATCAGCGGCTTCGACGTGAACAACCCGTGGCCGCCCACCCCGGCGCCGCCGGGACCCCCGCCGCACACCGCCGGCGACGTCTGCGGCTCGGGAGGGAACCGTGGGGTGGCGGACGAGCACATCTCCTACGCCACCTGGCAGGCCGACTACATGACCGGCATCCCCAGCGGACACTGGGCGGGCAAGTTCGTGGCGGTCTGCGACCCCGAGCCGCCCGGACGCGCCGTCGGCTTCGAGCGGGAGCCGTTCCGGCCTCGCTTCGACGGTGCGGAACTGCTGGACGCCGAGGTCGCGGGCCGGCTGTCGCTCGAACTGGTCGAGGAGGCGGGCCTGACCGAGCGCGCGCGGTGGCGCAAGGCGTTCGGCGCAGAGGTGGTCGGAAGGCCGGAACTCGTCCAGCGGCTCGACCGCCCTGACTCCTTCTACTACCTCGTGCCGCGCGGCGGCGACGGGATCGCGACGTCCGTGGTGGCACTGGACGCGCGCTTCGGCACCTACCAGCAGTCGCGGATCGTGACGCGACGCCGCCAGCCGGCGTTGCTCACCCTCGGCAGGGACGCCATCGAGGAGTTCGTGTTCGGCAGGGTGCACCAGCTCCCCGGCCGACAGGGCGAACTGCGGATCCGTCCGGACATCGCGTGCGTGAGCCGGAACTGGGTGTGGCGGCCGTGCCGCGAGTCGCTCTCGCCGTACTACCCGTTCACGCTCGTCAGCTACGGGCCGCACCGCCTCTACCTGCGCAGCGACGGGCGGATGTTCTCGCGGCTGACGGCGGGGGCGAGGGGAATCTAGGCTGCGCGGTATGAGCGCAACCGACGATGCCCGGGCGGTCGGGGCCGCCCGGGCAGCCACCGGGGCGGGGCCGGACGTGCCGTCCCGGGTCGAGGTCGTGCGACGCCTGGACCGTCCGGTCACCTACCGGCTGGTGTTCCTGGGTCGGCCGGGGGAGTCGGGCTGGGTGGCCGCGGTCGGCGAGGACGGGGCGGTGCTGTCGTGGGCGGCGTCGGCGACGGGGCTGGCCACCGTCCCCGCAGGGTCGGGGGAGCTGTGCTGGTGGCCGTCGGCGCGGACTGCGTCCGCCCTGTACCCGGTGCGGCGGATCGGGCCGGACACCTTCGTCGGGCTGGACGGGCGTCCGGTCACCGGCCCCGCGGAGGGCTGACCGCGCCACGTCCGGACGCCTCGGCGATGGCGAAGATTGCCACCCCGGCGACCGCAGACGCGACCGGCGGGCGTCCCTAGCATGAGGCGTACCGCCGGAGAAGAGGGGCCATGGCGGCAGGAACGGGCAGGGTCTTCATCAGCTACCGCCGCCAGGAGACGGCGTGGCCGGCCCGCCAGCTCTACGAGTTGCTGGCGGGGCGGTTCGGCGCGGAGAAGGTCTTCAAGGACGTCGACAACATCGCCCCGGGCGAGGACTTCGTCGAGAAACTGACCAGCGCCGTGGCGAACTGCCAGGTGCTGCTCGCGCTGATCGGCCCGCAGTGGCTGGACCTGCGGGACGCGGAGGGCAATCGGCGGCTCGACGACCCGAACGACTTCGTGAGGCTGGAGTTGTCCGCCGCGCTCCAGCGCGGGGTGCTGGTGGTCCCGATCCTCGTCGACGGGGCGCGGATGCCGGCCCCGGCGATGCTCCCGGCCGAGCTCGTGCCGCTGACCAGGCGCCAGGCCGTCGAGATCAACCCGGTCGGGTTCAACACCGACCGGCTGATGGCCACGCTCACCCAGGTGCTCGATCATCCCGAGGCCGAGCCAGAGCCAGAGCCGGTCCCGGTCGCGGCGGCGCCGGAACCGTCGGTCCCGCGGCCGGATCCGTCCCCGGAGCCGCCCGCCGGCGACGCCGAGCCACCGCCCGACGCGGCGACCGGGACCGACACGACGGAGCCCGTTGCGGTCGCCCTGCCGCCACGTCGGCGGCTGCTCGTCCCCGTGCTGGCCGGCGCGGGCGTCCTCGCCATCGCGGCGGCGGTGTGGCTGGTGCCGGGCGCCCTGCGTCCCGCAGCCACAGCCACGCCGGACGCGGTGGCGACGGCAGCGCCTCCGTCCACGCCCGCACCGACGGGTGGCGAGGACTCGCCCGTCGCCGCGGAGTTCCCGACGATCGTCGCCCACCGGGGTGGGCTCGAGGCGCACCAGTTCGAGACGCAGCAGGCGATGGAGGCGGCCGCGCTGGCGGGCTACGCGGTGGAGACCGACGTCCGGTACACCAGCGACGGCGTCGCCGTCCTCGTCCACGACGACCGGGCCACGAAGGGCCTGGACTGCGGCGGCTCGGACGTCAGAGTGTCCAGGGTGACCTGGGCGAAGCTCCGTGCCACGTGCCACTCCAAGCCCACGTCGGTCGACCCGGCGTCCTACGACGTGCCCACCCTGGACGCGACGGTCGAGGCCGTCGCCGCGGCCAGCCCCGACGCGTGGATGCTGGTCGAGGTGAAGACCGACCAGACGCCCGCCCAGCGCAAGGCCTACCTTGCGACATTCACCAAGTACGGGATGGGCGACCGGCTGGTGGTGACGTCGTTCGACCGGTCGCGGCTGGCGGCGATCGGGTCGGTCGACCCCGAGGTCCGCCGGATGCTGTTCGTCCAGGGCAAGCGGGTGGCCGCCTCCGACCTGGCGTCCGACCAGCTGTGGGGGGTGGCGGTGGCGCAGGGGATCGCGACGGCGGGTTACGTCGCCGACCTGCAGAAGGCGGGGCTGCGGGTGATGGTCTGGGTACCCAACGACGAGGAGCACTGGGCGGCCGCCGTCGCGTTGAAGCCCGACATCGTCATGACCGACTACCCCGGCCGCTACGCGAAGTGGCTGGCCGCCCGCTGACGGCACGACGGGAACCGTCCCCAGCGTGCCGCGCGCACGGTCAGCCGACGCGGCGGTAGGTGGCGGTGAAGTGGTCGGGAGGGACGAGCCAGCGGTGGCCGTCGGCGTCCTCGACCAGCCAGGAGCCGGGGACGGCGATGGTGGTGCCCTCCTGGGTCGCCACCTCCTCGGCGTCCCTCGCCAGACGGGCACGGACGGTGCCGGCCCGCCGCCACGTCCCGTCGGCGAGCTGCTCGTGCGTCGCCCGGAAGCTCTCGTCGGTGACCGTCCGACGGCCGCCCGTGGCGTCGGTCACCAGCCAGCTGCCGGCCGGCGCGGTCAGGCGCTCGCCGGTGGGCGCCGTCCAGGCGAGCGGCGCCGTGAGTGGCTCGGCCTCGACCCCGCCGAGCCGTTCGAACCTGGCCCACGCCTCCGCCCCCGTCCGCACCGGACGGTAGCCCAGCGCCCGCAACTGCACGAGGGTGTCGATCACGCCCACCCTGGTGCGCTCGCGCGCCTCGGGCGGCAGGTCGGCCCACGGCCTCAGCAGCGGGTGGCGGCGCGCCGGGTCGTCCCGTGTCGCGCCGTACTCCCAGCCGTCCGCCCGGTAGTGGGCGAGCCAGGACGCATGCTCGGCGACGGCGAGCCGCTCCAGCTCCGGACCGCTCAGGTCGAACAGCCTGCTGCCCTCCGCGATCCGCGCCCCCGCCTCGTCGCAGGCGAGTTGCGCGGGATCGAAGCGCACGTCCTCGGGTGAGGTCGGACGCCACGAGCGCCCCAGCGCGGCCATCGCGTCGAGGACAGAGTGCAACTGGCGGCGGTTGGACTCCCGGTAGAACTCGCGGGGGAGGTCCTCCCAGGCGACGGCGAGCGGCGAGCCGGGGAACCGCCGCCGGTACCGGTCGTGGACGGCCCGGGCTGCCCGCTCCCACGCGTCGCCGCGGCGGCCGTCGGCCCCGGTGAGGGCGAGGCTGAACGGCACCACCTGCCCGACCACCGGCTGGGCGCCGGGCGGGACGTCGTCGCGCGCCGACAGCTCGAACACCGGGAGGTCGGGGAACCGGACGCCGAGGCGTCCGCCCAGCCGGGTCCCCGCGACGGTGATGACGACCGCCGTCCCCGGCCCGGCCGCCCTGACCAGTCCGACCACCGTGGCGAGGTCGGGCTCGGCGTCGACTGCGCCGACCTCGAGTGGATCGAGGGCGAACCGGTGCTGGCGCAGCCGGTGGTCCGCCACCACCTCGTTCGCTGCCGGCCCCACGACCGTCACGACGGGCGGCGTGGCGTCCTCGTCACAGAACTGGTCCTCGCGCCCGCGCTGGGACAGCTCCGCGCACACGGCGAGGGCCAGCGTGGTGTCGCCGACCAGCAGCACCCGGGCGGGAGGGAGGTCACGCAGCCGCTCGACGAGGTCGGAGGCGGTGGCCTCGTAGGTGCCGATCGCGTCCACCACGAGGTGGGGGTCGCCGATCTGGGAGGTGGTCCAGTCGTCGGCGTGCCACGGGTCGTCGATGCGGGCGACCAGGGTGAGGGTCGTGGCACCGCCCGACACGGTGCTGCCGTCCGCGAGGGCGTCCTTCAGCTGGGCGGCGCGGGCCCTGTTCAGCGCCGAGTCGCCGGAGAGCAGGTGGACGCGTCGCACCCGCCGCCACAGCGACGCGCTGCCGAGGTCGAGCGGGTCGCCCGCGGGCGTCCTCAGCACCAGCAGCCCCGCGGCACGGGCCCTGGTCTCGAGCGGCGGGTCGGCGTCCTCGACGAGCAGGACGCAGCGGCGTCCACCCCTGCGATCGGCGGCCAGCCCCGCGACGACCGGCCAGGAGGTGTCGTCGAGGCCGACGACCAAGGTGACCGTACGTGCCCTGAGCAGTCCCAGTCGGTCGAGCTGGGCGCGGGAGACCGTCAGGAGCAGCGACACCGCACCGGACAGCGTCGCGACGATGGCGAGGAGCCGGGCGAGGTGGAGGGCCAGCGGCGCGGGATGGACGCAGGCCTCGCCCGGCCCGAACGGGAACTCGAACCCGCCCAGGAACAGGCCCAGGGTGTCGGCGACCGCGTCCCACAGGGCAGGCCGGCTCCCCGCGCAGGGGAGGTAGGACGCGAGCCCGAGGACCCCGGCGGCGATCGCGCAGGCGGCGGAGAGGACGAAGGGCACCCGCACGCCGTCGTAGGGGCGCGACGCGAGCAGCAGCCCCAGCGATGCGGCGGCCAGCGCCAGCGCCACGGTCATCGCCGTGGCGGACCCGGGGGTGGCGAGCCAGGCCAGGAAGCGGGGAGCGGAGTCCCGCAGGCCGGGGAAGAGGGCGGTGGCCGCGAGCCAGCCCAGCAGCAGGAGCCAGGCGCCGGTCGCGACGAGGGCGGCGCCCCGCAGCAGCGTCGACGGCCGCACCACGCTGCTCCCCATGGCCACCCCCGCGCTCAGGTGCACGAAACGCTACCCGGGCTGGGTCGCGTGTCCAGTGGTACAACAGCGGAAACCGGCGCCCACCCTGAGGGTGGACGCCGGTCTCCGTGTTCACGTCAGCGGTGCGAGTGCCCCGAACGGGCGAGCTGCTGCCGGGCCATCCACTGCCAGATGTGCTGGCCGGTGTCGGTGCTCGGGTCGTTGCGGGCGACGTAGATCCACGACCAGTGGCCGTTGTAGACCACTCCGTCCCAGGTCACGTCGTCGTAGGCGCTGAAGACCGCGGTGTCGATGACGTCGGCCATGTGCTGCCCGTTGGTCGCGAACGGCACGACCGGGTCGTTCTTGGCCTGCACGATCCAGGTCGGGGTGCCGCGCAGCGTGGACAGCTCGTCATCGGTGAGCATGGTCGTGGTCCCGAACTGGACGACCGGTGCGATCGGCACGACCGCGGCGAAGCGGCCGGGGTTGTCGACGGCCAGCTGCGGGGTCATGTAGCCGCCGTTCGACGCGCCGACCACGTAGATCCTGCGGGTGTCGATCCGGTACTTCTTGACCACCGAGTCGATCAGCTTCGTCAGCTTGGCCGAGTAGCCCATCGCCGGGTCGTTCAGCCAGTAGTCGGTCGCCTGCGGGGCCAGGACGTAGGCGCCGCCGAAGATCCGCTGGGCCTTCGCCGTGCTGAAGCCGAGCGCGCCGCGGTTCGCGACGAGCGGCAGGACGTCCTCCTGGGACTGCGCCCAGCCCCCCTCGCCGCCGCCGTGCAGCCACACGATCAGCGGACGCTCGCCCCTCGAGTTCACGGGCGTGTACAGGCGGTAGTTGAGGCCGGCGGCCTTCCCGTACCCGTACGCGTCGACCTCCGGGTCGACCAGGTCGCCCTGGGTGAACGACGTCAGCGTGACGCTCTGGCCGTCCTTCAGGGAGATCGGGGCGTTCTGGGTGATCGTGTAGGTGAGGTCGAGCAGGATGTTGCGTCCGACGCCGTTCGCCCAGGCGAACGTGAACGCGCCGCTGGTCGTGAAGCCGTACTCGAGGTCGATCACGATCCGGCCCCGCCGGTCGAGGTGGACGCCGGTGACCGTCCGGTCGACGTCGTAGGTGCCGAACACGGTGGTCGGGTCGAGGCCGAAGGGATCGGTGCCCTTGGCGTGGACGCTGAACGTGCTCGTGTCCAGGCTGGACGCGCGCACCTTCAGCCGCGAGGTGTCGAGGGTCACGGAGACGACCTGCTGGCCGCCGTCGAGGACCCGGGCGTCGAGGGTGAAGGGGACACTGCCGGTCGTGGGGGGCCGGGTGCCGTGGCCACCCGCCTGGGCGGGCGTGCTGGCGAGGGAAAGGAATGCGAGCGCCGTCACCAGAAGGGTGACGAGAATGCGCAGCTTCTTCATCGAAGCTCCTCGGGGTGGGGGGATGGGTCTCGTGCGGTGTTCCGGCAACGATCGCCGCTCCATCGCGCGATCTCCCGAACCTAGCGCCGTTCGGGATTCGAGGTCAATGGTCCTGCCGCGCGGTAGAATCGGCGTATCCCAGTGCTGCTCGCCGCTCCGCGGCGTGGCTGTGCCGTGTCCGACTCCCGGAAGTAGCGATGCCCGCACCTGCCCCCGACCTCCCGACCGAACCCATCGACCTGCGCCTGGTGGTGACCGACCTCGACGGGACGCTGCTCGACGGCGAG
Organism: Propionicimonas sp.; assembly: GCF_049840635.1. Taxonomy (GTDB): domain Bacteria; phylum Actinomycetota; class Actinomycetes; order Propionibacteriales; family Propionibacteriaceae; genus Propionicimonas. The sequence continues at coordinate 541,113 of NZ_JASGKL010000004.1, forward strand.
GGCCGGGTCCCCGAACGACTCTGGGACCTGCTGCCGCTGCTGAGGGAGCGTGGAGTGGTGCTCGCTCCCGCCAGTGGGCGCCAGTACCCGGCGCTGCGCCGGCTGTTCGCCGGCAACACCGAAGGGATGGCCTTCATCGCGGAGAACGGGACCTTCGTCGTGCTGGACGGAGCCGAGCTGAGCTGCACGCCGGTCGACCCCGGGTTCGCGCGGGAACTCGTCCGGATCGTCCGCGAGTTGCGGTCGGCCGGACACCGGCTGGGGCTGGTGTGGTGCGGTCGCGGCACGGCCTACGTGGAGTGGGACGACCCGGAGTTCGTGGCCCAGGTGGCGACCTACTACGCCTCCCTGGAGGTGGTGGACGATCTGCGGGACGCACCCGAGCCCGCGATCAAGTTCGCCGTCTACGACTTCGGGGACCCCGACTCCGGGTCCACACGGATCCTCACCGAGCGCTGCGCGCCCCACCAGGTCGTGCCGTCCAGCGCGCACTGGGTCGACATCATGAGCCCGGCGGTGAACAAGGGGGCGGCGCTCAGCGCGCTGCAGCGCACCCTCGGGATCAGCCCCGACCAGACCGTGGTGTTCGGGGACTACCTGAACGACCCGGAGATGATCACGGACGCGCCGTACTCGTTCGCCATGGCGAACGCCCACCCGGACGTGCTCGAGGCGGCCCGGTTCGTGGCCCCGCGGAACACCGAGCAGGGAGTGGTGCGGGTGCTCGAGCACCTGCTCGAGGCCTCCGCGCCGGCCGCCTGAGTCACCCGAAAGAATGACAACAACTGCATTTCGACCGCTATTGTCGCCCGAAAGAATGTCACCCGTTGGGATGACGTGGTTGTTTATCTCCTCGAAAATGTGACAATTCTCCGCACTTTCCCTTATGCTCCTTCGTGGGGGGCGGGTGAGCGTGCTGGCTAGCATACTCACTGCCGATAGAGGGTGCAGTACAGGAAACCGGAGGAATGCGACGATGCGCAGCAGGGGCGGAAATGAACGTGGTGTCACCCATCTGGAGTACGCGTTCATCATTGCCCTGATCTCGATCGTCGTGATGACCGGGGTGTCGACGACGGGGATCAGTTCTGCGGCAGGCCTGTGCCGAGCCGCCACCACGCTGGGCCAGAAGGACGCCTGCGTGGCGAAGGCCGCAGCCACGGCCGCCACGACGGCCGCCACGGCCGGCGGTTCTTCCTCGGCAACGACCGGCGGGTCGGGAGGCGCGGGCGGTACCTCCGGCTCGTCAGGGTCCGCGGGGACGGCGGCCACGGCGACGGCCACGTCGAGTGCAACGACCGCGGCCGCCGCGACAGCGAGCGCCACGCCGACCGCGTCCGCGTCGGCCACCAACTCGGTGGGCACCATGACCTTCAACACCGCGGTGATCGACCAGGACGAGGTGCTCTCCGACCTGTCGGCCCGCGTCAACCTGGGCTGGTTCCCGAGCAACTGGAGCCAGGTCACCTACCCGGAGACGATGACGATCGACGTCACGTGGTCACCCGCGTTGGCGGTCGACAAGGTCACCACCGGCAGCGACGGGACCTGGACCTGGACCCAGGTCGAGCCGGGCCACATCCGGCTGACCCGCACCGGCAGCTTCGACACCAGTGGCTTCCAGCCGGAGCCGGAGATCCTGCTGAAGAAGCCGGCCACCACCCAGACCGTCACGGCCACGTTCACGGCCTCGGCGCCCAATACGCCCACCGTCACGCGCACGTCGACGACAACGTCGTACCCCTACTGAGCCGGCACCGCCCGGGGCACCGGAGGGGTGTGCCCGGAGGGCGTCGGTGGTTAGGGTCGTCGCATGACGGTGGGCGTGGAGGGGGAGGAGGCTCCCCGGCAGGGAGCCGCGGGCGGTGAGAGCGCACTGACCGTGCTGCTCGCGCTCGGGGCGAACCTCCTGATCGCGGTGGCGAAGACGGTGGCAGCCGTGCTCACCGGCGCCGCGTCCATGCTGGCCGAGGCCGCGCACTCGTGGGCCGACACCGGCAACGAGATGTTCCTGCTGATCGCGCAGCGGCGCGCCGCGCGTCCGCCCGACCGCAACCACCCGCTCGGCCACGGCCGCGAGGTGTACGTGTGGTCGCTGTTCGCGGCGATCGGGCTGTTCGCGGTCGGCGCGGGGGTGTCGATCACCCACGGTGTCCAGGAATTGCTCAACCCCGAACCGGCGGAGGACTTCGTCATCGCCTATGTCGTGCTCGCGGTCGCCTTCGTCCTGGAGGGCGTCTCGTTCCTCCAGGCCAGCCGGCAGGTGCGGGCGGGCGCCGACCGGTTCGAGCGGGACGTGTGGACGCACGTCATGCAGACCTCCGACCCGACCGTGCGGGCCGTGTTCTTCGAGGACGCGGCGGCGCTGATCGGCATCGTGATCGCCAGCGCGGGGATCGCGGCCCACCAGCTCACCGGATCGGCGGTGCCGGACGCGATCGGCTCGATCCTGGTCGGCATCCTGCTCGGCGTGGTCGCGATCGTCCTGATCGACCGCAACCGTCGCTTCCTCGTCGGCGAACTGGCCGACGACCGGGTGTGGAACGCCGCGCTCGCAGAGCTCTCCGCCCAGCCCGAGGTGGAGCGGGTGACCGAGCTGAGGCTGACCCTGGTCGGGGCGGGCCAGGTGTACCTCTCCGGGGCCGTCGACCTGGTCGGCAACCCGGACGAGGCGACGGCGGCCACGCAGCTCGCCGCCCTCGAGCGCCGCATGGCCAGGGCGCAGGGCATCGTGCTGGCGATCATCTCGCTGTCGTCCCCCGGGGACCCGACTCTCGCACCGCGCGAGCGTGCCTCGAACGGTCCCTGAGGAGCGCGGGTGAGGAACGAGCCCGCGCGTCACGAAGGGCCGCCGTCGCCCAGTGTCGTCACACCCTGATGACCAGCTCCCCGTGCAGGATGCTGATCCAGCCGTCAGGGTCGGCCGCCCAGGCGCGCCACGCGTCGGCGATCCCCTCCAACTCGGCACGGGTGGCCGCGCCGGAGGCCAGCAGCTGGTCGGCGATCGCGGTGCGCGTGATCCGGTCGGCCCACATCGTGCCCCAGGTGGTGCGTGCGTCCGCGTCCGCGTAGCACCAGGTCGAGGACGACGCGGTGACGTCGGCGCAGCCGGCGGCGTGGGCCCAGGCGAGCAGCATCCGGCCGGCGTCCGGCTCGCCGCCGTTGGCCCTCGCCGCGAGGTGGAACAACTCCTGCCAGCGGTCGAGCCCTGCCGAGGCGGGATACCAGGTGAAGCCCGCGTAGTCCGCGTCCCTGACCGCCACCACGCCGCCGGGACGGCACACGCGCACCATCTCGCGCAGCGCCTGCACGGGATCGGCGACGTGCTGGAGGACCTGGTGGGCGTGGACGACGTCGAAGCTGTCGTCGGCGAACGCGAGGGCGTGGACGTCGCCGACCGCGTAGTCGACGTTGGTGATGCCGCGGCGTTCGATCTCGGCCCTGGTCAGGGCGAGGATGTCGGCGGACGTCTCCAGTGCGGTCACCGACCCGTCGTCGACGAGCGCGGCCAGGTCGGCGGTGATCGAGCCAGGGCCGCTGCCGACGTCGAGGACCCGCATTCCCGGTGCCAGGAACGGCAGCAGGTAGGCAGCGGAGTTCGCGGCGGTCCGGCTGCGGTGGGAGTCGACGACCGTGTCGGCATGGCCGTGGGTGTAGCGGGCCGTCACGCGGTTGCCCCGTCCGTGCCGGGCTGGACGCGGGCCATCTCGGCGGCCAGCGCAGGGTTGTGCAGCGCGACGTGCGCCGCGATGTTGTCGCGGACGTCCGCGGTCTTGTTCTGGCTGAGCTTGGACCGGGCGTCGAAACGGTCGACCCGCAGCCGCAGGCCGACGGTGCCCTTCGCCAGCCGGCGGGTGCCCTCGGGGTCCTCGGCCAGGCTGTGGCCACCGTCCCGGTGCGCCTCGAAGTGGTCGGTGAGCCGGCTCAGCATCGCGTAGTTCTCCTCGTCCCCCAGGAGTTCGGGCGTGCCGTACAGGTGGGCGGTCAGGTGGTTCCAGGTCGGCACGATGTCGCCGGGGCCGTACCAGCTCGACGAGATGTAGTCGTGGGGGCCCTGGATGATCACGAGGACCTCGTGCCTGCCGAGTTCGTGGAGGGTGTCGTCGGGGCGTCCGAAGTGGCTGAGAATGGTGATCTGCTCGGCGTCCTCGTCCAGCAGGACCGGGTAGTGGGAGGCGACGAGCCCGGTGCTCGTCGGCGACACGAAGGTCGCCCAGGGGTTGTCCCTGACGAGCCGCTTGACCTCCTCGGGGTCGGTCATCAGGTAGTGCGGCGTGTAGCGCATCGGGCGTCCTCCGGGTTCGGGTCGGGGGCTGTCCCGGGTGCCCAGGACCCTCCCGACCCGAGCATTATGGGCTGGTCCCGATCCCGGTGGGGGGTGGGGACCGCCGGTGTGGACGCGACCGGGCGGCGGTTGTCGGTAGTGTGGCCCGAGGCATGAGGACCGCCGCGTCCGTGGGCGGCCTACGACAGGAGAAGCGTGAACCCGTACGAGAACCAGAAGACCATCACGTTCGTGGTGCCGTGCTACAACTCGGCCGAGTACATGGACCACTGCATCACGTCGCTGCTGACGGGGTCGAACGACGTGGAGATCATCATCGTCGACGACGGCTCCACGAAGGACGCCACCCCGGAGAAGGCCGACGAGTGGCAGGCCGCCCACCCGGACCTGATCAAGGTGATCCACCAGGAGAACAAGGGCCACGGCGGAGCGGTGATGGCCGGCCTGCGCGCGGCGACGGGCGTCTACCTCGCGGTGATCGACTCCGACGACTGGCTCGACAGGGACGCGCTGAGCCTGATGCTGAGCAAGCTGCGCCGCTTCATCGACAGCGGCAGCCCGGTCGACCTGGTGATCGCGAACTACGTGTACGAGCACACCTACACCGGCACCAGGAAGGTCATCCGCTACAACGGCGCGATGCCGAAGAACCGGGTGTTCACGTGGAACGAGACCGGCTTCTTCGGGCCGGGACAGAACATCCTCATGCACGCGACGATTTACCGGACGCAGGTGCTGCGCGACTCCGGTCTCGACCTGCCCGAGCACACGTTCTACGTCGACAACATCTTCGTCTACGTGCCGCTGCCGCACGTGAAGACGCTGTACTACCTGCCGGTGGACCTGTACCGGTACTTCATCGGGCGCGACGACCAGTCGGTGAACGAGAGCGTCCAGATCCGGCGCCTCGACCAGCAGATGCGGGTGACCCGGATCATGGTGGAGTCGGTGAAGCTCCCCGACGGTGCCGGCAACCTCAAGCTGGCCGCCTACATGACCGGCTACCTCGGCCTGATCGTGGCCGCGTCGTCGATCTTCTGCCTGCTCGCGGGGACGCCGGAGGCGCTCGCTCAGCGCCGGCAGATGTGGGACCACATCGACGCCACCGACCGGCAGCTCAAGGTGAAGCTCGGGTTCTTCCAGCCGCTCGTCCTCGCGGCGAACCTGCCGGGCCGGATCGGCCGGAAGGTGTCGCTGGGCCTGTACCGGACCGCGCAGAAGCTGTACCGCTTCAGCTGAGCCCGGAGGTGGCGTCGGGCGCCTGCGCCTTCGCGTCCGCCTCGGCCCGCGACATCGTCGCGTGGTACTCGGGGTGGACGCGGGCGAGCGCGATGACACCGATCACGGCGACGATTCCGAGCACGACGAGCGAGAGCCCGGACGCGACGGTCAGCCGGTGGCCCTCGCCGAGCACGGCGATGCCGAACAGGACGGCGACGACGGGGCTGGTCACGGTCATGGAGGCGACGACGACAACGGCCGGGCCGGTGGCGTAGCCCTGCTGGGCCATCAGGCCGGCGAGGCTGCTGCCGATCACGAGGGCGCCGGCGATGGCCCAGATCCGGGGGTCCTGCCACCACGTGTGGTCGGTGGCGTACTCGATGATCGCCTTCACCAGGGCGGCCTCGAGCCCGTAGAAGACGGCGCCGCCGGAGGCCCAGAACAGCGATCGCCACTGCCTGGGTCCGCGCGACGCGAACGTGGCGAACGTCGCGGCGACGAGGTAGATGACGCCCGCGGCCACGATGATCGGCAGGAACTCCAGTTCCTCGGGCGCGGAGGCGTGGGTGGCCACCACGATCACGAAGGCGACGGTGGCGAGCACGGTGATCACGGTCGGGATGACCACGCGGGACGGACGGGACCCGATCGACTTCGCCGACAGCACCACCGACCAGGGGAACGCGAGCAGGCCGACCGGCTGGACGACGGAGACCGGGGCCATGGTCAGGCCCAGGACCTGGCACACCATGGAGACGCCCATCAGCCCGAGGCCCATCCACCAGTTCCGGTCCCGGACCAGCCGGAGCAGCTGTGCGAGGTCCATGCGGGTCTTGGCGTGGTTGTCCTCGACCTGCTCGCCGACGGCGGAGTGCTGCACCTTGGCCGAGAGGGCGAAGCAGAAGGAGCCGAAGACACCGAGCGCGATCGCGATCGGGATGTTCTGGCTCATCAGGGCTTCCTTCTGCTCTGCCGGGAGTCCATCAGGGCGACACCCTACCGGCAGGGAGTGGGGTGGTCAGGGACGGGAGGGGTACCAGTCGCGCACGACGGAGTCGAAGTGGCTCAGCGCCGAGGCGATCGCCATGTGCATGTCCAGGTACTGGTAGGTACCGAGTCGACCGCCGAAGAGGACCTGTGGTTCGCGGGCGGCGAGCTCGCGGTAGCCGCCGAGACGGTCGCGGTCCTGGGGGGTGTTCACGGGGTAGTACGGCTCGTCCCCCGGGCCGGCGAAGCGCGAGAACTCGCGCATGATCACGGTCTTCGGGCTGGTGTAGTTGCGCTCGGGGTGGAAGTGCCGGAACTCGTGGATCCGGGTGTAGGGCACCTCGAGGTCGGAGTAGTTCATCACGGACGTGCCCTGGAAGTCGGCCACCGGAGCGACCTCGAGCTCGAAGTCGAGGGTGCGCCAGGACAGGGAGCCGAGCTGGTCGGCGAAGTAGCGGTCGACGGGTCCGGTGAACACGACCGGGACGTTGCCCACAACCGCGGAGCGGTTCAGCGGTTGTGACTCGTCGAAGAAGTCGGTGCCGAGGCGGACCTGGATGCGGGGGTGGTCGGCCATCCGTTCGAGCCAGGGCGTGTACCCGTCCACGGGGAGGCCCTCGTGGGTGTCGGAGAAGTAGCGGTTGTCGTAGGTGAACCGGACCGGCAGCCGGGAGATGATCTCGGGGCCGAGCTCCTCGGGGGCGGTCTGCCACTGCTTGGCCGTGTAGTTCATGAAGAACGCCTCGTACAGCGGGCGTCCGATCAGGGAGATGCCCTTCTCGACGAAGTTGGACGGGGTGCGTCCGTCCAGCTCGGCGGCCTGCTCGGCGATCAGGGCCCTGGCCTGGTCGGGGGAGAGGGCGGAACGGAAGAACTGGTTGATCGTGCCGAGGTTCACCGGCATCGGGAACACCTCGCCGCGGTGGGTCGAGTAGACCCGGTGGACGTAGCTGGTGAACTGCGTGAAGCGGTTCACGTACTCCCACACGCGTTCGTTGGAGGTGTGGAACAGGTGCGCGCCGTAGCGGTGGTACTCGATCCCGGTCTCCGGCTCGACCTCGCTGTAGGCGTTGCCACCGATGTGGTCGCGTCGGTCGATGATCGTGACGTCGAGGCCGAGCTCGTTCGCTGCGCGTTCGGCCATGGTCAGGCCGAACAGGCCCGAGCCGACCACCAACAGGTCCATGCAGTTCTCTCCTCCGGGCGTCGCGGACGCCGGGAGGCGTCGTCGCGTGGGCTGGGGACGTGGTCAGCTTAGGGGCTGTTGGGTGGCGCGGGTGCCACGGGGCGGGTGGGGCGGCCGGGTGGCGGGGCGTCCGGCGGGGTCACGGGCCGGGGCGGGAGTCGCCCTCCAGCACGGCCATGGCGGCGGACCTGCCGGGGATCCCGCTCACGCCGCCGCCCCGGCGTGCGCCGGCGCCGCACAGCAGGACGCGGTCGTGGGCGGTGGCGACGCCCCAGCGCTCGGCGGGCGTGCGGGGTTCGTCCTCGAGCCAGGGCCACTGGAGGGGGCGGTGGAAGATGTGGCCCCCCGGCAGGGCGACGTCGTTCTCGAGGTCCACGGGCGTGCGTGCCTCGAGGCATTTCCGCCCGTCCGCGTCGAGGGCGAGGCAGTCCTCGATCGGCTCCGCGAGCACGGCGTCGAGCGAGCGGAGGGTGGCGGCGAGGGCGGCGTCCCTCGCGCCGTCGGGGTCGTCGCGGAAGAGCCGTGCCGGGAGGTGCAGGCCGAAGAGGGTGAGCGTGTGGTGGCCGCTCTCGCGGAGGTCGGGCCCGAGGATGGACGGGTCGGTGAGCGTGTGGCAGTAGATCTCGGCCGGTGGCACCTGCGGGAGCCGGGCGTGGGCGGCCTCGGCGTGGGCCGTCGCCAGCTGCCGGTAGGTCTCGTTGACGTGGAAGGTACCGGCGAATGCGGTCGCCGGCGAGACGGTGGTGTCCCACAGCCGGGGCAGGCGGCGCAGCACCATGTTGACCTTGAGCTGGCTGCCTTCCGGCTCATCCGATGGCTCCGCGCCGACCAGCCGGTCGAGAACGTGTGGGGCGGCGTTGACGAGGACGTGCCCGGCGGAGACGGCGTAGTCCGTGCCGTCGGCGTCCGTCCAGTGCACGTCGGCACCGCCGGGACGGGGGTCGATCGCGCGAACCGTCGCCCGGGTGAGCAGCTCCGCGCCGGCCGTTCGGGCCGCGCCGGTGAGGGCATCGAGCAGGGCGCCCATCCCGCCGACGGGGACGTCCCAGTCGCCGGTCCCGCCGCCGATCACGTGGTAGAGGAAGCAGCGGTTCTGCTGCAGGGTGGGGTCATGGGCGTCGGCGAAGGTGCCGATGAGCGCGTCGGTGAGCACGACACCCCGGACGAGGTCGGAGGCGAAACTGCGCTCGATGAGGTCGCCGATCGGCGTGTGCAGGTCGGCCCACCACTCCTCGCCGACAGCGGCGCGTACGGCGGCGGCGGTCGGCAGCGGCCCGGTCACGGTGGGGAAGACCGCCTCGGCGAGCGCACGCGTCCGGCGGCCGAACTCCTGCCAGCGCGAGTGGTCGGCGCCGGCGCCCACGGCGGAGAAGGACTGGCGGGTGGCGGACGGGTCGCCGGTGTCGACGAGCAGGCCGCGCGAGGGGTCGTCCGGCCGGGGGGTCCAGGACGCGACGCGTCGGCGCCTCAGTTCGAGGCGGAGCCCGAGCTCGGCGACCACCGTCCGCGGCAGCAGTGAGACCAGGTAGGAGTAGCGGGACAGGTTGGCGTCCACACCGGGAAAGACCCGCGCCGAACCGGTCGCTCCGCCGAGGTGGTCGGCCCGTTCGAGCACGAGGACGCTGCGTCCGGCGCGCGCGAGGTAGGCCGCTGCGGTCAGCCCGTTGTGGCCGCCGCCGACGACCACCGCGTCGTAGCGGCTGCGTGTCATGGGTTCACCGTAAGGGCAGGCTCGCGGTCGGAGAAGAAGTGTCAGAGGCGGCTTGTAGCGTCAGGTCATGGAGGCAGGGTTCGGGCAGTGCACGGACGGCGAGTTGCTCGCCGTGATCGGTGCTGCGCTGGACGCGCTGAACGATGAGCGGCTGCGGCTGCCCACCGGCCGGGAGCAACTGGAGCTGCTGGAGGCGTCGGTGCGGCTGGACGCGCGGCTGCGCGCGTGGCAGGCCGGAGTGGCGGCGCGGGTGGAGGCAGGGGAGGTCGCGTGGGAGGAGTACGGCACGTCGACCACGACCTGGCTGGCCGAGCGCCTGAACCTGACCCGCAGGGAGGCGGCGAGGCTCGTGGCGCGCGGCCAGGGGCTGGCGCGGTTCGGCACGGTGGCGCGTGCGGCGGGGGCCGGCGGGGTGCTGCCGGAGCAGGCCGAGGCGATCACCGGCGTCCTGGAGGCGCTGCCCGACGACCTGCCCGGGGAGGCGGTGCGTGAGGCGCAGGACCTGATGGTGGGGTTCGCGGAGGTGCACAACTCGACGGAGCTGCGCCGGCTGTCGGCGCACCTGCTGGAGGTGCTGGACCCGGAAGGGGCCGACGCGCGGGAGGCGGAGCGGCTGGAGCGGGAGCGGGTCCGGGCGCTGCGCGCGCGGCACCTGGTGTTCACGCCCGACGGGGAGGGGTCGGTGCGCTTCCGGGGCAGCCTGCCGGTGGCCGAGGCCGAACCGTTCCTGCAGATCATCGACGCGTACGCCGCGCAGGCGAAGCGGGGGCTGGACCGCCTGGATCCGACGGCGGAGCACCTGACGCCGGGGATGTGGCGGGCGGATGCGCTGGTGGCGATGGTGCACCGGCACGGTCAGGACGCGCTGGCGCCGACGCATGGCGGGGACCGTCCGCGGGTGGTGGTGGCGCTGTCGTACGACAAGCTCGCGAAGGCGGCCGGGGACCGGGGGTTCGCCGGTGCGCAGCTGGTGGGGAGCGGTGAGCCGGTGCCGGCGTCCGTGCTGCGTCGCTGGCTGTGCGACGCGGACGTGTTGCCGGTGGTGCTGGGCGGGCCGTCGGAGGTCCTTGACGTGGGCCGCGCGCAGCGCCTGGTCACGCCGGAGCTGCGGGTGGCGCTCGAACAGCGGGACGCGGGCTGTGTGTTCCCCGGCTGCGACCGTCCGCCGCGGGACTGCCACGCCCACCACATCACTCCCTGGTGGGCGGGCGGGGTGACGGCGCTGCACAACCTCGCCCTGATGTGTCCGCACCACCACGGCATCGTCGAGCCCGGCCACGACCCGACCGCGGACCGGTGGAGCGTCCAGCTCCGGGACGACGGCGTCGCCGAGGTCCTCCCGCCGAAGCGGGTGGACCCCCGTCGAAGGCCGCGAACCCACGCCCGGTTCGTCCTGAGGCGCTGAGGGTCTCCCGGACGCTGAGGAGCGAGCGTGGCGAGCGTCGCGCGGGGCCGGCGACGGGGTCGCTACGCGGTCATCGACGCGATCGCGCCGGCGAAGTAGGGAACGAGCCAGATGGCCCAGACGACGACGCTGAACCGGTGGAATCCGGCGAGCTCCGAGGGCCGCTTGCGAACCAGGACGACGATGGCCCAGGCGAGGTGGACGGCCATCAGTGCGATGGCTGCGGTCCCGGTCCAGGCCATCACCGTCTGCGCGAAACCGACCGGGATGCCGGCCGCCTGATTCGCTGACGCGATCCGGGTCATCAGTAAGGTTCCGGTGGCGTCGCAGAGCAGCCCGAGGCCGAAGAGGGCGACGTGCCACGGCTTGAGGACTCGCTGGATCCGCTCGCCCCAGACCCCGACCGAGTAGAAGACGAGGGCGAGGTTGATGGTGACCAGCGCTGCGACGAACATGACGACCCTTCTGTTGGCGACGGTGTGTCGCTAACGCGATCCAGAGTAGGGTTAGCGACACAGCGTCCGCAAGTTGGGGACATGGCGTCGCAAAGGCAGGAGGTGGTGTGATGCCCAGGATCGACGCGCCCACGGTCGTCGAGCACCACGCCAAGGTCAAGGCGCGTCTGGTGGACGCGGCGGAAGAACTGCTCAGGGCGGGGGAGCCGCTCACGGCGCAGGCGGTGAGCGACGCGGCGGGTATCGCCCGGAACAGCATCTACCGGTATGTCGATGCCGTTGCCGACCTGCGTGGGCTCGTGATCGAGAGGTACCTGCCCGCCTGGCTCGATGCCGTCGCGACCGAGTTGGCGGACGCTGGTGATCCGGAGTCGCGGATCGTCCGCTGGGTGACGGCGAACCTCGACCAGGCGGCGTCCTCGGGGCACGGCTGGCTGATGGCGATCGTGCCGGCCGGGGCTGCGGACGAGGTGGACGCGGCCCACGCCGGAATGAGGGATGTGCTGGACCAGTCGTGGCGGGAACTGCTGGAGGAGGATCCATCGAGGGCTGCGGCCGCGTCCGCGGTCACGGCCGGCATCCTCGAGGGCGGCTTCCGGCAGCTGGCCTCAGGGAGCGAGGTCGACCTGGTCGTGGAGGTGGCCCGCACGGCGACCGATGCCGTGGTGCGAGCGGTCACCGGAACGCGCGGGAGTGTACTCGGGTAGGGGGAGTGGGGCTCGTTGGCGGTGCGACGGGTGGGAGCTGGCCGGCTGTTGACCAGGCACGCCGCCGGTCGAGGTGTGTGAAGTCGATCGCCAGTGGCGTTGCTGGCTCTCGAAGCGCCTGGGCCCGGTGCATCATGGGCGCATGAGGGTCCGGAGGTGCGGAGCGGGCGTGGTGGCTGCGTCGCTGCTGGGCCTCGGTGTGATCGCTGGCTGTACGCAGGGCACCGCGCTGGACACGCCCCGTCCCGGTGCGTCGACAGCTTCACCGACCACGCTGCGCGTCCGGCTGGAGGCGACGACGACCGGCACCGGTGCGGCACAGGTCACCTATCGCGGTGACCGGGGGGTGGCCGAAGACGCGACCGAAGCGTTCCAGGGCTCCTGGCGGCGAGAGTTCGACATCCCTCCCGAGAACCCGAACGACAGCCTCCTGCACACCCAGCTCTGGGTTCAGGATCGCTCCGGGACGAAGGTCACCGTCACCTGCCGGATCACGGTGCTGGCCGACAGGCAGGAGTACGTCCAGGACGCCCAGCAGCGCACCGGCCGCGACGCCCAGATGACCTGCGCGGCCGGCCAGGACTAGGGCCGGCCAACGCACAGCTCCCACGTATCTGCCTCGCCGAGGGACGTCGGCCGACCACATGCGACGCCCCGTGCTTCGAAGGGATCCGGCCTGCGGTCACGCATCCCGCATGTTCGTACAGGGCTTCCCGGTCCCCTCGGAGGGGACTGCCGTGGCGGTCCGCAAGAATGCTTAGCTAGTCCTTGATGTTCGACATCCCCCACACGACCTCGGAGGTGTGTGCATGCGTGCACTCCGCTTAGTTGCAGCGCTATTGGTCCTTCTCGGCCTAGCGGGGTGTGGGTCTGCTGGCGACACGGTCATGCCAAGTGTTGTCGGCAAGCAGTTGGATGTCGCCAAGAGCGACATCAAGCGCGCGGGCTTCAGCGGGGAGGTTGAGGTTCTGGGTGGCGGACTGCTCGGCATTCTGGATGAGTCGAACTGGCTGGTGTGCGAGCAGTTGCCGGCCGCTGGCGAGGTTGTGGCCGACGCGCCTCGTCTGAGGGTCGATCGCTCCTGTGAGAGCCAGGCCAACGAGACGTCGGCGCCAACCAGTTCGGCATCGGTGGACGAAGCATCCGCAACTCCCACCGATGAGCAGCCGGCGAGCGCGGACGCGAATGCAGCGATTCTGACAGTGAAGAACAACAAGGATCTGGCTGCTCTCAGGAAGCTCGGCGATTACTGCGACGACAAGATCGCCGCGTTCGCCGAGACCTACCGCGGACGGACAATCCGGTTCGATGGAAGCATCGGCGCCATGAGCCCCCACGGCGACTACAGGACGCGGTACGACATCCTTCTCGGCTTCGGAGACGACGGCACGTCTACGAGAGGACCGTCGTTCCAGTTCCGTGATGTCAATACCACCTCTGATCTTGGCTTTGAGGGAGCGGTCCCAGACACGATTCGAGTGGGGGACAACCTTCGAGTGACCGCCAACGTCGGCGAGTTCGTCGATGAACAGTGCTTGTTGCTGCTGGAGCCGGTCTCGACAGAGCTCAGGTGAGTGCCTATGCCTCGCGAGCGAACCATGGAAAGCCGCCGCCGAGTCGACCGGCCTGCGGCTCTGTTCGCTGGTACTGCGGCGCGGTAACAAGTCGTGAGGGCGACTGACGCCTGGGACGCACCTCGTTGATCCTCCTGGACGGGATGTTGTGGCGAGTTCGCGCGCCGACCGTGGCTCGCCGCGAGGGATTCTCGATGTCCTGAGCAGCGTCGGCAAAGGCGCAGCAGGAGCAATGTCTGGTCTCAGCAGATCACGCAGCAGCGCCGCCTCAGGTATTCGGTGGAGGACGACCAGATCGTCGTGCCCACTGCTCAATTCCAATACGACGTTGGATCGTGGTCGCTGCCAGTGGTCGCTGCCGGAGGGCGTCCGACCATGCCGGGGTTATTCTCCGGGCTCGGAGACGCAAAGGCGGGGCGGACAGCCGTCGGGTTCAGTACCTCCGCCAGCCATCGATCTGACACGTCCGCAGTCTTCGCAGTTCGGACGCTCATCTCGACCTTCAGGGAGTTGCCCGTGATGGTGCCGTGGGCGACGGGGATACGGCCGGCGGCCTCGCAAGCCCGGATCAGGTCGATGGTGTTGGCGGAGCTGGTCGAACTCAGCTGGCCAACAACCGCTCCTCCCACCCTGACCTCGACGACTGCTACGGCGGAGCGTGCGCGCTGAATCTCCGCGGAGTGCAGCGTTGCAACGACGGACGCCGACGTCCTGCCCGTCAGCAGCGGCGCCAGCACGTCCTGGTGCGCTTCCTCCCCGGAGACCTGCATTGAAGACGTCGCGGGGAGGACCACGTACGGATCGTTCGGAAGCGGGGACGGTGGCTCGACCTCATCGGCTCGCGGCATCAGAAGAGTCACTCGTCCGCGCAGTCGTTCGCCTCTGCGTGCCCAGAGTCTTGCTGACACCTCTAGCGCCTGGCCGCGCGATCGGAGGCTGCGGATGATGGGTGCGTAGAGCGCGGCTTCGCCTTCGGCGAGGTAGCCGACGACCCTGCCGTTGATCAGGACATCCAGAAAGCCGGAACCGTCAGCCGACTCGAGCAGGAGGGCCGGTACGTCGTTGAGCTCGACACCCGATTCCGTCACGGGCACGCCAGCTGCCGAGTAGGCGGACTCGAGGCCTCCTCGATTCATGAACTCGCCTTCTACCTCGCACGAGTAGACCGTCCACCCCCACGCTCGCACGGGCCGCCGGTCAGCGGGCAGGGGAGCCGTGGTGAGGCCATCCGGCCTGACATCGATCGAGCCATGCCTGCAGTAACCGGGGACTCGGATGGTCCCGCCCGCGGCGTCGATCACCGGCGCATACCTGACGGCGATTCGATGCGGGATATAGCCGAGCTTGCGATTCCCGATCCAGGCGCCGATCGCGTTGGCGTCATGCGTGTTGTTGGGCTCTCGCTTGAGCCGTACCTCGACCGGACCATCCCCGGTGTAGTCGATCGCGCTGTGATAGGACGTGCCGACCACCGGTAGCCAGGTGTCATCGGGTTCAGGCTGACCGGCTGTGGACGCGATCCCTACGGCGTCAGCACCCCTGACCTCCGGTGCCGTGCGTTTCCGGTTCCTCGACCAAATGATGACGATGAGGGCAACGACAGCGACGGCAATCAGGAATGGGGTCATCACGTCCTCGACACTGGAGAATCCGGTACAGGCCCGTCATATCACTCGTGGCCCGCAGAAGGGGTGGTTCCGAGCGATTTCGGAGTGCCCGGAATGTCCGAGAACCTAACGTTCTGGACGAGCTGTCGTCGGGCATCACTTCAGGCTGACGGCCCGCACAGCGTTCGTGTCGGGGTCGGCGACATAGGCCGTGCGCGTGGTCGGGTCGACGGCGACGGACTGGGCATCAATGTCGAGTTCGATCGGCTGCGATGTGCCCGTCAAGACGTTGTACTCGCGGAGTTGCTGGCCGTGGGCAACGTAGAGCCGCTGTCGCTTGGAGTCCGTGGCGATGGCGCCCGCACCGACGAAGGCGACCGAGACACGCTGAAGCGTGCGGGTGCGGAAGGTGTAGAGCACGCCGGACACGTTGACCGCATAGAGCTTGTGCTCCGCGGTATCAACCGCGATCGACACACCCGGGTATGCGTCCACCTTGGACAGGCGCCGGCCCGATGAGAGGGAGTACGTCCAGACCGAGCCGTCCTCGTGGGCGATGAAGAGCCGGCCCGCCTCTGCATCCAGGGCAAGATCCGACGGCCCGCGTCCGGCCGCGAAGGTGGCCGTCGTCTTGTGTGTCTTGAGATTGATGGCGTACACCTTCTTGCCGGCGCGGTCGGCGACGTACAGCGTGTTGCCCGAGACTGCGATCCCGACCGGCTTGCCGGGGACATCGATGGTGTCGAGGACCGACATGGACGCGGCGTCAATCACCGTGGCGTCACCGGACACGTAGTTGGCGGTGTACAGGCGCTTGCTCTTGGTGTCGACGGCCACGTCCATCGGCTGTTCACCCATTCTCAGCGTGCCTGTCGGCGTGTTCGTGGACGTGCTGGCCGCCGGACCGGCGACCGGCGTGGACGGGAGGATTCGACTGGTGGGGAACGACGCCGGGTGAGTGATGGCGTGCATGGCAAACGCGGTGGAGGTGAGGAACAGGATCGGTCCGATAACCAGTGCGGCGAGAGCGACGATCAGGCTTCGCCGACGCTTGCGCTCGCGCGCCACCTGTCGCGGAGTCGGAGGCAGGGCGGTTCCCGCGGCCGCCTCACGGGTCCCGCGACAGCCGGGGTAGCGGCCGCACCCCCAGAAGAGCGAGCCCGCGTGAGGCCCACGCCGGGCCTTGTGCAGAACCATCGGTGACAGACAGACGGGACAGCTCGGAACGCTGCGGGGAGTGGGTGGGCCGAAGCTCGGGGCAGTCGGCGGGGTGAACGCGGGCGAGGGGAAATCGGGTCGCGGCGCACCTACCGGGCGGTACGCGTTGCCGCTGGCGACCAGCGCCATGACCGCGGGGCCGTCGAGCAACTCCGTCCCGGTCTGGCGGCCGAACTCGATCGCTTCACGGCTGAAGGTGCCGGAGGTGACCACGATGCCGCGGGTGGCGCGATTGGCGGCGACGAGCCCGAACAGTTCGCGGATCACAGGAGCGCCGACCTGCCATTCCTTCCAGTGCTTGCACTGGACGAAGATGCGCTCACTGCCACGCGTGAGGATCAGATCAATGCCGCCGTCGGCACCAGGAGACGTGGGTAGGACGGCGTATCCCTGCAACCGGTAGGCAGAGCCCACGAGATCCTCGAACTGGCGCCAGTCGAGTTGGCGCAGCCAGTCCTGGCCAAGCGAGTTGGGGGAAGTGGTCGGATTGGCGTGGGGCTGAGGCGACCCGGGCGAACCCGCTTGCTCACTCACAAGACGCCGCCGCGGGTGCGCGTCTCGCCGGCGAACGGCGGCATGGCGATCATCGTCTCCTCGGGTGGCTGTGCTCTCAATCTTGTCGCGCAGGGCTTCCCATCGCAGTCGCCCGTAAGGGGTCTGTTTGCCACGGATTCGAAGCGATCGCTGGGCCGCTCGTCCGGGTCGGACTGGTCGATCTCGAGCGCGGCGAGGTCAGTTCTGCGGATGCGATCCGTGCCGCGTTGGTTCGCCGGGCTGGGAGGTGACCGCCGGGACCCCTGCTCGGATCAATGGCCGTAGTGGTAGCGGCAGGCCGCAATTCTGATCTCGTCTCCCACGATCTTGTAGACCAGGCGGTGCTCGTCAGTGATTCGGCGCGACCAATACCCGGCGAAGTCATGCCTGAGGGCCTCGGGCTTGCCGATTCCTTCGTTGCCGTTGCGGGAGACGTCCTCGATCAGGGCATTGATGCGCTTCAGGACCCTGCGGTCCTGAGCCTGCCGCCACAGGTAGTCGGCCCAGGCGTTCTCGTCCCAGACGAGCCGCATGATCAGTCTGCGTCGATCAGTTCGTGCTGCTCGCCGCGGCCAGCCTCCAGGCGTTCCATGGCATCGAGGAGGCGGCGTGCGTTCGCCGGAGAGCGCATCAGCTAGGCCGTCTCTTTGAGGGCCTCATAGTCCTCCAGGGACACGATCACGACGGGATCGTGCCCGGCGCGTGTGATCACGATCTCTTCGCGGTCGTCGACCACCGCGTCAAGCACCTCGGCGTAGCGAGCGCGTGACTCGGTGTAGCTCAGGGTCTTCATTCTCACCATCCCTTCGACCTGTACAGAAAAGCGTACATGTGTGGATGTCGGGACTCAACCTTGGTAACTCACTGGACGGGGTGGGGCGGGCGGGGCTCGAACCCGCAACCCAGGGATTGTAAGTGACCCGAATGTGTCGCTGAAGAGGACATATTGCACAGCTATTGCACGCCGTGTGCAACAAGGACGCGTTCAGGGTCGATTTCTGGCCAATTCTGGCTATACGTTGATGTCGGCGCAGGGGGATCGGGGTGTGTTCCTGACCACGGCGTCGTCCACCCGGGAGGCGGTCGAAGAGGGGAAGCGGGTGAACCTGCGGATCGAGCTGATCGACGGCAAGCGGTTGGCCGAGTTGATGCTTCGCCACGGCGTCGGCGTGCAGGCCAAGACGAGCGTCACCCTGTTCGACCTGGACGAGGATTTCTTCGAGGAGCTATGACCAATCGAGATCGCATCCTGGAGGCGTTGGGGTCCTCCGTCGAGCCTCTGAACGACGACGAACTGGCTCGGCGGGCCGGCATTTCCCCGCGTCAGACCGTCAACATGCTGTGTCGGGCGATGGAGGCCGAGGGCGTTCTTCGACGGTTCCGTGGTGCCGACGGCAAGATCGTGAACCAGGTAGTCAGCGGTGATCTGCCTGCGGTCCCGTTGCAAGCGCCCCCGGAACCCAAGCGACCGCCGGTCCGAGCTGACGGGCTCGCGATGGAGCCGTTGACCTCTGTGCCTTCTGACCCTGCCTCCGGCGACTCACAGGTGCAACGGTTGGCGGAGGGCCACATGCTCGTCGCGCTGGGCAAGCGCCTTGGCCTGTCGCTGGCTCCGCGCCGGATCTTCCATCCGTCCGGGGCGCGGGTCGAGATTGATGGGGCGGACGACAATCTGACTGTACTGGTCGAGTGTTGGGCGCATCAGGGCTCGGCGAAGGTCGCACAGAAGTACAAGCTCGTTGTTGATGCCACCAAACTCAGCTGGATCGCGAAGTCCCTCGACCCGAGACCGGACCGGCTGATTCTGTGCGTAAGCGACCCCGCAGCAGTGGGGCATCTGAGTGGAGTGTCGTGGCACGCTCAGGCGATCAGGGAGATGGGTGTTGAGATCGAGATCGTGAACCTCGACCCATCGCTGGTGTCGGCGCTGAACGCGGCGCAGAAGCGGCAGTACCGATGAGCTCCGCCAACTCGGCCGATTCTCGGCGGCTTGTGGACAAGTTGTGGGCCTACTGACGAGGTTCGGCGGGCACGGGATCGGGCGTGCGTGACTTCCGGCTACAGCGCAGGTATCAGGTCGGTGTGCCCGAAGTCGTCGCCGACGAAGAGCAGTGGCTCTCCGGTGGTGGCGGCCAGGGCGTAGGAGTAGGCGTCGCCGAGGTTCAGCTGGGCCGGATGCCCGCTGCCGCGTCCGAAGTCGCGGAGAGCCTGGCCGGCGACGCGGGCTTGGTCCTCGGTGAACGGGACGATCTCGACCTCGGCTTCGGTGAGCAGGCGCTCGAGCCGGCGTTGCTGAACCGTGGACAGGCGGTTTGCGGCCATGGCATGCAGTTCGACCAGCGTTGCGGCGGACATCCGCGCCGGGCCGTCCGCCAGCACTCGGGCGATGTCTGCCGCCTTCGACTCGCCGAGCATCAGGGCCACGATCGCGGACGTGTCGACGATCACCGCGGGAGGCCGTCGGCGGCGTACAGGTCCCGGTCGGTGTCACGCAGGGCCTGCCGTTCGACGTCGCTGAGGTCGACCTGAATAGCGCGCACGACCGCGTCGATCCGGACCTTCCGGCGGGCCGGTGTGCCCTCAAGTTCGGCCAGCCGGTGCTGAACGGCGTCGTCCACCGCCCCGGTCTGGGAGAGTCCGGTCAGTTCGGCTAGGCGCCGCACCCGAGCGTGGATATCCTCGTTCTTGATGTTGAGGCTCATGGTAGAAGTCTAGCGCCCATATCTACCATTCTGCCGATCCTGATGCGCGGCATGCGTCCGAAGCTTCTGAGAGACTGCATCCGTGAACGACTCGCGCCGCTTGGTGGACAAGCTGTGGGCCTACTGCGACGTCCTGCGTGACGACGGAGTCGGGGTCATCGAGTACACCGAGTAGCAGGTGCTGGTGAATCCGACTGACGAATCGATGGTCCGAGACGGCTCTGTGCAGACAACCATGGGCGATCCGAAGGGGGCTCGAAGGCTGCTCTATCAGAAGCTGGGCTGGTGCATGATCCGGCTGCAACAGATCGAGTGGTGCATGAAGTGGCTGGCCAGCCGCACAGAGTTCGAGGTCCACGCGGGAGTTCTGACCGAACAACTCGAACGACATGAAGCGCGGATCTCAAAGCAGACCCTTGGCTCGGTCACTGAGGTGGTGAGCGCTGGGCTCCTCAAGCCGCTGGACTGGGAGCCGCCGGACGATGACGTCGACGGACCATCGAGGGCAAAGGTGCGGCTGGGCATGGCCGTCGGGCTCGAGGATGACCACCTGGAGTCCGTGCGCAGCAGGATGAAGGACCTTGTGGCAGGTCGAAACACACTCGTCCATGGGCTGATTGCCAGCCACGACATCTGGAGTGATGAGGGGTGTGCCGCTGCCGAGACGTACGTGGACGAGACTCTCTCCCTCGCTGGCGCCGTACTCACGGAGCTACGTAGCTGGACGTCGAACCTTGAAGATCTTGCCCGGATCGCGGCCAGTTCCGAATTCGATTCGATTCTCGTTGATCCGCCAGGACCAGGGACCTGACTCGTGCAAGAGGGCCGAAGAAGCGCCTGGGTGAGCGGTCCGATTGCACGACGTGTGCGCCCTATCGTGCAGCAGAAGAGGTCTGGTGCAACCTTGTGGCTGGTTGCGGGGGCCCCGTGTGACGGCAGGATGCCTAGTGAACGATCGGTAGAACGCTGGTGGGGCGGGCGGGGCTCGAACCCGCGACCCAGGGATTATGAGTGACCCGAATCTGTCGCTGACTAGGACATATTGCACGGCTATCGCACGCCGTGTGCAACAAGGACGCGTTCAGGGGCGGTTTCTGGCCATTTCTGGCTATACCCCCACCCCTATCGCGACCATCGCTGGCGCCTGATCAAGCTTACCGCGTGAGCTGGGAAGTGGCATCTGACAAGGTAGGACGATAGTCGTGGCCGAAGGGCTGGACGCCGGGCGACATCCAGAGCGCCTGCCTCGCTTTAAGGCAGCCGAGGAGCCCGTCACCCAAGGAAACAGCCCCGATAATTCCGCCGTCCACCGAACGTCCCTAGTGATCAGCTTGGCCACGAGGGAAGACGCTATTGCACGCTATTGCATGCAACTATTCCAGTGGCAGTATCCCTGGGTCTCCAGGTACCCCTCTGGGGTACGCCTGAAAGGGGCGGGGGTATCCGGCTCCGATGAGGCCGGATGGAGGCTGATGGACCGTCTGTTCGCTAGCGTTGCAGTAAGGGAGGTGACACTGTGGGAACCCTGACGATCAGGCATCTCGACGAGCGCACGCACGCCCGGTTGCGGGCCCGGGCCGCCAGGAATGGCCGATCGGTCGAGGCAGAGGTCTGCAACATCCTGAACGCGGCGGTCAACCTTCCCGAAGAGAACTTCCTGCTGGCGCTGCACGCGGCCACTCGAGAGGGGGGCGGCGTCAATCTGCGGCTGGAGCCGCGGAGTGACCCGCCACGTCCCGTGGGGGCCCACTGTGTCGCCCCTTTCGGTGTCGGTGGGACCGCACAGGGCGCCGAACCCAATGTGTGAGGAACCGTGTCAACGGCGCACGCAAGTTGCCGAGGGACTCAGAGCGCGGAGCGAGCGCCTTGCCGGGATATACCTCGCGGCCCTACGTGAACTCGCCAGTCCTCCTAGCACCGGTGGGGAGGCCGCTCGAGTCTCGATTATCTGTCATTGCATGCGAGAGCTCATCAACGGGCTCCCGGCCGCCATGGCAGCCAACGCGGTACCGCGTCCAAAACCCAGTTCAAGCTCACTTGTCGCCAGACTTCCGGACGTGCTTTCGGGGCACCCACAACTCGACCTCCGCGCCCAGCAGGCGATGGTGCCCGTGCCGGCCGAAGTTGCCGCGGTTATCGCAGATCTTGTGGAAGCGGCGGTGAAGGAGCGCGGTCTCAACGTCGTCAACGCTGCGGCACTCCTGACTGACGGGACAGACCCCGCACACCCTCTGATTGGGCAATGGAAAGCGGCCCAGGGCTTCTTCCTTGAGTGGGCCCACCTTGATCGGAATTCCGACGGTGGACGAGAGCTTCCTTCAGACTCTGAGATCACCGCCCACATCCGTGTCGTCGAGGACGTCATCGAGGTCCGCACTAGTCTGTTCTTCACGAACCTCAGCGCCGTGGAAGACATCTTGGCGCTTGCCAATGCGCAGGAGGAGGGACATCCCCATGAGTAGCTACACGCGACCTTTGGACGATCAAGTTCGTGAAGCGCTCCGTCGGATTCCCACGCCACAACTGCGGCGGGCCTTCTTTGAGGGTCTCAAGAATCCTCTCTGGCTCGAGCCACTCAAGAACGAAGGAGCCTTTCGAAAGCCGCCGGCCCGAGTCGTCATGGGCGATGGGACGACGAGCGACCCCTACTGGCCCGAGATCGAGTACGTGGTGCGCGTCGCCGGGAATGCGCCAGCGGTTGCAGTCGACATCCTCGTCGCGCTCAAGGACAGCGACAACGCTTGGGTGCGTCGTGCGCTCTTTGCGGTGGGGGCCGCCGTCCCTGCCTCGGAGGCCGCCCGGCTCAAGCCGGTGCTCAAGTCATGGGTCAGCTCGGGCTTCGGATGGCGCACTGATCCTCGCGAAATGGTCCGCTTTGCCGTGAATCTCATCGCGGGTGGCGAACGAAAGACTGGTGAGTGGGTTGCCAACGCGCTATTCCAACCATCGGTCCCGGAGGGCTCCACAGAGCCCAGCCTGTTGCTCGATGAGTATTGGTATGAGGCATCACTCCCGCAGGTGGCCCAGGCGCTCGGGCCCGATGGTTTGCCTGTAGTGCTGGGCTGGCTCGTTGCATACGAGAAGGCTGCGGGCCGGATGGATGGCTGGTCCCTTTCCCGTCCCAGTATCAAGGAACGCCGTGAGATGCACCGGGGGGTCCAAGACGCACTAATCGATGCGACCCGAGACCTCGCACTCGAACGAATGAAAGCTGAACCACGCGGCACTGTGAAGCGACTGATCGGCGCCAACCTAATGCTTGCTCGCAGAATCGCCATGTTTGTGATGACTGCTGCCTTGGCTGGGGCAGAGGCGGAAGCTCCCGACGTTCCCGAACTCGTCTCGGTCGCTCAGGCACTGCTGTTGGAGCCGCATTCAAGGGACGAGCGTTGCCGAGTTGAGTTCGGTGAACTCGCACGCGAAATCTCGCGCCATGCGCCGTCCGCACTTGATCCGCTTGGCGACTTCGTTGCCGATGGAGTCGCGGTCCGCGCCAGCCAGGTCCGGGAGCGAGCGAGCAGAGACGAAGAAGACTCCGACGTCGACATCGAAGCACGTGTCACTGAGTCGACCGAGCGCTGGGAACACCTGTGGTTGGCGTCGGTCGGACCATCCGCATTACCCGTCGTGCTCGCCCGGCGGTTGGCGGAGCTCGATGACCGCTTAGGCGTGATTGAGGACCCCCTCCGTCCGCCACTCTTGATCACCGGCTGGACAGGGCCGAACAGCCCAATGACGCAGGAAGAGATGGCCGCGATGAGCCCCGAGGAGCTCATCGCCCACCTCGAGAGCTGGCACGATCTCGGCGACGGATGGGGACCCGAGCCATCTCACGAAGGGCAGGCCCGTGAGCTGACGGCGCTCGTCACTGCCTACCCGCAGATGACGGCCACCACTAGTGGCCTCGTCGCGAGGCTCCGCCCCACGTACTTGCGAGCGATCCTGCGGGGGTGGGAAGGCGCGTTCAAGGCAGGTCTTGAGTTGGATTGGGACCAAGTCGAAGAGACATTGCGTGACGTGCTTACGCACGGTGATGAACTCGATCTCCCGCGGGAGGGCGGCGATGGAGACGATGACCCAGATTTCAGGTGGGCGAAGGAGGCCGCGGAAGATCTGCTTGCTGAACTCGTGAAGAAGTCTGCACCGCCACGCGTGCCTACGGGGCGTCTCCAGCGGCTTGCGGACCTTCTGATCGTCCTTCCATCGAGCGACCAGGAATGGTCCGAGTATGTCGCGGAAGACCGGGCGGACGGGATGGATCCGTTGACCCTGTCGATCAACCAGCGGTGGCCGATCCACCTTCGGGGTCTCGCCGCCTTGGTGAGTCATGGCCCGTCTGTGCCGTGGAGCGACCGTGCGAGAGCGGTCCTTCTCGGAGAATTGGCGCGACAAGACCCGCAAGGGGCTTCTTGCGCCGTGATCGGGGAGCACCTCGGCCGGTTCGTGAATGCGGACGAAACATGGACCAAGTCGCATGTTCGCACCTGGTTTGGCGATGTCGAGGAAATCTCTCACTGTCAGCAGATCGCTCTATCCACAGCCATGGCTGTCCACCGGTACCACAGCAGCTTGTACAAGTTGCTCGCCCCTTCGATGCTGGCCGCGTTGGCGCTGTCGGAGCCCATCGTCGACGGGTTGCAGTTCGACAACTCGACCCCGCGTGAGCGGATTGGTGAGTGGGCGGTGAGGGCGCTCGCGTTCGGTCATGTCGGCTGGGACGACCCGGTCGTTACCGCATTCTTCTCATCGGCGGATGCGGTCGAGCGGGGCGCGGCGCTCGGACATGTCGCTTGGGAGTTCATGCACGCCGAGAGCGTGGAGGACGGCATTCGGGATCGTTTCGCGGGTGTCTGGGATGCTCGTATCACCCACGTTGAGTCAAATCCCTCCGACTCGGCTGAACTCCGAGAGTTCTTCTGGGTAGTTCGGTGTCGCAAGTTCGACCCTGAGTGGTGGCTGCCACGCCTCAAACGATCGCTGGAGCTCGACCCTGAGCTGGCGGCACAGCGCTACATGATCGGCAAGGACATCGCGAGTGCCGCCGATGTCAACGCCCGCTTGGCGCTCGATGTGACAAGGCTCCTGGTCAAGGCACCGCAGTCCCGAGGATTCGCGATGATTGAGATGTCTCGCCATGCGATTCCCGTGGTGATCGCCCGGGCGCTCGCCGCCGGTGACGCCCAACTGGAGGTCGATGCGACCGAATTCATGAACGAACTCGGAGAAGCGGGCAACCTCGAACTCGCCAAGCAAGTGCAAGCAGTCCTCGATGGAGCAATCACGCAGCAGGATGTTCTCGAGTGATCTGAAGTGCGTTGCATGCTGCGAGCTGGTTACCTATATGGGCCGGCACCAAGCACTGCTGGTGCGTAAGCCCGCCGGAAGGCCCTGCCTGCGCGACCGTCGACGTGATGAGCCCGACGGTGGCGGCCAGACTCCCAGATCGATACACACCCGCTACACACTTGGTCCGGTGGGCCTGCGGCAACCTTCCTCCGGCTGTGGATAACCCCACGATCGACGCCATGCGCTAGAATTCTGTACATGACCACACTGTCGCTGGCTGAGGCTCGTGCCCATCTGTCGAAGCTCGTGGAGTCGGCCGTCTCCACGCACGAGCGGTTCGAGGTGACGCGCAACGGCGATCGGGTGGCGGTCCTGCTTGGTGCGGATGACTACGACTCCCTGCTGGAGACGCTCGACATCCTGAGCAATCCCGACGAGGTCGAGGCGATCCGGGCAGGCCTTGTCGACCTGGAGAACGGCGAGATCAGTTCGGCGGATGAGGTCCGTGCCGCGCTCGCTGCGCGCGGACGCTAGCCGTGCCCGACCTGTACGAGGTGGTGTTCACCCGGACGGCCCGTCGGGCACTCGAACGGGATCTCCCCGAGAAGGTCGCGGCAGCCGCGTTCGAGTTCATCATGGGTGCCCTGCGGGAGAACCCGCGACGAGTCGGCAAGCCGCTGCGTGAGCCGCTGGCTCCGCTGTACGCGGCGCGGCGGGGCGAGTACCGGGTGATCTATCGGATCATCGACCAGCGTCTCGTCATTGAGGTCGTCTCGGTCGTGCATCGCCGGGATGCGTACCACTCGTGACCTATGCGCCCGCTGCAGCCGTCCGCTCCTGAATGAAGCGATCGAGGATGTCGGCGATGGTTTGGTTGAAGATGGCGGGCCAGATGCCGTGGTCCCCGTCCCGAACTTGGATGAGCTCGACGGGCTGGTGCGCGCTTCGGAGCGCTTCATGGTGGTAGACGCTCTGCGCGAATGGGATCAGTCGGTCCTTCGACCCGTGGATCATCAGCAGTGGTGCGAGTGGCCGGTCGGCCGCGACCCAGCTCGACGGATTGGCTTCGTGGAGCAGGGCAGGTGCGGTCGAGGGTGAGATCCCGCCGAGGAGGCGACCCTCCGGACTATCGGGGTCGGAGTGGTCCATGGTCGTGGGTTCGTCGTTGAGGCGGCCAAGGTCGGTCGGCCCGTAGAAGTCGATGAACGCCTTGATGTCGAGGGGTTGACCGGGCTCGTCATCGAACTGATCGAGGTCCTGCGTGGCGTGGACCATCAGGGCGGTGTGCCCGCCGGAGGAATCTCCGGCCATCACGATCAGGTTCGGATCGATGGAGTATTCGTCCGCATGGGCGCGGAGCCAGCGGACGGCGGTCTTGGCGTCCTGCACCTGCGCAGGGAACCCTGTCAAGCTGGACGGCCGGTACTCCACGATCGCGATCGTGTAGCCGCGCTCGGCGAACCGGCACCAGAACGCCATCGATGCTCCCAGCGGCTGCTCGCCCCACGCCGAGCCCTGGACGAACACCACGCATGGGAACCGGTCGCTGAACACCTCGGAGGGCTCGGCGAAGGTCGCGTCCCGACTCGGCTGGATGATTTGAAGGTGCAGCGTGCGCCCGCTCTTGATCGCGTAGGGCACGTTCAGGTGCACGTACACATTCCGCAAGCCGCGAGCAGCTTCGACCACCTGCATGCCGGCGGCTCTTGCCATCGAGTGCGGGAACTCCTCGTGACTCATCTCTGTGGGGTGCACGCCACCATCGTGGCAGGCGCCCGCGGGAATCGCTGGTCTGCGGGCCCATCCCGAGGCCAGCCGTCCATCGAGGCTGGGAGCCATGCAGCCCGTTCGTCAGATTCATCGGGCCAACCGTGTCCGGAACGACCCACTTCC
Organism: Propionicimonas sp.; assembly: GCF_049840635.1. Classification (GTDB taxonomy): domain Bacteria; phylum Actinomycetota; class Actinomycetes; order Propionibacteriales; family Propionibacteriaceae; genus Propionicimonas. The sequence goes on from NZ_JASGKL010000004.1 coordinate 567,884, forward strand.
AAGGCTTAGACGCTATGGGTGGTTCCCGTGGTTGGGGGTTGCGGGCCGGGGCCTCGCTGGCACACCCTTCGTGGGTTGCTGGGCGGGGGCTGCCTGCCCGGCCTATCCGACATGTGTGGGGAGGCCCCGGTGTTTCAGAGCGCACGAGTGTCGGGCTGGACGTGCACGCCCGTTCGGTTGCGGCGCACGGGATGGATGAGGTGACTGGCGAGGTGTTTGCTGCCAGCCTCGCCCCGGGTGCGGAGGTTCATGACTGGCTGGGGAAGCTGCCAGGGCCGGTAGCGGTGTTGTACGAGGCTGGCCCGACGGGGTTCGGGCTGGCGCGCGAGCTCCGCGCGGCCGGTATTCGGTGTGAGGTGGCGGCACCCTCGAAGCTGCAACGCCCCGCCGGCGACAGGGTCGAGAACGACGCCAGGGATGCCGAGCACCTGTGCCGATTGCTCCGGCTGGGTGAGTTCACCCCGGTGAGGGTGCCGGACGCGGCGACTGAGTCGGCCCGGGATCTGGTTCGTGCCCGGGAGGATTGCCGCAAGGATCTGATGAGGTCGCGGCACCGGCTCTCGAAGCTGTTGTTGCGTCAGCAGATCGTCTACGACGGCAACGCCTGGACCGGCGCTCATCGAGACTGGCTGGCCCGGCAACGCTTCGATGATCCGAACCTGCAAACCACGTTCGATGAGTACCTCGACCAGGTACTCTCCACCCTGGCCCGTCGGGACCGTCTGGATGCCCGGATCGAACAGCTGGCCGGCGACTCGCCGTGGACGCCGATGGTGCGCCGGCTGTGCTGCCTGCGCGGGATCTCGACTCTGACCGGGTTCGCGCTCGCGGTCGAGATCGGTGACTGGACCCGGTTCGACGGTAACAGCATCGGCGCCTACCTCGGCCTGGTCCCCAGTGAGCACTCCTCGGGCAGGTCCCGGATGACCGGGCCGATCACCCGGACCGGAAACGCTCATGTCCGGCGGTTGCTGATCGAGGCTGCGCTGCACCACATGCGGCCTTACCGGAAGGGGAAGGTGCTTCGGGACCGGCAGGACCTCGCCAGCCCGGCGGCCCGGGCTCGCGGCGACGCCGGGAACCGTCGCCTGCACGCCCGCTGGGTCGGGTTCCAAGCCCGCAAGAAGCGCACCACGTCGCCACCGTCGCTATCGCCCGCGAACTCGCCGGCTGGTGCTGGTCGATCGCCGTGATCGACGACCAACCCTAGAAAGAGCTTGCCCTGGCAACGGTCACCGGGGCTGGTGGCTGCATCCCGGAGCGGACCCGCGACCGCCTTATGAGCAACCCCAGCAACGGGGCGACGCTCGAGCTTGGACAGCGAAGAACCGCGCCGAGCCGGAACACCGTCCTGCGGTAACCAACCCGCGCATATCAGACTGACACCAGCGTCGACCACGACCCGCGCACCAGCCCCGAACACAGACAGCCAGAGCAACAAGAGGCGCCGCCAAGCACCCAGCCCGGCGGCGCCTCGCCATGCCCTCTTGGCAGCCGAACCCCGCTATCAAGGGAGGCTGGTCGCGTGGTCCTGCGTCCACGCGTCCAGCTCCATCGATAGCACCAAGCCCGGAGCCTTCATCTCGCTGTCCGCCGCCGCCGACATCCTCGGGATCAGCGTCCACACGCTGCTTCGGCGGATCGCGGCCGGCGAGCTGCCCGCTTTCCGTACGTGTCGCCGCATCAATCGCGTGCGGGCCAGCGACCTCGACAAGCTGCTTCGACGCGTGCCGTCGGCGAACGGCTGGTAGGCAGATGCCGCGGACCCACGCCGCAGCGCCCGGGCTTAGTTCCGGGGAGTGACTTCTGGGTTCTCGCTTGGCGCGCCCATGTCGTCAGCAGGAGGCTGCGGGCCAGTCTGCCCGCTGCGATGGTCATCCTCATCGGGCCCGGCGACGAGCGAACGGGCGCCTCTCGCGTTGCGGGGTTGTGGAACACCCAGCGCGAATCTGTACGGCACTCGGAAGCGCTCATACTCGGGCGTCAAAGCCTGTAGCGCGGCCACTCGGTGGCCACTAGACGGCAGGTACACCCTCACTCCTTGGGAAGTGGCCCGAACGGAGGCCTGAACATGTCCAGCAAGCAAAGCCTCGTGGTATGCGGCAGCGGCTCGAATCGTCTCTCTGGGTGCGATCCGACGTGGATCCAAAGCCGCCCGCTCCTCACGGGCTGTTCCAACTTGTTCACCCACCACGCCGGTTGGCTCGTCGGCCAACACCTGGCTCTTGGAGTCGGGCGCACGATCAGCGCGGGACTCAGGCTCCGCTATACCTTTGGCACGTTCCTCTTCTGCTCGCCGCCGTCGTGCACGCAAAGCGTACCTGCCCCATGTGTAGATGAGGACGATTGCCCCGTACACGACTCCGAACGCGATTGCGATCCAAGCGCGCTGAGGAGGACTGAACTCCACTCGTGGAGCGTTGGGATCTCTGGGGCCGAGAGTCAGGTAAAAGGCTGTGCCCGTAGCAATGCCCAGCACAATCGCGAGAACAACACCAAGACCGTAGCGACGGACCCACCTCCGACGGCGACTCATCTCCCTAACGCCCGAGATGCGAACTGAGGTCTTGCTCCGGCGGGGAACTCCATCGCAGAGGATTGTCACCGCCATTGGCTCTTGCGGCTTCATGATGCGGGGAAGGAGTCTGATGGTGAAGGTACCGTTCTCCGGATCGCTGACCAGATCCCAAGCATCCGGATCAGAGGTGCCGTCAGCGAGGATGCCGACCGCTCTGGCTTGTGTGTAGTCGATCTCCACAAGGCCGCCCTCGAAGTCGCGAACACTCACGTCCTTGGGTCCAAGATTGCACACTGTGACGTTGACCAGCGAGGGAACTTTTACTGCTTGGCCGCGCCAGCGCACCTCGAAGTCTTGGTCGAGCCCGGCCAGCCCGAGGAGTGTTATGGCCCCCTTGACATCCATGGCGCTTCTGCGCGACACCCACAGACCGATGGCGATCCCTGCGATACCGATGAGAGCGCCGACGATGCCGAGGATGATGCCGAGGTCCACGTCGGGCATTCTCGCATGAGATAGCTCCGACGTGTGCGACCTGAGACTAGACCCGCGCCGGACGGCCAAACTCCAAATCGCAGCGGCCGCCGCAGGCCTCGGATAGACACGAGCCGATCAAGTCAACACCCCACAAGCTGGGGGGCCGCCTGATCATCTCAATAGCGGAATTGGTGTGCGGTTGCTCCCATTGGGGCGTCCGCCCGCATCTGATCGGCCGCACAGAAGGGCGCGCCGGGCGAGCCATCATCTTGGGTCAAGCCTGGCAACAAGCCACTTGGAAATGTCTGCGGCCGTGCTAGCCCAAGTGAGGGCCTTACCTACGGTCACTTGATCACCGTCGCCGTGAGCTACCTTCTTGCGCATTGCAACGAGCGCGCCGAGATGGTTACGTCTAGCTCCGTCGTCTGCGTCCAGGAAGAGTTCGAGGTCATCGCGCCACGTCGTATCAAGCGTCCCCAGGAAATCGAGCAGTTGGGACGGCGTCACGCCCAGCCCATTGCGAAGCCCGGAGACGACACGGCGATGTAGCCGAGGGTGCCCGATCGCCGCACAATGCTGATCGGTTAGGTCGTCGCGGACCGCTTCTATAAGGCCGGCCGACCGCAACACCAGGTATCGGGCGAGTGCTGGAGAAGCCTCGTCCTCGTCGGGCAGCGATCGAAGTAGTCCGCTCAATTCGCTATGGGCCTGGAGTCGCTGCTTGACTGAGATGGGTGGCCACGTGGCGTTTGACGGCGACATCGGTCACGAGACTGGAGTGGTGAGGAGTTGGCGAGCTCGGGAAAGCCTGAGCTTGACGGAGTCATTATCCGCGGTGGCTCGGGAGGTGGCGCGATCGAACTCCTCATCCGCCTTGAGGACCTCGATGCGCAGAAGAAGGTCCTCAGGTGCCGGCCCAGCAGTCAGTGCCTCCATCACTGCAACGAAGATCGCTTCCGTCTGGGCAGCGTTCACCTGCGCGTTGCCCTCGCGCCGCAGAGCCCACGAACCTGCGAGCCGCGATATGGCTTCGGCGGCCGCGATGAACTTTTCCCCCGCGTCTGTGGTGGCAGCCTCCGACGCGCGGAGGTCCTTCGCGAAGTTGTTCAGGAATATCTTCAAGGGGCGCTTGTAGGAGGCTGACCTCTCATACATGGCCAAGATTCGCAGGATTAGCTCGTGGTCGCGCAGGCGGGCGGATGGCTCGCCGCCGTAGAGCGAACGCCAAGACGGCATCCTATTTATAGCCGCAATGCTGTCCATCAACTGCCCGGAGAACAATGCCACCCGAATTTCATGTGGGGTGAGCTGCGTGCCACCCGAGTTCAGGCGTTCAAAGATCTGGTATATGGCATCGTACATCTCGTTCGATCCATCGGCCGCGACGATTGTTGCCTGCATGTACGAATTGTCTAGGGCGATCCTCTGCTCCTCATCAAGCTTGGCGTAGCTCAAGCCCTTGAAGGCGTCGTCAACGTTCTCCAGCGCAAAGACTCGTTCATTGTGGATACCGCCATAGAACCGCCTGAGGGTCTCGAGACGCTGCTGTCCATCGAGAACGAGAAGACGGTTGTCACCGGGTTGCTTCACAAGGAATATGCCTGGAATGGGATAGCCGAGCAGGAGCGATTCTACGAACTTGTCCATCTGCTTCTTGGTCCAGACGAATCCGCGCTGGAACTTAGCAGATTGAACCTTGTCCGGGGGGGCGCCGAATCTTGGAATGATCATTGTTTCCTTTTCGAGCCTGGAAACAAGTCCGTCTACGGGGTAGTCCTGAGTTGTGAAGGTCACCGCGACCGCTTCGCCAATCGAGTCGGACTGATCGTCCATTTCCTCAGTGCTAAGACTTCTCTTGAGCAAGCTAGACAGCTCGTCCTCTTGGTCGTCGGACGCGGGCTGGTCGGGCTGGTCGGGCACGTTCATGCCTCCGAGCGTCCCACATGAAGCGCTCGCGCCCGAGCCGCCACGGCGTGAGTCTTCGTGTCCTGCACGCCGCAAATCTGCCGGCTGGGGCTCAGGTAGCCAAGCGGGAGAGCCTCTCGGCGATCATCTGGTCTGGACCCTTGGCTGTGTGCCGATAGAGCAGCGCGGTGTTGGCCGTGGAGTGGCCAAGTCGCGCCTGGAGATCGGCGAAGGTCGCACCCTGCCGAGCGGCCATGACGCCGCCGGTGTTGCGGAGGTCGTGGAAGCGGAGGTCGGAGCGGCCGGCGATCGTCGCGGCCTTCTTGAAGTAGCCGGCGATGGTCGACGGCCACTGCTGACGTCCGTTCGCCGCGGGGAAGAGGAGGCCCTCCTGGCCGGGTGCGGCGAAGATCTCGAGATGCTCTTTGATGATCGGGATCAGGTGGGGCGGAATCGCCACGTCGCGAATACCGGCTTCTGACTTGGGCGGGCTCGACCTGAATCTTGCGGTTCACCCAGACCACGCCGCGGCGCACTTGGATCACGCCCGTCCAGCGCCCGCTCGCGTGCCGCAGCCTGACGTCCTTGCGACGCAACTCGGCGATCTCGCCGTAGCGCAGCGCGCACCAGGACGCCAGCAGCACCATCAGCTTCCACTTCTCCGGCATGTTCTCCACGATCGCGTCGAGTTCCTCGATCGAGGCCGGCTCGAGGCGGCGTCGCTTCGGCTGGTAACCGGCCCCGCGAATATGTACCGGGCTGGCCTCGATTAGGTCCTCGTCGACGGCGCTGTTCATGATCGCCCGCAGCAGCCCGTACGCCTTCGAGTTCGCCCGCGGGGTGTCGCCGTTGCCCTCCAGGGTGTCCTCGTACCAGCGGCGCACGGCGCCCTTGGTGATGTCGCGCAGCCGCATCCCTCCAAAGGTCGGCACCAGAGTGGTGCTCCAGCGTCGCCTCGTAGTTGGCCCTCGTGGACGCCCGCAGTGGCTCGCCCTTGTCGGTGCGGCGCTTCGCTATCCACTTCTTCGAGTAGGTCTCGAAATCCGGCGTCGTCGACGCCGCTCGCGCCCTCTCGGCGCGGTGCTTCGGGGGAGACCACTCCTTGGCCTCGATCAGCTTGCGCTCCTCGTGGAGCCAGCCCTCGGCGTCAATCCTGGCCGGGAAGGGGTTCCGGTGCGGCGCTTCGCAGTCCGGTCCACGAGGGCCGCGTCCCATGCCGGATCGAGCAGGGGACTCATAATCCCCGGGTAACCATCGGTGGCGGCGGCCCTTCGTGACGCTTCGCTCGTTCCTCGCGAAGCCCTCAGGGGCCGTTGTGTTGCGCGTGGGGCGGGCGGGGCTCGAACCCGCGACCCAGGGATTATGAGTCCCCTGCTCTGACCGGCTGAGCTACCGCCCCGGAGCGTGCTGGTTCAACGTAGCGACTGGCGTTCCGGCGTGTCCAAAGCGCGTGACCGGGTAGCCTCTCCGAACGGAGTCCGCGACAGGACCGGGAGAAGATGGACGCACTGCAGATCACCATCTGGGTGGTCACCCTCGCCGGGCTCGTCGGGCTCGCCGCGGTGTTCTACACCTCGCAGCGGCTCGGCGTCCGGCTCGCCGCCCTCGGCGTGTTCGGCGCCTTCTACCTCGCCGTCCTGCTGTGGGGGCCCATCGACGACACCTGGTCCAACGTGACCATGATCTCCATCCTCGTCGCCACCATCGGCCCCCGAATGGCCCGCTCCGCCGGCGGATCCGGCAAGGAAGGACCCTCCCGTGACTGACTCCACCTGGGAACAGCCCGGCTTCGAGGACAGCCTCGAGGCCACCGCCGTGAACCTCATCACCAACTTCGTCCAGGAGATCTTCGCCGACCTCGACCCCCTCGAACTCGTCCGGGCCGGCGCCCCCGAACTCTCCGCCGAGGACCAGCGCACGGTCGCCCACCTCATCGACGAGGCCGTCGTCGAGATCGAGGTCGACTTCAGCGGGCACGAACACTGACGGGAGCGCGTACTGGCGGGCGCCCTTCGTGACGCCGAAGGGTTCGTTCCTCACCCTTCGGCTCCTCAGGGAGCGTGAGGAGAGGCTGTAGCGTTCGTCCCTCACCCTTCGGCTCCTCAGGGAGCGTGTGGGAGGCCCGGCTGCTCAGCCGAGGTGGCGGCGCAGCGACTGGGCGTTGCGGACCGCGTGGCCGTCCCCATCGTTGTTGAAGTACGTGTAGACATCTCGCCCCTGGGCCAGCCACTCCCTCGTCCGATCCGCCCACCACGACATCGACGCCTCGTCGTAGCTCCCGCCGTACAGGTGGCTCTTGTCCGGTCCGTGCAGCCGCACGTAGGCAAACCCCGCCGTCGCCCGCAGGACGCACGGCAGCCCGCCCCGCTCATCACCACGTACGCCGCCCCGCGGCGCTCCAGCAGGGCGAACACGTCCTCGACGTGCCAGCTCGGGTGGCGGAACTCCACCGCCACCCGCCACGACCGCGGCACCGCACCAAGGAACCAGTCCAGGCGCGCATCGTCCCTGCTCATCCCCGGCGGCAGCTGTACCAGCACCACACCCAGCCGGTCCTCCAGGATCGCGAGCGGTTGCGCCATCCGGGCGATCCAGCGCTCCGGCTCGTACAGCTTCTTCGCGTGGGTCAGCGCCCGCGGCGCCTTCACGGTCAGCGCGAAGCCGGGCGGCAGCCGGCGCCGCCACGACCGGAACGACGCGTCGCCGGGCCACCGGTAGTGGCTCGCGTTCAACTCCACCGTGTCGAAAAGGTTCCCCGCGTAGAACTCCAGGCGCTTCGCGTCCGGCACCTCCGGCGGGTACACCACGCCCCGCCAGCTGTCGTACACCCAGCCGGACGTGCCGATCCACGCCCTCGGCGACCCACTCCCACCCGACACGCCTGCCCCCTCCCGTCCCCCCAGTACCCCGACGACCCTGCGGCATGATGGGCGCGTGGACGAGACAGGTCGCGGCCTGATGGCCCGGATCGACGGCGCCTTCTTCGTCCTCGCCGGCCTCGCCGCCGTCTACCTGGCGTACCTGACGCTGCGCGAGGGCATCACCCCCGGCTGGCCGATGCTCCTCGTGGTCGTGTTCTGGGTGCTCGTCTCCTACCTCGTCCTGCCCCGCGTCCACCGCATCCTCAGCCGCGTCTACGTCCCCGACTACTTCATCGGACGCACCCGGACCGCCGACGGACTGCTCGGTGACCCGGTCAACCTCGCCCTGATGGGCTCAGCGGACCAGATCCACCACGCCCTCCGCGCGGCCGGGTGGACGCGCGCCGACGACCTCACCCTCGCCAGCGGCTGGCACATCGTCACCAGCACCCTCACCCGGCGCAGCTACCCCCAGGCTCCGGTCAGCCCCCTGCTCCTGTTCCGCCGTCGCCAGGACTTCGCCTACCAGCAGGAAGTGGACGGCAGCCCGTTCCAGCGCCACCACGTCCGCTTCTGGAAGTGCCCCGACGGCTGGTTCCTGCCCGGCGGCCTCCGCGTCGACTGGCTCGCCGCCGGCACCTACGACCGCAGCGTCGGTCTGTCCCTGTTCACCCTCCAGATCACCCACAAGATCGGCGCGGACGTGGACGTCGAGCGCGACCACGTCGTCGCCACCGTGAGGGACGCGAACGCTGCGGCGACCGTCCGCGTCCTGCCCGACTTCTTCACCGGCTACCACTCCCGCAACGGCGGCGGCGACCTCATCGAGACCGACGGCGACCTGCCGATCATCGACCTGACCGCGCTCGTCGCGCCGGCCGAATCGTCCGGTCCGCCGCCCGATCCCGGCCGGATCAGCCGCCCGGTGCAGACCGTGATCGGTGCGCTGATGACCTTCGTGCGCGGGCTGGTCTACGCCGCGCTGGCTTCGTTCGCCCTGATCGGGACGAGCGACGCCGACGAGGGCACGGCGGCCGCGTCGGCGCTCGTCGCAGTGATCCTGGGGCTCGGCGCGCTCGGTGACCTCCTCCTTGCGGGGGCGACCTTCGCCGGCCACAACTGGTCGCGGCTGCTGCTGTGCGCATCGAGCGTGCTCGGCGTGGGGTCGGTCATCACCGAGCGGCTCGTCGGCAACCTCGGTGGGCCGCTCCACGAGGGGCTGCTGCCGCTGGCCACCAGCGTGCTGGTGCTGCTCGCGCTGTCCAGTGACTCCGCGCGCGAGTACGCGCTCGGGCGGCGGCGGGGACGGCGGAAGGTGGCGGGCGGCCCTTCGTGACGCTCGCTGCGCTCGCTCCTCAGGGGCCGGTCAGCGGACCACCATGGCGAGGCCGCCGAAGCCGGGGAGCTCGACCGTGAAGCCGCCCAGGGCGTCCACGTCGTCGACCTTGCGCCTCGTGGCCAGGTCGGTGACCCGGCCCTGCGGGAGGTGCTCGGACTGGACGCGTCCGGTGATCCTCTCCGGCCCGAAGTTCAGCGCCGTGATCTGCACCAGCCCGTTCTCCAGCCGGTTGATCATCACGAGCATGCTCTTCCACGGCACGTCCGGGACGTCCAGCAGCGTGCCGGTCGCGATCCCCGAGCGCTTGCGCAGCTTCAGCACCTCCGCCAGCCGGGACGCGAACGAGCCCGGGTTCTCCAGCTGCTGCGGCAACGGGCCGTACAGGGCGGTGGCGACCGGCATCCCCGACGCCGACTTCTTCGCCTCCGGCGCCACCCCCATCAGGTCGTACGCACCCCGCTCGATCCAGCGCGTGTCACCCGTCCCGATCAGCGGACGCACCTTTGTCCGGTCGACCGGCAGCGCCCCGACCAGGTCCCACCCCGAGAGGGCGAACACGCCGGGCTGCCACGCGTTGTACATGCACAGCAGCAGGTGGGCGTTCGCGATCCGGCGGACGTCGGCCTCCGTGATCGACTCCAGATCCGTGATGCCCAGCGACGCCGTGATCACCGACGCCGTGGTGCAGGCGATCCCGTTCTGGACGAACAGCGCGTTGTAGGGCGCCGCGTCCCCGGTCAGCTTCAGTCGCATCGTCTCCCGCACGTACTCCGCCAGCTCGCCGCCGGTGGTCTCCCCGCCGGCCAGCTCGTACGTGGTATCCCGGTGCGGCCCGGCGAAGTGGACCAGCTCATAGGTCAGCTCGTCGTGGTTCTGCAGCGCGTGCACCAGCGACGCCTGATCCACCCCGATCCGCTGTGCCTCCCGCAGCGTCAGCCGCAGGAACTCCGTGTCTCCCGTCGCCAGCGCGAACTGGTAGGCGGGCCGGGTGACGAAGTCGTAGGACAGGTCGGGTCCCACCGCGCTGGTGTGCTTGATGTCGTCGATCGCCAGGTTCAGTTCCTGGAAGGTGAAGCCGCCCACCTTGCGCACCATCGAGCCGATCAGCTGGTTCGCCGCCTGGCTCAGCGGGTGCCCCTCCGACCAGCCGGGCCCGGCGTCCACCTTCTCCACGCCGAGGAAGCCGTTCGCGTCCAGCCGCAGACCGCCCGAACCCAGGTCGAGCAGGCTGTGCAGCGCGTCCCCCATCACCAGCCGCATGCCCGCGAACGTCGGGTCGAGCCAGTTGATGGTGGGCTGGCCGTCCTTGAAGTAGTGCAGGTACACCCAGCGGCGCAGCCGGCCCTTGTAGTCGAAGATCGGGGGAGTGACCGACCAGTTCGTCTCCTTCACTCCCGGCTCGTAGAAGATCACCCGTTGCAGCGCGCCGATGATGTAGCCGCCCTCGGCCAGCTTCCGCTCGGTCTCCGCGTCCAGGTTCACCGAGTCGCGGCCCTCCGGGACGTCCGGCAGCAGGTGCCACGCGTCCTGCGGGATGTCGACCATGTGGTAGATGCCGGGGTAGTCGAGGTAGTTCAACTCGGCCAGCCGGAAGTCCGCCCCCTTGCCGGTGTGGCCCGGGACGATGTCGTCGATGATCGTGCCGTGGCGCCGCGCGGCGTTCGCGCACATCGCCCGGAACTCCTCCTCGGTGCCGAACGCGGGGTCGATCTGCATGCTGATCCGGTCGAAGTGGCCGTCGACGCTCGGCGTCGGCTCCCAGCCGGAGATGCCGCCGGCCAGCTTCAGCGGCCCGGTGTGGACGGCCTCGATGCCGATCTTCGCGAACGTGCCCCACAGGTCCTCCGCGCCCAGCGAGGCGAGGAACGACTCACCCGGACCGGTGATGTGCGAGATCGGGTAGGCCGTGCACCAGACGGACGCCTGCCGCACCGCAGCCCTCGGGTCCGGGTGCGCGTACGGGTTGGCCCACATCGCGTGGTGCCCGGCGAGCTGGCGTCCCAGCGTCATCGAGTCGTGCAGCATCGACTGCCGCTCCAGCCACTCGATGTAGGCCGGGTTGCGTCCGTCCGGCTCGAACGGCGGCAGCGGGACGACCTCGGACGCCGTCGCGTGCCGGTGGGCCTTCGGACGCAGCCGCTCCGGGCGGGCGGCGTACGCCGTGGGCTCCAGCAGGAACTCGATCGTCCGGTCCTCGTCGGGAACCTCGGGCTGGGCCTGGTCGACGCTCATTCCCACAAACCTAATCGACGTCCGTCCGTCCCGCACAGCCCCGCCGCGGCCCCGGTCTAGGCTGAGGCCGGGCCGCCGGGGTGGGGCCCTGCGTCCGACGACAACACACGAAGGAGCCCGCGTGGTCGACCACAGCGACGAGCCGTCGGCAGAGGGGTCGTCCGCCGCCCCCGCCCGATTCGTCGAGGCGGCGTTCGCGTCCGAGTCGGCCGTCTACGGGGTGGTCCTGGTCTCGGGTCTGCTCGTGATCGTCGCCAACCAGTCGGACGCCGAACTCGACGAGGTGCTGCTCAAGGTGCTCGGCACGTCCGCGGTGTTCTGGCTCGCCCACGTCTACAGCGCGGCGTTCGCCGAACTCGGCCAGGACCCTGCGCCCGGCTCCGCCGCCCACCCGAGCATGCTGGCCGCGCTGGGGCACGCGCTGCGTCGCTCCTGGGGGCTGCTCGGCTCTGCCATCGTCCCCACGATCATCCTGGGCCTCGGTGTGCTCGGCCTGATCGCCCCGACCCTCGCGATCTGGGGGACGCTGTGGATCGACGTCGCGATCCTCGCCGCGCTCGGCTACTGGAGCGTGTCGCGCTGGTCCTCACGCGTGGTCGTGCGCCTCGTGGGCGCGTTCGGCACGGCGCTCCTCGGCGTGGCCCTCATCATGCTGAAGGCCCTCATCCACTGACCTGGACGGCCAGCCCTACTTCGGGCCGAAGCGGAACGCCCGCACGATCTGGACCACGCCCAGGATCACCAGCGACACGCCCAGCAGCAGCCACAGGAACGCGGCGCCCCACAGCGGGGAGGAGAGCACCGTGATGCCGGCGACGATGCTGATGATCGAGTAGATAATCGTCCACGCCTTCGACGCGGCGTCACCGATCATCGTGATCCCCACGATGCCCTCGACGATCCACGAGATGCCGACGATGATCCCGAGCAGGACGGCGAGGCCGGCTGCGGTGGCGCCGAGGTTCGCGAGCGAGACGACGGCGGCGACGAGGAAGATCACGCCCAGCACCAGGTAGCCGATCCGCGGCCAGGTGCCGAGCTTGCGGGAGAAGATGCCGATCGCGATGTTCACCAGGCCGGCGATCGCGGCATACGCGGCGATGATCCCCGCCACGACCATGGCGGTCTTGCCCGGCCAGGCCAGGATCAGGATCCCCACCACCAGCGAGACCAGGCCGCTGATGCCGAGGGTGGCGCGGATTCCGTTGGTGACCGACTTGTCGAGTTCGTTCAGGTCGGTCTCGAAGTACGTGCTGGGCATGTCACTGCTCCTGTCTGGGGGCTCGAACAGCTCCAGTCTGGCAGGGGGAGGGCCGGAAGCGGCGGAACCTCGCCTTGTGGTGCCACGTGCCGGGTCGGGCGCGGCACTGGTGGCGGGACGTCAGATACCCGGACGCGACAGCGCGTTGATTGCGGCCGAGGTGATCGCACTGCCGCCGCGGCGTCCGCGCAGGACGAGGTAGTCCAGGCCGAGCTGGTTGGCCGCGAGGGCGTCCTTCGACTCGGCCGCACCGACGAAGCCGACCGGGATGCCGACGACCGCCGCCGGCCTCACGCCGGTCTCCTCGACGACCTCGAGCAGGTGGAAGAGTGCGGTGGGAGCGTTGCCGATCGCCACGACGGCGCCCTCCAGCCGCGGCAGCCACAACTCGACCGCAGCCGCCGTCTTCGTGGTGCCGCGCTCGGCGGCGTGGGCGGCGACCTCGGGCGTCCCGAGCAGGCAGATCACGTCGTTGTCGGCGGGCAGCCGCGAGCGGATCACGCCGCTGGCGACCATCTGCGAGTCGCACAGGATCGGGACGCCCCCCTGCAGCGCACCCCGGGACGCCGCGACGAAGCCGTCCGACCACGCCAGGGACGCGGGCAGGTCGGTCTGCGCGGCGGCGTGGATCATCCGGACGGCCACCTCGGCCAGGTCTTCGGGCATCCCCGACAGGTCGGACTCTGCCCGGATGATCTCGAACGAGCGGCGGTAGATCTCCGCGCCGTCGGTCAGGTAGTCGTAGCTCACAGCCCTTCCTCGTTGACCAGCTCGACGAAGCGGTTGCGGATCCGCCGCGCCCGCAGCGGGTCGTGCGTGGTGATCGCCGCGACGGTGACGCCGGACGCGTCGCCGGTGGCCGGCGTCCACGCCGAGCCGTCGTCGGCGGAGTCGGCGCGGACGCAGAAGGTGTGCCGGGCCTCGGCGTCGGCGACCACGGCGGCATTCGCGTCCGGCGAATCGGTGAGGGCCAGCACGTACCAGGCCCCGTCGAGGTCGGACGGGTCGTACCCGCGGGCGTGCCAGGTGAACGCGCCGGCCTCGGCCAGGGCGGCGAGGGACGTGTGCAGCTCTGGGGCGACGACCTCGACGCGCGCGCCCGCCTCCAGCAGCTTCGGCACCCGACGCCGGGCGACGCACCCGCCGCCGACCACGACGACCTTCCGGCCGCTCAGCAGCAGGCCGGTCAGGTACGCCGGTGAGCCGGCGGTCGTGCGGGCGCGCAGCGCGCCCTCCTTGTACCGCTGGGCGACGACCTGGGCGAGTTCGTCGCAGGGGCCGATCACGTTCGCGATCCGGATCGCAGCGTCGGGGTGCGTGGTGCGGAACGCGTCCACCTGCTGGTGCACCCACTCGTCGAGCCGTCCGGTGAACAGGAAGTGCGGCATCACCACGATCCGGCGGCTGCCGGACGCGTAGTACTGGTGCAGGATCTGCGGCAGGGTGGGCCGCGCGACTTGGATGAACGCCGACAGCACCTGGTGGTAGCCGCCGGTCTCGAAGACCACTCGCGACAGCCGGACGTGGTCGGCGTTCGCATCGGTGACCGTGCAGCCGCGTCCGACCATCACCACGTCGGTCTCCTCCGCGGGCCAGTCGCCGCGGGCCGAGGCGATCCGGGCGTGGACGGCGTCGAGCATCGGCTTCGGCGAGCCGAGGTGCCGGGTGTACACCACGGTCGCGTCGAGGTGCCGGGCCTTGGACGCGTCGATCGCCTCGGGGATGTCGTCGCGGACGTGGCCGCCGACCCCGATCATGAGCGGCACCACGACGGCGGCCGGTGCGTCCTCCAGCACCAGGTCGAGGGCCTCGTCGATGGTCGGCGGGGTCAGTTCGACGAAGCCCGCCTCGACGCGCACGTCGGGCAGCAGGGCGCGCACCTTGTCGACGAGGACGGACGCGGCGCTCGCTCCGGCGTTCACGCGGGTGCCGTGGCCCGCGACCACGAGCGGTGGCGGGGAGGCGGGGATGCCGGCGGGCAGGGGAGCGGGATCGGTGTGCGTCATGGCTTCATCCAGTGGTAGTCGCGCGGGGTCACCATGACGGTGCGTCCCGTGCCGGCGGGCAGGTAGCGGGTGGTCGACGAACCGACCACGACAAGGGAGTTCATGTTCACGACCGCCGGATCGAAGTCGGCCAGCGTCGACAGCGTGACCTTCTGGTCCGGCCGGTCGGCCTCCTCGACCACGGCGACAGGGGTCTGCGGCGGCCGATGGGCGGCGAACAGGGCCAGCGCGTCCGGCAGGTGGTGAAGGCGCGTCCGGCTGCGCGGGTTGTACAGCACGGTGACCAGGTCCGCCTCCGCTGCTGCCTCGACCCGCTTGAGGATCGTTTCCCAGTCGGTGTGCAGGTCGGACAGCGAGATGGTCGCGTGGTCGTGGCCCAGTGGGGCGCCGAGGATGGCCGACGCGGCGAGGCTCGCCGTGACGCCCGGCACGATCTCGACGTCGATGCCGTCGGTGCCCTGTTCGAGGGTGGGGGAGGCCATCGCGTAAATCGCCGGGTCGCCCGAGCAGACCAGGGCCACGTTGTGGCCCGCCCGCGCGAGCTGGATGGCGGTGGCGGTGCGCTCCTCCTCCTTGCCCATCGGGGTGGACGCGATCCGCACGCCCGGCCGAAGGAGGTCCTTCACCTGCGCGACGTAGGGCCGGTAGCCGACCACGACCGACGCCTCACGGATGGCCTGCTGGGCACGGGGAGTCGTGAGGTCGCGGGAGCCGGGGCCGAGCCCGATCACCGTCAGCCTGCCGCGGGCGGGGAGCCGTCCGATCGCGCAGGTGGCCTCGGGCGTCTTCTGCTTGTCGACGACCAGGGTCGCGCCGTGGGCGAGGACCGACGCCTCGGCGACGCTCGGGGTGCCGACGGCATGTTCGGCGTGGGCGGAGGGGTTGGGTGCGTCCTGGGCCGCCAGCGTCTCGGCGGGATAGGTGACGAATGGGACGCCGAGGCGGGTGGCGAGTTCGACCAGCCCTTCCTCGTCGGCCTTCGCGTCGACCGAGGTGATCGCGGCGAGCGCGCGAAGGTCGAGGCCGGCATCGGCGAGGGTGGTGGTGAGCAGCGCGTGCAGCGCATCGACGGAGGTACCGCGGTTGCAGCCCATTCCCGCGACCAGGCTGGGCGGGTTCAGCACCACGGTGGGGACGGCGGCGTTGTGGCGGCCCTTCGTGACGTCGTCGCTCGTTCCTCGCGACGCCTCCTCAGGGACCGTTGACGTGGTGGTGCTCGCCGGTCCCTGAGGAGCGAGCGGAGCGAGCGTCACGAAGGGCCGCCGCACGTCCTTCTCGTCCGTGACCCGCACGACGGCGACGGCGTCCGCGGGTACGTCCTCGCCGGCGTCGACGACGGTCACGTTCTTCGGCAGCGGGGGTAGCGGCCAGCGCTGTGTCCGCACCACGGCCACGGGCTCGCCGTCCAGGATCGCCCTGGTCACGCCGGCGACGTCGCCAGACCACGGCCAGCTCAGCGTGTCGAGGCCGGGCAGGCCGACCGCGTCGGTCGCCGTGGTGAGCACGGCGGTCCCGCCGAGGGCGTCGGCAATCCGCCGGGCGAGGTCGTTGGCTCCGCCGCCGTGGCCGCCGACCAGAGGGACGGCGAAGCGCCCGGCCTCGTCGACGACGACCACGCCGGGGTCGGTCTTCTTCGAGGCCAGCAGTGGCGCGATGATCCGGGTGGTGGCGCCGAGGGCGAGGTGGCTGATGATCAGGTCGCACTCGGCCCACGCCTGTGGCAGGCCGGTCACCGCGCCCTCGGCGTAGCGGCGGGTCGGGCCGCCGAGGGCCTCGTCGATTCGGGCGGCATGGACGAGGCTGGCCGTCCCGCTGGTGACCTGGCCGATGACGGTCTCCCGAACTCCTGGGCCGTCCGCGCACGGCGTCGAGGCGTCCAGAACGTCCGGGGGAGCGGCAAGCACCAGCACGACGTTGGGCTCGACGGGTTCGACGGCCGCCGCGGCGGCCGGGCCCAGCACGCGCACCCGCTCGTCGGGTTCGCCGAGCCGTTCGGCCAGCACGAAGGTGCGTGCGCGTCCGGCCAGACCGGCGGCCAGTTCCCGGATGCCGTGCTCTGCGGAGGTGAACACCGCGACCTTGGGGTGACTGCGGGCCAGGGCCAGCGCCGGTTCGAGCGGGCGGCCGTGCACGCTCACCACGACCGCGTCGTCCCAGGGGAGCCCGACTCTGGCGAAGGCGGTCGCGATCGACCCCACCGACGGCACCACCCGCGGACGCAGGCCCGCCGCACGCAGCGAACGGACTACGCCGTAGTACAACGGGTCTCCGCTCGCCACGACGACCACGTCGTCCGCTTCGGGCAGGCCGGCGATCCGGGTGACGGCGGCGGACAACGCCCCGAGGGTGATCCGGCGCTCGTCGGGCACGGCGAGCCGGTCGAGGTGACGGCTGCCGCCCACCACCCAGTCGGCGGCGGCCGCGGCCGCGACAAGCTCGGCGGTGGGATCGCCCAGCAACCCGTGGACGGTGATCATTCGCTGCTCCTGGTGACCAGGGGGCTGCCGTCGGAGGCGCGGTACTCGTGCCGGAAGCCCGGGTGGTAGAGGTGGCTGCGGGTGGTCGATTGCTCGGCCAGAGCCGGTCCGACGAGCACCACGGTGTGCTTCCAGAGCTTGTGCTCCTTCATCGTCGCCGACAGCTCGTCGAGCCGGCAGCGCAGCATCAGTTCGTCCGGCCAGCTGACCCGGTAGCCGACGATGCACGGCGTCTCGGCGGCGTAGCCGCCCGCCAGCAACTCGTCCTGCAAGGCCTTGTTGCGGGCCGCGGACAGGTACAGGGCCATGGTCGCGCCGTGGGCGGCGAAGCCGCGGACGGTCTCCCGCGGCGGCATCGGCGTGCGTCCGCCCTCGAGTCGCGTCAGGATCAGCGACTGCGAGACCTCGGGGACGGTGATTTCGGCGTCCATCCGCGCGGCGGCGGCGGAGAACGCCGAGACGCCGGGGATCGTCCGGTGCGGGATGCCGATCGCCTCGCAGATGCGGCGCTGCTCAGCGGTCGCGCCGTAGATGGAGGGGTCCCCGGTGTGGACGCGGGCCACCAGCAGCCCCTCGTCGTGCGCGCGCTGGTAGAGCGGGGTGATGTCCTCCAGGGACGCCGTGGCCGAGTCGACGACCAGCGCATCGGCGCGGGCCCCCGCCACGATGCCGGCGTCCACGAGGCTCGATGCCCAGATCACGATGTCGGCCTCGGCGATCACCCGCGCGCCGCGCAGCGTGATCAGGTCGGACGCGCCCGGGCCGGCGCCGACGAAGACGACCTCGCCGCTCACAGCCGTCCTCCGGTCTCGGTGCGGACGGGGGCGACCAGCACGGTGGAGAAGTACGGCGCCGACTCGGCGTCCACCTCGGACAGGGGAGTGAGGCTCTCGCCGGGGAGGCCGATGTTCACGCCCAGCACGCCGTCGCGGCCGCGGCTGCGGATCAGGTCGAGCAGGGCGGGGAGCTGGCGTCCGCCCTTGTAGGCGACCACCGTGTCCGCGGTGTCCAGCGCCGACCCGACGACGTCGAGGCCCGCCGTGACCGGCACCAGAGCGAAGCTCTCCTGCCCCTCGACGAGCGGGGTCAGGCTGGCCGCGGCGAGCGCCTGGGCGGCAGTGATGCCCGGCACGACCGACACGCCGACGTCGGGCACCACTGCCTGTACCTGGGCGGCGAGGTAGCTGAACGTCGAGTAGACGCTCGGGTCGCCGACGGTGGCGAAGGCGACGACGCGCGCCCCCGCCCGGAAGGCGTCGACCGCGGCCTGCGCGGACGCCTCCCACGACTTCCTGCGCTGCGTGCCGACACCGCGGCGCTGCGCCATGCTGAACGGGACGCGGCGGAGCTTCGTTGCGGCGGCAGGGCAGGCGGCCAGCACGACCTGCTCGGCCCGGCCTGCGTCGTCACCGCTGGTCTCCGTGCTCGGCACCAGCACGACATCGGCCCGCTCGAAGACCCGAACGGCCTTCAGCGTGACGAGTTCGGGGTCGCCCGGACCCACGCCAACGCCCACGAGAGTGGGTGTGCTCACGGCAGGCTGTGCCAAGAGAGCCTCCTCAGGTTTCCGCGCCCGATGAACTCGGCAGCGAGGCGAGTTCCTGGCTCCCGGACGCCGTCCGGTCACAGTGGCGGGACCGCCCCGGATTCGCCTCTCGGCCCACCGGAGTTCCTGCGCACATCGCTGCCCGGACCCAGTCTGGCACACTCGGGGGCGAAGAATTACCACCGGGAGAGGACGGTCGATGGGACGCGGACGCGGCGCGCTGGCTGCCGGTCTCGCGCTCGGCTGGCTGGCCGACCAGGCCCTCGGCGACCCGCGCCGGTTCCATCCGGTGGCCGGCTTCGGGCAGGCCGCCGGACGGCTCGAGCAGGCGCTGTACGCCGACGACCGCGCGCGCGGGGTCGTGTTCGAGGCGGCGTTGGTCGGGGGCGCGCTGGGGCTGGGTGCGGTCCTCGAAAGGGCCGTCGCGGGGCGTCCGGCACTGCGGGTACTGGCGGTTGCCGCCTCGACCTGGGCCGTGCTCGGCGGACGCTCGCTGGCCCGAGAGGCCGAGGCGATCGCCGACCTGCTCGGGGCGGAGGACCTGGCCGGCGCGCGGGTCCGCGTGCGCAACCTGGTCAGCCGCGATCCGGAGACCTTGGACGCGGACGGCGTGGCCCGCGCGGCGCTGGAGTCGGTCGCCGAGAACACCTCGGACGCGGTCGTCGCGCCACTGTTCTGGGGCGCAGTCGCCGGTGTCCCCGGGCTGCTCGGCTACCGCGCGATCAACACCCTCGACGCGATGGTCGGCTATCGGAACGAGCGCTACCGGAACTTCGGCTGGGCCGCGGCGAAGCTGGACGACGCCGCCAACTGGCTGCCCGCGCGACTCTCGGGTGCCCTCGCGGCGCTGGCCGCGCCGCTGGTCGGGGGTGACCCGCGCGACGCCTTCCGGGTCGTGCGTGAGCAGTCCGGGGATCACCCCAGCCCGAACGGCGGGGTGGTCGAAGGCGCGTTCGCCGGCGCGCTCAGGGTCACCCTTGGCGGACGCAACACCTACTTCGGCGTCGAGGAGGACCGCGGCGAGCTCGGCACTGGTCCTGCACCCACGCCGACCGACCTTGCGCGGGCCAACCGGCTCGCCCTCGCCGTGTCGGCCGGCGCCGCCGTCGTCTCGGTCGGCCTCGCTCTGGCACGGTCTCAGGGGAGGCCCGCGAGGAACGAGCGGAAGCCGGTGGCACGGCCCCTGAGGAGCCCCGCGAGGAACGAGCCGGCGGCAGGAGCACGGTCGCTGAGGAGCCCCGCGAGGAACGAGCGGGGCGTCACGAAGGGCCGGCGACCGTGAGCGTCCTGCTGCTGGGCGGGACAGCGGAGGCGCGCGAACTGGCTGCGGCGTTGGTGGCCGCGGGCATTGCGGTCACCACCTCGCTCGCGGGGGACGTGGCCGAGCCCCGGCTGCCGGACGGCGAGGTGCGCGTCGGCGGCTTCGGCGGGGCCGAAGGGCTCGCACGCTACCTGCGCGAGCATGACATCAGCGCCGTGGTCGACGCCACGCATCCCTTCGCGGCACGGATCTCCGCGAACGCCGCGCAGGCCTGCGCCACCACCGGCGTCCCGTTGCTCCGGTTGGAGCGTCCCGGCTGGTCTCAGCGGCCCGACGCGTCCGGCTGGCACTGGGTCGACTGCCTGGACGACGCCCGGACGGCCGCCGAAGCGCTGGGCAACCGCGTGTTCCTCGCGGTCGGGCGCCAGGAGCTGGGCACGTTCGCGGGCTGGGCCGACCGCTACGTTCTGGCAAGGGTCGTCGATGCGCCCGACATCGAGGTCCCCGGGACGTGGGAGGTCCTGCGCGCCCGCGGCCCGTTCCGGCTGGCGGACGAACTCGACCTGCTCGCGAGCCGCGCCATTGACGTCCTCGTCACCAAGGACTCCGGCGGCGCCACCGACGCCAAGCTCGACGCCGCCGCGCAACTCGGCGTGCGGGTGGTCGCCGTGCGCAGGCCGCAACCACCTGCCGGCGTCCCCGTCGTGGAGACGGTCGACCAGGCGCTCGCCTGGCTCGCGCGCGGCTGAAGCGGTCAACAGCGCGCGTCAGCGGCGGCGCAGCAGGTACGTGTCGAACATCCAGCCCTTGCGCGCGGCGGCCTCCGCGCGGGTGGAGAGGACCTCGTCCCTGACCTCCGCGAGGTCGCCCGAGATCAGGATTTCGTCGGGGGTGCCCAGGTAGGCGCCCCAGTAGAGGTCCAGACCGGCCGGGTCGATGTGCACGAACGTCTGCCGCCCGTCGAGCATCACGACCACGTCGTCCACGTCGGCCGGCATCCCGTGCCGAAGCAGCCGTGCCGGACTGACCTGCACGGCGCGTCCCTGCCGGTTCAACGGGATCCGGTGTCGGGCTGCCAGCGCGAGGACACTGCTGATCCCCGGCAGCACGCGGAGCCCGATCTCCCGACCGTCGACCCCGCACGAGCGGACGAGCTCGGTCGCGATCGCCAGCGTGCTCTCGTACAGCGACGGGTCGCCCCAGACCAGGAAGCCGCCGACCTCCCCGTCGCCGAGGTGGGCGTCGACGGCTGCGCTCCACTGTTCGAGACGGAGGGCGCGCCAGCGCGCGACGGCCGCGTCGTAGTCGGGCGCTGTGCGCCACGGCCGCGGGGGGTCGCGCAGCTCGACCGTCCGCACGGGCTCCTCGCGATGCCGCTCCACCACCACGCGCCGCGCCTCGACGAGGTCGTCCAGCTCGTCCTCCTTGAGCACGACGAACAGCACGTCGAGGGACTTGATGGCCCGCACCGCCTCGAGCGTGACCCAGTCCGGGTCGCCGGCCCCGACGCCGATCAGCAGCAACTCGCGTTTCACGCGGCCCACGCTACGGGAACCGCGGGGGTGGCCGGTGCCGGGGGAGTCCCGCCGGGCGACCGCGGACTCAGCGGACCCGGAGCCCGGCCAACGCGGCGACGAAGGCGTCCGCGACGGCCGGGGCGGGCACCTTCACCCGGACCCACGTCGGGCCGAGGCCGGGGAACGACTCGCCCCTGCGCACCGCGAACCCGGCCCGCGCGAGCGCAGGACGGACCGACGTCGGCCCGCACGAGGTGGTGTCGACGAGCACGAACGGCGCGGTGCCGGGGACACTCGGGAACCCCGCCGCGGCCAGTGCCGCGACCAGGTGGACGCGATCCGCGGCGACCTCGCGATAGCGGGCGGCGGCCTCGGCGAGGGCGGACGCAGCGCTGGTCGCGACCATCGCTGCGGCGGCCGGTGCCGAGACCGGCCAACTGGGCTGAGCCTCGGCGAGCCGGGCGATCAGCGCCGGGTCCCCGACGACGTAACCCACCCGCAGTCCGGGGAGCCCCCACGTCTTCGACAGCGAGCGCAGGACGAGCCGGTCGCGCATGCTCGGAGCGATCAGGCTCTGGCTCTCGTCCGTGGCGTCCATGAACGCCTCGTCGATGACCAGCAGGCGGCCGCGTCCCGCGTCCAGCAGGTGGTCGCGACGGTGCAGCCAGCCGGTGGGATTGGTCGGGTTACCGACGAACAGGGCGTCCGCCCACGCAGGGAGGTCGCCCAGCGGCGGCCCAGCCGGGTCGGCCGACTCCCCGGCGGCCACCGGCAGCAGCCAGCGCTGGACGGCGTGGCCGGCAGCCCGCAGCGCCGCCTCCGGCTCGGTGAACTGGGGATGCACGACGAGCGGGTGGGACGCGGTCAGGGTGCGCGCGATCAGGGCGAACCCCTCGGCGCCGCCCGCGGTCGGGAGCACCATCGTCGGGTGGACGCCGTGGGAGTCCGCGATCGCTTCCCTGGCTGCGGCGGCGTCCGGGTAGCGGGCGAGGTCACTGCGTCCGATCACCTCGGCGAGCCAGCCCGGGGGACCCGGCTGGACGTTCACGGCCAGGTCCACCAGCCCGGGGCCGAGGTCGTGGTCGCCGTGGTGGTGCAGGTCGATGCCGTCGACGGTGGACTCGGGACGCGGGGGACGGGCTCCCGTTCCCGCCGTGGCGAAGCGGGCAGCGGCGTCGGCGAAGCGTTGTGCGCAGGCGGGGTGGCCCGCCCAGTGCACGTGCAGGTAGGACGAGTGCAGGTTCGGGCCGGTGAAGCCCTCCGGGCGTCCGTCCCACATCCATGCCGGCGCGCCGTGGCCGGGCTCGGTCCGGGTCCGGTGGAACTCGTGGCCGCGGACGGTCGTGCCGGCGGCCGCGAGGAGCGTATCGGCCGGCGCCTCGGCCGAGCGGTAGCCGAGGGTGAGCCGCGGCGTCATCCGGGCGCCGGCGGCGAGCGCGCCGACCATGGGGTGCCCGTCGAGGTGCTCGCCCAGGTAGAGCTGGCCCGCGCACTCCGCCACGGTCGGCAGGCCGTCGGCGACCGCCTCGGCGATCGCCCCGCGCAGGCCGGCGTTGCGGCTGAGCTCGACCGCGTGCACCTCGGGGAAGCCGCCCCCCACGTACAGGCCGGCGATCCCGGTGGGAAGCGCGGTGTCACGCAGCGGGTCGATCTCGACGACCCGGCACCCTGCGGCCTCCAGCAGCTCGGTCGTCTCCGCGTAGCGGAACGTGAACGCACGGCCGGCCATCACCCCGACCAGCGGGCGCCCCGCCACGGGCGTGACCACCGACGACGGTCGCCAGGCCTCCCCGGCGAGGTCGGACGCGGTCGCGGCGAGCCCGAGGACGCCGTCGAGGTCGACGTGTGCCGCGACGTGGGCGGCGAGCGCGTCGATCATCGCCGCCGACTCCCGCCGCTCGGCGGCAGGCACGAGGCCGAGGTGTCTCGACGGCGCAGAGACCCCGGCGTTGCGGGGCACCATCCCGAGCACGGGCACGCCGGCCCCCTCGAACACCGAGGCCAGCTCCGCGGCGTGGCGGGTGCTCGCGACCCGGTTCACCACGACGCCCGCGATCCGGACGGTCGGGTCGAAGCCACGCAGGCCGAGCGCAGCGGCCGCAGCGGTGCGCGAGGAACCCGCGGCGTCCACCACCAGGAGCACGGGGGCATCGATGAGCCGGGCCACGTGGGCGGTCGAGCCGAACCCGCCGCTGGCCAGCTGGCCGTCGAACAGGCCCATCACCCCCTCGACGATCGCCACGTCCGCCGGCGTGGGCGTCCCGACGCCGTGCAGGAACAGGTCGCTGACGAGGGCCTCGCTGGTCAGGACCGGGTCGAGGTTGCGTCCGGGCCGCCCGGTCGACAGGGCGTGGTAGCCGGGGTCGATGAAGTCGGGGCCGACCTTGAAGCCCGCCACCTCGTGGCCGGCGCCGCGCAGGGCTGCCATCAGGCCGGTGGCGATCGTGGTCTTGCCCGCCGAGGACGCCGCAGCGGCCACCACGAGCCGGGGGATCCTCACCATTCGATGCCCGCCTGGCCCTTCTGTCCGCTGTCGAAAGGATGCTTCACCTTGCGCATCTCGGTCACGGTGGTGGCGATCGCGCACAGCTCGGGCGGCGCTCCCCGCCCCGTGACCACGACGTGCTGGGTACCGGGTCGGTCGCGCAGGGTGGCCACGACCTCGGCCAGGTCCACCCAGCCGCGGGTGAGCGGGTAGGTGAACTCGTCGAGGACGTAGAGCTGGTGGCGTTCGTCCGCCAGCCGCAGGGCGACCTCGGCCCACGCGTCTCGGGCGGCCTGCGCAGGGTCGGGGGCGTCCTCCGGCTTGCGCACCCAGCCGCGGCCCTGCCCGCTGGCGAACCACTCGACCGGTCCGCCGGCGCCGGTGCGGTCGTGCTCGGCACCGAGCGCCTCCAGCGCCGCGCGCTCGCCGCTGACCCACCGGCCCGACTTCACGAACTGGAACACGCCGATCGACCAGCCCTGGTGCCACGCCCGCAGCGCGAGACCCATGGCTGCCGTCGTCTTGCCCTTTCCCTCGCCGGTGTTCACGACGAGGGCGGGACGCAGGCGTCGCTCGCGAGCGGTCAGCCCGTCCTCGGGCACGACCGGGGGCACACCGTCAGGCAAGGGTCGTCTCCGTGGTCACAACCCCCGATTCTGCCGTACCGGGATGCCGCCCCTGACCGCGACGGCGGGATCCGGCCCCGATCCGTTCCCCTCGATCTCGACTGGTTATGGTGCTGGCATGGACGCGCGCAGCTCCCGCCAGCTCTCCGCAGGGCTCCCCGATGACGCCTTCGCCACGGACGGCCTGCTCACCAAGCGGGTGCTGCGGGCGTACGCGCTGGCGATGCTGGCCCCGGTCGGGGACGAGGTGCTGTGGGACCTCGGCGCGGGGACGGGCAGCATCGGCATCGAGTGGTGCCGGCTGCACCCCGGCAACACCGCCGTGGCGGTCGAGCGGGACCCCGAGCGCCGCGTCCGGATCGAGCTGAACGCCGCAGCCCACGGGGTCGGCGGACGCGTCCGGGTCGTGCCGGGGCGGATCCGCGACGCGCTGGAGGACCTGCCGGACCCCCGGGCCGTGTTCGTGGGCGGGGGGATCTCGGCGGACGTGCTCTCCCGCTGCTGGGAGGCGCTGCCCTCGGGCGGACGGCTGGTCGCGCACAGCGTCACCGCCGACTCCGACGTCGTCCTGCTGGACGCCTACCGGCACCGGGGCGGCGAGCTCGTCCGGATCGGGGTCGAGAACGCCGGGCCGATCGGACGCTACGTCGGCTTCACGCCGCTGCGCACGGTCGCTGCCTGGGCCGCGACCAAGGAGTGAGCCGAGTTCGTCCGACGATCGACCAGTTCTACGCGAAATTGCGTAGACGGGCGCGATCGGTGGCAGGATCACGGTGTCGTCCACGACACGGAACCCGGTGCGAGTCCGGGACGGTCGGGCCACTGTGACCCAGCGATGGGAAGTCAGATACGTGCGTGGGCGAGCTGTTCCTTTAGGCCACGTCACCTAGAAAGGGAACTCGTCGATGCACATCGCTGAGGGATTCCTGCCTGTTGCCCACTGCGTCGCCTGGTACGCAGTCTCGACCCCGTTCGTCATCCACGGAGCGCGCAAGGTCATCCAGAATCTCGCAGGAGCACCCGGAGTCACGGCTGCTCATCGCCGCCGCCGGTGCCTTCACCTTCGTCCTTTCCTCGATCAAGCTGCCCTCTGTCACCGGGTCGTCGTCGCACCCGACCGGCACCGGTCTGGGCGCGGTCCTCTTCCGTCCGCCCGTGATGGCGTTCCTCTCCACGATCGTCCTGGTCTTCCAGGCGCTCCTGCTGGCCCACGGGGGGATCACCACCCTCGGCGCCAACGTGTTCAGCATGGGGATCGCCGGGCCTTGGGTCGGCTTCGCCTTCTGGACGCTGAGCCGCCGGCTCGGCTGGCACCGCAACGTCGGCGTGTTCCTCGCGCTGGCCTTCGCCGACCTGTCCACCTACCTGGTCACCAGCGTCCAGCTGGGCCTCGCATTCCCCGACCCGGTGTCGGGACTGGCCGGTTCGGTGGCGAAGTTCATGGGCGTCTTCGCCATCTCCCAGGTTCCCCTGGCGATCGCCGAGGGCATCCTCGGGGTGCTGGTGTTCCGCCTGCTCACCGACGTCGCGAAGCCGGAGCTCGAACGTCTCGGCGTGCTCACGCCCGCCGTGAAGGAAGCGGTGGCCTGAGATGAGCAGGAGGACCTGGACGACGATCGCCCTCGTCGCAGCGCTGGTGCTCGTCTTCGGCGTCAGCTTCGTCGTCGGCGGGCTGCACACCAACCCCGACGAGCGGTTCGTCGGCACGGACTCGGCCGCCACGGCCCAGATCGAGGCGTCCCACCCCGGCTATGTGCCGTGGTTCGAGCCGTTCTTCCAGCCCGAGTCGGGTGAGGTGGAGTCGGGGCTGTTCGCGCTCCAGGCCGCGATCGGCGGGACGGTGCTCGGGTTCGCCATCGGCGCCCTGTGGGGACGCCGGCGCGGCGAAGCCGTTGCCCCGGTCACGACGGGCCCCGCTCCCGCGTCCGAACCGACGGACTGATGCATGGTCTCGCGCTGGACCACGCCGCGTGGTCCAGCCCGTGGCGGTCCCGATCGGTCAGGGACAAGGGGTTGCTCTCGCTCGGTCTGCTCGCGGCTGCGGTCTCGTTGCCGGCGATCCCGGGGGCCGCGGCGGTGGGCGTGGTGAGCCTCGTCCTGCTCCTCGGCCCGATCCGGGTCGGGTGGGCGCGGCTGGGCCGGATCGTCGTGGTGCCGCTGGTCTCGATCCTGATCGGGGTCGCGACGGTCGCGGTCAGCGTCAGCTGGGACGCCGGCCTGCGCGTCCGGGTGACCCCGGTGGGGACGGAGGCAGCCGCCGGCCTCGCCGTCCGCGCGGTGGCGGCGACCCTGGCCATGTTCACCCTGGCCTGCTCGACGCCGATGATCGACCTGCTCAGCGCGCTCCGCAGGCTCCGGGTGCCGGAACCGCTGGTGGAGATCGCCGCGCTGGTCTACCGGTTCACGTTCGGACTGCTGGAGAGTGTCGGCGCGATCCATGCCGCGCAGGAGGCGCGGCTCGGCTACGCTAGCCGGACGGCCGCGATGCGGTCGGCGTCCATGGGTGTGGCGGTGCTGCTCCTGCGCTCCTGGGACCGGGCGCGTCGGCTCGAGGACGGGCTCGCCGCCCGCGGGTACACCGACTCGCTGCGCACCCTCGACCCGCCCCGGCGGCGCTCGGCAGCGTTCCTTGCCGCGAGCGTGGCGGTGCTGGTCGCGCTCGTCGGGGTCACCGTGGCCTGGGAGGTGCGGCGATGAGCCACCGGCAGCTCGCTGCGTCCGGGCTCGAGGTCGCCTTCGGGCAGCGGCGGGTGCTGCGTGGGGCGAGCCTGGAGGTCCCGAGTGGGCAGCGGCTCGCCCTGCTCGGGGCGAACGGCTCGGGGAAGACGACCCTGCTGCGGACGCTGGCCGGGTCGGTCCGGCCCGGGGCGGGTGAGGTGCTGGTGGACGGAGGAACGCTCGCGTTCGACCGCGCAGGACTGAAGTCGCACCGGCAGGTCGTCCAGCTGGTGGCCCAGAACCCCGACGACCAGCTGTTCGCCGCGGACGTGTTCCGGGATGTCTCCTTCGGGCCGCTGAACCTCGGTCTCGGGGAGGCGGAGGTGCGACAGCGGGTGGACCACGCGCTGGCCGTGCTGTCGATCGAGGACCTTGCCGAGCGGCCCATCCACGAGTTGTCCTACGGGCAGCGCAAGCGGGTGGCGATCGCGGGGGCGCTGGCCATGGAGCCCTGCGTGATGCTGCTCGACGAGCCGACCGCCGGCCTGGACCCGCAGGGGGTGGACGAGATGGTCGCCGCGCTGGAGAGCCTGCGGGCCGCGCACACGACCGTCGTGATCTCCACCCACGACGTCGACTTCGCGCTGTGGTGGGCCGACCGGGTCGCCGTCCTGGTCGACGGGGTCGTGCACCACGGCGACCCGGTCGCCATGCTGTCGGACGCGGACCTGGTCGCGTCCGCCCGCCTGCGCCGCCCGCTGGTGCTGGAGGCCGCCGCCCAACTGGGCGTCGACCCCACCGGCGTCACCGACATCGCGGGCCTCGTCGCCGCCGTCCTCGCCGACGCCGCGGCCTGACGCGGCACGCCAGGAACCGTCCCCAGCGTTCCCCCGGCACGATGGGGACGGTTCCTGTCGTGCCGTCCGGAACAGCGAGTTCCTCCGGTGGCGGCGGCCCTTCGTGACGGTCGGCGGGCTCGTCCCTCACCCGCCGGCCTCCTCAGGGACCGTTTCGTACCCGGTGTCCTCAGGCTGGTGCCCGTCGCGGGAGTGCTCAGGGGCCGTGGGGGCAGGCGACCGCTCGCCTTTCGGTCCCTGAGGAGCGGTCGTGAGGAACGAGCGACCGCGTTACGAAGGGCGCTCGCCGGAACGTTGAGCGCCACCGTTCGTGCCCGAGAGCCACCGTTCGCGTCGAGAGCCCGTGTCTGAACGAGGGCTGTCGACGGGAAGGGTGGCCCTCGGTGACTGGAGTGGATCTTGCCGGGCACGGGGGGACGGTTCTCTCGTGCCGGGCACGGGGGGGACGGTTCTTTCGTGCCGTGGCGTTCAGCGGGTGAGGGCGAGCAGCGCGTCGAGGTCGACGTGCTCCTCCAGGGCGTCGGCGAGGACGTCGAGCATCTGCGTGCGGCGCTCGGCGAAGCCGGGCTGGTCCTCGGCGGGCGTCCACGACGAGCCGACGGTGGCGGCCAGTTCGGTGAGCCACGCGCGCCGGAACGCGTCGTTCTCGAAGGCGCCGTGCCAGATCGTGCCCCAGGTGTTGCCCAGCCGGACGCCGTCGAGGAACGGCTCGCCCCCGGTCGGCTCGACCACCCCGTGGTGGATCTCGTAGCCGACCACCTCGTGGCCCCGCCACGACCCGCGGGGGCGGCCGAGCACCTTCTCCGGGCTGAACCGGACGCGGACGGGCAGCAGGCCGAGGCCCGGTTCGGTGCCGCGCGCGGACTCCACGGGGTCGTCGATCACCTCGGCGAGCATCTGGTAGCCCCCGCAGATGCCCAGGATCGGACGGCCCGCTGCCGCCCGCCGGGCGAGGGCGTCGGCCAGGCCCAGCCGGCGCAGCCAGTCGAGGTCGGCCAGGGTCGAGCGGCTGCCGGGCAGCACCACGAGGTCCGCGCTCTCGATGTCGGCAGGCGTCGCGGTGGCGAACACGTCCAGCCCGGGCTCAGCGGCCAGCGCATCGAGGTCGGTCGCGTTCGAGATCCGCGGGAACCGGATCGCGGCCACCCGGAGCGTCCCGGCGCGGCCGGGAAGGCGGGGCCACTTCGCGAAGGCGAGCGCGTCCTCGCTGTCCAGCCAGACCTGGTCGAGCCAGGGCAGGACGCCGAAGCAGGGGAGTCCGGTCCGGGCGGTCAGCTCTTCCAGCCCGGGGTCGAGGACGGACTGGTCGCCCCGGAACTTGTTGACCAGGTAGCCGGCGAGGGTGGCCCGGTCGGCGTCGTCGACGATCGCCCAGTGGCCGTAGACGGACGCGAGCACGCCGCCCCGGTCGATGTCGCCGACGAGCACCACGGGCAGGCCGAAGCGCCGGGCCAGCCCGAAGTTCACGTAGTCGCCGGCGCGCAGGTTGATCTCTGCCGGCGACCCGGCCCCCTCGGCGACGACGAGGTCGTAGGACGCGTCCAGTTCGGCGTAGGCGGCGAAGGCGGCCTCGGCGAGCCGCGTCCGCCCGCCCACGTACTCGCCCGCCTCGAGGGTGCCGGCGGGCTGACCGCGCAGCACGATGAACGAGCGGCGGTCGGTGCCGGGCTTGAGCAGGACGGGGTTGTGCACCGATGACGGCTCCACCCCGGCGGCGAGGGCCTGCAGGTACTGGGCGCGGCCGATCTCGGAGCCGTCCGCGCACACCATGGAGTTGTTGCTCATGTTCTGGGCCTTGAACGGGGCGACCCGGAGGCCGCGGCGCGCGAACGCGCGGCACAGCCCTGCGGCCACGAGCGACTTCCCGGCGTCGGAGGATGTGCCCGCCACCAGGAGTCCCGCCATGCCCGCATCCTCCCATGCTGCGCGCGGTGCGGACGCGCCACCGCACCTCTGCGCCTTGCCGTCCGTCCCGGCCGCGGGCAGCATCGGGGGATGACCAAGTACCTCATCACTTTCCCGAGCCGGGCGATGGTGCTGACCGAGGAGGAGTTTCCCGCCGTCGTGGAGGACTCCCATGCCGTCATCGAGGAGGCGAAGGCCGCCGGCGTGTATGTGTTCGGCGGCGGGATCGACGAGTCGGTCGCGCCGGTGCGGGTGTCCGCGGACGGGTCGGTGGCGTCCGGCACCTATCCGGGCTCGGAGCTGACCGGGGGGTTCACCGTCCTCGAGATCCCGACACGAGAGGAGGCGGAGGAGTGGGCGCGGCGGATCGCCGCGGCCTGCCGCTGCGACCAGGAACTGCGCGAGTTCGGGTACGACCCGGCGAGCTGAGCCTCCCGGGCCGGGGCCGCGTCCCGACGCCGGGGCCCGTCTCGATGTGAGTTGGTCCACCGAACACGGTGGACGAAGTCACACTCAAGGACGTCGGCGCGGTCCGAAGTGAGGTCGGCGGCGGCCGGTGTGGGTGCGAAACCCCTGATCAGGGGCCGAACAAAGCGAAGCTCCCCCGCCTGGACTCGAACCAGGAACCTACGGATTAACAGTCCGACGCTCTGCCAATTGAGCTACAGGGGATCGCGCTGGGCGCGAGTCGTTACGTTACCAGAAGTTCAGCCCACGTCGTATTCGGCGCGGAGGCGGGCCAGCTCGTCGCCGACGACGGGGTCGGCGGCCACCTGCTCGGGGGTCGTGCCCCGTCCCGGAGTGGCACTCCAGACCAGCGCGGCGGCATCGTCGCCGAGGTTGCGGCGGGCCGTGATCACCGCGGACCCCGCACCTGCCAGGGACACGGTGCGGACCACGGCGATGCTCGCGGTCACCCGCTCGTTGAACAGGTCGGGGAGCAGCCCCGTCTCGACGAGTTCGAGCTCGCCCTGTTCGCCGTCGACCGTGGTCCAGCGCAGGGTGTTCGTCTCCCGGGTCCATCCCCCCGTCGCGATCTCGTGCCAGGGGAGTTCCCGCGTCCCGTCCGGCCCGGCGAACATCAGCGCGTCCGCCAGCCCGAGGACCTGCCCGACCGGACTCCGTCCGGACGCGAGGACGCGGCGGCGGCCGGTCAGCTGCCGGAGGTCGGGGTCGTCGATCGTCGTGCGTCCGAAGAGGGCCATGCTCCCATTGTGGCTGGTGCTGGCGGCCCAACGCGGGCGCTCGCTCCGCTCGCTCCTCAGGGACCGTTGACGTCGCTCGGTGCGCTCGCTCCTCAGCGACCGTGGACGGTGAGCTCGCTCCTCACCAACCGCTGTCGGCGAACGCGAGGCCCCGGACGGCCGGCAGGTCGGGCTGCGCCCAGTCCAGCCAGACCAGGCGGTACCGGACGCACCACGCCAACTGGTCGTGGTCGGTGCTGGACGCGGGCAGCTGCTCCAGCGGCCGGACGAAGTAGCACGACAGCGTGATCGGCGTCCCGTCCACCATGGTCGTGGAGCGGTCGAGGAGCGCCCCGACCTCCGCCTCCACGCCCAGCTCCTCGAGGATCTCCCGCTCCAGCGCGGCCTCCGGGCGCTCGCCCGGCTCGAGCTTGCCTCCCGGGAACTCCCAGCGCCCGGCCGCCGTCAGCCCGGCCCGCCGTCGGCACGCCAGCACCCACTCACCGTCGATGAACACTCCGGCCACGACGTCCACGGTCAGCCCGCCACCCTGCGCAACACGGCCAACGTCGCCTCGACGTCTTCGTCGGTGGTCGACCCGTTGCACAGCGCCACCCGCAAGACCGCGCGGTCGTGCCAGCGCGAGCCCGACGTCCAGGCCTTCCCGTCGGCCAACATGTCGCGCACCACCTCCCGGGTGCGCTCGTCCGACCCGAACCGCGCGCAGACCTGCGTGAACACCACGTCGTTCAGCACCTCGGCGCCCGGGATCGCGCGGATCCCCTCGGCGAACATCGTCGCGTGCCGGCAGAACCGCTCGACCAGCTCCGCCACGCCGCTGCGTCCCAGCGCGGCCAGCACCGCCCATACCGGCACCGCCCGCGCGCGCCGCGACATCTCGGGGACGCGGTCGAACGGGTCGCCGCCCGCTTCGTCCTGGATCAGGTACTCGCCGCGCATGCCCATCGACGCCCGCATCGAGGCGTCGTCCCGGACGATCGCGATCCCGCAGTCGTACGGCACGTTGAGCGTCTTGTGCGCGTCGGTCGTCCACGAGTCGGCCGCCGCGCAGCCCTCGACCAGGTGCCGCAGCCTCGGGGACGCGGAAGCGAACAACCCGAACGCCCCGTCCACGTGCACCCACGCCCCCGCCCTGTGCGCGACCGCGATCGCGGCGGGGAAGTCGTCGAACGCCCCCGAGTGGACGTTGCCGGCCTGGAGCACCACGATCGCCGGAGCCCCGGCCGCCCTGTCGAGGTGCCACGCCAGCGCGTCCACGTCTATCCGGCCCTGGTCGTCGGACGCGACCGGCTCTGGACGGCCGAGGCCCGCGAACCGCAACGCCGAGTCGACCGAGTCGTGGCGCTCGTCCCCAACCAGGACGCGCACCGCGGGCGAGCCCGACAAGCCCTGCACCGCAGTGTCCCAGTCGGCCCGGCGCAGGACGGCGTCCCGCGCGGCGACCAGGCACGTCCAGTTCGCCATCGTCGCCCCTGTGACCAGCCCGACACCGGAGTCCGCCGGCAGCCCGAGCAGGTCCAGCAGCCACGCGTCGACGACGTGCTCCACGGCGACCGTGCCGGGCGTCACCGCCTCCAGCGCGCTGTTCTGGTCCCACGCCGAGGTCAGCCAGTCCGCGGCCAGCGCGGCCGGGTGCGTCCCACCGATCACCATCCCGAACCAGCGCGGCGAGGCCATCGCGGTCAGTCCCGGTTCGACGGCCGCGGCCAGGTGCCGCACGACGTCCGGCGCGGGGCTCGGGTGGTCCGGCAGGTCGCCGAGCAGCGCGGCGACGTCCTCGGCCGCCGCTCTCCCGGGCACGTCGCGGGTCGGCAGGGAGTCCAGCCAGTCGAGCGCCAACCGGTGCGCGACCTCCAGCGCCTCGTGCAGTTCCGACATCGAGAGCACCTCCCTGCTCGGCCATTATTCGCCGGTTCGGCGCGCCGCGCGCCCGGGACTACTGCGTAGCTTCCTCCCACACGACGTCTCCCGGGGCCTGGTCGGGACGCCATCCCCGCCAGACCGGGGCCCGGAGCCGCCCCGGCCCCGTCCGCTCCGCGTAGGTGACCTCGCCGACCAGCACCGGCTCCACCCACCGCGCGTCCCTCGCGTCCTCGGCGGGGACGCCGTCGATGCCCGGCCGGTCGGTGGCCAGCGGTGCGAGCAGTTCCTGGGCCGCCTTCAGGCCGGCGTCGGTGAAACCCGAACCCACCCGGCCCACGTAGACCAGCCGGTCGCCGTCCGGCACCGCGACCAGCAGCGAGCCGAGCGAGCCCGCGCGGTTGCCCTGGCCCGGGCGCCACCCACCCACCACGACCGACTGCGCGCGGGTGTGCTTGATCTTCAGCCACGTCCGCGCCCTCCGGCCCGGCTCGTAGGGGGACCCGCGCCGCTTGGCGACCACCCCCTCCAGGTGGAAGGAGAGGCTCGCATCCAGCGCCGAGGCGAGGTCGCCGTGGAACTCGGGAGGGACGTGGACGCGCCCGGCTGCCTGCGTCGGCTCGAGGGACGCGAGCAGCTCGCGGCGCACCTCGTACGGCTGGGCGGTGAGGTCCTGCCCGTTGAGCGCGAGCAGGTCGAACAGCATCAGCTGCGCGGGGGCGGACGCGGCGAGCGCGGCGATGTCGGTGGCCTTCGTGAGGTTGATTCTCGGCTGGAGCAGGCCGAAGTCGGGCGCCCCGCGCGGATCCAGCACCACGATCTCCCCGTCCAGCACGGCGTCGTCGCAGGGCAGCGCGGCCAGGTCGGGGATGAGGTCGGGGTAGCGGGCGGTCTCGTCGCGTCCGCTGCGGCTGGTGAGGGAGGCGCTGCCATGGTCGAGGCGGACGATCGCGCGGACCCCGTCCCACTTCATCTCGAAGGCCCAGTCGTCCTCGTCGCCGAGGCTCGCGGGGGTGGCGAGCGTGGCCAGCATCGGCGTGAGTGCTTCGGGGGTCGTGGCGGGGGCCCTTCGTGACGCTCGCTGCGCTGGCTCCTCAGGGACCGTGGAAGGCTCGGCGGCCCTTCGTGACGCTCGCTGCGCTCGCTCCTCAGGGACCGTGGAGGGGGCTCGCTCCTCAGGGGCCGTGGAGGGGAGCTGGTCCTCCGGGAGGGCCATGCGGTGCATGAGCCAATCCTTGCCGGTGCGGATCAGCGCGAAGCGGGCCGGGCTGCCGCCGAGGCCACCGTCGGGGCGGCCGTGCAGGACGACGATCACCTCCGCGTCCCGCCACTTCTCCAGCTCGTAGGTGCCGGCGTCCCAGATCGTCACCGTGCCGCCGCCGTACTCGCCCTTCGGGATCGTCCCCTCGAACGACCCGTACGCCAGCGGGTGGTCCTCGGTGGGGACGGCCAGGTGGTTCTGCTTCGGGTCGGTCGGGGGACCCTTCGGCACCGCCCAGCTGACCAGGACCCCGTCCCGCTCCAGCCGGAAGTCGTAGTGCAGGCGGCGCGCGTGGTGCTCCTGGATCACGAACGAGCGCCCGTCCGTGTGCTGCGGGGCGTCGGAGGGGACGGGCTCCGGCGTCTTCGTCGCATCCCGCATGCCGCGGTACGTGGCGAGGCGGTCGTCGGTGGCGGCGGCCCTTCGTGACGCTCGCTGCGCTCGCTCCTCAGGGACCGTTGACGACTGGTCCGCGGGGGACGCGTCCGGGGCGAGGGCAGCGAGGAGGTCGCCGGCGTCGGCGAGGCGGGCGAGGACCTCCCCGAACTCGAGGTGGCGCAGGTCGGGGTCGGCGAGCTCGTCCCACGTCCGCGGCGCAGCGACGGTCGGCCGCGTCCGCCCACGCAGCGAGTAGGGCGTGATCGTGGTCTTGTTGCCGTTGTTCTGGCTCCAGTCGATGAACACCTTGCCGGGCCGCTCGGTCCGCCGCATCACCGCGGTCACCCGGTCGGGATGCTCGGCCTGCAGCGCCTCCGCCAGCTCCTTCGCCAGCGCGGACGCCCCGGCCGGGTCCAGCGAGCCGTCTAGGTGGGCGTACAGGTGGATGCCCTTGCTCCCGGACGTCACTGGGTAGGCGGGCAGCCCCGCCCCGTCCAGCACCTCCCGGACCCAGCCCGCCACCTCCGCGCACCCGGCGAGGTCGACGCCCTCGCCCGGGTCGAGGTCGAGGACCAGCCGGTCCGGCGGCAGGGGAGTGCCGTCCTCGGCGAACCGCCACTGCGGGACGTGCAGCTCGAGCGCGGCGAGCTGGGCCAGCCAGACCAGCGTGGCCACGTCGTCGGCGACCGGATAGTCGTTGGTGCCCTCCGAGTGCGTGATCGGGTACCGCCGCACCCAGTCCGGCGTCCCCTTCGGCAGGTTCTTGGCGAAGAACACGTTCACGTGGTCGCCCTCGGCGCCCGTCCCGTCGGGCCAGCGCTTGCGGGTGATCGGACGCTGCCGCAGGTGTGGCACGAGGACGCGTCCGACCTCCGCGTAGTAGGCGATCACCTCGCCCTTCGTCGTGCCGGTGGCGGGATAGAGCACCTTGTCGAGGTTGGTCAGGCTGACGGCGCGGCCGTCCACGACCACCTGCTGTGCGTCCCCACCCGCCATGCGGGCCATCCTGCCCGAGCCGCCGGACGGGGTCGAGGGCTCGTGGCCCCCGACGGCGGTGCCTCAGGGGACGGCGGCGCCGAGAGCCTCCCCGATCGGCTCGCGAACCACCAGGGTGGCCAGATGGTCGTGGTCGGTGGCCGCGGTGTTGATCAGGACCAGTTCGTCGCCCCCGAACGCCCCCAGCAGCCCCGCGGCGGGGTACACGACGAGGGAGGTGCCGCCCACGATGACGGTGTCCGCAGCCCTCAGCGCCTGGATCGCGGCGTCCATCACCGCGGGGTCGAGCGCTTCCTCGTACAGCACGACGTCGGGCTTGATCACGCCCCCGCAGGCACAGGTGGGCACCCCATCGGCTGCCAGGACCGCGTCCAGCCCGAACCCGCGACCGCAGCGCACACAGGTGTTCCGGTGGACGCTGCCGTGCAGCTCGAGGACGTCCTTCGACCCCGCGCGCCGGTGCAGGCCGTCGATGTTCTGGGTGATGACGGCGGTGAGCCGGCCCCGCTGCTCGAGCCGGGCGAGGGCCAGGTGGGCGGCGTTCGGCCTCGCGTCCGGGTACAGCAGGTGTGAGCGGTAGTAGTCGAAGAACTCCGCGGTGTGCCGGACGAAGAACGAGTGGCTGAGCACCTCCTCGGGGGCGTACCGGGTGCCGGTGGACCGGGAGTACAGGCCGTCGGCCGAGCGGAAGTCGGGAATCCCGCTCTCCGTGGACACCCCCGCGCCGCCGAAGAACACGATCCGGCGGCTCTTCTCGATGATCCGGGCGAGTTCGCTGGCCACGCTCGCGACCCTACGCCGTCACCGTGCACAGATCCGGGTCTAGGCTCCGGCCATGCAGTTCGCCGCACCGGTGGATGCCGCCGCAGCGAGACCCGGCATCGAGGACCGACTGGCCGCGCTCGTCCGCGTCCCGACCGTCTCCGCAGAGCGGGAGGTCAGCGGGGACGGGCCGTTCGAGGACCTGGTCGCGCTCCTCGGCGAGCTGTATCCGCTCGTCCATGCCCACCTGGCCAGGGAACGGTTCGGGCTCGGGCTGGTCTACACCTGGTCGCCCGCCGCTGACGCCGACGCCGACCCGGTCGTCCTGATGGCGCACTACGACGTCGTCCCCGTCGCCGGGCAGGAGGCGGAGTGGACGGTGCCGCCGTTCGAGGGCCGGGTCGCCGACGGCCACGTGTACGGGCGCGGGTCGCTGGATGACAAGGGCGCGCTCTGCACCCTGCTGGACGCGGTCGAGAACCTCCTCGCCGAAGGCTGGACGCCCCCGCGCCCCGTCCTGCTCTGCTTCGGCCCGGACGAGGAGGTGCACGGCGCCACCGCCCGGCAGATGGCCGCCGCGCTGCACGAGCGCGGCGTCCGACCGTGGCTGGTGCTCGACGAGGGCGGAGCGATCAGCGAGATCCCGTTCCCCGGCGTCAGCGGGGCGTTCGCCGTCGTCGGTCTCGCCGAGAAGGGCGTGATGACCGTCGAGCTGGCCGCGGGCGGTACGGGCGGCCACGCGTCCGCGCCGACCGGGCTGACCGCCGTCGGGCGGATCGGGCGGGCGGTCGCCCGACTCAACCGCAACCCGTTCGACGTCCGGATGTCGCGGACGGTCGTCAGCCTGCTGGTCGCGCTCGCCGACCACGCCGAGGGGGCGTACGCCAGGGCCTGGCGGGCCGCGGCGGCCGCGCCGTGGCTGGCGGCCCGCCTGCTGGCCGTGGCCGGGGGCGCCGACGGCGCGGCGCTCGTCCGGACCAGCCTCGCCCCGACCATGCTGACCGGCGGCAGCAGCGCCAACGTGCTGCCCTCCCACGCCACAGCGACGCTGAACATCCGGGTGAACGTCGGCGAGACCACGACGGGCGTCGTGGCCCGGCTGCGCAGGGTGATCGCCGACCCGGAGGTCTCGGTGCGGGTCGTCGAGGGCGACGAGCCGACGCCCGAGTCCCCGTCCGACGGCGCGCAGTTCGCGTTGATCGCCGCGAGCGTGGACGCGGGCTACCCCGGGGTGCCGACCATCCCGTACCTCACCACCGCCGCCACGGACGGCCGGCACTGGCACCGGTTCTGCCCGTTCGTCTACCGGTTCATGCCGCTGTACGTCCCCGAGGCCGACCGTGCCGGCATTCACGGACGCGACGAGCGGGTGGCCGTCGACAGCCTGGTCCGCGGCGAGCGCTGCTACCGGGCGCTCTTGAAAGGGCTCCCCGCATGAGTGAGACGGCTTCCGCCACCGACGCCGGCCGCGTCCGCTTCGGGGCGCTCGGCGCCGTGGTCGGATTCCTGGTGTTCGTCGAACTCACCAGCGGTGTGATCCAGGGCTTCTACACGCCGCTGCTCACCGACATCGCGCGCCACTTCGGCGTCCCGGACGCGGACGTGAACTGGCTGGAGGGCGGCCAGGCCATGGTGGCGGCGATCGTCATCCCCGCCTTCGCCAAGCTCGGCGACATGGTCGGCCACCGGCGCATGCTGCTGGTCTCCACCGCGCTGACGGCGCTCGCGAGCGCCGCCATGCCGCTGACCGGCAACTTCTGGCTGTTCCTGCTGGCGTGGTCGCTGCAGGGGTTCTACGTGGTGTGGCTGCCGCTGGAGACCGCGCTGGTCTTCTCCCGCGCCCGGGCCACCGGCCACGCGTCCGCGCTGACCCGGAGGGCGGCCGGGCTGCTCGTCGCTGCGCTCGAGGTGGGTGTGATCATCGCCGCGCTGTCGGCCGGCCAGCTGATCGACGTCATCCCGCTGCCGTACATCCTCTGGATCCCCGCCGTGGCGGTGGCGGCCTGCTTCTTCGTGATCCTGTTCGGCGTGAAGGAGTCGCCCGAGCTCCACGGCGGACGGTTCGACACCACCGGCCTGCTGCTGGTGGCTGCCGCGCTGCTCGCGTTCACCGGCGGCCTGTTCCTGCTCCGAGTGAACGGCCCGGGCAGCGTCGTCGCGTGGCTGGCCCTGGCCGCGGGGCTCGCGCTGTTCTACCCGTTCGTGCGGTGGGAGCTCCGCCACGACGACCCGGTGGTGGACGTGCGGATGTTCGCCAACCCCTCCCTGTGGCCGGTGTTCCTGACCGCGGGCCTGTTCGGGGTGAGCGTGCTGGGCGCGCAGGCGCCGCTGTCGACGTTCGCGCGCACCGACCCCGCGACCTACGGGTACGGTCTCGGCGCGACCAGCGGCCAGACCTCGATCCTGATCGGGGTGTACGTGCTCTCGCTGGCCGGCGGTGCGCTGCTGTTCCCCCTGGTCACGCGGGTGGTCACGCCGCGGTGGGCGCTGGTCGGAGCGAGCACCATCGTCGGCATCGGGTACCTGCTGTTCCTGCCGTTCCACGCCACCTACGCGCAGACCCTCACCAACATGGTGGTCGCCGGCCTCGGCTCCGGCGCGCTGGTCGCCGCGCTGCCCGCCGCGGCCGCGTCCGCAGCCCCGCACGGGCAGACCGGCGTCGCGACCGGCCTGACGAACTCGGTGAAGACGGTGGGTGGCGCGGTCGCGTCCGCCGTGTTCGGGATCGCGCTGGCCACGCACGCCGACGGGTCGGCGGCCGGCACGGCGGGCTCCTTCAGCGGCTATGTGACGGTCTGGACGGTGTGCGGCGTGACCGCGCTGGCCGCGGCCGTCGCCCTCCTGTTCGTTCCGAGGACGGCGTTCAGCGACACCACCCCGACCGCCTGAGGGACGGTCAGCGGAGCAGGTCGAGGACGGTGCGTCCCACTCCGTCGGCGTCGTTGCCGGGGACGACCTCGAAGCCGGCCGCGAGCAGGCTGGGGTGGCCGTTCGCCACGACGTAGCCGCGGCCCGCCCACGCCAGCATCGCGGCGTCGTTCGGCATGTCCCCGAACGCCACCACGTCGGAGGCGTCCACGCCGAGCTCCGCGCAGAGCAGGGCGAGCGTGCTCGCCTTCGTCACGCCCGGTGCGCTGACCTCGACGAGCCCGTACGCGCCGGAGGTCATCGAGTGGGTGAGGGTGAGGCGGTCGCCGACGGCGGCGGCCGCCCGCTCGGCCAGCGCGTCGCTGTCGAGCGTGGTGTGGTAGCCGAGGAGCTTGATCACCGGCCCGATGCACCACAGCAGTTCCGGCAGTTCGGCCACGACGGCGGCGTCGCCCGTCCGCTCCACCGAGGGGCAGGACGGCTCGCCCGCGAACCCGGTCGCGGTCTCGAAGCCGAAGGTGGTGCCGGGCACGGCCGTCCGGATCGCCTCGGCGACCTCCAGCACTACCGCGGGGTCGAGCGGGAAGCTGCGGACGATCGTCCGCCCGGCGAGGTCGAATACCGCGGCGCCGTTGCTGACGATCACCTGTGAGTGCGCCTCGGCCAGGTCGTCCAGCACGTCCAGCCACCGCAATGGACGGCCGGTCGCCACGACGAAGGGGACACCGAGCTCGGCCGCCCTGCGCGCGGCGAAGAGGTTCGTGGCGGAGACCCGGTGGTCGGGGCCGAGGAAGGTGCCGTCGAGGTCGGTGGCGATCAGCCGTGGGCGGAGCGCCGACGGCCCGGTCACAGCCGGGAGTTCGGTGTCGGAGATCCCGGCCCGGACGGGGAGCCCGACTGCGGCGACGGCGACCCGGACTGCGGCGAGGGGGACGCAGACGCCGACGACGGGCTGGGCGACCCCGACTGCGGGGACGGCGAACCCGACTGCGGGGACGGCGAGCCCGACTGCGGCGACCCGGACGCGCTGGTCGGGACCGGCGGCGGGGGAGAGACCGGCGGGGACTGCTGGAAGATCAGGATCGCGATCAGCACGGCGAGGGCGGCCAGCAACAGCATCAGCAGCCAGGAGACGAGGATCGACAGCCAGCCCGCCCGGTCGTGGCGGCCCGGCCACGGCAGCGGCCAGAGCCGGGCGACGCCCGGCCGCGTCCGGTCGAGCCAGGGCAGCTGGTAGTCAGGCCCCGCGGGCGCACCCTGGGGCGCCACCCTGGACATGTCGACCTCCGCCAGGATCCGGGAGGCCTCCTCCTGCGAGGCGGGGGACGCGTCGTAGGCGAGCGCGACCCACGGGGTGGCGGGGACGTCCTCGCCGATCTTCGGGTCGTCGAGCTTGTCGTCGGCGTACCGGCCGCCGAGGCGTCCGTCGGCCTGGCCGTGGCCCCCGCGGGCGAGGACCGTGTCGATGTGCAGCTGATTGACCGTGCCGGCGAAGCGCTCCCTGGCGCCGGCGTCCGCCGCCGCCCCCTCGGAGAGCAGGATCAGGATCGCCGGCGCGTTCACCGCGTCGTGCCCGATGTAGGCCACGCCGGACGGTGCGGCCACCAGGCGGGCGTCGAGCCAGTAGTCGCCGACCTTCGGGGGGTCCGACGGCAGCAGGGGGGACAGCCGGGGCGGCTGGGGGCCGTCGGTCGGCGGTTCCGGTGCGGTCATCTCGTCCTTCGTCGGTGGGTCGGGCGGCCCGTGTGCCCCCATTGTGCCGCACGGTCCCGGGCGCGCCGTGGTTGCACAGGGGACCCACAGTGCCAGCCGGTATCGTGGACCGAAGTCGCCCTGCCGCACGTCACCAGGAGAATC
This sequence comes from Propionicimonas sp., assembly GCF_049840635.1. GTDB lineage: Bacteria > Actinomycetota > Actinomycetes > Propionibacteriales > Propionibacteriaceae > Propionicimonas. The sequence goes on from NZ_JASGKL010000004.1 coordinate 609,002, forward strand.
GCGTGACCGATCCGACCCCGCCCGCCGCCGCGTCCCAGCCCGCCCAGGCTCCCGCATCCGATGCGGCGAAGTCCGCGAAGATCCTCGGCGACGCCATCGCCCAGGTGCAGCGGGTCATCGTGGGCCAGGAACACATGGTCGAGCAGTTGATGGTGGCCCTGCTGGCCAAGGGCCACTGCCTCCTCGAAGGCGTTCCCGGCGTGGCGAAGACCCTCGCGGTACGCAGTTTCGCCACCGTCGTCGGCGGCCAGTTCGCCCGCATCCAGTTCACGCCCGACCTGGTGCCCTCCGACATCGTGGGCACCCGGATCTACTCCGCGCGGCAGGAGAAGTTCGACATCGCGCTCGGCCCGGTGTTCGTGAACTTCGTGCTCGCGGACGAGATCAACCGCGCGCCGGCCAAGGTGCAGTCGGCGATGCTCGAGCTGATGGCGGAGAAGCAGGTGTCGATCGGCGGCACCACCTACCCGGTGCCGGAGCCGTTCATCGTGATCGCGACCGAGAACCCGATCGAGTCCGAGGGTGTGTATCCGCTGCCCGAGGCGCAGCGCGACCGCTTCCTGCTCAAGGTGGACGTGCCGTACCCCCGGGGCAACGAGGAGTTCGAGATCCTGCGCCGGATGAGCGTCCGGCCGCCGACCGCGAACCCCGTGCTCAACCCCGAACTGGTCAAGCAGCTGCAGGACCAGGCGTCGGAGGTGTTCGTGCACAACCTCGTCGCCGAGTACATCGTCCGCCTCGTCCTGGCCACCCGGACCCCGGAGGAGTTCGGGATGCCCGACCTGACCAGCGTGATCCAGGTCGGCTGCAGCCCGCGAGCCACGCTGGGCCTCGTGGCGGCCTCCCGGGCGCTGGCCCTGATCCACGGCCGCGACTACGTGCTGCCGACCGACGTCCAGGCCGTCGCCAGGGACGTGATGAGCCACCGCCTCGTGCTGGGCTTCGACGCGGTCGCCGACAACATCACCCCGGCGCAGGTGATCGAGCGCATCCTCGCGATGGTGCCGCCGCCCACGCCGGTGTGGAACAACCAGCCCCACGCGGCCGGCCAGCCCGCGCACGCCGCGCACCAGGCCCGACACTGAGCGTGACCCTCCAGCCCGGCTTCGCGCCACCGCCCGACGACCTCGGCGCGGTGGCCTCGGTGCTGCACGAACCGACGTCGGCGACCATCCCGCTGCACAAGCTCGCCCCCGAGGCGGCGCTGCGACGGCTGGAACTGACGGTCGTGCGGCGCCTGGAGGGCTTCCTGCACGGCGACCACCAGGGCCTGCTCCCGGGCCCGGGGACGGAGGCGAACGACGCCCGCCTCTACGTCCCCGGCCAGGACGACGTCCGCAAGATCGACTGGGCGGTGACCGCGCGCACGACCACGCCGTACGTCCGCGACACCATCGCCGACCGGGAACTCGAGATCTGGGCGCTGCTGGACGTCACGCCGTCCATGAACTGGGGGACCGAGGGCGTGACCAAGCGTGACCTCGGGATCGCGGCGATCGCGACGATCGGCTTCCTCAGCCAGAAGATGGGGGACCGCTTCGGCGGCCTGGTGATGCGTCCCGACCAGATCAAGCGCTTCCCCGCGCAGTCCGGACGCACTGCGCTCTACGGGCTGCTGCGCCGCATGCTGACCGAGCCGATCGTCACCGACCACACGACCGGCCCGTATTCGCTGGCCGCGGGGATCCAGCGGATGGCCAGGACCGAGCGCCGCCGCGGGATGCGGCTGGTGGTCTCCGACTTCCTCACCCCGGGCGACTTCGAGCTGGACCCGAACGTCGAGCCGGAGTGGGAGCGTCCGATGCGGCAGCTGGCCGTCCGCAACCAGGTGCTGGCGATCGAGGTCGTCGACAAGCACGAGGTCGAGTTCGCCGACGTCGGCGACCTGCTGATCCGCGACCCGGAGACCGACTTCGAGCGCTACGTGAACACCTCCGACGACGCGGCCCGCGAGCGGATGGACGCGGCCACCGCCGCCCAGAGGGAGCGGATCCGGATCGCGCTGCGCAGGGCTGGCGCCGCCCACATCCAGTTGCGCACCGACAGAGACTGGGTGCATGACATCGCCCGCTTCGTCCTGGCCTACCGGAGGACGGCCAGCATGCTGCACCAGCCGCCGAGCGGGGTGACCAAGTGACCTGGCCGCCGTCCTTCCTCCAGCCCGAGCGGCTCTGGATCCTGCTCGTGGTGCCGCTCCTGGTCGCGGCGTACATCTATCTGGTCCGGCGCAAGAAGAAGACCGGGATGCGGTTCACCAACACCGCCATCCTGTCCCGGGTGGTGCCCAAGCAGTCGCAGTGGCGTCGACACCTCGCCGTGGGGCTCTCGCTCGCCGCGCTGCTCGCGCTGAGCCTGGCGTGGGCGCGTCCGAACGGCATCGAGATGGTGCCCAGGGAGCGGGCGACGATCGTCCTGGTCATCGACACGTCCCGGTCGATGGCGGCGACCGACGTCCAGCCGACCCGGCTGGACGCGGCCAAGACCGCGGCGCAGACCTTCGTGAAGGCGTTGCCCGAGCAGTACAACGTCGCGGTGGTGAGCCTGTCCGGGAACCCGGCCGTGGTGCTCCCGCCGACGACCGACAGGACCCAGGTGCAGCAGGCGATCACCAGCCTCAAGCTGGCCGACTCGACGGCGATCGGGGAGTCGATCTACACCGCGCTGAACGCCCTCCAGCTGGCGCCGAAGGGGACGGACTCGTCCACGGCTCCCGGCGCGATCGTGCTGCTCTCCGACGGCCAGAACACCGCAGGGCGCGCGCCCGCGCAGGCGACGGCGGAGGCGAAGAAGGAGGGCGTGCCGATCTACACGATCGCCTACGGCACCGAGAACGGGTACGTCGACCTCGACGGCACGCGGGAGCGCGTCCCGCCGGACACCGAGTTGCTGGCCACCATCGCGCAGGGGTCGGGAGGGCAGTCGTTCTCCGCGGAGAACCTCGAACAGCTGAACAAGGTGTACAACAACATCCGCAGCGAGGTGGGCTACACCCCGACGAAGAAGGAGACCACCGCGCTGTGGGCGGGCTACGGCCTGGCGTTCGCGGTGGTGGCGGCACTGGCGGCGGTGTCGCTGGGAGCGAGGTGGCCGTAGATGTTCGACCTTGAGTTCATGCGACCCGAGCGGCTGTGGTGGCTACTGCTGATCCCGCTGCTGGTGGGGCTGTACCTGTTCCTGCTGTGGCGGCGCGCGCGCAAGGCGCGTCCGCACCAGATCACGAACCTGCAGCGCGTCCTGCCCAGACAGCAGGCGTGGAAGCGCCACGTCGCCGTCGGCGCGGCCGTGCTCGCGCTGGCCGCGCTGAACGTCGCCTTCGCGCAGCCGAAGGGGCAGGTGGAGGTGCCGAGGGAGCGGGCGACGATCGTGCTGGCGATCGACGTGTCGCGCTCGATGATCGCCGAGGACGTCGCGCCCAACCGGCTCGCTGCCGCGAAGTCGGCGGCGCAGGACTTCCTCGAGATGCTGCCGACCGGGTTCAACGTCGCGCTGGTCAGCTTCGCCGGCACGGCCGCCGTCGTGGTGCCGCCCACCACCGACCGTGGGGTGGTGTCGGCGGCGATCGAGAACCTCCAGGTGGCCCCGTCCACGGCGATCGGCGAGGGCATCTACTCTGCGCTGGACGCGATGGCGCAGGCGCCGCCCGACCCGAACGACCCCGACAGCACGGCGCCCGGCGCGATCGTGCTGCTCTCCGACGGCTACACCAACGTCGGGCGCCCGTCCGACCAGGCGGCGCAGCAGTCGAAGAAGGAGGGCATCCCGATCTACACGATCGCCTACGGCACGGAGAACGGCTACGTCGAGAACGACGGCCGTCGCGAGCCCGTCCCGGTGAACCCCGCGGAGCTGCGGCAGATCTCGCAGATCTCCGGCGGCAAGGCGTTCGCCGCAGGTTCGGAGAACGAGCTCAAGCAGGTGTACTCCTCCATCGCGCGCCAGGTGGGCTACATGAAAGTCGACCAGGAGGTCACCGAGGCGTACGCCGGCTACGCGCTGGGGTTCGCGATCCTGGCCGGCATCGCTGTGATCTCGCTGGCCGCCCGCTGGCCGTAGCAGCCGTCCGGCCCGTGGCGGCTAGTTCAGCCGCGGGCGCCGAAGATTGCCGTGCCGAGCCGGACGACGGTGGCACCGTGCGCGATGGCGAGCTCGAAGTCGCCCGACATCCCCATCGACAGCTCGTCGTAGCCCTGGCCGTCGACCGAGGCGTCCCGCAGCCGGCGCTGGACGTCGACGACCCGCTCGAAGCAGGCGCCGACCTGCGCGGGATCGGGGGACGGGAGGGCGAGGGTCATCAGGCCGCGCACCTGGAGCGCATCGAACGGGGTGAGTCCCTTCGCGAAGGCGGGGACGTCCTGCGGGGGGAGCCCGAACTTGGAGTCCTCTGCGGAGGAGTTCACCTGGATCAGCACGTCGAGCCGGCGTCCGGCGGTCTGCAGGCGGCGGTCGAGCTCTGCGGCGAGCGGGAGGGAGTCGAGCGCCTGGAACTCGCTGGCGAACCCGGCGACGACGCGGGCCTTGTTGGTCTGCAGGTGGCCGATCATCACCCACTCCAGGCCGGGGGTGCCCTCCAGATCGGAGGCCTTGGCGCTGGCCTCCTGGACTTTGTTCTCGCCGAAGCGCGAGTAGCCCGCAGCGTGGGCGGCGAGGACGTCGGAGGCGGGCCGGGTTTTGCTCACCGGCAGCAGCCGGACCGAGCCGGGCGCCCTGCCCGCCTCCACGCACGCCGTGTCGATGCGCGCCCGGACCGCGGCGAGGTTCGCAGCGATGTCGGGCATGCCCCAAGCTAACCAGCAGCAGCCCGCGGCGTCATATCCGCCCGGGCGGCACGTTGGGAACCGTCCCCATCGATCCCCACGACGGCACGAAGCACAGAGAGCCGCCTCTCCTGCGAGGGCCCGAGACTCGGGAACGCCGTGATCAGCAGGCGGCTTCGGCAGGGCCGGAGTGAGTGGGGCTGACCGCGACGTTTCCTGGGTTATGGCGGGGTCCTCGACAGGCCGGTGAGCTGATCGCGACCTTTCCGGGGTTATGGCGGGGTCCTCGACAGGCCGGTGAGCTGACCGCGACCTTTCCGGGGTTATCGGCTCGGTGGAGCGGCGCATTACCCGGGGAACCTCGCGGTCACTCAGCGAGGCCGCCGCACCACCGCTGATAACCCGGTGAACCTCGCGGTCCCACCAGCACGTGGGGACGGTTCCTTCGTGCCCGGCACGATGGGGACGGTTCCTATCGTGCCGCTCCCGCCCGGGGCTGGTACGGACGGGACGGGTGGGGCAGAATGGGCACGTCCCCGTGGGACTGAGGTGGCTGGGGAAGGCACATCTCAGCGAAAGGGGACGCCGACTATGTCCAGCACGCGCGGGATCATCCTGGTCCACTCCGCGCCGGCAGCGCTGCGCCCGCACATCGAGTGGGCCGTGGGCGCTGTGTTCGGCGCGCCGGTCGAGCTCCACTGGTCCCCCCAGCCCGCCGAACCGCGCTCCCTGCGTGGTGAGCTCACCTGGCACGGACGCATCGGCACCGGCGCGCAACTGGCCAGCGCCCTCCGCGGCTGCGCGCGGGCCCGCTTCGAGGTGACGGAGGACGCCTCCGCCGGCCAGGAGGGAATGCGCTGGGCGTACACGCCGCGACTGGGGATCTTCGCCGCGTCCATCGGCGTCCACGGCGACATCATGGTCCACGAGGACCGGCTCAAGCAGGCCATCCTCGCCGACGCGCTCGGCCGCCAGCCGCTCGCCGAGGGCGTCGCGGAACTCCTCGGCGCCCGCTGGGACGCCGAACTCGAGGCGTTCCGCCAGGCCGGGGACGGCGCACCCGTCCGCTGGCTCCACCAGGTCGGCTGAGCCGGCGCGAAAACGGGGACGCGGGTCAGGCGGTCAGGTTCGCGTTCGTCACCGCGACGGCGACGTTGGCGCCGCCGAAGCCGAACGAGTTGTTGATCGCGGCCAGGTCGCCCTCGGGCAGCGGACGCGCGACGTTGGCGGCGATGTCGATGCCGAGGTCGGGCTCCGGGTTGTCGAGGTTGATGGTCGGCGGCACCAGCCGGTCGCGCAGGGCGAGCACGGTGGCGACCGTCTCCAGCGCGCCCGCGCCGCCGAGCAGGTGGCCGGTCATCGACTTCGTGGAGGTCACGATGCAGTCGTCGACCGCGCTGCCCAGACCCTGCCGGATCGAGCCGGCCTCGGTCAGGTCGCCCTGCGGCGTGGACGTGCCGTGCGCGTTGACGTGACGGATGTCGGACGCGCTCAGCCCCGCGTCCCTGATCGCCTTCGTCATCGCGCCGAACTGGCCTTCGCCGGTGGGGTCGGGCTGGACGATGTCGTGGCTGTCGGCGGTGATGCCGGCACCGGCCAGCGTGCCGTAGATCTTCGCCCCGCGCGCCTTGGCGTGCTCGAGCGTCTCGATGACGAGGAGCGCGGAGCCCTCGCCCATCACGAAACCGTCGCGGTCCACGTCCCACGGACGCGACGCGCGCTCGGGCTCGTCGTTGCGTCGGCTGAGCGCCTGCATCTGGCCGAAGGCCGCGATCGGCAGCGGGTGGATGGTCGCCTCGGTGCCGCCCACGAGCGCGACGTCCGCCCGGCCGAGCCGGAGCTGGTCGATCGCCAGTGCGATCGCCTCGTTCGAGGACGCGCACGCCGACACCGGGGTGTGGACGCCGGCCTTCGCGTGCACCTGCATGCCGACGTTCGCCGCGGGGGCGTTGGCCATCAGCATGGGGATCGTGAACGGGCTCACCCTGCGGTAGCCCTTGTCGCGCTGGACGTCCCAGTTGTTCAGCAGCGAGTGCAGGCCGCCGATGCCGCTGGCCAGCGACACGATCAGGCGCTGCGGGTCGACCAGGTCGGGGTCGGTGCCCTCCCAGTCGAAGCCGGCGTCCGTCCACGCCTCCTGCGCGGCGATCAGCGCGAGCTGGGTCGACCGGTCGAGCCGGCGTGCCTTCACCCTGTCGATGATCTCGGACGGGTCGACCGCCACGTGCGCGGCGATCTTCACCGGGAGGTCGTCCGCCCACTCCTCGGGGATGCGGGTGACGCCCGAGCGGCCGGCCAGCAGGCCTTCCCAGGTGGACGCCAGGTCGCCGCCGAGCGGTGTCGTGGCCCCGAGGCCGGTGATCACGATCTCAGTCATGTCTCTCCGAGGTGAGGTGCGGGATTGGTCGGCCGGTGGGGTCGGGTCCGCCGGGTGCCGGCGGGCCCGACCGGGTCGGGCACAGCGTCAGCTGTGGGCCTCGATGTAGGCGACGGCGTCGCCGACCGTCTTCAGGTTCTTGGACTCCTCGTCCGGGATGGTGACGCCGAACTTCTCCTCGCAGCCGACGAGGATCTCGACCATCGCCAGGCTGTCGACGTCGAGGTCGTCGACGAACGACTTGTCGAGCTGCACGTCCTCGACCGGGGTGCCGGCGACGTCGTTGACGAGCTCGGCGAGCTGGGCCCGGATCTCTTCGGTGGTTGCCATGGGTTTCTCCTTACTAGGTGGGGCTTGCTGTCCGGACGCGTCCGGGGAATCAGGGGAGGGTGATGACCTGGCCGGCGTAGACCAGGCCGGCGCCGAAGCCGATGATCAGGGCGGTCTGGCCGCTCTTCGCCTGGCCGCTGGTCAGCAGCTCGTCCATCGCCATCGGGATCGTGGCGGCCGAGTTGTTGCCGAGGTGGCGGATGGAGCGGGCCACGACGACGTTCTCGGGCAGCTTGAGGTAGCGCAGCAGGGTGTCGGTGATCCGGTCGTTGGCCTGGTGCGGGATGAACACCTCGAGCTGGTCCGGCGAGACGCCCGCCTCGTCGAGGCACTTCCTGGTCGCCTGGGCGATGAAGCTCGTCGCCCACTTGAACACCGAGCGGCCGTCCATGCCGAGCTTGGGGAACTCCCCGCTCGACACGGCCTGGTGCCAGTCGGCGGTCTGCCAGATCACGCCCTCCTGGGAGCCGTCGGAGCCCCACACGACCGGGCCGATGCCGTTGGTCTCGCTCGGCCCCACGATGACAGCGCCCGCGCCGTCGCCGAACAGGAACGCCGTGCCCCTGTCGTGGATGTCGGTGATCTCGCTGATCGTCTCGCCCGCGATCACGAGGACGTACTTGGCCTGGCCGGAGCGGACGATCGACTCGGCCTGCGCGAGGCCGTAGCAGAAGCCCGCGCACGCGGCCGACACGTCATAGGCGGCCGCGTCCGGGATGCCCAGCTCCGTGGCCAGCTTGGGGGCGAGCGCCGGGGTCTGGTGGTAGTGCGAGATCGTGGAGAGGATCACCGCACCGATCTCGGACCGGTCGATGCCGGCCCGCTCGATCGCCTTGCCGGCCGCCTCGAGGGAGAGTGTCTCGATGTTCTCGCCCTCGCCGATCCAGCGGCGCTCCCTGATCCCGGTGCGCTGCGTGATCCACTCGTCGCTGGAGTCGATGAACTGCAGGAAGTACTCGTTGTCGATCACCCGCGACGGGGTGGCTGACCCGACGCTGTAGATGCGGGCGTAGGCGGGGCCGGTGCTGGCCTTGATCTCGGTCATGGTGTCCTGTTCAGTCCTGGGCCGGGGAGATGCGCAGCAGCGGCTGTCCTGCCGAGACGGGGTCGCCGTCCTCGACCAGCCACTCCGCGACCGCCCCGGTGTGGGCGGTGGTGACCTCTGTCGTTTCCCTGGGGTTGCTCACGGTCCCGACCGGCGCGCCCGCGGCGACCACGACCTCAACCTCCACGCCCACAGTCTTGCGGAACTCACCCTTTCCCGGGGAGACCACGACCAGCGGGGACGGGGTGCCGGGCACCGGCTCGGCCCAGCTGGTGTCGCCGTGCCGGGCCACGAACTCCTGGGCAGCGCCCAGTTGGTCGGGGGTGTTCAGGGCGAACAGCTCGACGCCCTTCAGGTTGCGCTTGGCGATCCCGGTCAGCGTGCCGGCCGGCGGCAGTTCGAGCAGGCCGGTGACGCCGAGGTCGGCCATCGTGGCCAGGCACAGGTCCCAGCGGACGGGGTTCGCGACCTGTCGGACGAGCCGCGCGAGGTACTCCTCGCCGGACTCGACGATCTGGCCGTCGGCGTTGGACAGCAGCCGGGTGCGCGGGTCCTGGGTGGTGATCGCCCTGGCGAGGCGCTCCAGGTGGGCGACCGCCGGCTGCATGTGGACGGTGTGGAAGGCGCCCGCCACGCTGAGCTGGATCAGCCGCGCCCGCGCCGGCGCCGCGGCCTGCAGGTCGGCCAACTGCTCCACGGTGCCGGCGGCCACGATCTGGCCCGAACCATTGTTGTTGGCCGCGGTGAGCCCGGCCGCCTCGATCGCGGCCAACACCTCGGCCTGGTCGCCGCCGACGACGGCCATCATGGACGTGGGCCGCGCCGCGGACGCGAGGGCCATCTGCTGGCCGCGCTCGCGGACGAAGACCATCGCCTGCTCGGCGGAGAGGACGCCGGTCGCCGCCGCGGCCGTGATCTCGCCGACGCTGTGGCCGGCGGCCAGCCCTGTGCGTCGGAAGCCGTCGGCGGGGCTCGGGAACAGGGCCAGCGCGGTGGCCAGGCCGGACGCGACGAGGAGCGGCTGGGCGATCGCGGTGTCCCTGATCGTCTCGGCGTCGGCCTGCGTGCCGTAGAAGGCGAGGTCGAGCCCGGCGACCGTCCCCAGCCAGTTCAGCCGGTCGGCGAAGGCGGGGTCCTCGAGCCAGGGGGAGAGGAATCCGGGGGCCTGGGCGCCCTGTCCGGGCGCGACGATTGCGAGCACGTCTCTACCTTTCCGAACGCCGCGGGACGGCATGGGGTGTTACGCGACGAATTTCTGGCGGCCGACTTTGTGGAAACCCTACAACGATCGCTGTCCGCAGCCCCCGGAAGCGTGCGGGCGAGTTGTCGGGATCGGTGTTCCGGGCGTCAGCCGAGCAGCCGCCCCAGCGTGAGCGCGAGGCGCAGCGCGTAGCCGTCCCTGGGGTCGAGCGGGGAGTACCCGGTGAGCTCGTGGATCCGGCGCAGGCGGTAGCGGACGGTGTTCGGGTGCACGTACTGGGCCCTCGCCGTCGCCTCGATCGAGCCGCCGGAGTCGAAGAAGGACGCCAGCGTGTCGGCGAGGTCGCGGCCGGCCGCCACGATCGGCCGGTACAGGTTGTCGGCCAGAGTGCGGCGGGCGTGGCCGTCGCCGGAGAGCGCGCGCTCGGGCAGCAGGTCCTCCGCGGCGACCGGACGCGGCGCGTCCGGCCAGGCTCGGGCCGAGCGCAGCCCGGAAAGGGCGGCCCTCGCGCTGCGGACCGCCTCGGCGAGGTCGGCCACGATCGGGCCGACCACGACCGGCCCGCGGCCGAACTGGACGGCGAAGTCCCGCACCTGGCCCATCAGCTCGTCGGTCGAGCCGAGCTGCCCGCCGATCAGCAGCACCAGCCGGTCGCCCTGCGGCGCGGCCAGCAGGTCGAGGGAGTGCCGGGCGGCGATCAGCCGGATCAGCTCCACGGCGCGGCCGGGTTCGGCGGGGGCGGACCCGATCACCACGGCGATCGCGGGCGGCGAGGCCCAGCCGAGGGTGGAGGCGCGGGACACCACCGACTCGTCCGCCTCGCCGCGGATCACGGCGTCCACGACGAGGGCCTCCAGCCGCGCGTCCCAGGCGCCGCGGACCTCCGCGGCCCGCGCGTACACGCGGGCGGCGGCGAAGGCGACCTCGCGTGAGTAGCGGAGGATGCCGGTCCGCAGCGGGGTCTGCTCGTCCTCGGGGAGTTCGCCGATCCGGTCCTCCACCGTGTCGATCGTCGTGCGGACGAGGTCCACGGTCTGGTCGAGGGTGATCCGCCGGGCGAGTGCACGGGGAGCCGCGTCGAAGATGGCCGCGGGTGCGGCGGTCCGTCCGCCGGCCGCGTACCACTCGAGGAAGCCGTCGATGCCGGCCCTGGCCACCAGCGTGATCGAGGAGCGGTGTTCGGCGTCGAGGTCGGCGAACCACGGGTGCTGCTCCGCGATCCGGGACAACGCTGCCGTCGTCATCTCCGCCGCCGCGGCGGCGAGCCGGTGGGAGATCACCTCGCGAACCTCCGGCGGTGGCCAGCCGGCCACCTCGTCCGCATCGCCCATGGCCGGAATCCTAGACACCGTGCGACGCTGGTGCGGTGCCAGCACCGGACGGCGTCGCCGCGCTCAGGGAGATCGCCTACCTGATGGAACGCACGCTCACCGACCCCTACCGCGTCCGCGCCTTCCGCGCGGCGGCCGACGTGGTCGCGGGCCTCTCGGACGCCGAGCACGCGCGGATCGCCGGAACCGCGGCCTGGCGTGAGTTGCCGGGGGTGGGGGAGACAACCGCCACCGTCCTCGCCCAGGCCGCGGCCGGACGCGTCCCCGACCGGCTGGCGAAGCTCCGCACGGAGGCCCGTCCGCTCGCGGTGGGCGGGGAGGGGCTGCTCGCGCAGCTGCGCGGTGACCTGCACACCCACACCGACGCCTCCGACGGCAGCGTTCCGCCGGAGCAGTCCCGGGCCGTGGCCGCGGCGCTCGGCTACGAGTACCTCGCCATCACCGACCACTCGCCGCGGCTGACCGTCGCCAACGGGCTCAGCGCGGAGCGGCTGCGTGCCCAGCTCGCCGACCTCGCCGTCCTGAACCGGGAGGACGGTCCACGCCTGCTCACCGGCATCGAGGTGGACATCCTGCCGACCGGAGGACTCGACCAGGACGGCGAGCTGCTCGACGAGCTGGACGTCGTCGTGGCCAGCGTCCACTCCGAGCTGCGGATGGCCGCAGAGCCGATGACCCACCGCATGGTCGCGGCGATCGCGGACCCGCGCACCGACGTGCTGGGCCACTGCACGGGGCGCCTGGTCACCGGAGGACGGGGGACGCGCCCGCAGAGCACCTTCGACGCGGAGGTCGTGTTCGAGGCGTGCCGGCAGTTCGACGTGGCGGTCGAGATCAACTCCCGCCCCGAGCGCGCCGACCCGCCGGACGACCTGCTCGCCTTGGCGCGGGAGACCGGGTGCCTGTTCGCCATCGACTCCGACGCGCACGCCCCGGGCCAGCTGGAGTTCCCCGCCTACGGTGCGGCGCGGGCCGTGGCGGCCGGGATCCCCGCGGAGCGGATCGTCAACACCTGGCCGCTGGCCGACCTGCTGGCGTGGACGCGGAGCCGGGGCTGATTTGCTGAACACCGGCTGCGCGACCACTCGACGGTCCGGGTAAGGTCAGCCTTGCGCAACGATCGTGTGTAGTAAATCGTCCGAAAGGCTCCCAGTGGCATCTCGAGATTCCGTCGGTCCGATCCTGAACGGGTTGCCGACCAATCTGCCCGACATCGACTCCGAGGAGACCGCCGAATGGCTGGAATCCCTCGACATGATGATCGACGAGGACGGGCGCAACCGCGCCCGCTACATCATGCTCCGGCTGCTGGAGCGCGCCCGTGACCAACGCCTCGGCCTGCCGTCGCTGACCGCGACCGACTACGTCAACACGATCCCGCCGGAGCAGGAGCCGTGGTACCCCGGTGACGTCGACCTCGAGCGGAAGTTCCGCCGACTGCTGCGCTGGAACGCGGCGATCATGGTGCACCGCGCGCAGCGTCCGGGCGTCGGCGTCGGCGGCCACATCTCGTCGTACGCGTCGTCGGCGACGCTGTACGAGGTGGGCTTCAACCACTTCTTCCGCGGCCAGGACCACCCCGGCGGCGGCGACCAGGTGTTCTTCCAGGGCCACGCCAGCCCCGGGATGTACGCCCGCGCGTTCCTCGAGGGCCGGCTGGACGAGAACGACCTGAACGGCTTCCGCCAGGAGAAGAGCCACATCGTCGACGGGCGGATCCGTGCGCTCCCGTCCTACCCGCACCCGCGGCAGATGCCGGACTTCTGGCAGTTCCCGACCGTGTCGATGGGTCTGGGCCCGATCGCGGCCATCTACCAGGCCCAGTTCAACAAGTACCTGGGTAACCGCGGCCTGAAGGACACCTCGGACCAGCGCGTGTGGGCGTTCCTCGGCGATGGCGAGATGGACGAGGTCGAGAGCCGCGGCGCCCTCCAGCTGGCCGCCTACGAGGGCCTGGACAACCTCACCTTCGTCGTGAACTGCAACCTGCAGCGCCTGGACGGACCGGTCCGCGGCAACGGCAAGATCATGCAGGAGCTGGAGAGCTTCTTCCGCGGCGCCGGCTGGAACGTGATCAAGGTCGTCTGGGGACGGGGCTGGGACCCGCTGCTCGCCGCCGACAGGGACGGCGCACTGCTGAACGTGATGAACTCCACCACCGACGGCGACTACCAGACCTTCAAGGCGAACGACGGTGCCTACGTCCGGCAGAACTTCTTCGGCCGCGACCCGCGGACGGCGAAGATGGTGGAGGACTGGTCGGACGACCGGATCTGGAAGCTGACCCGTGGCGGCCACGACTTCCACAAGGTCTACGCGGCCTACCAGGCGGCCACCGAGTTCCACGGTGCGCCGACCGTGATCCTCGCCCACACCATCAAGGGCTACTTCCTCGGCAGCCATTTCGCCGGCCGCAACGCCACGCACCAGATGAAGAAACTGGCGCTGGACGACCTCAAGCAGTTCCGCGACCGGCTCGACATGCCGATCACCGACGCGGTGCTGGAGGAGAACCCCTACCAGCCGCCGTACATGAACCCCGGCCCCGACGACGAGCGGATCCAGTACATGCTGGAGCGCCGCAGGGCGCTCGGCGGGTTCGTCCCGGAGCGGCGCGACAAGCCTGCGAAGCTGCCGCTGCCGGCCGCCGGCGCGTACAGCGGGGTGAAGAAGGGTTCCGGCGCGCAGCCGGTGGCCACCACGATGGCCTTCGTCCGGCTGCTCAAGGACCTGATGCGGGACAAGGAGTTCGCCCCGCACGTCGTCCCGATCATCCCGGACGAGGCCCGCACGTTCGGGATGGACTCGTTCTTCCCGACGATCAAGATCTACTCCCCGCACGGGCAGAACTACACGCCGGTCGACCACGAGTTGATGCTCGCCTACCGGGAGTCGGTGCAGGGACAGATCATCCACACCGGCATCAACGAGGCCGGCTCCGCCGCCGCGTTCCAGGCGGTCGGCTCGGCGTACTCCACGCACGGCGTCCCGATGGTGCCGATCTACGTGTTCTACTCGATGTTCGGGTTCCAGCGGACGGCGGACGCGTTCTGGGCGGCCGGCGACCAGCTCGCCCGTGGCTTCCTGATCGGGGCGACCGCCGGACGCACCACGCTGACCGGCGAGGGCACCCAGCACATGGACGGCCACAGCCCGATGATCGCAGCGACGAACCCGGCCGTGATCTCCTACGACCCGGCGTACGGCTACGAGATCGCCCACATCGTGGAGGACGGCCTGCGCCGGATGTACGGGGAGAAGCCGGAGGACGTGTTCTACTACCTCACCGTCTACAACGAGCCGATGCCGCAGCCGGCCGAGCCCGAGAACGTGGACGCCGAGGGCATCGTGAAGGGCCTGTACCTGCTCAAGGAGGGCAGCTTCGACGGCGTCGGGGAGGACGCGCGGCGCGCGCAGTTGCTCGCGTCCGGCGTGGGCGTGCCGTGGGCGCTGGAGGCGCAGGAGCTGCTCAAGCGCGACTTCGGTGTCGTCGCCGACGTGTGGAGCGTGACCAGCTGGACCGAGTTGCGCCGCGACGGCCTGCGCTGCGACGAGCACGCGTTCCTGCACCCCGGCGAGGACAACCCGGTGCCGTGGGTGACGCAGAAGCTGCAGGGGCGCCCCGGGCCGGTGATCGCGGTCAGCGACTACATGCGCCAGGTGCAGGACCAGATCATCAACTGGGTGCCGCAGCCCTTCACCTCGCTGGGCGCGGACGGCTTCGGCTTCTCCGACACGAGGGCGGCGGCGCGCCGGTTCTTCCACATCGACGGCCCGTCGATCGTGGTGCGGACCCTGCAGCAGCTCGCCGCGGCCGGAGAGGTCGATCCGTCCTGGCCGGCGAAGGCGGCAGAGCAGTACCGGCTCCTCGACGTCACGGCCGGTGCGTCCGGTGCGGTCGGAGGGGACGCCTGAGCCGACGCCTTTTCACGACGGTAGGCTTTCTGGCAGTCTGAAAGCCTTACCGGCGACCGTTGTGAGAGTGGGGAGGAGCGCGTGAGCACCGCGCCCGGGCCAGCGCCCGTACCGTCGGCTGTCGCCGCGCTCGGCATCACGCAGGGACTGGCCGTCCAGGAACTCGGATGGGACTCCGACGTCGACGAGGGCCTGCGCTCGGCGGTGCTGGACGTCCTCGGCGAGGATTTCGTCTACGAGGCCATCGAGGCGGTGGACGTGGTCCTGCTGTGGTGGCGTGACGAGGACGGTGACCTCGGTGACGGGCTCGTCGACGCGCTCACCGACCTCACCGACCGTGGCCACGTCTGGCTCTTCACGCCGCGGATCGGCAGGGAGGGGCACGTCGACCCCGCCGACCTGTCGGAGGCCGCGCTCACCGCCGGCCTGGCCATGGCCAACACGGCGTCGGTGTCGAGGACGTGGGAGGCCCACAAGCTGGTCCGGCCGAAGGGCGGACGCCGTTAACACAGGGCTGCCGCCCCGGCGGCGCGCGGGGCGTGTGCTGTCCGCACTCGTCGCGGGAGTGCTGGCCTCGGGGTGCACGACGGAGCCGACGACTCCGGCCTCGACGTCCGCCACCCCCGGGGTGGAGACGCCGGCAACGGGTGCGACGACGCCCGCCGCAACGGCCACCGCGACGGCCACCGCCACGCCCACGTCGACCGCGTCGGTGGTTCCCACGCTCGCTGTCGGCTCGGTCTCGAACTTCCGCGACGTCGCCGGCGACGGTCTCGCCCTGCCCGACGGTGGCCACCTGGCGACCGGCGTGGTCTACCGCTCGGCGAAGCTCTCCACCGCATCGACGGCCGACCTGCGCCGGTTGTCGAACGCGGGGATCGAGCTGGTGATCGACCTCCGCACGCCGTACGTCGCGTCCCGGTCACCGGATCCGGCGATCAAGGGCGCCGACCACAGGATGGTGAACATCTACGCGGTGACCCGCTCCCCGACGGTGACCTACCGCACGGTCGCTGCGGCGCGGGCGCACATGCGCCGGCTCAATGTCGACTTCGTTGCCGATCCCGCCCAGCGGGCGAAGATCGGGGAGGCCCTGGAGCTGATCGCGTCCGCCGACGGCCCGGTCGTCGTGCACTGCACGGAGGGCAAGGACCGGACCGGGTGGATCTCCGCAATGCTCCAGTACATCGCCGGTGCCGACGACGAGCAGGTGCTCGCCGAGTACCTGAAGTCGAACGAGTACCGCGCCGGGCTGCTCAGCAGCACCTTCGCGCGGACGAGGCGGACCAGGGGGCTGACCGCGGCCCGGATCGAGCGGGCCCTCCTGCGCGTGGAGAGCGGGTACCTGGGGGCCGGTCTGGACGAGGTCGCGGCTCGCTACGGCGACATCGACACCTACCTGACCGAGGGCGTGGGCCTCTCGGCGGCCACGGTGAAGGAGCTCCGTCGACGCCTCGTGGTCGCCTAGCCGAGCTGGCCCTCCGCCGGCGCGGCACCCGCGGCGCTGCCGGTGAGCTGGTCCCAGGCACGGAGCCGGACCAGGTCGAGCAGCGCGTCCCGGCCGGCGATGGTGGACGCCTCGGCGGAGAAGCTGAAGTGGCCGTCCAGCCACAGTGCGCTGAGCGTGTAGACGCCGCTGGACCGCTTGTCACTGCGGTAGATGGTGCCGACGGTGTGCCCGTCCAGCACCAGCGGGGTGGCGTCCGCGTCCTCGTACTTGCCCGTGTAGTGCCGCTGCGCCTCGTCGGAGTCCTCCCAGTAGCGGTACCTCAGCACGCCCCCGGGAAGTGAGCAGTCATAGTCGACGGTCGTGGAGCGATAGGCCTTGTTGACGCAGGAGTCCCACTGGTCGACCAGCGACAGGTACACCCAACGCAGGCCCTCGGTGCCGTGGGGCGGCCCGCACTGCTCCTGGTCGTCCACCGGCACCGCGTTCCAGCAGACCACGGCGGCGGAAGGGGAGGAGCCAGGGGTCGGGGTCGCCGTCGGTGCCGACCTGCCGGCACCGAGGGAGAGGGTCGTCGCGAGGACCAGCGCCGCGACGACGAGTGCCCCGACGCCGATCAGCCACGCGCCTCGGCGACGGCGCTGCGGAGGTGGCGGGGCAGCGGCGGGCTCGGACGGGGTGAGGGTCTGCGGTGGCGCTGCGGCGTGGGGGCGGAAGATGCCCGAGTCGGGGCGGGAGATGTCCAGCGGGCCCACCCCGTCGGCGAGGGCGAGGGGTGTCGCCGCCAGGCGGAGGGCCTCTGCCGCGGTCTCGGGGCGCTCGGCCGGGTCCTTCGCGAGGCAGGACCAGAACAGCCGGTTGAGGGCGACCACGAGGGGGTCGGACCCGGGGAGCTGGGCCACGGGCGCGTTCAGGTGTGCCATCGCCACCTGGACGTCCGTCCCCGAGTACACGTTTCGGCTGGTCAGCATCGCCCACAGCACGCACGCGGCCGAGTACAGGTCGCTGGCGGGTGTGGCGGGCCGGCCGGACTGGCGTTCGGGGCTCAGGAAGGCCCAGCTGCCCGCCACCATCCCCGTGCGGGTGTGGTGGGAGTCGTTCGCCTGGGCGATCCCGAAGTCGCACAGGTAGGCGAACGGCTCCGCCTCGCCGGGGCGGAGCAGGACGTTGCTGGGCTTGACGTCGCGATGGACGATGCCGCGGGAGTGGGCGTCCTGCAGCGCCTCGAGGACCTGGCCGAAGATCTTCAACGCCGTCTGCGGCGGCAGTGCGCCGGTGCGTCCGATCAGCCCGCTGAGGTCGCCGCCCGCCACGTACTGCATGGCGAGGTAGAGGCAGCCGTCCACATTCCCGTGGTCGAAGATCTGCACGATGTGGGGCGAGTCGAGACTGGCCAGGATCGAGGCCTCCCGGGAGAACCGTGCGACGAAGTCCGGCTCGGTGGCGAGGCGCGGATCCAGGATCTTCAGGGCGACGGGACGGTCGAGCCCCACCTGCGTGGCGCGGTAGACGATCCCCATGCCGCCGCGTCCGACCTCGGCGTCGACCCGGTATGCACCGATCAGGTCTCCGATCTCCGGAAAACCAACCATGGGCGACTCCATCAGTGCGGGGCGTTTCCCCAGCGTACCGACGAGCCGGGCCGATCCCGGTCTTGCCCCTAGGATGTCTGCCTGCGGGCGCATAGCTCAGTTGGTTAGAGCAGTTCCCTTACAAGGAACAGGCCGGGGGTTCGAGTCCCTCTGCGCCCACCGCAGCCCGGTGGGATTCCCGCCTACGAGGCCACCGGCTCGTCAACCTCCGCCGTCCGCGCCGGGGACGCCGGCTTGCGGAGCCCGGGCTCGCGGATCGCCAGCGCGGCGAGCCCCGCGATCAGGATCACGGCGGCCAGCACGTTCATCGAGATCGTGTACGAGCCCGTCACGGCCAGGGCGGACGACCCGACCGCGAGGCCGACGAACGAGCCGAACCCGGCCAGGCTGGTCGTGGTGCCGCCGAGGCGTCCGGACACCGCGCTGGGGTAGTGGTTGGCGATGTAGCCGTAGATCGTCGGGTTGACGATCGAGCTGAACAGGAGCATCGCGCACGGCAGCAGCACGAGGGCGAGCCCGCTGTCCTTGGTGATCACGTGCATGCCCATCGTGAACGCGGCGGACAGGACGCAGGCGATCCCCAGCGGCACCTTCGGGTTGCCCTTGAACACCCGGTCGACGATGAACGGCGCGATCAGCGTGCCGACGATCGACGCGTAGCCCGCCCAGGTCAGCGCCTGGCCCGCACCGACGGGACCGAGGCCGAGGCCCACCGGCGCCGCGACGGCGTAGAAGCCCGGTGCCATGTCGTTGTACGCCTGCTGGAACCACGCCTCGAAGAACGCCATCACGAACAGCACCCAGATGGCCGTGGTCGCCAGCGACCGCTTCATGTCCGCGGCGTGGGCGGCGCGGTCCACCCCGGTGGCGAGGGTGGTGCGCACCGGAGGCTTCGGCCCGAACATGATCACCACAGCGAGGACGAGGCCGATCGCCGGCGGGATCGCGGACATCATCAGCGCGCTGTGCCAGCTGCCGAACGTCGCGAACCAGTGCGGGGTCCAGAGCAGTCCGAACGAGATGCCCAGCCACATCGACACGCCCTGCGCGGACGCGACGTAGCCGCGCTCTGCCGGCTTGAACCACTGTGCGCAGACGGTCGCGATCACCGCGTTGATCGGGCCCATGCCCATGCCCATCAGGATGCGTCCCACGACCAGGCCGGCCGCGGTCGAGCTCAGCGGGCCGATCGCGAGCGCCGCGACCACCTGCATCGCGCAGCCGGCGATCCAGACCGCGGCGAAGCCGACGCGGTCGATCACGAAACCGCTGAGGAAGGCGAAGATGCTCGTGGTGAGCATGACGACCATCATCGTCATCGCCGTGGCGGCGCCCAGGCTGACGCCCAGGTCCTTCGACACCTCGCCGACGAGCGGAGCGGGGCCGATCATCGACATGGCTCCCGCTGTCGTGATCACGACGAGCGATGCCAGGACGAACCAGCGGTAGCCGGGATAGTTCGGTGCGTTCACGTCTCTCCTTCGAGTCGTGCGGCCGCGCGGGGACGCGGCGGTGCGGCAGGTTGGCGGCAACACTGGCACCCCCACCGCGGATCAGCTACGTCGTTTCTCGCATGAGTCCTGGCTCTCCCGGAGGCGTTCCGGCGGGGATCCACCGGCCCGTCGAGGGGGCACAGGATCTATGCGCAATCGGGATTGGCTGACGCAGCGCGGGGCTGGCTTACTCGGATCGTCAGTGGTGGCGAACAGCAGCCGTCTGCGCTGCTCGCACCGATCCAAGGAAGGAAGACACGACAGATGATCCGGGGCAATTACGAGTCCGACGCCGGAAAGCGCAAGGAGATCCCGCATTCCGAACTCGGCACCATCCCGCACATGCCGTTCGAGGAGTACCAGGAGAAGTGCAAGCACTTCCTCACCATGAAGAGGGAGAACGGCATCCTCGAGGCGCGCCTGCACACCAACGGCGACTCGCTGGTCTGGAACGCCCAGGCGCACCAGGGCCTGCACTACTTCTTCGACTGGGCCGGCCGGGACCCGGACAACGAGGTCATCATCCTCGGCGGCTCCGGCAAGGACCTGTTCAAGGGCATCGGCCGCGTCCAGCCGGACGGCTCGACGGGCTACGCCCACGAGTTCGACTCGGCACCCGAGAACGCCTGGCGCCTGTACGACTACCAGTACTACGACGGCACCAACGACATCGAGGGCCAGGTCTTCGACGTCGAGGTCCCGACGATCGGTGTCTGGAACGGCGCGGCCTTCCACACCGACCTGGTGCTGTTCTCCGACATCACCCTGTGCACCGAGGACGCCTGGACGACCGAGATGCACTACCGCGTCAACATGGTCCCCGGCGACGGCATCCAGATCGCCTGGCGTGAGCTGATGGGCCGCAAGCGCTTCGCGTACGCCGAGCTCACCGGCGAGATCATCACTGCCCGCAAGGCGCTCGAGCTGGGCATGGTCAACGAGAATCTGCGAGGACACCGAGGCCGCGTACGCCCGGGCCCAGGAGATCGCCGAACTGATCATGCGCGCCGGCACCCGGCAGACCCGCCGCCTCACCGTCCAGCAGCTGCGCAAGCCGTGGAAGGAGGACATCTCCAACGAGGTGCGCAACGCCTTCGCCACCGAGATGTGGAACACCTCCACCGAGCACTCCCCGCACGAGGTCAGCTTCTGGGAGTGGGCGCACGAGGAGGCCGAGCTGGTCAAGGCCGCAGAGAAGAAGGGCAAGGTCGTCCGTCCGCGCCTGAACGGCGGCCAGGAAGAGGACGAGATCAAGTAGTCCCCACCGGCCGGGGCGCCCGCCACAGCGCCCCGGCCGGACCGGGTCCGGATTCATGCACGATCCGCAATTCCTCATCTTCCGGATCCTGCCTAGCTTCATGACTGTCAGCCGTACGCCCACCGTGCGTGACACAGGCGTCCGACCCGCCCAGGCGGGGTCCGGCTCCGGCGCTCCGGCAGGCACCACAGCGATGTCGACGACGACGTCTCGTCCCAAGGAAGGAACACCGGCAATGCCGAACACGAACTTCGTGAACTGGCCCACGTTCGACCAGATCAAGGAGATGTTCAAAGAGCACTTCATCATGGACCAGCGCGAGGACGGCGTGGTCACCGTGCGCATGCACACCCTCGGCGGTCCCCTGATCTGGTCGATGGAGCTGCACGACGCCATCGGCAAGATGTGGCGGATGCTCGGGACCGAGCGCTCCACGGAGATGATCATCTTCACCGGCACCGAGGATGCGTGGGTCACCGACTTCGAGAAGAAGTCGTGGATCCCGGAGAGCGTCGAGCCCGCCGCCACCCGCTACAACCACATGTTCATCGACGGCCGGCGCATGCTGATCGCCCAGATCCAGGACGTGGAGGTGCCCACCCTCGGCGTGCTGAGCGGCTCCGGCGGCCACACCGAACTGGCCCTGTGCTGCGACCTCGCCATCGCGGCCGACGACATCACGATCCTCGACCCGCACATGCTGGTCGGGAACGTCCCCGGCGACGGTATCCACAGCTGCTTCTTCCAGCTGATGCCGTACCGGCAGGCCGTGTGGTACCTGCTCAGCGGCGCGAAGATGACCGCGGAGGAGGCCCTGAAGTTCGGCCTCGTCTCCGAGCTCGTGCCGCGGGAGAAGCTGATGGACCGCGCCTACGAGATCGCCGACCTGCTGATGGCCCAGAACCGCTACACGCGTCGCCTGGCCACCCAGGTGATGCGCCGCGGCTGGAAGCAGCGGATCGTGGACGACCTGGACATGACGTTCGGCACCGAGTGCTTCGGCATGTTCACCGACTCCCACGAGCACTCGTACATGCAGTCCATGAACGAGTACCTGGATCTCAAGCCCCACTACAAGGGCGCCATCGACATGCCGGAGAACGTCGACCGCGAGGCCGTCGCCCGGCGCGCAGAAGAGGCCAACTCGAGCCTCCCTCCCCACGGGGCCGGTCGCCGCTGACCGGCCGGCCCCGTCCGGGGCGCCGCCGGCGCCGCGGATGACGTCAGCGATGGATCATCGCCAGGAAGTTCAGCAGCGTCTGCTGCCGGTTGTCCTTCCTGTAGATGGCCACCAGGTCGAACTGCGTGTCGAGGTCGGCCAGCTCACACACCCGGATCGGAACACCCTGGAAGGCGGTGTCACTGATGAACCGCGGCTGGATCGAGATCCCGAGCCCCAGTTCCACGCGGAGCACCGCTGTCGGCGTGTTCGGGACGAAGGAGATGCCCGGGCTCGGCTCTGTGCTGTTCCGCGCCGCCAACTGCAGGGCCCGCAGGACCGGGGGGTCGACGTGACGCGGCATGATCAGGCGCTGGCCGAGCAGTTCGGCGATCGTCACCACATCCCCGGGGGGAACGGGTAGTCCTCGCGCATCACGGCGACGAAGTGGTCGTGCCCGATCGAGATCTGGGCGAGGGCGTCGTTGGCGGGAACCTCGAAGTCCAGCGTGAACGCCAGGTCGTAGACGCCGTGCAGGATGCTGTCGCTGAGTTGCGGGAACGCGACGTCGTCGATCCGCGTCCGCACGTTCGGGTACGCGGCGGTGTACTGCTGGACGAGCGTCGTGAACGCCGCGCCGAAGTTCGTCACGGTCGCGATGCCGAGCTGGCCGGACGCTCCCGACTTGGCCGCCTCCAGCTTGCGGAAGACGAGCTCGTGGTGGCGCAGCAGCAGGTCGCACTCGTCGTAGAGCACCGCGCCGGCGTCCGTCAGGTGCACGTTGCGGGTGTCCCGGACGAACAGTTGGACGCCCAGCTCCTTCTCCAGGTTCGCGATCTGCCTGCTCAGGGCGGACTGGCCGATGTAGAAGTGCTCGGCCGCCTTGCTGAAGTTCCGGTACATCGCGACGAACTGGAAGTACCTCAGCGACTGCAGGTCCACGTGGGCCCCCTTGCTCAACATTCCTCGACCGACCAGCAGGCAAGCCTAAGCCATCTCCCTGTCCTCCAACTGTGCGGAGCCACCACATCATGAGCCGGATACTCACCATCAACTGCGGGTCGACCTCCACGAAGGTCGCCTTCTTCGACGACGACCGCGAGCTCGCCCGCGCGTCCCTGGACGTGCCGCTGGCCGACCTCGCGACCATGCCCAAGGTGCTCGACCAGACCGGCTACCGCACCGCGCAGGTGCGCGAGTTCCTCGCCGCCAACGACCTCGACCCGGCGTCGGCCGACATCGTCGTCGCCCGGGCCGGCACCATTCACCACGTCCGCACCGACGGCGCGTACGCCGTGAACGAGCTGATGGTCGCCACCCTCACGTACGCGCCGGCGGCGCAGCACGCGTCCGCGCTCAGCTGCCTGATCGGACGCGAGCTCGTCGAGGGCACCGACATCCCGGTGATCATCTACGACCCGACCTGCGTCGACTCGGTCGACGAGATCGCGAAGGTCACCGGCGTCCCCGAGATCGTGAACATGCCGGTCTACCACCTGCTGAACCCGAAGGCGGCCGGACGGAAGTACGCCGCGTCGATCGGCGCCGACTACGCCGACCTGAACCTCGTCATCGCCCACCTCGGCGGCGGCATCACGATGGCCTTCCACGACCACGGCCGGGTCGTCGACTGGCTCTACGACGACGGCGGCCCGATGTCCCCGCAACGCGGCGGCGCGATCCCGACCCGGCTGCTCACCGACTTCATCTACACCTCCGGGATGACCCACGCGCAGATGCGGATGTACCTGGCCGGCAAGACGGGGATCGCCGCCCACCTCGACACCCAGGACGTCCGAGAGGTCGAACTGCGGATCATCGCCGGCGACGAGCACGCCGAGCTGATCTACCGCGCGATGGCCTACGGCGTCGCGAAGGGCATCGGCCAGCTCGCCACCGTCCGGGCCGGGAAGGTCGACCAGATCATCCTCACCGGCGGCATCGCGCACTCGCAGATGTTCACCGAGTGGGTGTCCGAGCTCGTCGCCTGGATCGCGCCGGTGACGATCATCCCCGGCGAGAACGAGATGGAGGCCCTCGCCGCCGGCGGCCTGCGCGTCCTGCGCGGTGAGGAGCCCGTCCACGACTACGACGTGCTCCCGGCCGGCTACAGCTCGCTCGAAGACATCATCGCCCGCCCCAGCTTCCTGGCCTGATCAGCAATCCCAACGAAGAAGGAAACCACCATGGATCTGTCCAACAAGGTCGTGCTGACCGCGGCGCTCACCGGCGCCGTCACCCCGAAGTCGATCAACGACGCCATCCCGATGACCCCGGAGGAGATCTCCGAGGACGCCTACCGCGTGTGGCAGGCCGGCGCGTCCGTCGTGCACTTCCACATGCGCGACGACGAGGGCCTCGGCACGATGGACAAGGAGCGGTTCAAGAAGACCATGCAGCTGCTGCGGGGCAACCACCCCGACTGCGACGTGGTGATCAACTTCACCACCGCCGGTGACAGCCGCGCCTCCGACGACGAGCGGCTCGCCCACCTGCCCTACGTCACCCCCGAGATCGGCACCTTCGACGCCGGCTCGTTCAACTGGATGCCGGACGGCGTGTTCGTGAACTCCCCTCAGTTCCTCGAGCGCCTCGGCCGCACCCTGACCGAGCTGGACATCAAGCCCGAGTTCGAGATCTTCGACTCCGGCCAGATGTACAACGTCGCCCACTACGCGAAGGCGGGCATCCTCTCCGACCCGCTGCACTACCAGTTCGTGCTCGGCGTTCCCGGCGGGATGCCGGCGGACGTGGAGAGCCTGATCTACCTGAAGAACCTGCTGCCCAAGGGTGCGACCTGGGGCGCGTTCGGGGTCGGCAGGGACAACCAGAAGGTCGTCTACGCCACCCTCGCCCTCGGCGGCCACGTCCGCGTCGGGCTGGAGGACAACGTCTACCTCACCCGCGGGGTGAAGGCCACGAACCTGCAGCTCGTCGAGCGGGCCGTCCGGGTGATCCGCGAGTTCGGCAAGGACGTCGCCACCCCCGACGAGGCCCGCCAGATCCTCGAGATCCCGTCCCACACGGGCCTCGTCAGCGCGGCATGAGCACCGTCAATACCGTCACCGGTCCGGTCGAGGTCGACACCCTCGGCCGGACGCTGATGCACGAGCACCTCGTCTTCGGCTACCCCGGCCACGAGGGCGACCGGACGATGTGGACCTACGACGAGGACGCCATCGTCGCGGCCGGCGTCGCGTCCCTGCGCGCGATCAAGGCGCAGGGTTTCTCGACGATCTTCGAGGCCACGCCGAACGACTGCGGACGCAACCCGCTGGTGATGAAGCGGATTGCGGAGGAGGCCGACTTCACCGTCATCTGCGCGACCGGCTACTACCGGGAGCACCACGGCGGTGCCGCGTACTTCGACATGCGCAGCCTGTTCACCGACACCGTCTCGGAGATGGCCGACCTGTTCATCAAGGAACTCACCGAGGGCATCGGCGACACCGGGGTCAAGGCCGGCATCATGAAGCTCGGCACCGGCCACGGCGAGATCTCCGACTACGAGCAGGTGGTGATCAAGGCCGCGGCCCGCGCGCAGCAGGCCACCGGCGCCCCGATCATCACCCACACAGAAGGCGGCACGATGGGCCCCGAGCAGGCCCGGGCGCTGGTCGAGGCCGGGGCGGACCCGTCGAAGACGATCGTCGGCCACATGTGCGGCGGCGCCAAGGACCTCGACTACCAGCTCGAGGTGCTCTCCTACGGCGTCGGCGTCGGCTACGACCGGACCGGCGGCAACCGGCTGTTCAACGACATCACCGACGACGACCGAATGGACACGGTCACCACCCTCGCCGAGCGCGGCTACCTGAACCGGATCTTCTGGTCGCAGGACAGCATCGCGACCTGGCTGGGCCGCAGCTGGGACGGATTCCGCTCGCTGCCGGGCGCCGAGCACTGGAAGATCACCCGGATCGGCGACTACATCATCCCGGGGCTGCTCCAGCGTGGCCTCACCGAGGCGGACATCGACCAGCTGCTGGTCGGCAACATCGCCAGCCTGTGGGGTGGGCAGTGAGCTACGCCACCTTCGCCGAGCTGCGCGCGGCCCGTCCGCTGACCGGGCGGCCGCAGCGCTGCGCTGTCGCCGGCGCAGCGGACGCGCACGCACTCGAGGCGGTCATGCTGGCAGCCCGCGAGGGCTACCTCACCCCGGTGCTGGTCGGGCCGGCGGACGCTATCGCCGACGTGATCGCCGCGCTCGACGTGGTCGAGCCGCACGTGGTGGTCGACTGCCCGGAGGAGGAGAACCCGGCCGCTGTCGCCGTCCGGCTGGTGCGTGACGGCGAGGCCGACTTCATCCTCAAGGGCGGCATGCAGACCGCCGACCTGCTGCGTCCGATCCTGAACAAGGAGACCGGGCTGAACGAGCGCGGCTTCATCACCCACTTCGGGCTGATGCAGCTGGGCAGCTACCACAAGCTGCTCGCGATGAGCGACTCGGCGGTCATCCCGCACCCGTCCCTCGCCGACAAGGCCCGGATCGTCGAGGTCTGTACCGAGGCGCTGCGCAGCCTCGGCATCGAGCGTCCCGTCGTCGCGGCACTGTGCCCGGCCGAGACGGTCAGCCCGAAGGTCCCCGAGACGGTGGACGCCGCCGAACTGGCCGCGATGAGCGAGCGCGGTGAGTTCGGGGACGCGGTCGTCGTCGGCCCGATCTCCTACGACCTCGCCACCAGCCGCGAGGCCGCCGAGGTCAAGGGCTACGACAACCCGTACGCCGGCGACGTCGACATGCTGCTGGTGCCCGAGATGGTCACCGGCAACGTGATGAGCAAGATCTGGAACGCCGATCCCCGCAACACCCTCGCCGGCTGCCTGGTCGGCGCCCGGGTGCCGGTCGGCCTCACGTCCCGCAGCGCCTCGATGGAGGAGAAGCTCGCCTCGCTGCTGCTGTGCAGCCTGCTGAGCGCCGCTGCCCGCGCTAACCAAGGAGCACAGCAATGACCGAGTACCAGCCGGACGATGTCGTCATCGTCGGCGCGGCCCGCACCCCGAACGGACGCCTGAAGGGCGGGCTGTCCGAGGTCAGCGCCGTCGACCTGGGCGCGGCCGCCATCCGCGGCGCGCTGGAGCGGGCGGGCATCGACCCGTCGGTCGTCGACCACGTGGTGATGGGCAACGTGCTGCAGGCCGGACTGGGCCAGTGCCCCGCCCGCCAGGCCGCAATCGCCGCCGGACTGGGCTGGGACGTCCCGGCCAACACCGTGAACAAGGTGTGCCTGTCGGGGCTGACCGCGATCATCGACGGCGCCCGGATGATCCGCTGCGGCGAGGCGTCCGTCGTGGTCGCCGGGGGCATGGAGTCGATGACCCGCGCGCCCCACCTGCTGACCGGCTCCCGCAACGGGTGGACGTTCGGCCACGTCACCGCCATCGACTCGATGGCCAACGACGGTCTCTCGGACGCCTGGAGCCACGAGGCGATGGGTCTGGACACCGACAAGCGGACCGCCGACTACCCGGCCACCCGTGAGGACCAGGACGCGTTCGCGGCCCGCTCCCACCAGCTGGCCGCGAAGGCCTGGGCCGGGGGCGTGTTCGCCGACGAGATCGTGCCCGTCACCATCCCGGGCCGCAAGGGCGACGTGATCGTGGACGCCGACGAGGGCATCCGGGCCGACACCACCACCGACACGCTGGCGAGGCTGCGTCCGGCGTTCCGTCCGGACGGGACGCTGACCGCGGGCAACTCGTCGTCCATCAACGACGGGGGAGCGGCGGTCGTGCTCACCACGAGGGCGAACGCCGAAGCCAACGGGTGGACGATCCTGGCCACCCTGCGGGCCCACGCCCAGGTCGCCGGGCCGTCGCCCGCACTCGCGCCGCAGCCCGGCAACGCGATCCTGGCCGCGCTGAAGACGCAGGGCTGGGGCGTCGACGACCTCGACCTGGTCGAGATCAACGAGGCGTTCGCCGCGGTCGCCGTGTACGCCGTCCAGCAGCTCGGCATCGACGAGGACAAGGTGAACATCCACGGCGGCGGCATCGCCTACGGCCACCCGATCGGCCAGTCCGGCGCCCGGCTGGTCGCCCACCTCGCGCACGAATTGCACCGCCGCGGCACCGGACGTGCCGCCGCCGCCCTGTGTGGCGGCACCGGACAGGGCGACGCCCTGCTGTTGGAGGCATGAGATGACCAAGGTGATCGCGGTCGAGGAGGCAGCGGGCAAGCTCCGCGACGGCATGACCGTGATGTTCGGCGGGTTCATGGGGTGCGGCAACGCGCACCACATCGTCCAGGCGATCATCGACGCCGGCGTGAAGGACCTGACGATGATCAGCAACGACGCGTCCGTCCCCGGCTACGGGGTGGCCAAGCTGGTCGAGCAGAAGCGGCTGAAGAAGCTGATCACGTCGCACGTGGGCCTGAACCCGGAGGTCGGCGTGCAGATGAACGCCGGTGAGCTGGAGGTCGAACTCGTCCCCCAGGGCACGCTCGTCGAGCGGATCCGCTCCGGCGGGGCCGGGCTCGGCGGCGTCCTCACACCGACCGGGCTGGGCACGCCGGTCGCCGACGGCAAGCAGGTGGTCACGGTCAACGGCCGCGACTACCTGCTGGAGGAGCCGCTGCGCGCCGACGTCGCGGTGATCAACGGCTACCGGGTCGATGTTGCCGGCAACGTCTGGTACAAGGGCGACGCCCGCAACTTCAACCCGGTGATGGCCACCGCCGCCGACCTGGTGATCGTGGAGGCCGACCACCTCGTCGGGCTCGGCGACATCACCCCCGAGGACGTCGTCACCCCGAGCGTCCTCGTCGACTACATCGTTGAAGGAGGAGAGCTCCCGTGACCGCATCAACGCTCGACCGTGCCGGGCTGAAGGACTTCATCGCCGCCCGGGTCGCCCGCGAACTGCGGGACGGCGACTTCGTGAACCTCGGCATCGGCCTGCCGACGCTCGTGCCGAAGTACCTGTCCGCCGACGTCAAGGTCGTCCTGCAGGCCGAGGTCGGCATGGTGGACGCCGGCCCGTGCCCGGAGTGCGACCCGGAACCCCGCTATGTGGTGGACGCGGGCGGACGTCCGGCGTCCATCCGGCTCGGCGGGGCGTTCATCGACTCGGCCACCTCGTTCGCCCTGATCCGCGGCGGCCACGTGGACGCCACCGTCCTCGGCGCGTTGCAGGTGGACGCGGCCGGCAACCTGGCCAACTGGATCATCCCCGGGAAGATGGTGCCCGGCATGGGCGGGGCGATGGACCTGGTCGTCGGCGCGAAGCGGGTGATCGTCGCCATGGAGCACACCCAGCGCGGGGCGCCCAAGATCCTGCCCACCTGCACGCTGCCGCTGACCGCCATGGCCTGCGTCGACCTGATCGTCACCGAGATGGGCGTCATCCAGGTCACCCCGGACGGCCTGGTGCTGGTCGAGATCAACCCCGACCTGAGCGTCGAGGACGTGGTGGCGGCGACCGCCGCGCCGCTGACGATCTCCCCGACGCTCGCTCCGATGTGCTGACGCCGCCGTGGCTAGCTTCTATGCGTTTCTTGGATTAGCCCATGCAGCCACCCCGGGGTTTACTGATCCCGGTGGTGGCGGCGACGGGGCCGCGAACGCTGGAGAGCGACGCCACCAGGGTGCAGACGAGGACGGGAGGGTCCGGGCCGCGAGGGTCCGGGAACCGTCGACAACACGGACGGAGGTCTGAAGGGCAAAGGCTCAACGCCCACGGCATCGGACGCCGGGAGGGTGTTGGGCAGCCGGCCCCAACCGGCCGCCCGACACAGCACGTCCGACCGCACGACCTGAGCGGAAGTTCAGGCAGAGAAGTAGCTCACAACCCCGCGCTCCACGCAGACGCGGCAGAACGTACAAGACAAGGAAACCACAATGGCACACAGTGCAACGTCGCCAGCCGTG
Organism: Propionicimonas sp.; assembly: GCF_049840635.1. Lineage (GTDB taxonomy): Bacteria > Actinomycetota > Actinomycetes > Propionibacteriales > Propionibacteriaceae > Propionicimonas. Next base: position 638,775 of record NZ_JASGKL010000004.1, read on the forward strand.
AGCGAAGGGGCGTACAAACCCTTCCGCTGGTTCATCCTGGCAACCCTGATCGTCGTGGTGGCCGTACAGGCCATCGCCCTGATCACCCCCGCCCCGCTGATCGGCGAGATCATCAAGACCACCGGCCTCTCGGCCGGCGAGGTGACCTGGATGACCATGGGCACCTGGAACCTCTTCGTGGCGTTCGCCGCCATCCTCGGTGGGCCGCTGGTCGACAAGTTCGGGTTCAAGTGGATGTACATCTTCGGCATGGTCATGATCGGCCTCGGCTGGATCCTCATGCCGGCCATCGGCGGCACCTTCACGGGCATGACCATCGCCCGCGCCGTCCAGGCCATCGGCGGCGGCCCCATCATGGGCGCCGGCGTCTACGTCTCGGCCACCTGCTTCCCCAAGAAGGAGCGGGCCATGGTCAACGGCGTCCTCGGGGCGGCGATGGGCCTCGGCATCATGATCGGCCTCAACCTCGGCCCCGCCAGCATGGCTGCGGCCGGTGACTGGGCCGTCGGCCTGCGCAACCTGTGGCCGCTGGCCCTGGTCGGCATCGTCATGACGGTCGTCTGCATGGTCGGCCCGAAGGTCGCGCCGGAAGGCGCGGGCCTGGAGAACGTGGACGAGGCCGCGGCCGCGTCCAACCTCGCGCTGTACAAGAGGGCCATCCTGCTCCCGCTGACCTGGATCGCGACCGCCTGCGTGGTCATCGCCTCGTGGTTCAACCAGGCCTACAACGACATGACCCCCGGCTACCTGGCCCTCGACCCGCCCGTCGGCCTCGGCCTCGGTGCGGCGGGCGCCGGCTCGATCGCCTCCCTGGCCCAGATCGGCAACATCGTCGGCTGCCTGGTCGTCGGCATCATCGTCGAGCGCGTCTTCAAGGGCAAGGCTCGTCCGGCCCTGATGATCGCCTTCGGCGCGATGGCTGTCGGCGCAGCCCTGATCCTGGTGCCCGGGGTCAAGACCAGCCAGGTCATCCTGACCACGGTCATGCTGGTCACGGTCTTCTTCCTCGGCTGGATCAACGCCTCCGCCCTCGGCTGGATCGCGAAGAACTACCCGGCGGAGATCACCGGCAAGCTCGGCGGCATGGCGCAGGGCATCGGCATCTTCGGTGGTCTGGCCGGTGTCGCTGCCGGCTCGGCCGCCCTGCACGCGACGGGCTTCTACGTGGTGTCGACGATGATCATGGTCGGCGTCGCCCTCGTCGGTGTCGTCGTGGCCTTCTTCATGCAGACCCACAAGCACCAGAAGCTCGAGAGCACCGCTCCCGAGTCCCTGGCCTCGTCGGATCGCTGACCACCCGGCGTGGGCTCGCGGCCATCCGCCACGAGCCCACGCCGTTCCACGCCTGCGGAAGGAATCGTTGTGACCGTGCACCAGGACAGGGAGACCTCGGGTCGTCTCTCCGTCGACGATCGCAACACCTTCGGCCTGCTCACCGACGCGCTCTACGACGAACCCGGCGTCGTCTTCCGTGAGCTCGTCTCCAACGCGTTCGACGCCATCGGGCGGCGCGCGGCGCTGGACCCCGGTGCGCCCGCCGGCCGGGTGCTGGTCGCCCTCGACACCGAGCGGGGGACGCTGGACGTCCGCGACAACGGCATCGGGATGAGCGCGGACGAGGTGCGCCGCTACCTCAACCAGGTCGCCTGGTCCGGCACCGCCGAGCACCTGCGGCAGTGGCAGGACGCGGGGGCGTCCGCGCCGATCGGTCAGTTCGGTGTCGGCTTCTACTCGGCCTTCATGCTCGCCCCCACGGTCGAGGTCCACACCAGGTCCGTCCTCGGCGAGGAGCCGGTGCGCTGGACGTGCACCCGCGAGATGGAGTGGCGGATCGGTGCGGGCGAGCGGGCCGAGGCCGGCACCACCGTGTTGCTCCACCTGGACGCCGACAGCCCCTACCTCACCCACCCCGCGAGGATCAGGGAGGCGCTCCTGCGCTGGTTCCCCTTCCCCCGGGTTCCGCTCGAGCTGCGCGTCGACGACGCGGAGCCGGAAGCCGTCGGCGACCTCGACCCGGCCTGGCGCCGTCCGGACGCCACGGCCGCCGAACTCGACCGCTTCTACCGCGAGCACTTCGGCGAGGCCGACGACCCGGTCGGCGTGGTGCCGTTGGGCAGCCCCGACCTCGGTCTGCGCGGCATGGTGTTCCTGCGCGACACGCACGGCGGTGCGGACGCCATCGACGGTCGCGTCGAGGTCTTCAGCCGCGGTGTCCACGTGGGCACAGACCTGCGGGCGCTGGTGCCGAAGTTCGCGAACCTCCAGCACGCGGTCATCGAGTGCGACCGGCTGCCGCTGGTGGTCTCCCGCGGACAGGTCCGTGGTGGGGGGACCGACGACGTCGCGGCGCTGGTGGCCGAGTGCCTCAGCCAGGAGTTGGCGATCGCCCTGCACGGGATGTTCACCGAGGACAGGGCCCGCTACGAGGTCCTGTGGCCGGAGCTCGCACCGTTCGTGAAGTACGGCGTGCTGACCGACCGGATCTTCGGGTCCGTGATGACCCGCAGGATCCTGTTCCCCGGCATCGACGGCACGCTGCGCACGGTGGCCGAGTACCTCGACCAGGTGGCAGGGACGCACCCGGGCACGGTCTTCTACGTCTCCGACCCGGTCGGCCAGGCCGCAGCAGTCGAGGCCTTCCGGCACGCCGGCGTCCCCGCTCTCGTCCTCGACCACGTGATCGACCAGCCGCTGTTGCAGCGCCTCGAAGCGGTCACGAAGGACGTCCGGTTCACCCGTCTCGACGCCGACATCGCGCACACCCTGGCCGGTGACCCCGATCCGGCGGACGCGGAGCTCGCCGGGCGGGTGGTCGACCGATTCGAGCGCCACGCGTCCGACCGGCTGCCCGGCGCACGGTTCGCTGCGGTCCGGCTGCGGGTGCCGGACCTGCCCGTCGTGCTGTCGAGCGAGGAGGACGTGCGCAGGATGAGCGAGCTCGCCCGCATGGGCGGACTGCTGAACGGGCGCGAGACGAGCGAGCCGGTCGTCCCGCAGACCCTCGTGCTGAACCTGCACAACCCGCTGGTCCGTCGCATCGGGACCGCACCGGAACCGGTCGCGGCGCTGGCCGCGGCCCAGCTGGCCGACCTGACCCTGCTCGGCCAGGACGAACTCTCGCCGGAGAGCCTGCTCGGCTTCCTGGCGCGCAGCCAGGCGATCCTGGCCGACTACCTGGGCGCAGGCCCGAACGAATGAGGAAAGACATGGACGCAGTGATCGTCGGCTACGGCCGATCCGCCATCGCCAAGGCGGGGAAGGGCAGCCTCGCGGGGGTGCACCCCGTCGACTTCGGCGCGGAGGTGCTGCGCGGCGTGGTCGGGCGCGTGCCCGCGCTGGATCCGGCCCAGATCGACGACGTGATCGTCGGGTGCGCGATCCCCGAGGCCGCGATGGGCCTCAACCCCGCCCGCAACATCGTGCTGCGCGCCGGCCTTCCGGACGCCGTGTCCGGCGTCACGGTGAACCGGTTCTGCTCGTCGGGACTGCAGGCCATCGCGGACGCGACGGCCAGGATCCGCGCCGGCATGGCCGACGTGATCGTGGCCGGCGGCGTGGAGCACATGTCGAGCCCCGTGCTCAGCGACAACCCCGAGTACCTCGATCCGTGGCTGGTGGAGCACACCGACGCCTACCTCCCGATGGGCATCACGGGGGAGAACGTCGCCAGGAAGTGGGGGATCACCCGCACCGAGCTCGACGAGCTCGCCGTGCAGAGCAACGCCCGCGCCGCCCTTGCTCGGGAGGAGGGCCGGTTCGCCGGCCAGATCGTCCCCGTGTCCGGACGCACCCCCGCCGGGGAGGAGTTCGCCTTCGCCGTCGACGAGGGGATCCGTCCCGGCACGAACCTGGAGTCGCTGGCCGGGCTCAAGAGCGTGTTCGCAGAGGACGGCCTGCTCACCGCGGCCACCAGCTCCCAGCGCAGCGACGGCGCAGGGTTCGCCGTCGTGATGTCGGCAGAGCGCGCCGCGAGCCTCGGCGTCCGTCCGCTCGCCCGGCTGCTCGGTTTCGCCGTCGCCGGCGTGGACCCCGCCTTCATGGGGATGGGCCCGGTGGCGGCGGTCCCGAAGGTGCTCGCTCAGGTCGGGCTGGGCATCGATGCGCTCGACGTGGTCGAGCTGAACGAGGCGTTCGCGTCCCAGGCGCTGGCCGTGGTGCGCGACTTGGGCCTCGACCCGGAACGGGTGAACCCGAACGGCGGCGCGCTGGCCATGGGCCACCCGCTGGGCGCGACCGGCGCGATCCTCACCGCCAAGGTGATCGCCGAGCTGGAGCGCCGCGATGCCCGCTACGGGCTCGTCACGATGTGTGTGGGAGGCGGCATGGGCGCCGCCGGAATCCTCGAGAAGCTGTGAAAGGCACGACGATGACAACGAAGTACAGCCACCTGGCAGCGCCGATCAGGATCGGCAATCTTGAGCTGCGGAACCGGTTCATGAAGAACGGCACCGGCTTCTTCTGGGACGACCCGGACTCGGGCAGCTACATCAACGATCGCTACCTCGACTACTTCGAGGCGCTCGCCAAGGGCGGCACGGCGCTGATCTCGTCCGCGAGCGGCCCGCTGGGCCGCGACCTCGAGGCGAAGATGCCGGGCTTCCGGATCATCGACGACCGCTACATCCCCGGCTGGCAGCGCTGGGCCGACGTCGTGCACCGCCACGGCGCGGTCGCGTTCGGGCAGTTGTTCCACCTCGGGCCGATGGCGCCGCTGCTGATCAATGTCCCGCCGTCCGCGTCGGCGTCGGCGATCCCGCGGGAGGAGTCCCCGCGTCCCGGCTTCGGCGACTACCGGGCGTTCACCGTCCCCGAGATCGAGGACATCATCGACCTGTTCGGCGAGTGCGCCGAGCGGCAGAAGAAGGCCGGCCTGGACGGCACCGAGCTGAACGCCGCCTGCAACCACTTCATCAACAACTTCCTCTCCCGGGCGTGGAACCGCCGCGAGGACGAGTACGGCATCGGCTCCATGGAGAACCGGACGCGCGTGGCGGTGAACATCATCCGCGAGATCAAGCGGCGCAACGGGGCGGACTGGCCGCTGATCATGCTGTTCAACGGCATGGAGGTGGATCTCGACAACGGCATCACGATCGAGGAGAGCACCGAGTTCGCGAAGATCTTCGTCGCGGCCGGGGCGGACGCCCTGGAGGTGCGCGGCGAGTACTACACATGGACGAAGGACGTCGACCGCCGGGAGAGCCTGCACTTCCCGGACATGTACCTCTACCCGCACCGGACCGGCCCGGTGGACCCGTACGTGGACGCGTCCCGGCGCGGAGCCGGCGCGAACATCCCGATGGCTGCGGAGATCAAGAAGGTCGTCACCGTCCCGGTGATCACCGTCGGACGGCTGGACTGGGAGATCGGCGAGAAGGCGATCGCCGAGGGCAAGATCGACATCGTCAGCATGAACCGGCGGCTGTTCGCCGACCCGGGGCTGCCGAACAAGGTGCTGCACGCGGACACCCGTGACATCAACCCGTGCAGCTCGTGCATGACTTGCTTCGACGCCTGCGAGCACTTCGAGCCCGTCCGCTGCCGGGTGAACGCGAGCCTGGGCCACGAGCGCGAGTACGCGATCCGCCCGGCGCCGGTGAAGAAGAAGGTCGTCGTCGTCGGCGGCGGACCCTCCGGCATGGAGGCCGCCCGCGTGGCGGCGCTGCGCGGCCACGAGGTGGTGCTGTACGAGAAGCTGCACAAGCTGGGCGGCTCGCTGCCGGTGGCGGCACTGGTGAAGGGCCCGCGTGAGGACATCGCCGGGCTCGTCCACTACCTCGATCGGCAGGTGCACTCCGCCGGCGTGACCGTCCACCTCGGCAAGGCCGCGACGCACGAGATGCTCGCCAAGGAGCACCCGGACGCCGTGGTGGTCGCGGCCGGCGGCACCCACGAGGTGCCGGCGATCCCCGGCATCAACGGGTCGAACGTGCTGCCCGCGGCCGAGCTGCACAAGATGGCGAAGACGCTGCTGCAGGTGGTGCCGATTGGGGCACTGCGCACCCTCCAGTCGCTCCCCGTGGCCCGCGACGTGATGATCGGCAAGCGGGTCGTGATCATGGGCGGACGCCTGCACGGCTGCCAGACCGCCGAGTACCTGATCGGCCTCGGCAAGCAGGTGACGATCGTCGACACCGCGTCCCGCGACGAGATCGGCGAGGGGCTGCTGGAGGTCTTCCTCAAGCCGTACCTGCTGTTCTGGCTGGAGGATCAGGGCGTCGAGTTCGTCACGGACGTGACCTACGACCGGGTGACGAAGGAGGGCCTGGTCGTTCGCACGAAGGACGGCGGGACGCGGCTGCTGGAGGCCGACACCGTGATGACGGCACTGCCGCTGCACCCGAACAAGGCGGCCACGGCGCTCGCCCAGGGGCTGGGCGCCGAGGTGCACACCATCGGTGACGCGGCCGACCCGCAGCTGATCGTCGACGCGATCGCCGCCGGCGCCCGCCTCGGCCACGAGCTGTAGGGGCGAGGCATGCGCGCAGCAGTCCTGTACGGCACCGGCGACCTCCGGGTGGAGGAGCGTCCTGTCCCGCACGCGGGGCCGGGGCAACTCGTCGTCCGGATGCTCTACGCGGGCCTGTGCGGCACGGACGTGGAGGCCTACGAGCACCCGATCCTGCCGCCGGACATGGTGCTCGGCCACGAGAACGTGGGCGAGATCATCGAAGTGGGCGAGGGCGTCCGCGGCGACTGCACGGTGGGAATGCGGATCATCTGCGGCCCCCCGGACGCGTGCGCGGACGGCTGCCCGGCGTGCCGGGTGGGCAAGACCAACGTCTGCTCGTCAGCGTTCCCGCACACGAACGGCATCGGCGGCCCGGACGGCGGCATGGCGGAGTTCATGCTGGTGGCCGACGCCGACCACACGATGCTGATCCCCGTCCCGGAGGGCGTCGATCCCCGTGATGCGGTGCTGTACGACCCGGTCTGCGTGGCGCTGCACGGCGTCCGCCGGTCGAGCTTCCGAGTGGGCGACGACGTGGTGGTGTCCGGCGCCGGACCGGTGGCGCTCGGTGCGATTCAGTTCCTGAAGGCCGGCGGAGCCCGGCGGCTGGTGGTGCTGGGCACCAACAGTGCGAAGTTCGATCTGCTGCGGCGGTACGGGGCGGACGTGTGCATCCATGCGTTGGAGTCGACCGACCTGGCCGGCGACATCCGCGAGGCGCTCGGCCGTCCGGAAGGTGCGGACGTCACGTTCGAGTGCGCCGGCAACGCCACCAGCCTGCGCAACTGTGTGTTCGCCGCGGCGAAGAACGGCAGCCAGGTGGTGCTGCTGGGCACGATCGCCACGCCGATGGACCTCGTCCAGGCGCAGTTCGGCCCGCGCGAGATCGACCTGATGGGGAGCTTCGTGTACACCCGCGAGGAGATCGGCATCTTCCTCGACATGCTGCGTTCCGGGAAGGTCGCGTTCCCCGACATGGTCGGTGACGTGATCGGCCTCGACGACGTGGTGACCCGCGGCCTGTGCCGACCCGAGCGCAGCAGCGCGTTGAAGATCCTGGTCGATCCGGCCCTACGGTAGGCAGGCATGGGACAACTCGAAGGCAAGGTGGCGATCGTCACCGGCGCGAACTCGGGGATCGGCAGGGCGACCGCGCTGCTGTTCGCCAGGGAGGGCGCGACGGTGGTGGTGTCCGGACGTCGGCAGGACGCGAACGAGCGGGTGGTCGCGGAGATCGCTGAGGCGGGCGGGACAGCCATCGCCGTGGCCGCGGACGTGGCCGTCGCGGAGGACTGCCGGCGCCTGGTGGACGCGACGATCGCCGCGTACGGCCGGATCGACGTGCTGGTGAACAACGCCGGGATCGCGGACAGGCACCTGCCGATCGACGCGTGCAGCGAGGAGTGGTTCGACCAGGTCACGAGGATCGACCAGTACTCGGTGTTCTCGATGTCGAAGTACGCACTGGAGCACATGGAGCGGGTCGGCGCTGGCGCGATCGTGAATGTGTCGTCGATCGGGGCCGGGGGAGTGGCCGGCATCGCCTACAGCGGGGCCAAGGCGGCCGTGAACGCGATGACGAAGAACATCGCGATCCGCTACGCCGCGACGGGCATCCGCTGCAACGCGGTCGCGCCCGGGCCGACGCCGACGCCCCTGAACGCGCCCGAGGCCGCGGCCACGTTCCACAGCGAGTTCGCCGACATGTGCGCACGCCACATCGACACGACGCTGCCGACCGCCTCCGCCGAGGACCAGGCCCAGGCGATCCTGTGGTTCGCGTCCGACGCGTCCCGCGCGGTCACCGGCCAGATCCTCTACGTCGACCACGGGACCAGCCTCTACGGCTGAGCTGCGGGCAGGGTGTGACCTTGTCCACCGAGTTCGGGGGACGAAGTCACAGTCAGGCTCCTGTGCCGTGCCGTTCCGCGATCGAGAGCCGGACACCGGTGCACTCAAGAGTTGAGCGTGAAGGCTCCTCCGATGAGCACCGGCACGTGGGGCGACGCATCGATCTCGACTGCGGCGGCAACGTCGGCCTCGAAGCCTCTCGCTGAGAGCTCCTTGCCGGAGACGCATTCGCGAATGGCCTGGCCGAAGCTGGCGGAATGTGCCGTGAACAGGAGTGCTGCGGCGCGTGCTTCTGGGCTCATTCGGCCGGCAAGACCTCCTTCGGCGAGGATCGCGAGCGCGGCGCCGGCTCCCAGGTGGTCCTCCAGGCACGGCCGGAGGGTGTCGTCGCCGTTCCATCGTTCACCGGCGGCGATGAAGGTCACCGTCAGTCCGGCGTCCAGAGCGTTGCGGACGTGGTGCGCTGCTGCGGTGGCGTTGCGAAGGCTGCCAATAGCCACCCCGATCTCCCGCTGCCGGAGCGCCTCGCAGATCGCGGAGCCGTTGGGAGATGGCAACACCAGCCTCGAGGCCGGCTGACAGTTCAGGAGTGCGGACGGGGAGAGCGATGGTGCGGTGCCGCCAGAACGTCGCGCCTCGAGGCGGCCGAGGGCGAGCACGGCATCGTGGTTGCGTGCGAACAACTCGGCCGATTCGTCATCCCACCGATACGGGTACACGAGCATGCCCCGATCGACCGCAATGGAGACGGTGGTCGAGAAACTGAGCACGTCGATCACCACTGCCAGGTCTGCGTGTGAACGCTGCGCGCCTGACGCTCCCCAGTCGAGCCGCAGCGCATAGCCGTCCTGCGAGAAGAGTCCGTTCATCCCCGGGAGCCTACGACCGTGCGACGCAGCTGATCATCGCGCATCCCCCTGCAGCCCGCATGGGCTGTGCCGCTTCTTGCATGAATGCCATAGTCAGATTCACCTTGGGGGCGCCTGAAGCTAGCGTTGGATCGTCCCCGGGGGACGCCCGAAGCATCGTCGGCCGCAGTGCAGTGGCCGGGTGCGCGACCGCCCACCGGACGCTGAACCACGCCGATACCGACAGGACATCCATGGCCATCTCGATGAACGATCCGCTCGTCCTCCGCTGCGGAGTCGAGCTCCCCAACCGGGTGCTGATGGCGCCGATGACGACGCTGAACGCGAGTCACGACGGCATCTGCAGCGACGAGCTGCCGCTGTACTACGGCATGCGCGCCGGCGGTCCGGGTGCGGTCATCGTCGAGTGCGCGCACATCGACCCGCTCGGCAAGGTGTTCCCCGGCGGCATCGGGCTCGACAACGACGGCGAGATCCCCGGCCTGGCGAAGGTCGCCGAGGCGATCAAGGCCAAGGGCTCGCGCGCCATCCTGCAGATCTTCCACGGCGGACGGATGTGCTCGCCCGGCCAGCTCAACGGACGCCAGCCCGTCGGCCCCAGCGCCGTCGCGGCACCCCGTCCCGAGGCCGTCGTGCCGCGCGAACTGACCGCTGCCGAGATCGACGAGATCATCGCCGAGTTCGCCGCCACCGCTCGCCGCGCGGTCGAGGCCGGCTTCGACGGCGTCGAGATCCACGGCGCCAACACCTACCTCGTCCAGCAGTTCTTCTCGCCGCACTCCAACCGCCGCGACGACCAGTGGGGCGGCACCCGGGAAGCCCGCGCCCGGTTCCCACTGGCCGTGCTCCGTGCGGTCAAGGACGCCGTCCCCGCCGAGGGCTTCGTCGTCGGCTACCGATTCAGCCCCGAGGAGATCGAGGTTCCCGGCATCCGCCACGACGACACGATCTACCTGCTCGAGCAGCTCGCCGCCGAGGGCTTGGACTACCTGCACTACTCCACCAAGCGGCTGATGCAGACCTCCATCGTGGACACCGCGGACACCCAGACCCTGCTCGCGAAGCTGATCGCCCAGCGCTCGGAGACCCTCGCGTCCGTCCCCATGATCGGCGTCGGCGGCGTGATGCAGCTCGACCAGGTCACCGAGGCCCTGGACGCCGGGTTCTCCGGCGTGGCCGTCGGACGCGAACTGATCGTCGAGCCCAACTGGGTGCAGAAGGTGACCGCGGGCGAGCCCATCGCCACCTTCATCCGCCGCGACGCCTGCGTCGGCCTGGCCGTCCCCGACTCGCTGTGGGACTTCGTCGAGGCCGACATGGCTGCGGAGGAGCGCCGGGTGAACGCCGCCCGCGCCGCGTCCCGCGTGTACGTGCCGAACGTCTACCTGGAGTCGTTCGACGACCTGCACGGGGTGATCACCGTGAAGGTGACCGTGGACGTCAACGGCATCGAGGACATCAAGATCATCGGCGCCACCCACGCCGAGGAGCAGTTCAGCGAGGAGAACGTCTGGGAGGTCCTCCCGCAGCGGATGATCGCCCTCAACTCCACCGCCGTCGACATCATCACCGGCGCCACCATGTCCAGCAAGCGGCTGATCTCCGCCGTCGACCGGGCGCTGGCGAAGGCGTCCGGCGAGGCCGACCCGATGATCGTCTCCGAGCACCCGGAGGAGGTCACTCCGCCGCCGTGGCTCGGCGCCGAGCCGGCCGTCCCCGACGAGGACATCGAGACCACGATCGAGTGCGACGTGATCGTCATCGGCGCCGGCGTCGCGGGCGTCACCGCTACCCGGTCGGCCGCCGAGGAGGGCGCGAAGGTCGTCGTCTTCGAGAAGGCCGCCGAGCCGCAGTGCCGCAGCGGCGAGTACGCCGTCATCAACGGCACCCTCAACGAGGCCTGGGGACGGGCCACGATGAACCCTGACGAGATCACCGACCGGTTGATGAAGGAGTGCTCCTACCGGATCAAGCGTCCGATCATCTCCCGCTGGGCGCACCACTGCTCGGAGGTCTTCGACTGGTACATCTCCGCCAAGCCCGACCTGTACATCGCCCCGACCAACCGGGCCGACATCCCCGACGAGAACGCCGCGTCCTTCCTGGTGCCGCTGTACCACCCGCTGCCGAAGCACTACGATTACCGCGAGGAGAACTTCCCGACCTACCCCACGTCGGTCGAGTTCCTGCCCAACCAGGCACCGGTGTTCCAGGCGAACATGGCCAAGGCGATCGCCGAGGGCGACGTCACCACCTTCTACGGCCACTTCGCCGTGAAGCTGCTCAAGGACGGCAACCGCGTGGTCGGCGTGATCGCCCGCAACGCCAAGACCGGTAAGTACGTGAAGGCACTGGCGTCCAAGGGCGTCGTCCTCGCGTCCGGTGACTACGGCAGCAACACCGAGATGGTGCGCTACTACTGCCCCGAGATCATCGAGAACGGACTGCCGGCCGTCTGGCTGAACAGGGACGTCGAGGGCAGGCCGACCAACACCGGGGACGGGCTGAAGCTCGGCGCCTGGGCCGGCGCCCGGATCCAGCAGAACCACGCCCCGATGGTGCACCACATGGGCGGCACGTCCGGTACCGGCGGCGTGATGGGCAACACCCCGTGGCTGTTCCTCAACTCCCACGGGCAGCGGTTCATGAACGAGAGCGTCCCCGGCCAGCAACTGGAGAACCAGATCGAGCTGCAGCCCGACCGCCTCGCCTTCCAGCTGTGGGACGACAAGTGGCCCGAGCAGGTCGAGTACATGCCGGCCAGCCACGGCACGATCTGCTACTACTCCGAGGAGAAGCCGGCCAACAACGACTGGGACCGCAGCTACCGCTCCCGCGCCGACCTGGACAAGGCCGTCGAGACCCACCAGGTGCAGAAGGCCGACACCCTCGACGAGCTGTTCGAGAAGCTCGGGCTGCCGGCGGAGGCGTCCTGCGCGTCGGTGACCCGGTACAACCAGCTCGCCCGACAGGGTTACGACGACGACTTCGGCAAGCCGGCCAAGCGGCTGTTCCCGCTGGAGCAGGGCCCGTTCTACGGGGTCCGGATGGGCGTCACCGGCATGCTGGTCTGCGCCGGCGGCCTGGAGAGCGACGAGGAGGGGCGCACGTTCGACAACGAGCGCAACGTCATTCCCGGGCTCTACGTGGCCGGCAACATCCAGGGCAACCGGTACGCCGTCGAGTACCCGATCTGCCTGAAGGGGCTCAGCCACTCGCTGTGCATGTTCTACGGTTACGTCGCCGGGAAGAACTGCGTGAACGGAGTCTGATCGCGGTGGGCGAGCGCACGGTGACGACGTTTCCCCTGATGGGGACGCTGGCGACGCTGTGCGTACCCGGTGCGGTGGACGAGGCGGTGACCCTGGCGGTCGCTCGGACTCTCCGCGACCTGGAGCGACGGCTGACGGTGAACGGGCCGCCGGCCGCCCGCGCAGGGTCGCAGGTGGAGGCGATCAACGTCGCGGCGGGGGATCGTGCCGTCGAGGTGGACCCGGAGGTGTACGGGCTCGTCCGGACGGCGGTGCTGGCGAGTCGCGAGTACCGCACGAGCTTCAACGCGCTGATCGGTCCGGTCGTGAAGGCGTGGCGGATCGGGTTCGCGGACGCTCGCGTCCCCGATGACGCGGAGATCGAGCGGCTGCTGGCGCTCACGGACCCCTGCGACGTGGAGCTGGACGACGGACGCTGTTCCGTCCACCTCGGCAGGCCGGGAATGCGGCTCGACCTCGGCGCGATCGCGAAGGGGTACGCGGCAGATCGGGCCGCCGACGTGTATCGCGAGCACGGCGTCGACAACGGCCTGATCGACCTGGGTGGCAACGTCGTGGCGATGGGGTCGGCCGAGGAGGGCGCGCCGTGGCGGGTGGGGGTCCAGTCGCCGGGCGCCGGGCGGGGGACCGTGCTGGGCAGCCTCGCTTTGAGGGACGCGTCCGCGGTCACCTCGGGGGTGTACGAACGGGTGCTCGAGGTGGACGGACGCCGCTACCACCACATGCTCGACCCGCTCACGGGCCGCCCCTTCGACACCGACCTGGCCGGCGTCACGATCGTCTGCGCATCCTCGATGACGGCCGACCTGTGGGCGACGATCGCCCAGTGTGGAGGCCTCGCCGTCGGCGTCGCCGCGGTGGAGGCCCAGCCGGGTGTCGAAGCCGTGTTCGTGACGCACTCCGGGGAGGTCGTGACCACGGCGGGCTGTCGTCCCCTGTTCACCCTGTCGGCGTAGCTGTCCCACTACGATCGGCTGCGCGGCCGTTCAGCCGGTAAGGCGAGACGCGGGTCGTCCCGAGAGGGTTCGAGAAGGGCTGAAAGTAGACCCCGGTCTCGCGCCGCCCCGCAGGAGGCACGCCGGCCCTGCCATCGTCGTCCATCCTCAAGGTGGACCGTTTGTCGTGAGTTCGCCGCAGTCGGGTCCACCTTGTTGTGGACGCGGGTTCGCCCGTAGCCAAGGTGGACGGTTTGTCGTGAGTTCGCGCCGTTTGCGGCCACCACAACGTGGACGGGCGGAGGTTGCGGCGGCCCTGCGAGCGCGTCCGCCACGCTTTCTGTCATCCCGGGCTTGACCCGGGATCTCCGGGTGGGTGGTGGCCGCTGTGTCGTCGAGATCCCGGCTTTCGCCGGGATGACAGGGTGGGTGCGATCATCCCGGGCTTGACCCGGGATCTCCGCGTGGAAGCCGGCCGCTGCGTCGTCGAGATCCCGGCTTCCGCCGGGATGACAGGCTTGCTGGGTCGTCGGCCTGGTGGCGCGGGGATCGCGGGCTTCGCCTGGACGACAGGGTGGGGGTGGTCATCCCGGGCTTGACCCGGGATCCCGGCCTGATCGCAGCCGGAAGCGGGCGTGCTGTCGCGGTCTTCGTTGTCGGTCGACGTAGTCGGGCGGGAGGACTTCGGGGAGTCCGTCGTCGCGGAGCCGGATCTCCCAGCGGTGGATGGTGGGCTGGTGGGGTGGCTCGACGATGCCGTGGTGGTGCGGGCAGACGAGGACGAGGTTCGACAGCGCCGTGTGGCCGCCGTTCCACCAGGGCCGGATGTGGTGGGCGTGGCAGTCGGCGGGAGCCTTGTCGCAGCCGGGGAAGGCGCAGCCGCGGTCCCGGGCCTCGAGAGCCGCGCGGATGGGGCCCGTGACGAGGCGCTGGGTGCGTCCGACATCGAGGGGTTCGGACGCGCCGCCGAGCACCGCGGGCAGCACGTCGGCGTCGCAGGCCAGCTTCCGCAACACGGAGGCGGCCACCTGCTCTCCGGCGCCGAGCAGGCCGGCGTCCACGCACTTCTTGTGGAGCTTGTCGTAGTCGAGCAGCACCACGACGCGGGGCCGGTCGCCACCCTGGCTGGGCGCGAGAGCCTGCTGGGAGTGCGCGTGGACGAGGGCCATCAGGCCGTCGGCGCGGCGCTGGCCGCGGCTCGGGACGGTCTGGTGGGGGTCGAGCGCTTCGAGCGCCCGCTTCTGCTGGGCGGCGTGGGCGTCGACGAGGCGGATGAGTAGTTCGGCGTCCACGGTCGGCAGCGAGCCCTTCAGGTCGGTGGTGCCGTGGCCGTCGTGGTGGAACTGCAGGTACCGGTTCCGGACGGCGAGTTCGTGCTCGCGTTCGAGCCTTTGGGCGTCGGACTCCTCGGCGACGTCGGGGGCCAGCACCTCCAGCAATCGCCGGGACAGGGTTGCCAACTCGGCCGAGTTGAACTGGCCGGCGTAGCCGACCATCAGCTGCTCGGCCTCGCACACGGCTCCGGCGGGCAGGTCGTCAGGGAGGTCGATCAGGACGCGGCTGATCGATCGCGCCTGCTGGGGGAGCACGGCCCCATCAATAGTCGCCGCTGCGAGGTGGGGGAAGGCTTCGAGGTCGCGGCCCGCATACAGGAGAGCGGACGCCTCACGCCGGGTGAGCCTCGTGGTGTCGGCCAGCCACGACGCGGCGCCCGTCCCGTGGGCGTGCTCTGCGGCCTCTGCGCGCACCACCTCTCCCGCCAGACGCTGGGCCAGCGCGGTGCACCGTCCCGCGACCTGCACGGCCGCCTGCAGCATCCCGAGCAGGTCGGTGTCGGTGGCGAGCCGTCGGCCGTCGTGGTCGACCGCGTCCAGCAGCGCCGAGACGTCAGCCAGCACCTCGCCGGTCGATCGCACGCTCGTCGCTTCCATGTGTCCAGCCAATCACCCGGCTCTGACATTTTCGTCCCGGATTGCCGCATGCATGGCCTTATGAAGCTGAGAAAATGCTATAAAAAACGAACGGAAAAGCGACTATGACGAGGACGCGCCGAGGCGCAACGAGTGTCATCTCTCAGGACATCGGTGACGGTTCTGCGTCAGGACATCGGTGACGGTTCCGGGGTTCTTGGTGGTGACACTTCCTCGGCAGGGTTGGCCGGATGGCTGCCAACGACCCCATCGATCCTGTTGTCCGTCTCGCGATCGCCGAGTGGCCCGACGACGCCCCTCGTGGTGCGGTGTCGACGTTCTGTGCCGAGCACGGAATCTCGCGCAAGTCGTTCTACGAGCTGCGCAAACGGGCACGGGTCAACGGGCAGGCGGCGGTCCTCGAACCGAGGTCGCGGCGGCCGAGGTCGTCCCCGACGCGGCTGAGCGAGCAGGTGAAGGCGCAGGCGGTCGCGGTCCGCAAGGTGCTGGAGTCCTCCGGGTTGGATCACGGCCCGATCAGCGTGCACGACAAGATGACCGCGATGGGCCTGCCGGTGGTGCCCTCCACCGCAGCGTTGGCCCGCATCTTCCGCCAGGCCGGCGTGGCCCGGGCCGAGCCGAAGAAGAGGCCACGGGCCGCGTGGCGCCGGTTCGTCTATCCGGCACCGAACGCGTGCTGGCAGCTCGACGCGACCGAGTACGTGCTCACCGGTGGCCGAAAGTGTGTGGTCTTCCAGCTGATCGATGACCACTCCCGCTACGCGGTCGCCTCCCACGTCGCCTGGAGCGAAACCTCCGCTGCGGCGATCGCGGTGGTCGACAAGGGCATCGCCGCCCACGGCGTCCCCCAACGCCTCCTCAGTGACAACGGTGCCGCGCTCAACCCGTCCCGGCGCGGTGTCACCGGACAACTCTTCACCCACGTGACCCGGATGGGCATCCACGCGATCACCGGCAAGCCCTACAAGCCGACCACCCAGGGCAAGAACGAACGCTTCCACCAAACCCTGTTCCGCTGGCTCGACGCCCAACCCCTCGCCGAGTCCCTGGCGGAACTGCAAGCCCAGGTCGACACCTTCGACCGGATCTACAACACCCAGCGGCCCCACCAAGGCCTGCCCGGCCGGGTCACCCCCGAGACCGCCTGGCTCGCCACTCCGAAAGCCGCACCACCCCGCCCCCTGACCAGCCAGCCGACCCCTCCCCGCCCCCGCAAGCGACGCCGACCCGCACCGGCGCCCGACCTGCCCGCCGGCACCGTGATCCGCCACCTGACCAGCCAAGGAACCTTCGGACTCGACAACGTCCGATACCTCGTCGGCCCCGAACACGGCCTCGCCGAAGTCCTCGTCCAGCAACACGACGACCAGATCACCGTCATCGACCACAACGGCGAGATCCTCCTGGAAACCACCCGACCAGCGGCCGGGGTGACCTACGTCGGCCGGACCCGCAGCACCCACCGAACGTCACCGAAGTCCTGACACACGATCCGTCACCGATGTCCTGATGCTGAACTGTCACCGCTGTCCTGAGACATCACACCGAGGCGCAACGAGGCGCAACGACCCCTGGATCAGTCGCGAGCCGCGCTGGCCTCTGTACTATCCGCGCATGCGGGGAGAGGAGCAGGACGTGGCAGCGTTTGTCGACCTGGTCACCCACGGGCTCGGGCTCGACGTGACGAGCGATCGCACGGCTGCCCGGTCTGCGTGCGTCGGCGGCATCACCGTGGAGCTCCTGCTGCACGAGGCGGAGGATGATCTGCCCAGCCCCGCCGAGTGTCCGGGCTCCCTTGGCAAGGTCTCAGCGACCCGGGCCGCGCCGTGCGTCGAGGTGATTCTTCACCTCAGTGACTCGGAGGCTTCGTGGACGCTGCGTCTGGAGGAGCTGGCCGAGGACGACGCCTTGCGGCGCCGGCAGGCTGCCTCGCTGCGCGGGACCATCGAGGGGGTGGCGTCCCTGGAAGGGATCGCCGAGCGCGCTCTCCGGGAGGCGGTGTCCGCCCGGGTGCTGCCGGCAATGTTCGCCGGACTTCCCGAGCCTTCCCTGGGATTCTTCCCGGGTGAGGAGTGGATCGGCCTCTACGTGGAGGCCTGGCACAGGCTGGGCCAGCCCATCTCACCGGAATGGGTGGAGTCCGTGGACCGGCGCCTCGAACAGTTGGGCTCATCGCTCCCGCTCGAAGCGAGGGTTCAGCTGTCCCGTGCGCTGTGGCGAGCCTCTGTCTGCTACATCGCCCACAGTGGACGCGACGTCCTGGATCCGCCCGTCTTCGCCGAGCCGGATCAGGGCGGGCCTCTCGGTCGGGCGGATTCGGACGAGGACCCGGGAACCAACGCCCACCGGGCATTCCTCGCTGCGGCAGTTCGCGGCCGGAACCTTGTCCGGCCGCCGTACCGGCCCACAGCCGCGGAGGCCGTTGCCCTGATCGAGCACGACCAGACGCAATGCCTCTTGAACGTCGTTGTCGAGGGAGGGTTCGCCCGCGTCGGCTTTCGCGCCCAGCTCAAGCAGGGCTGGATCGGGAAGGACTTCCCGCCCATCTTCTCCCACACCGAACGTGTGAGGATCGCCGACCTCGTCGACGCTCCGGTCGCTGCAGTGTTGGGCGAACGCCTTCGCGCCATGGATGACGCCTGGTCGTCGCGTCGGGCAATCTCCCGGACGGCGGAGAGTGAGGCGTCCGGCAGGACCGCACTGTTCCGTCGCGGCGCGCCCCCTGACAACCCGTGGCCCGTCTTCTACGTCCTGTCGGAGGCGCTCGAGGGTCGTCGAGTCACGCCACGCTGGATCGAGGGCATCGCTGGCAGGTTCGGCGGTTGGGCTGCCACCGCGGCGGGACCGTCCGACAGTCTGGCTGCCGCACTCGCCGACCTGCAGGCTCGCGAGTCCGCCGCGTACTTCGGGTTGATCGCCATGGCGGCTCAGAACGGCCTCATTCCGACCAACAAGCCCCACGCCTTCGCCGATCGTTGACGTGCGCCCCCCGCCACGCCGCCCGCTCACTCGACGGCGACCGGCTCCACCCGCGAGGACGCGGCGACCGCGTCGCACACCTTCGCCAGCGGCCACAGCTGGAACAGGTCGTGGTACATGGCCATCACGGGGAAGGTGACGGCGAGCAGAGCGCTGCCCAGCCACAGGTGCACGTCGAGGGTGCCGGACGCGCCGCCGGGCGCGGGGACGTCCGGCGTGAGCGCCGGCTGCAGGAGCAGGAAGAGCTGCGCGAGCGCCGTACCGACGACCGCGGCGATCCCGGCGCTGGCCAGCCCACGAGGGACGCCGCTGAGCCGGGCGGTGAGGGATCCCTTGAGGATCGTCAGCACCACCACCGTGCCGAACATGAACGGCACCGGCACCGTGACCATGAACGTGTCGGGGCTGATCCCGAGTACCCGGGTGCCGAGGAGGTAGGTCCCGATCCCCACGCCCAGCACGAGCACCGTCCAGACAAGGCCGAGGACGGGCTGGCGCATGACCCGCGGGAACCGGGTCAACGGCCACAGTTCGAGGTGCAGGAACAGGAAGATCGTCGCCAGGCACGTGACACCGCCGACCAGCCCGTCCCACGCCGGGAGCGGTCCGGACGGGTCCATGCCGGCGGAGAACGACTGCCCGGCGAAGACCGAGAAGTCGAAGGTGCGCAGCAGCAGCCCGGTCAGGGCGTACGCGGCCACGATCAGCCCGATGCCCCCGACCACCGTGTTCCGCCCGAGGGAGAACGGCCAGCCGCCCCACACCACGTCCAGCCAGAAGCAGATGACCACAGAGAGGATGATGCCGAACGCGAGGAACGGCGTGTCACCCCTGCCCCCGCCGATCGTCGCGGCGAGCACCGCGTAGGAGACGCCCGCAACCACGGCCGCCATCAGCAGCAGGCCGATGCCCCGCCACGGTTGCGCCCATCCGGCGACCGGACGCGGCCCTTCCAGAACGAGCCGACGACCACCGTGAACGGGATCGAGCACATCGTCACGTTCGCCACCACGCCACCCAGCGCGGCGTACGTCCACGGGGCGATCGCCAGCAGCGAGACCACGACGGTCGCTGCGGTCGCGATGATGCCCAGCCAGGGTTGCCGGAGTCGAGCCATGATGCCTTTCGGGACGGGGGAGCGCAGGAACCGCCCCACGGGTGGCACCGGGACGGAAGCTAGCGGCGCGGAACTGGATCAGCCACGCCGGATCCCGCATAGCTGGCGGCACAGGCGCCGCACAGAGCGGACGTTGCCCGGCCAAAGCTCCCTCACCGCGCCCTCCAAGACTCGCTGACAAGGGGTGATGGATGCCGTGTTCGCGTGGACGGACACCGTCTCGCGTGCCATCATCGACAGCGATCCCCCCACTGCAGGAAGAAGAACCGGCAATGCCCCGACGCTCGATGGTCGCCACCGCGGCCGCACTGGCCCTCATCGGCGTGGCGCTGCCCGCCACCCCCGGTTACGCCGAAGGGAGCCGGGACGACACCCCGGCCCTGGGCGTCCGTACCCCTGACCGCACCGCCACCGGACGCACCACCACCTCGCGCACCAACACGATCATCGTCACCTTCGATCGCGACCAGTCCCACCCGTCCCGCGCGGGCAGGGACGTGGTCGCCCAGGCCGCCGAGACGGTGGCCGGCGCTGAGGTCACGAAGGTCCAGCCGATCACCGACGACACCGTCGCGGTCACCCTCGACACCTCCCTCACCGCCGACCAGCAGGCCGAGGTCGGCACCAGGGTCGAGGACGTCGACGGCGTCGCCGCCGCAGAGCCGTCCGTGACCTTCCGTCCCACCTCGACCGACGACACCTACTACGACTACCTGTGGAACCTGGCCTCCGGCAGCTCCTACGGCGTGGACGCCGAGGACGCCTGGCCCGCCACCACCGGTTCCGGCGTCGTCGTCGGCGTGGTCGACACCGGGATCACCGCCCACCCCGACCTGACCGGCTCCCGCTCCTCGATCACCGGCGGCAATGTGGTGGCCGGCTACGACTTCATCTCCGACTCCTCCACCTCCGGCGACGGTGACGGCCGCGACGCCGACCCCACCGACGAGGGCGACTACTGCACGAGCGACGGCACGGATTCCTCCTGGCACGGCACCCACGTCGCCGGGATCGTCGCCGCGATCCGCAACAACAGCGAAGGGGTCGTCGGCGTCGCGCCCGGGGCGAAGGTGCAGCCATTGCGCGCGCTCGGGAACTGCGGCGGGGAGACCGCCGACATCATCGCGGCCCTGCGCTGGGGCGCGGGCCTGACCGTGAGCGGGATCACCGCGACCAACCCCACCCCCGTGGACGTGCTGAACCTCTCGCTGGGCGGCACCGGCACCTGCTCGACAGCGATGCAGAACGCCATCAACGACGTGGTGGCCGCCGGTGCCACGGTCGTCGTGGCCGCGGGCAACGACGGCACGTCGCTGTCCACCTCCACCCCGGCCAACTGCCAGAACGTGATCCGGGTCACCGCGACCTCCCACGGCGGGACGCGGGCGAGCTACAGCAACTACGGGACGTCCAGCTACCCGGCGACCGTCGCCGCACCGGGCGGAACGGGCGCGAGCCAGACCGACGCCACGGCGTGGATCGTCTCGACCTGGAACAGCGGCACCACGACCGCCGGGGACCCGTCCTACGTCGGCATGGCCGGCACCTCGATGGCTGCACCGCACGTCAGCGCGACCATCGCCCTGCTGAAGTCGCTGGACCCCGCCCTCACCCCCGCCCAGCTCACCGCCATCCTCACCGACACCGCCACCCCGCTGTCGAGCACCTGCAGCACCGCGAAGTGCGGCGCCGGCATCGTGGACGCCGCGGCCGCCGTCAGTGCCGAGTCGGCGATGCTCGCCGGCTTCACGGCGAAGGTCACCGGCACGGCGAAGGTCGGCACGGCGCTCACCGCGACGATCACGCCGAGCTCCTCCGCCACCACGACCAGCTACCAGTGGCTCAGGGACGGCACGGCGATCAGCGGGGCCACGTCCCGGACCTACACCGCCGTGGCGAAGGACGCGGGCACCACGCTCTCCGTGCGCGCGGAGGTGAGCATCGGCTCGGTCTCCGACACCGTGACCGCCAGCGCCGGCACCGTGGCGAAGGGCAGCTTCACCCGCAAGACGTCCCCGTCCACCAGCGGCACGTTCAAGGTCGGGAGGACCGTGACGGCGAAGAAGGGAACCTGGTCGCCCACGCCCACGTCCTACAGCTACCGCTGGCTGCGGGCAGGGTCGGCGATCAAGGGCGCCACGAAGTCCACCTACACGCTCACCAGGGCGGACAAGGGCCGGAAGATCTCGGTCACGGTCACGGTCTCACGCGGCGGCTACACCACCACGTCCTGGACCACGAAGGCGAAGAAGGTGGGCTGACGCCGGCGTTGTCGGTGCGACGACGTAGCCTGCCGGGATGAGCGGTACCGAGGACTTCGATGCGGCGGCACTCGCCGTTCTGCGCCGCCTGGTGGGCAGCGACGACGCGACGTTCCACGACGGCCAGCGGGAGGCAATCGCGGCCCTCGTCGTGCGGCGGCAGCGGGCCCTGGTCGTGCAACGGACGGGCTGGGGCAAGTCGGCCGTCTACTTCGTGGCGACCTCCCTGCTGCGGGCCGCTGGCGCGGGGCCGACCGTGATCGTCTCCCCGCTCCTGGCGCTGATGCGCGACCAGATCGCCGCCGCCACGCGCGCGGGCGTCCGCGCTGTCGCGATCAACACGGCCAACGCCACCGAGTGGGGCGAGGCCTACGCAGCCCTGGAGGCCGACGAGGTCGACCTGCTGCTGGTCAGCCCCGAACGGCTGAACAACCCGACGTTCCGCGAGGAACAACTGCCTGCGCTGGCCGCCCGGTGCGGTCTGCTCGTCGTGGACGAGGCGCACTGCATCAGCGACTGGGGCCACGACTTCCGTCCCGACTACCGCAGGATCCGCGACCTGCTCGCCACCCTTCGCCCCGACGTGCCGGTGCTCGCCACCACGGCCACGGCGAACGCCCGGGTGGTCGACGACGTCGTCGAGCAGCTGGGTGCCGGCGGGCACGAGGTGGTCACCATCCGCGGCGGCCTGGCCAGGGACTCCCTGCGGCTGGGCGTGCTGAAGCTGCCCTACGAGGAGACCAGGGTGGCCTGGCTCGTCGCGCACCTGGCGGACTTCACCGGCAGCGGCATCATCTACACGCTCACCGTCGCGCAGGCCGAGGACCTGGCCGCGCTCCTCGTCCGTCAGGGTCACGCGGTGGCCGCCTACACCGGCCGCACCGAGCCCGCCGAGCGGGAGGAGCTGGAGGCGCGCCTTCGGGACAACCGGGTCAAGGCGCTCGTGGCGACCTCGGCGCTGGGGATGGGCTTCGACAAACCGGACCTCGGCTTCGTCATCCACCTCGGGGCGCCCAGTTCCCCGGTGGCGTACTACCAGCAGGTGGGCCGGGCCGGACGCGCGGTCGAGCGCGCCGACGTCCTGCTGCTGCCCACGCCCGCCGACCGGGACATCTGGCACTACTTCGCGACCGCGTCGATGCCGTCGCGCGCCGCCGCGCAGGCCGTGATCGGCGCGCTCACCGACGCGGGCCGGCCGCTGTCGACGGCGGCGATCGAGCCACTGGTGGACCTGCGCAGGGCCCGCCTCGAACTCCTGCTGAAGGTGCTCGACGTCGACGGGGCGGTGACCCGCGTCCGCGGCGGCTGGCAGGCCACGGGCGAGCCGTGGACCTACGACGCCGAGCGGTACGAGCGGGTGGCGCTCGCCCGCACGCGCGAGCAGCAGCTGATGCGGGACTACCTCGACGCCCCGGGCTGCCGGATGGCGTTCCTGCAGCGGACGCTCGACGACCCCGACCCCCGTGACTGTGGTCGGTGCGACCGCTGCGCGGGACCCTGGTACGCCGCCTCGGTGGGCGACGCCGAGGTCGGAGCCGCCCGGGCCGACCTCGACCGGGTGGGGGTGGAGGTCGCCCCCCGCAGCCTGTGGCCGACGGGAATGGCGAACCTCGGTGTGCCCGTGTCGGGACGGATCGCCGCCGGTGCGTCGGCCGAGCCGGGCAGGGTGCTGGCGCGGTTCACCGACCTCGGCCTCGGCCAGCGGCTGCGCGAGCTGACGGCCTCTCCCGACGGACCGGTCCCCGACTGGGTGCACGCGCCCTGCGTCCGCGTGCTCCGGGAGTGGGACTGGGCGCAGCGACCCGTCGCCGTGGTGGCGGTGCCGTCCCTGCGCCACCCGCAGCGGGTCGCCTCACTGGCCGCGGGGATCGCCCGCGCCGGCCGTCTGGTCGATCTCGGCAGCCTGGAGCTCACCGGCGACCCGGAGTGGGAGGAGCCCGCGGCCAACAGTGCCTACCGGCTGCGGCAGGTGTACGGGCGGTTCCGGCTCGGCCCGGCCCAGGCGGAGTGGCTGGCCGCGACGCCCGGCCCGGTGCTGCTGGTGGACGACGTCGTGGATTCACGCTGGACGATGACGGTTGCCGGCGGGCTGCTCCGCGAGAACGGGGCGACCGGGGTCCTGCCTTTTGCGCTCGCAGCGCTCGGTTGACGGAATCCGCGGGTAATCGGGCCTCGAATAGGCGACCGCCCCGAAAAGGGGGAAAGCCCGCCACGAACCCGGGGGTTCTGCGGGCACTGCCGGGGGGCAGCCAGTCCAGTTCGGGGGGAACCGGAGCTGATATGAGACTCGGGTTCGGGGGGAACCGCTTGCCTCGTTCAGAACTTTATTCAGGTCCACCGCCGTCGTGCAAGTAGTTTGCCCAGCCATTTTTCGGGGATTTCTCAGGGTCCCCCGGAATGGTGACAAACCCCGGTCACTCCTAGTGGGGACACGGTCGGTCGGGCGAGGGTGGACGTTTCCGGATATCCGCCAGAAATGCGCTCGGGAATGTCACCCGGGAAGGGGACACCGACGTCGGGAAGCCGGTCCGGGCGGCGCGTACGCGGTGGCGTAGAGTTGTCCCTCGTGACTGCCGCAGACCTCCAGGCCGACCTGGCCGTCCTCGACCGGACCCTGACCTCCATCGAGGCCGTGATCGACCCCGCATCGAAGCGCGCCGAGATCGCGGAACTCCAGGAGCAGGCCGCGGCCCCCGACCTGTGGAACGACCAGGAGAACGCGCAGCGCGTGACCTCACGGCTCTCCCGCCTCCAGGCAGAGGTGGACCGCGTCGCCGCGCTGCGCGGCCGCGTCGACGACCTCGGCGTCCTGATCGAACTCGCCGTGGAGGAGGACGATCCCGGGACACTGGCCGAGGCGCAGAAGGAGTACAAGGCGCTGGCGGGCGACATCGAGGCGCTCGAGATCCGCACGCTGCTCTCCGGCGAGTACGACCAGCGCGACGCCCTCGTGACCGTCCGCTCGGAGGCCGGGGGCGTGGACGCCGCCGACTTCGCCGCGATGCTGCTGCGCATGTACCTGCGCTGGGCGGAGCGCCACGGCTACTCCACCGAGGTCTACGACACCTCCTACGCGGAGGAGGCAGGCATCAAGTCGGCCACCTTCACGGTGCGGGAGCCGTTCGCCTACGGGATGCTCTCGGTCGAGCAGGGGACGCACCGGCTGGTCCGGATCTCTCCCTTCGACAACCAGGGCCGCCGCCAGACGTCCTTCGCCGGCATCGACGTGCTCCCCGTGACGGAGGAGACCGACCACATCGACATTCCGGAGCAGGACATCCGGGTGGACGTGTTCCGCAGCTCCGGCCCCGGCGGCCAGAGCGTGAACACCACCGACTCGGCCGTCCGGATCACCCACCTCCCGACCGGCCTGGTCGTGTCCTGCCAGAACGAGAAGTCCCAGCTGCAGAACAAGGCTGCAGCCCTGCGGGTCCTGCAGTCACGGCTGCTGGAGCGTGCGCGGGCCGAGAAGGAGGCCGAGATGCGCGAGCTGAAGGGCGAGGGCGGGAACTCCTGGGGCTCCCAGATGCGCTCG
Source organism: Propionicimonas sp. (assembly GCF_049840635.1). Lineage (GTDB taxonomy): Bacteria > Actinomycetota > Actinomycetes > Propionibacteriales > Propionibacteriaceae > Propionicimonas. The sequence goes on from NZ_JASGKL010000004.1 coordinate 663,976, forward strand.
TACGTCCTGCACCCGTACCAGATGGTCAAGGACCTGCGCACGGACTTCGAGGTGGGCAACCCGGACGCGGTCTTCGACGGCGACATCGACGGCTTCATCGACGCCGGCGTGCGCTGGCGTCGTCAGCAGGGGGACCGTTGACACGCCGGGGGATGGCGGCGGTGACGCCCGGGGGTTCGCCTAAACTCCCCCTGAGACCGGCCTCAGCCATCGTTGAGGAAATGTCCCCACTGCCTACCCGGTCGGTGTGAGCAACTGTGATCAGATTCGAAGACGTCTCCAAGACCTACGACGGCCAGACGCGTCCCGCGCTGAAGAACGTCACCGTGGAGATCGCCAAGGGCGAGTTCGCCTTCCTCGTCGGTGAGTCCGGCTCCGGGAAGTCCACCTTCCTGCGCCTGATCCTGCGGGAGTACCTGCCCTCGTCCGGGCACATCCACGTCGCGGGGAAGGACCTGAGCCGGCTGCACAGCTGGAAGGTGCCCGCGCTGCGACGCCAGATCGGCACCGTGTTCCAGGACTTCCGGTTGCTGCCGGGCAAGACCGTCAACGAGAACGTGGGGTTCGCGCTCCAGGTGATCGGCAAGCCCACGTCGTTCATCCGCAAGGTCGTCCCCGAGACCCTCGAACTGGTGGGCCTCGGCGGCAAGGGCGACCGGCTCCCCGAGGAGCTGTCCGGCGGCGAGCAGCAGCGGGTCGCGATCGCGCGCGCCTTCGTGAACCGTCCCGCGATCCTCATCGCCGACGAGCCCACCGGCAACCTCGACCCCAACACGAGCATCGGCATCATGAAACTGCTCGACCGGATCAACCGGTCGGACACCACCGTGATCATGGCCACCCACGACGCGAACATCGTGGACCAGATGCGCAAGCGCGTGATCGAACTCGCCGGCGGCGAGGTCGTCCGCGACCAGAGCAAGGGCGTTTATGGCTATCAGTGAACAGCGACGACGGGACGGCCGGACGGGGGTGACCCGGTGAGGCACACCTTCAGCGAGGCCTGGTCGGGGCTGCGACGCAACGCGTCCATGACCCTGGCCGTGATCGTGACCATGTGGGTGTCGCTCACCCTGTTCGGCGCCGGCCTCCTGGTCGCCCAGCAGGTGGAGCGGCTGAAGGACGACTGGTACGACAGGGTAGAGATCAGCGTGTTCCTGTGCGTCGCGGACTCCCGCGGTGGCAACTGTGTCGAGGGCGAGGGCGCCACGGACGCCCAGCGCAGCGACATCGAGCAGACGCTGAAGAGCAACCCGGAGGTCGCCGAGGTCTTCTACGAGACCAAGGAGCAGGCCTACCAGCAGTTCCGCGAGTACTACGCCGACAACGACCCGATCCTGCAGTCGACCACCGTCGACATGATGCAGGACTCGTTCCGGGTGAAGCTGAAGGACCCGGAGGAGTACCAGGGCGTGGTCTCCGCGGTGAGCGGCATGCCCGGTGTGGAACAGGTGCAGGACCTGCGCAAGATCCTCGACCCGATGTTCGCCTGGCTGAACCTCGCCCGGTGGGCGACGGTGGGGCTCAGCGTGCTGCTGCTGCTCGCCGCGGCCCTCCAGATCGGCAACACCATCCGGCTGGCCGCCTACTCCCGGCGCAGGGAGATCGGCATCATGCGGCTGGTCGGCGCGTCCAACTGGTACATCATGCTGCCCTTCCTGCTGGAGTCGCTGATCGCGGCTGTCGGTGGCGCGGTGATGGCCTGCCTCACCCTGGCGGCCGTCCAGCAGTTCGTCGTGGTCGGCCGTGCCGAGGCGGAGATCCAGACGATCCGGTGGATCGACTGGGGGAATGTGGGGTGGGCCATGGCGTGGCTCGCGATCCTGGCCGTCGTTCTTTCTATCATTCCTACATTGATCGCGACCCGGAGGTTCCTCCGGGTCTGACCAGACAAGAACCGATTGGGGCAACTCGTGCAGGTGTCTTCCCCCACCGCACGCGGACCCCGGGGTAGCCGCCTCGGCCCGCTGGTGAACACTGTCAGGACAACGACGGTCGCAGCACTGCTGCTGGCCCTGGTCTTCGGGCTGAGCCCGACGGCCGGCGCCGAGGACCTCAAGGACGCCAGGGACAAGGTGCGCAAGGCGCTGGTCCAGGCGAAGAAGGACGTGTCGTCGGACACCAAGGCGGTCCGGACGGCCGCGGAACGGCTGAAGGACTCCGAGTCCGCCCTGGCCAGGGCGAGGTCGGAGCTGGCCTACGTGCAGGACAAGCTGGCGACCGCGCAGGAGAAGGACGCGGCGGTCGCCGCCGACCTCACGGTCGCCCAGGCGGCCTTCGACACCGCGGCGGCAGCGGTCGTCCACGCGCAGGCGGACGTGGACCAGCAGCGGGCGCTGGTCGGCGTGGCGGTGCGCACGGCCTACCAGCAGCACACCGACCTGCAGGGCATGACCGTGGTGCTCGGCACGGACTCCGCGTCCGAGCTGGCCGACCGCGTGCAGTGGGCGAACACGATCTTCGACACCTCCACCGCACGCCTCGACCGACTCAGTGAGTTGCAGGCCGGGCTGGAGACCGCCCGCGCCGCGCGGGCGGACGCCGAGGCGACCCTGACCGACCGCAAGCAGGCGAGCGCCGCGCAGGTCGCGGAGGTGAAGAGGCTCACCGCCGAGGCCGCGTCCCGGAAGGCCGACCTGGCGGACCTGGTCGTCGAGAACCGCGCGCTCAAGGCGAAGGCGACCGACGAGCTCGAGTCGAGCAGGGCGCAGTACCGGAAGCTGGAGAAGCAGGAGGCCAGGATCACGGCCAGGCTGCGCAGGGACAGCTACGACATCGTCAACCGCGGCGGCTTCATCAAGCCGGTGAATGCCCCGGCCGGCTCGGGCTTCGGGATGCGGCTGCACCCGATCCTGCACTACTGGCGGATGCACTGGGGCACCGACTTCGGGGCGGCCTGCGGTGCGCCGATCCGGGCGATGGCGAACGGGAGGGTCATCTCGGCCGGCTGGACCACCTACGGCTTCGGCAACTTCACCCTGATCAGCTACGGGCACATGAAGGGTGCGCAGCTGGTCAGCGGCTACGCCCACCAGTCGAAGATCATCGTGCACGCGGGGCAGCACGTGAAACAGGGCCAGATCGTCGGCTACGTCGGCACCACGGGCCTGAGCACCGGCTGCCACCTGCACCTGCAGATCTATCGCAACGGCGTGCGCGTGAACCCGATGAACTACCTCTGATTCGGGGACGCTCGCTCCCGCTCGGCGGGGATCCGTCGCTTGGTAGGCTGGCCCGACGGGTGAGTCGCGGGGGAGAGGAGCCGTCATGCCACGACCACAGGGCCGGATCATGGTGGCGCAGAACCGCAAGGCGCACCACGACTACCACATCCACGACCGGTTCGAGGCCGGGATGGTGCTCACCGGCACGGAGGTGAAGTCGCTGCGGGCCGGACGCGCGTCCCTGGCGGACGCGTTCGCCACCGTCGACGACGGCGAGGTGTGGCTGCGCAACGCCCACATCCCCGAGTACGCCTTCGGCACGTGGAAGAACCACGCCACCCGCAGGAACCGGAAGCTGCTGCTGCACCGCAAGGAGATCGCCAAGCTCGAGCGGGAGACGACCGCGTCCGGCAAGACCATCGTGCCGCTGGCGATCTACTTCTCCGACGGGTACGCCAAGGTCGAGATCGCGATCGCGTCCGGCAAGAAGGACTGGGACAAGCGGCAGACCATAGCGGCCAGGGACGCCGACCGCGAGGCCCGGCGGGAGCTGGCCGCCCGGAACCGGGGCGAGCGATGAGCCGGCGGGCGCCCGGCCGATGGCTGGCAGCGCTCGCCGCCCTGCTCCTCACCGGCTGGATCCTGGTCGGCGCTGCGCCGACCGCCCACGCGGCGTCGGCGGACGTCTTCGACTCCTTCGACGTGGTCGCCACCCTCGACGCCGATGGCTACGTGCACGTCAGCGAGACGATCGTGCTGCGGTTCGGGTCGTCCTCGGGGCGCCACGGGCTCGAACGGACGTTGATCACCCGCGAGCCCGACGACAAGACCCACGACGTCGTCTACGAGATCGACCAGGTGCAGGTCACCAGTCCGACGCCAGGGGTGTCGACCGAGCTGGACACGTCCGACCAGGGCAGTGGACGCAACACCTACCTCCGGATCCGCGTCGGGTCCTCCGATCGCACGGTCTCCGCCAGCACCGCCACCTACGTGCTGTCCTACCGCGTGCTGGGCCTGGTCCGCACGTCCGGGAGCTACGACGAGCTCTACTGGGACGTCACCGGCGCCTCCATGCCGACCATCACGAAGGCCACCGCGCAGATCACCGTCCCCGGCGGGGCGACGGACGTGTTCTGCTCCGTCGCGCTGCCGGGGCAGACCGGCGCCTGCGCGAAGGACACGGTCAGCAACGGGGTCGCGCAGTTCGCCGCGTCCGACATCCCGAGCGGCGAGGTGATGACCGTGTCGGTGAAGATCGGGCCCGGCCTGGTCACCCACAACACGCCCATCCAGGTCGAGAACGCCGAGACGGCGGCGCAGCGCCAGGCCGCGTGGGCATTCGGAGGTTCGGTCGCCGGCGCCGCCCTCGTCCCGTTCATCGGCTGGTGGTACTCGCGCCGCCGAACCCGCGACTACCGCTGGGACGGACTGCCCCCGGGGAGCTTCCCCGCCCGCGGCCAGCAGGTGGCGGAGGTGCTCTCGGACCCGCGGATCGAGATCCCGGTCTCCTTCGCGCCGCCCCGCCTCGGGGTGGCGGAGGCCGGGCTGCTGATCGATGGTGAGACGCAGGTGCGGGACACCACCGCAGCACTGGTCAGCCTCGCGGTGGCCGGAGCGATCCAGCTGCGCAGCGACGACACCCAGCAGGTCCGGCTGGTCGACCCGTCCCGGGCGCCGGACGCGACGAGTGCCCTGGTCCTCGCCGAACTGTTCCCTGCGGGCAGCCGTCCCGGCAAGGTGGTCGACCTCGGCGAGCCGGGGACGCTGTCGGACGCGCACGAGCGCGTGCAGCGGGCGGTGCTGGCCCGCGCCACTCAGGAGCAGTGGTTCGCCAGGTTGCCCGGCGCGTCCGGCGGCCTGGGCTGCGGGATCGGCGGCCTGCTGTTCCCTGTGCTCACCGTCGGGATCGTCGGCAGCGCGTTCCTCGGCAGTTGGCTGCTGATCGCGCTCCCGCTGCTGATCTCGATCGCGATCACGTCCTACGTGCTGCAACGAAGGCTCCGGCGCGGCCAGCGCACCGCCTACGGGCGCGCGCTGACCGACCAGGTCGAAGGGTTCCGCACCTACATCGCCACCGCGGAGGCCGAGCAGTTGCGGTTCGAGGAGGGCGAGGACATCTTCAGCCGCTACCTGCCGTGGGCCATCATGTACGACCTCACCGAGCGGTGGACGCAGGTGTGCCAGCGGCTCGTCGAGCTCGGCCGGATCCCCGACGTGCCCCCGGCCTGGTACTACGGGACCAGCTGGAACCTGAACAGCTTCGCGTGGCAGCTGAACACGTTCGACAGTTCGGTGGCGACGTCCATCGCCACCCCGGCACCGTCCTTCGGCGAGTCCGGCTTCGGCAGTGGCGGCTCGGCGTTCGGTGGCGGCGGTGGCTTCGGGGGTGGCGGCGGCTTCTCCGGCGGCGGTGGCGGCGGCGGAGGCGGCGGCAGCTGGTAGCTCCGCGACCCCGGCTGGAAGACAAACGCTCCCGAAAGGCACAGACGCTCCCGAAGTTCCGGGAGCGTCTGCGAGTTTCGGGAGCGTGTGTGGGGGACGGGTCCCCGGTGGGACGGGTGGGACGCCGCGGCTACTTCACGCCGACGAGGTCACAGACGAAGATCAGGGTCTCGCCCGGGCCGATCACGCCGCCGGCGCCACGGTCCCCGTAGGCCAGGTGCGGCGGGATGACGAGGCGGCGGCGTCCGCCGACCTTCATGCCGACCAGCCCGTTGTCCCAGCCGGTGATCACGCGACGCGCGCCGAGCGGGAAGACCAGGGGCTGGCCGCGGTCGTAGCTCGAGTCGAACTCCTCGCCGGAGGAGAAGGCGACGCCCACGTAGTGCACGGCGACGGTCCTGCCGGGGGCGGCCTCGGGGCCGGTGCCCTCCTCGATGTCGACGATCTCCAGGTCGGTCGGTGCGGGACCCTCGGGCGGGTCGACGAACGGTTTCTCCATGCGCCGCACCCTACCCGAGCCGGTCGCCCCGCCTGTCGTGTATGATTGTGAGGCTGGGCGGGCATCCGTCCGGCAACAATTGAACAGCGTTGACCCACTTGGGGGTGACTGGTTTCGACTTGGGACGGTAGTTCCAGGAGAAGCGGGCCGAGGATCCGGGGACATCTCGTTAACGACTCCCGGAAACCAATAAGTGCCAATACACAGCGCACTGACTTCGCTCTGGCTGCCTGATCAGCTAACGAAGGGTCAGCCCGGACGCGCCTTCCGTCCGGATCCTGGCCTCATCTAGAAGGCTCACCTTCCTGACCTCGTTCCAGGGTCAGGAGGGGACATTCATGGAACTGGGCTTGTTCACCACGTGCTGACGCGAGGGTGAGAGCCGAGCAGAACGCCTGGTCAGCTGCGCCCGGAGAATGTCTGGTTCGCCGCTCGAGGACGCGGGTTCGACTCCCGCCACCTCCACCCCTGCCGGGACCTCGGTCCCGGGGAGTCACGGATCGCCGCCCTGCGGCGGTCGGGCCCCGCACGGAGCCGCTCGCGCGGTTCGGTGCGGGGCCTTTGTGCGCCCGGGCCCGGACGCACCCGGACAACGCCGGTGCCGACCGCCGCGGAGATGCCAGACTGGACCCGGAGGTGTGATGCAGAGCTTCGGGGTGGGGGACCTTCTGGTCGCCGGGATCTCGATCACCGACGGCGTCTTCGACGGCACGGTGGTCCTGCTGCTGGACGCGGACGAGTCCGGCACCCTCGGCGTCGTCCTCAACCGGACCACCGACATCGACCTGTCCGGTGCGCTGCCGGCCTGGTCGGACCTCGTCAGCGAACCGCGGGCCCTGTTCGACGGCGGGCCGGTGTCCCAGCAGGGAGCGGTGTGCCTGGCCGAACCGTGGGCCCAGAACGAGGAGCCGCCCGGCTGGCGTCCGGTGTTCGACCGCGTCGGCCTGCTGAACCTCGACACCCCCGTGGAGATCGCCGAGGGCACCTACCGGCACCTGCGGGTGTTCGCCGGCTACGCGGGCTGGGACGCGGGCCAGCTGGAGCAGGAGCTCGAGTTCGAGATGTGGCACGTGGTGACCGCGCAGGCCGGGGACGTGTTCGACCCGGACCCGGCCACCCTGTGGCGACGGGTACTGCGCCGGCAGGGCGGGGAGCTGGCCCTGCTGTCGACCTGGACGGCGTCCGCCGACCTCAACTGATTCCGCCGCCCCGGAGTGCGCGGTCGGCCGGTGCGCCTCCCGGTGCCCGACTAGTATCTTCAGCACCGACGACCAAGGGAGGGCGACAAGGTGAGTGAGGCTCCCCGGGCTTCCGCACCGCGGATCCTGGTGGTCGACGACGACGAGGCCCTTGCCGAGATGCTCCACATCGTGCTGGGTTCAGAGGGGTTCGACGCGCGACTGTGCCACGACGGGGCGTCCGCCCTGGACGCCTTTCGCGACTACCGGCCCGACCTGGTCCTGCTCGACCTGATGCTGCCCGGGAGGGACGGCGTCGACGTGTGTCGCGACATCCGCGCCACCTCCGGCGTCCCGATCGTCATGCTGACGGCCAAGAGCGACACGATCGACGTGGTGGACGGCCTGTCGGCCGGCGCCGACGACTACGTGGCGAAGCCGTTCAAGACCCAGGAACTGATCGCCCGGATCAAGACCAGGCTGCGGCGCCACGTCACCCCGGAGCCCGACGTCGAGAACCTGCGGATCGGTGACCTGGTGATCCGGGTCAACGAGCACACCGTGCGTCGCGGCGAGGAGGAGATCACCCTCACCCCCCTGGAGTTCGACCTGCTGCTGGCGCTGGCTCGGCGGCCGCGGCAGGCCTTCACCCGCGAGGTGCTGCTGGAGGAGGTGTGGGGCTACCGCCACGCGAGCGACACCCGCCTGGTGAACGTCCACGTGCAGCGGCTGCGCTCGAAGGTGGAGAAGGACCCGGAGCGTCCGGAGATCATCGTCACCGTCCGGGGCGTCGGCTACCGGGCCGGTGAGCCCAAGTCGGCCTGATGCGGGGGATCGCCCGGTTCGGGCCGTTCCGGCTGTGGGCACGATCGTTGCCCTTCCGGGTCGTGCTGAGCACGATCGCGGCCGCGATCGTGATCCTCGTCTCCACGGGCTGGTTCCTGATGGACCAGTCCAGCCGGGGCATCATGGACGGTAAGACGCAGGCGAGCGTGGCCGAGGCGTCCGCCGTGGTCGCCGGCATGCAGACCACCCTGTCCACGACCGACTTCCGGACCACGTCGGCCAGCGAGCAGATCAGCAGGCTCGCCAGGGAGGCGGCCAGCCGTGGCCAGGCGGGCAGCCAGTACTTCGTCGTGGTGGAGACCCCGATCTCGCAGATCGGCACGGCGGGGCTCGCCGCCGACAGCATCCCGGACAGCATCCGGCAGGCCGTCGCCAACGGCGACGGCGACGGGCTGTGGAGCACGCCCACCCTGATCCGGTTCACCGACCAGCGCGAGGACGAGCCGGGCCTGGTCGTCGCGGCCAACCTCGACGCCCCCGGGGAGGACCCCTACCCGATCTTCTTCCTGTTCTCGACCAGCCAGGAGCAGCGCACGCTCGCCGTCGTCCAGCAGGCCACGCTGGCCACCGGTGTGTTCGTGCTGGTCGGGCTGAGCGCCACCGTCTACCTGATCGCCCTCCAGGTGCTCCGCCCGGTGCGGGCCGCCCGCCTGGCCGCGGAGAGCCTCGCCGCGGGCCACCTGGAGGACCGGATGGACGTGGTCGGCACCGACGACCTCGCCGCGCTGGCCCGGTCGATGAACCACATGGCCGAGGAGCTGGACAAGAAGATCACCCAGCTCCAGAACCTGTCGCTGGTCCAGCAGCGCTTCGTGTCCGACGTGTCCCACGAGCTGCGGACGCCGATGACGACGATCCGGATGGCCGCCGAGGTGCTGCACGCGCACCGCGCCGACTTCGACGCGGCGTCCCGGCGGTCCAGTGAGTTGCTGTCGGCCGAGCTCGACCGCTTCGAGGGCCTGCTCACCGAACTGCTGGAGATCTCCCGGTTCGACGCCGGGGCCGCCGAATTGGCTCTCGACGACGTCGACCTGGTCGCCCTCGCCGGCGACGAGGTCAACTCCCTGCAGCGGCTCGCGGAGGGCACGGGCAGCGTGATCTCGCTCGACGCGGACGGTCGGTGCGTGGCCGAGGTCGACGGACGCCGGATCCGCCGGATCCTGAGGAACCTGGTCACGAACGCCATCGAGCACGGCGAGGGACGGCCGATCACCGTCCACCTGCGCAGCGACGACCAGGCGGTCGCGATCGCCGTCCGCGACCACGGCGTGGGGTTCTCCGCCGCCGAGGCGGGGCAGGTGTTCAACCGGTTCTGGCGTGCCGACCCGTCCCGTGGCCGCCGGGTCGGAGGGACCGGGCTCGGCCTGTCGATCTCGCTCGAGGACGCCCGGCTGCACGGCGGCTGGCTGAACGCCTGGGGGCGGCCCGGGCTCGGTGCCCAGTTCCGGCTCACCCTGCCCCGCAGGGCGGGCGAGGAGTTGCACGGCTCGCCGTGGCCGGTCGTCCCCCCTGATGTGAAGGACATGACCCGTGTCGCCGTCCGGTAGCCGACCCCGCCCGCGCCGCGGTGGTGCGGCAGCGCTGGCGTGTGCCCTCGTCGTGCTCAGCGGTTGCGCCACCGTCCCCACCAGCGGTGACGTCGCCCACCACACCCCGCAGGCCAGCGGGGTGAACTCGGGCGTCCAGGTCGACCCGCTGCCCCCGGCGGACGGGGCGAGCCAGCTGCTGGTCGTGGAGGGCTTCCTGCACGCGATGGGCACCTACCAGCCCGACTACCGGGTGGCCAGGCAGTACCTCACCGAGGCGGCGAGTGCGACCTGGGACCCCGAGTCCGGGGTGCAGGTGTACGCCGACGGCTCCCCGCCGACGGAGACCGAGCAGTCGGTCGTGCTGTCGGCGCGGGTCACGGGCAAGGTGGACGCGGCCGGCACCTACACACCCGTCGGCAACGACGCGCCGCCGCTGCGCCAGGACTTCGGGCTGGTCAAGAACAGCGCCGGCCAGTGGCGGATCTCCAGCCCTCCCGCCGGCCTGCTCGTCTCCCGGTACGCGTTCACGACGGGATTCGTGGCAGTGACCCTCCACTTCACGGACCCGGCCGGCTCGGTCCTGGTGCCCGAGCCCCGGTTCTTCGCCGCCGGCGACCAGGCACTGGAGGCCGCCGTGAACGCGCAGCTGGCCGGGCCGGGGGCCTGGCTCGCCCCTGCCGTCCGGAAGACGGAGACCAAGGGGCTCACCGTCGACGCGGTCGAGGTCGACTCCACGGGCATGGCGGAGGTCGAACTCGGCGGCGACACCGGCCGGCTGACGAGCGACGAGAAGCGCACGCTGCTGGCGGAGCTGACCTACACGCTGTCCGGGTTCAGCCAGGTCAGCACGGTCCAGGTCACCGCCGACGGGGAGGCCTGGCGCGACGACGCCGGCCAGTCGGTGGTGCGCACGGACTCCTTCGCGGGGCTCGCCCCCGTCGCGGCCTCGTCGCCACGGACCCTCTTCGTGGTCAAGGACCGCAAGGTGCAGCGGCTGAAGGACATGACCGACTGGGACGACCTCGCAGAGGTGTCGGCGTCGCTGGCCCATCCCGAGCAGGTGGCGGTGAACGCCGACCTCAGCGAGGTGGCCGCCACCTCCCAGTCCGCGACGCGGCTCCAGGTGGCACGGACCGACTCCGACAAGGTGACCCTGCTCCGCACGGGCGCGGGCCTGCTGCGTCCGGACTATGCCAGGGACGGCGAACTGTGGTCGCCCGCCGAAGCCGGCGTGGCGTCGCTGCAGGTGTTCAAGGGCGAGCAGCGGCTCAAGGTCACGCTGGGCGCCGAGCCCGTCCCCACCCTCAAGGTGCGGGCACTCTCGCTGTCCCCGGACGGCACCAGGGTGGCGCTGATCCTCGCCGACGGCAGCCAGACCCGGCTCGGCCTGGCCACGGTGGAGCGCGGGGACGGCGAGGTCACGGTCAGCGGCTGGAGACCTCTGGACCTCTCGGTCGTCACCGGCAGCTCCGGCACGGCGATCGACGTCGGTTGGGTCACCGCGACCGAGCTGGTGGTGCTGCAGGCCAGCGACGAGGGCACCAACGTGTTCCGGGTGAGCCAGGACGGGGCGAGCTCCACCGACATCGGCCCGAGCGAGAACCTCACGCTCAGCCAGCTCGCCGTGGTGCCCCAGCGCCCGGTGGCCGCGCTGAGCCCCACCGGCAACGTCTACCGCCGCGACGGCGAGTTCAACTGGAACCTCGCCATCGCCTCTGTGGATGCGGTGGCCTGGTCGGGCTGACCCTGTGGACGGATGACCGGTTCGCCTCGTCGCTGCCGAGGATGTCGGTGTGCGCGTCGCGGACGTGGTGGGTTCGGCAGCCGAGCTGGTGCTCGGCGCCTGCTGCGCGGGCTGCGGGCGACCGGGCCCCGGCCCTTGCGTGGGCTGCGTCCGACGCGTGCGAGGGGTGCGTCCGTTCGTCGTCCCGTTGCTGCCGCCCGGTCTTCCCGACGTGTTCGCCGCGGGCAACTACGAGGACAGCCTGCGGCGGCTCCTCCTCGCGGCGAAGGAGCGCGGAGCGCTCGGCCTCGTTCCCGTCCTCGGTGAGCGGCTGGCCGCGGCGGCCGCCGCTGCGGTGTTGGCCGGGGGGACGGCGGAGCCGGTGGTGCTCGTCCCCGTGCCCACCGTCGCGGCGCACGTCGCCGAGCGTGGGCTCGACCTCACCCTCGCCCTCGCGCGGGTGGCGGGCACCCGGCTGAGGGCGGCGGGGCTGGGGGTGCGGGTCTGGCCGGGCCTGCGGATCCTCCGGCGTCCCGCGGACCAGTCCGGGCTCGGCAGAGGAGAGCGCCTGGCCAACCTGGCCGGGGCGTTCGTGGCGCGGAGTCCCCCGCAGGGACGCCTGGTCGTGGTGGACGACATCGTGACGACGGGCGCGACCCTTGCCGAGGCGGTCCGGGCGTGCGCCCTCGCGGGAGCCCTGCCGGCCGGTGCGGCGACGGTCGCCGCCACGCCGCGTACGGGCGTGAGAAGGGGCGCCCGGTGAGACCGGGCGCCCCCTGGGGTGATGATGTTGGGACCGGGTCAGACGGCCGTGCTGCCGCTCTCACCGGTGCGGACCCGGACGACGGTGTCGACCGGAACGATCCACACCTTGCCGTCCCCGACCTGCCCGGTGCGGGCCGCCTGGACGATGACGCCGGTGAGCGCCTCCGCCTCCTCGTCCTCGACCAGGACCTCGAGCCGGACCTTGGTGATGAAGTCGATGGTGTACTCCTCGCCGCGGTAGACCTCGACGTGACCCCGCTGGCGCCCGTAGCCGGACACCTCGCTGATGGTCATGCCGCCCACACCGTGGCGCACCAGCGCCTTCTGCACGGTCTCCAGCATTTCGGGCTGGATGATCGCGGTAACCAGTTTCACTTGGAAGCTCCCGTCTTCGTCGCGGCCTCGTCGAGGTCGTCCTTGGTGAGCACGAGCGTGCGCTGCACCTTGTTGGTGTAGTAGACCGGGCTGAGGTCGTAGCCGGCCTCGGAGTGCTCGGCCAGGTCGATGCCCGACAGCTCGTCGGCCGCGCTGATCCGCCAGCCGATGGTCTTCTTGATCAGCAGGGCGATCAGGTAGCTGAGCACGAAGGCGTAGATCGCCACGGCGATCGCGCCGACGGCCTGGCGCCAGAGCTGGTCGACACCGCCGCCGTAGAACAGGCCGGCCTTGCCCGCCGGGCTGGACGGATCGGCGAAGAAGCCGATCAGCAGGGTGCCCGCCATGCCACCGACGAAGTGGACGCCGACCACGTCGAGCGAGTCGTCGTAGCCCAGCTTGTACTTCAGGCCCACGGCGTAGGCGCACAGGGCGCTGGCGATGCCGCCGACGAAGATCGCACCGACCGGGCTCACCGAGCCGGCGGCAGGGGTGATCGCGACCAGACCGGCCACGACACCGGAAGCGGCACCCAGCGAGGTCGGGTGACCGTCACGGAGCTTCTCCACCAGCAGCCAGGCGAGCATGGCGGCCGCGGTGGCGACCATCGTGTTCACCCAGGCCACGGAGGCCGTGGTGCCCGCGCTCAGCGCGGAGCCGGCGTTGAAGCCGAACCAGCCGAACCACAGCAGGCCGGCGCCGAGCATGACGAGCGTCATGTTGTGGGGACGCATCGGCTTGGTGCCGAAGCCGATCCGCGGGCCGAGGACGAGGGCGAGGGCGAGGCCGGAGATGCCCGCGTTGATGTGGATCGCGGTGCCACCGGCGAAGTCGATCACGCCGAGCCAGTTGGCGATCCAGCCACCGTGGGTGCCGGTGAAGCCGTCGAAGGAGAACACCCAGCCGGCGACCGGGAAGTACACCAGGATGCCCCACAGGATCGTGAACAGGGTCCACCCGCCGAAGGACGCCCGGTCGGCGATCGCGCCGGAGACCAGGGCCACCGCGATGATCGCGAAGCAGGCCTGGAAGGCGACGAACGCGAGGGCGGGGAGGGTGCCGGCGGCGGCGTCCGGACTCATCAGGCCCTGCAACCCCGCGTACTGGAACGGGTTGCCGAGGAGACCGATGAAGGTCGGGCCGCCGTCCCTGGTGGCTGCGGCTTCGAAGCCGAACGAGTCACCGAAGGACATGCTGTAGCCGAACAGGACCCAGAGCACACCGATGGTGCCCATGCTGATGAAACTCATCATCATCATGTTCAGGACGCTCTTGGCCCTGACCATGCCGCCGTAGAAGAACGCGAGACCGGGGGTCATCAGCAGCACGAGAGCGGCAGCTGTCAGGACCCAGGCGGTGTCGCCTGCGCTGATTTCCAACATCATGGCGAAAAGGGTGGCCGAGGCCTGTTACGTCCTGATTCATCCGGTGTTACGGGCCGGTTAGGGCGTGTTACAGGCTGGTTGCGGTGCGTCGGGCAGGCACAGGAAGAACACAGGGCGAACCGCTGGAAAACCGGGGGCCCCCCGACTACGTTGGGGCTATGGCACCAAGGCCAGTAACCGGTCCTCGCGGACTGGGAGCGGGGCGGGTGCCTTTGCTGTTTGGGCAAGCCGCGCGCGGTTTGCAGCACCGACCGAGGAGGTAGACATGGACGTCCTGGTTACTGGCCGGCACTGCCAGATCCCTGACGATTTCCGCGCTCGCGTCGAGGACAAGATGGCCTCGATCGAGAAGCTGAAGGACCGGGTGATGCGGGTGGAGGTGCAGGTCTCCGCCTACGGCTACAAGCGACAGCCCGACCAGTCGACCCGGGTGGAGATCACGCTGCGCAGCCGCGGACCGGTGGTGCGGGCGGAGGCCTCGGCGGACGACAAGACGGTCGCCTTCGACCACGCGCTCGACCGGCTCAAGTCGCAGCTGCGGCGCGCGTCCGACCGCCGCAAGACCCACCGCGGGCTGCGCAACTCCGGCAGCGTCGTCGACGTGGTCGAGGGCCTCACCCCCGAGGGCGAGGACGTGCGTCCGGAGATCCGCAAGATCGCCGGCCTCGAGGTGCAGGGCGACGGCCCCCTGGTCGTGCGGGAGAAGAACTTCGACGCCGTCCCGCTCACCCTCGCGCAGGCGCTGGACGAGATGGAGCTGGTCGGACACGACTTCTTCCTCTACGTGGATGCGGAGACCGGCGCCCCCAGCGCGGTCTATCGCCGCCGGGCCTACGACTACGGCGTCATCCACCTCAACGTGGACACCCCGGAGGAGGCCACGGCCTGATCCGACCGCTGCAGTCGGTTTCGTGCCGGCCGCAAGGTGGACGCTTTGTCGCGAGTTCGCCGCAGTAGCGTCCACCTTGTGGTGGACGGGGCTGCGTGCCGCGTCTAGGTGGACGCTTTGTCGCGAGTTCGCCGCAGAAGCGTCCACCTTGTGGTGGACGGCGGCGCGGTGGTCGGGTGCTGTCATCCCGGGCTTGACCCGGGATCTCCGTGTTGGCGCAGCGGTTCGTGATCGAGGGTTCGGGCGCAAGGTGGACGCTTTGTCGCGAGTTCGCCGCAGAAGCGTCCACCTTGTGGTGGACGGGGCTGCGTTCCACGTCTAGGTGGACGCTTTGTCGCGAGTTCGCCGCAGTAGCGTCCACCTTGTGGTGGACGGGGCTGCGTCCACCTTGTGGTGGGCTGGGTGTCGGTGGGCGTCGCTAGGCTCGCGCCGTGACCGCAGAACTCACCGCTGGCCAGGCCCGGCGGATCATGCTGACCGCGCAGGGGCTGGGACGCCGGCCGCAGGGTGAGCCCGGGACGCGGCACCTGCAGGGCGTGGTGAACCGGCTCGGCCAGCTGCAGATCGACTCCGTCAACGTGTGCGTGCGCGCGCACTACATGCCGCTGTTCACGCGGCTCGGCCCGTACGACCGCGCGCTCCTCGACCGCGCCGGCAACAGCGCGCCGCGGCGGGTGTACGAGTTCTGGGGGCACGCCGCCTGCCTGCTCGACGTCGGCCTCCAGCCCGTGCTGCGCTGGCGAGCGGACGCGCACCGGGACCGGCCCTGGCAGGCGATGAGCCGGATCCTCGACGAGCAACCCCACCTGCTGGACAAGGTGAGGGGCCAGATCGCCGAGCGCGGCCCGCTCACGGCGCGGCAGGTCGAGCACGACGAGCAGCGGACGCCGGGGAGCTGGTGGAACTGGTCGTCGGTGAAGTCGGCCCTGGAATGGCTGTTCTACACCGGCGAGCTGACCAGCGCGGGGCGCAACAGCCAGTTCGAGCGCCGCTACGACCTGCCCGAGCGGGTGCTGCCGAAGGCGGTCCTCGCCACGCCCACCCCACCCGAGGACGAGGCGCGGCTGGCGCTCGCCCGCCGCGCGGCGGCCGCGCTGGGCGTCTTCACTCCCGCTTGGCTCGCCGAGTACTTCTACAACGACCGTTCGCAGACGGCCGTCGTCCTCGAGCGCATGGTCGCCTCCGGCGAGGTCGAGCAGGTCGGCGTCCGCGGTTGGTCGGCGCCGGCCTACCTGTGGGCGGAGGCCGCGCGTCCTCGGCGCGTGCACGTGGACGCCCTCGTCGCCCCGTTCGACCCGCTGGTGTTCGACCGCAAGCGGCTCCTGGAGGTGTTCGGCACCCACTACCGGATCGGCCTCTACACCCCGAAGGCCGATCGGGTGCACGGCTACTACGTGTACCCGTTCGTGATGGACGAGCGGGTCGCCGCCAGGGTCGACCTGAAGGCCGACCGCAGGGCGGGGGCGCTCCTCGTCCAGTCGGCGTGGCGGGAGGAAGGGGCGCCGGAGGCCGAAACGGCTGCCCGGCTCGGCGCCGAGCTGCGCCGGATGGCCGACTGGCTGGGGCTGGCAGACGTCGTCGTGGAGGACCGGGGCGACCTCGCGACAGCACTGCGGGCCGCCTCGGGGAGCAGCGTCCTCGCCGGGGAGGTCATTTCGTAGTGAAATCGTGATCGTGGACGCGCTCGGGGCGGGGTAGTGTAACGCCACCTTCACACGGGGTGGGTAGCGTCACGGCTCGTTCCGCACTCCCGGGGGAAAGCCCGATCTCTTCGAGAAAGTAGTTCCGCCTCATGCTCGTCAAGAAGTCCATGACCCTGGCGGCCTCCGTGGCCGCCCTCGCTCTCGCCCTGACCGCCTGTACGTCCAGCACCCCGGCGGCCCCGGCGAGCTCGGAGCCCGCCTCCTCGACCGCACCCGCGGTCGACTACCAGCTCGTCACCGCCGGCACCCTGACGGTGTGCTCGGACGTCCCCTACGCCCCGTTCGAGGTCGAGGACGCCACGACCGCCAGCGGCTACAGCGGGTTCGACATCGACCTGATGGACGCCATCGCCACGAAGCTGGGCCTGAAGCTGGCGGTGATCGACTCCGACTTCGACGCCCTCCAGTCCGGGACGGTGCTGGTGGCCAACCAGTGTGACCTGGCCGCGTCCGCGATGACGATCACCGACGAGCGCAAGCAGAACCTCGACTTCTCCGACCCGTACTACGACTCGCTGCAGTCGCTGCTGGTCAAGACCGACTCCGGCATCACGAACCTCGCCGGCACGGCGGGCAAGAAGATCGGCGTCCAGAAGGGCACCACCGGCAAGTCCTACGCGACGAAGAACGCCCCGTCGACGGCCGAGATCGTGGACTTCCCCTCCGACGGCGAGCTCTGGCCCGCCATCCAGGCCGGCCAGATCGACGCGATCCTGCAGGACCAGCCGGTGAACCACACCCACGAGGTGGCCGACCCCAGCTACAAGATCGTGGAGACCTACAACACCGACGAGTCCTACGGCTTCGCCTACGCCAAGGGCAAGAAGCTCGAGCTGCAGAAGGCGGTCAACGACCAGCTGACAGCGATGAAGTCCGACGGCAGCTACGACGCGCTGTACAAGAAGTACTTCGGCTGATCATCGGGGGGTCGGGACAGCCCGTCCCGGCCCCCGCACCCGACGACCATTGGACGTGAGTTGAGCATCCTCCCGTATCTGAGGCCCACCGTGAGGCAGCGCGTGGGGCGGCTCGCGTCCTACGCCGTCGGCATCCTGTTCGTCATCGGCGTCGTCGTGATGGCGGACTGGCCGACGATCGTCCACCAGTTCTTCAACGCGGAGGTCGCGGCCAAGATGTGGCCCGCGATCGTCACGATCGCGTTGAAGAACACCCTGCTGTACACCTTCGCGAGCTTCATCCTCGGTTCGGTCCTCGCGGTGCTGCTGGCCGTGATGAAGGTCGCGGGCGGGCCGCTCAGCTGGTTCGCCATCGTGTTCATCGAGTTCTTCCGCGGCATCCCTGCGCTCCTGACCCTGTTCAGCGCCGCGTTCGTGGTTCCCATCGCCTTCGGGTTCAAGCTCCCCGGCGGCGGTGTGGGGGCCGGCATCCTCGGCCTCACCCTCGTCACCGGGGCCTACGCGGCGGAGATCATCCGTGCCGGCATCCAGGCCGTCCCCCCGGGCCAGCTCGAGGCTGCGCGGTCGCTCGGCATGGGCTCCGGCCAGACCATGTTCTTCGTCGTGCTGCCGCAGGCCATGCGCATCGTCATCCCGCCGATGACCAACGAGTTCGTGATGCTGCTGAAGGACAGCTCGTTGCTGTTCATCGTGGGCATGGGCGTCTTCGACAAGGAGCTCACGACCTTCGCCCGCGACGCCCTCGCCACGACCTCCAACGCGACGCCGCTGTTCATGGCCGCCATCGCCTACCTGGTCGTGACCCTGCCGCTGACCTGGCTGGTCGGCCTGCTCGAGAAGAAGCTGGATCCCAAGCGATGAGCACCAACCTGTTCCCGGACCTGGACTCCACCCGGCCCCCGGTGGTGATCAACGGCCTGCACAAGAGCTTCGGCGACAACGAGGTGCTCAAGGGCATCGACCTGACCGTCCAGCAGGGCGAGGTCGTCTGCGTGATCGGGCCGTCCGGCTCGGGCAAGTCGACCCTGCTGCGCTGCATCAACCTGCTCGAGGCACCGACCAGCGGTTCGATCACCCTGCTCGGCGCGGAGATGACCAACCCGGACGTCGAGCTCAACCAGGTCCGCACCCACGTGGGCATGGTGTTCCAGTCGTTCAACCTGTTCCCGAACATGACCGCGCTCGGCAATTGCGTGATCGCCCAGCGACAGGTGCTCAAGCGCTCGAAGGCCGAGGCCGTCGAGATCGCGAAGAAGAACCTCGAACTCGTCGGGCTGTCCGACCGGATGACCTACCACCCGGCCAAGCTCTCCGGCGGCCAGCAGCAGCGGGTCGCGATCGCCCGGGCGTTGTCGATGGACCCGAAGGTGATGCTCTTCGACGAGCCGACCGCCGCCCTCGACCCCGAACTGGTCGGCGACGTGCTGGCCGTCATGCGCGACCTCGCCGAGGCCGGGATGACGATGATCGTGGTCACCCACGAGATGCTCTTCGCCCGGGACGTGTCCGACCGGACGATCTTCATGGACGGTGGCGTGATCGTCGAGGAAGGCCCGTCCGCAGAGTTGATCACCGCCCCGAGCGAGAAGCGGACGCAGGTGTTCCTCAAGCGCGTCCTCGACCCCACGCACATCGAGGACTCCGAACTGGGGGAGACCGAGCCCGACTGAGTCGCCCTGCGCGCGGGGGCTGGGGCCCTCGCGTAGGATGGGGAAGCCGTTGCGCTGACGCGCGACGCCGTTGCTGCGCGATCAGGAAGCGATACAGACGTGGGTCTACTGGACAAGATGCTGCACATGGGCGAGGGCCGCCAGCTGAAGAAGCTGAAGGTCGTCTCCGCCCAGGTGAACTCGATCGAGCCGGACTTCGAGGCCATGTCGGACGACGAACTGCGCGGTCAGACCGCGGAGTTCAAGGAGCGGATCGAGAACGGCGAGAGCCTGGACTCGCTCATGCCCGAGGCGTTCGCGACCGTCCGCGAGGCCAGCCGTCGGGTGCTCGGCAAGCGGCACTTCGACGTCCAGCTCGAGGGCGCGGCCGCGCTCCACTGGTGCAACATCGCCGAGATGAAGACCGGTGAGGGCAAGACACTCGTCGCGGTCCTCGCGTCCTACCTCAACGCGCTGTCCGGCAAGGGCGTCCACGTCGTCACGGTGAACGACTACCTGGCGAAGTTCCAGTCCGAGCAGATGGGCCGCATCCACCACTTCCTCGGCCTGAAGGTCGGCGCGATCCTTTCCCAGATGACTCCGGCCGAACGGCGCGAGGCCTACGCCTGTGACATCACCTACGGCACCAACAACGAGTTCGGCTTCGACTACCTGCGCGACAACATGGCGCTGAGCCTGGCCGACTGCGTCCAGCGCGGCCACCACTACGCGATCGTCGACGAGGTCGACTCGATCCTCGTCGACGAGGCCCGCACGCCGCTGATCATCTCCGGTCCGGCCGAGGACAACTCCTCGTGGTACCCGGAGTTCGCCAAGCTGGTCCGCAGCCTCAAGCGCGACACCCACTACGAGGTGGACGAGAAGAAGCGCACGGTCTCCGTCCTCGAGCCCGGCATCACCGCCGTCGAGGACCGGCTGGGCATCGAGAACCTGTACGAGTCCGCGAACACGCCGCTGATCTCCTACCTGAACAACGCCATCAAGGCGAAGGAGTTGTTCAAGCGGGACAAGGACTACGTGATCATGGACGGCGAGGTGCTCATCGTCGACGAGCACACCGGACGCACGCTGGTCGGCCGCCGCTACAACGAGGGCCTGCACCAGGCGCTGGAGGCCAAGGAGAACGTCGAGATCAAGGACGAGTACCAGACGCTCGCCACGATCACGCTGCAGAACTACTTCCGCATGTACGACAAGCTCGCGGGCATGACCGGCACGGCGAAGACCGAGGAATCGGAGTTCCAGAAGATCTACGGCCTGGGCGTCCTGCCGATCGACACCAACAAGCCGATGGTCCGCAAGGACAACGCGGACCTGATCTACCGCACGGAGGCGGCGAAGTTCGCCGCCGTCGTCGGCGACGTCGTCGAGCGCCACGAGGCGGGCCAACCGATCCTGATCGGCACGGCCAGCGTGGCGAAGTCGGAGGTCATCTCGAAGCTGCTCAAGCAGTCCGGGGTCAAGCACGAGGTGCTGAACGCGAAGAACCACGCGCGGGAAGCGTCCATCATCGCGCTGGCCGGACGCAGGGGGGCGGTGACGGTCGCCACCAACATGGCCGGCCGTGGCACCGACATCATCCTCGGCGGCAACCCCGAGTTCCTCGCCGACCAGGTCCTGCAGGGCAAGGGCATCGACCCGGTCGAGCACGCCGACGAGTACGAGGCCGCGTGGCCCGAGACGTTGGAGGCGATCGAGAAGCAGGTCGCGGACGAGCACGACGAGGTCGTCGAACTGGGCGGCCTCTACGTGGTCGGCTCCGAGCGGCACGAGTCGCGGCGCATCGACAACCAGCTGCGCGGCCGGTCCGGCCGTCAGGGCGACCCGGGCGAGAGCCGGTTCTACCTCTCGCTCGAGGACGACCTGATGCGGCTGTTCAAGTCCGACATCATCGACTGGGTCCTGCAGACCCTGAAGGTGCCCGACGACCAGCCGATCGAGAACAGCCGGGTCTCCAAGTCCGTGCAGCAGGCGCAGGAGCAGGTCGAGGCTATGAACTTCGAGATGCGCAAGAACGTCCTGAAGTACGACGACGTGATGAACCGCCAGCGGCACGCGATCTACGGGGACCGGCGACGCGTGCTCGAGGGCACCGACGTCGAGGAGCAGCTGCGCAACACCGTCAACACGGTGGTCGAGCAGTACGTGCGCGGGCTCACCGAGGGCTTTGTCGAGGACTGGGACCTCGAGGCGCTGTGGACGCAGCTGCGCACGCTGTACCCGGTCACCCTCGACATCGCCGACTACGAGGGCCGCCTGGACCTGACCGTCGAACAGCTCGTCGAGGACTTCCAGACCGACGCCCAGAAGGCGTACGACGCCCGGACCGAGGCCCTCGGCGAGGAGACGATGCGGGAGTTCGAGCGGCAGGTGCTGCTCACGGTGCTCGACCGCAAGTGGCGCGAACACCTCTACGAGATGGACTACCTGCGCGAGGGCATCGGCCTGCGCGCGATGGCGCAGCGCGACCCGCTGGTCGAGTACCAGCGCGAGGGCGGCGACATGTTCAACGCCATGATGGAGGCATTCTCGGAGGAGGTCGTCGGCTACCTGTTCAACCTGCAGGTGCAGGTGGAGCCGGCGCCGCAGGTCGGCCTGGTGCCGGGTGCGAACGGCCGGCCGGTGACCGCCGGGGCCCTGCTCGAGTCCGGCCCCGACGACGACGTCCCCGACCTCGGCAAGGACGGCTTCGAGGAGCGCGTCGTCGCCGCGGCCGAGGAGCCGGCGCTGGTCCGGCGCCCGACCCTGAAGGCGAAGGGCCTGCAGCCGAAGGCAGCGCGTCCGATGGCCTACTCCGCGCCGAGCGAGTCCGGCGAGGCGACCAAGTCGGGGACGCAGACCGCGACCGCCGACCCGTTCGCCGGCGTCGGCCGCAACGCGCCCTGCCCCTGCGGCTCCGGCAAGAAGTACAAGGTCTGCCACGGTCGCGCCAGCTGACGACGGCACGAAGGAACCGTCCCCGCGTACCCGGTACGCGGGGACGGTTCTTTCGTGCCGGGCCGATCCGGCGCTGTCGGCGACTCGTACGACTTCGGCGGTCGCGCTCCGGCCACGGGACCCGTCCCGGGGCTAGCGTGACCGCCATGACGTCGGGAGGTGTCGGCATGGCCGATCGTCGTGGTTCCGCTGTTGTCGCCGTCGGTGCGGTGATGGCCGTCCTTTCCGCGTGCACGGGGCCCGCCGCGCCCGGCTCGCCCGCGGTGACGTCGTCCCCGTCGCCGGAGAGCACCCACCGGGTCACGCCGGCGGTGGTGTCGGCGGCCTCGCCGGACTTCGACGGGGACGGGGGCGCGGACCTCGTCGTGGGCATCGGTACGAGCCCGGGGCGGGTGAGCGTCCGCTACGCCAACGGGGCGAGCCTCGACCTGGGACGTGGCGACGTGGACACCGCCGGGGCCGATTCGGTGGATTTCGGGCAGGGGCTGCTGGCCCGGGACTTGAACGGGGACGGCTACACCGACCTCGTGGTGGCCGACCCGGGGGACGGGAGCGGGCTGAGCCTGTACTGGCTCTACGGAGGGCCGAAGGGGCTCGACCCGGCCGCGTGCCTGGTCACGACGAACAACGACAGCCCCGGTGCGGGGCGCGCGCTCGCCCTCGTGACGGCGCCGAGCCCCGTCCTGGTGGTGGGCGGCGGCGGGACGGTGCTCACCTACACGCTGGACGCGGACGGCCGTCCCGCCGGCGACCCCGGTCTGCTGACCCCCGCGACGCTGGGGTTGCCGGACGTGCCTGCGGCGTCCCGCTTCGGCTGGAGCGTCGCGGCGCACGGCGCGCTCCTCGTGGTCGGCGCGCCGGGGGAGAAGGTGGACGGCGCCGCCCGGGCGGGGGCGATCTACGCGATCGACTTCAGCGCCGCACCGATGCGGGCATCCCGGCTCACCCAGAACTGGCCCGGCGTGCCGGACGTCGCCGAGGCCGGGGACTGGTTCGGCGGGAGCCTCTCGCTCGACGCCTCGTGGCTCGTGGTGGGCGTTCCGGGGGAGAGCAGGGAGGACGAGCGGGGCCACACGCGGGCACAGACGGGAATGGTGCAGGTGTTCTCCGTCGCAGGCACGGCGCTCGAGCCGGGGGACGCCATCGACCAGCGGGACATCCCCGGCAACGTGGAGGCCGACGACCGGTTCGGCACGACGGTGGCGCTGGTCACTCCCTGCGAGGAGACGTCCGGAGTGCTGGTGGGTGCGGCCAACGAGGCGATCGGGAACCGGGTGCAGGCCGGCGCGGTGTGGGTGGTCCCGATCGGTCCGACCTGGAACTGCGGTGCGATCCAGCTCTACGACAGCGGCGGCCTCGGTGCGAAGGCCCGGGCCGGCACCCTCGTGGGCTCGGCGGTCAGCACCCTGCGGGTCGGCGAAGGTGGGGACACCCTGGTGATCGCGGCGCAGGGTGACTGGGAGGAAGGTGTCCCTGGCCGCGTGCTCACCCTCGACCGCCCCTACACCGACGCCCCGGTGGTGGTCCTGGACGGCCTCGCGATCAAGGAGGAACGGACGATCGCGCTGAGCCCTTCGGGCCGGTGATCGGGGACGTCAGCAGGAGACCCGCACCTCGAGCGGGTTGATCCAGCCCGCCCTGTGCACGACACCCGCGTCCAGCGAGATCACCAGGTGGGTGGCGACCCACCGTCCCCTGCGGCGGCTGATCCGGAGTGCGGCCGCCCGGGACACGCCTCCCTCGCGCAGGTGCGCGGACACCTCGAGCGCCTCCTCGTGCGGGGCCTGGACCCGGACCGAGTGCAGCCGCAGGCCGAGGGACGGGCGGGCGGCCCGCAGGTGCTCGAGCAGCGCCAGCACGTCCGGCACCACCCAGAGCTCGAGCTGGAGGGCCGAGCGCTGCCCGCTGAGCACCTCCACGAGCGCCGACATCAGCGACGTGGCCAGCTGGCGGAGCCCCGGGTCGAGCGGGGAGTCCGGCGCCACCACCTGGGGGACGACCGTCCACGGCAGGACCGGCTGGCTGGGCGCGGGCAGAACCACGGGCTCGACCAGCGGAACCGCGGGCGGACGCGATGCCGGCGCGGGCCGGCTGCGGGCGAGGGCGGGATCCATGGCACCTCCTCGGCGGGTGGGCGCCACTGTGCGCACGCGCAGCCGGTTCCCGGCAAGGGGGTGGGACGACATCTGTGGACAACTCCGGCGAATTGCGGTCCGGATTCCCCGGTGCGCGCCTCCGCGAGCCCCTAGCCTGTGCAGAAGGGGGCACAAATGCACGCATGGGTGTGGGTGGCGATCGTCGTGGCCATCGGCGCGGTGGTCGGGGGAGTGTTGCTGTGGCGTCGGCAGCGCTACCTCGCCCAGGTGAAGGCGCTGGGCTGGTCCCACGACCCGCGGCCGACGCTGGACGCCGTCGGGGACCTGCACGCACCGCCGTTCGCCCTCGGCCTGGACCGTTCGATCGACGAACTCGTCAGTGGCACGACCGCGGGCGGCTTCGGTTTCCGCGTGTTCGAGTACGGCTACACCGGCGAAGGTCCCCGGTTCTCGGCCCGCGTCGCGGCCCTCGACCTGCCCCTCGGCCTGCCGGACGCCTTCGTCTGCGGCGAGGGCGTGGACCGGGTCGGGATCGGCCTCGGCGGCCTGGAGTTCGTCCAGGCCGAGGACCAGGGCGTCCGTGCGGTCGCCGGGGACGGCGCGTACGCCGCCGACCTGCTGGCGGCCGTCGGCCCTGCCGCGCGCACGTTCGGCCAGACGGCCGGCACCATCGACCTCGGAGTCGACGGCAACCACCTCGTCGCGTCCGGCGCGCCGAGGGACCCCGAGCGGCTGGCCGCGTTCCTGGCCGGTCTCGACCCGATCGCGCAGGCCGTGGCAGGCAGCGGGGCGTTGCGCAGCCGCCAGGTGGCGCCCGCGCAGGGCGCGTCCTACTACGGGCACCCGGACTGGGGCTGGGTGGGCGTCGACGACGGCGTCCTCGACCACTACCCGGTCACGAGGGACGGGTACGGCCACCGCACGGAGGACGTCGTTCGCGGCCTGCGGGACGGCATCCGGATGGACGCGTTCACCCACCACTGGAAGACCGACCGGACGGTCACGGAGACCGACTCCGAGGGCCACACCCACACCCACACCGAGACCGACAACCACTCCGAAGCGGTGTGCGGGTTCCAGCTCCCGTTCGTGTTGCCGTCGATCTCGTTCAACGGCGGCCATGTCGGGCCGAAGGTCCGGTTCGAGAGCAGCGACTTCAACGCCGCCTTCACCGTCCGGACCGAGGACGCCAAGTTCGCCTCCGACGTCACGCACCCCCGCATGATGGAGTGGCTGCTCGCCACGCGTCCGGGTGGATGGACCGTGCAGGCCCACGTGGTCACCTTCGACGTCCGGCAGCACGACTTGCTGCTCGTCGACGGGTGCGAGGCCACCCTGCGCGGCTGGCTGGGGCGGATTCCGCGGTTCGTCTGGCAGGACCTGCGCGTCCCGGTCCCGCCGTACCTGGTCGAATGAGCGCTGGGTAGGGTGGGTTCATGATCACCCCGCGGACTTTTTCTCCTCCGCTGCGCTCCCCCGAACAACTCCGCGGGGACCCCGATGAGTGACCCGGTGACGGTGACCGAGGCGGCCCTGCTCGCCCGCGACCAGCAGTCGCAGCCGTGGCAGCAGGCGGTGGTCGCGATGCTGACTGGCCCGCTCACCCGTGCCGAACTGATCGACCGGGTCGCCGACCGGATCGAGTACGCGCCGAGGTTCCGCAGGGTGGTGGGGGGCTGGCCGGTGCCCGTCTGGCAGGACGACACCACCTTCAGCGTGGCCGGTCACGTCCGCACCGACTCCCTGGCCGCCGGCCAGCGGATGGAGGACTGGCTGGCCGCCCGGCTCGCGGAGCCCCTCGACCGTGCCCACCCGCTGTGGGAGGCGACACTCGTCGACGGGGTCGCGCCGGGGACGCAGGCCCTCGTGGTCCGCGCGCACCCGGCGCTGGTGGACGGCTACGACAACGTCCACCTGCTGCAGGAACTGTTCGACTCCGAGCCGGCCACCGTCAGTGCTCCGGTCGCCGACTGGGTTCCCGAGGACGCCCGTCCGCCCGGTCTGGCGGACCTGGTGACCGGCCTGTCGGACCCGGTGCGGGCGGTGTCGGGCGCGGCGACCGGCCTGCTCGGCATGGTGGAGAACGCGGTCCGCACGCTCGCGGCGAGCCCGCGGTCCCAGCACGTGGCCGGCGTCGAGGTCGACCTCGACGTGCTGGCGGGCCTGCGGGGGCGGTTCGGGTGCACCACCCACGACCTCCTGCTGGCGCTGGCGTGCGCGGGCGTCCGCGGCTGGCTGGAGGACAACCAGCGCGAGCTCGCCGACCCGGTCGCTCTGGTGCCGCTGGCGGTGCAGGAGCCCGCCGTGCTGGAGAGCGCGATCGGCTGCCGGATCGCGCCGTCGTGGCTGGGCCTTCCGGTCACCGCGCCGTCGGCCGGCGAGCGGGTGCGCACGCTGGCCACCCTGACCAGGGCGCGGATCGACACCGGGGTGAGCGTGCCCGCCCTCGACCTCGTCGAACTGGCCGGGTTCGCCCCGCCCACCCTGCACGCGGTGGCCGCGGGCACGGTCGCCGCGGGGCGTCCCCACTCGGTCACGGTCGCCAACGTCCCCGGTCCCGCAGCGGACCGCTACCTCGGCCGCGCGCGGTTGCGGCAGGTGTACGCGCTCACGGCCACCACCGACGACGAACAGGTGAACGTGTCGATCACGAGCTACCGGGGCCGGGCCACCATCGGCGCGACCGCCGTCGCCCCGCTGCGCCACTGGGCCAGGGACGTCGGCGCGGAGCTGGCGGTCCTGCGGAGGGAGGTCTGATGACGCTCGTCCTGGTCCCGCTCACCACTGAGCAGCTCGCCGGCTGGGCGACGAGCGGCGTCCTGGCCGGACCCCGCCCCGGCCACGCCGTCACGGCGGGGCTGCGGGCGGCCTTCGCGCCGTCCGACGATGAGGAGGCCGAGCACATCGCGCTGCTGGTCGCGTCCATCGCGTCCCTCGTCGGCACCGGCCGCCGGCTGGTCGCAGTGGTCGAGTGCTCGCCGCGTCCGGACGCGAGCGCCGACCAGGACTTCGGCGGCGTCACCGTTCCCGACCTCGCGTGGGACGCCCTCCAGAGCCTGTTCGCGGACGCCGGCGACGCGGAGGGGCTTCCCGAGGCTGCCGCTGCTGCGGCAGGCTTGTCCCTCACGGAGGCGTGGGACCTTCCCGAGGTCGTCCGATTGCTCGAGGAGGCCGACCTGTTGTGGCACGGCGCGGGGGAATGGCGCGAGCTGGGTACCGGTTGAGCACGTGACGTCCCGGAGCCGGGGCGTGGAGGCGAGGAGGACGCGATGCCGAGGTCGATCTGGAAGGGCGCGGTGTCGTTCGGGCTCGTCACGATCCCGGTGAAGGTCTACGGGGCGACCGAGGAGAAGGACATCAGCTTCCGGCAGGTGCACCGGGCCGACCAGGGCCGGATCCGCTACAAGCGGGTGTGCGAGGTGTGTGGCGAGGAGGTGCCGTTCGCCGAGATCGTGAAGGGCTACGAGTCCGCCGACGGACGCATGGCGATCCTGGAGCCGTCCGACTTCGCCGACCTGCCGGCCGCCGACGGCAAGACCGTCGACGTGGTCCAGTTCGTCGACGTGGACGACATCGACCCGACCTATTTCGACAGGACCTACTTCCTGGAGGCGGAGAAGGTCGGCACCAAGCCCTACGTCCTGCTCCGGGAGGCGCTCGCCGAGACCGGCAAGGCGGCGGTGGTGAAGGTGGCGTTGCGGTCCCGCGAGACGCTCGCCCTGATCCGGCCGGTGGGGGACGTCCTGCGCATGCACACCATGCTGTGGCCCGACGAGTTGCGGGACTCCGCGTTCGCCGCCCCTGAGGGCGAGGTCAAGGTGAGCAAGGCCGAGGTGGCGATGGCCCGTTCGTTCATCGACCAGCTGTCGGGCGACTTCGACCCGGAGGCGTTCGCCGACGACTACCGCGAGGCGCTGGAGAAGGTGATTGAGGCCAAGCTGGAGGGCGTCGAACTGCCCGCGCCCGAGGCCGCGCCCCAGGAGGCCCAGGTGGTCGACCTGGTCGCGGCGCTGCGCGCGTCCGTCGAGGCCGCGAAGAAGCGCCGCCAGGAGGCCGCCGCCAGCTGAGCCGGTGCCATCCGGTCATCTTCGGGTCGCCGATCCGTCCACCTTGTCGTGGACGCTTCTGCGGTGAGTTCGCGATTTTCCGTCCACTTTGTGGTGGACGTGGCGCGGTCGCAGTTCGTAGTGGACGGTTCTGCGGCGAGTTCGCGACATTCCGTCCACCTTGTGGTGGACGCGGGGTCCGCGCCGCCGCGCCGGGAGGCCGGGGTGCGTGGTCGGCCTCGTCGTCGCGGGCCACCCCGACGATAGGGTGAGCGCCGTGACCGGGGAGGTGGGGACGGGCGACGCGGCGAGGACCGCGCCGGGCGAGAACGCGGCCGAACACGTCCACCAGCAGTTGCGGGACGGCATCCTCAGCGGTCAGTACCGGCCCAACCAGCGGCTGGTGGAGGAGGAGGTCGCCGCCCGCCTGTCGGTCAGCAGGACGCCGGTGCGCGAGGCGCTGCTGCGACTGCGACACGAGGGACTCGTGCAGCAGAACCGGGGCTGGCTGGTCCGCGACCACGCCCCCGAGGAGATCCTGGAGTACCTCGAGGCGCGCGCCGAGGTGGAGGCCGCCGCCGCGCGGCTGGCCGCGTCCCGGATCACGCCGGCACAGCTCACCGGGCTGGAGGAGTTGCTCGCCCACATGGAGGGGGAGCCCAACCGGCGCCTGTTCAACGAACTCAACAGCGCGTTCCACGACCGCGTCACCGAGGCCGGCGGCAACCGGGTGCTGGCCGGTTTCGCCCGCAGCTCGAAGATCAACTACTGGACCTTCAGCCGCCCTGTCGTGTTCACCGCAGCCCAGGACGCACTCGTGGACAGCGAGCACGACGAGCTGCTGGCCGCCCTCCGCGCGGGCGATGAGGACGCCGCGGAGCGGATCGCGCGCGCCCACGTCCGGCACACCGCGGCGATCATCGCGGACGCGCTCGGACTGCGCGTGCCCTGACGTCGCGAGCAGGAACGCCCGCGGCACGACAGGAACCGTCCCCATCGTGCCGCGCGGGTGTGGGAGACTGTATACAGCGCGGTATGCAGGATTCCCGGACTGGGAAGACCTGCGTGCACCCGCGACACTGGACGAGGACGAGTCAGCAGGAGGACAACGTGGACGCGATCACCCAGGTGCCGGCGCCGGCCAACGAGCCGGTGCGCAGCTACGCCCCCGGCAGCGCCGAGCGCGCGAGCCTGAAGGCCGAACTGGCCTTCCTGGCCGCCGAGCCGGTGGACGTGGCTCCCGTGGTCGCGGGGACGGTGGGGAACGCGTCGGAGCACGTGCTCGAGGTGCGGATGCCGTCCGACCACTCGACGCTGCTCGCGCGGGTGCGGCAGTCCTCGGCGGAGAACGCCGCGGCCGCGGTGGTGGCTGCGCAGCGCGCGAAGGCCGACTGGGCTGCGACGCCGTTCGACGAGCGGGCCGCGGTGTTCCTGCGGGCGGCCGAGTTGCTGGCGGGGCCCCGCCGCGACCTGCTGAACGCCGCCACGATGCTCGGCCAGGGCAAGACCGCCCAGCAGGCCGAGATCGACGCCGCGTGCGAGCTGATCGACTTCCTGCGGTTCAACGTGGCGTTCGCCCGGGAGCTGATGGCGCACCAGCCGATCAACTCGCCCGGAGTGTGGAACCGGCTCGACTACCGCCCGCTGGACGGCTTCGTGTACGCGATCACCCCGTTCAACTTCACCGCGATCGCCGGCAACCTCCCGACCGCTCCGGCACTGATGGGCAACACGGTGGTCTGGAAGCCGGCGCTCACCCAGACCTTCGCCGCGCACTTCTGGATGCAGTTGCTGGCCGAGGCCGGCCTTCCCGAGGGCGTGATCAGCATGCTGCCCGGGCACGGTGCGGACGTCTCCGACGTCCTGCTCGCCGACCCGAACCTCGCCGGGATCCACTTCACCGGTTCCACCCGCGTCTTCCAGGGCCTGTGGGGAGAGGTGGGGGCGAACATCTCGCGCTACCGGGCCTACCCGCGCCTGGTGGGGGAGACCGGCGGCAAGGACTTCGTGCTCGCGCACCCCTCCGCCGATCCCGCCGCCGTCGTGGCCGGTCTGGTCCGGGGCGCCTTCGAGTACTCGGGGCAGAAGTGCTCGGCCGCCTCGCGGGCCTACCTCCCGCGCAGCCTGTGGAACCTGGTCCGCGACGAGTTGGTCGACCAGGTCGAGGCGCTGTCGGTCGGCGACGTCCGCGACTTCTCGCACTTCACGTCCGCCGTGATCGACGCCCGTGCGTTCGACAAGCTGTCCGGCGCGATCGACCGGGCCCGGTCCTCGGCCGACGCGGAGATCGTCGCGGGTGGCACGTACGACCGCAGCGAGGGCTGGTACGTCCGGCCCACCCTGATCACCTCCGACAACCCGCACCAGGACATCTTCACCACCGAGTACTTCGGCCCGATCCTCGGCATCTTCGTCTACGAGGAAGCGAAGTACGATGAAGTACTTTCGCTGATCGACGACACGTCCGCCTACGCGCTGACCGGCGCGGTGTTCGCGACCGAGAGAGCGGCGGTGGAGAAGGCGTCGCAGGTTCTCCGGCACGCCGCCGGCAACTTCTACGTCAACGACAAGCCCACCGGGGCCGTCGTCGGCCAGCAGCCGTTCGGCGGCAGCAGGGCGTCCGGAACCAACGACAAGGCCGGTTCGATGTGGAACCTGATGCGCTGGACCAGCCCGCGCGCGATCAAGGAGAACCTGCTCCCGCCGACCGCCACCGGCTACCCGCACATGCTGCCGGAGGCCTGAGCAACCGTTTTCACGGCGCGCCACGTGGTGTGACGCCCTCCGGGGCGCCACAATCTCGCTGTGGCCATTCGGGGGGATGGCCCGGATCTGGGGGGATCGGGCAGTGGATGCCGAACAGGAATACCTGCTGCGAAGAATGCTGGACGCCTACGTGCCCGCACCGGCGCCGCGCCCGCAGGGGGAGGGCCGCCCGCCGGTCATCCGCCGGTGGTCGGACCCGTCCTCGCCGATGGCGATCCGGGAGTCGCTGGACGACTACGAGCGCGTGTTCTTCGCCGAGGGGGCGACCCTCGACCACGTCCGGGCCGTCGCCGAACCGTGGCGGGCGAGCGGGCTGACCGCTCCCGAGGTGCAGCAGTGGCTCGACGCCGGGGTCTACCTCGACGAGCCGGAGCTGGCGGTGGCCCTCGCCGGGGCCGGCTTCGCCCCGCAGGAGGCCAGGCGGGCGACGATCCGCTACCGCTCCGACACCGAGGTGATGAACGTGATCAGCGCCGTCCGCAGCCGAACCGAACAGGCCGTCTGGGCGGTCGAGCTCAAGCAGCGGATCGACCTGATCCGCGAGACCCCGGACGAGGCCAGGCGGGCCGTCTAGCCGTACGGGCGGGTGGTCGTCAGGCCGGGTTGCTGTGCCGGGCGATCACCATGTCGATCCACGCGCTGTAGGCGGACACGATGTCCGGGTTGTGGACGGTAAGGGACACCTCGTCGTTCACCCCGTCCGGCGTGACGGTGAGGGCGCGTCCGCTCAGGTTGTGGGTGCCGACCATGGCGACCTCGAGGGGCTGCCCCGCCGCGTCCCTGCCCTCGATCGTGAGGATCTTGGTGTGGAGGGCTGTCCCCCTGGTCGAACGGAGGTCGATCCGGCCGGCCCCCGGTGCGGTGAGCTGCTCGCGCGCCAGGGGAGTCCACTGGGGCAGGTGCGCGAGCAGGCGGACGTCACAGCCGGCGGCCTCGAGGGCCCGGAAGCGGTCGACGAGGTACAGGCGCTGACTGGTGAGGAACAGGTGGGCGACCCGAATGGTCGTCGCGTCGCCGTCGTGGACGCAGCTGACGTCGTCGAGCAGGGCAAGGACCGGATCATTGGCCTCCCCGCCCTCGGGGAGCGGGAAGGTGCGGACGGTGGCCGTCGCCGTGGTGGCGGTGCGTCCCAGCCGCGTCGGGTCGGTGACCCCGGCACGGAACAGGGCGAACTGCTGGCGGAGGAACCGGTAGAGCCGGCCGTCGCCGGTGGTGACCAGGGCCTCGTTCGCCTGGTCGCGGCCGTCCGCGCTGGTCAGGTTCCCGGAGGACACCCAGACGACCTTGTCCTCGCCGTTGCTGCGGGAGGAGAGCAGGAACTTCGAGTGCATGCGGATCTCCGGCGTCCGCACCACCACCCAGGAACGGGCCGTCCGGTCCGAGCCCAGGGCGCGGACCAGTTTCGTCGCCTGGGTCGAGTCGGCGTTCTCGCTGTTCAGCACGACGTGGACGGTCACCCCGCGGCGAACGGCCCTGACCAGGCTGGCGGCCGTGCCGGGGTAGGTCATGTTGAACATCGACAGGGTCACGGTTTCGCCCGTGGGCGTTCCGTTGATGATCTCCAGAGCGGAGTCGGCCACCGCGTGCTGGCGGGCGGGGTCCTTCGACCAGGGGTTGCCGAACACGACCCGCTGCGTGGTGCCGGGGGTGGGCTCGTCGGTGCGGGGTGGTGTCGCACTCGTCGTGGGGGTGGACGGGACGGGTGTCGTGGCGGAGGTGGCCGGGGCGCTCGTCGGCGTGCCGGTGCACGCGGTCAGGGCCACTGCGACGGCGAGGGCCAGGGCCAGCAGCGAGGTGCCCGGTCCCGGAGTGGCGCGTCGGCTCATGTCCGCCAGCCTCCCACGCCCGAGGCGGTTTCTCGACCACCTTGACCAAATCGAACAAGTGTTCGATCATCGAGGAGTGGAGTACGCGACGGACCTCGCCAGGGGCGAGCTGCTGGAGCGCCTGCGGGCGCAGGTGGCCACCCGCGAGGCGCGCGTGCGGCCGGCGCCGTTCCCCGTCCCCACCGAGTTGGCGGGGTTGCTGGACGGGGGCCTGAAACCCGGGTCCGCCTATTCGCTGGCCACGTCCGGCGCGCTCCTGCTGGCCCTGCTGGCCGGGCCGTCCGCGGACGGGCACTGGTGCGGGGTGGTGGGCGTCCCCGAGTTCGGGGCGGAGGCTGCCGGGCACGCCGGCGTGGCGCTGGACCGGCTCGCGCTCGTCCCCGATCCCGGAGAGGAGTGGCTGGCCGTCACCGCCGCGCTGCTGGAGGCGGTGCCCGTCGTCGTGGTCCGTCCCCCCGGACGGGTGCGCGAGGCGGACGCGGCCCGGCTGGGCTCCCGGCTGCGGGACCGCGGCTCCGTGCTGCTCGTGCACGGGCCGTGGCCGCGGGCCGAGGCGCTGCTGAGCCTGGAGGAGGCCCGCTGGAGCGGCCTGGGGGACGGCTTCGGCTACCTGTCCCGTCGCGAGGTGACGGTGATCGTCAGCTCCCGGCGGGTCGCGGTTCCGCGCAGCGCACGGCTGGTGCTGCCGACCACCGACGGTCGGCTGGCCGGGGTGCCCTCCGTGCCGCGGGAGCAGCCGGCGCCGCTGCGGGCGGTGGGCTGATGTCCGCCGCAGAACTCTCCACGGTCCCTGAGGAGCGGGCGCAGCGGGTCACTTCCACGCTCCCTGAGGAGCGAGCGCAGCGGATCCCTTCCACGCTCCCTGAGGAGCGGGCGCAGCGAGCGTCACGAAGGGCCGCCGAGCGGTGCCTGGTGCTGTGGTTCCCCGGCTGGCCGGTGACGGCGTGGGCGCTGGCGGAGGGGGCGGACGCGAACCGTCCGATCGCGGTGATGGCGGCGAACCGGGTGGTGGCCTGCTCGCCCGAGGCGTCCGCGGAGGGCGTGGTGACCGGGCAGCGGCGCAGGGAGGCGCAGGCACGCTGCCCCGGGCTGTTGGTGCTGCCGGCGGACGAGGGCAGGGACGCCCGCGAGTTCGACCCCGTGCTGGAGTGCATCGAGGAGATCGCGCCCGGGGTGCAGGTGATCTGGCCGGGGGCGTGCGCGCTGCGTCCGCGCGGGTTGGCGCGCTACGTCGGCAGCGAGGAGGAGGCCGCGGAAGTGCTGCTCGAGGCGGTGGTCGCGTCCCTGGGGCTCACCGGCGGACGCGCGGGGATCGCCGACGGCCGGTTCACCGCCCTGCAGGCCGCCTACGCCGGCGACCCGGTCCGGATCGTCCCTCCCGGAGAGGGCGCCGCCTTCCTCGCCCCGCTGCCGGTGACCCGGCTCGGGGACGAGTCGCTGTCCGCGCTGCTGCCCCGGCTGGGGGTGCACACCCTCGGTGCCTTCGCCGCCCTCGGTCAGGACGCCGTCCGCGACCGGTTCGGCCGCCACGGCGAGCGGCTGCACGCGCTGGCGTCGGGGGCCGACCCCAGCGTCGTCGCCGCGCGCACCCCACCGCCCGAACTGTCCCGACAGATCGGGTTCGAGCCGCCGCTGGCGCTCGTCGACCAGGTGGCGTTCACCGCGCGGGCGACGGTGGAGGAGTTCATCGCCGGCCTGTCGGCGGCCGGCCTGGCCTGCACGGAGCTGCGCATCGAGGTTTCCGGAGAGCGGGACGAACTGGTCGCCCGCACCTGGGGCACCCCGGGGGTGTTCGACGCCCCCGCCGTCGTCGACCGGCTCCGCTGGCAGCTCCAGGCCGCGGCGGGGAGCCGCCTGCACAGCGCGGTGACCGGGGTGCGGCTGGAGCCGCTGGTCGTCGACGCGCTCGCCCACCACGTGCCCGGCCTGTTCGGCTCGGGGACGGACGAACGCGTGCACCACGTGCTGTCCCGCGTGCAGGCGATGCTCGGCCACGACGGGGTCGCCACCGCGCGGATCGGTGGCGGGCGCTGGCTCGCCGAGCGGCAGGAGCTCGTCGCCTGGGGGGACCGGCCGGTGAGTGCCCTGGCGGCGACCCCGCGTCCCCAGGGGGCCAGGGACGCGCCGGGGACGTCGGGGGAGGATGCGGGACCGTGGCCGGGTCGGCTGCCGGACCCGCTGCCCTCTTCGGTGTTCACCTGGCCCCGGCCGGTCCAGCTGCTGACCAGGGAGGGGACCGCGGTCGGGCTGGACGACAGGGACCAGCTGCGGGGGGTGCCCACGGCACTGCTGCTGGAGGACGAGCGGCGCACGGTGATCGGCTGGGCGGGGCCGTGGCCGATCGACGAGCGCTCCTGGGACCCCGTCCGGCACCGGCGGGCCAGCCGGTTCCAGGTCGTCGACGGGGCGGGGACGGCCTGGCTGCTGGTGCTGCAGGCCGGACGCTGGTGGGCAGAGGGGCGGTACGACTGATGGGCTTCAACAACCCCCCGGTCACGTGGCGGACGCTGGAGCGCACCCTCAGCACACCGGAGCAGGGCCGGGTGCCCGCGCAGGACGTGCCGACGTCGTGGAAGCGCGGCCCCTACCAGCCGCCGCCGATCGAGCGACCGGCCGACGCGGTGCCGTACGCCGAACTGCACGCGCACTCGTCCTTCTCGTTTCTGGACGGGGCGTCCGGGCCGGCGGAACTGGCCGAGGAGGCCGAGCGGCTGGGCCTGCACGCGCTGGCGGTCACCGACCACGACGGGCTGTACGGGATCGTCCGGTTCGCCGAGGCCGCGGAGTCGATGCAGGTGAAGACGGTCTTCGGTGCCGAGCTGTCCCTCGACCTGCCCGCCCCGCAGGCGGGGCGGGCCGACCCGGCGGGCTCCCACCTGCTGGTGCTGGCCGCGGGCGAGGAGGGGTACCACCGGCTCGCGGCGGCGATCACGCAGGGCCAACTGCTCGGCGGGGAGAAGGGGCGTCCGGTCTACGACACCGTCGACCTCGCCGCCGGGGCGGACGGCCACTGGGTGGTGCTGACCGGCTGCCGCAAGGGCGCCGTGCGACAGGCGCTCGCGTCCGGAGGGGTGGACGCGGCCGGTCGCGAGCTGGACGACCTCGTCCGCCTGTTCGGACCCGAGCGGGTGTTCGTGGAGCTCACCGACCACGGTCACCCGCTGGACTCCACCCGCAACGACACGCTGGCCGCGCTGGCCGCCGACCGGCGCCTTCCCGTGGTCGCGACCGGCAACGTCCACTACGCCACCCCCGCCCGACACCCACTCGCCCAGGCCGTCGCCGCCGTCCGCGCCAACCGCAGCCTGGACGCCCTCGACGGCTGGCTGCCCGCCGCGGGGACGGCGTACCTGCGCTCGGGGGCGGAGATGGCCGCCCGGTTCGCCCGGTACCCCGGCGCGGTGGCCCGGACGGTCACCCTGGCCGACGAGCTGGCGTTCCCGCTGCGCCGCGCCAAGCCCGCCCTGCCGAAGCAGGAGGTGCCCGACGGCCACACCCCGATGAGCTGGCTGAGGCACCTGGTCTGGGAGGCGGTCCCGTCCCGCTACCCGCACCTGAGCAGCGCGGACGCTGCCCGGATCGAGCGGGAACTCGGCGTCATCGAGGCCAAGGACTTCCCCGGCTACTTCCTGATCGTCCACGACATCGTCGCCGAGGCCCGGCGTCGCGGCATCCTGTGCCAGGGCCGCGGGTCGGCGGCGAACTCCGCGGTCTGCTACCTGCTGAACATCACCGCCGTCGACTCCATCGCCTACGACCTGCCGTTCGAGCGGTTCCTGTCGGCGCTGCGTGACGAGGAGCCCGACATCGACGTCGACTTCGACTCTGACCGGCGCGAGGAGATCATCCAGTGGGTGTTCGACCGGTACGGGCGCGAGCGCGCCGCGCAGGTGTGCAACGTGATCCAGTACCGGCCGAAGAACGCCGTCCGGGACATCTCCCGGGCGCTGGGCTACAGCCCGGGGCAGGGGGACGCCTTCGCCAAGCAGGTGGAGCGCTGGGGCTCGTCGCTGGCCACCGACGAGCACGGTATCCCGGCCGAGGTCGCCGACCTGGCCACGCAGCTGCTGAAGGCGCCGCGGCACCTGGGCATCCACTCCGGCGGGATGGTGCTCACCGAGCGTCCGGTGGGGGAGGTGGTGCCGATCGAGCACGCCCGGATGGAGAGGCGCACCGTGATCCAGTGGGACAAGGACGACGCCGCGTGGATGGGTCTGGTGAAGTTCGACCTGCTGGGGCTGGGCATGCTGGCCGCGCTGCAGTACTGCTTCACCCTGATCGCGGGCGCGACCGGGGAGGCGTGGGAGCTGGCCACCATCCCGAAGGAGGAGCCGGGCGTCTACGACATGCTGTGCCGGGCCGACTCGATCGGGGTGTTCCAGGTCGAGTCCCGCGCCCAGATGGGGCTGCTGCCCCGGCTCCAGCCGCGCCGGTTCTACGACCTGGTGATCCAGATCGCGCTGATCCGTCCCGGCCCGATCCAGGGCGGGGCCGTGCACCCGTTCGTGCGCCGCAAGCTGGGCAGGGAGCCGGTCACCTACGCGCATCCGCTGCTGGAGCCGGTGCTGGAGCGGACGCTCGGCGTCCCGGTGTTCCAGGAGCAGCTGATGCAGATGGCGATGGCGGTGGGGGACTGCACGGGTGAGGACGCCGACCTGCTGCGCAGGGCGATGGGCTCCAAGCGCGGCCTGGAACGGATCGAGTCGCTGAAGGAGAAGCTGTTCGCCGGCATGGCCCGCAACGGGCTGGTCGGGAAGCCGGCCGAGCACCTGTACGCCCAGATCCAGGCGTTCTCGAACTTCGGCTTCGCCGAGTCCCACTCGCTGAGCTTCGCGCTGCTGGTGTACGCGTCCAGCTGGCTGAAGCTGCACTACCCGTCCGCGTTCCTCGCCGGGCTCCTGCGTGCCCAGCCGATGGGCTTCTACTCCCCGGCCACCCTCGTCAACGACGCCAAGCGCCACGGCGTGGACGTGCGGCGTCCCGACCTCGCCCGCTCGGGCGTGGACGCGGTGCTGGAGGCCGTGGCCGCCGACGCGGGATCCCGCTCCCCGCGCGCAGACGCTCCGCTCGCGTCCTGCGTCGCGGCCGACCAGCCTCCGGTGGGGGCGTTCGATCCCACGGCGCCGGACGACTCGGCCGCCCATCGCAGGGACGCAGGGTTCGCCGTGCGGCTGGGGCTGGCCGGGGTGCGCGGGATCGGGGCGGGGGTGGCTGGGCGGATCGTTGCCGAGCGCGACGCGCGCGGGGCGTACACGTCCATGGAGGACCTGGTCCGGCGGACGGGGCTGGCGCAGGAACAGCTGGAGGCGCTGGCGGCGGCCGGGGCGCTGGAGTGCCTGGGGCTCAGCAGACGGCAGGCGCTGTGGCGCGCCGGCAGCGCGGCGCTCGACCAGCCGGGGACGCTGCCGGGCACGCTGGTCGCGTCCCAGCCGCTGCTGTTCGAGGACCCGTCCGCCACGGAGCTGCTCGCCGACGACCTGTGGGCGACCGGGGTGAGCACCGGGGAGCACCCGATCGGCCAGCTGCGGGCCGACCTGGCCACGCGCGGGG
This sequence comes from Propionicimonas sp., assembly GCF_049840635.1. Classification (GTDB taxonomy): domain Bacteria; phylum Actinomycetota; class Actinomycetes; order Propionibacteriales; family Propionibacteriaceae; genus Propionicimonas. The sequence continues at coordinate 702,285 of NZ_JASGKL010000004.1, forward strand.
TGCTGGCCACCGTCGACCTCGCCACGGCCGAGCCCGGCCGCCGGGTGCGGGTGGGTGGGCTGGTCACCCACCGGCAGCGGCCCGCGACCGCGTCCGGCATCACGTTCCTCAGCCTGGAGGACGAGGGCGGGCTGGTGAACGTGGTCTGCTCCGTGGGGGTGTGGCAGCGCTACCGGAAGGTGGCCCGGTCCTCCCCGGCGCTGGTCGTCCGCGGCACGCTGGAGCGCTCGCCCGAGGGGGTGGTGAACGTGGTGGCCGACCAGCTGGAGGCGCTGCCGATCATGGTCACGCACTCCTCCCGGGACTTCCACTGACCTGCGGGTACGCAAGGATGCGCGCAGGTCGGAAACCTCGTGTTCACCCGCGGCAGGTACCCTTTTCCTGGTCAGGACGGACGCGACCCCAGCCGCGTCCCCGACACGACAGTGCGGAAGGACCCCATGAGCCCGACCCTCCCGTCCGAGCGGCGCACGATGCCGCGCGCCCTGGTGGCGGTGGCCGTGGCCGTGATGCTCGTCGCGTCCGGCTGTGCCCGCACCCTTCCCGAATCACCCACGCAGGGCGCCTTCGGCCCCGCGAGCGAACAGGTCACGCCGTCCCCGACCGGGGTCGCGACCGCCACGGCGTCCCCGACCAGCTCGCCGACGGCGACGTCCACGCCGACCACCACTCCGACGCCGAAGCCGACGCCCACCGACCCGTGGAAGGCGCTCAGCGCCAAGACCCAGAAGCAGTTCAAGAAGTGCCGCACGACCACCGTCGGTCCGGGCTCGTCGGGGGCGTGCGCGCTGCTGGTGGTCAAGAAGCTGAAGGCGGCCCACTACTACCCGTGGGCGCTGACCAGCCGGATCAACCAGACCTCCGGGGCCAACGCGATCCTGAACTACCAGCGGTCCCGCGGCCTGCCCGCGACCGGGATCGTCGCGAAGAAGACCTGGCTGGCGCTGGCGTCCAAGGCGCCCGTGGTGCCGACGGTGCTGCCGAAGAAGTGCCTGACCAAGGGCGTCGTGATCTGCGTCGACCAGGCCCACCGCAAGCTGTTCTGGCTGAAGGACGGCGAGGTCAAGAAGACCGTCAAGGTGCGGGTGGGTGGCTACAACTACCTCAAGAAGAAGAAGCAGAAGAAGGGGGAGTGGCGGATCTACGCCACCGCCAACGGCACCTGGAAGGTCTACGACAAGCAGGTCGACCCGCCGTCGGACAACTACGGCTCCGGCGCGATGCCCTACAGCGTGATGTTCTACCCGGACATGTACGTGCACTACTCGCCGGGGTTCCACGCGGTCGGCTACGCGGGGTCGAGCCACGGCTGCGTGAACGTCGGCAGCCTGTCCGACGCGATCTGGATCTTCAAGCACACCCCGATCGGGGCGAAGGTGCACATCTTCTCCGCCACCAAGGTGTAGTCGCGCCGCACGATCACCGTCCGTTCACCGGGCGGACGTCTCAGCGCCGATCGCCGGCCACGCGCGCTTCCTAACGTGCGGATCGCCACCTCGCCCAGGGCTCCCCTGGCCAGGACACCGAAAGAAGGCGATCCCCACCCATGCCCCTTGATCCCTCACCCGTGCGCGCCCGTCGGCTCCCGCTCCTGCGCGGGCTCGCCGCTGCCGCGACCCTCGCACTGCTGGCCACCTCTGGCGCGGTTCCCGCCCAGGCCGCGACCTACTCCAGCGACTCCACCAAGCCGAACCTCGTCGCCGGCCTGTCCGGCTACAGCGACCTGTGGCAGTCCTCCGGCACCAACGACCTGCACGGCACGGTGAAGAACGCCGCGGAACTGCAGTGGAACGACCGCCTGACCAGCTGGATCAACCAGCACGCGACCAGCGACCAGCAGTTCCGGGCCCTGCAGAACTCGGCCTACCTGGCCTCCGACCTGTCGGGCTACGACCAGTCCATCTCGATCGCCGACGGTCTGGGCAAGAACCTGGGCTCGCTGTACGTGCAGGGCCGGATCTCCGGCGCACTCCCGCTGACCTCCGCGCTGATCAACAGCTCCAACGGCACGACGGGCGCCTACGTCAGCACCTCGACGGCGAAGGCGACGTTCAGCTACCCGCGTCCCTTCCTGAACGTCGACCCGACGGCGACCAAGGTGGACGGTGACACCGACGCGTGTGCGCCGAGCGCGGTGAACGGGTCGTCGCTGGCCTCGATCCGCAAGGGGAAGAGCTGGGCCGACGCGTCCGGCAACCTGAAGGTCACGCGTGTCGCGGCCACGACCGACACGACCAAGGAGTTCGCGACCACGGACGTGACGCTCGACCCGGGCTACGGCACGGCGGGCATCTGCACGGGCGGCGCCTTCCCCAGCGGTCACACCACCACTGCCTACGAGGCCGGCATCACCCTGGCCACGCTGCTGCCCCAGCTCGCCCCGCAGATCCTGGCCCGGGCGTCCGAGGCCGGCAACAACCGGATCGTGCTCGGCGTCCACTACCCGCTGGACATCATCGGCGGCCGGATGAACGGTGAGATGGCCCTCTCGGCGCGCTGGTCGGACGAGGCCTTCCGCACTGACGTGCTCGAGCCGGCCCGCACCGAGCTGGTGAACTACCTCGAGCAGCAGTGCGGCAACACGCTGGCGAAGTGCATCGCGGCCGACACCTCCTACACCGACAACCCGTACGGCGGGGCGAAGATCCCCGGCGGCACCAGCCAGGTCGTGAAGGACCGCAAGTCGGCGATCAAGGTGTACACCGAGCGGCTCGGCTACGGGTTCGCACCGACCACGTCCACGCGGCAGGCCGCGTCCGTCCCGGCCGGTGCGGAGAACCTGCTGCTGAGCACGTTTCCGACCCTGACCGACGCCCAGCGCAGCTCGATCCTGGCCCAGACCGAGATCCGTTCGGGCAACCCGCTGGACACCACCTGGGCCAGCGCCCACGGCACCGCTCCCGGCTCGTGGCAGCGGCTCAATCTGGCCACCGCCATGTCGGCAACGGTCAAGGTGTTCAGGAACGGCAAGGTCAAGGTGGTCTCCACCGGCGGCCAGCCGAAGCTGATCGTGCTGTCGAAGTAGGGCGGCCCCCGCGGCCGCGGTCCCTGGCTCCGTCCGCCCTTGCTCCCGAAAGGCGGCCTTGCTCCCCGAATTCCGGGAGCAAGGCCGCCTTTTGGGAGCGAACGCAACGGGTGGGACGGGTGGGACGGCACTGGCGGGGGAGTCGGTCGTCCCAAGCCCGGGCCGTCCCCCACAGACGCTCCCGAAACGCGCGGACGCTCCCGAAATCTCGGTGGCTTCTGCGAGTTTCGGGAGCGTTTGCGCGGGAGTGGGACGGATGGGACGGAGGGGAGTCGGCGTCGGCGGTTGCAGCGGCTGCACTGCCGCGGGACGGCGGCCTAGGGTGGGGCATGGCTATCGCACGTTTCCCCAGCGTCGTGCTCGACTGCCCCGACCCGGCGGCGCTGGCCGGCTTCTACGGGGCGATGCTCGACTGGAAGGTCGAGCTCGATGACGGCTGGGCCGACATCCGGGCTGATTACGGCCAGTGCTTCTCGTTCCAGAAGGTGGACGACTACCGCCCCCCGGTGTGGCCGGGCCAGGACGTGCCGCAGCAACTGCACATCGACGTGATGGTCGACGACCTGGACGAGGCCGAGGTGGCGGTGCTCGCCCTCGGCGCGACGAAGACCGTGTTCCAGCCGGGGACGACCTTCCGGGTGTTCCTCGACCCCGCCGGGCACCCGTTCTGCCTCTGCGTGGAGTGAGCTACCGCGCCAGGAACTCGGTCCCGACCCGCTGCTGGATCTCCAGCGCCTCCAGCAGCAGGGGAGCGGCCTGTTTGGCCAGCCCCGGCCCCAGGAACGGGACGTTCACCGTCAGCTCACCGTCGTAGTGCAGCACCGACCCCGAGCCGCCCGGACGCAGCGTCACGACCCCGACCAGCTCGGCCGGCAACCCCTCGACGGTGATGTGCGCGGCGCCGCGGCGTCCCCCGTCGACCTCGCCGGGCTCCCACGTGATCTCGTCGACCACCGCCATCCGTGGCCCGGCGAGCCTGGCCACCACGGACGGGGTCGGCATCACGCGGCGGGTGGAGGTGCGCAGCCCGTCCACGGTCACGTCGTGCTCGAGCGGATCGGTCGCCAGGCACACCGCCCGCAGGAAGACCGGGTCGGTGAGCATCGCGAACACCGTGGGCACGGGCGCGGCGAAGTCGTTCGTGGCGTGTATCTCCATGCCGCCCATTCTGGCGTGGATAGGGTGGATGAGGTCCCAAGCTGCGAAGGAGCAGGCGTGTCCAGTCTCGTGCCCGGCGTTTCGGCAGGGCTGCGTGAGTCCCTCACCCGTGTCACCGAGGGTGGGCAGCCGGCCGATCCCGGGTTCTCCCGCCTCGTGGCCGCCTACCTGCAGCCCGTCCCCGAGCCCGACCTCGTCGGCATTGAGCCGGCCTCGCTGGCCGCCACCGTCGCGGCGCACCTGGCCCTCGGCGCGACCCGCCGGCCGGGGGAGCACCTCGTCCGGGTGATCACGCCCGGGCAGGTCCCGGGCATCGGCGCCGACGGCTCCACGCTCGCCCTGCTCGTCAGCGACGACCGTCCCTTCCTCGTCGACACCGTCACCATGGAACTGACTGGCCGCGACTGGAGCCTGCGCCGGCTGTACCACCCCCAGCTGCGGGTGGCGAGGGACGCGGACGGCCGTCTCGTCGAGCTGGCTGCCGGCGACCACGGCCTGGCCGAGTCGTGGATCGCGCTGGAGGTCTACCCGCCGCTGGGGGAGGCGGCCGACGGTCTCGCCGGAGCCCTGGCGGACGGGCTGCGCCGCGCCCTCGAGGTGCTCACCGTCGTCGTCGACGACTGGCGGCCGATGGTCGCCCGGGCGCGGTCTGCGGCCGACGAACTGCGCGGGACCGGTCCGGACGCCGAGGAGGCCGTCGCCGTGCTGGACTGGCTGGCCGCCGACAACTTCGTGTTCCTCGGCGCGGCCGACTACGTGCGGGACGGCGACCGGCTGGTCCCCGTGCCCGGCACCGGCCTCGGCCTGCTGACCGGTGCCACCGAGCCGGATGACGTCACCGTCCCCGTGGCCGGCGAGCGCGACCCGCTCGTGCTCGTGCGCGACCCGCGCCGCTCGCCCGTGCACCGTCCGGTCCACCTCGAGCACGTGGCCGTCCGCACCTACGCCGACGACGGGACGCTGGTCCGGGAGCACCGGTTCCTCGGCCTGCTCGCCGCCTCGGCGTACACCGAGTCGGTGGCCACGATCCCGCTCCTGGCCGCGAAGTCGCGCCAGCTGCTGGAGGGGTCCGGCTTCGAGCCGCACTCCCACGGCTGGAACGCCGTCCGCCAGGTCGTCGCCACCTACCCGCGCGACGAGCTGTTCGAGGCCAAGGTCGAGGAGCTCGCCCCGATCGTCGCCGCCGTCGCGGGGCTGCGCGAACGCCGGCAGGCCCGGGTCTTCCTGCGTCGCGCGCGCTACGGCGCGTTCGCGACCGCGCTGGTGTACCTGCCCCGCGACCGGTACAACACCGACACCCGGCTGCGGATCCAGCAGATCCTGATCGAACGCCTCGGCGGCGTCGAGGTGGAGTTCTCCACCCTGGTCAGCGAGTCGGTGCTGACCCGGCTGTTCTTCGTCGTCCGGCTGGGCCCGGACGCCCCCGCGGAGCCGGACGGCGAGTTGATCGCCCGCGAGGTGGCCGCCGCGGCCCGTAGCTGGGAGGACGACTTCGTCGCGCTCGTCGACGCGTTGCCGAGCGAGCAGCGGGGGGTCGAGTTCAGCGAGGCGTACACCGCCGACTACGCCCCGTCCGCCGCGGTCGCCGACCTCACGCTGGCCAACCAGCTCGTCGACCACGACGACCTGCGGCTGTGCATCTTCTCCCCGCACGACCCGTCCGACCCGTCCGACGTGCGGCTGAAGGTGATCACGCAGCGCGCGATGTCCCTGACCGAGGTGATGCCGCACCTCGCCGTCCTGGGGGCGGACGTCGTCGACGAGCGCCCGTACAGCTGGGACCTGCGCGGACGCCGCGTCCTCGTCTACGACTTCGGCCTGAAGCTCCCGGCCGACCTGGCCGCCCGCGCCCGCACGGTCGGCATCCGGCAGCGCTTCATGGACGTGTTCGTCGCCTCGGTGACCGGACGCTGCGAGGCCGACGCGCTGAACCGGCTGGTGGTCGCGGCCGGCCTGGACTGGCGCCAGGTCAGCTGGCTGCGCGCGATCTCGCGCTACCTCCAGCAGGCCGGCGTCCCGTTCAGCCAGCCGTACCTGGCGACGGCACTGAACGCCCACCCCGACCTCGCCGCCGGCCTGGCCGCCGCCTTCGCCGACCGGTTCGACCCCGACGCCCACGCCACCCCGGAGGCGAGGGACGCGGCGTATGCGGAGCGACGCGCCGACCTGCTCGCCCAGCTGGACGCCGTCGAGAGCCTCGACCACGACCGGATCCTGCGGGCGTTCCTCGCTGTCGTCGACGCGAGCGTCCGCACCAATGCGTTCACCGGCACCGACACGCTGGCCCTGAAGCTGCTGCCCGCGCAGCTCGCCCTGCTGCCCGAGCCGCGGCCGGCGTTCGAGGTGTTCGTGTACTCCCCGCGCGTGCAGGGCGTCCACCTCCGCTTCGGCGCGGTCGCGCGCGGGGGCCTGCGCTGGTCGGACCGCAGGGAGGACTTCCGCACCGAGGTGCTCGGACTGGTCAAGGCCCAGCTGGTCAAGAACACGGTGATTGTGCCGAGCGGGGCCAAGGGCGGCTTCGTCCCGCAGCACCTCCCGGACGCGGCGGACCGCGCGGCGTGGCTGGCCGAGGGGAAGGCCTGCTACCGGGTGTTCGTGGACGCCCTGCTCGGCATCACCGACAACATCGTGGCCGGGCGGGTCGTCCCACCCGAGCGGGTCGTGCGCTACGACGGCGACGACCCGTACCTCGTGGTGGCGGCCGACAAGGGCACCGCGACCTTCTCCGACCTGGCCAACGAGGTGTCGGTCGGACGCGGCTTCTGGCTCGGCGATGCGTTCGCGTCCGGGGGGTCCAGCGGCTACGACCACAAGGCCATGGGGATCACGGCCCGCGGCGCCTGGGAGTCGGTCCGGCGGCACTTCGCCGACCTCGGCCTCGACCCCGCCGTCGACGCCTTCACCTGCGTCGGCATCGGCGACATGGCCGGCGACGTGTTCGGCAACGGCATGCTGCTCTCGGACCGGATGTCGCTGGTCGCGGCGTTCAACCACGTCCACGTGTTCCTCGACCCCGACCCCGACCCGGCGGTCTCCTTCGCAGAGCGGCAGCGGCTGTTCGCGCTGTCCGGCTCGACCTGGGCGGACTACGACGCGTCCCTGGTCTCGGCCGGCGGCGGGGTGTTCCGCAGGGACGCGAAGTCCGTGCCGGTCAGCCCGCAGGTGCGCCGCGTGCTCGGGCTGCCGGAGGACGCCGAACACCTCACCCCGAACGAGCTGGTCAGCGCGATCCTGTGCGCGCCGGTCGACCTGCTGTTCAACGGTGGCGTGGGCACCTTCGTGAAGGCGGCACCCGAGTCGCACGCGGACGCCGGCGACAAGGCCAACGACGCCGTCCGGGTCGACGGCGGACGCCTGCGCGCCCGGTGCGTGGCCGAGGGCGGCAACCTCGGGTTCACCCAGCTCGGACGCGTCGAGTACGCGCGGGCGGGCGGACGGATCGGGACCGACTTCATCGACAACTCCGCGGGCGTGGACACGTCCGACCACGAGGTGAACATCAAGATCCTGCTGGCTCCCGAGGTCGAGTCCGGCCGGCTGGGCGAGGACGACCGGCGCGCGCTGCTCGCGTCCATGACCGACGAAGTGGCCCGGCTGGTGCTCGCCCACAACTTCGACCAGAACGTGGCGCTGGCCAACTCGATGTACCGGCGGGTGGTGCTGGCGGGACAGCACGAGGCGTGGATGCGGACCCTCACCGACGACGGCCTGCTCGACCGGTCGATCGAGGACCTGCCGTCCAGCGCGGAGATGACCGAACGGATCGCCGCCGGCGAGGGGCTGACCCGCCCGGAGCTCGCGGTCCTGCTGTCCTACACGAAGATCGCGCTGGACCGGTGGGTGCTCGCGTCCGACCTTCCCGACGACCCGTATCTCGCCGACCGGCTCGTCCAGTACTTCCCCGAGCCGCTGCGGGAGCGCTACGCCGACCGGATGCCCGCCCACCGGCTGGCGCGGGAGATCGTCGCGACGGTGGCGGTGAACCGGTTCGTGAACAGCCAGGGCATCACGGCCTACCACCGGCTGTCGACCGAGACCGGGTCGGGGATCGCGGACATCATCAGGGCGCAGCTGGCCTCTCGGGCGATCTTCGCCGTCGGCCTCGACGAGGTACGGCTGCGGCGCAACACCGGCCTGGCCGCTGCCGACGCCACGCGGCTGCGGGTGACGCTGCGCCGGATGGTCGAGCGCGCCACGCGCTGGCTGCTGCACCACCAGCGTGGCGCGCTGGACGTCACCGCGGCCGTCGCGGCCTACGGTGCCGAGATCGCGCAATTGCGTCCGGAGCTGCCGCGGCTGCTCACCGGCGGCCAGGCAACCGCGGCGCAGGAGCTGACCGCGCACTGGATCGAGGCGGGGCTGTCGGCGGAGCTCGCGGCGACCATGGCGACCGCGGGGCAGGCGCACACCCTGCTCAGCGTCGTCGAGGTGGCCCACCGGCTGGGCCTCGCGCCGCTGCGGGTGGCCGAGGTGCACTACCGGTTGTCGGCGGCGGCGGGCATCGACCAGCTGGCCGCAGGGGTGGACGGGCTGCCGCGGCAGGTCCGCTGGGACGCGATGGCGCGCGCGGCGCTGCGCGACGAGTTGCTGGCCGCGCACGCAGAGCTCACCGCCGAGGTGCTGTCCGGTGCCGATCCGGACGCGCCACCGAGCCAGGTGGTCGCGGCGTGGGCGGCGTCCGAAGCGGCGCTCGCCACCCGGGTGGCGACGATCCGCGCGCTCACCGACGGCCCGGCCGACGTGGCCAGGATGAACGTGGGACTCGCCCAGGTGCGCGCCATGCTCGGCTGACGACTCCGGCCCGTGAGGATGCCGGATGGCAGGATGGGGCGATGCGCATCGACCTGCACACGCACAGCGCGGTCTCGGACGGGACGGACACGCGGGCCGAACTCGTCGCGAACGCCCGGGCCGCCGGTCTCGACGTGGTGGCCCTGAGCGACCACGACACCTTCGACGGCCTGGCCGAGGCCGTGCAGGCGGGGACCGAGCTCGATATCCGGGTGTTGCGCGGCATTGAGATCTCGGCGGAGCACGACGGGACGTCGGTGCACCTGTTGGGGTACGGGTGCCGTGCCGACGACGGGCCGCTGAACGACGAGCTGGCGAAGATCAGGGAGGGGCGGAGCGGTCGCGTCCCGACCATGCTGCGCCGGTTGGCCGAGGCGGGGATGCCGGTCCCGGAGGACGTGCTGGCGAGGTACGTCGGCGACAGCCCGTCGATCGGGCGTCCGCACCTGGCCGACGCGATGATCGAGCTCGGCTACGTCGCCGACCGCACGGAGGCCTTCGACACCTGGCTGGCCGAGGACCGTCCGATCTTCGTGAAGCGCTACTCGGTGCCGCTGGCTGCGGGCCTCGACCTCGTCCGCGCCGCGGGCGGGGTGGCGGTGATCGCCCATCCGTGGGGACGCGTCAGCCGTGACCAGCTGCCCGTCGAGGTTCTGGCCGGGTTCGCGCGGGCGGCCCGGCTGGACGGCGTGGAGGTCGACCACCAGGACCACGACGCGGCCACCCGCGCGGAGCTGCGGGCGCTGGCCGACCGGCTGGGCCTGCTGGCGACCGGCTCGTCCGACTACCACGGCACCGGCAAGGTCGACCACGACCTCGGCTGCAACACCACCGGCCCGGCCGTCCTCACCGAGATCAGCGCGCGGGTCGCGGAGCGCGGCGGCGTCCTGTGAGCCACGTCCGGTGGGCCGCGCCGCCGGACGGGGAAGCGTGCGGGGAGTGGTAGATTGGCGGCCGTGCATTCGAGGATCTGGTGGCGGCCGTAGCGACGGCCCGAACCCCCTGATCCACACCCACGGCCGTCCGTCGCAGGCGGCCGTTTCGCATGCCTGAGCCGGGTGGCCCGACCGAGGAGAACCATGTCCGACCCGCAGAGCGTGACCGTGACCGACACCACCGGTGACGACCTCGCCCAGTCCACCTCCGACGCCTCCCTGCGCCGCACCGAGGCCCGCAGCGCGGAGATCGAGGCGCAGATCGCGAAGGACCCGTCCGGCTTCCGGGTGATGACCGGTGACCGCCCGACCGGCAACCTGCACCTGGGCCACTACTTCGGCTCGCTGGCCAACCGCGTGCGGATCCAGGACGCCGGCGTCGAGACCTACATCCTGATCGCCGACTACCAGGTGATCACCGACCGTGACGGCACCGGCCCGATCCACGAACGGGTGCTCGGCATGCTGGCCGACTACCTGGCGATCGGCCTCGACCCGGCCCGCACCACCATCTACGCGCACTCGGCCGTGCCCGCGCTGAACCAGCTGCTGCTGCCGTTCCTCTCCCTCGTCACGGACGCGGAACTGCGCCGCAACCCCACGGTGAAGGCCGAGCTGGACGCGACCGGCGACCGCCCGATGTCCGGCCTGCTGCTCACCTACCCCGTGCACCAGGCCGCGGACATCCTGTTCTGCAAGGCCAACCTCGTGCCGGTCGGCAAGGACCAGCTGCCGCACCTCGAGCAGACCCGCGTGGTCGCCCGCCGCTTCGACGAGCGGTACGGCCGCGTCGACCCCGCCCGTCCGGTGTTCCCGCAGGCGGAGGCGCTGCTGAGCAAGGCGTCGACGGTGCTGGGGCTGGACGGCACGAAGATGAGCAAGACCAAGGGCAACGTGATCGAGATCGGGATGGACGCCGACACGACGGCGAAGCTGATCCGCAAGGCCGTGACCGACTCCGACCGGCACATCACCTACGACCCCGCGAACCGTCCGGAGGTGTCGAACCTGCTGATGCTCGCGTCGCTGTGCACGGGCCGCGACCCGGTCGAGATCGCCGACGCGATCGGCGACGGGGGCGGCGGCGGGCTGAAGAAGCTGGTCACCGAGGCCGTCAACGAGTTCTTCGCCCCGATCCGGGCCCGCCGCGTCGAGCTCGCTGCCGACCCCGGCCACCTGCTCGACGTGCTGCGCCGCGGCAACGCCCACGCCAACGAGGTGGGCGACGCCACCCTCGCCGAGGTGCGCGCCGCCATGAACATGGTGTACTGACAGCCTCCCAGGACGACGAACGCCCCGGCACGGTGCCGGGGCGTTCGCGCGCGATGTGGGATGCGACGGTTCAGGAGGCCTCGACCTGCTGGCCCTCACGGTTGCCGCCGGAGCGACGACGGCGGCGCCGACGGTTGCGCGAACCAGCCGTGGTGACCGCGCCGTCAGCGGACGCGTCCGCGGCGGGGGCATCGGCGGTGGCGGGCGTGGTCACGACGTCCACGCCGGCCTCGCCCTCGACCGGCTCGCCGTTGCGGAGCCTGCGTCGCGTCCGCTCGCGCGGGGCGCGATCGGCGTGGTCCTTGTGGTGGTGGCCGTCCTTGTGGTGGTGGTCCTTGTGGTCCCTGCCCGCGTCGCGCTCGCGCGGGGCTGCGGCCTTGAGACGCCCCTTGGTGCCCTCGGGGATGCCCAGGTCGGCGTACAGGTTGGGCGAGGTGGAGTAGGTCTCGACGAGTTCGGGGAAGCCGAGCTCGAGCGCCTTGTTGATCACCTTCCACCGGGTCACGTCCGCCCAGTCGACCAGGGTCACCGCCGTGCCCTTCGCACCCGCGCGGCCGGTGCGTCCGATCCGGTGCACGTAGGTCATCTCGGAGTCGGGGCACTCGTAGTTGATCACGTGGCTGACGTCGGTGATGTCGATGCCGCGGGCGGCCACGTCCGTGGCGACCAGGACCGACACCAAGCCCAGCCGGAACTTCTTCAGCGCCTTCTCGCGCGCGACCTGGTTGAGGTCGCCGTGGATCGAGGTGGCCTCGAAGCCGCGGTCGACGAGTTCGTCGGCCAGCCGCTGCGCGGCCCGCTTGGTGCGGGTGAAGATCATCGTCCGGGTGCAGCCGGGCGCCTGCAGGATGCGTCCGACGATCTCGGGCTTGTCGAGGTCGTGGGTCTGGTACACGAACTGGGTGGTGTCCGGCACGGTGAGCTGCGCGTCGTGGGTCTCGGCGCGGACGTTCACGGGCTGGTTCAGGTGCATCCGGGCGAGCGCGACGATGGCCGAGGGCATCGTCGCGCTGAACAGCAGGGTCTGGCGCGACTTCGGGGTCTTGCCGATCAGCCGCTCGACGTCGGGCAGGAAGCCGAGGTCGAGCATCTCGTCGGCCTCGTCCAGGACCAGGACGCGGACCTGGGACAGGTCGAGGGAGCGGCGGTTGGCCAGGTCGAGGAGGCGCCCGGGGGTGCCGACGACGACGTCGACGCCGGACGCGAGCGCGTCGAGCTGGGTGTCGTAGCCGACGCCGCCGTAGACGGTGAGGACGCGGGCCTGCCGCACCGACGACGCGTCCGCGAGGTCGCGGGCGACCTGCAGCGCGAGCTCGCGCGTGGGGCACATCACCAGCGCCTGCGGCGAGCCGGGCACCTTCAGGTCCGCGTACTCGGGGTCGGTGGGGACGGCGATGCGCTGGAGCAGGCTGACGCCGAAGGCGAGGGTCTTGCCCGTGCCCGTCCGCGCCTGCCCGATCATGTCGGTGCCGGCCACCGCGATCGGGATGGCGAGTGCCTGGATCGGGAAGGGGTGGACGATCCCGAGCTTGGCGAGGGCCTCGGAGATCTCGGGGATGACGCCGAGGTCGGCGAACGTGCGTTCGTCGACCTCGGTCTGGTTCTCGATGCTGATGTCGGTCAGGGTCATGCCTTCTGGTGTCACTGCAGCCGGCGACGGCGCAGAGGTGTTCGGACCGCCGGCGGCGCCGTTCGGGCCGCTCGAGGCAGGCGCGCACGTGGGGGTGCGGCGGAGCCAGTCTAGCGCGCCCGCGCCCGTGGTCCCGCAGGCGGGCGGGGCGGCGTCAGAGCGAGCCGAAGCCGACCGTGCGGGTCTTCTCCTGGCCGAGGTCGATGTAGGCGACCTTGTCCGCGGCCACGAGGACCTTGCGACCCTTCTCGTCGGTGAGCGCCAGGAGGGTGCCGTCGGTGAGGGCCTTGCGCAGGTCGGCCTCCACCTGCGCAGCGGTCGCGTCCGTCTCGACCGTGAGTTCGCGGGCGACGTGCTGGATGCCGATCTTGATCTCCACCGTTCCTCCTTGTTGGCTGCGTGGCCAAGCTACCAGCGGGGATCCGGGCAGCGGCCCCGCGTACGCCGAGAGCGCAACCGGGCGGCACGATGGGAACCGTCCCCAGCGTGCCGGGTCAGCCGGCGAGGGCTTCCTTCTCGTCCTGCGTGGCGCGGCGGAGGACGATCCTGGTCCAGGCGCCGACGTAGATGCGCTGGCCGGGGGACAACTCGACGCGTCCCTGCGGGATCGGCATCGCGGGCAGCGGACCCGCCGCGGAACCGACGAACGTGCCGTTCGCCGAGTCGAGGTCCTCGATCCACCAGCGGGTGCCGTCGGTGGTGAGCATGGCGTGGCGCCGGCTGCAGCCGGTGTCGAGCTCGCAGTCGACGTCGGGGAAGATCCCGCGGCTGTGCGAGACCCGTCCGACCAGGTTGGCGTCCTTGACCAGGGGGACGATGTCCGGCAGCCCCGCGGACGGGAGCGGATCGGTGGACCCCTGCGCGGCGTACCAGTCGGGATCGATCCACAACTCGGCGACCCACTCCACGGCCTTCCGCGCCGGGGGGAGCGGAGCGGACGCGGCCGGCTCGACAGGAGCCGCGGCCTGCTCGGTGGGCACCTCGGCAGGCCCGCCGTCCTCGTGCATCGCCGCCGACGTGGGGGACTCCTCGTCGAACACCGACGTCGGGTCGGGCTCGGTGACGACGTCGTGCTCCGCCACCGGGACGGGCGCCGCGGCCACGGGCGCCGCGGCCACGGGCGCCGCGGCCACGGGAGCAGCCGGGACGGCCGCGGCCGGCGCGGTGCCGGTCGTGAAGTCGAACCCGCAGGCCTCGCAGAACAGCGCGTCGGCCACGTTGGTGGTGCCGCACTGCGGGCAGGTGATCGGGGCGGTCGGCGCCTCGACGGCCGGTTCGGGGACGGCGCTGCCGGCCTGCTCGGGCGCCAGCGGCAGGCCGCAGGTGTCGCAGAAGTCGGTCTGGCTCGTCTGGTGCCCGGCCGGACAGATCGGCATGGTCAGCCCCTGATCCTCGTCGTCTTGGTGGACGCCGTGTCCAGGGCCATCTCGTCGACCTTGTCCACGGCCTTCCTCAACCTCACGGTACCCGTCCGGGCGTCCGCGATGTCGACGACCTTCCGCAGTTTGGCCGTGGCCTCCGCATTCCCGCTCTCGGTCGCGAGCTGGACCGCCCGGCCGAGCTTGGTCGTCGCGGTCGCCTCGTCCCCGACGGCCTTCGCGGCCAGGCCCTCCTGGATCACCTGGGCGAGCTCGGCCTGCCCGGTGTAGTGCGCGACCTCGGGGTTGATCTGCGCGGTCAGGTTCGTGTCGGAGGACCACTTGGCCTTGACCAGTCCCTGCGTGAGCAGGTCGGGGCCGACGGCCAGCTGCACGCGGGCGGCGAGCTGCTCCTGCCCGACCGACTTCGCGGCGAGGCGGACCGCGACGTGGTAGTCGCGCTCCTCGTCGGCCCACGCGCCGGTCGGGTAGCTCATCGTGAGCTGGTTGACCGGGGTGCCACGGTGGGTGAGGTCCTCGACGGTGGGGGAGACCTGCCGGATGAACAGCACCTGCGCGCCCTGCGGGATCCACACCCGCAACTCGGCGTTCGCGACACCGCGGGCCATCGACTTGCGCATCAGCTCGGCGAACACCTGGCCCATCTGGGCGGGGTCGCCGATGATGTCGACGGTGCCGAGCATCGCCTGGGCGATCTTGCGGATCTCCGCGACCTTCCAGTCGACGCCGACGCCGCGCGCGTCCACCTGGAAGTCGCCCGCGCAGTTCGCGATCGCCTGGTCGAGCTGGGTCGGGGTCTCGTTGTGGTTCTCGCCGTCGGTGAGCAGGATCACGTGCTTCTGGGCGAGGTTGCCGATGGACGCGAACAGCGCCTTGCACAGGTTCAGCCACGTCCCCATCGCCGTGCCGCCCTCGGCGCGGAAGAAGCTGATCGAGCGCCGCGCCTCCGCCCGCGTCCGGGCGTCCATCCGGACCATGCCCGCGCCGGTCTGCACCATCGGGTAGGCGAGGTAGGCCTTGTGGTTGCCGGCGACGACGGCGAAGTACGTGCCGTCCAGGATGTTGTCCAGGGCGATCATCGCCGCCTGCTTGGCCGCGTTCATGTTGGCGACGCCCATCGACCCGGAGGTGTCGACGACGATGATCTCGCCCGCGTCGCCGCTGCCGGTGCGTCCGGCCGACCCGGCCCCCGTGCACGTGATCGTGACGATCGCGTTGACGTCGGTGCCGCCGTCGGGCAGGAACTCGTTCTGGTAGACGGCGGAGGTGAACTCAGCCATGGTCGGGATGCACTCCGTTCTCGGGGTTGGTGGCCTCGCCGACCAGACTAGCCGGGTCGTCCGACGGGTCCGGGGCCTGCGGCGAGGGCGTGGGGACGCGGGCGAGGGCGACGGTGATGTTGTCGTGGCCGCCGCACGATGTTGCCCAGTCGACCAGCCGCTGCGCGACCTTCCCCGGCTCGTCGCCGGGGGTGGTCGCCGCGTCCAGCTGGGCGGCGAGTTCGTCGGCGGAGGAGGCGTAGTTCCACAACCCGTCCGAACACACGACCAGCCAGCCCGGCTCAGGCACCTGCAGCGTGCCGGTGCGGGGGACGATGTCGAGCGAGTCGCGGCCCAGCCACTTCGTGATCGCGTGCGCGCGGGGCAGCGCCTCGGCCTCCTCCCGCGGCATCCCCTCCGCGATGAACGCCTGGGCCATCGAGTCGTCCAGGCTCAGCAGCAGGTGCTGCTGCGCGCCGAGGAGGTAGACCCGGGAGTCGCCGAGGTTGGCGTAGTGGATGCGGTCGCCGACGACCACGGCCGCGGCGAACGTCGCGGACGCGGCGTTGGTGCTGTCGGCGGCCGTGGTGGCGACCACCGCGTCGTTGGCGCGGGCGACGGCGGCGACCAGCGCGGCGGCCACCCCCGCGTCGTCGTCCCCGGCCAGGTCGGCGGTGCCCGTGACGAGTTCGTCCCTCGCGGTCCGGGCCGCGGCCATCGCCGCCACGTCGGAGTCGACCGAGGTGGAGACGCCGTCGCAGACCACGAGGACCGCGCGGTCCCCGTCCGCCCACAGGGCCATCGCGTCCTCGTTGCGGTGGTGCTGGACGCCGCGGTCGCAGACCCCGGCCACCCAGGCGGCGGGTGCCTCGCTGAAGTGGTCGCGGGGGCTGGGCGCCTTCGCGCCGCAGGTCTGGCAGTAGCCGTCCGCGCCGACGTTCCCGCCGCAGGAAGGGCAGGTGGTGAGCTGGCTCGCCCGTACGCCCAGCCGCCGGGTCTGGCCGGACGGCGCGTCCGCCGGCTGCGTGGGAGGGGCGGGCGCAACGGTGGGGATCAGCGGGTTCCCACACGCCTCGCAGTACCAGGCGGCCGGGTCGATCGGACGCCCGCACTGGGGGCAGGTGGGGGCCACCGGCGCGACGGCGGAAGGGGCCGGGTCGGGCGCCGGCTGCTCCGGTTGCCCGGGCGGCGGGGGCATCGTGGGCCAGGTCGGTTCGCTCACAACAGGCTCCAGGGACGCAGGGAGTTGGCCAGGTCGACGTAGCCGGCGCGGATCCCCGGGTTCTCGGTGAGGCGGGCCAGTTCCCGGTAGCCGGCGACGAGGTCGTCGCGGACCATCGCCGCGGTGGTGGGCCGCCCGCCGAGGGTGATCCCGCCGGCCGCGGCGAGGTCCAGGGCCTTGCGCAGCAGCAGGACGCGATACTCGGCGTCGACCCTCGGCTCCAGCCGGGCCTGCCCGAGCGCCCGGAACGCCTCGTCCAGCCCGGACGCGTCGCCGGCGAGCGTGACGAGGTCGCGCACTTTCAGCCGCTGCGACTCCGGGTAGCCGCGCGACGTGCTGGGGACGAGTTCGAGGGCGGCCAGCGACCCGGGCAGGTCGTTGCGAGCGGCCCGGACCCGCGCGAGGCCGAACGCCGCGGGGGTCACGTACGCCGCGTCCGTGCTCGCGCAGACCCGGTACAGGTTCTCGGCGATGTCCAGCTCGCCGCCGAGCTCGCAGGCCAGGGCGAGGGCGAGCTTGGGCGCGAGTTCGCCGGGCACCTGGCCGTAGACGGCGTTGAACGAGCTCTGCGCCGTGGTGAAGTCGTGGGCCTGGAGCGCGGCGATCCCGGCCAGCCAGACCGCGCGCCACTCCCAGGGGTCGGCGGTGAGGAGCTGGCGGACGCAGTCGTCGACCAGCCGCGGGTTCTGCGCGTCCAGCGCCGCCTCGCCCCGGGCCAGCAGCACGTCCGCCGACAGCGCGGGCGGTGACTCCAGGGCCGCGAGCCGCTCGATCGGGTCCTCGGTGCTGATCCGGGCGAGCCACGCCGCCTGCGGGTCGGTCGGGTCGGGGCGCAGCCGCGGTAGCTGCCGCTGCCCGGTGCGCTCGCTGGCCACCGTGGGCGCCTCGAAGAGCACGGACGCGGCCGAGATCGTGCCGACGCCGGGTGTGGCCGCTGCGACCACCTCACGCAGCACGCCGAGCATCTGCAGCCGCAGTTCCTCGGTCGAGGTGAACCGGTCGTTCGGGTCGGGGGCACAGCACTTGAGCAGCAGCCGGTAGAGCGAGTCGTGGGCGGCGAAGGCCGGCATCTCCTCCGCGGGAGGGATCCGGGTCTCGTACTCGGTCTGGTAGCCGGGCACCTCGGCGCTGAGCACCATCAGCGTCCGCCCGACCGTGAAGATGTCGGACGCGATCGACGGGCCGAGCGTGGCGACCTCGGGCGCCTGGAAGCCCACCGTGCCGTAGATCGCCGAGTCCTCGTCCCCGATGTGGCGGACGCCACCGAGGTCGATCAGCTTGAGCGCGTCGCCGACCTGGATCACGTTGTCGGGCTTGAAGTCGCAGTACAGCAGCCCGATCGAGTGCAGGTAGCCCAGCGCGGGCAGGATCTCGATCAGGAAGGCCAGCGACATCTCGGCAGGCAACGGGTCGGACTCGCCGTTGTTGGTGGTCATCCGCTGCTTGAGCAGTTGCTTCAGCGAGCGGCCGCCGACGTACTCCATCACGATGTAGCCGGCGTCGTCGTGGGTGACGAAGTTGTAGATCTCCACGATCTGGGGGTGCTCGACGCGGGCGAGGAAGCGCTGCTCGCCGATCGCGGCGGCGACCGCGTCCGCGTCCCCGGCGTTGAGCAGGCCCTTCAGCACCACCCAGCGGCCGGACACGTTGCGGTCCTTCGCGAGGTAGATCCAGCCCATCCCGCCGTGGGCGAGGGCGCCGACGACCTCGTACTGGCCGGCCACGACGTCGCCAGCCTTCAGCTTGACGGTGAACGAGTACGGGGCGCCGCAGCTGGGACAGAAGCCCTCGGACCGGGACGCGACGTTCTCCGCACCCTGCCCGACCTTGGCGCCGCAGCGCGGGCAGACCCGGGCGTCCAGCGGCACCTCGGGGTTCGCCAGGACCGCCTTCGCCGGGTCGATCTCCGGGGCGGGCGGCACCCGGGTCAGCCCTGCGCCGATCCGTCCGGTGGTCAGCCGCTCGCTGCTGGTCTGCCGCTGCGGACGGCCGCCGAAGGACGTGGCCCTCGCCGAACCGAGCGCCGTCGAGCCGAGGTGGATGGAGGTGCGGGTGGCCGTCGAGGCCGGGCTGGGGGACGCCGCCGGTGCGGCGACCACATCGGGGGAGCCGCACACGTCGCAGTAGCCGTCGACGATGTGGCCGGGGCACCCCGGCTGCCGGCACGGCCCGCTGGAGCGGGTGGACGGCCGGTTGCCGGGCGTGGCGCGCCCGACCGGCATCACACCGGGCATGCCGCACACGTCGCAGTAGCCGTCGACGATCGTGCCGGTGCAGCCCGGCTGGCGGCACTTCATCGCTTGCCCAGGTAGTCGAGCCGGGCCTGGTAGGCGCCGACGAGCTGCTGGATGACCGGGATCACCGCGGGGGTGGCGGCGAGGCTGTCGGTGGCCAGTGCGGCGATGCCGGCCAGGCCGGGATCGCCGGTGGCACCGAGCGCTGCCGCCTTCGCCTGCAGGGCGCCCAGCAACGCGGCGGCGCCGTCACGGTCTCCGGTGGCACGGGTGAGCGCCGCCTGCGCCTCGCCCAGCTGGGCGTCCAGCCTGCTCAGTCCGTCGACGTAGCCGACCAGTGCCGTGCGGGTGTTGGGCAGCGGACCGAGTCCGGCCACGCTGGGCACGACGACCTGGGGCGCGGGCCATACGGCGGCGGCGACCTGTGCGGCGAGCGCGCGGACGGCCTGCTCCCTGGCGGAGGCCTGCGCGAGCTGTTCCCTGGCGCGGACGAGCAGGTCGCGGCCCTCGCGCCGCTGCGCGGAGCCGACGATCAGGTCGCGCTCGAACCGGGCCGCCTCCACCTCCAGGCTGGAGAGCAGCCCGCCGATGTCGCCGCCGCGGGCGCGCTTGTCGACGAGTTCGTCGGTGCGCGCGGCGAGCCCGGCGAGCCGGGCGGTGCCCGCAGGGGCCAGCGCCGGGGGCTCCAGCTTCAGCTGGTCGCGGATCCGCTCGAGCTGGGCCCGCAGGTCCCGCAGCCGGACCTGCTGCTGCTCGGCGCCGGGATCGGTGTCCAGACGGGTGCGCAACTGGCCGACGAGGGCGTCGCAGAGCCGCCCGGCCTCGGGCAGCGACACCGACATCGACTGCAGCTGGGCGACCTGGCTGCCCGCGGTGTCGAGGCGCCCCCAGATCAGTGCGGAGACCCGCTCCAGCTCCTCGCGTCCGACGCGGCCGGAGTCCCAGGCGGCCAGCAGCAGGTTCTGCCGGGTCTTGGCGGCCTGCCACAGGGCCAGCGCGAGGGTCAGGTCGGGCGTGAGTTCCTGCTGGCGCCCGGTGGTGACGATCTGCTCGTCGAGGGCGTCGAGTTCGGAGCGCCGCTCCCGCAGCCACGCGTCCAGCCGGCCGAGGTAGTCCAGCACCTGCGCGGGCTGGGCGGCGACGCCGAGCTGGCCGGGGGCGGTCGGGGACGTGGTGCTCATGCGTACTCCCGGAGTCGGCGGGCGATCCCGAGGACGCCGGCGACGGCTCCGGCGAGCGCGAGGAGGATCGTGGCGACCAGGTGGAACACGAGTTCGGAGCGGGCCGCGGCCGGCTCGTCGGCCGCGGCCTGCACCGCGGCGCCGGAGGTGGTGTCGGCCGTCTCCCGGAAGTCGTCGGCGGCCGCGAGGAACGCCTTGCTGTCATCGGACAGGAGGGCGGAGGTCGCGGTTTTCGGATCACCCTTGGCGAGGGCATCCGTGATCGCCGTCCGCTGCTTGTCGAAGCGGGACAGCGTGCCCAGGTCCTCGCCCTCTCCTGCGGCGGTGGCCGCCTTGTAGGCAGCCGTGTAGCCCGCCTGGGCGTCCGCGTCCCAGCTCTGGTCGAGGACGGCCGTGGTCACCACGCGCTGGGCGGTGTCGACCTGGCGCACCGCGGTGGTGGCGTTCACCACGTGGGTGAACTCGGTGTCCCTGCTCGCCACGGAGGCCGCGACCGCCGTGCTCTGGGCGGCGACACCGGTGACCAGCAGGAGCAGCAGTGCCGCGACGGCGCCGGCCAGGCCCGGGTTGACCGCGCGGTGGCTGAGCCTTGCGACCAGCCAGCTCGCCCACCCCGCGACACCGAGCATCACCACGATCACGATGACGGCCCAGGGAGAGGTCTGGCTCCACGGTCGGGACGACGCCTCGGTGGCGAGTTCGCCCTGCAGGTTGTCGATCGAGGCGAGCAGGTCGTCCAGCTGGCTCGAGGAGGCCGTGAGGCCGGTCCGCGCGGCGGCGTCGGAGGTGCCTGCGACGGCGGCCAGGGAGGCCGAGTAGCGCAGCACCTTCTCGCCGAGGTCGGCGAGCGCGGTCGCGTCCTGGGGACGGTCGGTGGCGGCCTGCACGATCAGGCCGTTCGCCGTGGCGACCTGGGTGGCCGCTGCGGTCGCGTGGGTGCCGGACGCGGATTCTCCGAGCAGCACGCTGCGGACAGCGAGGTCGTTCGCGGCGCTGAGGGCGTGCTGCACCTGGCCGAGCCGCGCGTACTGCTGGGCGAGGTTCGGCACGGACGCGAGGTCGTCGCGGAGGTCGGAGATCACCCACGCGCCGACCGCGCCGGCGAGGAGGACGACCAGCGCCACGAGGGCCTGCAGCTGGCGGAGCAGCTGGGGCGACCGGCTGGGTGCAGGGACGGGGAACTCACTGACGGGTGTCGGCGCGAGGGGAGTCTGGGTCACGACGGCTCCGCGGGCCGGGCGTCGCCGGGCGACACGTCGGAGGGCCCCTCGCCTCCGGGGCGGGCGGGGAACTCGACGGCGGGGATCGGCGCGGCGGACGCGGGCGGGGTGAGCGGCGCGCCCGGCTCCGGTTCGGGGGCGGCGCCGTCATCGACGAGGTCCTCGGGGAGGAGCGTCCTGAGCTGCTCGATGGTGGGTTCGGTGACCTCGCGCAGCCGCCACGCGTGGCGTCCGATCGCCGCCTCCAGGAGGTTGCGGGCGAACCGACCGTTGCCGAAGGTCTCGTCGCGGCGCTGCCGCGAGAGCTGGCTGGTGAACTCGTCGATGACGCCCTCGCCGAGGTCGTAGTCGGAGGTCTCGGCCATCTGGGTGAAGATGCGGCGCAGCTCGTCGTCGGTGTAGTCGTCGAAGGTGATCGTGGTGCGGAACCGGCTGGCGAGGCCCGGGTTGTTTGAGATGAACTCGTCCATCGGGGCGGGATAGCCGGCCACGATCACGACCAGGTCGTCGCGGTGGTCCTCCATCTCCTTCACGAGGGTGTTGATCGCCTCCTCGCCGTACTGGTCGCCGTTGAGGGAGTACGCCTCGTCGATGAACAGGACGCCGCCGTAGGCCTTGCCGGCGACCTCCGCGGTCTTGATTGCGGTCTGGCCGAGGTAGCCGGCGACCAGTTCGGAGCGGTCGACCTCGACGAGCTGGCCCTTGCTGAGCAGCCCGATGGCCTTGTAGATGCCGGCGACGAGGCGGGCGACCGTCGTCTTGCCGGTGCCGGGGTTGCCGACGAAGACGAGGTGCCGGGTGATGGTCGGGCTCTTCAGGCCGGCCTTCGTCCGCAGCGCGTCGACGCGCAGGATCGCGGTCTGGCGGCGAATCTCCGCCTTCACCGTGGCCAGCCCGACCAGGGCGTCCAGCTCGGCCAGCCACTCCTCGACGGTCTTCTCCGGCTCGGCCGGCTTCGCATCGGGCGCGGGGGTGGCCTCCGCGATCGCGGGCTGGGCGGGCGCAGTGGCGGACGGCGTGGCGGCAGGGTCATGGCCGTCCACGGCAGTCGTGGCCGGCCCAGGTGACAGCGTCGGCGTGGGGAACGGGGTGCCGCCGAGACCGGGGAACGCGCCCCCGACGGCCGGGTCCAGCCGGCTGACGTCCAGCAGCTGCTGCTGGCTGGACTGCAGCCGGGCCAGCACGTCGGTGAGGATCGCGGGCGCCTGCCGGACGAACTCGCGCTGGGCCGCGTCGTCGGCGCCCGTGGGCGTAGCGGCGGGCCCGGTGGTGATCGGACGGTGGGCCATCGCGCCCGGCAGCTGGGCGGCCGCGGCGAGGCTGGCCGCGCCGAGGGCGGAGGGGCCGGGCTCGCCGAGGACGGCGGCGGCGTGGCAGACGTCGGCCAGGGCCTGCGCGTAGCCGCCGGCTGCGGGCGTGGCGGACGCCGCGGCCTGGCTGGCCAGGGGCGTGGGCGCGCCGCGGTAGCGACGGCCGCGGACGGCCGCGTCCATGAAGGCCTGGGCGGACGCGGGCACGCCGACCTCACGGCACCAGTCGACGAACGCGCCCCGGTTGGACTCCGCGACGGCCGCGGACAGCACGAGGCCCTCCTCCGCGGCGGCGTCGGGGTCGAGGCCCGCGGCCGACGCGGCGGCGGTGAGCGCGGCGAGCGCTGAGGACAGGGTCGGGGTCGTCATGCGGTGGCTCCGCTCGCGGTGCCGGCGGGAGGGGTGTCGTCCCCGTTCCCGCTCGGCTGCGCGGGCACCGATCCGGGCGCGCTGGGCACGGCCAGGTTCAGCTCGGGGGCGTGGGCGTGGCCGAACCGCTCCTGCAGGAAGCGTCCCTGGGTGACGAGGGCTGCGGCGTCCGTCGTGTTGGCCGCGTCGAAGATCGCGTCCATCGTGGCCGAGAGCAGGTCGAGCTGGTCGATCAGGAGCAGCAGGGAGGTCTTGCCACCGTCCACCGGCCGGGAGTCGGCCCAGTCCCGCGGCAGCCGCAGGTAGGCGCCGATCGCCTCCGGAAGGTAGTCGGTGGCGGTCGCGACGACCGAATAGGAGTCGTAGCTGCCCAGCCCGAGCAGGTCGAGCCGGGGAGCGTCCGGCGCACCGTGGTCGTGATCGCGAGCGCGCGCGCCCGCACCACCCCGGGCACGGCCGGGTCGGCGACGAGCCGCTCCACCCCGTCCAGCGACGCGTTGATGTCCGCGGCCGTCGGAGCGGTCGCGATCTCATCGGGCGAGGTCGGCGCCGGAGCCTCCTCGCGTCCGAGCACCCGGTCCCAGAAGCCCATCTGCGCCGGCTAGCGGTCGATGGACAGCGCGGGCAGGGTGGAGGCCCGCGTGTCCTGTTGTGCGACGCGTTCGAGGTAGGCCTTGGACTTCGCGACCTCGGTCTCCAGCGTCCCGATCGTGGCCGACATGGTGTCGAGGGCCTTCAGCTTGAACTGGTCGATCGAGTCCATCGTCGCGTAGATGTTCGAGAACGCCGCCTGCAGCTGCTCCAGTCCGATCGTCGAGGACGCCGCCTGCTCCTGGATCTGCGCGGAGTTCTCCTTCAGCATCTCCGAGGTGCGCTGGATCATCTCCGAGGTGGTCGTGTTCAGGGCGGTGATCTGGTCAAGCACGAGCTTCTGGTTGCCCAGCGCCTGCGCGACGATGACGGCCGTCCGCAGCGCCGACACGGTCGTGGTGGACGCGCGGTCGACGCCCTTGATCAGCTCGACGTTGTTCTTGATGATGATGTCGATCGCGAGGTAGCTCTGGATCGAGACCGCCAGTTGGGTGAGCAGGTCCTGGTGCTTCTGGCGGACGTAGAACAGCACGTCCTGGTTGAGCGACTTCGCCTTGGTCTGGTCGGTGAGCTCCAGCTGGGCGATCTGGGCCGACAGCTTCGCGTCCAGCCGTTCGGCGATGTACACGTACTGGTTGAGCCGCCCCATCACCGTCCACAGGTTCTGCTTCTCCATGTTCAGGGCGACGTTGTCCTTGGTCAGCTCGTCCTGGCCCGACCTCAGGGCGTGCAGGATGCCGTTGAGGTGGTCCTGCGAGCTCTGGTACTTGCGGAAGTAGTCGGCGACGGGGCGGGCGAACCCGATCTTCGAGAAGAAGCCCTTGCTGCCCTTCGCCTGCGCGGGATCCAGGTCCTCGACCGTGCGGCGCAACTCAAGCAGGGTCTTGCCGACCTTGGACGTGTCGGCGAGGCCGCCGGACTCGATCGCGCGCACCGGGGTCTGGAGCAGCCGGTTGGACGTCTCGGCCGCCTTGCGGATGTCCGCGTCCCCCATGCTGCGCACGGCGTCGGCCTGGGC
This sequence comes from Propionicimonas sp., assembly GCF_049840635.1. Classification (GTDB taxonomy): domain Bacteria; phylum Actinomycetota; class Actinomycetes; order Propionibacteriales; family Propionibacteriaceae; genus Propionicimonas. Next base: position 726,879 of record NZ_JASGKL010000004.1, read on the forward strand.
GGCGAAGGTGGGCGAATTCTCCTCCGAGGAGTTCAGCGCGGTGATGAACTCCTCGACCTTCGCGTCGAGGACGGGGACCTGGGCTGCCTCGACCTGCGGAGCCATCGCCGGGGCCTGGGTGGCGGTGATCGTCGCCGGCGGCGCGGGCGGGGTGAGGTTCAGCATCTCGGGCGGCGCCAACTGGACGGCCTGGCCCTGGCTGGACGGCTGCGCGGGTGTGGTCATCGACCGGCCTCTCGGTTCGTGGACGTTCGGCCCCCAATCTAGCGGCCCGCACCCACAGCCGGGCGGCCCGCCGGGGCTCGCCCGAACGCATTCGGGGGAGCCTGGGGGACAACCCCGACGCGGGCTCGCTCAGGCGTCGCCGACGGCCAGGGCCTGGGCCTCGAACTCGGGGTCGGTGGGCAGGTCCTCGTCCACCACCTTCAGCAGCGACCGGGCGGTGAGCAGGACCAGGACGCCGGCCAGCACTGCCCCCGAGCCGACCCAGAACGGCAGGTGCACCGACACCTCGCCGAGTGTCCCCGCCAGCCACGGCGCGACCGCGCCGCCGCCGAAGCGGACGAAGCTGTACGCGGCCGACGCCACGCTGCGCTCGACGGGAGCGACCTTCATCACGATCTCGGTGATCAGGGTGTTGTTCACGCCGATGAACGCCCCGGCGAGGACCACTCCGGCGACCAGCACCTCCTTGTGGTCGGTCCAGACCGCCATCGCCAGCAGGACGATGCTGAAGCCCAGCAGCGCGCCGACCACGCTCGGGACCGTGCCGAAACGGCGCTGGACGCGGGGTGCGACGAAGACGGAGAACAGCGCCAGCAGGACGCCCCAGCCGAAGAAGACCAGGCCGATCTGCTGGGCCCCCATCCCCAGCGGGAACGGGGTGTAGGCCAGCAGCGTGAAGAAGCCGAAGTTGTACAGCAGCGCGGTGATGCCGACCGTCAGCAGGCCGCGGTGGCCGAGCGCGCGCAGCGGTTCGGACAGCCGGGAGCGGTGCCCGGTGGGTGGGGTCGGCGGCAGGGTGAGGGCGGTGGCGACGAACGCGATCGCCATCAGGACGGCCACGCCGTAGAACGGCAGGCGCCAGCCGATGCTGCCCAGCCAGCCGCCGAGCAGCGGGCCCAGCGCGATCCCGACGCCGAGGGCGGCCTCGTAGAGGATGATCGCCTGCGCGACGGATCCCGCCGCGGCATTCACGATGGTCGCCAGCGCTGTCGCGATGAACAGGGCGTTGCCCAGTCCCCACAGGGCCCGGAACCCGACGATGCCGGCGATGCTGTTCTGGCTGCCGGCCAGTGCGGCGCCGGCGATGATCAGCACGAGCCCGGCGAGCAGCGTCCGCTTGGCCCCGATCCGGGTGCTCAGCCAGCCGGTGCCCAGCATGGCGACCCCCATCACCGCCATGTAGCTGGTGAACAGTAGGGAGACCTCGGCAGGGCCGGCCCCCAGTTCCTCGGCGATCGGCTTCAGGATCGGGTCGACCAGGCCGATCCCCATGAAGGAGATCACACAGGCGAACGCGATGGACCACACGGTGCGTGGTTGGCGCAACATAGTTGTTCTTCGTTCCTCTCGGGGTGTCACTGCGGAGTGGGTGCTGCGGGGGCGGCGCCCGGGTGGGACGCGACGTCGAGCAGCTCGCCGATGACCAGGACCGCGTCGGTGACCCTGGCCAGGGCGGACGGGTCGACCTCCACCAGGCGCTCCAGCACGGGGGCGAGGACGGCGCCACGGGCGCGGCGCGCCTCAGCCAGCGCTGCGGAGCCGGCCTCGGTGAGCGAGACCCGGCAGGCCCTGGCGTCGCCCGGGTCGCCGTCGCGCCGGACCCAGCCGGCCGCCTCCAGCCGGTTCACCTGCGCGGTAGCGGTGGGCTGGCTGCTGTGGTCGGCGAGGGCGAGCACGCTGACCCGGGTCGGACCCAGTTCGTCCAGCAGGGCGAGGAGCCTGGCCTGGGCCGCGGGGACCGTGAAGGTGGTGTGCCTCGTCGTCCAGCGGTTGAGTCGGGCCACGGCACGCAGCAGGTCGGTGCCGAGGTCGGTGGTGGTGGTCACCCTGGGAAGATAGATAGATAAGCTATAGAAGTCCAGCTCGCCGGGCGTTCGGCGGCGGCGCCGACGCTCAGCGGGTGTCCGGAGTACGTAGTCGGCGATGCCGCCCTGTCGCCCGTGACGCGACCTCGCCGCTGGTCCCGTCCCGCCAGTCCCTGGTGTCACGTCTCGGCCCTTGAGTGGATGGATCGCGTCAAGGCTTGGCGGTTCCGGAGAGCGCGTCGCGACGGGGCGTCCTGACGCGAATCGTCCACGGAAGGCCGGGAGCGTGACGGCTGTGACGTGAGGGACGGCACGGGTGGCGGGAGTGCGTCAGGGCCGGGGTCCCGACTCCGGAGGTGCGACGCAAGTGGCTCAGGCGCAGGCGGGTCCGGGAGAGAGGCGTCCGTCCGCGTCGGTGCGACGGCTGTCGGTGGCAGGTGATTGCATGGTCCCCGTGATCGACTCCGGACCCCACGCGCTGCCGCCGCTGAGCGCGGAGCAGGCCGCTGTGCTGGCGGGGTGGGACGGGGCGCTGCTCGTGCTCGGCGGTCCGGGCTCGGGCAAGACCACGGTGCTCGCGCACGCGATGGTCGAACGCTGCCGTGCGGACGGTCCGCCGCCGCTGCTGCTGGCCGGTGGCAGGACGGCAGCCAGTGCCCAGCGCAACCGGGTGGTCACCGAGCTCGGCGCCGGGTCGTGGCAGCCGAGCGTCACCACGGTCCACGCGTTGTGCCGCTCGCTGTGGCAGCGGTTCTCCGAGCGGGCCGACCTGCGGCTCCTGGCCGCGCCGGAGCAGGAGTTCCGCGTCCGCGAGCTCCTGACCGGCGCCGGCGCCGGGGCGTGGCCGGACGCGCTGCGCCCCGCGCTCGGCACCCGTGGCTTCGCCGCTCAGGTGCGCAGTGCGCTGGCGAGGACACGGCAGCTCGGCCTCGAACCGGACGACCTCGTGGAGTTCGGCGACGCGGCGGCGCGCCCGGAGTGGTCCGCGCTCGGGCACTTCTTCACCGAGTACCTCGACGTGCTCGACGCCGAGGGAGTGCTCGACTACGCCGAGCTCGTGCACCGGGTCCGCATCCTACTCACCGATCCGGCGATCGAGGCGGCCGTGACCGCGGAGATCGGCGCGGTCCTGGTCGACGACTACGCGGAACTCGACCCCGCGCAGATCGGTCTCGTCGCCACTCTGGCCGGGTCGTCCCCCGTGCTGGCCGTCGCGGACCCGGACAGCGTCAGCTCCACCTTCCGCGGCGCAGACCCCCGTGCGGTCGCCGACTTCGAAGCCGTCTTCGCGCGGCGGGGCGCGCCCGTCCGACGCGTAGAGCTCGCCGGCGGGCACCGGATGGCGCCGGGGATCGCCGCAGCGGTCGCGGGCCCGCGGGCGCGGTTGCCCCGGCCGCCGGGCTCGGTCCGACCGCACTCTCCCGCCGTGGTGCCCGACCCCGCCGAGGTGGTCGTCCTCGCCTGCGCGGACGAGGCCGCGCAGGCGGAGGCGATCGCTGCGGCGGTGCGCCGGGCCCGGCTCGAGGACGGGGTCGAGTACGGCGAGATGGCCGTCCTCGTCCGCTCGGGACGCCGCCAGCTCGGCCCGATCGTGCGCTCCCTGGTCGCGTCCGGGGTGCCCGTGGAGGTCGCGGGGGACGAGATCCCCGTGGCGCAGTCGCCGGCCGTCCGTCCGCTGCTGCTCGCCCTGGAGGTGACGCTCGCGGGAAGGGTCGAGCCCGACGAGGCCGTCCGACTGCTCACCTCTCCGCTGGCCGGCTTCGACGCGCTCGGGCTGCGCCGGCTCGCCCGACTGTGGCGCAGGACGCGGGGCGGCCCGGTGGCCGCGGTCATGGCCGAACAGCTGGCCGGAGCGCTCAACGACCCGGGGTGGATGGACGGCGCCGAGGAGACGCCGGACCTGGCCCGGTTGCGGGCCGTGCAGGACGTGCTCGGCGCCGCCGCTCGGCGGATGAGCGCGGGCGCCCCCGTCGACCGGGTCGCGTGGGCGCTGTGGGAGGGGACGTCCTGGCCGGACCAGCTGCGCAGGGAGTCGAGGGCGGGCGGTGCGACGGGGAGCCGCGCGGACGCCGACCTCGATGCCCTGTGCGCCTTCTTCGAGCTCGCGGCGGAGGCGGATCGGCGCGGTGGCGCGGGCGGTGTGCGGGCCTTCCTCGCCGAACTGGCCGCCCAGCAGATCCCCGCCGACCACGAGCGGGAGTCCCGCCTGCGCCGCCGCGGCGTTCAGGTGCTCACCGCGCACCGTTCGCGTGGCCGCGAGTGGGACCTGGTGGTCGTCGCGGGCGTCCAGGAGGGCGCGTGGCCGGTCGGGCGGCGCGTCAGCACGGTGCTGGACGCCGCGACTCTCACGTCTGAGGGGCTGGTCGGCGCGACCGACCATCGTGACGTACTGGCCGCCGAGCGGCGACTGTTCCACCTGGCGTGCTCTCGCGCACGGCGGCGGCTGGTCGTGACCGCGGCGGCGGGCACGGAGGGGGAGGCCGACTCGCCGTCCCGCTTCCTTTCCGAGCTCGGGGTGGAGGTTCGCAGTCCCGCGCGTGCAGGCCGCGTCCTCACCCTGCCTGCGCTGGTCGCCGACCTGCGCCGCTGGGCGTCCTCTCCCTCCGCCACGCCCGGGCTGCGCGCCGCGGCCGCCCTCGAACTCGCCCGGCTCGCGGACGAGACCGACGACGCGGGACGGGCGCTGGTGCCGGCGGCCGACCCGTCCGCCTGGTGGGGCGTTCGCGAACTGAGCAGCCGCCCCGAACCGCGGGCGGGCGGCGAGGTGCGGCTCAGCCCGAGCCAGGTCACGAGTGTGCTCACCTGCCCCCGGCGCTACTTCCTCGCCCGCGACGCGAAGGGCGAGGGCGAGCCGGGGCTGGCCGCGACCCTCGGTTCGTTGATCCACCTGCTCGTCCAGCAGGCGGTGGTGGAGAACTGGGGTCTGCCCGAGCTGCGCAGCCAGCTGGACGGGGTGTGGCACCGGCTCCGCTTCGAGGCCGCCTGGCTGTCCGCCACCGAGCGCGTCGAGGTCGAGCTCGGACTGGCGCGCTTCCTCGCGTGGCGGCAGGTCCGCAGGGCCGACCTCGTCGGGGTCGAGCAGCGGTTCGAGCTCCGCGTGGACGTGGACGGGCTCACGGTCGTCCTCGACGGCACGGTCGACTGGCTGGAGGCCACGGCCGACGGCCTGCGGGTGATCGACTTCAAGACGTCCCGGACCGCCCCGACGAAGGCCGCGGTGGCGGGGATGGAGCAGCTCGGCGTGTACCAGCTCGCCGTCGCGTCCGGTGGGTTCGACGCCGTCGCGCCGGGGTTGGCCCGTACGGAAGGCGCGGCCGCGGTGTTCCTGCGGCTGCCCGACAAGCCCGAGGACCTGCCCAGGGAGTTCGGCCAGGCCTCGCTGGCGACGGTGCCGTACCTCGGCGCCGACCCGGACGAGGAGCGCTACCCCAGCTGGGTGCACGAGCGGGTGGCGAGGGCGGCACGGGTGGTGGCCGAGGGCAGCTTCCCTGCGACGCCCGGGACGCAGTGCCGGACGTGCGCGTTCGCGACCAGTTGCCCCGCATCGCCCCGAGGCGGGCAGGTGCTGCGATGAGGATGACCGACCCGGCCCAGCTCGCCGACGCGCTGCGGATCCCCTTCTCCGACCAGCAGCTGCAGGCCATCACCGCACCGCTGGAGCCTGCCGTGATCATCGCCGGTGCCGGCTCGGGCAAGACCACGGTGATGGCCGCACGGGTGGTGTGGCTGGTCGGGTCGGGTCAGGTGCGGCCCGAGCAGGTGCTGGGGCTCACCTTCACCCGCAAGGCGGCGGGCGAGCTGGGCGCCCGCGTCCGGCGCGCCCTGCACCAGGCGGGGGTGCTGGCCGACGACGTGGAGGCGGGGGAGGAACTGATCCTCACCTACGACGCGTTCGCCGGACGCCTCGTGGCCGAGCACGGCCTGCGGTTGGGGCTGGAGGGCGACGCCCGGATGATCACCGGTGCGGCCCGGTACCGGCTGGCCGCCCGCGTGGTCGCCGACACCCCGGGTCTCGACCACCTGTCGCGGCTGCGTCCGGCCAGCGTCACGCAACGGCTGCTGGAGCTGAGCTCAGAGCTGCGCTCGCACCTGGTCGACCCGCTCGACCTCGCCGACCACGCGGTGGCGTTCGAGACGGCGCTGGAGGGGGCGCCGCGCAACCCGCGCGGGCAGGTGTACGCGGCCGTCCAGACCGCGCGGGCGGCGATGGCGGAGCGGCTCGAACTGGCCACGCTCGTGGTCCGCTACGAGGAGCTGAAGACCCGGCTCGGCTACGTGGAGTTCGCCGACCAGATGGCGGCGGCCGCCCGGTTGGCCACCGAGGTCCCCGCGGTGCCCGAGGCGCTGCGCAGCGAGTTCGCCGTCGTGCTGCTCGACGAGTACCAGGACACCTCCGCGGCGCAGGCGACCCTGCTGCGGGGCCTGTTCTCCGGCCCCGACGCCGCGCACGGCCGGGGTCACCCGGTCACGGCGGTCGGCGATCCCTGTCAGGCGATCTACGGGTGGCGGGGCGCGGCGGCCAGCAACATCCTCGACTTCGCCCACCACTTCCCGGTGGCGGACGGCGCGCCGGCGACGAGCTATGCGCTGACGGTGAACCGGCGCAGCGGACAACGGGTCCTGGACGCGGCCAACGAGCTCGCCGCGGAGGTGCGGGCCGACCCCGCGCTGACCGCCCACGGACTCGACCTCGACCTGGTCGCGCCGCCCGGCACCCCTCCCGGACGAGTGGAGGCGGCCTCGTACGTGACCTGGCCGGACGAGGTGGAGGCGCTGGCCGACCGGATCGCCGCGCTGCATGCCACGGGTGCGGTCGGCGCGTGGTCGGACGTGGCCGTGCTGGCCCGTCGCAACGCGCAGGTGGCCGACGTGTACGCCGCGCTGTCGGTGCGGGACATCCCCGCGGAGATCGTCGGGCTGGGCGGCCTCCTCGAACTGCCGGCGATCGCCGACGTGGTGGCCACCCTCACCCTGCTCGATGACGCCACCGCGAACCCGTCCCTGCTGCGGCTGCTCACCTCTCCGCGCTGGGCGATCGGGATCCCGGACCTCGCCCTGCTCGGGCGGCGCGCCCGCGAGCTCGCCGACGCCCGGGTCGGCGGGCGGGACGCGGCAGGCGCCCGGCCCGTGGAGCGGGCGGAGGAGACGCCGCTGGACGGTCTGGTCGGCACCGATCCGGCCGCGGTGCCCAGCCTCCTCGAGGCGCTGACCGATCCGGGCACGTTGCCCTTCCACAGTGAGGCGCGCCGCCGGTTCGCCGCCTTCGCCGCCGAGCTGGGCCAGCTGCGGCGCCACGCCGGGGACGCCGTCACCGAACTCGTGCAGCGGGTGATCGCCGTCCTCGGCCTCGCCGTGGAACTGGAGGTGGTCGAGCCGGGCGGGCGCGCGCCGCTGGCCACCTTCGTGCAGGCGGTCGCCGACTACACCGACATCGACGCCGACGCCTCCCTGGCCGGCCTGTTGGCCTATCTGGAGGCCGAACGCGAGTACGGCACGGGCCTCGAGCAGGCCGTGGTGTCCTCGGCCGACTCGGTGAAGGTGCTGACCGTCCACAAGGCCAAGGGCCTGGAGTGGGACGTGGTGTTCGTCCCCGGCCTGGCCGCGAAGGTGTTCCCGACCGACCGGGTGACAGGGAACTGGTTGCGCACCGGGTCGACGCTGCCGTACCCGCTGCGGGGGGACGCGAACGCGATCCCGCAGCTCGGCCACGTCGACCACCCGTCGATGGCGGCGTTCGCCGAGTCCCTGACCGGGCAGCAGCGGCTCGGTGAGGACCGGCTCGCGTACGTCGCCGTGACCAGGGCGCGGCAGCTCCTCGTCGCCAGCTCCCACACCTGGGCGCCGGGCCTGTCCACGCCGCGGGAGGCGTCCGACTACTTCTCGCTCGTGGTCGAGCACGCCCAGGACGTCCGGCTGGCGACCGATGTCCCCGAGGAGAACCCGCTCCTCGGCCTGGACGCGACCGCCGCGTGGCCGGCGGTGGGTGTGACGGAGGCGTTCCTGGCCCGCCGGGAGGCCGCGGACGGCGTCCGGGCGGCGCGCGAGCAGTTCGCGGCCGACGGTGACTACCCGGGGCAGGGCGGGCTCGACATCGACGAGGCGGAGCTGGTGGCTGCCTGGCGCCAAAGGGGCGACGCGCTGGTCGCGGCCGAGCAGCAGGCGGCCAGGGAGCGCCGCGGCGCGCGGTTGCCCGACTACCTGTCGGTCACGGGTCTGGGCCGGCTCGCCCGCGATCCCGAGCGATTCGCCGGTGAGCTCCGGCGACCCATGCCGCGGCTCGTCAGCGAGGCCCAGCGGTGGGGGATCGGCTTCCACCAGTGGCTGGAGCACCGCTTCCGGACCCAGGCGCCGCTCCTCGACAGCGGGGATGGCGCCGAGCTGGCGGGCGCGGAGTTCGAGCGGCTCCAGTCTGGGTTCGAGGCGGGTCCGTACGCGAGTCTCGTACCGCTGGCCGTGGAGACGCCGTTCACCCTCGTGCTCGCCGGGCGGCTCGTCCGCGGCCGCATCGACGCGGTGTTCCCGGGCGAGGACGGGCGCCCTCAGGTGGTGGACTGGAAGACCGGCGATGCCCGGCGCTCCGACCCGCTGCAGCTCGCGTGCTACCGGCTGGCGTGGGCCGAGCTGCACGGGCTCCCGGTCGACGGGGTCGACGCGGTGTTCTACGACCTGCACACCGGAGAGGTCGTGCGTCCGTCCCCGCTGCCCGACCGTGCGGCGCTGGAAGCGCTGCTGGAGGGACTGCCCGGGTCGGTTAGCCTGTCGCCGTGAGCGACTGGCGGGACCCGAGCACCCTCGACAGGGTGGAGGAACGGCGCACGGATCCGGCGTGGGTGGAGGCGCTGTGGGCGCACCCTTCGTCGGTGGTGCTGGACGTCGGGGACGCTGCGGTCGCGGCCGCCCCGGACGGCGGACTCGACACGCGTCCAACAGCGGGTCCGTACGACGCCGGGCGCCAGTTCCTGCTGGGGTTGGTCGAGGGACGGGCGTGGTTCGCGCAGTGGGCCGAGGTCGGGCTGACCCCGCTGCGGTCGATCATGGACGGCCTGTCGGCGGCCGACCTGCAGGTCGCCTTCACCGGCGCCGGGCTGGCCACGTGGCACGCGAACAGCGCGTTCTGCCCCCGCTGCGGGTCGGCGACCAGGGTGGTGTCCGGGGGCCAGACACGGCTGTGCGACGTGTGCGGGCGCGAGCTGTACCCGCGCACGGACCCGGCCGTGATCGTCGCGATCCTCGACGCGGACGACCGGCTGTTGCTGGGCCGCCAGCCGACGTGGGTGCCGGGGCGGGTGTCGGTGTTCGCCGGCTTCGTCGAGGTCGGGGAGTCGCTCGAGCAGGCCGTGCACCGCGAGATGGCCGAGGAGGTCGCCCTCGACCTGACCGGGCTCACCTACCTGGGTTCGCAGCCCTGGCCCTTCCCCCGCTCGCTGATGGTGGGCTTCGCCGCGCGTGCGCGCGACGCCGGCTTCACCGCCGCCGAGGGCGAGATCGAGGCCGCGCGCTGGTTCACCGCCCCCGAGTTGCGCGCGGCGCTCGCGTCGGGAGAGATCACGCTGCCGCCCCACACCTCCATCGCCCGCCGCATGATCGAGGCCTGGCTCGCCGACACCCTCCTGCACCCGCAGCCCGCCTGACAGGCTGGCTGAGTCGTCGTCCATCACCACGGTGGACGGTTTGTCGTGAGTTCGCCGCAGTCTGGTCCACCTTGTGGTGGGCGCGGGTGCTGTCCTGGTCAGGGTGGGCGGTTTGTCGTGAGTTCGCCGCAGTCTGGTCCACCTTGTGGTGGGCGCGGGTGCTGTCCTGGTCAGGGTGGACGGTTTGTCGTGAGTTCGCCGCAGTCTGGTCCACCTTGTGGTGGGCGCGGGTGCTGTCCTGGTCAGGGTGGACGGTTTGTCGTGAGTTCACGGCGTTGGCGTCCACCACAACGTGGACGGTGGCGGTTGTGGCGGGTCGGTGCGTGCGTCCGCCTGCGTGTGGTCATCCCGGGCCTGACCCGGGATCTGGTGGGTGCGGTCTGGTGGTGTCCCGGGGTCCCGGCTTTCGCCGGGATGACAGGAGTGGGTCGGGGCCGTTGGCTGGCGGGCGCTCGCTCCTTGGTGGTCGGGATCCGTCGCCGGCCCCAGCGTCCTGTCATCCCGCGCTTGACCCGGGATCTCCGCTTCGGCGCGGACGGCGGAGTTGCTGTTGTCCGGCGTCCACAAGCCCGGATGACACGGGCAACAGGGTGTGAGAGGTCAGGGCTGGTCGACCGGGTGGGTGCGTTCGAGACGGATGCCTACGGCCGTGAGCGCGATACCGAGGACGCACAGGATGAGGCCGACCCACGCGGTGTTTCGGGCGTCGCCCGTGGTGGCGAGCGCAATCCCGCCCAGGAACGCGCCCAGCGCGTTGCCGATGTTCATCGCCGCGTGGTTGAGCGACGCCCCCAGCCCTTCCGCCTCACGGGCGGCGTGCATGAGGCGGGCCTGGACGGTGGGCGCGAGCGCCATGCTGGTCACGCCGAGCAGGAGCAGCGTGCCGAAGACCCCGAGGGGTGTCCGTGCGAGCAGCCCGATCAGCGTCAGTGTGACCGCCGACGAGACGCCCAGGATCAGGATCGCCCGGCCCGTGCCGCGGTCGGCCAGCCAGCCGCCGAGGAGGTTGCCGATCGTCATCCCGAGCCCGGTCGTGACCAGCGCCCACGGCACCGCGCCGGCACCCATGCCCGCGCTCCCCGTCACGAGTGGGGACACGTACGAGTAGACCGCGAAGAACCCGCCCGTCCCGATGGCGCCGATCCCGATCGCCACCCAGACCTGGACGTTCCTGAACGCGGCCAGTTCCCTGCGGACGCTCGCGCCGTGCCCCGGCGGCTGGTGCGGCACGAGCCACGCCACCGCGCCGAGCGCGACAGCGAAGACGGCGGCGACCACGGTGTACGCGATCCGCCATCCCGCCACTTGGCCCGCCCACGTGATCGTCGGGACGCCCACGATGTTCGCGATCGTCAGCCCCGCGAGGATGAACGAGCCGGCCCTGCCCTTGTTCCCGGGTCCCAGCAGGTCGGACGCCACCACCGACGCGATCCCGAAGTAGGCGCCGTGGGGCAGCCCGGCGACGAACCGCGCGGCGAGGACCAGGCCGAAGCTCGGCAGGACGGCGGCGAGGGAGGTCGCCCCCACGAAGCCGACCAGGAACCCCACCAGGAGCGTCTTGCGGGGAGCCCGGGCGCCCAGCGCCGCGAGGACGGGCGCCCCGACGACCACGCCCAGCGCGTACGCGGAGATCAGGTGCCCCGCCGTCGCGGTCGCCACCGCCGGGGACGCCGCCCATTGGGCGGGCAGCAAATCCTGCGCCATCGACGGCAGCAGCCCCATCGCCACGAACTCGGTCACCCCGATGCCGAAGCCGCCCAGCGAGAGCGCGACGACTGCGGCGACCACCCTGCCGCGCGTGAGGGTCGCGGGGGTGGCAGTGGTCATCGAGTCTCCCTCGTCTGTGGGGTGGGGTGGCCGTCCGAGAAGTGCACCATCCGTGGCCGGGTCGTGAGTGCCCTGCCCGCGGTGAGAGACGGGCGAGCCCTCAGCGCCGATAGCGAGTGCCGTCCGGAGCGCGCGAGAGCAGGCGGGCGTCGACAAGGTGACGGCGCAGTGTGGCCACGTCGTCCGTGAGCCCGGTGAGCCGCTCGTTGAGTTCGGCCTCGTCGACGACTTCGTCCCGGGCGAGCACGCGGTCGGCCAAGAGTTCGAGGAGCTGCCTGCGGTCGGCGACACGGGAGGGATAGTCGCGGATCCTCCCGTCCGTGCCGAGGAACCGCTCGACCCCCGTCGGCCGTCGCGCAGCCGCTGCCCTCACCGCCGCCAGGAGTCGTTCCTCGTCGACCGCCCGGGCGCCGTCGGCATCCGTGGTGAGGACACCCGTGCGCTCCCACTTGGCGAGTGCTGCTCGACGCCTGTTCTCGGGAAGACGGGGATCCTCCGTGATCGTCGCGAGGGCTGCGCGGGCGTCCGCGTTGGCGAGCAGCGCGAGGACCGCGCGCCAGTCCAGTGGCTCCGGGACGTCCATCCGCTCATCCTAGGGCGCGGGGCGGACGCCGTCGGCGAGCCGGCTGCGCAGTCCGGACGCCCGCTGCGCCTGGCGTCGCACGGCCTGCCGGAGCGACTCCGGGGAGCCGATCAGCGTCACCTGCTCCTTCGCGCGGGTGATCGCCGTGTACAGCAGTTCCCTGGTGAGCAGCGGCGAATCGGGGGTCGGCAGCACGACCGTCACGCGGTCGAACTGGCTGCCCTGCGCCTTGTGGACGGTCATGGCGTGGATCGTCTGCACGCCGTCCAGCAGGAACGGCGAGACGGTCTGCCAGTGGTGCGTGCCCCGGGCGAAGTGGGCGCGGAGCTGGCCTCCTGCGGCCACCACGACACCCGTGTCGCCGTTGAACAGCCCCAGGTCTGGCGAGTTCTGGGTGACCAGCAGGGGCTGGCCCGGGTACCACGCGCGGGTCGGGTCGAAATCGTCGACGGCGCCGACCAGCCACTCCTCGACCTGCCGGGACCACAGCGAGACCCCGTACGGACCCCGACGGTGGGCGCACAGCAACCGGTGGGACTCGAGCTCGGCCAGCGCATCGGCCACCCGGCCGTCCCGCGCAGCGGCGACGAGGCGCCCGCCGGATGCCGTGACGCGTTCGCGGAGGTCGGTCTGCTCTGCGCGCTCGGCGAACCGGACCTCCTCGGCTCCCGCGGTGGCCAGCTGCAACGCGCCTGCCTCGTCGCCGGCCAGCACGGCCCGGGCGAGGTCCGTGATCGCGACCGCCGAGCGATGGTTGTGCGTGAGCCGCACCACCGGCCCGCTCGACCTGAGCCCGAGGCCGGACAGGGTGCCGGCGAGGTCTGCGGCCGGCGTGGACGGGGCGTCCACGATGTCGGCGAGGACCGCCCCCGCCTCGACCGGCGCGAGCTGGTCGGGGTCGCCGACCAGGACGAGCCTGGCCTCCGGACGCAGGGCGTCGAGCAGCCGGGCCATCAGGGTCACGCTGATCATGGACGCCTCGTCGACCACGACCACGTCGTGCGGAAGCGGGTTGGACCGGTGGTGGCGGAAGCGGTTGCGCGCCTCGGGCACCCATCCCAGCAGCCGGTGCAGCGTGGTCGCGTCGAGCGCGGTCAGGGACGCGGCGAGGTCTGCAGGGAGGCCGGCGGCGGCCTGGGAGAGGGCCTCGCGCATCCGGACGGCGGCCTTCCCCGTCGGTGCGGCGAGGGCGATCCGCGGAGGAACCGTCGCGGTGCGCAGCAGGACGCCGAGGAGCCGCGCCAGCGTGTGGGTCTTGCCGGTGCCGGGACCTCCCGCGACCACCGTGACGCCGGTGAGGGCGGGCACGACAGCAGCGAGTCGTTGGTCGGGGTCGGTGTCGTCGGTGAGCAGCTCGGCCACGGCCGCGGCCAGGCGCTCCCGGTCCGGAGCCGCCACCGGCCGGGACCGGCGTGCCGCCAGCTGGTCGGCGACCGTCGACTCCTCCTGCCAGTAACGCTCGAGGTAGAGCAGGTCGCCGGCCAGCCTCAGCGGACGGTCGCCGCCACCCTCCGCGCCGACGGTCACCAGCGGGCTGGCCTCGATCGCCGACCGCCAGGCGAGGGGGTCGGGCCACAGCTCGGACGGCACCGAGGCCGCGTCCTCGTCGCTGTCGGAGCTGCCCGGGCCCGTGCCGGCCAGGTCGAGGCAGATCGAGCCGGACCGCAGCGCCCGCACGGACAGGGCGAGGGCGAGCAGGACGCTCTGGTCAGCCTCGTGGTACAGATGGCCCACCTTCTGTGCGACGTGGACGTCGCCCCAGGTCAGGGCGCCGGCCGCGTGCACGTCCCGGAGCAGGCCGGGGACAAGGCTCGTGGCGAGGTCGGTCATGACCGGCTCCGATCAGCCAGCAGGTCGGACAGGTCGGTGACCAGACCGGCCGGCGGGTACCAGCGGAACACGCCGGTGTCGGGTGCACCCGGCCCGCCCATCCCGCGAACGAACAGGTAGCCGACCCCGCCCAGGTGTCGCGCCGGGTCGTAGCCGGGCAGGCGGGACTCGAGGAAGCGGTGCAGCGCCACGCAGTAGAGCAGCGCCTGCAGCGGGTAGTGGGTGCGCACCATCTCCGCCACCATCGCGGGCTCGGTGTAGTGCTCAAGGGTGAGCTCCGCCGGCCCGAGCCGGTTGGTCTTGTAGTCGACGACCACGAACCGGGGGGACCCCGCCGGACCGACGCGCAGCACCGAGTCGATGCTGCCGGTGAGGAAGCCGCGCAACGGCTGGCCCGCCAGTGCGGGGTGCTCCAGTTCGGCGGGGTACCCGGCCAACGGGTCGTCGGCGGGCAGCCAACGGCGCAGCAGCGCGGCCACGTCCCGGAGCCGTCGCGTCTCGCGTCCGGCACCGAGCGGGAACTCGAACGTGAGCTCGCTCAACCGGTCGGCCACGGGGATCGCGGCGAGCGGCTGGCCATCGGTGAGCGGACCCAGCGAGGTGAGCAGGCTGGGCAGGAGCGCGTCGGCGAGTGCCACGGGGGCGACTCCCGGGACCGCCCAGCGCTGGCCGGCCGCGGCGGTGGCCTCCTGCAACCGTTCGGCCAGCGCCGGCACGTCGCCCGGCGTCGGCGCGTGCCAGTCGAGGTTCTCCAGGACGTGGTGGACGAGGCTGCCGAAGCCCGTCCCACCCGGCAGGTCGGCCATCGGGGACGGGACACCCGGCGCGAACTCGACCACGGGTGGGTCGCTGACCGGCTCGTCGTCGGTGATCGGCTCAGCCACCAGTGCGACGGGGGGACGGGCGTGGACGGCCTCGGTCAGCCCCGAGTAGGACGTACGGCGCCAGTCCTGGTCGATCCGGCGGGAGAAGGTAGCCGGTGCGAGCCGTCGCGGGGCCGCGGTCGGTCGCACGATCGGGCGGGCACGCTCCGGCGTGCAGTCCTGGACGACGATGCCCGCCCCGGCCAGCCAGGCCAGGGCGGCGGGGCTCCCGTCGCCCGGCGGCTGGTCGAGCGGGTACTCCGGTTCGGGCGCGCCCAAGCCGTCCCGCCGGCGGAACAGCAGCCGGTGCAGGGGTGATGCTGCCGTGTTGACCCGGGTCCGCGCCCACCACAGGGTCAGCTGCGACTGCGCGCGGGTGCAGCCCACGTAGAGCGTGCGGAGCCGCTCGGCCGCGTCCTCGGTCGCCTGCTGGGCGCGCCGGCCCGGACGTCCGGGGGCGTGGGCGCCGCCGACGTCGAGGACGCGGCGGTCACCGTCATGGAACGCGAAGTTCTCACCCTCGTCGGCGTCCCGGACCCACAGGTCCGCGGCCTCGGGTAGCAGGACGACCGGGAACTGCAGCCCCTTCGCCTTGTGCACGGTCATGATCTGGACGGCGTCCCGGTCGGTCTCCAGCCGGCGGACGCGGTCAGACGTCGCCGCGGACCGGGTGACGGCCTCGTCCAGCCACGCGACCAGTGCCTGCCCGCGGGTTCCCGCAGAGTGTTGCGCGTGCAGGACCTCCGCGAGGTGCCGGAAGTCGGTCAGGTCCCGTTCGCCGCGCGGACGGCGCAGGAGGCGTGCGGCGAACTCGTCCGCGGCGTCGTCCGACGGGGCCTGGATGGTGGCGAACAGCGCGGCCACACCCTGCGCGGCCAGCACGCGGGACCAGCCCTGGAGCAGCGCGGACCAGCCCGTCAGGCGGTCGTCGTCGGCGAGGGCGAGGTCGGTGAGGTCCGCGCCGACGAAGTCGGTGAGGATGGCGGCCCGGACGGCGCTGCGGCGCGGCTGCTCGAGCGCGGTCAGCAGCGTGAGCCAGTCGGCGGCCGCAGAGGTGGCGAAGATCGAGTCCGCGCCGGAGAACGCGACCGGGACGCCGGCCGTGGTGAGGGCCGCGGCGATCTGGCGTCCCCGCCCGTTGGTGCTGACCAGGATCGCGATGTCGCTCGCGCGCACCGGGCGCGGGCCGTCGTCGGCCTCGACCGTACTGCCGCCCGCGAGCAGCGTGACGATCTCCCCGGTGAGGTCGGCGATGATCGCGCTCCGGGCGTCGGCGGCGGGCACGGGGGCGGTGGAGGCGAGGCAGCGCAGCCGCACGGGTGCGGCCCAGGCCGAGTCGCTCGGCACGGACAGCCGCGAGCCGGCATGGCTCGCGACCACCGGCGGCACGACGATGCCGTCGCCGAGCACGACGTCGCGGAACAGGTCGTTGACCGCGTGCACGATGCCCGCATCGGCCCGGTGGTTGACCTCGAGGGAGTACCTCTCGTCCGCGTCGGCCACCGCCGCGGTGTACGCGGCGACGTCGGCACCCCGGAAGGCGTAGATCGACTGCTTGGGGTCCCCGATCAGGACCAGGGGCACCCGGCCGGCGAACGTGTCGTGCAGGATCGACCACTGGACGGGGTCGGTGTCCTGGAACTCGTCCACGAGGACGACGCGGCAGCGTCGCCGCAGGCGTTCCGCACCGGCCACGCCGGCCGGGCCGCGCAGGGCCGCGCGGAGCCGGGACAGCTGGTCGTCGAAGGTGTACAGGCCCCCGCGGACCTTGCGGCGCTCGAGTTCGGTGCGCACCGCGTCGGCGAACTCGACCCGTTCGCCGGCGATGCCGGGCGCGCCCGCGGGGACGAGGTCGGCGTCCGGCAACCCGACCGCGGAACGCGCGATCGCCCGTGCCGTCGTCAGGTCGAACGGCACCCCGAGCGGGTGGGTGGCGTAGCGGGCGAGGTAGACGTCGTCCGTGACCTGGTCGAGGGCCAGGCTGAGGTCCTCGACGAGGGTGGCCCGCGGGTCCTGTTCGGCGAGGACGCCGAGCTCGTCCAGCATGGCCTGGCAGAACTGGTGGATGGTCATGATCGTCGCCGAGTCGAGGCCGCTGACGGCCCGGTGCAGCCGGGCGATCCGTTCGGCGACGACCTCGGTGGGGGCGTCGAGCAGCAGGGCGTCGGTCGGGTCAGGGTCGACGGGGGTGCCCGCCAGGTGCGCGGTGAGGACGTCCGCGGAGCGCCGCAGCCGCTGCCGGACGCGGGCCCGCAGTTCCGCCGATGCCATCCGGCTGAAGCTGATCACGGCGAGCCGGTCCACGGGAACGACGCCCTCGGCGATGTAGCGGACGGCCAGGGCTGCGATGGCGTAGGTCTTCCCCGTACCGGCGCTGGCCTCGAGGACGGCCGTGCCGGTCGGCAGCGGGCCCGTGGGGTCGAACCGCGTCACGGTGCCACCTCGCTGTCCAGCAGCGGCGTCCAGATGGCGCGGGCCAGCGCTCCGACGAGGTTCGGCTCACCCTCGTCCGCACCGGGGAGTTCGAGGTCGCCGACGGGGAGGTCGAGCACGCCGGGGAAGTCGAAGAACGCGGTGTACGACGGGTCCTTCGCCGCCTCCCAGTCCCAGCGGTCGCGCAGGCGGTTGCGCGTCCGCGGTTCGAGGGGGTCCTGACCGGCCTGGCGCAGGGTCGCCCACTCGGCGCACAGCCGGGGGAGCGCGGGCAGGGGACGGGACAGCCCGATCGAGCGGATCGCGATCAGGTCGCCCAGCAGGCGGCGGGCCTCCGCCTGCGGCGGTGCGGCGAGCACGCAGACGCGTCCCTTCCCCGCGACCCGCGCGCGCCAGGGACCGGGCTCCGCCGCGGCGAGGGCCAGAAGCCGGACCCACGCGGCCAGTCGGTGTCGCGGCTGCAGGGACGAGAACTCGGCCTGCACGATCTCGGTCCCGTGGGTGGTCACCCGCCCGATCAGGGTGGTGGTGCCGCGGTCGGGGACCGGGACGGCCATGGCGAGGTCGTGGAGGGCGGGGGCGGGCAGGTCGGAGGATACCGCCTGCGCGGAGCGCTGGGCCTCCTGCCGCACCCCGGCGAGCAGGAGCGTCCCCAGCTGGAAGGGGGGCACCTCGCCACGGAGCCACTCGGCACGCTCAACCGCGGCCGGGTCCCTGCCCTGCCGCAGCCCGGCCAGCATCCGGTTGCCGATCTGCCACCGGGCCAGGCCGTCGGGCTCGATCGGGATCGCGTCGCTGGGCTCGGGATCGTCGCCAAGGCTGACCCCCGCCGACTGCCGCAGCAGCGTGCGGGCGGGGTGGCCGAACCAGGCGACCAGGTCGTCGAGGGACACCCCGAGGCCGAGGTCCGGCTCGGGGAGCGGGTCGATCCGGTACCGCGGCCGGGCCGCGACCTTGTCGGCGAGCAGCGCGGTCGCCGCCCGGAAGGCCAGCGCGTCCACGCTCGTGAGGTCGGGCCGCTCACCGTCGAAGTAGGCGGGGTCGAACGGCTGGAGCGGGTGCCGGTGGGTGACCGCGGCCCCGGCCGGGGTTCCGTCGGGGGTGGACGCGAGCCGGTCCAGCGCCTCGACCAGCTCCGCGACCGGCGCGGCGAGCGGGACGTCCTCGTTGGTGGCCTCGCTGCGCCCTCGGGCCACGACGACGAGGGTCTGGCCGGCGGCGTGGACGGCGTCCAGCAGGAGCTGCCGGTCGAGAAGTGCGGCGGACGGCTCACCGACGCAGGGGTCGAGCGCCAGCAGGTCGTCGCCGTGCCGGCGCGGCGAGCGGGGGTAGCGGTCGGCGTCCCAGCCGAGCAGGACGACCACGCGATGGGGGACGTGTCGCAGCGAGGTCGGACCGGCCACGACGAGGGACCCGTTGCCGAAGGCGCCGCGGGCGGGCGAGGTCTCGAACTCGTGCTCGATCGCCCGGACCGCGGTGTGGCGGTCGACCGGGTGGTCGTCGGCCGCCGCGCCGCGGTCGGCGAGCCGGGTCAGGCCGGCCCACAGGTCGCTCAGCTGCCACTCCTGGGTGGGCGGGAGCGCGACGAGCCCGGAGAGGGCGTCGCGGCAGCGCAGCGTCCACCCCGCGATGGTCGTCGGGGTGCTGACCTCGGTGAACAGGCGGCTGAGCCGCCCCACCAGCTCGGTCAGGCCGCCGATCAGCTCCACGTCGGAGGACTCGATGTCGTCCAGCGGCAGCACGGTGCCGGCGGAGACGAGGTCGCTCTCGCCGATCGCGACCCCGAGCAGCATCCGCTGGAGGCCGGCGAACCAGGTGTTCTGGGGGAAGCTGCCCAGGCCGAAGGCCGTCCGCTGGGCGCCGGAGAGTCCCCACCGGATGCCCGCCCGCTCGACGAGTTCGACGAGCCGGGCGCGGGACTCGGCCGTGAACCCGAACCGCTGCGCGACCGCAGGATGGGCGCAGAACTCGAGCAGGGTGCTGGCCTCCGCCCTGCCATCGGGGAGGCGGAGCAGTTCGAGCAGGAGCGTCACCATCGGGTTCACCTGCGTGAGCGTGCGATCGGCCAGCTGGACCCGGAACCCCTGCGCGGGGTGGACGGCACCCTGGGGCGGCGCGGTGAAGGCTGCGGTCACCAGGGGGGCGATCGGCTCGATCGCGGGGGTGAGGACCACGATGTCCCTCGGCTCGAGGGAGGGGTCCGCGGCCAGGACGGAGGTGAGCACCTCGCGGAGCACCTCGACCTGGCGGTCGTCGCCGTGGGAGAGGTGCACCTGGACCGATCCGTCGCCCGGCCGGAGGGTGCGCGGACCGCCCTCGCGGTCGGCCCGCAGGTCGGCCTGGAGCCAGCCGAGCAGGGAGTCCGGGGACGCGACGTCCGGCAGGTCGTCGGCCGGCGGGAGCAGGAGCGCTGCCTCGTCCGAGACGACGCCGAGGGAGCGATTGAGGGGATGGCCCGGAGGCGCGGTGAACTCGGAACGGCGCAGTCCCGCCGGCGCGGGCACCGGTCGGCGGGACGGTGCCGGTGTCAGCAGGAGCACGTCGACCTGGTGGTGGTCGCCGAGCGCAGCGAGCAGTGCCAGGTACCCCTCGTGCACGCGCTCGGGGGCGAGGACGGCGACGCGGCGCGGGAGACCGGCGACCGGCGATGTGCGCAGCCGGTCGAGGAGTTCGGCCCTGCGGGTGAGCGGATCGCTGCCGAGATGCGCGACCAGTTCGCGCCACAGGTGGGCCTGCCAGGCGTTCTCGGCGAGGGGGCAACCGTCGGGCCCGCTGTCGTCCCCGTCCAGCCACGCGCCGAGCATGGCCGGGCGGTGGTCGGCGTAGCCGGCGAACTGCGCAGCGATGCGCCGGGCGGTGGTGTACCCCTCCCTGGATGCGGCGATGTGCCGCTGGAGCACCTCCAGTTCGGGGTCGGTGGACGCGCCGGCCAGACGCAGCACGGCCCAGGCCAGCCGCCCGGGGCGCCACGGGTCGTCGGCCGCGTCCACGCGGCGCCACAGCCCGCCGGTCGTGGTGATCTCGATCCCCGCGCAGATCCCCGGCCGCTCACCCGCAGTCGCGATCCGCTGCGACAGCCAGCGCTGGAAGCCCGCGCCCGGCACGACCGCGAGGTCGAACTCGAAGGGGTCGGACCGGGGGCCGGACCACAGCCCGACCAGGGTCCTGGCCAGCTGGTCGGCGGTGCGCGCGTGGTGGAACTGCATGGTGTTCACACCTTAGGGGCGCCCACTGACACGCGTGCGGCGGAGTGTCGGCGCGGGTGCCTACAGTGTGCTGCGTGATCGCCGAACCGTCCGCGCTGCTCTCCGGGCTCGACCCCGAGCAGGCGCAGGTCGCGACCACGTTCGGGGCCCCCGTCGTGGTGATCGCGGGAGCGGGCACGGGCAAGACGCGCGCGCTCACGCACCGGATTGCCTACGGCGTGGCGACCGGCGCGTACACCGCGAACGCCGTCCTCGCCGTCACCTTCACCACGCGGGCCGCCGGGGAGCTCCGGTCGCGGCTGCGGGCGCTCGGCGTGCCCGCCGTGCAGGCGCGCACGTTCCACTCCGCCGCGTTGCGCCAGGCCCAGTACTTCTGGCCGCGCGCGTACGGGTCCCACCTGCCCCCGGTGAGCGACGAGCGGCTCGGCATGGTCGCGGACGCCGCCCGGCGGCTTCGGCTCGCTCCGGACGCGAGCACGCTGCGGGACCTGCTCACCGAGGTGTCGTGGGCGAAGGTCACCAACGTCTCACCCGCCGACTACGCCGACCTCGCCGAGCCGGCCGGACGCGAGGTGTCCGGCCTCGACGCTGCGCAGGTGGGGCGCGTACTCGGCCGCTACGAGCAGGTGAAGTCCGACCGGGGCGTGATCGATTTCGACGACATCCTGCTGTGCACGGAGGCGATGCTGGCCGAACACGGCGACATCGCGGAGGAGGTGCGGGGGACCTACCGCCACCTCGTGGTGGACGAGTACCAGGACGTCAACCCCGTGCAGCAGAACCTGCTGAACCTGTGGTGGGGCAACGGCCGCGACCACTGCGTGGTGGGCGACCCCGCGCAGACCATCCATTCCTTCGCCGGCGCGACGCCCGCCTTCCTGACCGGTTTCGCCGACCGGTACCCCGACGCGAGGGTGGTGCGGCTCGTGCGGGACTACCGCTCCTCACCGCAGGTGGTCGGGATGGCGAACCGGGTGGCCAGGCGCACCCGGCTGGGCACGGTGGTGCTGGAGTCCCAGTGCGAGCCCGGCCCCGAACCCCGGGTCCTGGAGTGTGCGAGCGAGGAGGACGAGGCGGCCACGGTCACCCGCTGGCTGGTCGAGCAGCACGAGGCCGGGGTCCCGTGGCGCGAACAGGCCGTGCTCTACCGCGTGCACGCGCAGTCGCCGGTGTTCGAGTCGGCGTTCGCGCAGGCCGGCGTCCCGTTCACGGTGCGCGGGGGAGAGGGCTTCTACGACCGCCCCGAGGTGCGCCAGGTGATCGGCACGCTCACCGAGCGGGCGCGCAGGGACGCGGGCGAGCCGGCCCTGGACGCGTGCCGCGACGTGCTGGCCCGGATCGGGTGGACCGAGGCGGCGCCGTCCGGCCAGGGCCGCGTGCGGGAGCGCTGGGAGTCGCTCGCCGCAATCCTCGCGCTCGCCGAGGACGTGGCCTCCGCCAGGGCGGCCGCGGGCGAGGGGACCGCCGACCTCGGCGGTTTCGTCGCCGAGTTGAACGCGCGCGCCCAGGTCGAGCACCCGTTGAGTTCGGACGGGGTGACCTTGTCCACGCTGCACGCGGCCAAGGGCCTGGAGTGGACGGCCGTCGCGCTGGTCGGCGTCCAGGAGGGGACGCTGCCGCTGTCGCTGGCCGCAGGCCCCGAGCAGGTGGCGGAGGAGGCGCGGCTGTTCTACGTCGGGATCACCAGGGCGAGGCGCAACCTCCTGCTGAGCTGGTCGCGCACCCGCAGGGGCAGCGGCGGCCGACAGCCGTCCCGGTTCCTGGACGGGATCACGGCGCGGCCCGAGCCGATCGCGAGGCGGCCCGGCCACAGGGAGAAGCCGACCTCCGCGCTGAGCGCGACCTGCCGGGTCTGCGGCAAGGCGCTGCACACCGGGGCGGAGCGCAAGCTCCGCCGGCACGCCGACTGCCCGCCCGGCTATGACGAGGAGACCTACGACCGGTTGGTCGCCTGGCGAACGGGGGTGGCCGCACAGCGCTCGGTCCCCGCCTATGTGGTCTTCACCGACGCCACGCTGATGACGATCGCGGAGGACCGTCCCGCCGACGTGGGCGCCCTGCTCAAGGTGCCCGGGGTGGGCAGGGTGAAGTGCGAGCAGTACGCGGCCGACGTGCTCGCGATCCTCGCCGCCGACCGCTGACCGGCCCCCGCTATCGTGCGGGGATGGACTACCTCGCGGTGAACCGGGCGAACTGGGACAGCAGGGCCCCGATCCACGCCCGCAACTACGGGATCGACCGGCTGCTCGCCGATCCGTCCGCACTCTCCGACGTTGTGCGGTTCGACCTGCCCCGGCTGGGCCGCCTGGACGGCCTCGACGTGCTCCACCTCCAGTGCCACATCGGCACGGACACGCTCAGCCTGCACCGGCTCGGTGGACGGGTGACCGGCCTCGACCTGTCGCCGGCGTCGCTGGCCGAGGCCCGGAAGCTCGCCGGGCAGGCGGGCGCGGCGATCGACTACGTCGAGTCCGACGTCTATTCGGCCCCCGAGGCCCTGGCCGGACGGTCGTTCGACGTCGTCTACACCGGGATCGGCGCGATCGGCTGGCTGCCGAGCATCCGCCGCTGGGCGGAGGTCGCCTCGGCGCTCCTGCGTCCGGGCGGCCAGCTGTTCATCCGGGAGGGCCATCCGGTGCTGTGGTCGTCGATCGTGGTGCGGCTGGGCGAGGACCCCGAGGACCGCGTCCAGCAACCGTGGGTGACCGGCGCCGGCGGGCTCTCCGCCGCCCTCGAACTGCCGTACTTCGAGCAGGCCGAGCCGTTGGTCTGGCACGAGGAACACACCTACGCCGGTGACGACCTCGTCAGCTCGCCGGAGGCGGCCGAGTGGAACCACGGGATGGCCGAGATCATCACCGCGCTGCTCGAGGCGGGCCTGCAGCTCACCTCGCTGACCGAGCACGACAGCGTCCCGTGGGAGGCGCTGCCCGGCCTGATGACCCTCGATGAGGAGAGCGGGGAGTACCGGCTCACCGACCGGCCCGAGCGACTGCCGGCCAGCTACACGCTCACCGCCACGAAGCCGTAGCGTCAGTCGGCGAAGCCGGGCAGGTGGTCCCGGAGCACCTGGGCGAAGTTGGCGCGCACGTCGAGCTGGGAGAGGACGGCGATGCCGCCCATCCAGACCCGGTAGATCAGCCCGTACTCGGGCGGGATGTTCAGCTTGGTCGCCACCCCGGAGCTGCTCATGTCGCCGTGGACGCGGGAGAACTGGCCGCGCGCCCACTCGCGGTTGAACGAGAACTCCTCGACGCGGGCTGGTTCGACGAAGGGGGAGAGGTAGTCCAGCAGCGCCTGGCCGTCGATGGAGTCCTCGACGAACCCCTCCTCGGCGAGTCCGGCCACCATCGGCTCGATCGCCCCGTCCACCGCGTGGCGGATCAGGCGTCCCATCGCCTCCGGGAGCCCGTTCGGCAGCCGGGAGACCAGCCCGAAGTCGAGGATGGCCAGCCGGCCGTCCGGCGTGACGAGGTAGTTGCCCGGGTGCGGGTCACCGTGCAGAATGCCGGCCAGCGACGGCCCGGCGAACAGGAACGTCACGTAGTCGAGCGCGCTGCGGTTGCGCTCGTCCTCGGGTCGGCCGATCAGCCCGGTGAGCTTGAAGCCGTCCACCCAGTCGCTGACCAGGACGCGTCGCGTGGCGACGTGCACCTTCGGCACCACGAAGCGGGGGTGGCCGTCCAGCGCCTCCGCCACTTGCTGCTGGGCTGCGCCCTCCAGGGTGTAGTCGACCTCCTCGTTGATCCGGGACGCGAACTCCCTGGTCAGGGCGACGACGTCGAGGCCGCCCGACAGCGGGGACACCGCACCGGCGAGCCGCTGGATCTGGCGCAGGTCGCTGGCCAGGGCGACGTCGGCACCGGGGTACTGGATCTTGATCGCCACCTCGCGGCCGTCGACGAGCCGGGCCCGGTGCACCTGCCCGATGGAGGCGGCCGCGGCCGGGCGCAGGTCCACGTCGGCGAACCGGCGCCGCCAGTCCGGGCCGAGCTCGGAACGCAGCACGGCCTGGGCGCGGGAGGACGGCATCGGCGGGGCGGCGTCCTGGAGCTTGCGGAGTCGCTCCCGGAAGGGGCCGGCGATGTCCTCGGGGAGCATCGCCTCGAACAGGCTGAGGGCCTGGCCGAACTTCATCGCGCCACCCTTGAGTTCGCCGAGCACCTGGAACAGCTGTTCGGCCGCGGCGTCGCGCATGGCGGCGTCTACTTCTGCCGCAGGGGCGCCCATCAGCCGGCGTCCCATGCCGACCCCGGCCCGCGCCGCCGCACCGAGCGGCAGGCTGAGGAGCTTCGCACCGCGTCCGAACGTGCTCTCGGGCAGTACCCGGCGCTGGTCGCGCTCGTCCTGGCTGGTCACGCGCCCAGTCTGCCCGCCTCCTCAACCGGGGGTCAGCAGGCAGCCGCAGGCCGGATGGGCGGGCCAGGCCCGGCGGCGGAGGCGGTAGTCGGGCAGGGTCAGTTCGAGGGACGCACCGCTGGCGTCCGCCGCCGCGCCGGCCTGCCAGGCGTGGACCTGGACGGCGGCCGTGCTCGCAGCCCACGTCCGCAGCGCGGGGACGGGTTCGACACCCTCACGGCACAGCTGGGCGAGCAGGTGCGGCCACGCCGGATCGAGATGTCCGCGGACGAAGTCCGAGCACCGCACGCACGGAGTGCTGCCGGGCACGACGAGCGGCCCCACGACCGCCCGGTCGGGCTCGAGCCGGACCACGAGGTGCGCGCGGCCCTCCCGGAACAGCGCATCGGTGAGCGCGCGGTCGGGCTCGGCGGTCCCGGTCGCGAGCAGGACCAGTTCGGGGGCGTCAGGACGGGAGGGCAGCGCAGCGAACCCGACCGGGTCGAGCCGGTCGACGTGCCGACCGCCGACCGCCACCGCGTGCGCGACCGCGGCGGCCAGCGGGCCCGCACCCACCACGAGGATCGAGGGCTCGACGACCGGGGTCGCCGTGGCCAGCAGACCCGCGCTGCCGAGTCGGTCGACCAGCCAGGGCAGCCACTCCGGGTCGAGGCGGGGCAGCAGGGTCGCGAGTTCCTCGGTCGTACAGGGGTGGGCGAGGAGGGGAACCGCGTCCGCCAGCGCCCGGGGGACGCCCTCCAGGACGACCGACGGATCGTCGATGCCGACCTGCAGGACACCCGGCGCGCGCCACACCGCGATCGCCGGCCGGTCCAGCCGGACGCGGGTGCTGGCCTCGATCGTCACGGGCAGCAGGCTGCGCGCGGGTCGGGCGCCGGCGCAAGGGCTCGGAATGAACGGACAACACCTGGGCGATATTGACAACACCGTCGCGCTCGCGGCGCCCGGGGAACAGCGAAGCGCCGACCCCGTTCGGGGCCGGCGCTTCACAGGTACTGGATCAGGCCTTGGGCAGGAACCGCGTGAGGTTGGTCCCGCAGACCGGGCACTTCGCCTTGGCGATGCGCGTGCCCTTCTCGTTGACCACGACATCGCCGGTTGCGTCACGGTGGTCCTTGCACTTCACGCAGTAGAACGAACCGCTGTAGGTGTCCTTGGCCACGTTTTTCCTCCTGTAGATCGGCTTCGCCCCCTGATGGGGCTCCGCAGCGGGCTGCCGGTCAGTCTATGCCCCGCGCGCCGCCTGCGCAGCGATCGGGGATCCGGCGTGCGAGAGCCCCCAGGTACCGGGTTTCCGCTTGCCTTCCCCTGCGAGCGGACCGGCCACTGGGGGCCTCGGCTTCAGAACCTAGTGCCCGCCCCGGCGCCGGTCAACTGGGCTGTCTGCGGCGTGTCGTACGGTGGCGGTATGGCAGAACCAGAGCTGGAGGTGCGACGCAGCGCGCGGCGCCGACGCACCTACACCGTGTTCAGGGAGCAGGGGCGGCTGGTGGCCCTGGTGCCCGAGCGGATGACCGCGGCGCAGGTGCGCGAGCTGCTCCCTCCGCTGGTCGAGAAGTTCCTGCGCCGGGAGGCGCAGCGCACGCTGCCGGCGTCCGAGGACGAGCTGGCGGCACGGGCCCGGGAGCTGTTCCGCGTCCACCTGGCCTCCCGCGCGGGTGCCGAACTCCCCCCGTTCACGATCCGCTGGGTCGACAACCAGAACCACCGTTGGGGGTCGTGCACGACGGGCGAGGGCAGCATCCGGCTGTCGTCACGGCTGCGCACGATGCCGACCTGGGTGAGCGACTACGTGATCCTGCACGAGCTGTGCCACCTCTTCGTCCCCGACCACTCCCCGGCCTTCCACCACCTCCTGGCCGGCTACCCGCAGGTCGACCGCGCCCGCGCCTTCCTGCACGGCTACGAGCACGCCACCAACGTCGAGGGAGCCGGCGAGCCCGACTGAGTCCACGCCAAGGTGGACGCTTCTGCGGTGTAGTCGCGTGTTTCGGTCCACCTTGTAGTGGACGCTCCTGTGGCGTAGTCGCGGCTTTCCGTCCACCTTGTGGTGGAGTCAGCCGGGTCCAGCTCAAGGTGGACGCTTCTGCGGGGTAGTCGCGTGTTTCCGTCCACGTTGTGGTGGACTCAGCCGGGTCCAGTTCAAGGTGAACGCTTCTGTGGCGTAGTCGCGGATTTCGGTCCACTTTGTGGTGGGCGGGGTGGGGCCCACGTCAAGGTGGACGCTTCTGTCGTGTAGTCGCGTGTTTCCGTCCACTTTGTGATGGACTCAGCCGGGTCCAGTTCAAGGTGGACGCTTCTGTTGTGTAGTCGCGGCTTTCCGTCCACCTCAGGGTGGACGCGGCGTCAGCGGGCGCCGCCCTCCTCGTCCAGCAGCTTCGCGAGCTCGGCGTCGAGGTCGTCGGGGGCGCCCGTGGTGTGGCCCACGGCGGCGAAGCCCAGCGGGTCGGCCAGGTCGGCGGTGGTGGGCACCAGGTCGGGGTGGTCCCAGGTGGCGTCGCGGGCCTCGGCGCCGCGTGCGGCGCGGGTCGCAGCCCACAGGTTGGCCGCGTCCCTGGTCCGGCGGGGACGCAGCTCCAGCCCGACCAGCGACTTCAGTGCCGACTCCGCGGGCCCTCCGACGGCACGGCGCCGGCGCAGCGTCTCGGTCAGGGCCGCCGCCGCCGGCATCCGCGTCCCTGCGACCTGGGCCACGACCTCGTCCACCCAGCCCTCGACGAGGGCGAGCAGGGTCTCCAGCCGCTCGAGCACCTCACGCTGCTCGTCGGTCACCTGCGGGGCGAACAGGGAGCCGGCCAGCGCCTGCCCGGCGTCCTCGAGCGCCTCCGGCGTCATGGCCGAGCCCAACTGGCTCTCGATCGCCTGCTCGAGCGCGTCCGGGTCGATGGCGATGTCGCGCGCGTAGTGCTCGACGAGGGCGAGCAGCTGCGGGCCCAGCCAGCCGACCGCCCCGAACAGGCGCTGCCGGGCGGCCTCGCGGATGGCGAGGAACAGCAGGATGTCGCCGGGGTCCGCCTCGAGACCCTCGGAGAAGGCCGAGATGTTCACCGGCAGCAGGGCCACCTGCGGTTCGTCGGTGAGCGGCAGGCCGATGTCGCCCGCACTCACCACGGACTGGGCGAGGCTGGCCAGCGACTGGCCCACCTGGGACGCGAACATGCCCGACAGGGCCATCCTCAGCATCGGCTCGACGGACGTCGACTCCCTGGCGTCGACCAGGCCGCGCAGCGCGACCGACAGTTGGCCGGTGACCGGCCGGACGAGCTGCTGCCAGGTCGACCACGTCCGCTCGACCCACTCGCCCCTCGTCCACGCCGCAGCGGGCGAACTCAGCCGCGGGAAGGCGATCTCCTCGTCCAGCCACAGGTCGGCCAGGGCCACGGCGTCCCTGATCCGGCCGAGCTCCGCGGCACCGGCCGAAGGGTCGGGGCCGGCGGCGGCGGTGAGCCGGCGCACGACGTCCCTGGTGAACCCCCAGTTCATGCCGCTCTCGTCGGACTTCCCGAAGCTGGCCATCTGGGTGGCGAAGGCGCCCATCATCCCCTGCAGGCGACCCATCAGTGCCTCGACGTCGAGCCGGCCGTCGGGACCGGGGCTGATCCCGAACTGCGCGAGGAAACGCAGTAACGCCTCCTCCTCGCCCTCCGGGTCGGGGCGGTCCGGGTTGGCCGGGTCGGTCATGGGCACTCCTCAGCTGGCGTGGCCTCCATTGTCCCGCACCCGCCAAGCCGTGGCGCCCCGGCAGGGTAGGGTCTGGGGAGCATGGACGGCCGCGCGGCCGGAACGGGAAGGTGACGTGACGAAGCAGACCTGGACGGCCACGGTGTCGGCCGTGCTGTTCGTCGTCCTCGCCGCGGTGATCGCCCTCGTCCCGGTCCCGTACGTGCTGTGGTCGCCGGGCGGGACGAGCAACCTCCTGGAGGACGGCGTCGCCGCCGACCCGATCACGATCACCGGCACCAAGACGTTCCCGACCACCGGCAAGTTGCTGATGACGACCGTCGCCGTGACGTCGCCGGAGAGCACGCTCAGCCTCCCCGAGGTGCTGTTCTCCTACTGGCTGCCGTCGCGGCAGGTGCTGCCCCGCTCGGCCGTGTACCGCGAGGGCCAGGACCCGACCGACATCACCCAGGACGAGACGCAGCTGATGACCGATTCCCAGTCGGACGCCGTGGTCGCGGCGCTCCGGGAGGCCGGCATCCCCGTGATCAGCTGGCCGATGGTGCAGTCGGTGACCAGCTCGGGGCCGGCCAACGACATCCTCAAGCCGGGCGACCTGATCCAGGCCGTGGACGGCCGCACGACCACCTCCGTGCAGGACGTCGAGGCCGCGGTCGCAGCGCACCACGTCGGCGAGGCCGTCCTGTTCACGGTGATGCGCGACGGGCAGGTGCAGCGGGAGTCGGTCACCACCCGAGCGACCACGGCGAACCCGGACAAGCCGGTCGTGGGCATCTCGCTGACCACCGGCTACACCTACAAGCCGAGCGTGAAGTTCGCCATCGACCCCGCCGTGGGCGGGTCGAGCGCAGGGCTCATGTTCGCCCTCGCGATCAGCGACAAGCTGTCCGACGACGACCTCACCGCGGGCCGGGTGATCGCGGGCACCGGCACGATGGCCGCCGACGGCACGGTGGGCCCGATCGGCGGAGCGCAGGAGAAGGTCGCCGCGGCGGCGCGCGACGGGGCGACGATCTTCGTGTTGCCCCGCGACAACTGCGTGGACGTCGGCCAGGCGCCCTCCGGGATCCGGCTCGTCCCCGTCGACAGCCTGGACGAGGCCATCAGCGCGCTGCGCACGCTGCAGGAGTCCCCGGACACGGTCTCGATCGCGGGGTGCTCGTGAACGACGCCCTCGTCGCCGCACTGGTCGAGGTGGAGCGCCACGTCGGCCGGCTCGGCTGGGGCCAGCCCGCGCGGCTGTTCGCCCTCGTCCGCACGGCCGACCTCCTGGCCGCCGAACCCAGCCTCGCCGCGCACCTGTCCGGTGCGATGCCGGACGGGTACAGCTCGATCGAGCAGGAGGACTTCCGGCCCGGCACCGACCTGGCCGAGGCCCTCGCGCGGATCACCTGGCCGCCGACGGTCGCCGGCTGCGTCCTCGCCCTCGAACGGGCATTCCTCCCCGCGGACGCGGAGGAGCAGCTCCCCTCCGACCCCGACGAGGCCGCGAGGGTCGTGGCCGCCCACCCGCGCAGGCTCGACCTGAGGGTGGTCGTGGGCGTGACGAGGGACGAGGACCGGCACGGCGTCGCGAGGGTGCGCGGCGAGGACGGCGACCTGCTGTCCGGTGCTGACCTCGTGCCCGCGCTGGCGTCCGCGCTGGCGCATACATTGGAGTGACCCGATGCCGCTGATCCGCCACGCGGCTCGACGAGGAGTGGACACGTGAACGTCTCATCGCGGGTGGCTCGCCGAGGCCCCCTGTTGCCGACCATCCTGGTTCTCGCGGTGCTGGTCACCGCGTACGTGGTGTTCGCGGAACTGTGGACGACCAAGCTGTGGTTCGACTCGGTGTCGTTCCCACAGGTCTTCAGCACCCAGCTGGCCGCCCAGGTGATCCTGTTCGTGTCGTTCTTCCTGGCGATGGCACTGATCGTCGGCGGCAACATGTGGATCGCCTTCCGGCTACGCCCGTTGTCGCGGCGCACCGGCCAGAGCGCGATCCTCGACCGCTACCGCGACCTGCTGGAGGCGAACATCTGGCTGGCGATCCTCGTGCCGGCGGTGTTCCTCGGGCTCGTCTCCGGGGCGTCGGCCGTCGGCCAGTCGCAGGCGTACCTCGCCTGGTGGAACCGCGTCCCGTTCGGCACCATCGACCCGTACTTCCACCTCGACGTGGGCTTCTACGTCTTCGAGTACCCGATCTGGCAGGACCTCCTCTCCTTCCTCATGGGCGCGGTGTTCCTCGCCCTCGTCGCGTCCGCGGCCGTCCACTTCGCCGTCGGCGGGATCGCGTCCGGACGGGGCCGGGGTGGCGGCAACAACGGCGCCCGGATCCACCTCTCCGTCCTCGCCGGCCTGCTGCTGATCGGGTACGGCCTGCAGAACCTGCTCGACCGCTACGGCTTCCTGCTCCAGCAGGGGACGTTGTTCACCGGCCTGCAGTACACCGACGACCACTCCCGGCTGACGGCGAAGGTCGTGATGGCGGTGATCGCGTTCGTGTGCGCGGCGGTCTTCTTCGCGAACGGCTTCCTGAAGCGGTGGACGGTGCCGCTGACGGCCCTGGTGCTGATGCTGGTCTCCGGGCTGATCCTGGGGCTGGTGTACCCGCTGGTGGTGCAGAGCTTCCAGGTCAAGCCGAACGAGCCGGTGCTGGAGAGCCCGTACATCGCCAACCACATCTCCGCCACGCGGCAGGCCTACGACATCGACGACGTCGAGATCGAGCCGTACACGGCGGAGACCACAGTCAGCTCCGGCCAGTTGAAGGAGGACGCCGAGACGCTGCCGGGCATCCGCCTGATCGATCCGGCGGTGGTCGCGCCGACGTTCGAGAACCAGCAGCAGCTGCGGGGCTGGTACTCCTTCCCGTCCACCCTCGACGTGGACCGGTACGTGATCGACGGCACCGAGACCGACGCCGTGGTGGCGGCGCGCGAGATCAACTACGCCAACCTGCCCGACCAGGCCTGGAACAACCTGCACACGGTCTACACCCACGGCTACGGACTGGTGGCGGCCTACGGCAACCAGCGCAGCTCGTCGGGCGACCCGGTGTGGATCGAGAAGAACATCCCGCCGGAGGGCGTCCTGCCCGAGTACGAGGGACGGATCTACTTCGGCGAGAACACCTCGACCTTCGCGATCGTGGGCCGCGAGGAGGGCGAGGCGCCGATCGAGTTCGACACCCCGGACGGCGCGAACAACACCTACGCGGGCACCGGCGGCGTCCCGATGGGCGACTGGTTCACCCGGCTGCTGTACGCCACCCACTTCCTCGACCTGAACATCCTGCTGTCGGACCGGGTCAACGCGCAGTCCCGGATCCTCTACGACCGGACACCCAAGGAGCGGGTGCAGGAGGTGGCGCCGTGGCTGACGCTGGACTCCAACATCTACCCGGCCGTGGTCGACCACCGGCTGGTGTGGATCGTCGACGGCTACACCACGACGAGGAACTACCCGAACAGCGAGGCGGTGAGCATGCGCCAGGCGATCACCGACGCGCAGACCACACCCGACCCGGGTTCCGACCAGTCGATCAACTACATCCGCAACTCGGTCAAGGCGGTGGTGGACGCCAGCGACGGCACCGTGAGCCTGTACGCGTGGGAGGCGGACGACCCGATCCTGCAGACCTACGAGAAGGCGTTCCCCGGCGTGCTGAAGCCGAAGTCGCAGATCAGCCCCGACCTGATGGCCCACCTGCGCTACCCGGAGGACCTGTTCAAGGTGCAGCGCCAGCTGCTCACCCGCTACCACATGACCGACACCAACGCCTGGTACCAGCAATCGGACCTGTGGCAGGTGCCGACCGATCCCGTCGCGACGATGCCCGGGCAGAGCGACACGAGCAAGTCGACGGCGGCCGAGCCGCCGTACTACCTGTCGATCAAGTGGCCGGACGACAGCTCGGCGGTGTTCAGCCAGACGGCGGTCTTCGTGCCGTACGGCCGGCAGAACCTCGCCGCCTACCTCTCGGTGGTTGCCGAGGCGTCCAGCGGCGCCTACGGGAAGCTGCGGGTGCTGCGGATGTCGGACACCCAGCAGATCGCCGGCCCGAGCCAGACGGCGAACGCGATGACGACGGACCCACAGTTCGCCACCCTGATGCGTTCCTACCTCAACCAGGGGTCGGCGACGGCGAAGTACGGCAACCTGCTCACCCTTCCCGTGGGCGGCGGCCTGCTGTACGTGATGCCGATCTACACGATGCGGGAAGCGGGCAGCGGCTCGTACCCCGCGCTCGCCTACGTGGCCGTGCGGTTCGGTGAGCACGTCGGGATCGCCACGACCCTGCAGGAGGCGCTCGACCAGGTGTTCGCGGGCAACGCCGGCGCCAGCACGGGCGAGGATCCGGACGAGACCCCGCCGACGACCGGGCCTTCCACCGGGGGGACGTCCAATGACGAGGAGGCGGCGGTCGTCGCGATGCAGAACGCGGAGAAGGCGTTCACCGCCGCCGACGAGGCGCTCCGCAACGGTGACCTCGCCGAGTACCAGAAGCAGGTCGAGGTCGCGAAGGCCCAGCTCGCCGACGCCCTCGCGAAGCTGGGCGTCAAGTAGCGTGGCGCCCTCCACGCCCGCCATCCGCAGCGACGACCTGTCGGGGGAGGCCACCCGGCGGCTGATCAGCGCGCACCTGGACGGCATGCATGCGCTGTCCCCGGCGGAGAGTTGCCACGCGCTCGACGTCGACGGACTGCGCGACCCCTCCGTGACCTTCTGGTCGGCGTGGGTGGACGGGGAACTCGCCGGGATCGGTGCACTCAAGCAGCTCGACGCGCAGCGCGGGGAGGTCAAGTCGATGCGGGTCGACGACCGCTTCCGCGGCAGCGGGGTGGGCCGGGCGATCCTTCGACACCTCGTCGGGGAGGCGACGCGCCGCGGCCTGACCAGCCTGTGGCTGGAAACGGGCACCAGCCCGGACTTCGCCCCCGCGCAGGGTCTGTATGCCAGCGAGGGGTTCGTCCACTGCGGGCCGTTCGACGGCTACGTCCTCGACCCCCACTCGGTGTTCATGACCAGGCAGCTCGGCCCGGAGGCCTGAGGAGCATCACCCGGCGCCGGCTCAGCTCTGGAGGAGCACCGGCCAGCCGTCGGCGAGCAGCTGGTCGTGCAGGGACGCGGCGTCGCCCACCACGACGAGGGTGAGGGCGTCGGGCTGGAGCAGTTCGAGCATCGACTGCGTCGCGGACTCGGGGGTGACCAGCGACAGGGCCTGGAAGTTTGCGTTGACGAACTCCACGTTGACGCCATCGCGCACCAGCGCGGAGATCCGGTCGGTGATGCCCTGCGCGGTCGAGTAGCGCAGCGGGGCGACGCCGGTGGTGAACGTGACCGCGTCGTGGACCTCAGCCGGGGTGATCGGCGCGTCGGTGAGGTCGAGCAGCTCCCTGGCCAACGCCAGCGCATCCACGACGACCTCGGTGCGGAACGACCCCTGCATGGTCAACAGCCCGCCGTCACGCATCGGTGAGTTCACCAGGTGCGCGCCGTAGGTGTAGCCCTTCTCCTCCCGCAGCACCCGGTTCAGCCGGCTCAGGAACGCCCCGCCGAGCGCATGGGTGGCGACCTGGACGTCGGCCCAGCGGGGGTCGCCCCGGTCCATGCCGAACCCGCCGAGCCGGACGTCGGCCTGGACGGCGCCCGGACGGTCGATCAGCCAGCACTGGGGCGTGCGCGGCTCCGGGACCTCGTGGCTGAAGTAGCCCTCCGCGGGGCTCGTCCAGGAGCTGAAGGCGGCCGCCGCCTGCCCGAATTCCTGGCCGGACAGGTCGCCGGAGATGATCAGCGTCGCGCCGTCGGGACGGTAGTGGCGCTCGTGGAACGACAGGACGTCGCCGTGGGTGATCGCCGACACGGTCTCGGTGCTACCCCCGACCATGCGCGAACAGCGGTACCGCCGCGGGATCGTGGCCGCGCGGAAGCCCAGCGCGGCCCGGTGGGCGGAGTTGGCGAGGGTCTGCTCGATCTCGGCCAGACGCAGTCGGCGGTGGCGTTCGACGTCGTCGGCCTGCAGTTCGGGCTCCCGGACGGCCTCGGCCAGGAGCTCCAGCGCCGGGCCGAGGGTGCGCGCCGGCACCTCGACCGACAGCTCGCTCCCTGAGAAGCCCGCCGAGCCGCCGAGCACCGCACCGATGTCCTCCAGCGCTTCGGCGAAGCTCGGGCCGGGGTGGGTGGCTGTGCCCTCGTCCAGGCAGCGCTGGGTGAGGGTGGCCACGCCCTCCACGTCGACCGGTTCGGTGTTCAGCGGGGCGTCGAGCACCAGCGAGACGGCGGCGACGTGCTGGCCCTCGCGGTGGCACGCCATCAGCTGCATGCCGTTGTCGAGCCACAGCCGGGTGGGGTCGGGGAAGCGCCAGCGCGGCGGTGCCTTGACCTCCGGTCGCTGGTCACTTCTCCGCATCACTGGCCTCCTGCCGGTAGTCGAGCTGTGCCCGCTGGCCGGGCTCGAGGAATGCGCTGGCCGCGTCCACGACCTGGTCGATGCTGATCGCGTCGACCTCCGCCAGCCGCTGGTTCACGCGTTCGGGATCGCCGTGCAGGGTGGCGTAGGCGCCGAGGAGGTCGGCGCGGGAGTCGAACCGGGCGAGCTCGGTGAGCCACTCCCGCGCGTACTGGGCCTTCGCCCTGGCCAGCTCCGCCGCGGTCGGCCCTTCCTCGGCCAGCCGGGCCACTTCTGCCAGCGCGGCCTCGGCGGCCTCCGTCCCGTCCGCGCCGGGGAGGGCACGCACCTGGGCCACGCCGAACGACGTGCCCCCGATGAGGGGCATGGCGGACGCGCCGACGCCGGCGGCCACCTGCTGGTTGCGGACGAGTTCCTGGTGCAGGCGGGAGGTCTGGCCGCCGCCGAGCACGGAGAGGGCGAGCTCGCAGGCGTCGAAACCCCACGTGTCGCGCTGGGGCAGGCGCCAGGCGAAGTACGACGCCGCCGCGGGGACGCGTCCGCGCACCTCGCGCCGGACCACTTCCGACAGCGGCGGCAGCGGGACGGTGGCGGGACGTACGCGCGGGTTCCACGAGGGGATCCGGCCGAAGGCCTTCTCGACGCGCTTGAAGGCGTCCTTCGGGGTGATGTCGCCGACGATCGTGAGGACAGCGTTGTCGGGACGGTAGTGGTTGCGGAAGAAGTTCGCGGCCCGCTCGACCGTCGCCGCGTCGATGTCGGCCATCGAGCCGATCGTCGTGTGGCCGTAGGGGTGGTCGGGGCCGAACACCAGTTCCACGAGGGCCGGCATCGCGTCCCCGTAGGGCACGTTGTCGTAGCGCTGCCGCTTCTCCTCCTTGACGACCTCGCGCTGGGTCTCGACGCTCGCGTCGGTGAGGTGGTCGGGCAGGGTGGCGAGGCGGTCGGCCTCCATCCACAGGGCCAGGTCGAGGGCGCCGACCGGCAGCGTCTCGAAGTAGTTGGTCCTGTCGAACCAGGTCGTGGCATTCACCGACCCGCCGAGGGCCTGGAGGGAATTCAGGTGCTCGCCGGTCGCGACATGCTCGGAGCCGGAGAACATGAGGTGCTCGAAAAGGTGCGCCCACCCGTACTCGCCGGGCCGCTCGTCGCGTGAGCCGACGTCGTACCAGATGTTCAGCGCGGCCAGCGGAACGCTGTGGTCGGGACTGACCACGACGCGCAGCCCGTTGCCGAGCGTGCGCTGGTGGATCGGGTAGTTCAGTTCGTCCGGCACGGGATCATCTCACCACATTCCGCGGTCTTGTCCCGACCGGGCAACCCGGCGGGAGGTCGCCGCACTTCCCGCCGGGCTGGTCCTGCGGAGGCCCGAGCCGGCGCAGGTGGTGCGCACGGATCGGGGTCCGCCCCTAGTGGCGCCAGCCGCGTCCGCCGGTCTGGACGCGGACGACGGACGGCGGGCCATAGATGCCGGTGGCGACGTACAGGTCGCCGCGGGGACCCGCCTCGACGGCCAGTGCGCCGGGCAGCTCGAGGAAGCTCGAGACCCGTCCGTGCCTGATCAGGGACACCTTGCCGGCGAACAGCTCGGTGACGTAGAGCCCGCCGCGGGAGAACGCCAGGTTGGTCGCTCCGAGCAGGCCTGACGCGATCGCGACGGCGCGGCCGCTGTAGGGGTTGACCCGGAAAACCTTGCCGCGGGCGCCCAGCGAGGCGTCCTCGGGCCCGCCGGGCAGCGTGGTCACGTACAGGAACCCGTCCGGACCCACCTCGACGTCCGTCGGGACGGACTCGAAGGCGTACGTGACGCCGACCGCGCAGGCATCGAGACCGAACGCGTCGGCGGCGGCCTGGGTGATCGCGGTGGGGTGTGCGGGCAGGACGGCCAGGGTGGAGACCTTGCCGCTCCGGCTCACCCTGAGCAGGGCGTTGGCGCCGGCGTCCGCCACGACCCAGCCGCCGTGGTAGGCGGCCACGGAGTAGGCGTGGGAGTCGATCGCGCCGGTGTAGCTGACCGGGAAGCCAGCGTTGGTGAGAGTGTTGGTGACGCAGGAGTCGGGGTTCGTCACGCCGTACTGGATCGCACCGTCGGGATTGTTCGCCTGCTCGTAGGCGAGCGTGTCGACCTGGATGGTGCCCTTCGGACCCGTGATCACGAGACCGCTCGCGGTGATGGTGGTCTCACCCTCGACCACCGAGGTCGTGTAGGCCATCGACTTCCCGTTCCTCGAGGTGGCGATGCCGGACGCACCGGGCACGTCGCCCACGACCGTCGACACCGAGCCGTCGGCCTCCACCGCGCCGATCTGGCCGGCGCCGTCGGCGACGAGGATGCGTCCGTGCCGGACATCGAGGTTGAACGGGGCGCCGATCGCCGTGGTCAGGACGGTCGTGGCAGGGCTCGTCTTGCGGGTCGTGTGGGCGTCGGCCGGCGCGGTGGCCACCAGGGTGGACGCCACGGCGACGGCCGCGACTGCGATCGAGATGCGAACTGCGCGCATGAGTGCCTCCGCAGCGGGAACGGGCGTGAGCCGGCGAGGGAATGCCCCTCGTCGGGATTCATCATCGACACGTCCGCCAGTGCGCGGTATGGGCAAAGGTGCGGCACAGCAGAGGCACAGGGCGAGGCGGGACGGCAGCGTCCTGTCCGGATCAGGTGAGCGGAGGCAATTCCCCAGTGCGCTCGTAGTCGGCCATCATCGTGATCCGGCGGAGGTGCCGCGGCGCGCCGCTGAAGGGCGTTGTGAGGAAGACCTCGACGAAGTGGGTCATCTCCTCGACGGTGTGCAGGCGTCCACCGATGGCCACGACGTTGGCGTCGTTGTGCTCCCTGGCCAGGCGGGCGGTCTCCTCCGACCAGGCCAGCGCCGCGCGGGCACCGGCGACCTTGTTGGCCGCGATCTGCTCGCCGTTGCCCGACCCGCCGATCACGATGCCGAGCGCCTCCACGCCGGACGTCCGGTCGGCGATGACGGCCTCGGCGGCGCGCAGGCAGAAGGTGGGGTAGTCGTCCTCGGGGTCGTAGGCGCTTGGTCCGTGGTCGACCGGCTCGTGGCCGTGGTCGGCGAGCCAGCCCATCAGGTGGTCCCGCAGTTCCAGGCCGGCGTGGTCGCAACCGAGGTGAACGCGCATGCCGCCAGTCTCCCACCGGCCACCCCGCGGGGGTACGGTCGGACCGTCGGGACGAGCAGGAGGGACGGGGACGTGGGCGAACTGGCGGAGCGGCTCAGGGACGAGGAGGTCGAGCTGCGGTTCGACGACTTCACCCTCGAGGACGCCTGGCTGCTCGGGACGCAGATGCGGCAGGCGGCCGCCGAGGAGGAGCTGCCGGTCGTGATCGGTATCGTCCTGGGGCCGCAGCGGGTGTTCCACGCCGCGCTGCCCGGCTCGAGCGCGGACAACGACGAGTGGCTCGCCCGCAAGACCAGGGTGGCCCTGCGCTACGG
The DNA here is from genome assembly GCF_049840635.1 of Propionicimonas sp. Classification (GTDB taxonomy): domain Bacteria; phylum Actinomycetota; class Actinomycetes; order Propionibacteriales; family Propionibacteriaceae; genus Propionicimonas. Next base: position 765,162 of record NZ_JASGKL010000004.1, read on the forward strand.
CCAGGCCTCACTGGCGGTGGGGGAGACCTTCCGCGAGCGAGGCAAGGACTTCGACGTGGACGCCCGTCTCGACCCGCGCGAGTACGCCGCCCACGGCGGCGTGGTGCCCCTGCGCCTGCAGGGTGGAACCGTCGTCGGCGCCGTCGGTGTCTCGGGCCTCCCGCAACTCGACGACCACGCCTTCGTCGTCCGCCAACTGCGCCAGTACCTCGCCGCGTCCGCGTGACCCTGTCATCCCGGGCGTGCCCCGGGATTTCGGTGTTGGTGCCGGCTGGTCGTGGGTGAGATCCCGGCTTTCGCCGGGATGACAGTGGTGGGTGTCGTGCCGGGCGTGAGCCGGGATGACGGTGATGGGTGTGTCATCCCGGGCTTGACCCGGGATCTCGACGTCGGGGCCGCGGGTTACTTCGGGGGGAGGGTCGCGACCCAGGCCTGCGCCCTCCCGAGCCACACCAGGAGCTCGGAGTCGTCGTCGACAGCTTCGGGGGCGACGAGCACCCAGCCGGCCAAGTCCCTGCCGTGCATCCGGAACGGGCGCACAGCGTCCCCGTCCACCAGCCCGGACGCCAGTGAGGGGTCGATCCGGAGCATCAGGCCGCCCCGGCTGCTGGCGGCCGCGGCGAGGTGACCGTCCACCATGAAGCCGAGCCCGCCGAACATGCGCTGCTCGGTGACGCCGTCGGTGAACGACAGCGCGGCGCGGATTCGTCCGGCGAGCTCTTCGTCGAAGGCCATGCCTGAGGCTATCGCGGGCTCAGGACAGGAACTCGGCGAGCCCGGCCAGTACGCGGTCGACGTCGTCGTCGGTGCTGTACGGGGCGAGACCGAGGCGCAGTCCGCCGTCGTCGTCGAGGCCGAGCCGCCGGAATGGCTCGTAGGCGTAGAACGACCCCGCGGGCGCGAGGACGCCCCGCGTGGCCAGGAAGCGGTACGCGTCGGCCGTCCGCCGACCCGGCAGGCTGAGCAGCAGCGTCGGCGTCCGCTCCTCGGCCCGCGAGTGGACCACCACGGCGTGCCCGAACTCGCGCAGGCCGTCCTCGATGCGTCCGCGCAGCCGCAACTCGTGCGCCTCGGTCGCCGCCCAGGTCGCGCGCAGGCGCTCCCGCCGCGTGAGGTCGGCGTCCCCGGCGATACCGGCGAGGAAGTCCACCGCGGCGGTGACCCCGGCCAGCTGTTCGTAGGGCAGCGTGCCGAGCTCGAACCGCTCGGGGACCACGTCGGTGGAGGGCAGGAGCTTGTCGGGGTGCAGGCGCTCCAGCAGTTCGGGGGCCGCGGCGAGGACCCCGCAGTGCGGGCCGAGGAACTTGTAGGGCGAGCACACGAAGAAGTCGGCCCCCAGCGCAGGGACGTCGGCGAACTCGTGCGCGGAGTAGTGCACGCCGTCCACCCACACCAGCGCGCCGACAGCGTGGGCGGCGTCGGCGATCCGGCGCACCGGCGGACGCGTCCCGATCAGGTTGGACGCGGCCGTGACGGCCACCAGCCGGGTACGCGGCGTGAGCGCCGCCTCGACGCTCTCCCAGACGAGCTCGCCGGTGGCCGGGTCGAAGTCGATCCAGCGGACGGTGAGCCCGGCGCGCTCGGCCGCCTGCACCCAGGGCCGGACGTTCGCGTCGTGGTCGAGCCGGCTGACGACGACCTCGTCGCCGGGGCGCCAGTCCTTGGCGAGGGCGCGGGAGAAGTCGTAGGTGAGCTGGGTGGCGCTGCGGCCGTGCACGATCCCGTCCGCAGGCACGCCGAGCAGGTCCGCGCCGGCGGACCGGAAGCCGGCGACGGCCGCGTCCGCGTTGGCCTCGGAGGCCGCCACGGTGCCGCGGTTCGACAGGGGAGCGGTGAGGGTCGCCGCGATGGCGTCACCCACCTCGCGGGGGGTCTGCGTGCCGCCGGGTCCGTCGAAGTGCGCGATGCCCGATGCCAGCGACGGGAAGTGGGTCCGCAGTTCGTCCACGTCGTAGGTCATTCGGTGCATCCCCCTGGTCGATCGGCAGCACGGACGAGCATATTCCGGCGAAGCGGCGTCCACGGGGCCATGATGTGCCCATGACCGATGTGGTCCGGCTGGCCGTCGACGTGCTGCGGGACGCGGGTGCCCGGTGCGAGCCGGGACTGAGCGACGCGGAGCTCGCCCGCGTGCAGGCGCGCTGGGGACTGGCGTTCTGCGCCGACCACGCCGAGTTCCTGCAACGGGCACTGCCGGTCGGGGACGGTTGGATCGACTGGCGCAACGACGCGGAGGCGACGGTGCGCGAGCGGTTGGCCATGCCGGTCGCCGGGCTGCTGTTCGACGTCACCCACAACGGCTTCTGGCCGGGGTCGTGGGGGACGCGTCCGGACGACGCCGCCGAGGCGGAGGAACAGGCCGCCGTCCGGCTCGCGGCCTGGCCCGTGCTCGTCCCCCTGTACGGACACCGGTACCTGCCGCCCGGTCCGTACCCGTCGCCGGCGCCGGTGCTCTCGGTGGTGCAGAGCGACGTGATCCACTACGGACGCGACCTGTTGGCCTGGGTGGAGCGGGAGTTCCTCGGCGTTCCGCTGCCCGAACAACCGCCAACCCCGGAGATCCCGTTCTGGTCGCGGCTGGCCGGCGGCAGCGAGGTGTCCGACCTCTGAGCGACTGTCGCGCGATCTGCGCGATCGGCACGGGCTCAGTTCGTGGTTCCGGACAGATCCATCACCATCGTGTCCTCCGATTCCTTCACGGGGGAGTAGCCCAGTGCCGTGTACAGCTGAACAGCGGCCTGTTGGGTGGGCGCGACCTGGAGGGCGGCGACGCGAGCACCGGCCGCCCGCGCAATGTCGTGGGCCCGGAGCATCAAGAGGCGGCCGATCCCCCTGCGGCGGTCGGGGAGCGTCACGCACAGGTTCGTGATGACCGCACCCGGCTCGCGATCCACCGGGACGATGGTGCAGCACACCATGCCAAGGATCCGCCCCTCGTCCTCGGCAAGAATGGTGGCCACCGGGAGCTGCAGGGTCGACCACACCGACCGCCACTCGCGGTCGATTCGCGCCGGCGTCCAGCTCCACGCCTCGGGTGACGCGCCTGCCGTGGCGACAACGAAGGCGCGAACGCGCTGCTCGTCCTGTGGGTCCAACTCGCGAAGCTCCACGCGGCAAGTATGGGGTGTCGTGCCCGCACTCCGGGCGGCGCCGGACGCACACAGTGAACAGCTCCCGGGCGCAAACAGAGGGCCCCTGACCTGTTATCCCAAGTCAGGGGCCTTTTCGTAGCGGGGACAGGATTTGAACCTGTGACCTCTGGGTTATGAGCCCAGCGAGCTACCGAGCTGCTCCACCCCGCGTCGACTCGACCCAGCTTAGGTGAGGTTCGCCGGATCCCCAAATCCGGGGGCCCGGCGTCGCCGCGGACGCGAGCGTCCCGGCACGAGATGCGACGTCCGGGGACGGGAGCATCGCTGGGCTAGACTTTCGGCGCTTCCTCGCGTCGCGGGGACAGACCTGTGGAGGGCAGATGACCTACGCCGCCGCGAAGTCCCGGCGTTCGCACTCTCGTTCGGCCAAGGGCGTCGCCGCACTGCTCGCGATCGCGCTGGCCCTCGTCCTCGCCGCGTGTTCGCCCACCGGCCAGTCCTCGACCGGCAGCAGTGAGCCGGAGCGGACGCTCTCGATCGGCGCCACGCTCGAGCCCGCGTCCATGGACCCGTGGCACAACACGGCGGCGTCCATCCCGCAGGTGCTGCTCTACAACGTCTACGAGACCCTGGTGAAGGTCGACGCCAACGGCGAGATCAAGCCGCTGCTCGCCCAGGCCTGGGAGGTCAGCCCCGACCGGCTCACCTACACCTTCCACCTGAACCCGGCGGCGAAGTTCGCCTCCGGTGCCCCGGTGGACGCCGCTGCGGTCGTGGCCAACATCGAGCGGCTGAAGGGCGACACCCAGCTGACCGCCACGCTGAAGGCGCAGCTCGCCGTGGTGGCGGGCGCGACGGCCACCGACGACCACCAGGTGCAGGTCACCCTCACGCACCCGTCGATCATGTGGCTCTACGACATGTCCTCCACGCTGGGCATGATGCTCGACCCGAGCTACACCGGCGACCTCAGCACCACCAGCGCCGGCTCCGGCCCGTACGCCGTGCAGAGCCACGTGCAGGGCGACAGCGTCGTCCTGGCCGCGAACAGCAACTACTGGGGCAACCCGGCCCGCTTCGACGAGGTGACGTTCCGCTACTTCACCGATCCGAACGCCGAGAACGCGGCGATGCTGAGCGGGGACCTCGACATCATCTCCAACCTCCAGGCCCCGGACGCGCTGTCGCAGTTCGCCGACACCAGCCAGTACACGACGATCTCCGGCACCACGAACGGCGAGGTCGTGCTGGGCCTCAACCACGACACCAAGGCGCTGGCCAAGCTTCAGGTCCGGCAGGCGCTGACGATGGCGATCAACCGCCAGGACCTCATCGACACCGCCTGGGCGGGCCAGGGCACCCTGATCGGTTCCATGACCGTGCCCACCGACCCCTGGTACGAGGACCTGTCCGGGCTCTACCCGTACGACCCGACGAAGGCGAAGGCACTGCTGAAGGAGGCCGGCTACGACGAGGGTGAGCTCTCGCTGCGCCTGCGCGTCCCCTCTGTGCCGTACGCGGTGAAGTCCGCCCAGTTCGTCCAGAGCGCGCTGCGCGACATCGGCGTGAAGGTGACCGTCGAGGAACTCGACTTCAGCCGCTGGCTGGACGAGGTCTTCACCAAGGGCGACTACGACATGACGATCGTCGCCCACGTCGAGGCCCGCGACCTCGGCAAGTTCGCCGATCCGACGTACTACTGGCACTACGGCGACGAGAAGTTCGCCTCGCTGTACAACGCGGCCATCGAGGCGCCGAGCGAGGACCAGGCGGTCTCCGAGATGAAGACCGCCGCCCGCTACCTCGCCGAGCAGTGCGCGGCCATCTGGTTGTTCGCCCTGCCGAACCTGGTGATCACGAAGGCCACGATCAGCGGGATCCCGCAGAACGCCATCACGCTCAGCTTCGACCTGACCACGATCACCAGCCGGTAGGCGGCCCGCCGTGACTCTCGCGGCGCGGGTCGCCCAACGGCTCGGGGTCTTCGTCGTCAGCCTGTTCGGCGCGTCGATCCTGATCTTCCTCGTCACCAACGCCCTGCCCGGCGACGTGGCCCAGGTGCTGCTGGGTACGGACGCGACGCCGGAGGCGCTGGCCCAGCTCCGCGCCCAGCTCGGTCTGGACCGTCCCCTGGTCGTCCAGTACCTCAGCTGGATCGGCGGGATCCTCACCGGCGACTTCGGGCACTCCCACCTCACCGGCCAGTCCGTGCTCGCGCTGCTCGCGCCCCGCGTCGCCGTGACGATGTGGCTGGTCCTGTTCGGTCTGATCGGTTCCCTGCTGATCGCGCTCCCCGCCGGCATGGTCGCCGCCCTCAAGCGCCGGTCGTGGCCGGGGTTCACGATCAGTGCCGCCGCCCAGCTCGGGATGGCGATCCCCGTGTTCTGGGGCGGCATCCTGCTGGTCCTGGTGTTCTCGGTCTGGCTGCGCTGGTTGCCGGCCAACGGTTACGTCGCGCTGCTGAAGAATCCCGCGCAGTGGGCGTCCCACCTGGTGCTCCCCGTGATCACGCTGGCAGTCGTGCAGGCCGCCGTGCTGATCCGCTACGTCCGCTCCGCCTTCCTCGAGGTGCTGGAGGAGGACTACTACCGCACCGCGCGGGCGATCGGGTGGACGCCGATGCGCGCGCTCCTGCGCCACGGCCTGCGCAACGCCGCGATCTCACTGGTCACCGTGATCGGGTTGCAGCTGTCGTCGGTGCTGGTCGGCGCCATCGTCGTCGAGTCGGTGTTCACCCTGCCGGGGCTCGGCTCGCTGCTGCTCACCTCGGTCGACCGGCGCGACCTGGTCGTGGTGCAGGGCACCGTCATGTTCCTCGTCCTCGCCGTGCTGGCGATCAGCGCGATCGTCGACTTCTCCTACCTGCTGATCGACCCCCGGCAGGGCAGGAAGGGGTCGACGCTCGAGGGGTCGACCCCGTGAAGCGCGCGCAGCTGGTGATCGGCATCGTCCTGGTCGCCCTCGTCGTCGTGACCGCGGTGGTCTCCCTGTTCTGGACGCCGTTCGACCCGATCCAGGTCGTCGCCGGCCAGCGCCTCCAGGGTCCCGGCTGGCCGCACGTCCTCGGCACGGACGGCTTCGGCATCGACATCGCCAGCCGCCTGATGGTGGGGGCCCGGACGGTGCTCGCCGTCGGGATCATCTCGGTCGGGCTGTCGGCGGTGGTCGGGGTTCCGCTGGGCATGCTGGCCGGGCAGGCCGGCGGCTGGGTGGACGAGGTCGTGATGCGCGTCGGGGACGTCGTGTACGCGTTCCCCGCGCTGCTGCTCGCCATCCTGCTGGCCGCTGTCTTCGGCGCATCGACCGTCACGGCCATGGTCGCGATCGGCGTGGCGACGATCCCCGCGTTCGCCCGCGTGGCCAGGGCGGCCACCCTCCAGGTGATGGCCGCCGATTTCGTCCTCGCCGCCCGCGCGTCCGGTACGTCGCGGTGGGGGATCGCCCGGCGCCACGTCCTGCCCAACATCGCGCCCCTGGTCGGCGTGCAGGCGTCGGTGGGCTTTGCGATGGCGATCCTCGCCGAAGCGGCGCTGTCCTACCTCGGTCTCGCGACGCCGCGTCCCACGCCCACGTGGGGAAACATGCTGCGCGACGCCCAGCAGTTCCTCTTCGTCGCGCCCCTGCAGGCGCTGTGGCCGGGCCTGGCGATCGCCCTCGCCGTGCTCGGCTTCAACCTGCTGGGTGACGGCCTGCGCGACTACCTCGACCCCCGCCTGCGGGAGGTGTCATGAATCAGCCTCTGTTGGAGGTGCGCGACCTCCAGGTCAGCTTCGGCCGGCGCCGCGCGGAGGCCGTCCGTGGTGTGAGTTTCACGCTCGAGCCGGGCGAGCGCCTCGGGGTGATCGGGGAGTCCGGGTCGGGCAAGACCGTCACCGCCCTGTCGGTGATGGGGTTGCTCCCCGAGAACGCCCACGTCCGCGGGTCGGTGGTGCTGGACGGGACGCAGATGGTCGGCCTCGACGAGCGCGGGCTGTCCCGGCTGCGCGGTGACGCGGTGTCCATGGTGTTCCAGGAGCCGATGACCGCACTCGACCCCACCATGCGGGTGGGACGCCAGGTCGCCGAGGTGCTGCGGCTGCACCAGGGGGCGGAGGCCGGACCGGCCCGCGACCGGGTGGTGGCCATGCTCGACGAGGTGGGCCTCGCCGACCCGGAGAGGGTGGCGGACGCCTTCCCGCACGAGCTGTCCGGCGGCCAGCGGCAGCGCGCCATCCTGGCGATGGCCCTGATCAACTCGCCCGGCCTGGTGATCTGTGACGAGCCCACCACCGCGCTGGATGTGACCGTCCAGGCGCTCGTCCTGGCCAAGCTGGACGAGGTCCTGGATGCCAGCGGTGCTGCGTGCCTGTTCATCAGCCACGACCTCGCGGTCGTCTCGCAGGTGTGCGACCACGTCCTGGTGATGCTCGATGGGCGGATCGTCGAGTCGGGCAGCGTGGCGAGGCTGTTCACCGCGCCCGAGCACCCTTACACGCGCGGCCTGGTGGCCACCGCCCAGCTCGACAGGGTGGCGCCGGGGACGCGGCTGCCCACGGTCGAGGACTTCTACGCGGAGGCCGGCCATGACTGAGCCGGATGAGCTGTACCGGACCGAGGCGCTCACCCGGGTCTACCGCACGGGCCGCAGCGAGGTGCGGGCGCTGGACGCCGTCGACCTGACCCTCCAGCGCGGCCACAGGCTCGGGATCGTGGGGGAGTCCGGGTCCGGCAAGTCCACCCTGGTCCGGTTGCTCGCAGGGCTCGACAGGGCGACCTCGGGAAGGGTGTGGTTCGAGGGCACCGACATCACCGCGCTGCCCGAGCGGAGCCTGGGCATGGTGCGGGCGTCGGTGCAGATGGTGTTCCAGGACCCGCGGTCGTCGCTCAACCCGCGCATGAAGGTCGGCGACATCATCACCGAGCCGCTGCGCTCACGCCTGGTCCGCCGGCAGCTGCCCGCCGGTGTCGACCACGCAGCGCGGCTCGCCGAGCTGCTGGAGGCGGTAGACCTGCCCGCGGACGCCGGCGCGCACTACCCGCACGAGTTCTCCGGCGGGCAGCGGCAGCGGATCGCGATCGCGAGGGCGCTCGCGCCGAAGCCCGAAGTCCTGATCGCGGACGAGCCGGTGTCGGCCCTGGACGTGTCCGTCCGGGCGCAGGTGCTGAACCTGCTCACCGAGCTGGTGGCTGCGCAGGGCCTCACCCTCGTCGTGGTGAGCCACGACCTGATGGTGGTCCGGCACCTGTGCGACCAGCTGGTGGTGATGCGCCATGGACGGATCGTCGAGCGCGGGGCGACCCAGGAGGTCTACGACGACCCGCAGACCGACTACACGAGGGCCCTCCTCGCCGCCGTGCCCCGGATCCGGACCGGTTGAGCACCCCGAGGGGTCGCCCGGACGAGGACTGACCAGAACGGGGCCCGTACAGGTAGGTATGGGGGGTGTCCCACGTCCCGGCTGCCCTCTACCTCGACTTCGACAACGTCTTCACCGAACTGCGCAAGCACGACCCGACGGCGGCGTTGGGGTTCGCCGAGCAGCCCGACGTATGGCTGGAACGGCTCTCGGTCCTGCCCGAGGGGCGTCGACGGCGCTGGCTCGTGCTGCGCTGCTACCTGAACCCCGCCGGGTGGCCGCAGACCGTCGACGGCGCGCCCCAGACCTTCGGCCGCTATCGCAGAGCGTTCGTGCGGGCCGGGTTCGAGGTGATCGACTGCCCGCGCCTGGCCGGCACCAAGAACGCCGCGGACATCCGGATGGCACTGGACGTGCTGGACTCGTTGCAGGCGAGTCCCTCTCCCGGGAGTACGTGCTCGGCTCGGCCGACTCCGACTTCACCCCGCTGCTGATCCGGCTGCGGGCCGCGGGGAGGGACACCACGCTGGTCAGCTCGCGGGACGTCGCCCCTGCGCTGGCCGCGGTCACCGACCGGGTGCTCGGCCCGGCGGACCTGGTCGAGTTGATCGGGAGTGACCCGCCGCCCCCACGGCCCGCTGCTTTCGGGGAGTTCGCACGGTTGGTCCGCCACCGCTGCAGCACCGCCAGCACTCCGATTCCCCTGGCGGCGCTGGCTGCTGAGGCACACCAGACGCTCGGCCCTGAGGTGCACACCAGCAAGTGGTACGGCCATGGCAGCTTCGCCAGGGCGCTGACCGCGGTCGGGTTGCCGCAGAGCCGGATCGAGAACGGCTACCTCAGCAGCGCGCGCTGGACGGACGCCGGAGCCGAGGGCCGGGTGGACGCGGTGGGAACCATGCCGCGGCGGGCGTTGCCGCAGAGCGCCGGGAGTTGCGCCCGAGCAGATGCTGGCAGCTCGGAATGCGGTGCATCGGCAGGGTCGTGAAGTGTGCGGGCTGTGCCCCCATCGAACCCATCGGGGCGGTGGGGCCGGAGCACGGGGCCTGCGCCACAGTCGGTCGAACCGGTCCCGAGGAGCGGGCGCCCGCGGGTCGATCAGGCCTCGACGGCGAGCCGGGCCACGACGTCGTCGTGCAGGATGCCGTTGGTGGCGATGGCGCCCGGGCCGTGCGGGCCGTCGCGTCCGTCGAGGTTGGTGAACCGGCCGCCGGCCTCGGTGACGATGACGGTGAGCGCCGCCATGTCGTGCAGCGCGAGTTCGGGCTCGGCCGCGAGGTCGACCGCACCCTCGGCGACCATCATGTAGCTCCAGAAGTCGCCGAACGCCCTGGTCCGCCAGCACTCCCGCCCCAGCTCGCCGAACTGGCGGCCGCGCCCGGCCTGCACCCAGCCGTCGAGGGAGGAGTAGGAGAGGAAGGCGTCCTCGAGGTCGCCGACCGCGGACACCCGGATCGGCGCGCCCTTCAGCAGCGTCCTGCCGGTGAACGCGCCGCCACCGGTGTGCGCCCACCAGCGTCGCGACAGCGCGGGCGCGGAGACCACTCCCGCGACGACCTCATCGCCGACCATGAGCCCGATCAGCGTCGCCCAGACCGGCACGCCGCGGACGTAGTTCGCGGTGCCGTCGATCGGGTCGATCACCCAGCGCCGCGGCCCCCACCCGGAGTCCGCACGCTCCTCGCCGTGCACGGCGTCGCGCGGACGCGTGCGGGAGAGCATGGAGCGGATCGCGTCCTCGACGGCTGTGTCGGCGTCGCTGACCGGCGTCAGGTCCGGCTTGGAGTCCACGCGCAGGTCGGACGCCTTGAAGCGTGCCATCGTGAGGGCGTCGGCCTGGTCGGCGAGCACGTGGGCCAGTCGGAGGTCGTCGAGCAGGGCTTGGTCGGGCATGGCTTTCACCCTATCCGCGCCGAGTCGTGGCGAGGTGCGGGGCCACGCCGGAGGGTCAGTGGAACGCCTTCTCCATCCTGCGGAAGGACTCCAGGCGCTCCGGGGCGAGCCGTCCGTCCGCGACCGCCACGTCCAGCGCGCACTCGGGGGAGGCGGAGTCGTGGTGGCAGCCACGCGGGCAGTCCTCGGCGATCTCGGCGAGGTCACCGAAGGCGGCGAGGATCGAGTCCGCGGTGACGTGGCTGAGCCCGAACGAGCGGACGCCGGGGGTGTCGATCACCCAGCCGTCGCCATCGGGCAGTTGGAGCGCGACGGCGGACGTGGAGGTGTGCCGGCCGCGTCCGGTCACCTCGTTGACCTCGCCCACCTGGCGGTCGACGCCGGGAATCAGCGCATTCACCAGCGTCGACTTGCCGACGCCGGAGTGCCCGACCAGCACGCTGCGATGGCCGGACAGCGCCTCCCGCAGGGGCGTGAGGTCGCTGCCCGGCTCGACGGCGACCACCCGGAGCCCGAGCGGCTCGTAGGTCGCCATCAGCCCGTCGGGATCGGCCAGGTCCGCCTTCGTGAGCACCAGCAGGGGCTCGAGCCCCGCGTCGTAGGCCGCGACCAGGATCCGGTCGATCATGCCCACCCGCGGCGGGGGGTCGGCGAGCGCGGCCACGATCACCAACTGGTCGGCGTTGGCCACGATCGGGCGCTCGAAAGGATCGTCGTCGTCCGCAGTACGCCGTAGTACGGTTTCGCGCTCCTCGACCTCGACGATGCGGGCCAGCGTGCCCTCGTCGCCGCTCGTATCGCCGACGAGGCGGACCCGGTCGCCCACGATCACGCCCTTGCGGCCCAGCGTGCGCGCCTTGATCGCGGTCACGATCGATCCGACCCCGTCCGCGGACGGAACGAGGCACCGGTAGCGGCCGCGGTCGACGGTCACCACGGTGGCGACGATCGCGTCGTCGTAGCTCGGCCGGTCCTTGGTGCGCGGGCGCGACCGTCGGCTCGGCCGGTCGTAACCGGCGTGCGGGTCGTCGGTGATCGCGTCCCTGGACTGCCTGCTCACGCGGCGTCCCCCGCGAGCAGGCCCGCCCACAGGCCGGGGAAGTCCGGCAGCGTCTTGGTCGTGCACGCCACGTCGTCCAGCGCCACGCCGGGGGTGACGAGGCCGACCAGGGCGGCGGCGTGGGCGAGGCGATGGTCGGCGTGGGTGGTGAAGGTGCCGCCATGGCGCGGTCCCGGCACGATCTCCAGTCCGTCGTCCAGCTCGGTGACCTGCACGCCCAGCCCCGAGAGCCCGGACGCGAGCGCCGCGAGCCGGTCGGTCTCGTGGCCACGGATGTGGGCGACCCCGCGCAGCCGGCTCGGGCCGTCGGCAACGGCGGCGAGGGCTGCGGCGGCCGGGGTGAGTTCACTGACGTCGTGCAGGTTCAGGTCCGCCCCGTGCACGCCGTCCGGTGCAGAGACCGTGACCGCGCGTCCGGAGGAGTCCCCGTCGTAGGCGATCCTCGCGCCGAAGGCGGCCAGGACGTCCAGCAGCTCGTCCGCGGCCTGCACCGAGACCTGGGGCCAGGCAGTGGTGAGCTCGCCGCCGGTCACCAGCGCGGCGGCGAGCAGGGTGGCCGCGTTCGTGAGGTCTGGTTCGACCGCCTCGTCCAGCGGGGCGATCGGACCGGGCAGGACGCGCCAGGTGAGCGCACTGGGCTGCTCGACGACCACGCCCCGCCGCCGCAGCAGCGTGCAGGTCATCTCGATGTGCGGCGCCGACGGCAGCGACGCGCCGACGTGGGTCACGGTGACACCGTCGGGGAACCGGGCGCCGGCGAGCAGCAGCGCGGAGACGAACTGGCTGGTGGCGCTGGCGTCCACGCTGACGGCCCCGCCCCGGAAGGACGTGCCGCCGCCGAGGGAGAACGGGAGCGACCGCGGCTCGCTGACGGCCGCGCCGAGGGCGGCCAGCGCGTCCAGCAGCCCGGCGATCGGGCGGGCGGCGGCGGCCGCGTCCCCGACGAAACGAGTGGGTTCCGCGGCGAGGGCCGCGACGGGCGGGAGGAAGCGCAGCACCGTCCCTGCCAGGCCCACGTCGACCGTGCCGCCGCCCAGCACGCCCCCGACCGGTGTCACTTCCACCCTGCCGTCAGCGAGGTGGGAGAAGCCCGCCCCGAGGGTGGCCAGCCCCGCCTGCATCAGCGCGGTGTCACGGGAGTCCAGCACGCCGGCGAGGACGGAAGCGCCGCTGGCCAGAGCAGCGAGCAGGAGGCTGCGGGCGCTGGCCGACTTCGAGCCCGGAACGACCACGTGGCCACGGACGGGTGCCGCCGCGACGGGAGCCGGCCAGGGGATCAAGAAAGGACGTCCGCCACGGTCTTGCGGACCTTGCGGGCCGAACGGCGGGCGAGCTTCTCCGCCTCGACGGCGGTCGCCTGGGCGCCGCGCTCGAGTTCGGCCTTGCGCTTGGCGGCCTCCTTCGCCACGAGTTCCTTCTGGGTGCGCACCTTCCAGGCCAGGTTCGGCCGGCCCTCGGTGTCCTGCGCGGCGAGGAGCGCCCCGCCGAGCAGGGCGACGTTCTTGGTCAGCTGGGCCTGCGCCACCGACCGCGCGGCTCCCTTCGCCTTGAGCGGGTTGGACGCGAGCACGTGCGGCACCATCGTGAGCGCCAGCACGCCGGCGCCGAGCCGACGGCCCAGGCCGGTGGCGAGGCTGAGCCCTCCGGCCACCTGCAGGACGCCGCTCCAGCGGACGAAGCCCGCGGTGTCCTCGGGGAGGTAGCCGCGCGCAGCCTCCGGTACCGCGGACGTCACCAGGGGCAGGACGGTGTCGGCGACCGGCTGGGCGGACTCGACCAGTTCCTCGGGATGGCGGATCGCCTTCACCCCGTTGATCACGAAGTAGCTGGCCAACATGGAGCGGGCGACGAACCGCAGAAGACTCATGCCCCTATTCCTACCCCGAACCCCCTCGGCTGCCAAGCGCGTCCCGGGGGTGGCGCGGCGTAGGGTCGGGGCCATGTGCGGACGCTATGCCCTGTCGATGGCAGGGGAGGATCTCGAGGAGTACTTCGAGATCGACGAGGTCGCGGGTCCGCTGCCCGGTCCCGACTACAACATCGCGCCCACGGACCTGATCGTCGCCGTGATGGAGCGGCGCCGTCCGGAGGGGACGCGGCGGCTGCTGGCCCCGGTGCGGTGGGGCCTCGTCCCGTCCTGGTCGAAGGACGCCTCCGGCGCCGCGCGGCTGATCAACGCCCGCGTCGAGACGGTGGCGGAGAAGCCGGCGTTCCGCAGGGCGTTCGCGTCCCGACGCTGCCTGCTGCCGGCGGACGGCTACTACGAGTGGTACGCGGTCACCGACGCTTCCGGGAGGCCGGCCAAGCAGCCCTACTTCATCCGTCCGGCCGCGGGTGGGCTGTTCGTGATGGCGGGGCTCTACGAGTTCTGGAAGGCCCCGGACGGCGCCTGGCTGACGACGGCGACCGTGATCACGACCTCGGCGACCGACGACGTCGGCCACCTGCACGACCGGATGCCGATGGCCGTCGTCCGCGAGAACTGGGACGCCTGGCTCGACCCGGACTTCGACGCCGACCCGCTCGGGCTGCTCAGCGTCGCCGCGCCGGACCTGACCTACCACGCGGTCTCGACAGCGGTGAACAAGGTGGCGAACGACGGCCCGGGCCTGGTCGAGCCGGTGGAATAAGCGATCGGCCCATCGTCGTTGAACCGACGTGATCGCAACCCTCGAGCCCCGGGCGCCGGCCGGACGCGCCGCCACGGTGGCCCGTGACGCGCACCCGCTAGGCTCGTTCGTGATGAACCTCCCGACTGCCCCCGACGAGGCCGGCCCCGACGTGACCCCCGAGACGGACGAGGAGCGCACCGAGCGCTTCGAGTCCGAGGCGCTGCCGTACCTCGACCAGCTCTACGGTGCCGCGCTGCGGATGACCCGCAACCCCACCGACGCCGAGGACCTGGTGCAGGAGACGTTCGCCAAGGCGTACGCGTCCTTCCACCAGTTCACGCCCGGCACCAACCTGAAGGCGTGGCTGTACCGGATCCTCACCAACACCTTCATCAACAACTACCGCAAGAAGCAGCGCCAGCCGCAGACCTCCGGTGGCGAGGTGGAGGACTGGCAGCTCGCCCGTGCCGAGGCGCACACCTCGACCGGCCTGCGCTCCGCCGAGATGGAGGCGCTGGACCGGATGCCCCACTCGGCGGTGACGGACGCGATGAACGCGCTGGCGCCGGACTTCCGGCTGGCCGTCTATCTGGCCGACGTGGAGGGGTTCTCCTACAAGGAGATCGCCGAGATCATGGGCACCCCGATCGGGACCGTGATGTCCCGGCTCAACCGGGGGCGCAACCAGCTGCGTGCACTCCTCGGTGACTTCGCCCGCGAGCACGGACTGATCGGTGCCGACCATGACGCCTGATTTCGAGGACTGCACGGCGGTCCTGAAGCACCTGTACGAGTTCCACGACAAAGAGCTCACCGAGTCCGAGGCCGACGCGATCCGCCAGCACCTGCTGGCGTGCGAGCCGTGCCTGGACCACTACCAGGTCGAGGACGCGCTGCGGCACCTGATCCGCACCTGCTGCCGCGAGGAGAAGGCCCCCGAGTCGCTCCGCCTTCGCGTCCGCGCCACCTGGTCCACCACCACGGTGGTCGTCACCGAGACCACCGACTGAGACCGACAACGACACAGGGCCCCCGCCGGATGGCGGGGGCCCTGTGTGCGTTCTACGGCGGCGATCCTCAGGCGTTCGGGCGCTTGCCGTGGTTGGCAGCGCTCTTCCTGCGGGAACGGCGCTTACGGCCACCCTTACCCATCGTGGTCTCCTCGTTCGTCTCGTCGGCGCGCCGGACAGCGCGCGAGGGCCCATTCTGCCAGCCGCTGGAAGAGCGGTCCAACCGGAGTCAGTAGGGTGAAGCGCATGCAGACGATGGAGCAGGTGATCAGGCAGCACTGCGTCCTCGATGACGAGGACCTGCAGTGGCTCACCCAGCTCGTGGACGAATGGTCCCTCCTTGCCGACCTCGCCTTCGCCGACTTGATCCTGTGGGTTCCCGACGTCGACGACAACGTGTTCTGGGCGTGCGCGCAGGTGCGTCCCACCACCGGCCCGACCTCGCTGGAGGACGACGTGGTGGGCGAGGAGATCGCCTACGACCCCGAGCACCTCGTCACCGAGGCCTACCTCGGGCAGGAGATCTCCCAGACCAGCGGCAACAAGCTGCACGCGGGGATCCCGGTGGACGTCCAGGCGATCCCGATCCTGTCCGGCGACCGGGTCCTGGCCGTCGTGGAGATGCACACCAACCAGATGGGTGTCCGGGCTCCGGGCGCGCTCGAGGACGCCTACCTGGAGGCCGCCCAGGTCATCGCGGGAATGGTGCACCGGCACCAGTTCCCGCTCGGCGGGGACCGCAGGGTGCCGTGGGTCTCACCGCGCGTGGGCGACGGCATGATGCGGGTGAGCAGGGAGGGCGTGATCGTCTACGCGAGCCCCAACGCGCTGAGCGCGTACCGCCGGCTCGGCCTCACCATGGACCTCTACGGCGAGGACTTCGTCGCCATCACCCGGTCGCTCTCCCAGGAGCGGATGCCGGTCGAGCGACCGCTCGCCGCGAGCCTCGCCGGACGTGGCTCGTCCGAGCTGGACCTGGAGACCGGCACGGCCAACGTCCGCCTCCGCGTGCTCCCGCTGGCCGCGGCGGACGGTCCCGACGGCCTGCTGGTGATGTGCCGCGACACGACCGAGCTCCGTTCGCGCGAGCGCCAGCTCGTCACCAAGGACGCGACGATCCGCGAGATCCACCACCGGGTGAAGAACAACCTCCAGACCGTGGCGGCGCTGCTGCGGCTGCAGGCGCGCCGGATCTCGTCGGTGGAGGCCAAGGGGGCGCTGAACGACGCCATGAAGCGGGTCGCGGCGATCGCGGTCGTCCACGAGATCCTCAGCCAGGCGTTCGACGCAGCGGTGAAGTTCGACGACGTCGCCGACCGCCTGCTGAAGATGGTCGGCGACGTCGCCGCGACCGGAGGCAAGGTCCGGATGGTCCGGGAGGGGTCCTTCGGCTACGTGCCGGCCGACGTCGCGACGAGCCTTTCCCTGGTGCTCACCGAGCTGTGTCAGAACGCCGTCGAGCACGGGCTGCGCGAGCAGTCGGGCGAGGTGCTGGTGCGCCCGCTGCAGGAGGACGGAGAGCTGGTGGTCGACGTGGTCAACCACGGCGAGCCGCTGCCCGAGGGTTTCCGGATCACGAGCTCGACGAGCCTGGGCCTGTCGATCGTGAGCACGCTGGTGGCCGATCTCGGCGGAACGTTCCGGCTGGCGACAGAGGGCGACGCGACGACAGCGACCGTCCGGGTGCCGCTGATCTGACGGCGCCTCGGAACCATGGCGCGAAAGGAGAACCGTCCCCGGTTCCGCGCCGGAGCGGACCGGTGAATCACACGCTGTGGGCGGGGCCCTCAGGCGTTGCGGACGCGCATCCTGGCGGCGCGGCGCTTCATGGCTCGGCGCTCGTCCTCGCTGAGGCCACCCCAGACCCCGTGGTCCTGACCGGCGTCCAGGGCCCACTGTAGGCAGGCTTCACGCACCTCACAACGTCGGCAGACCTTCTTGGCCTCGGCGATCTGCATGAGCGCAGGTCCAGTGTTGCCGATGGGGAAGAAGAGCTCCGGGTCCTCGGTGAGGCAGGCAGCGCGGTGGCGCCAATCCATGAAGCAACACTCCTTGAGTAGGTGGGGCCCGATGGCGGTGGCCCGAGCACGCGGCACCGGGCGGTGGTGTGAACCACGCCCGGCGTCCAGAGTGACAACTGTAGCTGGCGAGCACAAGGGGCGGGCCGCATTTTGCACATGTGGTGTGGCGCGCTCACATCGGCTGAACGGAGCGCACCGCCGGTACGGCTACGCTGGCCGGCATGCCGTCCTTCCTGCGCCACCGGCCCGCCGCGGTGCTGGTCGCCGTCGCCGGCACCGCGCTCGTGGGGGTGGCCGTCGTCGTCCTCGCGGTCGCATCGCTCGCGTCCGGCCATGGCGGATTCAGCTCTGGGGTCGCGATCTTCCTGGTCGGCTACGGCGCGCTCATGCTCGGTGCCGCGTGGGTGCTGTGGCGACTGAGCGTCTTCGGGCGCGGGCCCGTGCTCGCGCTGTCGTTGCTGAACCTGATCACGGCGTGGACGTTCACCGCGGACGCGCCCTGGGTGTGGGTGGTCGTCGTGATCTCGGCCGCGACCGTCGTGGCCGCAGCGCTACCTGCCACGTCCCGCGCGCTGCACAGGGGCGGCGTCACACGAGCCGACGCGCCCCCGCCGACGGCCGACCAAGGAAGGTGACCGGCTCGCCAAGGCCCGCCTCGGCGAAGGCCGCTCGCACGGCCTCAGCGGTCGCCTCCACCCGGTCGGCGTGGACGAGCGCGAGGACGCAGCCGCCGAAGCCGCCACCGGTCATCCGCGCACCGAGCGCCCCGGCGCCCAGCGCCGTCTCGACGGCGAGGTCCACGCTGCGCTCGGTGATCTCGTAGTCGTCGCGCATGGAGGCGTGCGACGCGGTCATCAGCCGACCCAGCTCTGCGTAGTCGTCGGCGGCGAGGGCGTCCATCGCGTCCAGCACCCGCTGGTCCTCGGTGACGATGTGCCGGACCCGGCGCGCCTCGAGGGCGGGCAGCTGCGCGAGTGCGGCGTCCAGGTCGGTGACGTCGCGCAGCGCGGGTACGCCCAGGATCGCCGCCGCCTTCTCGCAGCTGGCCCTGCGGGCGGCGTACTCGCCGTCCACGTGGCTGTGCCGGGTGCGGGTGTCGATGACGAGGATCTCCAGGCCGGCGTCGGTGACGGCGAGCGGCACCTGGCGGGTCTCCAGCGTGCGGCAGTCGAGGAACAGCGCGTGGTCGGCCGTGCACAGCGTGGACGCTGCCTGGTCGAGCAGCCCGGTGGGGGCTCCGACGTAGGCGTTCTCCGCCACCCGGGCCAGCTTGGCGCGGTCGACCGGGTCGATCGTCAAGCCGTACAGGTCGACGAGCGCGGCGAGCGTCGCGCACTCGATCGCCGCCGACGAGGACAGTCCGGCGCCCAGCGGCACGTCCGAGGTCAGGACGAGGTCCGCGCCACCGACCTCGTGACCGGCCTGCTGCAGCGCCCAGACGACGCCGGCGAGGTAGGAGTGCCAGCCCGGCGACCCGGGGACCAGCTCGGCCTGGCCGAGCTCGACGGTGTCGTCGAGGTCGACGGAGCGGAACCGCCACCGGCCGTCCGCACGGGCGGACGCGGCGACGTAGGCGGCCTGGGGGAGCGCGAAGGGCAGTACGTAGCCGTCGTTGTAGTCGGTGTGCTCACCGATCAGGTTGATCCGGCCCGGGCCGACCCAGACGCCCTCGGGGGCGGTCCCGGTCAGCGCGGTGAAGGCGTCGATGGCTGCCTGCGTGAGCACGTCATTCCTCCTCGTCGTCGAGGCGAGCCAGCCAGGTGGCCAGTCGCTCGACGGCATTCTCGTGCTCCGGGTGCAGGTCGACGAACAGGCTGAGTTTCTCGGACAGCCAGGCGAAGCTGAACTCCTCCTCGCCCCTGCGGTCCTCGAGCTCCTCGATGCCCCTGTCGGTGAAGTACATCTCAGTCCGCCAGGGCGCGGGTGACCAGGTCGGACTCCTGGGCCTGGTGCACCTTCACCGAGCCGACGGACGGCGCGGACGCCGCGGGGCGGGTGATCCCGGTCATGTTCAACTCGTAGCCGGGCAGGAACGCCGCGACGGCCTGGGGCAGGTGCAGCTGGAGGAACCACCACGCGCCCTGGTTCTCCGGCTCGTCCTGGACCCAGCGGACGTCGCTCAACTGCGGGTACTTCGCCAGCTCGGCGGCCAGTTCCCGCGCGGGCAGCGGATACAGCCGCTCCAGCGGCAGGATCGCGACCTGACCGTCGAGGCCGGCCTCCGTCCGCGCCTGCACGAGCTCCCAGCGGATCTTGCCCGAGCACAGCACGATCCGGCGCACGGCCGCGTGGTCGGTGATCGTCGGGTCGCCCATCGCGGGCTGCCAGCGTCCCTCGAGGAACTCCGAGCGCGGCGACATGGCCGCCTTGGCGCGCAGCATCGACTTGGGCGTCGCGATCACGACCGGCCGGTGCCAGTTCACGTAGGCGTGCGTGCGCAGCAGGTGGAAGTAGCTGGCCGGGGTGGACGGCTGGGCGACGGCCAGCGCGCCCTCAGAGCACAGCGTCAGCCAGCGCTCGATCCGGGCCGAGGAGTGGTCGGGGCCCTGGCCCTCGTAGCCGTGGGGGAGCAGCAGGACGACGCCCGACTTCTGCGTCCACTTCGCGTTGCCGGCGGCGATGAACTCGTCGGCGATGGTCTGGGCACCGTTCGCGAAGTCGCCGAACTGGGCCTCCCACAGCACGAGCGCGTCCGGGGCGGCGACCGAGTACCCGTACTCGAAGCCCATCGCGGCGTACTCGCTGAGCAGGGAGTCGAACACGTGGAAGCGACCCTGGTCGGGGGTGAGGTGCTTGAGCGGGACGTACGCGCGGTTGGTGACCCGGTCGATGACGGCGGCGAACCGCTGGCTGAAGGTGCCGCGCCGGCTGTCCTGCCCGACCAGCCGGACGGGGCGTCCCTCCATCAGCAGCGAGCCGAAGGCCAGCAGTTCGGCCGTCGCCCAGTCGATGGGGCCGCTGCGGATGCTCTCGGCCCTGCGCTCCAGCTGCGGGAGCACCTTCGGGTGGACGGTGAAGCCCTCGGGGAAGGTCAGGTGGGCCCTCGCGACGGCTTCCATCTGGTCGGCGGTGATCGCTGTGCCCCGGTCCTTGCCGAGCTTGGCCGGGTAGTACGGGGCCTTGCGGTAGGTGTCGTCGTCGGCCTCGGTGGCCTCGCGGACCTCCCGGAAGACGCCCTCGAGGCGCTCGCGGAACCGCGCCATCACCTGCTCGGCGTCCTCGGTGGAGATGTCGCCGCGGCCGATCAGTGCCTCGGTGTACAGCTTGCGGACGCTGCGCTTCTGCTCGATCAGGTCGTACATCAGCGGCTGGGTGAAGCTGGGGTCGTCGCCCTCGTTGTGGCCGCGGCGGCGGTAGCAGATCAGGTCGACCACGACGTCCTTGGCGAACCGCTGGCGGAAGTCGAACGCGACCTGCGCGACCCGGGCGACGGCCTCGGGGTCGTCGCCGTTGACGTGGAGGATCGGGGCCTGGACGGCCTTGGCGACGTCCGTGCAGTAGGTGGAGGAGCGGGACTCGATCGGGGCGGTGGTGAAACCGACCTGGTTGTTCACGACGAGGTGGATGGTGCCGCCGGTCTTGTAGGCGCGCAGCTGCGCCATCTGGAGGACCTCGTAGACGACGCCCTGGCCGGCGAAGGCCGCGTCCCCGTGGAGGAGGATCGGCAGCACGGGCCAGCCCGGCACCTTGCCGACGCGGTCGATCTTGGCGCGCGCGATGCCCTGCACGACCGGGTCGACGGCCTCGAGGTGGGACGGGTTGGCGGCGACGGAGGTCTTGATGGTCTTGCCGCTGGCCGCGGTGAACTGGCCCTCCGAGCCGAGGTGGTACTTCACGTCGCCGGAGCCCTGGTTGAGCCGGGGGTCGTAGTTGCCCTGGAACTCGCGGAAGATCTGGCCGTAGGACTTGCCGACGATGTTGGCAAGCACGTTGAGGCGGCCGCGGTGGGGCATGCCGATGATCGCCTCGGCGAGGTCGGCGCCGGCCGCCTGCTCGCACAGCTCGTCCAGGAAGACGATCGTGGACTCGCCGCCCTCGAGGGAGAACCGCTTCTGGCCGACGAACTTGGTCTGCAGGAAGGTCTCGAAGATCTCGGCCTCGTTGAGCTTGTCGAGAATCCGCAGGTGCTCCTCGCGCGGCCACGGGACGAAGGGGCGCTCGAACCGCTCCTGGATCCAGGTGCGCTGCTCGTTGTCGGCGATGTGCATGTACTCCACGCCCACCGAGCGGCAGTAGGAGCCGCGCAGCATGGCGACGATGTCGCGCAGGGTGGCGACTTCGCCGGAGTGGCCGCCGAAGCTGCCGACGGGGAACTCGCGGTCGAGGTCCCACAGGGTGAGGCCGTGGTACTCCAGGGCGAGCTCGGGGTGCGAGCGCTGCCGGAACTCCAGCGGGTCGATGTCGGCCATGTAGTGGCCGAGGTTGCGGTAGGCGTTGATCAGCGAGAACACGCGGGCGCTGCGGGGGACGGAGCCGAGCTTCTCGTCGCTGACGTCGCTGGACCACCGGATCGGGGTGTAGGGGACGCGGAGGGCGTCGAAGATGCCGTCGTAGAAGCCGTGCTGGCCGATCAGGAGCTCGTGCATGCGGCGGAGGAACTCGCCGGACTGGGCGCCCTGGATGACGCGGTGGTCGTAGGTGGAGGTCAGGGTGGTGACCTTGGAGACGCCGATCTGGGTGATCCGGGCGGCGCTGGCGCCCTGGAACTCGGGCGGGTAGTCGATCGAGCCGACGCCGAGGATGAGGCCCTGGCCGGCCATCAGGCGGGGCACGGAGTGGTTGGTGCCGAGCCCGCCGGGGTTGGTCAGGGACGCGGTGGTGCCGGCGAAGTCGGCGACGGTGAGGGCGTTGTCCCTGGCCTTGCGGACCAGCGCTTCGTAGGCGGCCCAGAACTGGGCGAAGTTGAGGTCCTCGCAGTTCTTGATGTTGGGGACAAGGAGCTGGCGGGTGCCGTCGGGCTTGCGGATGTCGATGGCGAGGCCGAGGTTGATCGAGCCGGGGGTGACGAGGACGGGCTTGCCGTCGACCACGTCGTAGGAGTTGTTCATCTCCGGGACGGCCTTGAGTGCCTGCACCATCGCCCAGCCGATCAGGTGGGTGAAGGACACCTTGCCGCCGGTCGAGCGGGCGAGGTGGGCGTTGATCATCAGGCGCTGGTCGATGGCGAGCTTCATCGGCACGTCGCGGACGCTGGTGGCCGTGGGCATGGCCAGGGAGGCGTCCATGTTGTGCGCGGTGCGCAGCGGGGCGCCGCGCAGGGGCGTCCGGGTGGGCTCGGACTGTTCCTTGGTGACCGGCTGGGAACGGGGGACGTCGGGGGAGACCCCGCGGCCGGAGCCGGGGGAGTCGGGCTTGCTGGTGGAGGGCTTGGCGACCGGTTCCGTCCTCGGCGCGGGCGCGTCCGCGGGCGCTGCCTGGGCGGGGGTGGCGTGGGCAGGTGCAGGCTGGGTCTGCGGAGCGGCGGTGGCGGAACCGGCGGCGGTCTGGGCGCTGGGGGCGGCGTCGGACGTCGGGGTGACGGCCGTCGGGGCACCGTTGCGCGCGGGCTCGGGGGCGGTCGGGGTGGCGGCCGTGGTCACCGGGGCGGCGGAGCCGGCGGCGTGGCTGGTGAAATAGTCGGCCCAGCTGGGGTCGACCGAGGTCGGGTCGGCAAGGAATTGCTCGCGCATCTCCTCGATCAGCCAGTCGTTGGCTCCGAACTCGTTGTCGGTCTGGTTCTTCACGTCCTGCGGCGTGGCCACAATCGCCTTCTTCCCTGATCAGCGCGCGCTGCTGTCTGGTTGATGTTACCTACGCGCCGCGCGGCCGAGCGCCCGTACCCGCCGGAGTATCACCGGATTGGAGAATCTCCGCCCGACGGCGCAACCAGTTCAGTCATCCCGGACGTGATCGGGGACCTGAGTGGAGCACCTAACCCGCGCCGGCGGCCTCGTGGCACCTGCCCCGCGTGGGCATGCTGGGTGCCGCCTGTTGTCGTGCGCGCCCGATGGGTCTGTCATCCCGGACTTGATCCGGCATCTCACCGAAGTGCCAACTCGCGCCGGCGGGACGCTGATCGTGACGCGTTCGTCGCCGTCGTACCGCTTGCCGGCTCATGACCGGCCGCTGTGCTCGCGGGCGCGGTCTGGGTGCTGCGTGAGATCCCGGATCAAGTCCGGGATGACAGCACGGCGTTCGTGCGGTCGCAGGCTGCCCGAGGGCTCCGCGAAGACCGGTCGGGCCTTGCATCACCCATTCGTGCTTGCTGCAGGCGCGGTCTGGGTGCTGCGTGAGATCCCGGATCGAGTCCGGGATGACGGGGCGGTGTTCGTGCGGTCACGGGAGGTCGGACTCCGCGATGACCTGTCGGGCTTTGCTCTGTCCCGTCGAGGTCGTGGCACGCGCGGTCTGGGCGCTGGGTGAGATCCCGGATCAAGTCCGGGATGACAGCACTGGGCTCTTTCGGTCACAGGCTGCCCGGGACTCTGGGATGACTGGTCGCGCCTCGCATCGCACCACCGAACCGCGGCAGGCGCGTGTGGTTCTCGGGTGAGATCCCGGATCAGGTCCGGGATGACAGAAACTCGGCAGCTCGTGCACGGGGGCACCCTGGCGGTCGGCGCGCTTCACGCTGCGCTCGGCGGCCCGGGGTCGGCGGTGGTCCTGTCCCGCTGGTGGCGGGCATGCCGGACCGGCTTCTGTTCGGGGTCGAGACGCCGCGGGGGCAGGAACTCCGGCAGGCCGTCGGACGCGATCCGCACCCGCCACTGGTCGCGGGTCGGGCCGCTGGCCGGTTCGATCAGGGCGTGGTGCGTGTGGCACTGCAGGACGAGGTTGGCCAGGCTGGTCGGTCCGCCCTGCCACCAGGGCACGATGTGATGGGCGTCGCTCCGGGACGGTGGCGCATCGCAGCCCGGGAACGCGCAGCCCGCGTCGCGGACGATGAGCGCCGACCGGATGGCGGGCGTCACCAGCCGTTGCGCGCGGCCGACGTCGAGCGGCTCGGACGCCGCACCGAGAACCACCGGGATGATCTCCGCGTCGCAGCACAGCCGCCGCAGGTCGCCGGCCGAGAGCGGCTCGTCGTCGCCCAGCACGCCCGCGGCGGCAGCGTCCCGCCTGAGCTTCTCGTAGTCGACGTTCACGATCACCCGTGCGCCGGCCGGCGGCGGGGCGGCAGCGTCAGCGTCCGTCGCGCGTCCCGACCTCGACTCGCCGGCGCGGAGCAGCGCGATCAGCGCGTCGGCCCTGCGCTGGGCGAAGGTGGGCAGCTCAGCGAGCGGATCGCGTCGCTCGATCGAGGTGCGTCGCAGCCGCTCCGCGCACGCGTCGAGCTGTGCGATCCAGCGCTCGGCCTCGACGCGGGGGAGTGACCCGTCGAACCGCACCGACCCGCCCTCGGAGAAGAAGCGGAGCGAGCGGTCGCGGTGCGCCTGCTCGGCCTCCCGCTGGAGCCGGGCCTCAAGCAGTTCGTCGGCGGCCGACGGCGCGACCTGCGCCAGCACACGTCCTCCCGCCTTCGCCAGCTGGTCGGCGTCCAGGTGCGAGGCCAGTTCGAGCAGGACCTGCTCTGCGGCCGCCTGCTGGTCTTCGTCGAGCTGGGGCGCGAGGCCGTCCAGCACCGCGGCGATCGCGCGTGCCTGGCCACCACCGACGCGCCCCGCGACGGCGGCCTCGCCGACCATCGGGTGGCCGCCTAGCTGTACTCGGCCATCAGGTTGGTGACACCCGGCTGGTCGGGGGTTTGCCTTCGAGTGCGGTGTGTCGGCGTTGAGTGTTGTACTGCTCAAGCCAAGGGGCAAGGGCGTCGCGGCGTTCCTGGTTGCTGGTGAAGGGCTGCCGGTAGGCCCACTCGGTTTGCAGGGTGCGGTTGAACCTCTCCACTTTCCCGTTTTGCCAGGGGCAGTGGGCTCGGATGAACTTCTGGCGGGCACCGAGATCCGCGATCACGGCCAGGAACGCGGTGCCGTAGCGGTAGGCGAACGCGTTGTCGGTCATGACTCGTTCGATGTGGGTGATGCCGTGGGCGGCGAAGTAGGCGCCGGCCCGGGCCAGGAACGCCGCGCAGGTGGGTGCGGTCTCGTCGTCGTGGATCTCTGAGTAGGCCAGCCGGCTGTGGTCATCGACCATCGAGTGCACGTAGTCGTAGCCGATCTTGGTCCCTTTGCGCCGACCTTTGTCGGCGGCACGGCCGTGGAGTCGCCAGCCGCCGCCGTCGGGGATCTTGCCGAGCTTCTTCACGTCCACATGGACCAACTCACCGGGCCGGTCCCGTTCGTACCGGACCGCGGTCGCCTTCGAGGACCGGATGACCGCTCCGCTGATCGGATCCAGGCTGCACAGATAGGGCAGCTCGTGGCGGCGCAGGACCCGCGACACCGTCCGGGCCGGCACCCCGAGCTCGGCACCGAGCCAGTCCTGCCCACGACGATGCTCGACACGAGCAGCGACGATCCTGGCCTCCACCTCGGCGCTGGTCCGCCCAGGGCTGGTGTGCGGCCGTGACGACCGGTCCACCAGCCCAGCCTCGCCCTCGGCCCGCCACCGCGCGATCCAGCGGTGCGCACACTGACGCGACACCCCTTGGGCTTTCGCGGCGTGCGCGACCGGCCAGCCCTGCTCCACCACCCGGCTGACGAGCAGCCTCCTGCCGAACACGGTCAGATGAGCCCTACATTGAGACACGGGAGAACCTCTTCCTGGAGTAGTGAACCTTCGCAAGTCACACCCCAGTGGGGGTTCTCCTCTTCGTCAACCAGAAACTGTCACCAACGTCCCGGCCGAGTACACCTAGCGCCCGCGCCTGGCGGACGGCAGCGCCCGCCTCGCGCCGGGAGAGGTTCTCTCCCATGCCGAGCCAGGAGGCCATCGGTGTGCCCATGGCCTGCTCGGCGGCCCTGGCACTGTCCGCCTCCGCGGTCAGCACCGCACACAACGCGTCGAGGCGCCCACGGACGCGGCGCGCCAACCGCACCCACGCGAGCCCCTCCGCACCGTCGGCCGAGGACCGGTCCGCGGACGCGCTGTCGAGCAGCCGCTCGATGCCGGTCAGGACCTCCCCGACCGTGCGGACCTCGCTGCTCGTTCCATGTATCCATCACAGCACTCGCCTCTGACATTTTCGAGCACCTGAGCGAATCAGGTGTTGTCCGTTTGTTGTCAGACGGCACCCTCCCGATGGCGACGCCGGCCGGGCGGATCCAGGACCTGTCAGCCGAGGTCGGGCGGCCGAGGCGGCGCCTGCGAGCGCCGGTGGGATCCTCGCGATTGTGATTGCGATGAATAGTCCGACGGGGCGCCGTGGTGGCGTTAGCCTGCGTTGCATGGGCGATCGCTGGGAGTCGGTTCCGGTTCCCGGTGAGCCGGCAGGCGAGGACGACGGGTGGGGGCGGCCGCCTATCGTTCGGGCGGGTGATGTGGTCCGGGTGGTTCTCCACGGTGGTCCGGAAGCGGTCTGGCTTGATCAGGTGTTTGACCGGGGAGTCCCGCGTATCCAGGTGGTGACGGCGGACCAGGTTGCCAGGTCGCAGCTGCTCGGCGCCTGGTGCGTGCTCGTCGGCCACCACATGGCCGACGTGGAGGTGTTGGAGGGCTTACCAGTCGGGGAGCGCGACGGTGTGGAGTCGGACCATTCGATGGTGGTCCGGATCGCGCAGACCGACGGGCACCTTCAGGACTTCATTCTTGAGCCCACCGTTCGGCGCGGTTGTCGGGTCTGTCGCATGGTCGAGCGTGACCAGGTCGACCGCGGTGTGGGAATGGTGAGGCCGCAGCCAAAATGCCGGGCGGCCATCGACCATGCCCAAAGCCCACGCCCGGTGGTGGCACCGGCTGCGACCACCGTGGAATCCGTGGCGATCGAGCAACGGGTTCTACTGCGGCATCGTCGCGCCCGTGTCGCTCGTGGCATATGTGCTGTTCATCGCGCTCGTTGTCCTGAGCGGGGCGCCCCGGCCGCCGGAGTGGTCACTCCTCGTGTTCACGATCCCCATGATCGGCGACCTCGTGCTCAGTAACGTGTTCGGACCGGCCCGAACGTTCCTCGAACGCTGCGGCGCACGGTTCGATCACGACGCGCCGATGGGGTGTCGACCCGGCGACCAGCCGGTGTGGCGGGTGGATGGCCATGAGGCCGGTCCATCGTCCTGGGCGCCCCCGGCGCGATTCGAACGCGCGCTCCCGCCTCCGGAGGGCGGTGCTCTATCCCCTGAGCTACGGGGGCCCGGCCCCGAAGGGCCGTAGGAGACTGTAGCAAAGTCTGGGGCGAGCGACCGCATCGGCGTCCGGGCCTCGCCGACGGGCGGCCGGCGTCCAGATCGGCCCGCGGGGACGCGTCGGGAGCCCGGACTCTGGCACAGTTGCCTGCCATGACGCACATGCACGTGGCGGGCTCGATCCACGCCGACGTCACCGCACCGGCACCGGTGTGGCTGACGCGGCCCGAGGACGTCAACGCGCTCACCCCGAAGCTGTGGAGCAGCACCGTCCACCGCGACGAGGACGGGGTGATCTCCGTCGGCGGCGTCCGGCTCACCGACCTCGCTGAGCAGGTCGGCACCCCCGCCTACGTCATCGACGAGGACGACTTCCGCGCCCGCGCCCGGGACTGGCGCACCGCCTTCACCGGATGGACGGTGTACTACGCGGGAAAGTCCTTCCTCTGTGGGGCGCTCGCCCGCTGGGTCGACGAGGAGGGCCTCAACCTCGACGTCTGCTCCCTCGGCGAGCTGACCGTCGCCCTTCGCGCGGGCTTCGACCCCGCCCGGATCGGCATGCACGGCAACAACAAGTCCGAGACCGAGCTGCGGCTCGCCCTCGAACGCGGCGTCGGGCGGATCATCGTCGACTCCTCCGACGAGATCGGCCGGCTCGAGGCCCTCTGCGCCGAGCTCGGCACCACCGCCAACGTGATGATCCGCGTGACCACCGGCGTCGAGGCCCACACCCACGAGTACATCGCCACCGCCCACGAGGACCAGAAGTTCGGCTTCTCGATCAACGGGGGCCAGGCCCTCGTCGGCATGTTCCGCTGCCACCACAGCCCCCGGCTGAACCTGCTCGGCGTGCACAGCCACATCGGCAGCCAGATCTTCGACACCAATGGCTTCGAGGTCGCCGCCCGCCGCACCCTCAAGCTGTTCAGCCAGTTCAGGGAGGCCACCGGCATCGAGCTCGCAGAGCTCGACCTCGGCGGCGGCTTCGGCATCGCGTACACCAAGGAGGACGACCCGGCCCCCGCGGACGAGCTCGCGCGCGGCCTGCGCGACATCGTCGAGCACGAGTGCCGGGCGTTCGGGCTGGCCGTTCCCGCCATCTCCATCGAGCCGGGGCGCGCGATCGTCGGCCCGGCGGGGCTGGCTCTCTACCGCGTCGGCACCGTCAAGCCCGTCGACGTCGGCGGCGGCGTCACCCGCCGCTACCTCTCCGTCGACGGCGGCATGAGCGACAACATCCGTCCCGCCCTGTACGCCGCCGAGTACTCCGCGGCCCTCGCCTCCCGGACCTCGACCGCAGAGCCGGTCGTTTCCCGCGTCGTCGGCGTCCACTGCGAGGGCGGCGACATCCTGGTCCGCGACGAGTTCCTGCCTGCGGACGTGCGGATCGGTGACCTGCTCGCCGTCCCCGCCTCCGGCGCGTACAGCCGCTCGATGGCCAGCAACTACAATCACACCCCACGGCCACCTGTCGTCTCGGTCCGGGACGGGAAGGTGCGCACCATGCTGCGGCGCGAGACCCTGGCCGACCTGCTCTCCCTGGACGCCGGGCTCGCCGAGAACGAGGAATGACGATGGAAGACTCCACGCCACTGAAGGTGGCGCTGCTGGGCTGCGGAGTGGTCGGGTCCCAGGTGGCCCGGCTGCTGATCGAGCAGGCCGACGACCTGCGCGCCCGGATCGGACGCCCGCTCGAGCTGGTCGGGATCGCCGTCCGGCGCCTCGAGCTCGACCGTCCGGGGATCGACCGCTCGCTGCTGACCGACGACGCCCTCGGCCTGGCCAGCCGTCCCGACGTCGACCTCGTGATCGAGCTCCTCGGCGGCATCGAGCCCGCCCGCACCCTCATCCTCGCCGCCATCGGCGCGGGATCCTCCGTCGTCACGGCCAACAAGGCGCTGCTCGCCTCGGACGGGGCGACCATCTACTCCGCCGCCGAGGCCGCGGGGGTGGACGTGTACTACGAAGCCGCCGTCGCCGGCGCGATCCCGATCATCCGCCCGCTGCGCGAGTCGCTCGTCGGCGACGAGGTGACCGCGGTCATCGGCATCGTCAACGGCACCACCAACTTCATCCTCGACAAGATGCACTCCGAGGGCTCCGACTTCGCCGCCGCGCTGGCAGAGGCGCAGGACCTCGGCTACGCGGAGGCCGACCCCACCGCCGACGTCGAGGGCTTCGACGCGGCCTCCAAGGCCGCCATCCTCGCCAGCCTCGCCTTCCACAGCCGCGTCCGCCTGGACGACGTCTCCCGCGAGGGCATCACCGGCGTCACGGCCGACGACATCACCGCGGCGAAGCAGATGGGCTGCGTGGTCAAGCTGCTCGCGCGCTGCGTGCTCAGCGAGGACGGCACGATCGCCGTCGGCGTGCACCCCACGATGGTCCCCGCCCACCACCCGCTCGCCGCCATCCCCGGCGCCTACAACGCCGTCTTCATCGAGTCGCGCAACGCCGGCACGCTGATGTTCATGGGCCCCGGTGCCGGCGGCTCGCCGACCGCGTCCGCCGTCCTCGGCGACCTCGTCACCGCCGCCCGCAACCGCGTCCGCGGCGCCAGGGGGCCGGGGGAGTCCACCTACTCGGCGCGCGGCATCACCCCGCCCGGACGGGTCAGCTCCCGCTACTACGTGTCGATGACCGTCCACGACGAGCCCGGCGTGCTCGCGCAGGTCGCCGGACGCTTCGCCGACCAGGCCGTCTCGCTCCAGGCCGTGCGCCAGGAGAGCGAGGGCTCGCAGGCCCGCCTCGGCGTGATGACGCACCGCGCCACTGCGGAGCAGGTGAGCAGGGCGCTGGAGTCGCTCGGCGCGATGCCGGAGGTCGAGCCCGGCGTCTCCGTCATGCGGGTCGAGGGGGCCTGATGAACCTCGCCTGCCTCGACCTCGAGGGCGTCCTCGTCCCCGAGATTTGGATCCGGGTCGCAGAGACCACCGGGATCGAGGGCCTGCGGCTCACCACCCGCGACATCGCCGACTACGACGAGCTGATGCGCCACCGGCTCCGGCTGCTGGACACCCACGGCATCCCGCTGTCCCGGATCCAGTCCGTGATCGCGGAGATGGGCCCCATGCCCGGAGCGGCGGAGTTCCTCGACTGGCTGCGCGCGCGCTTCCAGGTCGTCATCCTCTCCGACACCTTCTACGAGTTCGCGATGCCCCTGATGGCCCAGCTCGGCTTCCCCACGCTGCTGTGCCACCGCCTCCAGGTGAGCGACGACAGGGTGGTCGGCTACACGCTGCGCCAGCCCGACTCCAAGCGGGCGGCCGTACGGGCGTTCCACCACCTGAACTACCGGGTGGTGGCCACCGGTGATTCGTACAACGACGTCGCGATGCTCGCCGAGGCCGACGCGGGGATCCTGTTCCGGCCCCCGGCCAACGTGGTCGCCGAGTACCCACGGTTCCCCGTGGTCACCGACTACGACGGGCTCCGCAGCGCCTTCGAGGTGGCGCTGGCCTGAGCCGTGCGCACGCGTGTTCGCGTCGCTTCGCGGTTCCGGCGATGCGGGTGCTACTCTGGATTTGCGCCGAGAGCGCGCCGGCCCCTCAGATCGGGCAGGACGAGCGAGAGCCCACCACCGTTCGTCGAGAAATCCCCCGCAGCAGAGTCTTTCGTGAGCAACCTTCGGGGTATTTCAGATCTGGATGTCATGTGTGGAGCTCATCTATGAGCGCGGGGGACGCCTGCCCGCCCGGCAGACGGCCGCCCGATCCGAAAGGAAGTCAGTGACCGACACCATCGAAGCCGCGACCCCGGCGAAGCGCCGCGGGTCCGGACTGGAGGGAATGCTCCTGCCCGAGCTCAAGCAGCTCGGCGCGTCCCTCGGACTCAAGGGCACGGGAACCATGCGCAAGGGCGCCCTCATCGAGGCGATCCAGGCTGCGCAGACCCCGGCGAAGACGACCACGGCGAGCGGCGGTGAAGCGGCCAACGGCGGCCAGCGCACCCGCAGGCAGCGTGCCGAGCGTCCTGCCCCGCAGGGCCAGCCGAACCCGGAGCCCGCCCGTACCGAACAACCCCGCGCCGAACAGGCCCGGGTCGAGCAGCCCCGGGCCGAGCAGCCCGACAGCCAGCCCGCGCTGCCGCAGGGGAGCGATGACGTCGCGTCCCGGCTGGAGGCGCTGAAGGCCGAGGGCGGCGGACGCAGCCGTCGCCGCGGCGGCAACGGCGGCAACGGCGGCAACGGGGAGGACGCCGGCGACCAGAACCGCCAGGCCGAGCCCGCCCGCCAGCCGCAACAGCAGCAGCCGCAGCAGCGCAGCAACAACGTCACCAGCAGCACCCTCGACGACGACGACTTCTCCGGCGGCCGTCGCAGCCGCCGCCGGCGCAACCGCGACCGGCAGAACAACAACCGTCGCGGCAACAACCGCTCCGGGAACAACCTGGGCCTGGAGCGCATGGACGCCGAGCCGGTGCTCAACGACGACGACGTGGTACTGGAGATCTCCGGCATCCTCGACGTCCTCGACAACTACGCGTTCGTCCGCACCACCGGCTACCTGCCCGGGCCGAACGACGCCTACGTGTCGCTGTCGATGGTCAAGAAGTGGGGCCTGCGCAAGGGCGACATCGTCACCGGCGCCATCCGTGCGCCCAAGGAGGGCGAGCGTCGCGAGAAGTTCAACCCGCTCGTCCGCATCGACACCATCAACGCCGACGCGCCCGAGAAGGCCAAGGACCGGCCCGAGTTCCAGAAGCTGACCCCGCTGTACCCGCAGGAGCGTTTCCGCATGGAGACGACCCCGCTGAACATGACGGGCCGGATCATCGACCTGGTCTCGCCGATCGGCAAGGGCCAGCGCGGCCTGATCGTCTCGCCGCCGAAGGCGGGCAAGACGCTGGTTATGCAGGCGATCGCGCACGCGATCACGGCCAACAACCCCGAGGTGCACCTGATGGTGGTGCTGGTCGACGAGCGTCCCGAGGAGGTCACCGACTTCCAGCGCACGACGTCCGGCGAGGTGATCGCGTCCACGTTCGACCGCCCCGCGGACGACCACACCACGATCGCGGAGCTCGCCATCGAGCGGGCCAAGCGCCTCGTCGAGCTGGGCCACGACGTGGTCGTGCTGCTGGACGGCATCACCCGCCTCGGCCGTGCCTACAACCTGGCCGCCCCCGCCTCCGGACGCATCCTGTCCGGCGGTGTCGACTCCGCCGCGCTGTACCCGCCGAAGAAGTTCTTCGGCGCGGCGCGCAACATCGAGGACGGCGGCTCGCTGACGATCCTCGCCACGGCGCTGATCGAGACCGGCTCGAAGATGGACGAGGTGATCTTCGAGGAGTTCAAGGGCACCGGCAACATGGAGCTGCGGCTGCGCCGCGACCTGGCCGACAAGCGCATCTTCCCCGCGATCGACCCGGTCGCCTCCGGCACCCGCCGCGAGGAGATGCTGATGGGCCGCGAGGAGCTCGCGATCATCTGGAAGCTGCGCCGGGTGCTCAGCGCCCAGGACCCGCAGGCCGGCCTGGAGATGCTGCTGAACCGGATGCGCAAGACCCAGAGCAACCGCGAGTTCCTCCAGGTCATCTCCCGGACGACACCGAACCCGGAGTAGCCCTCAGAAGATCCAGCTCGACCCCGGCCCGACGGGCCAGCCGAAAGCGACGGACGCGCGCGCGAGCGTGCCCGGTACGAGCTCGGCGACCAGTCCCGCCGCGGCGAGTTGGGCCAACGGGAACCCGCCGAGGTAGGCGCTGCCGAGTTCGCGGACGTCCAGGGCGAGGTCCGCGGGACCGTCGGTCCGCTCGACGGTCGCGGTGCCGAAGGCGGACGTGGTGAGGCGCCACCGGCCCGCATTGTCGGGCAGGCGGGTGTCGGACACCTCCAGGACCACGTCCACGTCCGCGGCGTAGCGCCGTCCGGTGAGCGCGGCCGGAAGGTCGATGATCCGTGCCCAGCCGTGGTCCTGCCACGACGGCCGGGCCGCCCGGACGTCGACCAGCAGCGCGAACAGCGGGTCGTCCAGTGGTAGCTGGCCGACGGTCACCTCGATGACCAGGTCGAGGTCGAGCAGGCGGGCCCAGATCGCCCGGACGACGGCGGCGTCCGTGGCCACGTACTCCTGCACGTGCACGGTCGCCTTCGGCCCCGCCTCGTCCCAGCCGTCCCTGCGGCGGAACAGCGCGTAGCCGGCGGCCTCGCCGTCCCGCTCGGCGATGAGGATGCGCAGGGCCTCCGCACCCGCCCGGAACACCGGGGCGTCGCTCAGCCAGTACGCCTGCAGTTCGGGGGACTCCCGCGTCACCCAGCCGGGTCGCTCGACCGCCCCGTGCAGGCGTGCCACCAGGTCGCCGTGCCGTTCCTCGCTCGCCGTCTCGAACCTGATGGTGACCGCGTCGGCGCCGGCCACCTCGCGCAGCGCGGCTCCGCGCTTCAGCGTCAGGCCGCCCTTCCTGGTCGCGAGCCCGTAGCCGAACCGTCCGTAGATCGCCGGCTCGGAGGCGGTCAGCAGTGACAGCGGTTCGCCGCGGTCCCTGCAGTGCGCGAAGTGGACGTCGATCATGGCCGAGAGCAGGCCCCGCCGCCGCCACTGCGGGTGCACGCCGACCCAGGTCAGGCCGGCGACGGGCAGTCGGCCGCCCGGGACCGGGCAGTGGGTGAACGGGTAGGACGCGTGCAGGCCGACCAGGTGGGCGGGGTCCTCGGGGGTGACGAGGCCGAAGGTCCGGTCCCACGAGAGCGGGCTCGGGATCTTCAGCACCTCCTCGATGTCGTCCCCGGTCGGGAAGGCCCACATGTCGAGCTCGAGCACGTCGCGCAGCCGGCTCGCGTCCAGCCCCACCAGTTCCAGTCCCCCGGGAATCTCCGCCATGCGCCCCACTCTGCCCGACGCCACGCCGGCTTGTCAGGGTGGGGGAGCCGCCGGTTTGGATCCCGGGGAGGGATCGGGCACAATGGTGGGTCGGTTCCGGTTCACGTCCGGGGGTTCATCCAGCCCCCGCAGTACCAGTGGGCGACCCGGGACCCAGAACAGGAGAAACCAATGAAGCAGGGCATCCACCCCGATTACGTGGAGACCCAGGTGACCTGCACCTGTGGCAACACGTTCACCACCCGCAGCACCGCGAAGAACGGCGTGATCCACGCCGAGGTGTGCGCGGCCTGCCACCCGTTCTACACGGGCAAGCAGAAGATCCTCGACACCGGCGGCCGCGTGGCCCGCTTCGAGAAGCGCTACGCCAAGCAGCAGGCCGCGAAGAAGAAGTAGCTTCGTCGACGCCGGGCACCAGGCCAGTCCTGGTGCCCGGCGTTTGCCGTTCCACCCGCGCGTCCACGTCCCCACCAGGAGGGTCATGTTTGAGGCCGCAGCCGGTCTGCGCGAGGAGTTCGCGCAGCTCGAACAGCAGCTCGCCGATCCCGCGCTGCACGCCGATCTCGCCGCGTCGCGACGGGTGGGACGCCGCTACGCGGAGCTCACCCCGATCGTGAAGAACCTGGCCGCCCACGACCAGCTGACCGCCGACCTCGCGGCAGCGCGGGAGCTCGCCGAGGAGGACCCGTCCTTCGCGGAAGAGGCGGACGGCATCGCCGCCGAGCTCGCCGAGGTGGAGGAGCGCCTGGCCCGGCTGCTGGCCCCCCGCGACCCCAACGACTCCGCCGACGCCCTGATCGAGATCAAGTCGGGCGAGGGCGGCGAGGAGTCCGCCCTGTTCGCCGGCGACCTGTTCCGGATGTACTCCCGTTACGCGGAGGCCCGCGGCTGGAAGGTGGAGGTGCTCGACTCCCAGGAGACTGACCTCGGCGGCTACAAGTCGATCACCCTCGCGGTGAAGGCGACCGGGGCCCCCGACCCGGAGAACGCGCCCTACGGCGTGCTGAAGTTCGAGGGCGGCGTGCACCGCGTGCAGCGGGTGCCCGTGACCGAGTCGCAGGGACGCATCCACACCTCGGCCGCCGGCGTCCTGGTGATGCCGGACGTGGAGGAGGCCGAGGTCGACATCGATCCCGACGACCTGCGGATCGACGTGTACCGGTCCTCCGGCCCCGGCGGCCAGGGCGTGAACACCACCGACTCGGCCGTCCGGATCACCCACCTGCCGACCGGGATCGTGGTGTCCTGCCAGAACGAGCGCTCGCAGCTGCAGAACAAGGAGTCGGCGATGCGGATGCTGCGCGCCCGGCTCGTCGCGAGGGCGGAGGAGGAGGCGGCCAGCGCCGCGTCCGCCGCCCGCCGGTCGCAGGTGCGCACCGTCGACCGCTCCGAGCGGATCCGCACGTACAACTTCCCCGAGAACCGGATCGCCGACCACCGGATCGGGTTCAAGGCCTACAACCTCGACCAGGTCCTCGCCGGGGACCTGTCGGCCGTGATCAGCGCGCTGCAGGCCGCCGACCTCGCGCAGCGCCTCGGCAGCACCGACTGATGGCGACCGTGCCCGCGCTCCTCGCGGAAGGGACGCTGCGCCTGGCCGCGCCCGCGGAGGCCCGGACGCTGCTCGCCCATGCGCTGGGCGTCGAGCCGTCGCGGCTCGCCCTCGTCGACGACGTCCCCTCCGAGGTCGCCGCAGCCTACGAGGGTCTGGTGGCACGCAGGGCGGCGGGGGAGCCCGTCCAGTACCTCACCGGACGCGCCTGGTTCCGCACGGTCGAGGTGGCGGTCGAGCCGGGAGTGTTCGTCCCGCGACCCGAGACCGAGCTGATGACCGGCTGGGCGATCGAGCGGCTGGCCGCCCTGCCCGGCCGCCCTGTCGTCGTCGAACTGTGCGCGGGCAGTGGCGCCATCTCCGCCGCGATCGCCGCGGAGCGTCCCGGGTGCCGCCAGTACGCGGTCGAGCTGTCGTCGACGGCGGCCAGGGTGGCGGAGGAGAACCTCGCCGGTACCGGGGTCTCGCTCGTCGAGGGCGACATGGCGGACGCGTTCGGCGAGCTCGACGGCACGGTGGACCTCGTCATCGCCAACCCGCCGTACATCCCTCTCGAGGCGTGGGAGCACGTGGCTGTCGACGTCCGCACCCACGAGCCGGAGCTGGCGCTGTTCTCCGGCGCCGACGGTCTGGACGCCCTGCGGGTGGTCGCCCGTGTGGCCGCCCGGCTGCTGCGACCCGGCGGATTCGTGTGCGCGGAGCACGCGGAGGTGCAGGGCGAGGCCGTCGTCGACGTCTTCGCCGCGACGGGCGGCTACGCGCAGGTGGCCGACCACCCGGACTACAACGACCGGCCCCGGTACGTCACCGCCGTCCGCGCCGGCAAGCTGGCAGGATGAGCACCATGGCGAAGGTGTGGGACATCAGTGTCGACCCGGAGGCCGCGATCGACGCCGCCGCCGACGCGGTGGCGGAGGGCCTGTGCATCGTGCTGCCCACCGACACCGTCTACGGCATCGGGGCGGACGCGACGAACGCGCGCGCCGTGCAGGGCCTGCTGGACGCGAAGGAGCGCGGCCGCGACATGCCGCCCCCGGTGCTGGTCGCCGAGGTCGGCATGCTGCGCGCCCTGACCGACGAGGTCACGCCCGCCATGCTCACCCTTGCCGAGGCGTTCTGGCCCGGAGCCCTCACGATGGTGGTCAAGGCCCACCCGCACCTGCGGATGGACCTCGGCGACCGCGGCGAGACGATCGCCGTCCGGGTGCCCGACCACGAGTTCACCCGTGACCTGCTGCGCGCCACCGGTGCGCTCGCCGTGTCGTCCGCCAACGTGTCCGGGCAGCCGGCCGCCACGACGGCGCAGGAGGCCAGGGAGCAGCTGGGCAAGCGGGTCAAGGTGTACCTGGACGGGGGTCCGGCGTCCGGCGGCGTCCCGTCCACCATCGTCGACCTCACCGGCACCCCGCGCATCCTGCGCGACGGGAAGATCACGCGCGAGGAGATCGCCGCGCTCCTTCCGGACCTCGAGCCCGAACCGGAGCCGGAACCGGAGAGTGTGGCGCCCGAGGTCGCGGCAGTCGAGCCCGAACCCGCCGCGGACGAGCTGCCGGACCTCCCGGACGACTCCGAGCTGTCCCCGCCGCCGGAGGCCGAGGCGGCCGCCGGGAACGAGGGCTGAGCGTGCGCGAGTACCTGCTGGTGCTGCTGGTCGCAGCGGGCGTGACCTACCTGTTGAGCGGGCTGGCCCGGCGCCTGGCCTTCCGCTACAACGCGGTGGCGATGGTCCGCGACCGCGACGTGCACACCAAGCCGGTCCCGTACTTCGGCGGCATCTCGATGTGGTTCGGCCTCGCTGCCGCCCTCCTCGTCGCCGCCCAGCTGCCGTGGCTGGGAGGCTTCCCCGTCGTCACCCACGACGCCGGCGCCGTGCTCTTCGCGGGCGGGCTGATCTGCGCGGTGGGCGTCATGGACGACATGGTCGAGCTCAACGCCCTTGCGAAGATCGCCGGCCAGCTCCTGGCCGCCGGCGTCGTCGTCCTGAACGGCGTCAAGGTGTACTGGATCCCGCTGCCGGACTCGATCATCTCCCTCGACGACGGCAGCTCGATCGTCCTCACCGTCGTCTTCATCTTCTTCGCCGTGAACGCGATCAACCTGATCGACGGGCTGGACGGGCTCGCCGCCGGCGTGGTCGCGATCGGCGCCGGCGCGTTCTTCACCTACGCCTACCTGCTCGCGTTCGACCAGGAACTGGTCCGCGCGACGACGGCCAGCCTGATCACGGTGGCCACCGTCGGCGTGTGCCTCGGCTTCCTGCCGTACAACATCCACCGTGCCCGGATGTTCATGGGCGACTCCGGCGCCATGCTGCTGGGCTTCCTGATGGCGACGTCGGTGATCAGCCTCACCGGCCAGCTCGACCCGTCCCGGCTGGACGCGTTCGGGGCGAACGTCTTCGCCGCCTACCTGCCGCTGCTGCTACCGCTGGCGGTGATGGCACTGCCGCTGCTGGACCTCGTCCTCGCCTACGTGCGACGGACGCTCGCGGGCAAGCTGTGGTACCAGGCCGACAAGCAGCACCTGCACCACCGGATGCTGCGGCTGGGCCACAGCCACGGCAAGGCCGTCGCGCTGCTGTGGCTGTGGTCGGCGCTGGTCGCCTTCGGGGTCGTCCTGATCGGGCTCCTGCCGTACCCGGCCACCTATGCCGCCTTCGCCGTGGGCCTGGCCGTCGCCGCGTTCCTGACCTGGGGCCTGCGGCCCGCCCGGACGGCCCATGGCTGAGCCCGGCCCGTCCGCCCCCAGCCCCAACGTGCTGCGGGCCCGCCGGCTGCTGGCCGGCGGGGCGATCGGCGGGCACGTCGCGCTCGCCGTCTGCGTGGTCGGCTTCGGGGTGTCCGGCGGCACGCTCTCGGCGGTGTCGGCCGCCATCGCCGGCATCCTCACGATCGCCTTCTTCACGATCGGGCAGGCCGTCCAGGTCCTCGTCGCCGACGCCGAACCGGGCCGCGTCCTGCTGGCTGCGCTGCTGTCCTACGCCGGCCGGATGGGCGTTCTCGGCGTCCTGCTCGCGCTCGCACTGGCGAACCGCGAGCGGCTCGCCGGCATGGATCCCGTGGCCGTCGTCGTGACCACGATCGCCGTCGTCGCCGGCTGGCTGGCCGCGGAGATCCGGGTGTTCGCGCGACTGCGCATCCCGGTCTTCGACGAAACCGAACGGCAGGGCCCCGGGGAGCCCTGAAGTGGTGCTGCGCACTCAATTCGGCTGGTAGGGTGCGGAGGACCATGGGTGAGCAGAGCGGGATGGACGCGGGTCTCCGCGTCCTCAGCATTCTGATCGCCGGGCTGGTCTTCTACGGGGGGCTGGGCTGGTTGTTGGACAGCTGGCTGCACACCTCCTGGTGCCTGCCAGTGGGCATCATCGTCGGCGCCGCCGCCGGCGTGTACCTGGTCATCGCGAAGTACGGACGCTCGGTGTGAGTGCCAGACAGGAGAGTGCATGCCCGGCCTGGTCGGACTGCTGATCCCCCTCGAGTGGGCGGTCTGCCTCGGCGAGGGCGCCGAGCACGGGAGTGAGGGTGCTTCCAGCTCGGGGTTCCCGCCCGGCGTTTCCAGCTTCTGTTCGCGCGCGCTCTTCCCCGGGCTGGGCGACGAGTTCGCGTGGTTGAACAACCAGCTCGCGCAGGCGGTCATCGCCGCCGTCCTGGTGATCGGCTTCTGGCTGTGGGTCGCGCGCGACCACAAGGTCGTTCCCGGCAAGCGCCAGTTCATCGGCGAGTACCTCGTACAACGTGATCCGAAACAGCATCGCGCGGGACATCCTCGGCCACGACTACCGGCGCTTCCTGCCGTACCTGGTCGCCCTGTTCAGCTTCATCCTCGTGAACAACCTGTTCGGCGAGTTCTTCCTGTTCATGTTCCCGACGTTCTCCAAGATCGGGTACCCCTACGGCCTGGCCCTGCTGTCGTGGATCCTCTACAACGCCGCAGGCATCTGGAAGTCGGGCTTCCTCGGCTACATGAAGAAGAGCACGCTGCCGGCGGGCGTCCCGGTCTTCCTGTGGGTGCTGATCATCCCGCTGGAGTTCCTGTCCAACTTCATCGTCCGGCCGATCACGCTGGCGCTGCGTCTGTTCGCCAACCTGTTCGCCGGCCACCTGGTCGTGATGGTGTTCGTCGTCGGCGGCACCCTGCTGCTGGAGAGCGGCTCGCTGGCCTACATGGCCGCGGGCGGCGTCTCGCTCATCTTCAGCTTCGCGATCTTCGCCCTCGAGATCTTCGTCGGCGTCCTGCAGGCCTACATCTTCACCGTCCTCACCGCCCAATACGTCTCCTCGGCCCTGGCCGAAGAACACTGAGCACGCCAACCAACCCGAAAGGAAAGTGCAACATGCTCCCCCTGGAAGTCATCATGAACGGCTCCCTGAACATGCTCGGCTACGGTCTGGCGACGCTCGGCCCCGGCCTCGGCGTGGCCTGGATCTTCTCCTCCGTGATCAACGGCACCGCCCGCCAGCCCGAGGCCCGCGGCGCGATGATGGGCACCGCCTGGATCGGCTTCGCCGTGGTTGAGGCGCTGGCCATCATCGGCATCGCCCTGGCCTTCGTCATTCAGTGAGGCTGGTCGGCATGTTGCCGCTCGAGCTGGACCTCGGTCCGCTGCTCCCCGAGCACCTCTCGGAGCTGATCGCAGGCATCGTCCTGTTCGGCATCATCTGGTGGGTCGTGGCGAAGAAGGTCGTCCCCGTGTTCGAGGAGACCTACGCCGAGCGCACCGCCGAGATCACCGGCGGGATCGAGAAGGCCGAGGCGGCGCAGAAGGAAGCCGCGGCGGCCCTCGCCGAGTACCAGGCACAGCTGGCGACCGCCCGTGAGGAGGCCGCGCGCATCCGCGAGGACGCGCGGGCCCAGGCCGTCGGCCTGGCCGCGGAGATCCGGGAGGCGGCCCGCGCCGACTCGGACCGGATGCTGGCAACCGCCAAGGCCCAGATCGAGGCCGAGCGGACGCAGGTCATCGGCCAGCTCCGCGCCGAGGTCGGGGGCCTGGCCACCCAGCTCGCCGGACGCATCGTCGGGGAGTCCCTCGACGACGACGAGCGGGCCCGCCGCACGGTGGACCGGTTCATCGCGGAGCTCGAGGCCGAGCCGGCCCAGGGCACCAAATGAGTGCGGCCGCGGAGGCCCGGCTGTCCGAGCTCGACCGGGCCATGGATGCCCAGTCGGCGAGCCCGGAACTGGCCGCGGACCTCTTCGCCGTGGCGGACCTCCTGACGGAGAACCCGCCGCTGCGCAACGCGATGGCCGACACGACGGTTCCCGACGACCTCAGGCAGGCGTTCGCCGACGGGCTGCTGGCGAACAAGCTGGGTGCGGGGGCGACCGCCGTGGTCTCCGCCGCGGCCGGCCTGCGCTGGAGCAGCCCGTCCGGACTGGTCGTGGCGATCGACCGCCAGGGCGTCCGGGCGCTGCTCGAGCACGCCCGCGCGGCCGGCACGCTGGACACCGTCGAGGACGAGCTGTTCCGGTTCACCCGCACGGTGGCCGGCGACAACGCGCTCCGGCAGGCCGTCGATGATCGGGTCGTCCCCGCGGCGGCCCGCCAGCAGCTGGTGACGGACCTGCTGCAGGGCAAGGCCGACCCCGACACCGTCCAG
Source organism: Propionicimonas sp. (assembly GCF_049840635.1). Lineage (GTDB taxonomy): Bacteria > Actinomycetota > Actinomycetes > Propionibacteriales > Propionibacteriaceae > Propionicimonas. Next base: position 806,349 of record NZ_JASGKL010000004.1, read on the forward strand.
CTCGCCCGCAGGGCGGTCGCGACGGCGACGGTGTCGTTCGAGTCCACCGCGGAGGACTACCTCACCCTCGCCGCGGCCATCCGGCAGCGCGCGGTGGCGGTGGTGACCGTGGCCCGGCCGCTGGAGGGCGACCAGAAGGAGCGGCTGCAGGCCGCGATCGAGCGGCAGCTGGGCCGGCAGGTGAACCTGCAGGTCGTCGTCGAGCCGTCCGTGATCGGTGGAGCCCGCGTGCAGGTGGGCGACGAGGTGATCGAGGGCACGGTCGCCGGGCGCCTCGCCGCCGCAGAGAAGCAACTGACCCAGTAGATATCGAAAGCAGAAGGTGCACCCAATGGCGGAACTGACCATCAGCCCCGAGGAGATCCGGGACGCGCTGGCATCGTTCGTGTCCAACTTCAACCCCGACGCGGCGACCAGGGACGAGGTCGGCACCGTGGTGACCTCCGGCGACGGCATCGCGCGGGTCGAGGGCCTGCCGTCCGCGATGGCCAACGAGCTGCTCGAGTTCGCCAACGGCACGCTCGGCATCGCGCTGAACCTCGACGTCCGCGAGATCGGCGTCGTGGTACTCGGCGAGTCCGAGGGCATCGAGGAGGGCTCGGTCGTCAAGCGGACCGGCGAGGTACTCAGCGTCCCGGTCGGCGAGGGCTACCTCGGCCGCGTCGTGGACGCGATGGGCAACCCGATCGACGGCCTCGGCGAGATCAAGGACGTGACCGAGCGCCGTCCGCTCGAGCTCCAGGCCGCGGGCGTGATGGACCGCCAGTCGGTGAACGAGCCGCTCCAGACGGGCATCAAGGCCATCGACGCCATGACCCCGATCGGCCGCGGCCAGCGCCAGCTGATCATCGGCGACCGCAAGACCGGCAAGACCGCGATCGCCATCGACGCGATCATCAACCAGAAGGCGGCCTGGGCGACCGGCGACCCGAAGAAGCAGGTCCGCTGCATCTACGTCGCCATCGGCCAGAAGGGCTCCACCATCGCCTCGCTGCGGACGGTGCTGGAGGAGGCCGGTGCGCTGGAGTACACCACGATCGTGCACGCGCCCGCGTCCGACCCGGCCGGCTTCAAGTACATCGCTCCCTACTCCGGCTCGGCGATCGGCCAGCACTGGATGTACGAGGGCAAGCACGTCCTGATCGTCTTCGACGACCTGACCAAGCAGGCCGAGGCGTACCGGGCCATGTCGCTGCTGCTGCGCCGCCCGCCGGGCCGCGAGGCGTACCCCGGCGACGTGTTCTACCTGCACTCCCGCCTGCTGGAGCGCTGCGCGAAGCTGTCCGACGAGCTGGGCGCGGGATCGATGACCGGGCTGCCGATCATCGAGACGAAGGCCAACGACGTGTCGGCCTACATCCCGACCAACGTGATCTCGATCACCGACGGCCAGATCTTCCTGCAGTCCGACCTGTTCAACGCCAACCAGCGCCCGGCCATCGACGTCGGCATCTCGGTGTCCCGCGTCGGCGGCGCCGCCCAGGTGAAGGCCATGAAGTCGGTCTCCGGCACGCTGAAGATCGGCCTGGCCCAGTACCGCGACATGGAGGCGTTCGCGATGTTCGCCTCCGACCTGGACGCCGCGTCCCGGCGCCAGCTGGACCGCGGCGCGCGGCTTGTCGAGCTGCTCCGCCAGCCGCAGTACAGCCCTTACCCGGTCGCCGACCAGGTGGTCAGCGTGTGGGCGGGCACGACGGGCAAGTTCGACGCGGTCCCGGTGGCGGACGTGCTGCGCTACGAGCGGGAGTTCCTCGACTACCTGCGCCACCACACCAAGGTGCTCGACACCATCGCGGAGACCGGGCAGTTCACGTCCGACACCGAGCAGGCGACGCTGGCCGCGTTGGACGAGTTCAAGGCCCAGTTCGTCGGCAACGACGGCAAGCCGCTGGTGAGTGGCGACACGCAGGCGACGGCGATCGCGGCCGAGGACCTCGACCACGAGCAGATCGTCGTGCAGAAGAAGCGGAGCTGATCGGATGGCAGCCAGCCTGCGGGAGCTGCGACAGCGCCGGAAGTCGGTGACCGCGACCAAGAAGATCACCAGGGCGATGGAGCTGATCGCGTCCTCGAGGATCATCAAGGCGCAGCAGGTCGCGGCCAGGGCGCTGCCGTTCACGCGCGAGCTGAACCGGGCCGTCTCGGCGGTGGCGAACTACTCCCATCAGGACCACCCGCTGACCCGGCCGTCGGAGAACCCGAAGCGGATCGCGATCTTCTTCATCACCTCGGACCGGGGGATGAACGGCGCGTACTCGGCCAACGTGATCAAGACGGTCGCCAGCTTCCGCCAGCGCGCGGAGGAGGAGGGCAAGGAACTCGTCCGCTACGTCGTGGGACGCAAGGGGATCAGCTACCTGCGGTTCCGCGACCTGCCCGTCGAGGCGCACTGGGAAGGCTTCTCCGACGCCCCGACGTACGACCGGGCCGTGGAGATCGCGAACCGGCTGCAGGAGGACTTCCTGAAGCCGTACGAGGAGGGCGGGGTCGACGAGATCTGGGCGGTCTACACCCGGATGGAGTCGATGCTCACCCAGACGCCGCGCGTGCGCCGGGTCCTCCCGCTGGAGGTCGTGGAAGGCGTGCACGAGGTGGGCGCCACCGAGGTCGTGCCGCTGTACGAGTTCGAGCCGGACCCCAACACCGTGCTGGACGCGCTGCTGCCGATCTACATCCGCAGCCGGATCTGGTTCTACCTGCTCCAGTCGGCCGCGTCCCAGCTCGCCGCGCAGCAGCGGGCCATGAAGTCGGCCACCGACAACGCCCAGCAGCTGATCGAGCGCCTCACCCGCGAGGCGAACCAGGCCAGGCAGGCAGAGATCACCCAGGAAATCAGCGAGATCGTCGGTGGCGCGGGCGCGCTCGCCGACCTGACCGAGAACGACTAGGCAAGGCAGAGGAATGACTGTGACGACGCAGACCCCGACCGAGACCGAGACCCAGGCCGCGACCGGGCGGGTCGCCCGGGTGATCGGGCCCGTGGTGGACGTGGAGTTCGCCGCGGACCAGATGCCCGACATCAACAACAAGCTGCTCATCGACATCGAGGCGGGTGAGGAGAGTCGCACGATCGCGGCCGAGGTCGCCCTGCACGTCGGCGACAACATCGTCCGCGCGATCTCGCTGAAGCCGACCGACGGCATGCGCCGCGGCGCGAAGGTGACCGACACCGGTGCGCCGATCGAGGTGCCGGTCGGCGACGTGACCAAGGGCAAGGTGTGGAACGTCACCGGCGAGTGCCTCAACGAGGACCCGAGCACGTTCGAGGTGACCGAGCGCTGGCCGATCCACCGCGAGCCGCCGCCCTTCGACGCGCTGGAGCCGAAGACCCAGATGCTGGAGACCGGCATCAAGGTGCTCGACCTGCTCACCCCCTACGTCCAGGGCGGCAAGATCGGCCTGTTCGGCGGTGCGGGCGTCGGCAAGACGGTGCTGATCCAGGAGATGATCTACCGGATCGCCCACAACTTCGGTGGCACCTCGGTGTTCGCCGGCGTGGGGGAGCGGACGCGTGAGGGCAACGACCTGATCGCGGAGATGATCGAGGCCGGCGTCATGAAGGACACCGCGCTGGTGTTCGGCCAGATGGACGAGCCGCCGGGTACCCGCCTGCGGGTCGCGCTCTCGGCGCTGACGATGGCCGAGTACTTCCGCGACGTCCAGAACCAGGACGTGCTGTTGTTCATCGACAACATCTTCCGGTTCACCCAGGCCGGCTCCGAGGTGTCGACGCTGCTCGGCCGGATGCCGTCCGCCGTGGGCTACCAGCCGAACCTGGCCGACGAGATGGGCCAGCTGCAGGAGCGGATCACGTCCACCCGGGGCCACTCGATCACCTCGATGCAGGCGATCTACGTCCCGGCCGATGACTACACCGACCCGGCGCCTGCCACGACGTTCGCCCACCTGGACGCCACGACCGAGCTGAGCCGCGAGATCGCGTCCCGCGGCCTGTACCCGGCCGTGGACCCGCTGTCGAGCTCCTCGCGGATCATGGACCCGCAGTTCATCGGCAAGGACCACTACGACACGGCGACGCGGGTGAAGCAGATCCTCCAGCGGAACAAGGAACTGCAGGACATCATCGCGATCCTCGGTGTGGACGAGCTGAGCGAGGAGGACAAGATCATCGTCGCCCGCGCGCGGCGGATCCAGCAGTTCCTCTCCCAGAACACCTACATGGCCGAGAAGTTCACCAACGTGCCCGGCTCGACCGTCCCGCTGAAGGACACGATCGAGTCGTTCACGATGATCTGCGACGGCGAGGTCGACCACGTCGCGGAGCAGGCGTTCTTCAACGTCGGCGGCATGGACATGGTGATGGAGAACTGGGACCGCATCCAGAAGGAAGGCTGACGTGGCGGACGTGCTGCGCGTCGAGGTCGTCTCGGCGGACGGGATCGTCTGGGAGGGGGACGCGCTGAGCGTCACCGCCCGGTCGACCGAGGGCGACCTCGGCATCCTGCCCAACCACGAGCCGTTCCTCGCCGCGATGGTGCCGTGTGCGGCGGAGGTGCTCACGACGGAGGACACCCGCGAGGTGCTGGCCATCGACGGGGGCTTCCTCTCTGTGGCCGACAACCGGGTCTCGCTGCTGTCGCAGTTCGCCAGGGTGGCCAGGGAGATCGACCTGGACGCCGCCGAGCACGAGCTGGCGGCGGCCGAGAAGCGACTGAACGCCGGTGAGCTGGACGAGGAGACCCGCCAGCACTACCTGCGGGCGCAGGCCCAGGTCCGGGCCGCCCACCTGGCCCGGCAGCACGCCAAGTAGTCCCGGGAGTCGACACGGATGGACTGGCTGGGCATCACCGAATGGGTGGCGCTGGTGCTGGTCGTCGTCCTGCTCGTCCCGGTGGTGTTCCTCGGCGTGCGGCGCCGCTGGCTGTCCCGCCAGGGCGGGCTGTTCGACTGTTCGCTGCGACTCTCCGAGAAGACGCCGGGCGCCGGGTGGGTGCTCGGCGTCGCGCGCTACTCGGGCGACAACCTGGAGTGGTTCCGGGCCTTCTCGATCGCGTTGCGTCCGCGGGTGATCTTCCCCCGGTCCCAGGCGTCGGCGGGCCCGCAGCGTGACCCGTCCCCGATCGAGTCGGTCGTGCTCTACGACGACCAGCGGATCATGCGCCTGGAACTCGTCGACGGCCGCTCCTGGGAGCTGGCCACCTCGGTCGCGTCCCTCACCGGCCTGCTGAGCTGGCTGGAGTCCGCGCCCCCCGGAGCCCGCTACCGCTGACGCGTCACCGTTCCGTCCACGACAAGGTGGACGGTTTGACGCGACTACGCCGCAGATCCGTCCACTTCAAGGTGGACGCGGTGGGGTCCACGACAAGGTGGACGGTTTGTCGCGAGTTCGCCGCAGTAGCGTCCACTTCAAGGTGGACGCGGTGGGGTCCACTTCAAGGTGGACGGATTGACGCGAGTTCGCCGCAGATCCGTCCACTGCAAGGTGGACGCGGTGGGGTCCACTTCAAGGTGGACGGATTGTCGCGAGTTCACCGCAGTGCGTCCACTTCAAGGTGGACGCGGTGGGGTCCACTTCAAGGTGGACGCGGTGGGGTCCACGACAAGGTGGACGGTATCACGCGAGTTCACCGCAGATCCGTCCACTTCACGGTGGACGCAGACGCGGGCCAGGCCTCAGTCGGCGTCGCGGGTGATCCGCTCGCGCTGCTTGCGGGCGAGGGGCTCGGTGACCTCGCGGTCCTTGCCGGGGACCCAGAGGACGTCGCCGGCGGACTGGCCGACCACGCGGGCGAGGATGAACAGCAGGTCGGAGAGGCGGTTCAGGTAGCCGACGGCGAGCAGGTTCACGCCGCCCGGGCGGTCTCCGGACGCCGGCTCCGACCCGTACGCCTCGACCGCGGCCCAGGCCGCCCGCTCGGCCCTGCGGACGACGCTGCGCGCGAGGTGGAGGAACGAGGCCGTCTCGCTGCCCCCGGGAAGGATGAACGAGCGCAGCGCCGGCAACGGGTCGCCGAACTCGTCGCACCAGCCCTCGAGCCGTTCGACGTTGGAACCGATGATCCGCAGCGGCTCGTACGGGGGGTTCTCGCTGAGCGGGTTCGACAGGTCCGCCCCGCAGTCGAAGAGCTCGTTCTGGACGTGCCGCAGCACCGCCCGGATGTCCTCCGGGAGGTCGTCGCGGCAGGTGATGATGCCGAGGATCGAGTTCGCCTCGTCGACGTGGCCGTAGGCCTCCACCCGCGGGTCCGTCTTCGACGTCTCCGAGAGGTCGGAGAGCCGGGTGCGTCCTGCGTCCCCGGTGCGCGTGTAGATGCGGGTGAGGTTGACCATGCGTCCCAACCTACCGGGCGGACGCCTCCGCGAACGCCAGCAGTTCGCTGATGACGACGGACGGGGCGTCCGCGTGCACCCAGTGCCCGGCGCCGGGCACCACGACCTTGCGCACGGCGGGGAAGAGCCGGCGCATCTCCGGCTCGTGTTCGGGACGGCAGTACGGCGACCGCTCGCCGGTGAGCCACAGCACCGGACCCGGGTAGGACGCGGTCCCGACGTCCGGCCAGCCGCCGATCTCGTCCAGCGAGTCCCCGAGCATCGCGAGGTTCGGCTGCCAGTGCCAGCCGCCCTTCCTGCGCAGGTTCTGCAGCAGGAACAGCCGCACGGCGTCGTCGGGGACGGCGGCGCGGAGCCGCTCATCCGCCTCCGCCCGCGAGGCGAGCGTTGCCAGGTCGAGCGACCGCATCGCCGCGACGAGCGGCCCGAACGTGTCGACCTGCGCCGAGCGCCCCGGGGCGATGTCGACGACGACCAGCCCACGGACCAGTTCCGGGTGCGCGAGCGCGGTCAGCATCGCCACCTTGCCCCCCATCGAGTGTCCGACCAGCAGCAGCCGGGCCGCCGAGCCCAGCCGGGCGTCGATCTCCTCCGCCACGGTCTCCGCCATCCGCGGGTACGAGAACGACGCCGTCCAGCTGCTCCCGCCGTGGTCGGGCAGGTCGAACAGGACGGCGGGGTACCCGGCGTCGGCGAGCGCCGAGGCGATCTGCGTCCAGTTGCGGCCGCGTCCGAACAGCCCGTGCAGGAAGGCGAAGCGGGGGCGCCCGGTGCCGACGAGGTCTGCGTGCAGGTGGCTCATCAGCGGCGCCTCTGCCAGCAGGACGTGTGCCAGTGCCGTCGCTCATCGACCGCGGACGTCGAGCCGATCGACGCCTCCCTGGGCCAGGTCACGACGTGCGCGGTCCCCGGCGTCACGGGTTGGTTGCAGCCGGGGCAGGTGTAGGTCTTCGTTGCCGCGTCAGCGGGCTGCGTCTGCACCATCCACTCGCCGTCGGCCTTCCGCTCCAGGCGCGCGAAGGCGCCCGACGTCAGCGGTCGGGGCGCGCGCAGGTGCTTGGAGGGACGCTTGTGCATACCCGCAGTCCTATGCCACGTCCCGCCCACGAGGCAAGTCACGCGCCGACCGGTGGGCGGCCGGCGGACGCGCGCCGCGTAGTAGGTTGTCCCGGTGCGCCTGATGATTGCCCGCTGCCAGGTCGACTACGCCGGACGCCTCTCGGCCCACCTGCCGATGGCCACCCGCCTGATCATGGTGAAGGCGGACGGTTCGGTCTCCGTCCACGCCGACGACAGGGCGTACAAGCCGCTGAACTGGATGAGCGCGCCGTGCACGGTGTCCGTGCAGGCGCCGGAGGAGCCCGACATCGCCGAGATGTGGGAGGTCCGCAACGGTGACGGCGACACCCTGCAGATCACCATCGGCGAGGTGTTCCACGACTCCAGCCACGACCTCGGCGTCGACCCGGGCCTGCAGAAGGACGGGGTCGAGGCCCACCTGCAGGTCCTGCTCGCGGAGAACCCCGGGACGTTCGGGCAGGGCTGGACGCTGGTCCGCCGCGAGCACCCGACGCCGATCGGTCCGGTCGACCTGCTGCTGCGCGACCACACCGGCGCCTACGTGGCGGTGGAGGTGAAACGACGCGGCGAGATCGACGGGGTGGAGCAGCTCACCCGGTACCTGGCGCTGATGAACGCCGACCCGCTGCTGGCGCCCGTGCGGGGCGTCTTCGCCGCCCAGCTGATCAAGCCGCAGGCACGGACGCTGGCGACCACCCGCGGCATCGCCTGCGTCCTCGTCGACTACGACGCGCTGCGCGGTCTCGACAACGCCGAGGACCGGCTCTTTTGATCCTGCCTACCGCGCCTCAGCTCCGGTCGAGGTGGGGGATCAGCACCTCGCGGTAGAGCAGCAGCAGCGCCGCACTGATCGGGATGGCGAGGATCGCGCCGACCAGGCCGAACACGAGGCCGCCGGAGAGGGCGGCGAGCATCACCACGATGGCGGGGATCTTCACAGACCGCGAGAAGATCCTCGGCTGGAGGAAGTACGCGTCGACCTGCTGGTAGATCAGGAAGAACACCAGCGTGGCCACGCCCACGGGCACCGAGGCGGCGAAGCCGATGATCGAGAGGATGATGATCGAGATCGAGGTGCCGATCAGAGGCACGAACGCGAAGATCCCGGCCATCACGGCCAGCGCGAGGGAGTACTGGCCCAGCCCGACGATGTTCAGGAACACGAACGACACGATCATCCACAGCAGCACCACGACGAACAGGCCGGACACGTAGCCGCCGACGCGCTTGAACATCTCGCTGGCGAGGTACCGCACCCGGGGGCGGCGCGAGGCGGGCGCGAGCTGGTAGATCACCTCCTTCATCGTCGGGAGGGTGGTCAGGAAGTACAGCGTCAGCACGATGGTGATGATCAGGGACGAGATCGTGTTGGCCAGCACCTGGCCCGCGCCGACGAGCCCTCCGAACAGCCCGCTGATCAGCTCACCCGAACTGAGGAAGGCCACCGCCTTGTCGATCACGTGGAACTGGGCGTCCAGGGCGGCGATCTGCGGGTTCTGGCGCAGGTTGTCGAGGTAGCCCGGCGCCTGCACCATCAGCTTGCTGACCTGCTCGCTGGCGAGCGGCACGAGCGCCCAACCTGCGAGGACGATCAGCCCGATCACCGCGAGGGCCACCATCAGGACGGCCAGTCCGCGCCGCACGCCACGATGGTGCAGCCATTCGACGAGCGGGTTCAGGCCCAGGGCGATCACCATGGAGAGCAGCAGGAGCACGATCACGGTGCGCACGGACAGGGCCAGTACCACCAGCGCGTAGGCGGTCATCCCGCCCACCGTGAGGTAGAACCCGATCTGGAACGGGTTGCGGTCGAGCAGCGTGACGCGGCGTTCCCCGCCCGTGCCGAGACCGTCGGCCAGGTCGGGCGGGGTGGGCTGCGTGGTCCGGCGCCACTTGCGCAGCCAGCTGCGGGTCGCCGGTGGTCCGGACGGGGTCTGCGCGGACGAGGGTGTGCGGGCGGACGGCGTCCGCTCCGAACCGGCCTGGGGGGTGGACTCCGGCTCGCTGGTGGTCACGTGGTGCTGTCTCCATCCCCGAAATCGGTGGCGCTGGTGCCGAGGAGGGTGGAGAGCTCGCCGAGCTGGCCGACGATGGCCTTCCTGCGCTCGAGCAGTGCGTCGATCTCCCCGTCCAGCCGGGTCTTCTCCGCCTCCGTGGCGCGCAGCGCTTCTGCGCGCTCGGCGGTGGCCTGGTTGTGCGCGGCAGCGACGATCTGCGCGGCCTCCGCCCGGGCTGCCGCCCGCAGCGACTCGGCCTCGGCGTGCGCGGCCTCCCTGCGCTGCTGCCAGGTCATGGAGTCCTTCTCCAGCCGCGCGGCGTACTCCGCGCTCTGGGTGCGGGCGGTGGCCTGCAGCTCGTCCAGCCGGGCGACCGCGGCCTCGTGGGCGGCCTTGAGCTCGGCGAGCGACGACTCCTTCTCCGCGACCACGGCCAGGCGGAGCTCGGCCGCCTCCTTCTCCGCGGCGACGCGGCCTGCCTCCGCGGCCTGCCTGCCCTCCTCGGCGACGGCTCTGGCCTTCGTCTCCGCCTCGGCCAGCACCTGGGCGGCGTGGCGCTCGGCGAACTCGCGGATCGACTGCGCCTCGTCCTTTGCGGCCTGGAGCTCTGCCGCGGTCTGGTCGGTCAGGCGACGGCGCAGCTCGTCCAGCTCGGCCGTGGAGGTGCTCTGCGCCATGTCGAGGGCGAGCTGTGCCTCCGCGGCGGTCTTCTCCGCGTCCGCCCTTGCCGCGGCGACGACCTGGGCGGCCCTGCGCTGGGCGGTGTCGACGAGTTCATCGGCCTGGGACTCGGCGGTCTTCAGCAGTGCCCTGGCGTGGCCACCGAGCTTCGCGTAGTCGGTGTCGCCCTCCCTGGCCGCGGACTCGGCGAGCTGGCGGTGCTGCTGGCGGAGCTGGGCCTTCGCGCGGGCGAGCTGCGCCTCGACGTCGCGGACGTAGGCGTCCACGGCCCCGCGGTCGTAGCCGCGCAGCGTCTGGGGGAAGTTGCCGACGGCGGAGGCCGTCTCGTCGAACAGGTCAAGACCAGCTGTCACGTCGCTCATCCGCGTCCTCCCCTTCACTCTGGCGTCGATGCTACTGGCCCGGTCCCACACGGAACCGGGCCAGCCCCACGTGCGTACGAGGTCGTTCAGTGGGCGGCGGCCACGGGCTGGACGATCTCGAGCAGGATGCCCCCGGTGCTCTTCGGGTGCGCGAAGTTGATCCGCGAGCCGCCGGTGCCGATCTTGGGCTCGTCGTACAGCAGGGTCACGCCGCGCTCACGCAGGGTGGCGCACGCCGCGTCGATGTCGGCCACGCGGTAGCAGACCTGCTGGACGCCGCCGCGGCCACCGTTGCGCTCCAGCCACTTGGCGATCGTGGAGTTCTCGTTCAGCGGGGCGAGCAGCTGGATCTGGGCGTTCTCCGGCAGCTGGTCGCCGGTGCCCAGCATCGCCTCCTCGACGCCCTGCTCCTCGTTGATCTCGCGGTGCAGCACGCGCCACCCGAACACCTCGGTGTGGACCTTGATGGCGTCGTCGAGGTTGAGGACGGCGTAGCCGACGTGGTCGATGCAGATGAAGATGTCGTCATTGCTCATGCGATCACCCTATTCCTGTTGGTCAGGCCAATACCGCGTCGACCACCTGCTTGGCCTCGGCCTGCACCTGTGCTAGGTGTTCGGGGCCCTGCAGCGACTCCGCGTAGATCTTGTACACGTTCTCTGTACCCGAGGGACGCGCGGCGAACCACGACGACGCGGTCGTCACCTTCAGCCCGCCGATCGCCGCCCCGTTGCCCGGCGCGTGGGTGAGGATGGCCGTGATCGGCTCGCCCGCGAGCTCGGTGGCGGTCACGTCGGACGCGCTGAGCTTGCCCAGCTTGGCCTTCTGCTCGCGGGTCGCCGGGGCATCGACGCGGGCGTAGCTGGACGCGCCGAAGCGGGCCTCGAGGTCGGCATAGTGCTCCGACGGCGACTTCTGCGTGACCGCCTTGATCTCGCTGGCCAGCAGGGCGAGCAGGATGCCGTCCTTGTCGGTGGTCCAGGTCGACCCGTCCCTGGCCAGAAAGGAGGCCCCCGCCGACTCCTCGCCGCCGAAGCCGAGGTCACCGCTCATCAGGCCCGGCACGAACCACTTGAAGCCGACCGGCACCTCGACGAGCTTCCTGCCCAGGTCGGCGGCCACCTTGTCGATCAGGGAGGACGAGACCAGCGTCTTGCCGACGCCGGCGTCCGCGCGCCAGTTCGGGCGGTGGCTGAACAGGTACTGGATCGCGACCGCGAGGTAGGCGTTCGGGTTCATCAGGCCGGCGTCCGGGGTGACGATGCCGTGCCGGTCGGAGTCGGCGTCGTTGCCGGTGGAGATCTCGTAGCGGTCGCGGTTGGCGATCAGGCTGGCCATCGCGTACGGGGAGGAACAGTCCATCCGGATCTTGCCGTCCCAGTCCAGCGTCATGAACCGCCAGGTCGGGTCGACGCTCGGGTTGATCACGGTCAGGTCGACGCCCAGCCGTTCCCCGATGTAGCCCCAGTACTGCACGGATGCGCCGCCCAGCGGGTCGGCGCCGATGTGGACGCCGGCGGACGCGATCGCGTCCAGGTCGATGGCGTTGCGGAGGTCCTCGCAGTAGGCGCCGAGGTAGTCGACGCGGGTGACGTCCGGGGCGGCCTGCGCGTACGGCGTCCGCGCGATCGCGCCGGGGTTGCGCAGCAGCTCGTTCGCGCGGGTCGCGATCCAGCCGGTGGCGTCGGTGTCGGCCGGGCCGCCGTGGGGCGGGTTGTACTTGAAGCCGCCGTCGCGGGGCGGGTTGTGGGACGGGGTGACGACGATGCCGTCCGCGCGGGGCCCGGTGTGGTCGCGGTTGTACACGATGATCGCGCGGGACACCGAGGGGGTCGGGGTGAAGTCCTCGTCCCGCTCGGCGCAGATCGCCACGCCGTGCGCGTGCAGCACCTCGATCGCGGTCAGCCACGCCGGTTCGGAAAGGGCGTGGGTGTCCTTGCCGATGAACAGCGGCCCGGTGATGCCCTGGCCCGCGCGGTACTCGACGATCGCCTGCGTGGTGGCGGCGATGTGCGCGTCGTTGAACGCCACGTCGAGGCTGGAGCCGCGGTGGCCGGACGTCCCGAACACCACCTGCTGGTCAGGATTGTCCGGATCGGGGACGAGGTCGTAGTAGGCGCTGATCAGGGCGTCGACGTCGATGAGATCCTGGGGCAGCGCGACCTGCCCTGCGCGTTCGTGAACCATGACGCCATCTTGCCCGCTGGCGGGGTCGCTGGCGAGGACGCGGCCCGCATTCGCCCGGGATTGGGTGCGCTGGCAGAATGCAGTCTTGTGAGTCCCGCAGGTTTCAACCCGTCCCGCGCCGTGGATCTTTCCGGCATCGTCGCCGCAGCGAAGGCGGTCCCGCCGCCACCGGGCGCCAGCTACGTGATCGACGTCGACGAGGCGTCGTTCGAGGCCGTGCTGTCCCAGTCGGTGCGGTACCCGGTCGTGCTCGAATTGAACTCGCCGCGGGCGAACGCCCAGTCGCTGTCGGACGCGATGGTCGAGCTCGCGAACGAGGCCGGCGGCGCCTACCTGCTGGGGCGGGTGAACGTGGACGCGAGCCCGCAGATCGCGCAGGCGTTCGGCATCCAGGCCGTGCCCGCGGTGATCGGTGTGGTCGGTGGCCAACTGGCGCCGCTGTGGCAGGGGACGAAGACGAAGGAGGAGGCGAAGAGCTACATCGCGCAGCTCCTCCAGGCGGCCGCGGCGAGCGGCATCGTCGGACGCGCCGAGCCCGTCAGCATCGACGCCGACGCCGGGCCCGACCCCCGGTTCGCCGCCGCGGACGAGGCGCTGTCCAGCGGCGACTTCGCGAAGGCCGTCGAGGAGTTCGACAAGCTGCTGGCCGCGTCCCCGAACGACCCGGAGGCGAAGGCCGGCCGCGCGCAGGCTGCGTTGCTGGCGCGGGCGAGCGTGATCGACCCCGGGACCGTGCTGGCGAGGGCTGACGCCGCCCCGGACGACGTCGACGCCCAGCTGGCGGCCGCCGACGCCGAGCTCCTGGGCGGCGCGACCGCGCAGGCGTTCACGCGCCTGATCGCGACGATCCGGAACACCGCCGGAGCCCAGCGGGAGGCCGTCCGCGTCCGCCTGCTCGAACTCTTCGAGACCGTCGGCCCTGCCGACCCCGCCGTGGCCAAGGCCCGTCGGGACCTGATGAGCGCCCTGTTCTGACGCCGGGGCGTCAGACCGGCGGGAGCGGGTCGTACTGGATCGCGCGGCGGACCTGGCGCGCGCGGTCGGTGCCGGCGAGTCGGTCGACCAGGTGCAGCGCCATGTCGATGCCGGCGCTGACGCCCGCGGAGGTCACGATCTCGCCGGAGTCGATCCAGCGCGCCTCGCGATCGGGCAGGCACGTCGGCTCGATCGCGAAGAGTTCGTCGAAGCAGCTGTGGTAGGTGGTCGCGGGGCGCCCGGCCAGCAGCCCGGCGTCGGCCAGCAGAAGCGCTCCCGTGCACACGCTCGTGACCAGCGCGCCGCGGTCGTGCGCGCGGTGCAGCCAGCCGCGGACCTCGGCGTCCCCGAGCAGCGGACGCGTCCCTGCACCGCCGGGGACGATCAACAGGTCGACGTCGTCGGACCACGCGTGGTGCGGCGTGAGGACGGCGGTCTTGGCCGCCGTCACCGCCCGGCCGTCGCGGGAGACCAGGCTCGCCCGCCAGCCGTCCTCAGCGAACTGCCGGGTCCAGGCGGAGAGCACCTCCCAGGGCCCCATCGCGTCGAGTTCCTCGACCCCGTCGAACAGGAGGATCTGCAGCTGCGGCACGGGGCCATGCTCTCACGGTCGCGGAGCGCGGGTCCTGCGACGTCCGGAGAGCAGCAGCAGGACGCCCGCGGCGAGCGCGGCGGACATCGTGGACAGGTAGATGCCGCGGAAGCCGGTGTTGAGCGTGTCGGCGAAGGTCTGTTCGAGGGTGGGGGAGAGGGCGTCGATCTCGGCGAGGTAGTTCTCCTTGGCCGTCTCGAACGCCCCGGGCACCGCGTCGCGGAGCTCGACCAGCTGCGCGCGGGTGGTGGCGAGGTCGTCCAGCGCGTCGGCGAGGCTGTCCCTCGCCGTGACGAGGTCGTGGCGCTGGGAGACGGCGGTGGCCAGTTTGCCCTCCAGCGTCCGCAGCTCGCCCCGCAGGGTGGCCCGCTTGTCGACGACCGTCGCCCGCTTCCTCGCCAGGGCCGCGCGCTCCTTCGTCACGGTCGCGATCTTCGCGCGCAGTGTGTCCCGCTTGTGGACGAGCGTGGTGCGCTGCGCCTTCGTGGAGTCCAGCTTGGCCGTCAGCGCGTCGATCTGCTCGCGCAGCGCGGTCGCGGCCGGGGGCTCGGGCGTGCCCGGCGGCAGCGCCGCCATGATCTGGTCGTAGGCGGCCTGGAGCTGGGCGATCCCCTCCTTCTGCCCGGCGATCGCGGCGTCCAGGCCCTTGATCCCCTTCGTGATCCCTGCGACGGCCTTCTCCATGCCGGCCTTCGCCTTCGCCGTCCCGGCCAGGCCCGCGTCCATACCGGTGATGGCCTTCGTCATGCCAGCGATGCCCTTCTCCATGCCGGACGCCGCCTTGCGCATGCCGGTGATGCCGGCCGTGACGCCCTTGACCGCCTTCACGAGCTTCGCGTGCTGCGTGGTGAGGTCGGACGCGGCGTCGTCCAGGCTGCTCAGGCCGGTGTTGACCCCATCGGTGATGTCGGCGATCACGGACGGTGTCTGCTCGGCGAACATTCGTTCTGCGACGGTCTTCGTGCGCTCGGTGATGTTCGTGACGTCCGCCGTCTGCAGCAGTTCGACGAGGTCGTCGGGCAGCGACGCACCGGAGTCCATGTCGATGTCGATGGTGGTCATGCTCGTCAGGTCGGGGAAGTCGACGTCCTTGAGCTTGTCCTTGAGGTGCTCGTCGGCCTTGAGTTCGGCGAACTTGGCCTGCAGCTCGCTGGCGTGCGGGAGGGCGGGCGCACTGATCTGGGTGGGCAGCTCGGCGGTCAGGTTGGTCTGGAGTTCCGTGCCCGCGTGGGAGAGGAAACCGACCAGGATCGCCGGGGCGAGCGTCGTCCCGATCGAGCGGACCAGCGAGAGCGTGGCCAGCGCCGAGTTCGACTCCTCGGGACGGGTGCGGTCGAGCATCATGTAGTTCAGCGGCGACCCGATCGTGAAGCCCAGGCCCAGGCCCATCAGCGCGAGGGTCGTGCAGACGCTCACCCAGGACGGGGAGGGGATCGCCCACCACACGCCCACCGCGGCGGCGATCGCGGAGACCGTGACGCCGAAGCCGAGCACGAGCCGCGGCCCGAACCGGTCGGTGAGCGTGCCGGACAGGGGAGCGCCGATGCCCGAGAACAGGCCGAGGATGATCACGAAGTAGCCGCCGTCCCCGGACGGGATCCGCAGCGCGTTCTCCGCGAACTGCGGGACGAACACCACACCCATCAGGATCACGCCGGAGAGGAACGCGAGCAGCAGGGTGACGCCGATCGCCGCGTCGGTGAAGTAGCTGAGGTTGAGGACGGGGTCGGCTGCGCGGCGTTCGGCGAGCACGAAGAACGGCAGCAGGACGAGGAACCCCAGCAGGAACGGGTAGACGTCGGTGCTGGTCACCGAGTGCACGAAGTCGAAGAAGTCGATGTTCCGCAGCCCGTAGAGCAGGGACAGGATCATCGCGACCAGAAGGGTGATCCCGAGCAGGTCGATCTTCGAGACCTGCTCGACCTTGTGGTTGGGCAGGAAGAGCAGTCCGCCGACGATGATCGCGATGCTGATCGGGACGTTGACGTAGAAGATGAACTGCCAGTTGTGGGTGCCGAAGACATTCAGGATCAGGCTGCCGGCGCTGGAGCCGAAGATGTTCGCCACGCCGTACACACCACCGACGAGGCCCAGCGCCATGCCGCGCTTCTCCTCGGGGACCGATGTGCCGAACTCCGCGGTCGCGATCGGGACGATGCCGCCGCCGCCGATGGCCTGGATCGCGCGGGAGATGATCAGCATCTCGAAGCTGCCGACGTCCTGGCTGAGCCCGCACAGCAGGGAGCCGACGCCGAACAGGGTGATGCTGAGCAGGTAGACGGGCTTGCGGCCGTAGCGGTCGGCGAGCTTGCCCATGATCGGGATGGAGGCGGCGTAGGCCAGCGTGTAGATCGTCAGCATCCAGATGCCGGTGGAGTCGTCGACCCCCAGGTCGTTCTGGATGATCGTGCGCGCGGGGGTGACGATGCCGGTGTCGATGGCGCCCATGAAGATGCCCAGCAGGTACACCGCCATCAGGACGCCGAGCCGGCGAACCGGTGGCGTCGCCACCTGCCCCTGCGTCATCAGACCCCCAAGATGATTAGCCCGATGCGAACAATACCTGCCGGAGCGGCAGTTTCAACCGCGGTGCTCAGCTGATTCGCTCGCCGGCTTCCAGGTAGAGGGTGCGGCCCTCCTCGCGGGCGTCCAGCGCGGCGCGGAGGCGGCCCTGTGCGAACGGCGCCATGGTGGCGATGGCGTCCTCGACGGGCAGCCAGTGGACGGCGCGGATCTCGCGCAGGTCAGGACGCAGCAGTTCGACGGCGTGGTCGGCGAGGTCGCGGCCGTCGAAGATCAGCTCGACGGCGTCCTCCCAGCCCAGGTACGGGGCCAGCCAGTCCACGACCAGCAACCGGCCGATGCTGACCGCGTGGCTGAGCTCCTCCTCGACCTCGCGAACCAGGCCCACCCGGGGGCTCTCGCCGACCTCCAGGATCCCGCCGGGCAGCTCGAAGTCGGGCTTGAACGTGGTCTCCAGGACGCACACCCTGCCCGCGCTGTCGGTGAGCAGCAGGTGGCTGATCACCCGCTTCCGCGCGGTGACCGTGTTCATCACGGCCGTGAACGCCTCGCGCCCGTCCGCGGGATCCCCGCGCAGCAGCGCGTACCAGGCCTGGTCGACGCGTCCGTCGGCGGTGATCCAGCGGTCCCGGGAGACCCCCTCCAGCCGGAACCCCGCCCGGTGCAGCGCCCGCCGCCGCGGCCGGTCGTCCGCGGCCACGGACGTCTCCAGCCGCCGCACGCCGTCGTCCGCCAGCGCCAGCCGGCAGGTGTTCAGCACCAGCAGGTGCAGGCGTTCGGGCGCGTCGTCGCCGCCGAAGTCGATGATCGCGTTGCCGTCCGCCACGACGAACGGCAGGGACTCCCGGATCACTCCTGGTCGTCGAGCTCGAAGAACACCGCGCCCAGCGGAGGGACGACCACGGTGGCGCTGGCGGGCAGGCCGTTCCAGCCCTCGTCGGTCGCCGTGACCTGGCCGAGGTTGCCGAAGGTGTCCGAGCCGTCGTAGGTGCCGGAGTCGGAGTTGAAGACCTCCTTCCACACCCCGGCCTTGGGCAGGCCGATCCGGTACCGCGTCCACGGCTCGGAGGAGAAGTTCACGATCACGGCGACGTGCCCTCCGGACGCGTCGCTGCGCACCCACGAGTAGGTGTTGGCGCCCGCGTCGTCGGCGTTGATCCAGCGGAAGCCCGCCGGGTCGGAGTCGAGCTCCCACAGGGCAGGGTGCGAGCGGTACAGCTCGTTGAGGTCCTTGAACATGCGCTGCAGCCCGTGGTGCCCCCACAGGTCGGAGACCCACCACTCCAGGCTGGTGGCCTCGTTGAACTCGCTGCGCTGCCCGAACTCGCAGCCGGCGAAGATCAGCTTCTTGCCGGGGAAGGCCCACATGTAGGAGTAGAAGGCCCGCAGCGTGGCGAACTGGCGCCACGTGTCCTGCGGGATCTTGTTGATCATCGAGCCCTTGCCGTGCACCACCTCGTCGTGGGAGATCGGCAGGACGAAGTTCTCCGAGTACGCGTAGACCATCGCGAACGTCATCTCGTTGTGGTGGTACTGCCGGTGGATCGGCTCCAGCGCGAGGTAGCGCAGCGAGTCGTTCATCCACCCCATGTTCCACTTGAAGCCGAACCCGAGGCCGCCGGAGTGCACCGGCTTCGTGACGCCGCCGAAGGACGTCGACTCCTCGGCGATCATCACCACGCCGGGCACCCGCTCGTAGAGGTGCTTGTTCACGTAGCGCAGGAAGT
Source organism: Propionicimonas sp. (assembly GCF_049840635.1). Taxonomy (GTDB): domain Bacteria; phylum Actinomycetota; class Actinomycetes; order Propionibacteriales; family Propionibacteriaceae; genus Propionicimonas. The sequence continues at coordinate 824,764 of NZ_JASGKL010000004.1, forward strand.
CGATCGCCTCGAGGTTCTCGTTGCCGCCGTAGATGTTCGGCACCCACTCGCCGTCCTCGCGCGAGTAGTCCAGGTAGAGCATGGACGCGACCGCGTCCACGCGCAGCGCGTCGATGTGGAACTCGGTCACCCAGTACAGCGCGTTGGAGACGAGGAACGACTTCACCTCGTTGCGGCCGTAGTTGAAGATGTAGGTGCCCCAGTCCTTGTGCTCGCCCTGCCGGGGGTCGGCGTGCTCGTACAGCGCGGTGCCGTCGAAGCGTCCGAGCGCCCACTCGTCCTTGGGGAAGTGGCCGGGCACCCAGTCCAGGATCACGCCGATGCCGGCCTGGTGCAGCCGGTCGACGAGGTAGCGGAACTCGTCGGGGCGGCCCAGCCGCGACTGAGGGGCGAAGTAGTTGGTGACCTGGTAGCCCCAGGACGGCTCGAAGGGGTGCTCGGTGACCGGCATGAACTCCACGTGCGTGTAGCCCTGCCAGGTCACGTACTCGACCAGCTCGTCGGCCAGTTCGAGGTAGGTCTTGCCCTTGCGCCACGAGCCGAGGTGGAGCTCGTAGATGCTCATCGGCTCCTTGTACGGCTGGGACGCGGCGCGCCGCTCGATCCACGCCTCGTCGTCCCACAGGTACTGGCTGGTGTAGACGATCGAGGAGTTCGCGGGGGCCTGCTCGGCGAAGAAGGCCATCGGGTCGACCTTCTCCCGCCACACCCCGTCGGCGCAGAGGATGTTGAACTTGTACAGGGCGCCGGTGCCGACGCCCTCCACGAACAGGCCCCACACCCCGCTGCCGGGGATCCGCGACATGGCGTCGCCGGTCCACCAGTTGAAGTCGGCGTTGAGCCGGACCTCGCGGGCGTTCGGCGCCCACACGGCGAACCGGGTGCCGTGGAGGTCGCCCCGCTCGTCGTCATGGATGGTGACCTCGTGGGCGCCCAGGCGTCGCCAGCACTCGGTGTCGCCGCCGCTCTGGAAACCCTCCAGGTCCCAGCCGGTGAGCCCGCCCGCCACGTCGTGTGCCATCACTGCTCCTCTTGCGTCGGTGCCGGCGGGTCAAGGGAAACCCGTCTGGCCTCATCTTGGACTGCCCGCCAGGGAATGTGTGCCCAATCGGGCCGATTGCGGACCTCGTACACGACCTCGTAGACCGCCTTGTCGAGCTCGTAGGCGCGCAGGAGGGCCGGCTCGGCCCGGTGCCGGCCGCTGTAGCCGGCGAGGAACGCCTCCCGTGCGGCCGCGCACCACTGCCGCGCCGCTGCGCCGTCGGGGTCGGCGTGCGCACTGCGCGCGTAGTCGAGGCTGCGCAGCAGGCCGGCGACGTCCCGCCACACCGAGTCGAACGCGCGGCGCTCGGCGAGGGTCTTGAGCGGCTCGCCCTCGAAGTCGATGATCACCCACTCCCCGGCGCGGCCCTGTTCGCGGTGCAGCACCTGGCCCAGGTGGAAGTCGCCGTGGACGCGCTGGGTGGCGAGGTCGTGACCGGACGGAGCCCCGAACAGCAGCCGTGCCGCCCTGCGGTACGCGTCCAGCTCGCGCACCTGGTCGGCCGCCCGGTCGAACCGGTGCACCATGTCGGTCGTCACCTCGTCGCCGGGACGGGTGGACGTGCCGAACGCCATCGCGAGGCGCGCGTGCAGGTCGCGGAGCTCCGCGCCGAGCTGGTGGCACTCCACAGAGATGTCCCGGCCGGCCGCGCAGGCGTCGGTGGCGTACACCCAGCCGTCGGTGATGCCGGTGATCCGCTGGCAGAACATGGCCAGGTCGTAGCCGTCCGCGGACAGCGTGCCGTACAGGTCGGGAGTGATCCCCGACCCGCTCAGCGCCGCCAGGACCTCCGCGTCCAGGTTGCGGCCGGGCTCGAGCTTGCGGAACAGCTTCAGCAGGGTCGTCGCGCCGACGACGATCGTCGTGTTGCTCTGTTCACCCGTGAACAGCCGGATCTCCGCGTCCGCGTCGACGGGGGACGCGTCGTGCCAGTCCATCCCGGGCCCCGGTGTGTCCCGCAGCGCGCGGACCAGCGCCGCGGCCGATTCCGGGTGGGACGGAGCGTCCAGGACGTCGACGTCGCCGAGCCCCGGCAGCGTGGTCGTCCCCACGGACAGGCCAGCGGGAGCCGTCCCCGCCGGGACGTAGGACACGACCAGCTGGTAGGTCTCCGTGCGACCGTCCTCGTAGGCGATCTCCGCCAGCTCGGAGCGCACCGCGGGCCAGGCGCCCGCTGCGGTGTACCACGGGAGCGCGGTGATCCGGGCCACGCGCGCGCCGAGGCCCTTGCCGCCGAACCAGCGGGCTCCTCGCAGGTGCTCCTGCCACGCGGACGCGGTGCTCACGCCCGGCCCCTCACCGACCCCGCACGTGCAGGATGTGGGCGGGATTCGCCGGGCTCAGCCGGACGAAGTTGCGCTCCCCCCACGTGAACGTCGCCCCGGTGAGCTCGTCCCGCATGTCGATGGTCTGGCCGTCGACACCGAGCCAGCCGAGGTCGAGGCGGACGTCGCTCTCCACGCCCTGGTTCGGGTCGAGGCTGCAGATCACGACCACCGCGTCGTCCCCGTCCCGCTTGGCGAAGGCGAGGACGCCGTCGTGCGGGGCGTCGAGGAACTGGATCTGGCGCAGCTGCTGCAGCGCGGGATGGCTGCGCCGGATCTGGTTGAGGCTGCCCAGCAGGACGTTCAGATTCGGCTCGGCGCCGTGGTCCCGGGGCCGGTACTCGAACTTCTCCGAGTTCCGGTACTCCTCGCCGCCGGCCTTCAGGGGCTCGTGCTCGAACAGCTCGAAGCCCGCGTACACCCCCCACGACGGGGACAGCGTGGCGGCGAGGATCGCCCGGATGGCGAACGCGGAGGGGTTGCCCGACTGGAGGAAGAAGGGGTTGATGTCGGGAGTGTTCACGAAGAAGTTCGGACGGTAGAAGGCGTCGGTCTGGGTGGACAGCTCGGTCAGGTACTCCTCCAGCTCCCACTTGGTGTTGCGCCACGTGAAGTAGGTGTAGCTCTGGTGGAAGCCGACCTTGCCCAGGGCGTGCATCATCTCCGGCTTGGTGAACGCCTCGGCGAGGAACAGCACGTCCGGGTCGGTCTCGCGGACCTGCCGCATCACCCACGCCCAGAACTGCACGGGCTTGGTGTGCGGGTTGTCGACGCGAAAGATCCGCACGCCGTGGGACATCCACAGCTTCAGGATCCGGAGCACCTCGTGGTAGATGCCGTCGGGGTCGTTGTCGAAGTTGATCGGGTAGATGTCCTGGTACTTCTTCGGCGGGTTCTCCGCGTAGGCGATCGTCCCGTCCAGCCGGGTGGTGAACCACTCCGGGTGCGCGGTCACCCACGGGTGGTCGGGGGAGGCCTGGAGCGCGAAGTCCAGGGCGATCTCCAGCCCCAGCTCCTTCGCCCTCGCCACGAAGCGGTCGAAGGAGTCCCAGTCGCCGAGGTCGGGGTGGATCGCGTCGTGGCCGCCCTCGGGCGCCCCGATCGCCCACGGCGAGCCGGGATCGGCGGGGCCAGGGATCAGCGTGTTGTTGCGGCCCTTGCGGAACGCTGTGCCGATCGGGTGGATCGGCGGGAGGTAGACGACGTCGAAGCCCATCGACGCCGCGTGCTCGAGCCGCTCGTGGGAGCTGTCGAACGTGCCGGACGTCCAGGTCTTCGTCGCCTCGTCGTAGCTCGCTCCCTGAGACCGGGGGAAGAACTCGTACCAGCTGGAGAACAGGGCCCGCTGCCGGTCGACGAACAGGGGGAAGTCGGCGGTCGGGGTGAGCAGCTCGCGCGGCCCGTACTGCCTCATGGCGCGGGAGATCCCGTGGGCTGTCGCGACCTCGATCAGGTCGTCGGCGGGTCGCTCGGGGATGAGCAGCATCGACGTGGCCTTCAGGATCGACGCCTGGACCGGGTCGCCCGCGGCCTCGGCGAGCGCGGCGGTGCGCTCGAGCAGGTCGCGTCCCTCGAGGCAGACCAGTTCGATGTCGACCCCTGCGGGGAGCTTGGCCTCCGCGTTGTGCAGCCAGGTCGCCCACGGGTCGGACCAGCCCTCGACGCGGAACGTCCACGCGCCCTCGGCGTCCGGGCGCACCCAGGCCTCCCACGGGTCCAGCCCGCGGGGTTCGACCGGCGTCATGTCGGTGCGGTGCTCGACGCCGTCCGGCGACGTGAGGATCACCGAGGCGTTGACGGCGTCGTGACCCTCGCGGAAGACCTTGGCCCGGATCGGGATCAGCTCGCCGGCCACGACCTTGGCGGGATAGGCGGCACCCTCGACGACAGGGCTCACCCCGCTCACGGGGATCCGGCCGAAGCCCCGGGCGACCACGACCGGGGGCTGGAGGTCGAGCGGTGCGGGGACGGGTGCCGGCTCGGCGGCGGACAGGCCCGCCGTCGGCGCGGACGTCGTCGTCTGCGTCGTCGCGACCGGGCGGGCCGCCGTCCGCTGTGGGCTCCTGCGGGACGGGTTGGCGGTTGCGCTCACGCCTTCAACCTAGCGTCTGCCCTTGCCGAGCGGGAGGGCGGACCCGCGAGGACCCGCCGGGTCCTCTCCGGATGTGGGATTGCGTGGAGGTGCGCAGCGGCAGGAGCGGGCCGAATGTGGGATTCGTCCCGCTCAGCCGGCGTCCTCCTCGGTCGGGGTGGCCGGCGATGCGGGTACGAACTCTGCTCCCGTGCGCACGTCGGCAGCCAGCACGACGACGGTCCGGCCCGGCATCGTGACTGTGCGGCCCGGGGCGACCGGACGCCGCGGCAGCTCACCGGGGACGCCCGTGTGCGCGAGGAGGTGGTAGCGCTGCGCCCAGGGCGCGCCGGGCAGGGAGATCTCGACGGGGTCCCAGCCGGCGTGGAAGTAGATCAGGAGGGCCTCGGTCTGGTCGGACAGGTACATGCCGAGCGTGCGGCGTCCCATGTCGTGCCACGCCTCGGTGGTCATCTCGGTGCCGGACTCGGCGAACCAGGCCACGGGCGAACGCCCCAGGCCGTGGCCGTTGGCGTCGGTGACCTCGCCGTGGTAGCGCCAACGGTCACTGCGGAGCAGCGGGTGCTCGGCCCGCAGCTTCAGCAGGGTGCGGGTGAGGTCCTCCTGCCCGACCCACTCCTCCTCGGCCAGCCAGTTCACCCACGAGACGGGGGAGTCCTGGCAGTAGGCGTTGTTGTTGCCGCCCTGGGTGCGGCCGAGCTCATCGCCGGCGAGGATCATCGGCACGCCCGCGCTGAGCAGAAGCGTGGCCATCAGGTTGCGGGTGGTGCGCTGCCGCGCCGCGACGATCGCGCGGTCGTCCGTCTCGCCCTCGTAGCCGTGGTTCCACGACCGGTTGTCGTCGGCGCCGTCCCGGTTGCGTTCGGCGTTGGCCTCGTTGTGCTTGAGGTCGTAGGTCACGATGTCGCGCATCGTGAAGCCGTCGTGCGCGGTGATGAAGTTGATCGAGGACGTGGCCGGCCTGCCGCCGTGGTCGAAGATGTCCGACGAACCCGACAACCGGGTGGCGAGTTCCTGGACGCCGCCGATCGCACCGCGCCAGAAGTCGCGGGTGAAGCCGCGGAAGCGGTCGTTCCACTCCGACCAGTCCTGGCCCCAGCGTTCGACCTGGTAGCCGTAGGGGCCCATGTCCCACGGCTCGGCGATCATGACCTTGCCGGCCAGGACGGGATCGGCAGCCACGAGCCGCTTGAACTCGTGGTTCTGGTCGACGTGGTGTGAGTGGTCGCGGATCAGCGTGGTGGCGAGGTCGAACCGGAACCCGTCCACCCCCATGTCGCCCGCCCAGTAGCGCAGGGAGTCGAGCACGAGCTTCAGCACGCCCGGGTTGGAGGTGTCGACGGCGTTGCCGCAGCCGGTGACGTCGTAGTCGTTGCGCTTGTCGTCGGTGAGCCGGTAGTACTCGCCGTGGTCGATCCCGCGGAAGCTCAGCGTCGGGCCGTCGTGGCCGCCTTCGCCGGTGTGGTTGTAGACGACGTCGAGGATCACGGCGATCCCGGCGGCGTGCAGGGCCGAGACCATCTCCTTGAACTCCCTGACCTGGCCGCCGAGCGTGCCCGCGTCCGAGGAGGCGTAGGGGGCGTGCGGGGCGAAGAAGCCGAGGGTGTTGTAGCCCCAGTAGTTGGTGAGCCCCCTGCCGACGATGAAGGGCTCGGACACGAAGTGGTGCACGGGAAGGAGCTCGACGGCGTTCACGCCGAGGTCGACCAGGTGCTGCACGACCGCGGGGTAGGCCATGCCGGCGTAGGTGCCGCGGAGGTGCTCGGGGACCGACGGGTGCTGGCGGGTGTAGCCGCGCAGGTGGGTCTCGTAGATCACCATGTCGGCCAGCGGGATCGGCTCGGGCAGGGGCTTCGGCGGCGCGGAGTCGGCCACGACGACGCTGAGCGGAACCGCGGCGAACGAGTCGGTCAGGTCGGGCAGGAAGTTCGACTCGGGGGTGTGGTCGGCGATGGGGCCGGAGTAGTCGACGCCACCGGTGATCGCCCGCGCGTAGGGATCGAGGAGCAGCTTGGCGGGGTTGAAGCGTTCGCCCTTCTCGGGGGCCCACGCGCCGTGGACGCGATAGCCGTAGCGCTGGCCGTCCCCGATCCCGGCCAGGTGCAGGCTCCAGATCCCCTCGCCGACCGGCGCGAGGTCGTGGTTGGTCTGCCGGCGGTGCTCGTCGACCAGCACCAGTTCGATGCGGGTGGCCCGGGGAGCCCACAGCGAGAACGTGGTGCCACCGTCGTGCACGCGTGCTCCGAGGACAGCGTCCTGCAGCGTCGTGACGCCCTGTTCGGGCGCCGCCACGGATGTGGGCGTCAACAGATGCTCCCCTCTGGCACTTCGATCCAGCATAGTTTGGCCTAACCTGCCCTGATTCCCGAGAGGTGAGCCACCGAACGGGAAAACGTTTCACGAGTCGGATGAGAGCCGGACGGATGGCCACGCGCACCTACCTCGACCACGCGGCGTCGAGCCCCGTGGTGCCCGAGGCCGCCGCGGCGATGCGCGAACTCCTCGGCGTGCCGGGCAACCCGAGCTCGCTGCACGCGGCGGGACGCGCCGCGCGGCGGGTGCTCGAGGACGCGCGGGAATCGCTGGCCGCCGACCTCGGTGCCCACCCGAGCGAGGTCGTGTTCACCTCCGGCGGGACCGAGGCGGACAACCTCGCCGTCCTGGGCGTGCAGGTCGCCGACCGGCCCCAGATCGCGGTCTCGGCGGTCGAACACCCCGCCGTCGCCGCCGTGCGCGACCGGCACACCGACGTCGTGGTGCTGCCCGTCGATGCGGGCGGGCACCTCGACCTGGCGGCCTCCGCGCTCCTGGTCGGCCCGCAGACGGCGCTGGTGTCTGTGATGTGGGTGAACAACGAAACCGGCGCCGTGCAGCCGGTCGCGGAGGTGGTCGACCTCGCCCACCGGGCCGGCGTCCTCGCGCACAGCGACGCCGTGCAGGCGTTCGGGCACCTGGCCGTGGACTTCGCGGCGAGCGGGCTGGACCTGCTCAGCACATCTGCGCACAAACTCGGCGGCCCGGTCGGGATCGGCGCGCTGCTCGTCCGGCGCGGAACGCGGCTCGCCCCGGTCGGCTTCGGCGGCGGCCAGGAAGCGAGGCTGCGGTCCGGGACGGCCCCGGTGGCGCTCGCCGCGGGGTTCGCCGCCGCGAGCCGGGTGGCAGCCGGGCGGCGGGTCGCCGAGGCGACCCGGCTGGCCGCGCTGCGGGACCGGCTCGTGGCCGGAGCGCTGGCCACCGTCCCCCGCACCCGCTCGAACACGGTCGAGCCGTGCGGGCCGGCGATCGTGAACCTCACCTTCGCCGGCGTCCGGGCGGACGACGTCCTGCTGCTGCTCGACGCGGCCGGCTTCGACGCGTCCACCGGCTCGGCGTGCACGGCGGGCGTCCACCAGCCGAGTGAGGTCCTGCTCGCCATGGGACGCAGCCTCGACGACGCGTCCGCGAGCCTGCGGTTCTCCTTCGGCCCTCCCACGACCACCGAACAGGTGGACGCGCTGCTGGCCGTCCTGCCTGGCATCGTCGAGAGGGCACGGGCGGCCGCGTAGGATCTGTAGTTCTGCGAGGGAGGCGACGGGTGCGGGTACTGGCGGCGATGTCGGGCGGAGTCGACTCCGCCGTGGCCGCTGCGCGCCTCGTCGACGCGGGGCACGAGGTGGTCGGCGTCCACCTCGCGCTCTCGAAGAACCCCGAGACCTACCGCAGCGGCGCCCGCGGGTGCTGCTCGCTGGAGGACTCGCACGACGCCCGACGCGCGGCCGATGTGCTGGGCATCCCGTTCTACGTCTGGGACTTCGCCGAGCGGTTCGCCGAGGACGTGGTCTCCGACTTCGTCGCCGAGTACGCGGCCGGGCGCACCCCCAACCCGTGCCTGCGCTGCAACGAGAAAATCAAGTTCGCCGCCGTCCTCGAGCGCGGCCGGGCCCTCGGCTTCGACGCCGTGGCGACCGGCCACTACGCGCGCGTCCGCACCGGCGGGGGCCGGGTGTCGCTGTACCGCTCACGCGAGGCGGCGAAGGACCAGTCCTACGTGCTCGGGGTGCTGGACGCCGACCAGTTGCAGCACTCGCTGTTCCCGCTCGGGGACGACACCGCGAAGGCGCAGGTGCGCGCGGAGGCGGCCGCGCGCGGCCTGAGCCTGGCGAAAAAGCCGGACAGCCACGACATCTGCTTCATCCCGACCGGGGACACCGCCGGCTTCCTGCACTCCCGCCTCGGCCGACGCAGTGGCGACATCCTCGATGGTGCCGGCGAGGTCGTGGGTGCCCACTCGGGCTCGCACCAGTTCACGGTCGGCCAGCGGCACGGCCTCCACCTCTCGGTCCCTGCGGCAGACGGTCAGCCCCGCTACGTCACCGCGGTCGACCCGGTCCGCAACACGGTCACGGTCGGGCCCAGGGCGTCGCTGGCCGTGCGCGTGATCGAGGGCATCCGTCCGACCTGGACGGAGCAGTACGTGCCGGGCACCTGGGACGCGCTGGTCCAGGTCCGTGCGCACGGCGAGGCGATGCCGGCCACCGTGACCGCGTCCGCCGACGGTGTCCGGATCGAACTGGCCGCCGCTGCGTTCGGGATCGCGCCGGGGCAGGCGGCGGTGTACTACGACGGCGACCGTGTGGTGGGCAGCGCGACGATCGCGGCGACGGCGGCGTGATGGTCGTCTTCACCGGCGTGGGCTCGCTGCCGGGCACCGACTACGGCGCCGCGCTGCGGATGACGTTCGACCGGGTCCCCGACCTGCCGTACCTGCCCGAACTGCCGGCCCGTGGCCCGTGGGCCGCGATGGTCGGACGCGGCCTCGGACTGCCGTCCGGACTGCCGGCCGAACTGGCCGCGGGGGAGTGGCGGCTGGCGGACGCCCCCGGCGTCGACCAGCGCCGCGCGCGAGCGACGTGGCGCGACGACCTCGACCGGCTGGAGGAGGCTGCCGACGGCTACGCGGGTCGGTTCAAGGTGGGGGTCACCGGTCCGTGGACGCTCGCCGCGTCGCTCGGCGTGGCCCACGTCGGCCGGGTGCTCGCCGACGTCGGTGCGCGCCGCGACCTTGCGCAGTCGGTCGCCGACGGCGTCGGCGAGCTGCTGGCCGACCTGGCCCGTCGGCTGCCCGCGCTGGAGCTGGTGCTGCAGGTGGACGAGCCGTCGCTGCCTGCCGTGGCCGCCGGGGCCGTCCCGACGCCCGGTGGCTTCTTCCGGCACCGCGCCGTCGACCTCCCCGAGCTGTGCCGCGGGCTGGCCTGGGTGGCCGGTGAGCCGGCCCGCAGGGGGCTCGATGTGCCGACCGTCCTGCACTGCTGCGCGCCGTGGCGGACGGGGCCGTGGCCGTTCGGTTCGCTGCTCGGCGCGGACAGCACCGGCGCGGGGTTCGGTGCGATCTCGCTCGACCTCGACCAGCTCGCCACCGGCGACTGGGACCCGCTGGCCGCCGCGACCGAGGCCGGGGCGACGCTCCACCTCGGCTGCCTCCCCACCGCGGGATCGCCGCGCCCGCTCGGGGTGGACGCGGTCCGCCGGCGCGCGCTGGAGGCCGTGGACCGGCTCGGCGGGATCGCGTCCGACGCCCTGGTGCTCACGCCCGCCTGTGGGCTCGCCGCCTGGTCGGCGCCGGAGGCCGGCCGCGCCTTCGACGTGCTCGCGAAGGTGGCCGTTCAGGTCGCCGAAGAACTCGGCTGAGGTTCGCCGGGCTCAGCGGACCACGTCGTAGCGGACGGCCACGAACTCGCCGCTGGAGTGGGTCTCGCGAACCTGCAGTTCCACGTGTCGCGGCAGCAGCGGACGCCCCGAGCCGAGCGTGACCGGGGCGATGTTCACCACGACCTCGTCCAGCAGGCCGGCGTCGGAGAATTGCCCGGCCAGGTCGCCGCCGCCGACGATCCAGACCGCCTTGCCACCGGCCGCAGCGGCCATCTCCGCGTGCACCTCGGCGACGTCAGCCGCGGTCACCCGGACGTCCGCCCCCGGCCACGCCTCGACCCCCGAGCGACTGAACACCCAGGTCGGCTGGAGATACGGCCATGACCCGTCCGCTCCGAGTTCCCGTTGCAGCCACCGGTAGGTGTTCGCACCCATGCACAGCGCACCGACGCCGGCGATGAACGCGGCGTAGTCCAGCGGGCCGTCCTCGCCGGACGTCCGGGACAGCAGCCAGGCCAGCGAGTGCTCTTCGGTCGCGATGAACCCGTCCAGGGTGGTGGCCGTGTAGTAGGTCGTCGTCACCACCACAGTCAACCGGACGCCACCGACGCCCGGCGAGCGATTGTCGGTGCCGCGCGTTACATTTCCGGCATGACGCAGGACGACGCCAGGGCGCGGCACGCCGAGCTCAGCACGGAGATCACCGATCACCGTGCCCGCTACTACGTGGCCGACGCGCCGCTCATCTCCGATGCGGACTTCGACGCGCTGATGCGGGAGCTGACCGCGCTGGAGGACGCCCACCCGGAACTGCGCACCCCGGACAGCCCCACCCAGCAGGTCGGCGGCTTCGCGAGCGCCACCTTCGCGCCGGTCACCCACCTCGTTCCCCTGATGAGCCTCGACAACGTGTTCTCCCTGGACGAGCTCGACAAGTGGCTGGCCCGCGCCGACGCCCTCGCGGGGACGGACGTGGCCGCCTCCGGCTTCCTCTGCGAGCTGAAGATCGACGGGCTCGCCCTCGACCTCGTCTACCGCGACGGCCGGCTGGCCAGCGCCGCCACCCGCGGCGACGGCACCGTGGGTGAGGACGTCACCGCCAACGTCCGCACGATCGCTGCGATCCCGTCCCGGCTGAGCGGCGACGACGTGCCCGACGTCGTCGAGGTCCGCGGCGAGGTGTTCATGCGGTTGGAGGACTTCGAGGCCCTCAACGCGGGCCTGGTCGAGGCCGGCAAGGCCCCGTTCGCGAACCCGCGCAACTCCGCCGCCGGCTCGCTGCGCCAGAAGGACCCCCGGGTCACCGCATCACGCCGTCTCGACTTCCTCGTCCACGGCCTCGGCCAGTTCTCCGGACCCGAGCTGGAGCGGCAGTCCCACGGCTACGAGGTGCTCCGCGCCTGGGGGCTGCCCACCTCCGCGCGGTACCGGGTCTGCCACAGCACCGCAGAGGTCCACGACTACATCGCCCACTACGGCGAACACCGGCACGACGTCGAGCACGACATCGACGGTGTCGTGGTGAAGGTCGACGACCGCGGGCTGCAGCAGAAGCTGGGCCACACCTCCCGCGCGCCGCGCTGGGCGATCGCCTACAAGTACCCGCCGGAGGAGGTGACGACGAAGCTCCTCGACATCCGGGTGAACGTGGGCCGCACCGGGCGGGTCACCCCCTACGCGGTGATGGAGCCGGTGTTCGTCTCCGGCTCGACGGTCGAGCAGGCCACCCTGCACAACGCCTCCGAGGTGCAGCGCAAGGGCGTCCTGATCGGCGACACGGTCGTGCTCCGCAAGGCCGGGGACGTCATCCCCGAGGTGCTCGGCCCGGTGGCCGACCTCCGCGACGGCACCGAACGGCCGTTCGTGATGCCGACCCACTGCCCGGCCTGCGGTACCGAACTGCGCCCGGAGAAGGAGGGCGACGCCGACATCCGCTGCCCGAACCAGCGCTCGTGTCCCTCGCAGTTGCGCGAGCGGCTGTTCCACCTGGCCTCCCGGCAGGCGCTGGACATCGAGGTGCTCGGCTGGCAGTCGGCGGACGCCCTGCTCAGCGGTGGGCTGCTGGTCGACGAGGGGGACCTGTTCGACCTCACGGAGGAGAAGCTGGTCGGCGCCGGCGTCCTGACCACGAAGGGCGGTGCCCTTTCGGCCAACGGCCGCAAGCTGTTGGAGAACCTGGAGGCGGCGAAGTCCCGTCCCTTCACCCGGTTCCTGGTCGCGTTGTCGATCCGCCACGTCGGCAAGGGCGTCGCCCCCGACGTCGCGGCCGCGTTCCCGAGCATCGACGCGCTGGAGGCCGCCAGCACCGAGGAACTCGGCGCCGTGCCCGGCATCGGGCCCACCCTCGCTGCGGCGATCAGCGAGTGGTTCACCGTCGACTGGCACCGCGCGATCGTGGCGAAGTGGAAGGCCGCGGGCTGCAACCTCTTCGCGCCCGCGCCGACGGACGGAGAGGGTGAGGGGCTCCCGCAGACGCTCGCCGGCCTGACCCTCGTCGTCACCGGCTCGCTGCCCGGCTACACGCGGGACAGCGTCACGGAAGCCATCGAGTCCCGCGGGGGCAAGGCCGCCGGCTCGGTGTCGTCACGGACCAGCTACCTCGTAGCCGGGGAGGGCGGGGGCTCAAAGTTCGACAAGGCGGTGGCGCTCGGCGTCCCGATCCTGGACGAGGCGGGCTTCGAGGCGCTCCTGGCCGGCGGCCCGGGGCCCCTCGACGCCGACGGGTAGGGTGGTCGCGTGCCCGAAGGCCTGAACTCCGACCTGAACCTGAACGTGGGTGCCCCGCCGCGGGTGCGTCCGCAGATGGGTGAGTGGGGCCCGCTCGACGTGCCGACCACGCGCAAGAAGCGGCACATGCGCTGGTGGGTGATCCTCGCCGTCGTCGTGGTCGCCGCCGTGCTGGTGGGCTACGGCTACTGGATCTACACGCTGGTCCGCTGAGCCCCGTCGAGTTCGGCCAGCCGGCGGCGCAGGTAGCGCTGCTCTGCACCGGTCGGCGCCAGCCGTAGCGCAGCGCGGTAGTAGCCCGCCGCCGCCTCCATCCTGCCCGCCCGTCGGGACAGGTCCGCCCGCGCGGCCGGGAGCAAGTGATGGCCGGCCAGCGCCGGGTCGGTCTCGAGGTCGCGCAGGGCGGCCAGGCCCGCGTCCGGTCCCTCGGCCATACCGAGCGCAACCGCGCGGTTGAGGGAGACGACGGGGGTGGGCGGCAGCTCGTCGTAGAGGGCGAGGATCGTCGGCCACCGTGTGTCCGCGGGCGTGGCTGCGGCGGCGTGCACGGCCTGGATCTCCGCCTGGACGCGGTACGGCCCGCGCTCGCCGGTGGCTGCGGCGAGGAGCCCGATGGCCTCGCGGATCTCGCCCCCGTCCCACCGGGTGCGGTCCTGTTCCTCCAACGGGACGAGGTCGCCCGCCGCGTCGACCCGCGTCGCGGTGCGCGAGTGCTGGAGCAGCAGCAACGCGAGCAGGCCGATCACCTCGGGATCCGGTAGCAGGCCTGCCAGCAGGCGGGTCAGCCGGATCGCCTCGACGGTCAGGTCGGGGCGCTGGAGGTCCTCACCGGAACTGGCCAGGTAGCCCTCGTTGTGGATGAGGTAGAGGACGGCCAGGACCCCGTCCAGCCGCTCGGCGAGCAGGTCCGGTCCGGGAACCCGGTAGGGGATGCCCGCCCGGGTGATCTTCGCCTTCGCCCGGACGATCCGTTGGGCCATCGTCGCCTCGCCGACGAGGAAGGCACGCGCGATCTCCGCCGTGGTGAGGCCGCCGACGGCCCGCAGCGTGAGGGCCACCCGCGCCTCCAGCGGCAGGGCCGGGTGCGCGCAGGTGAAGATCAGGCGCAGCCGGTCGTCCCACTCGGGATCGCCGGTGGCGAGCTCTGCTGGGTCGTCCTCTCCGCGCCCCCGTGCGTCGTCCATGATCGTCCAGTCCTTGAGCTTGGCCGCCTCGACGCCGCGCCGCCGCAGCCGGTCGAGCGCGAGGTGGCGGGCGGTGGTGGTCAGCCATGCTCCGGGTTTGGTGGGGACGCCGTCTCGGGGCCAGGTGGCGACGGCACGCTCGAAGGCTCCGGCGGCGGCGTCCTCGGCCAGGTCCCAGTCGCCGGTGGCCCGGATCAGGGACGCGACGATCCGGGACCACTCGCCCTGGTAGGCGTCCCGGACCGCCGCGTCGACGTCGGTGCTCAGAGCAGGACTCCCAGGGCCGGCTCGGTCCGGCGTTTCCAGTCGGGCTCCTCGCGCTCGGCCCGGGCGACGTGGTCCTCGTAGGGGTCGAGCGGCCACAACGGGTTGAGCACGATCAGGCCGGCGCTCGCCATCGGGTGGGCGGCGGCGATGTCGATCGCCTCGCCGAGCCGGCTCACCTGCAACAGGTCGATGCCGGCGACCCAGGGCCCGGCCGGGTCCTCGGTCGGCGCGTCGAGAAGGGTCCGGCCACCGCGGGAGCGGACCAGGGTGGCGTCCTGCGGCGGGCTGAGCTGCTCGCCGAACAGGCGCACCCCGCGCTCGTCCATCTCCTCCACCCAGGGCCGCACGTCGCCGGGCGTCCCGGTGGCCGCCGGATCGACGCAGACGAGCATCAGGTAGCGCTTGCCCGTGGTCGGCTGCTCCATCAGGCCGGGGGGAACGACGTGCGTCCCGTCCGGGTGCAGGAACGGACGCACTTCCGCGGTGCCGCTGCGGGCCGCGGGGTGACGGGCGGCGATGCCGATCGCCTCGTCCAGGTCGGGCACTTCGACGATGTCGAAGCCGCCGATCCACTCCTTCGCCTCGGTGAACGGGCCCTCGGTGATCAGGGTCTTCCCGTCGCGGACGCGGACGGTGGTCGCGTCCGGTGCGGGCCGCAGTCGTTCGCCGAACGCGTAGACGCCGCGCGCGGTGATGTCGTCGACCCACTCGGCGATGTTGTCCTCAGCGGGGTCGTAGGGCTGGGGATCGGTCCCGGCCGAGTAGAGCAGCAAGTAGTCCATGGCTGTTCCTTTCTCTCTCCTGCACCACCGACGAACGGGCAGCCCCGGTTTCGACAGGTTCCACGCTAGGCAGCTGCGAGGGCCGGGGGAAGCCCACCCTCTGCTCGCTGAGGACGATGAATGTGGCCTGTGAGGTGATCATGACGGCCTCCCTTCATCCTGACGACGGACGAAGGAGGCCGTTCTCGACAGCCCGGCGTCAGAGGGCGAGCGCGGTCAGGTGGCGCAGGCGGGCAAGCTCCGAATTGAGGAACTCGGGGCCGCCGCGGCGGGCCAGCACGATGGTCGCCTCGTTGCGGAACGGGGAGACGGCGATCAGGGTCTCGCCCCAGCCGGGCAGCCAGCCGTCGGGGAGTTCGCCGTCGGCGGTCTCGGTGAGGTCACCGAGCGCGGCGATGCCCTCGGCGTCGAGTTCGGGGGCCCGGTCGGTGCGGGCCAGCAGGGTGTTCCGTTCCCGGTCGACGAGGACGGCCCAGGTCACCCGGAACACCTGCGGCGCCTCCCTGGTCAGGATCTCGCCGGCGTGCTCGGGCTCCTCGATCATCGCGTTGAGCACGTCCACGTCCCCGAGCAGGCCCCAGCCCTCCGGGTAGTGGGACAGCCAGACCACCTCGACACCGGGCACCGAGGTGCAGGCGGTGATCAGGGAGTCGGGGGCGCTCCCGACCGGCAGCTCCAGCATGAAGTCGTCGATGGCGTAGCCCTCGTACTTCTCGACGATCTCGACGGCGTTGATGTCGGCACCGATGGTGCCCATCGCTGTCGCGACCGCGCCGAGGGTACCGGGACGGTCGGGGAGGACGACGCGCATCAGGAACACCCGCACAGTGTGGCGTATCGGTGTTACAACGGTGTCAAACCCTCCCGGTACAGTGAGACCCCCGCGGGCGCAGGCCCGCGGTCGCTACAGGAGTTCGCCTTGGCCTTGACTGCCGCCGACGTGGCCCGACTCGGGGCGCTGGCCCGAATCCGGCTGACCGATGAAGAACTGGCGCACCTCGCTCCCCAGCTGGACGTGATCCTCACGTCGGTGGCGAGCGTCGCAGAGCTCGCGACGGCCGACGTGCCGCCGACCTCGCACGCGCTGCCGCTGGTCAACGTGTTCCGGCCGGACGTGGTCACCCCGTCCCTGCCGGCCGCCGACGTGCTGGCCGCAGCCCCCGCCGTCGAGGACGGACGCTTCCGCGTCCCCCGGATCCTGGCGGAGGAGGCATGAGCGTGCTGAGGAGTACCGCGGCTGAACTGGCCGCGCAGGTCGCGTCCGGCGAGGTCAGCGCGCGGGAGGTCACCCAGGCGCACCTCGACCAGATCGGCGCGGTGGACGAGCGCGTGCAGGCGTTCCTGCACGTCGCGTCCGACCAGGCCCTGGCCGCGGCGGACGCGGTGGACGCGCGCAGGGCCGCGGGCGAGGAGCTGGGGCTGCTGGCGGGCGTCCCGCTGGCGATGAAGGACATCTTCACGATGGTCGGGATGCCGACGACGTGCGGCTCGCGGATCCTCGAGGGCTGGCTGCCGCCGTACAACTCCACGATCACCGACAAGCTCGTGGACGCGGGCGTGGTCGTCCTCGGCAAGACCAACATGGACGAGTTCGCGATGGGGTCCTCGACGGAGAACTCCGGCTACTTCACCACCCACAACCCGTGGGACACGACGAGGATCCCGGGCGGTTCGGGCGGCGGTTCGGCCGCCGCGCTGGCGTCCTTCGAGGCGCCGCTGGCGATCGGCACGGACACGGGCGGCTCGATTCGCCAGCCGGCGTCGGTCACGGGAACCGTCGGGGTGAAACCCACGTACGGGGCGACCTCCCGCTACGGCGTGGTCGCGATGGCGTCCTCGCTCGACACGCCCGGCCCGTGCGCGCGCACCGTCCTGGACGCCGCGCTGCTGCACAGCGTCATCGCCGGCTGGGACCACCGGGACTCCACGTCCATCAACGCGCCGGTCTCGGACGTGGTCGGCGCGGCCCGCAGTGGCGACATCGCGGGCATGCGGATCGGAGTGGTGAAGGAGTTCGGGGGCGAGGGCTACCAGCCGGGCGTCGAGCAGCGGTTCACCGAGTCGCTGGCGATCCTGGAGGGGCTCGGCGCGGAGATCGTCGAGGTCTCCTGCCCGCACTTCGAGTACGCGCTGGCCGCCTACTACCTGATCATGCCGAGCGAGGTGTCCAGCAACCTGGCCCGCTTCGACGCGATGCGGTACGGGTTGCGGGTGGGCGACGACGGCCTGCACAGCACCGAGGAGGTGATGAACCTCACCCGCGGGTCCGGTTTCGGCGCCGAGGCGAAGCGGCGGATCATCATCGGCACCTACGCGCTGTCGTCGGGCTACTACGACGCCTACTACGGGTCCGCGCAGAAGGTGCGGACGCTGATCTCGCGCGACTTCGACGCCGCGTTCGCGACCGTGGACGTGCTGGTGTCGCCGACGACGCCGACCACGGCGTTCCGGATCGGGGAGCGGGTGGACGACCCGCTGGCGATGTACAAGGCCGACCTGTGCACGATCCCGTCCAACCTGGCCGGGAACTGCGCGGCGTCGATCCCGTGCGGGCTCAGCCCGGAGGACGGGCTGCCGGTCGGGTTCCAGGTGATGGCGCCCGCGCTGGCCGACGACCGGCTGTACCGGGTGGGGGCTGCGCTCGAGCGCGAGCTGGCGTCCCGCTGGGGCGGCGGCCTGCTCGACCAGCTGGCCGACTCGGCGGCGGGGGCGTACCTGAAGGTGGGAGGCAGGGCATGAGCGTCCAGCTGGTCGACTACGACGACGCGCTCGCGTCCTTCGACCCGGTCCTCGGGCTGGAGGTGCACGTCGAGCTGAACACGGCGTCCAAGATGTTCTGCGGGTGCGCGAACGCGTTCGGCGCCGAGCCGAACACGCAGACCTGCCCGGTGTGCCTGGGCCTTCCGGGCTCGCTGCCGGTGGTGAACGCGAAGGCGATCGAGTCGGCGATCCGGATCGGGCTGGCGCTGAACTGCCAGATCGCGGAGTGGTGCCGGTTCGCGAGGAAGAACTACTTCTACCCGGACATGACGAAGGACTTCCAGACCTCGCAGTACGACGAGCCGATCGCGTTCGACGGCTGGGTCGACCTGGAGGTGGACGGGGAGACGTTCCGGATCGAGGTCGAGCGCGCGCACATGGAGGAGGACGCGGGCAAGCTCGTCCACGCCGGCGGCGTCACCGGGCGGATCGGGGACGCGGAGTACTCGCTGGTCGACTACAACCGGGCCGGAACGCCGCTGATCGAGATCGTGACCCGCCCGATCCGCGGCACGGGGGCGAAGGCCCCACAGGTGGCGAAGGCGTACGTGTCGTACCTGCGCGACCTGATGCTGAGCCTCGGGGTGTCGGACGTGCGGATGGAGCAGGGCTCGCTGCGGTGCGACGCGAACGTGTCGCTGATGCCGAAGGGCGCCACCGAGCTGGGCCTGCGCACGGAGACGAAGAACGTGAACTCGCTGCGCAGCGTGGAGCGGGCCCTGACGTACGAGATCCAGCGGCAGGCGGCGGTGCTGGGCGCCGGTGGCAAGGTCCACCAGGAGACGCGGCACTGGCACGAGGAGGGCTACACCACGGCGGGCCGTTCGAAGGAGCAGGCCGAGGACTACCGGTACTTCCCCGAGCCCGACCTGGTGCCGGTCGCGCCGAGCAGGGAGTGGGTGGAGGAGCTGCGGGCCACACTGCCCGAGAAGCCGCAACTGCGCAGGGCGCGGCTGCAGGAGGCGTGGGGCTTCACCGACCTGGAGCTGCAGGACGTGGTGAACGCCGGCGCGCTGGACCTGGTCGAGGCGACGGTCGCCGCCGGTGCGGGGGCGCAGTCGGCGCGGAAGTGGTGGACGACCGAGCTGGCGCGGCGGGCCAACGAGGCGGGGGTCGAGCTGGCGGGGCTGGCGATCACTCCGGGCCAGGTCGCCGAGGTTCAGGCACTGGTGGACGCGGGCACGGTGAACGACAAGCTGGCCCGCCAGGTGATCGAGGGCGTGCTGGCCGGGGAGGGGACGCCGACGGAGGTGGTCGCGTCCCGTGGCCTGGCGGTGGTGTCGGACGACGGTGCGCTGTCCGCAGCGGTGGACGCGGCGATCGCGGCGAACCCCGACGTCGCCGACCGGATCAGGGACGGCAAGCTCCAGGCCGCCGGTGCCCTGATCGGCGCGGTGATGAAGGACATGCGCGGCCAGGCCGACGCTGCCCGCGTCCGCGAGCTGATCCTCGAGAAGCTTGCCTGAGGAGGAGCAGGTGGCGGGCGCGCGTCGTGACGCTGCCCCCTCCGCAAGCTCAGGAGCCAGCTCCTCAGGGAGCGCTGAGGAGGAGACGGTCCCTGAGGAGCGAGCGGAGCGAGCGTCACGAAGGGCCGACGACCGCTTGTTCTGGGCACTCGCCGTGCTCGCCGTGGCAGTCCACCTGGTGGCGATCTACCTGCCGGGCAACCCGGACGGCAGCCTCGAGCTGCCGTGGCTACCGGGCGCTGACAAGGTGGTACATGTTCTGCTGTTCGCCGTTCCGGTGTACCTGCTGGGCCGTCTCACGCGGCGCGTCGGGTTGGTCGCGGGCGTGTTCGCCGTCCATGCTGTCGTGAGCGAGCTGGTCCAGTGGAGGTTCGTCCCGTACCGGGACGGGGACCCGTTCGATGCCCTGGCCGACCTGGTCGGGATCGGGCTCGCCGTCCTGTTGTTGAAGCGACGACCCGGGAGGTGAGCCGTGCCGATTGACGACCTGTCGCCGGCGTTCCCGGGGCGGGCCGCGTGGGGCACGGCGTCCAGGCTGCGGGCGTGGCAGGCGGAGGCGCTGGCCCGCTACAACGCGCTGGGCCAGCGGGACTTCCTCGCGGTCGCGACGCCAGGGGCGGGCAAGACGACCTTCGCGCTGCGGGTGGCGACGGACCTGCTGGACGCGCGCGCGATCGAGCAGGTGATCGTGGTCACGCCGACCGAGCACCTGAAGGTGCAGTGGGCGGACGCGGCGGCGAAGGTGGGGTTGCGGCTCGATCCGGGGCTGGGCGGCAGCAGGCGGGGCCGGTCGCGACAGTTCCAGGGCCAGGCGGTCACGTACGCGGGGGTCGCGGCGGCCACGTTCGCGTACGAGGCGCGGACGGCGAACGCGAGGACGCTGGTGATCTTCGACGAGGTCCACCACGCCGGGGACGCGCTGAGCTGGGGCGAGGCGGTGGCGCAGGCGTTCGCGCTGGCCACGCGCCGGCTGTCGCTGACGGGGACGCCGTTCCGCTCGGACGCCACGCCGATCCCGTTCGTGACGTACGTGGAGGAGGCGGACGGGATCCGCCGGTCGGTGGCGGACTACACGTACGGGTACGCGGAGGCGCTGCGGGACCACGTGGTGCGTCCGGTGGTGTTCCTCGCGTACGGCGGGGGGATGCGCTGGAGGACACGGGCGGGCGACGAACTCGCGGTGAACCTGGGTGAGCCGCTGACGAAGGAGGTCACGGCGCAGGCGTGGCGTACGGCGCTGGACCCGGCGGGGGAGTGGATGCCGGCGGTGCTGAGGGCGGCGGACCGGAGGCTGACGGAGGTGCGCCGGCACGTGCCGGACGCGGGAGGCCTGGTGATCGCCAGCGACCAAAGACAGGCCCGCGCGTACGCGCGGGCGCTGGAGGGGGTGTGCGGGGAGAAGCCGACGGTGGTGCTGTCGGACGACCCGGGGGCGAGCCGGCGGATCGAGCAGTTCGCGGCGTCCGAGGACCGCTGGATGGTGGCGGTGCGGATGGTGTCGGAGGGGGTGGACGTGCCGAGGCTGGCGGTGGGGGTGTACGCGACGGCGACGTCGACGCCGCTGTTCTTCGCCCAAGCGGTGGGTCGGTTCGTCCGCAGCCGGCGGCGGGGGGAGCTGGCGAGCGTGTTCCTGCCGACGGTGCCGATCCTGCTGGCGCACGCGGGGGCACTGGAGCGGCAGCGGGACCATGTGCTGGGGCGGCCGAAGCACGACGACGAGCTGTGGGGCGAGGAGGAGGCGCTGCTCGCCGAGGCGAACCGGACGCGGCGCAGCGCCGACCTGGAGGGGGAGCAGGAGACGCTGGAGGCGAACGCGATCTTCGACCACGTCCTGTTCGACGCCCACGCCTACGGCATGCAGGCCGAGCCGACGAGCGCGGACGAGGCCGACTACCTGGGCCTGCCGGGGTTGCTGGAGCCGGACCAGGTGGCGTCCCTGCTGGCAGAGAGGCAGCGCCGGCAGGTGGCACGGTCGGATCGGAGGGCGAAGCGCGAGCGGGAGCCGGCGGAGGCCAGCCTGTTCCGGGCGTTGGAGGGACGCCGCAAGGAGTTGAACAGCCTGGTCTCGCAGGTGGCGAGGGTCCGAGGAGTGCCGCACAGCCACGTCCACGCGGGCCTGCGCAGGGAGGCCGGCGGTCCGTCCCTCGCGCAGGCCACGACGGAGCAGGTGGAGGCGAGGATCCGGCTGGCGAGGCAGTGGCTGGCCGCGGGCTGAGGGTGAGCGGGGCACGGCGAGGATGGGCTGATCCGGCACCTCCGGCATCCGGAGCCGCTAGCGTGACAGCGGCGACCTTGGAGGAGCGACATGGACGAGAGCACATCCCGGATGGTGTCCGGCCTGGTGTTCGGGCTCGCGGTGTCCCTGATCGCGTTCATCTCCCTCCTCAGTGATTGGGGACAGGCCTTCTTCGTCGTCCTGGTGGCAACGCTGCTCATCGGGGTTGTCCTGTTGTTCGCCCGCCGGACCAGGTCGAGGGGCGCGGGTCTGTTGATCGGCTGCGCGCCCGGAGTCCTGCTGCTCGCAATGGCCGTGTTCCTCTACCGCTTCTCGCCGTTCTCCTTCTGACAGGATGCCGGTCGGCCGCCGCACCACAGCAGCCAGCGCCGGACGAGGCCTTCGAAAGGAGCGGACGATGTCCCACGATGCCGTTCGGCCGCCGCACCTGACCGCGGGTCTGATGGGCCTGCGACTGCGGGGCAGCGATTACTGGTACGCCGTGCTCTACTCCGATCCGCCCGCCGATGAGGACCCGGCATACCGACACGGCGGTGCTCACCCGCTGTATGCCGAGCGATCCGTGCTGGTTGCGGATCTGGGGCAGGACGGGATTCCGATCGACGAGGAGATGGCCGGCTCGGTGGACGTGGATCGCGCCCGGGCCGTGGTGGGTTCCCGGATGTCGCGCGAGGAGATCGAGGTGGTGATCAACGCGTGGAACGCGCTCGATGACCTGACGAGGGCGCTCGGCGTTCCGATGGGCTTCTCCGGGCGGCGGGCCAACCGGTGCTACGACAAGCTCTTCTGGGGCCTGAACCTGGCGTCGGTCACACCGCCCGGGCAGTCATATGTGCCCGCCTGGCGTCGCCGCGAACTGGCGAAGATCGACCAGGTCCTCCGGGAATGCGGCGCCCGCGTCGCGCCCGATGCTCGATGAGCGTCGGCTTTCCGGGCGAGGGTGTGAATCCGCACACCGTGTTTGGTGGACCAACTCACACCATCGGCCCCTGGCGATCGTCTCTGTCGGCACGTGGTGCGCCCGAACCCGGCCTCGTGGGACTAGACCTCCGAGACCTTCTCACACGTCAGATGGCAGGTCGTCCCATTGCACCGGTGTCGTTGTGCCGGATTCCCAGTCGTGGCGCAGGATGCCGTAGGCGATCGAGGCCTTCGGCTCCGCGCCTTCGACCGGCCAGGCCTCGCGGTAGTGGGCCTCCTTCACCCAGCCCGCCCGGAGGAATGTCCGGCGCATTGCCAGGTTGTCCTCGCGGGTCTGGCCCTCGAAGCGACGCAGCGCGGGGTAGTTCTGGAAGACCAGGCTTGTGAGCGCCCGGAGCACGGACTCACCGAGGCCCCGGCCGCGGTAGTCCTGGCCCAACCTCAGGTCGAACAGCGGGGCACCGCCACCGTCGATGTCCGTCAGGTCATTCAGCACGGCGATGCCGACCCGTGCCTCGCCCGCAAGCACCCAGTAGCCGGCGCTGTCGTCCGACCAGTAGCGGCCATCAGCCACCTTGGCGCGAGCGTCCTGCTCACTGACCGAGGGCTCGATGTGGAAGGCGAAGGTGTTGGACGCCAGGAAGGCGATGAGAGGTTCGGCGTCGATGTCCGGATCGAAGGGCATGAGCGCGATGGTGGGCACCCGCGGATCATAGGCGGGGAGAGCTGCCGCGCGGGAACGATGTCTGACCCGATGTCTGAGAAGAGCGGGGCAAGTACTCCGGGCCGCTCCGCTGATGCTTCGTTGCGGTCGGTCAGTGCCATCGGGCGAGCAGATCCGCCGCGTGCTGGTAGGTGGTGGCGCCGCTGGCTAGGGCGATGACCAGGTCGTAGGCGTCGTCGTCGGCGGCGTCGAGGGTGATGTCGTTGAGTCCGTAGAAGACCACGGTGGCCAGCCAACCGATGCGCTTGTTGCCGTCGACGAGGGAGTGGTTGCAGACCAGCGATTCCAGCAGGACCGCCGCCTTCTCGTCGATGCCGGGGTAGGCGTCCTCACCGAACACTGTGGCCTGCGGCCGGTGGACGGCTGAGTCGAGCAGTCCGATGTCCCGGACCGGGCCCACGCCCAGGTCGTGGATCAGGCTGAGCACGTCCTCAAGGCCGAGGTGTTCGATCACTGGCCGAGGCGGTCGAGCAGGTCGGCGTAGCGCTCCCTGGCCGAGGCCGAGAGTACGGCGACCTTGTCGCGGCGCACCCGGCGGGACGCCGCCTCGTGGATCGCACGCACGGTCGCCTCCTGCTTGCTCACACCCTCGGCCTCGGCCAAGAGGGTGAGGGCCCGTTCGTCTTCGGGAGTCAGCCGCAGGGTCATCGCCATGACGTAATGATACCAGGGTGGTATCACGCGAGGGGGCTGGCGAGGCAGTGGGCTGGCCGCGGGCTGAGGATCCAGGCGCCTGAATGTGGGTCGGTCACACAAGTCGGGCGGCCATGTCGCCCTCGCCGAAGCCCTCCAGGCCGCTCTGCTCACCGGGTGTTGCCCGCCTTGCTGTGGGCGCCTCAGAGGATTGTGCCGGTGTGCGGGTTTCTGGGACCGCGTCGACGGACGCGCCGGGCGCGGTTGGTGTCGAGTCTCCTGCGGGCGACTGATCGCTATGGTCAGGGTGTGTCGATGTCGCAGCATCTGGTGGTCATCCGGGGCAACTCGGGTTCGGGAAGGACCACCCTGGCGCACGACCTTCAACTCGCCATGGGGCGCGGCACCGCCAACATCGGCCAGGACCATCTGCGTCGCGTGGTGCTGCGTGAGCAGGATCGTCCGAACGGCGACAACATCGGGTTGATCGCCCACACGGCCCGGTACTGCCTTGATATCGGTTACCACGTCATCGTCGAGGGCATCCTCCACTCAGGCCACTACGGCCCCGAGCTGTGCGACCTGATCGGCCAACACGACGGCCCTGCCCATGTGTTCTACCTCGACACCAGCCTGGAAGAGACCCTGCGACGTCATGCCGGCCGACCGATGGCGGCTGAGGTCGGTCCGGACCGGTTGCGGGAGTGGTACCGGGAACGTGATCTGTTGGGGGTAACCGGCGAGATCGCCGTGGACGGCAACCTGGGCCCGCAAGAGACCCTGAGAGTGCTGCGCCGGCACATCGGTCCGGTCACCGCACGGCCAGAAGTGCCGGACGGCCTGTTCCTCTAGCGACACCGGTCCGTCCACGGGCGACCATTGGAGCACAGCCGATCTGGCGCCGATCAAAGGCCGATTGCCGCAGCAGCCAGCCGTCACCCGTCAGCTTCGGCCCGCACTCAGGGCGTGTTGTCGGTATGGGACGATTCCGCGGTGACCCCGGACGACCCACGCCGCAGCGAGCTTGATGTGGCCCTTGATGAGGTGATTACGCAGCTGAGGGAGATGCCTAGGCATGACATCGTCGACGCCGAGGATCTCGCCTGGTCGCTGGAGAACGGCGTGGACGTCGAGGTTGAGGTTCAGAGCGACGAGCCGCTGATTCTTCGTCTTGAGGCAAGCAGGGGATTCTGGTTCCGAACAAGCGCGAACAGGACAATCCGAATGGATCCCCAGTAGCCTCCCGGGGTGGATCAGGGGCCCGAGTCGACCGTGTTTGACCCTGCTGGGCGCACCGCCCGGACCGGTGAGTTGATCACGCAACTTCTCGCCGTGGTGGCCGAACTTGAGCAGATGCATCCAGGTCGCAAGTTCCCTCTGGACGGACACCTCGTGGGTTCGCTCGGTGAGGCCGCAGCTGAAGCACTGTTCGAGCTCACTTTGGTCACCGCGTCCTCGGCCGGACACGACGCCGTCACAGCTCAGGGTCGAAAGGTCGAGATCAAGGCAACGTTCGGATCGGACGGGGTGGCCGTCCGTCCGACTTCCAGCCTCCATGAGGATGCGGCGCTGATCGTCCTCAGGTTGTCCAAGATGCCAGCGACTCCACACGAGGTCGTCTACAACGGACCCATGGCACACGCGCTCGCAGCAGCCAGCACTATGAAGAGCAACGGCCAGGCCACCATGCGGCTGAGTCGCTTGCGCCAACTCAACCGGGATGTCAGCGACGAGCAACGAGTACCGCGAAGGCCCTCCTGAACTCGGTCGGGCTCGGTGTACTGCGAGTCCGGGGGTAGGACCACGGCCCCCACCGCGGGGGAAGTGCCGCTCACCATTCTGGGATGTAACACCGGTCACAGGCGACGCGCTGGGCCGGTGCCTGCCGCGCTCGTGTGGTGTCAGCTACGTCGTCGATGAGAGGTCACGGCGGGCGATGGCTCGCAGGACACCGGCGATGTGGTCGGCCTCGTGCCAGATGCTCACGTCCTCGGATGGGTCCTGGGCCAGGAACTCGCGCACGGAGTCGGCGTCGTCGACGACCGAGCCGAGATCAAGTTCGGGCTGGCCCTCCACCTCGGTCGCCTCCGTGAACGGCACGTTCCAGTAGAAGTCTTCTGGGAACTGAATCCGGGGCCCGAATTGGGACTCTGCCGCGTCCAACAGTTTGTCGATCGCGGCACGGAGGTCGACGAACGTCACCCATGCGTCAGCGTCTGAAGACAGGGGAGTCGGTTGCGCGGCTGAGCCACGCTCGACGCGGCGTCGTCGCCAGGGCCAACCGTTCACGGCCGACAGCATGCCAGTAGCGGAACCACCCGGTAGAGAGCGCGTCGTGTTCTGGGCCTGAGGGCGCCCACGCTCCTACGGAGGCGCCGGCCCGGTCGGGGTGACGTTGCGGGTGCCGTCCGGGCCGACCAGGTACTGCTGGCCGCGCGGTGACGTCCATCGGAATACTCCGGGTCGGGGCTGCTCGAGCTTCCAGCCGGCGTGGGTCTTGCCGCGATGGACGCCTCGGGTCAGCGGGCCGAGGTTCGAGGGCCGCGTCTGGCCGGTGGCGCCGGCCGCGAACGGGATCGTGTGGTCCTGGTCGCAACCCCGCGCGGCCCTCGTCGAGAACGGGAAGACCTCGTACCGGTCCCGGCCGAGGACGGACTCACGCATCCCCTCGGGGACCTCGTACGCATCTACCGCGCGCTCCACGTCGTGGACGTACACGACCGGCGTGAGCCGGATCCTGTGGTGGCCCACCAGGTTGCTCAGCTCGTCGACCAGCACCGGACCGATCTTCTCGATCCGCGCGGCGCCGCCCTCCTCGAGCACGTCGCTGCCCACGTGGACGTACACCTGCGCGACCGGAGCATGCCGACGCCTGCTCGGCTTCTCGACCCGCTCTGCGGCTGGGGTCGAGTCGTCCACCCCGTCCAGCAGAGCGAGCACGCCCTCGGGATCCGCCAGCCGGCCCAGCGCCCGCGAGCGCACGACGTCGACAGGGTCTGTGTCACCCAGGTCGACCAGCGCCGTGGTGACCAGGCCGAGGAGGTGCTCGAACGCCTTCACGTCCGCCGCGTCGGCCAGCGCCGACATCCAGGCCAGCGACGGGTCGTCCGCGGAGACGCCGGTGTGCACGTGGCGCGACCGCCGGGACCGCTCGGTGTGCGCGGTGACCCTGGCCGGCGCGACCTCGATGATCGCCGCGCGGAAGCGGGTGAGCACCCGTCCCCAGCCGAGCAGGCCGAGTGCCGGCTCGACCAGCGCGTCCACCCGCAGGCACTCGCCGTAGCCGAGCCCGAACGTGTCGGCCAGCTGCGTGAGTTGGCGCGCCCGCCAGAACGGGACGCGGCCGTCCTCGACGGCTCGCCAGACGGACGGGAGGCGCCCGTGCAGGTTCACGACGTCGCGCACCAGCAGCGTGGCGCTGGTCACCGACGTCGCGGACAGCGCGGCGATCTCCAGCGGCAACGCCTCGTCCACCAGCGGCGTCCCCTCACCGCCGATGCGGACCGGGCGTTCGCCGACCATCTCGAACTCGTCGGAGTCCCTCCAGTCGCGTTCCAGCGCGAGATCGAGGATGGCGCGGGCCTTTGCCGCCTGCGCGGCAGTCTCCGCGGCGATGGCGGCCTCGAGCCGTGCCATCGCCGGAGCCCGCTGCTCCATCACCGTCTCGATCATGACTCCATCCTGACACCCGCCTCTGACATTTCCTCCAAGGAGTGCAGAGGTCGAATGCCCGACCAGAAGCGGGTTGCCGAAGCAGAAACACACAGATGAGCGAATAGGCCCGACCTGCCTGAGAGCACTGTCGTCGACGGAGCGTACGAGGTGGCTGGTGTGAGTTGGCACACCGTGTTTGGTGCACCAACTCACACTCAGCGGCAGCGCACGCGTCCGGATGCTCAGGCGAGTGCGGCCACCGGCTGCCGCAGGATGGTTCGCAGCTTGTCCGGCGCTGTCCGGGTGATGTCGGACAGGTAGATCTCGTGGTGCCGTCCGGTCGGACGCAGCCGGTTGGTGGGCAGGAACTCCTCGTGCAGCCGGCGGAGCACCTCGCCCTCGTCGTCGAACGGCCCGACGTGCAGGGTCTGGACGCAGCGACCCTCGTCCAGGGTCTCCAGCCGCAGCCGGTCGACGGCCAGTCCCGCTTTCGTCCGGGCGCCCGCGACGGCCGAGGCGAACATCGCCTCGTCGATCCAGTCGGGGACGAGCATCAGCAGCGTCCAGTCCCAGGACGCCTTGTCCAGAGAGGTGGTGAACACGGACGGGTCGGCCGCCGACCACAGTCCCTCCAGCGGCATCACGGCATAGTCGCGTCCGAGCTGGTTCTTTGAGGCGAACTTCAGCGGATAACCGACGCTGAACAGTGCGGTGACCGCCTCGGCGAACGGTCCGCCGGCATTCGGGTCGCCGTGGCCGTCGATCATCAGGTAACGCAGTGGGCCGATGTCCAGCACGTCGAAGCGGCCCGCGCGGGCCTGGTAGCAGGGCAGGGTCCGCTTGAAGTCGATCTTCGCCATGGCTCACTCCTTCACGATCGGCAGGCAGACGTCGGTCACCCAGTGGGCAGGGTCAGGGTCCTGCGAGGGGCCGACCCGGTAGATGTTGAACATGGTGCCCGTGGTGAGGTCGCGCCCGGCGACGTGGGCGCCGAGGGCTGAGGTCACCCCCGGCATCCGGTCGTAGCTGCCGCGCAGGGTCGCGCTGACCACCTCCTGCGCGTCGACCGGACGGCAGACGACCGGCGGCCGGGCCACGAAGGCCGGGTCGACCTGCTGCCAGACCTCCACGTCCACGTCGGTGTCCTGGTACTCCTCGTCGTGGAAGGTGGCTCCGCAGATCGCCCCGGGCGGCACGTTCGTCGAGTCGGCGTACACCTGCGGTGCCAGACGCTGCCACAACTCGCCCTCGTCGGCGTAGCTGCCGATCACGTCCCGGACGGCGGCGACGGTCATCGCCGGCAGGCTCAGCGTCCGGATCCCGATCGTCACGGACTTCTCCTTCGTGAGTACGGTCAGCCGCTCGATCGCGGCGAGTCGCTGCGCCAGCCGATCGCGTTCGAGGGCGATCTTCCCGCGCTGGGACTCCACGTGAACGGCAAGGGCGGACGGATCGTCGAAGGCAGCCAGCACACCAGCCATCTCGGCCACCGCGAACCCCGCGTCCCGCAGGACGGTGATCCGTCCCGCCTCGTCCAGCTGACCGGCCCGGTAGTACCGGTAGCCGGAGTCCGGGTCCACCCAGGCGGGGCTCAGCAGGCCGTGCTCGCCGTAGTGGCGCAGCATCCGCACGCTGGTGTGGGCCAGCCGGGAGAAGATCCCGATCTGGAGCAAGCCGTCCATGGCAGCAGCGCACACCCTGACATCGTGGCAGAGTCAAGGCGGTCGGCGGAGCCCGCGCGCATCGGGTCACGCGGCTGTGGTCACACCGTCACGTGTGGCTTCACCCGCCCGTGGCGTTCAGCCAATCGTCCCCTGTGGACAGCGACCGTACGCCCGGCCGGCCCTGTGGACGACTGAGCGGTCCGGACCACCGCTGCCGAGGATGACGGGCATGAACAGTGATCTTCTCGAGCGGCCGATCCTCACCCCCACCGACCTGTACCAGTACTGGCAGGAGCTGATGCACCCGCTGGGGTTCACGGAGCGGCGCCTCTACATCGTCTTCCTCGACGCCGATCGCCGTGCGGTGCCCGTCCTTCACGAGATCAGCGGCGTTCCGCTCCACCCGACCAGCGAGGACGCGGAGTCGCTGCTGGCGCTGCTCGCGCACTTCGGCGACGAGTTCGCGTTCGCGATCCTTCTCGCGCGCCCGGGCGACAACCACATGAACGACGACGATCGTGCCTGGCCCCGCCTCCTGGCGGAGGCGAGTGCCCGCTTCGAGGTGGAACTCGAGCCGCTCCACCTGGCCACCGACTCCGCGCTGCTGCCCTTCGCGCCCGACGACCTGGTCGCCTGAGCCGTGGTCAGCAGCAGGGTAGAGGGCGCCGCGCCCGCCGATCGGAGAGCCCGTGCCTCGCCCGCTCAGATCACGCGCGAAGAGAGGACGCCGTCGATCGCGGCGATCTCGGCCATCACCGAGTCCGGCACCTCGCCGTCCACGTCGACCAGGGTGTACGCGAGGTCGCCGCGGGACTTGTTCAGCAGGTCGGCGATGTTCAGGCCGGCCTCGGCGAGCAGGGTGGAGATCTGGCCCACCATGTTCGGCACGTTGCTGTTCGCGATCGCGATCCGGCTCGTGCCCTCCGCCCGGGCCAGCGACGCGTTCGGGAAGTTCACCGAGTTCGCGATCGTGCCCTCGGTGAGGAAGTCGCGCAGCTCGTCCGCGGCCATCCGCGCGCAGTTCTCCTCGGCCTCGTTCGTGGACGCGCCGAGGTGCGGCAGGGTGACCACCTTGTCCCGCTTGTTCAGTGCGGGGGAAGGGAAGTCGCAGATGTAGGCGCGCAACTGGCCGCTCTCCAGCGCGTCCACCACCGCGGACTCGTCCACGATCGGGCCGCGCGCGAAGTTGATCAGCACCGCCGACTTGCGCATCTTCTCCAGCTGCTCGGCGCCGATCAGGCCCCGGGTGCCGTCCACCAGCGGGACGTGCAGCGTGATGATGTCGGCCCGCTTGAACAGCTGATCGAGGTTCGTGACGTGCTCGACGAAGGAACTCAGCTTCCACGCGTGGTCGACCGTGATCTGCGGGTCGTAGCCGAGCACCCGCATGCCGAGGCCCGCCGCCGCGTTGGCCACCTCGACGCCGATCGCGCCCAGGCCGATGACGCCGAGCGTCCGCCCGGGCAGCTCAAAGCCGACGTAGGCCTTCTTGCCGGCCTCCACCGCCTTGTCCATGGACGCCGCGTCACCGTCGAGCCGGTGCGCGAACGACGCGGCGGGGACGATGTTGCGCGCGGCGAGGAACAGCGCGGCGACCACGAGTTCCTTCACTGCGTTCGCGTTGGCGCCCGGCGTGTTGAACACCGGGATGCCCCGCGCCGAGTAGTCGGCGATCGGGATGTTGTTCGTGCCCGCACCGGCGCGCGCCACGGCCAGCACCGACGGCGGGATCTCGACCGCGTGCAGGTTGGCAGAGCGCAGCATCAGCGCGTCCGGGCTCGCCGCGTCGGACGACACCTCGAAGTCGTCCTTCGGCAGCCGGGACAGCCCGGTGTGGCTGATCGCGTTGAGCGTCTTGATGGTGAAGCGTGGCATGTCTGGTGTGTCTCCTAGCCGTTGCGGCGCTGGAAGTCGGTCATGAAGTCGATCAACGCCTGCACGCCCTCCAGCGGCATCGCGTTGTAGATGCTGGCCCGCATGCCCCCGACCGAGCGGTGGCCGGCCAGGTTGGTGAGCCCCGCGGCGTCGGCCTCGGCGACGAACGCCTTGTCGAGTTCCGCGTTCGCCTGCAGGAACGGCACGTTCATCCACGACCGCGAATCCTTCGCGACCGGGTTGGAGTAGTAGCCGGACCCGTCGATGAAGCCGTACAGCGCCTCGGCCTTCGCCGAGTTCCGCTCGGCCATCGCGGCCAGCCCGCCGCTCTCCTTCACCCACGCCAGGATCTTGCCCAGCAGGTAGATGCCGAACGTCGGCGGGGTGTTCAGCATCGAGTCCGACGCCCCCATCTCCGCGTAGTTCCAGATCGACGGCGTGCTCGGACGCGCGCGTCCCAACAGGTCGTCCCGCACGATCACCACGCACAGGCCCGACGGGCCCATGTTCTTCTGGGCGCCGGCGTAGATCAGGCCGTACTTCGACACGTCGACCGGCCGCGACAGGATGGTCGAGCTCATGTCCGCCACCAGCGGGACGTCACCGGACTGCGGCACGTAGCCGAACTCCACGCCGCCGATGGTCTCGTTCGGCGTGTAGTGCAGGTACGTGGCCGCCGGGTCGACGGTGAAGCTGCCCTGCGCCGGCGTCGTCGTGTACTTCGAGCCCGCCTCGTCGGCGAGCACGTCGACGGTCAGCCCGGCCTTCTTCGCGGCCTTGATCGCCTTCGCCGACCACTGGCCCGTGTTCAGGAAGTCGACCGTGTCGCCCACGGTGGTGAGGTTCAGCGGGATCGCGTCGAACTGGCCCGACGCGCCGCCCTGGAGGAACAGCACCCGGTAGTTCTCCGGAATATCCATCAGTTCGCGCAGCAGCGCCTCGGTCTGCGCTGCGCACTCCACGAACGCCTTCCCGCGGTGCGACACCTCCATCACCGACATCCCCGAGCCCTGCCAGTCGGTCAGCTCGGATCGGGCGGCCTCGAGGGCAGCGAGGGGGAGCATGGCGGGACCTGCGGAGAAGTTGTAGACGCGCATGACCGCCATTGTGTCAGTTCTGTTTCGGCGCCCCGCGCGGCGTCGGAGGAGTGGACGCTCAGAATCCGAGCGACACCCTCTCGACGAGCGAGACGGACGCCGGCTCGCCGACCAGCTCGACACGGGCGGCCCCGCGACGCCCGGACAGGTACAGCAGCAACTCGGTCGGGGCACCGACGACGGTGACGATGTCGGGCCCGCGTCCGATCCGGACCGGGTCGCCGGCCGGCGCGTCGCGCTCCAGCCACACCGCCACCGGGCACGTCCGAAACGCCCGCCGGGCCAGGATCGCGGATGCCTTCCACGCCTCGTTCTCCATCGCCAGGTCGCGCGGTCGCGGCGTGAGGTCGCCGCCGCCCCGCCGCACGTCCTCGCAGTGCACGAAGAACTCCAGGGTGTTCGCCACCTGCTCCACGCCCGGCAGCCGGAACGGGGACCCACCCGCAGGACCCCGGCGAATCGCCTCGACCAGGTCGGCGTACGGACGCCGCGCGACCAGCTCGGCCAGGCGATCGTCCGTCCGCTCGGACTTGCGGGTGAGCAGGTTCCCCGCCACCCGGAAGGTCTCGTTCTCCCGCACCCACACGTGCGCAGCCAGGTGGTGCGCCGTCCAGCCCTCACACAACGTCGGGGCGGTCGGGGGGACGGAAGCCAAGGCGTCGCACAGGGCTGCGCGCTGGTCGGCGGGTCGCTGGTGGGAACTCACCCCACAGACGCTACCCGCCGATGCGCGGCGGCGACTGCCACAATGTCCGGGTGAATGAGCTCGACGCGGACGTGGCCGCCCTGCTGAAGCGCAACCCCGACGGACTGGTCCCCGCCATCGTGCAGGACGCGACCTCGGGCGCCGTGCTGATGCTGGCCTGGATGGACGACGAGGCGCTGCGGCGCACGCTGACCACCCGACGCGGCACCTACTGGTCGCGCAGCCGCGGCCAGTACTGGGTCAAGGGCGAGACCAGCGGCCACACCCAGGCCGTCCGCGAGGTCCGACTCGACTGCGACGGCGACACCCTGCTCGTTGTCGTCGACCAGGTCGGGCCCGCCTGCCACACCGGAACCACCACCTGCTTCGACGGTCGGCTGCTCCTGGCGGACGAGGCATGAACCTCGACATCACCCCGGACCTGCCCGGCTTCCTCGCCGCAGGCGCCGAACGCCGCGTCGTCAGCGTCCACACCCGACTGCTCGCCGACGACTTCACGCCCGTCGGGCTGTACCACCAGCTCTGCGGGGAACGTCCCAACACCTTCCTGTTCGAGTCGGCGGAGGGCGGCGTCTGGTCGCGCTACTCCTTCATCGGCGTGAACGCCGTCGCGACCCTCACCGAGGTCGACGGTGCTGCCCTCTGGGAGTTCAGCCGACGCCCGATCACGGGCCTGCCGGCGGGCGGCGACCCGCTCCAGGTGCTCGCCCGGACCCTCGACCTGCTGCACACGCCCCGCGAGGAGGGGCTGCCGCCGCTGGTCTCGGGAATGGTCGGGTACCTCGGCTACGACGTCGTCCGGCGCCTCGAGCGCCTGCCCGACAGCAACCCCGACGACCTCGGCCTGCCCGAACTGGGCATGATGCTCGTCACCGACATAGCCATCCTCGACCACCACACCGGCGAGGTGTGGCTGGTCGCGAACGCGATCAACTTCGACGACACCGCCGACCACATCGAGGACGCGTGGGCGGACGCCTGCGACCGGCTGCGGGCGATGGCGGACGCCCTGCTCCGCCCGGCCGAACCCCTGGTGGCCGTCCGGGACGCGAGCGTGACCACCCCGCCGGTCCGCCGGCAACGCACGTCCGCCGAGTACGAGGCTGCCGTCGCCGCGGCGATCGAGGAGATCCGGGCCGGCGAGGCGTTCCAGATCGTGCCCAGCCAGCGCTTCGAGGCCGACTGCACGGCCGACCCGCTGGACGTCTACCGGGTGCTGCGTCGCAACAACCCCAGCCCCTACCTGTACCTGCTGCGCCTGCCCGGCTTCGCGATCGTCGGCTCCAGCCCCGAGGCGCTCGTCCAGGTCACCGGCGGACGCGCGACCACCCACCCGATCGCGGGGACGCGGCCGCGCGGCGCCACCGCTGCCCTGGACGCCAGCCTCGAGGCGGAACTGCTGGCCGACGCGAAGGAGGCGGCCGAGCACCTCATGCTGGTCGACCTCGGCCGCAACGACCTGGGCCGCGTCTGCGACCCCGGCACCGTCGAGGTGGTCGAGTTCATGAAGGTCCGCCGGTACAGCCACGTGATGCACCTGGAGGCTGCCGTCTCGGGCACGCTCTCCGCGGGCCGCACCGCGCTCGACGCCACCCTGAGCTGCTTCCCCGCGGGCACCCTCTCCGGCGCCCCCAAGGTGCGGGCGATGGAGATCATCGACCGGCTGGAGGTCTCCCGGCGCGGCCTGTACGGCGGTGTGGTCGGCTACTTCGACTTCGCCGGCGACTCCGACACGGCGATCGCGATCCGCACTGCTGTGCTCGCCGACGGCGTCGCCTACGTCCAGGCCGGCGCCGGCGTCGTGGCGGACTCCGTGCCCGCGAACGAGGACCTGGAGAGCAGGAACAAGGCCGCGGCCGTGCTCGGTGCGGTCGCGGAGGCATCCGCGCTGACCCGCTTGCAGAGGCCGGGTTCCTGAGAGACAGTTAGGAATCCTGCCGAATCCGTGCACCCGGGGCTGGCGGTGTTCGCGCACAACAGCCAATATGGAGCCTTGTTTGGTTTTCCCACACAGAACCGCAGACTGGAGGAGCGATCGGATGATCGAAAGCGCTGACATGACCGCGGGCACTGCCGCCAAGGAGTACCACCACGGCCGGACCCCCGCGGCCTGGGCGGGCAGCATCATCGCTGCCGTGGCATTCATCCTGGGGGCCGTCGCCTTCGTCCTCGGTCCGAACTGGACCCTCATCTGGGTGGCGTCGGTGCTGCTCATCCTCTCCCTGGTGACCGGCGGCCTGCTGCGGCGGATGGGCTACGGTCAGTCCTGACATGACAGTGCTGGACGAGATCATCGCCGGTGTGGTCGAGGATCTCGAGATTCGTCGCGCCGCACTCCCGCTCGACGTCCTGAAGGGCAGGGTCGCGTCCGCGCCCGCCGCCCTGGACCCGGTTCCCGGCCTGCAGGCCCCCGGCCTGAGCGTCATCGCGGAGGTCAAGCGGTCCAGCCCCAGCAAGGGCGCCCTCGCCACGATCGACGACCCCGCTGCGCTCGCCACGGAGTACGCCGCCGGGGGTGCCGCCGCGATCTCCGTCCTCACCGAGAGGAGGCGGTTCAACGGGAGCCTTGCCGACCTCGTCGCCGTCCGGGAGGCGGTGCGGACGCCGCTGCTGCGCAAGGACTTCGTCGTCACCGAGTACCAGCTGTGGGAGGGACGCGCCGCCGGTGCGGACCTCGCCCTGCTGATCGTCGCCGCGCTCACCCAGCAGCAGCTCGTCGACTTCCTCGGCGTGGGTCGCGACCTCGGGGTGACCTGTCTGGTCGAGGTGCACACCGCGGAGGAGGCCCGGCGCGCCCGCGACGCCGGCGCGCAGGTCGTCGGGGTGAACAACCGCGACCTCAAGACCCTTGAGGTCGACTTGAGCCATTTCCAAGAACTTGCTGAGTTGCTGGGAGAGGACGTGGTGAAGGTCGCCGAGTCGGGGATCCTCACCGTCGACGACGCGGCCCGGATGCGCGCCGCCGGTGCGGACGCTGTCCTCGTCGGCGAGATGCTCGTCCGCAGCGGTGACCCGAGGGCCGCGGTCGCCGCCCTGCGCGCCCTGCCCTGACCGAACCGGCCGTTCCGGGGCTGGGCGGGTTGCCCTCCACTGGCGGGAGTGTGAGTGAATAGGGGAGTGATCCCTTCCGCGTTGCCAGACCAGGCGGGCCACTACGACATCTTCGGCGGCCGATACGTCCCGGAGGCGCTCGTCGCAGCCCTCAACCAGCTCGAGGCGGAGTTCGACGCCGCCATGGGGGACCCGTCCTTCTGGCGCGAGCTCGACGACCTGCGCCGCAACTACTCGGGCCGTCCGACGCCGCTCACCGAGGCGCCCCGGTTCAGCACCCACTGCGGCAACGCCCGCGTCCTGCTCAAGCGCGAGGACCTGAACCACACGGGCTCGCACAAGATCAACAACGTCCTCGGCCAGGCCCTGCTGACCCGGCGGATGGGCAAGACCCGCGTCATCGCCGAGACCGGCGCGGGCCAGCACGGCGTGGCCACCGCGACGGCCGCGGCCCTGCTCGGCATGGAGTGCCGCGTGTACATGGGCAGGGTCGACACCGACCGGCAGGCCCTGAACGTCGCCCGCATGCAGCTGCTCGGCGCGGAGGTGATCGCCGTCGAGTCCGGCAGCCAGACGCTGAAGGACGCGATGAACGAGGCCATGCGCGACTGGGTCGCCAGCGTCGACAACACCCACTACCTGATCGGCACGGTCGCCGGGCCGCACCCGTTCCCCAAGATGGTCCGCGAGTTCCACCGCGTGATCAGCACCGAGATCAGGGAGCAGATGCTCGGCCGGTTCGGCCGCCTGCCGGACGCGGTCGCCGCCTGCGTGGGCGGCGGGTCGAACGCGATGGGCACCTTCGTCGACTTCATCGACACCCCTGAGGTCGCCCTGTACGGCTTCGAGGCCGGCGGTGACGGCGTCGAGACCGGACGCCACGCCGCCGCCATCGGAGGCGGCTCGGTCGGCGTCCTGCACGGCATGCGTACCTACATCCTGCAGGACGAGGACGGCCAGACCATGGAGTCGCACTCCATCTCGGCCGGCCTCGACTACCCGGGCGTCGGCCCCGAGCACGCGTGGCTCGCCGCCACCGGACGTGCGACCTACGAAGCCGTCACCGACGCGGAAGCGATGGAGGCCTTCGAGTTGCTGACGCGGACCGAGGGGATCATGCCGGCGATCGAGTCCGCGCACGCGCTGGCCGGCGTCGTCCGGCTGGGCCAGCGCCTGGCGGTCGAGCAGCCGGACGCGGAGCCCGTGATCGTCGTGTGCGTCTCCGGGCGCGGCGACAAGGACGTGGACACGGCGATCAAGTACTTCGGGCTGACCGGCAGGCCGGACTCATCGACGGGGGGCGTGGCATGAGCGTCGAGACGCCGACGGCCGTTCAGGACGGCACGAGAGGAACCGTCCCCGGCGTGCCGGTGGAGTCGTCCGCGGTCGCCTTCACGACGGCGAAGGCCGAGGGCAGGGGAGCCCTGGTCGGCTACCTGCCGGTCGGCTACCCCTCCGTGCGCGGCTCGCTGGCGGCGCTGCGGGCGCTGTGCGGCGAGGGCGTCGACGGCCCCGGCGTGGACCTGGTCGAGATCGGCCTGCCGTACTCCGACCCCATGATGGACGGGCCGGTGATCCAGCGGGCCGGCACCAGGGCGCTCGATCGGGGGGTGCGGACGCGGGACGTGTTCGCCGCTGTCGGGGCCGTCCGCTCGACCGGCACCCCCGCCGTCGTGATGACCTACTGGAACCTCGTCGACCGCTACGGCACCGAGGCGTTCGCCCGCGACCTCGCGAACGCGGGCGGGTCCGGGCTGATCACCCCCGACCTGATCCCCGACGAGGCGCAGGACTGGATCGCCGCCTCCGACGCACACGGCCTGGACCGGGTGTTCCTGGTCTCGCCGTCCTCGACCGACGACCGGATCGCCGCCACGGCCGCGGCGGGCCGGGGCTGGCTGTACGCCACCTCCGTGATGGGCGTCACCGGCACCCGGGCGTCCAGCCCCACCGCGGCGCCCGACCTCGTGGGCCGGATCCGCCGACTCGCACCCGACACGCTCGTCGGCGTCGGACTCGGCGTCTCGAACGGCGACCAGGCTGCCGACGTCGTGGCCTACGCGGACGCGGCGATCGTCGGCTCCGCCTTCGTGAAGACCCTCCTGGCCGCAGACGACGCCGGGAACCCGGACGACCTGTCGGCCCTGCGGGCGCTGGTGGGCGACCTCGCCGCCGGCGTCCGGCGCTGAGGCGGCGGCGTGCGCTTCGTCGTCGTCCGGCACGGCCAGTCCACCAACAACCTGCTCTGGGAGCAGACCGGCAGTGAGCAGGGCCGACACCCGGACACCCCGCTCACCGGGACGGGCCTCGCCCAGGCCGCGCGGCTCGGCGAGGCCGTGGCCGGCGGGGTGCTGCCGTGGCCGGTGGACGCGCTGTACTGCAGCCTGATGATGCGCGCGGTCCAGACGGCGGCCCCGCTGGCGGAGGCGCTCGACCTCCCGCTGCTCGGCCACCCCGACATCCACGAGGTCGGCGGCCCGTACGACATGGACGCGGCCACGGGCACGATGGCGCCGTACCGAGGAGCCGGCGCCGCCGACCTACGGGCGGTCTCGGCGCGTCTCGTCCTGCCGGCCGACGCAGGCGTCGACGGCTGGTACCGCGGCGAGCTGGAGCCGGTCGACAGCGCGGCGGCGCGGGCCGCGTCCGTGGTGGAGGGCCTGCGCGCCGCGCACGGCGAGGACGAGACGGTGGTCCTGGTCAGCCACGGCTACTTCTCGCAGTTCCTGTTCCGCCACTTCCTGCAGATCGAGCGGATGACCGGCTGGCTCGAGATCCACAACACGAGCGTCTCGCTCTACGAGGACGTGCCCGACCGGCCGGGGATGCGGGCGGTGCGGGTGAACTGGTTGCCGCACCTGCCCGACGACCTGGTCACGTACTGAGTGGACAGGCGGGTTGACCTGCCGGTAAGGATGGGCGGGTGACGCTGTTCATTCCGAGCCCCTCGATCAGTTCGTTCCAGATCGGCCCGCTGACCATCCACATCTACGCGCTGTGCCTGATCACCGGCATCATTGCCGCGTGGATGCTGGGCGTGCGCCGCTGGCGGGCGCGCGGCGGCCGCACCGAGAGTTTCGAGACCGTCCTGCTGTGGGCCATCCCGCTGGGCATCCTCGGTGCGCGGTTCTACCACGTGATGACGCACCTGGGGGACTACTTCGGTCCCGGCATCAACCCCTGGACCGTCTTCGCGATCTGGCAGGGCGGGATCGCGATCTACGGCGCGATCGGCTTCGGCGCGCTCGCCGCGTGGGTGGCTGCGCGACGCCAGAGGATCTCCTTCCCCGCCCTCGCCGACTCGCTCGCGCCCGGCATCGCGATCGGGCAGGCCCTGGGCCGTTTCGGCAACTGGTTCAACCAGGAGTTGTACGGCCAGCCCACCACGCTGCCCTGGGGGCTCGAGATCGACCCCGAGCACAGGGCGCCGGGCTACGAGCAGTACGCGACGTTCCACCCGACCTTCCTGTACGAGTCGGTCTGGAACCTCCTGGTCGCCGGCATCCTGCTCTGGGCCGACCGCCGGTTCCGGCTCGGGCGAGGCAAGGTCTTCGCCCTCTACATCGCGCTGTACGGGTTCGGACGGATCTTCACCGAGAGCATCCGGCTCGACTACTCCTACGACTTCTTCGGCCCGGTGCGGTTCAACGAGGCCGTCGCCATGCTGATCTGCCTGGCCGGCATCGTCCTTTTCGTCTGGCTGTCGCGGTACCGCCCGGGCCGGGAGGACGTGGTCGAGTTCGGCGTCCCCGCGGACGCGGAGGAGGCGACGGAGGAGGAGCCCGAGGCCGCACCGGCGGACGTCGACGACGCGGCGCACGCGTCCGATAGTCCCCCCGACTAGGTGGGATGCCCCGGGTGGGCGTCCACACCCCGGGCTGGACACACCCTCGTAACGCGCGTCGTCCATGATGCAATCGGCTGGACAAGGACCACGGGTGGAGTCAGGTAGGCTCGCCCCCCAAGCGTGCAGCGGCGGCGTGCTGGCCGACCCTGGCTGCACCCGCCCCGCGCGCTCGCGCAGATGGGAGTGATCAGATGGCGTTGACGACGATGCCCGGCAGGCCCGCGGAGGGACTCTACGACCCCACCTACGAGCACGACGCCTGCGGCGTGGCCTTCGTCGCGCAGCTGAGCGGCGTCGCGAGCCACGACATCGTCGCCAAGGGGCTCACCGCCCTGGAGAACCTCGACCACCGTGGCGCGACCGGGGCGGACCCGGCCGCCGGTGACGGGGCCGGCATGCTCCTGCAGGTGCCGGACCGGTTCTTCCGGGACGTGGTCGACTTCGACCTCCCAGACCCGGGCCACTACGCGATGGGCATGGCGTTCCTCCCGACCGAGCCGGTCGCACGGGCCTCGGCCAAGCGCACCATCGAGTTCCTCGCCACCGAGGAGAAGCTGGTCATCCACGGGTGGCGTCCGGTGCCCACCGACGACTCCACACTGAGCCCGATCTCGAAGGCGAACATGCCGCACTTCGAGCAGTTCTTCGTCTCCACCGTCGCGCTCGACACCGGCCTGGAGCTCGACCGCGCGGTCTACCCGTTGCGCCAGCGGGCCCGCAACGACGCCGGCGTGTACTTCGCGTCGCTGTCCGGACGCACCACCGTCTACAAGGGCATGCTCACCACCCAGCAGCTGGCCGAGGTCTTTCCCGACCTGCTCGACGAGCGGGTGGAGAGCGCGCTGTCGCTGGTCCACTCGCGGTTCTCCACCAACACGTTCCCGGCGTGGGAGCTCGCCCACCCCTACCGGCTGATGGCGCACAACGGCGAGATCAACACGGTGAAGGGCAACCGGAACTGGATGCGTGCCCGCGAGGCGCTGCTGGCCACGGACACCATCCCCGGCGACCTCACCCGGATCTTCCCCGTGTGCACGCCGGGTGGCTCCGACTCCACGTCCTTCGACGAGGTGCTCGAACTGCTGCACCTCGGCGGCCGCTCGCTGCCGCACGCCGTGCTGATGATGATCCCCGAGGCGTGGGAGAACCACACCGAGATGGACGAGGCGCGGCGGGCGTTCTACTCGTTCCACGCCTCCCTGATGGAGCCCTGGGACGGACCGGCGTCGGTGACGTTCACCGACGGCAGCCTGATCGGCGCCGTCCTCGACCGCAACGGCCTGCGTCCCGGCCGCTACTGGGTGACCGACGACGGCCTGGTCGTGTTCGCCTCCGAGGCCGGCGTCCTCGACCTCGAGCCGGCCAAGGTCGTGGAGAAGGGCCGGATGAAGCCCGGCCGGATGCTGCTGGTCGACCTCGAGTCGCACCGGCTGATCAACGACGACGAGATCAAGGCGTACCTGGCCGCCGAGCACCCCTACGCGGAATGGCTGGAGGCCGGCCGGGTCGACCTCGACGACCTCCCCGAGCAGCAGCACGTCGTGCACAGCCACGCGTCGGTGACCCGGCGCCAGCAGGTGTTCGGCTACACGCACGAAGAACAGCGGATGATCATCGCGCCGATGGCCAACACCGGCGCGGAGCCGATCGGCTCGATGGGCTCGGACACCCCGGTCGCGGTTCTCAGCGACCGGCCCCGGCTGCTGTTCGACTACTTCGCCCAGCTGTTCGCCCAGGTCACCAACCCGCCGCTGGACGCGATCCGCGAGGAGCTGGTCACGTCGCTGTCGGCCACCTTCGGGCCGGAGGGCAACCTGCTCGAGCCCACGCCGGAGTCCTGCCGGCAGATCGTGATCGGCTACCCGATCCTCGACTCCGACCAGCTCGCCAAGCTCGTCCGGATCAACCGCGACGGCTCGATGCCCGACTACGACACCTTCGTGGTGCGGGGCCTGTACGACGTCGAGGGCGGCGGCGCGGCCCTGCGGGCCAAGCTGGACGAACTGTGCGGCCAGGTCAGCGAGGCGATCGCCGGCGGCGCGCGCACGATCATCCTCTCCGACCGGCACTCCAACGCGGAGTTCGCGCCGATCCCCTCGCTGCTGCTCACCGCGGCGATCCACCACCACCTCGTCCGCGAGAAGGCCCGCACCCAGGTGGGCCTGATCGTCGAGGCCGGGGACGTCCGCGAGGTCCACCACGTCGCGCTCCTGATCGGCTACGGCGCGGCGGCGGTGAACCCCTACCTCGCCTTCGAGTCCGCCGAGGACCTCGCCCGTCGCGAGTGGCTGGTGAAGGTCGACCCCGAGAAGGCCGTCTACAACGTGCGCAAGGCGCTCGGCAAGGGCGTCCTGAAGGTGATGTCGAAGATGGGCGTCTCGACGATCGCCTCCTACACCGGCGCCCAGATCTTCGAGGCGCTGGGCCTGTCCAGCGAGCTGGTCGAGCAGTACTTCACCGGCACCACCAGCAGGGTGGAGGGGATCGGGCTCGACGAGATCGCCGAGGAGGTGTCCCGCCGGCACGCGCGGGCCTACCCGCCCGACGGCATCCCGCTGCCGCACCGGACGCTGTCCGGCGGCGGCGAGTACAAGTGGCGCAGGGAGGGCCCGCCGCACCTGTTCGACCCGGAAACGGTCTTCCGGCTGCAGCACGCCACGCGGCAGAAGCGCTACGACGTGTTCAAGGCCTACACGGCCAGGGTGGACGACCAGTCGCAGCGCCTGATGACGCTGCGCGGCCTGCTGGAGTTCGGCTCCGACCGGCAGCCCGTCCCGATCGACGAGGTCGAGCCCGTCAGCGAGATCGTCAAGCGGTTCTCCACCGGCGCGATGAGCTACGGCTCGATCAGCAAGGAGGCGCACGAGACCCTCGCGATCGCGATGAACCGGCTCGGCGCGAAGTCGAACACCGGCGAGGGTGGCGAGGACACCGACCGCCTGCACGACCCGGAGCGGCGCAGCGC
This sequence comes from Propionicimonas sp., assembly GCF_049840635.1. GTDB lineage: Bacteria > Actinomycetota > Actinomycetes > Propionibacteriales > Propionibacteriaceae > Propionicimonas. Next base: position 867,410 of record NZ_JASGKL010000004.1, read on the forward strand.
GATCAAGCAGGTCGCGTCGGGGCGCTTCGGCGTGACCAGCGACTACCTGACCAACGCGACCGACCTGCAGATCAAGATGGCCCAGGGCGCCAAGCCCGGCGAGGGCGGCCAGCTGCCCGGCCAGAAGGTGTACCCGTGGGTGGCGAAGACCCGGCACTCGACGCCGGGCGTCGGGTTGATCTCGCCGCCGCCGCACCACGACATCTACTCGATCGAGGACCTCAAGCAGCTGATCCACGACCTGAAGTGTGCGAACCCGGTCGCCCGCGTCCACGTGAAGCTGGTGGCGGAGGTGGGCGTGGGCACGGTCGCGGCCGGCGTCTCGAAGGCGAAGGCCGACGTCGTGCTGATCTCCGGCCACGACGGCGGCACCGGCGCGGCGCCGCTGACCTCCCTCAAGCACGCGGGCGGACCCTGGGAGCTCGGGCTGGCGGAGACCCAGCAGACCCTGCTGCTGAACGGGCTGCGCGACCGGATCGTCGTGCAGGCCGACGGCCAGCTGAAGACCGGCCGTGACGTCGTGATCGCCGCGCTGCTCGGCGCGGAGGAGTTCGGCTTCGCCACCGCGCCCCTGGTGGTGTCCGGCTGCGTGATGATGCGGGTCTGCCACCTGGACACCTGCCCGGTGGGGGTCGCGACCCAGAACCCCGACCTGCGGGCCCGCTACAACGGCCACGCCGACTTCGTGGTGAACTTCTTCGAGTTCATCGCCGAGGAGGTGCGCGAACACCTCGCTGCGCTCGGCTTCCGCACCATCGAGGAGGCCGTCGGCCACGTCGAGGTGCTGCAGTCCGCGAAGGCGGTCGAGCACTGGAAGGCGCAGGGCCTCGACCTCGCCCCCGTGCTGCACCGGGTGGACCTGCCCGAGGGCGCCCCGCTGCACTGCGTGACCACGCAGGACCACGGGCTGGACGAGAAGCTCGACGTGCAACTGGTCGAACTGTCCCGCGCCGCGCTCGACCACGGCGAGCTGGTGCGGGCCGACCTGACCGTCCGCAACGTCGACCGCACGGTCGGCACCATCCTCGGCCACCACGTCACGAAGGCGACGAACGGCGAGGGGCTGCCCGAGAACACGATCGACCTCACCCTGCGGGGCACCGCGGGCCAGAGCTTCGGCGCGTTCCTTCCCCGCGGTGTCACGCTGCGGCTGGTCGGCGACTCGAACGACTACTTCGGCAAGGGGCTCTCCGGCGGCCGACTGATCCTGCGCCCGCACAAGAACGCGCCCTTCGTCGCGGAGGAGCAGATCATCGCGGGCAACGTGATCGGCTACGGCGCGACCAGCGGCGAGCTGTTCATCCGCGGGCAGGTCGGTGAGCGGTTCTGCGTCCGCAACTCCGGGGCGACCGCCGTCGTCGAGGGCGTCGGCGACCACGCCTGCGAGTACATGACGGGCGGCGAGGTGCTGATCATCGGTCCGACCGGACGCAACATCGCCGCCGGCATGTCCGGGGGAGTGACGTGGGTGCTCGACCTCAACGAGGCGCGGCTGAACACCGAACTGGTCGACCCGCTGCCGCTGGCCGACGACGAGGCGCTTCGGGTGCGCGAGCTCCTGGTCAAGCACCTCGAGGAGACCGGGTCCGGCGTGGCCGAGCGGCTCCTGGCCCTGTCCGACGATGAACTACGATCGCGGTTCACCACCCTGATGCCGCGCGACTACGCGCGTGTCCTGAAGGCGCGCGCCGACGCCGAGCTGGCAGGGCTGGACGAGGAGACCACGGTCAAGCTGATGATGGAGGCCTCGCATGGCTGATCCCAGGGGTTTCATGACGACGCCGCGCCAGGTGGCCGAGCGTCGCCCGGTCGCCGAGCGCGTCCACGACTGGAACGAGGTGTACCCCGGCAGCCCGGGCAAGGCCGTGTTGCCGATCATCAGCAAGCAGGCGGGCCGCTGCATGGACTGCGGCATCCCGTTCTGCCACCAGGGCTGCCCGCTGGGCAACCTGATCCCGGAGTGGAACGACATGGTCTGGCGCGACGACTGGCGCGGCGCGCTCGACCGGCTGCACGCGACCAACAACTTCCCGGAGTTCACCGGGCGGCTGTGCCCCGCGCCGTGCGAGACCTCCTGCGTGGTCGGGATCAACCGCGAACCGGTCACGATCAAGAACGTCGAGGTCGCGATCATCGACCGCGGCTGGGACGACCGGAGGGTGACCGCGGAGACTGCGGCCTGGCAGACCGGCAAGACGGTCGCGGTGATCGGCTCCGGCCCGTCCGGGCTCGCGGCGGCACAGCAACTCACCCGCGCCGGCCACACGGTGGTCGTCTACGAGCGGGCGGACGCGATCGGCGGCCTGCTGCGGTACGGCATCCCAGAGTTCAAGATGGAGAAGCAGGTCCTCGACCGCCGCCTCAAGCAGATGCGGCTGGAGGGGACGGTCTTCAAGACCGGCGTGGACATCGGTGTGGACATCACCGGCGAGCAGCTGCTCGAACGGTTCGACGCCGTCGTCCTGGCGATCGGCTCGACGGTCGCCCGTGACCTCCCGGTCCCGGGTCGCGAGTACGCGGGCATCCACCAGGCGATGGAGTTCCTCCCGCAGGCCAACCGGTCGGCGCTGGGCCAGGAGGTCGCCGACCAGATCACCGCGCACGGCAAGGACGTGGTGATCATCGGCGGCGGTGACACCGGCGCGGACTGCCTGGGCACCTCGATCCGGCAGGGCGCGCGGTCGATCACCCAGCTGGAGATCATGCCGACGCCGCCCCAGGAGCGTCCGGCCAACCAGCCGTGGCCGACCTACCCGATGACGTTCCGGGTGTCCTCCGCGCACGAGGAGGGCGGCGAGCGGCTGTACTCCGTGTCGACCACCGAGTTCTCCAGCGACGACTCCGGCAGTGTCACCGGCCTGAACCTCAACGAGGTCCGGATGGCGAACGGCCGCTTCGAGGTGGTGGACGGGAGCGAGCGCTTCCTTCCCGCGCAGCTCGTCCTGCTGGCCATGGGCTTCACCGGGCCGCAGCAGGAGGGCCTGGTCGAGCAGCTCGGGCTCGAGCTCGACCCGCGGGGCAACATCGCCAGGAACGCCGACTTCGCGACCAGCGCGGACCGGGTGTTCGTGTGCGGCGACGCGGGGCGGGGCCAGTCCCTGATCGTGTGGGCGATCGCGGAGGGCCGCTCCTGCGCGAACGGCGTGGACGCGTTCCTGCAGGGCGCCTCGCGGCTGCCCAAGCCGATCCTTCCGACCGATCGACCGCTCGTGGTCTAGTGCAGGGAGGGCGCGATGGCGTCGAACAAGCGACTCAAGCAACTGAAGAAGCTGGCCGCGCTCACCCCCCGCCTGCCCCTGCCGTCCGGGCCGACGCCGGTGAAGGCGCCGCTGGACGTGGTGACCAGGTTCGCCAAGGCGTGGAACGCCAGGGACGCCGCAGCGGTCGCGGAACTGTTCGCGGAGGACGCCGACTTCGTCAACGTCGTCGGCCTGTGGTGGACCAGCCGCCGTTCGATCGAGCGGGCTTTGCGGCGGGGTTTCTCCGACTGGTTCGCCGGGTCGGAGTTCATCGTCGAGAAGCTCAGCCAGCGGCTCGTGGGTGAGGACGGGGCTGTTGTGCTCGCCCGCTGGCGGATCGAGGGCCAGAAGGACCCGGCCGGTGAGGCCAGCCCGACCCGGCGCGGCGTGACCACCGCCGTGCTCACCCGCCTCGCCGACGGCACCTGGCTGTGCGTGAGCTGGCAGAACACCGACATCGCCGCCGCGGCCGACACCAACCTCGTGGTGGACGGGGTCGTCACCCCGACCAGCTACATCGAGCCGACCGCCTGAGCCGTCCACGACTCGACCGGGGCTTCACCCTCGGCGCCTCGTACGGCAAGGATTCCTCCATGGCGTCCAGCACAGCGCGGCCCCCGTCCCTGCGCGTGGCGCTGCTGCGCGGGGTGAACCTGGGCCCGAACCGCCGCCTGGCGATGGCCGACCTCCGCGCTGTGGCCGAGGGACTGGGGTGGACGGACGTCGGCACGCACCTGCAGTCGGGCAACCTGCTGTTCCGGAGCGCGGCGCCGGACGCAGAAGCGGTGGCGGACCTCACGACCGCCGTGGACAGGGAACTCGCGATCCGCGTGGACGTCGTGCTGCGTTCCGGCGAGGCGCTGCGCGGGCTCCTCGACGCCAACCCGTTCGGGCGCAGCGACCCGGCGCGGGCCGTGATCGTGTGCTGCGACCGGGCGGTGGGGGAGCTGGCGCCCCGGCGGCTCGCAGAGCTGCAGGCGGGCAGGGAGCGGTTCGAGATCGCGGCCACGGGAACCGACGTGTACGCCGACTTCCCCGACGGCCAGGCGGCGTCCCGACTGGCCGCGGGCCTGGTCGGAGCGCTGCGTCCCGCGACCGGGACCGCGCGGAACCTGCGCACGATGGGCAAGCTCGCAGAACTGCTCCTCGCCTGATCCGTCCGGCCGGGGTGCGTCGGTGTCCGGAGGTGTCAGCCGCCCGGGTTATGGTGAGTACTCGCTGACTTCCCCCAGCGTGTGCCGGTTTTCCGAACCATCCCTGCCCGGAGGTCGTGGGTCAGCGTGTCGAGCGATTTCGTCCATCTGCACTGCCACTCGGAGTACTCGATGCTGGACGGCGCCGCCCGGCTGAAGGGCCTCGTGTCGCGCACCGCGGAGCTGGGGATGAGCGCGATCGCGGTCACCGACCACGGCAACATGTTCGGCGCCTACGAGTTCTACAAGGTCGCCAAGGACTCCCCGGTGAAGCCGATCGTCGGCCTCGAGGCGTACCTCACCCCGAAGACCCACCGCAGCGAGCGCAAGCGCGTCCAGTTCGGCGACGGGACGGGCGACGACGTCGCGTCCAAGGGCGCCTACACGCACATGACCGTCTGGGCGCAGGACGCCGCCGGCATGCACAACCTCTTCCGGCTGAGCTCGCTGAGCTCCCTGGAGGGCTTCTTCTACAAGCCGCGCGCCGACCGGGAACTGCTGAACAGCTACCACGGCGGGCTGATCGCGACCACCGGCTGCCCCTCCGGCGAGGTGCAGACCTACCTGCGGCTGGGCCAGTACACGCAGGCGGTGGAGTCCGCAGCCGAGTTCCGGGACATCTTCGGGGCGGGCAACTTCTACGTCGAGCTGATGGACCACGGGCTCGACATCGAGAACCGGGTGCGGTCCGACCTGCTCCGGCTGGCGAAGGACCTCGACCTGCCGCTGGTCGCGACCAACGACCTGCACTACGTGCGCGCGGAGGACTCCGAGGACCACGACACGCTCCTGTGTGTCTCCGCCGGCTCCAACAAGGACACCCCCAACCGGTTCAAGTTCGACGGCAACGGCTACTACCTGAAGTCGCCCGCGGAGATGCGGGCCCTGTTCAGCAACCTTCCCGAGGCCTGCGACAACACCCTCGCCATCGCAGAGCGGTGCTCGACGTCGTTCGAGGAGGGCACCGGCACCTACATGCCGCAGTTCCCCGTCCCCGCGGGGGAGACTGAGGCGTCCTGGTTCATCAGGGAGGTGAACCGCGGGCTCGCCGAGCGGTACCCCGGCGGCGTCCCCGACTACGCGGTCACGCAGGCCGCGTACGAGGAGGACGTGATCATCGGCAAGGGGTACCCCGGCTACTTCCTGGTCGTGGCGGACTTCATCAACTGGGCCAAGCGGAACGGCATCCGGGTGGGCCCGGGCCGCGGCTCGGGCGCCGGCTCGATGTGCGCCTACGCGATGGGCATCACCGACCTCGACCCGGTCCCGCACGGACTGATCTTCGAGCGGTTCCTCAACCCCGAGCGTCCCTCGATGCCCGACTTCGACGTCGACTTCGACGACCGTCGTCGCGGCGAGGTGATCCGCTACGTCACCGAGAAGTACGGCGACGACCGCGTCTGCCAGATCGTCACCTACGGCACGATCAAGGCCAAGCAGGCGATCAAGGACGCGGGCCGCGTGCTGGGCATGCCGTTCTCGCTGGGGGAGCGGATCACCAAGGCCTACCCCGCGCCCGTCCAGGGCAAGGACCTGCCGCTGCCGTACGTCTTCGACCCCGAGAACGAGCGCTACGGCGAGGGCACCGAGTTCCGGGAGCTGTACGAGAACGAGCCCGAGGTGAAGCTGGTCGTCGACACCGCCCGCGGCATCGAGGGCCTCAAGCGGCAGTGGGGCGTCCACGCGGCGGGCGTGATCATGTCGTCGGCGCCGCTGATGGACGTCATCCCGATCATGAAGCGGGAGCAGGACGGCCAGATCATCACCCAGTTCGACTACCCGAGCTGCGAGAGCCTCGGCCTGGTCAAGATGGACTTCCTCGGGCTGCGGAACCTGACGATCCTCGACGACGCGGTGAAGAACGTGAAGGCGAACCGCGGTCTCGACCTCGACCTCGACGAGCTTCGCCGCGACATGTCCGACCGCGCGGCGTACGACCTGCTCGCGTCCGGTGAGACCCTCGGGGTGTTCCAGCTGGACGGTGGCGGCCTGCGGGCGCTGCTGAAGATGATGCGTCCGGACAACTTCGAGGACATCTCGGCCACCATCGCGCTGTACCGGCCGGGCCCGATGGGCGCGGACAGCCACACGAACTACGCGCTGCGCAAGACGGGCAGGCAGAAGGTTGAGCCGATCCACCCCGAGCTGGCAGAGCCGCTCGCCGACATCCTCGACACCACGTACGGCCTGATCGTCTACCAGGAGCAGATCCAGCAGATCGCGCAACGGGTGGCCGGCTACAGCCTCGGCCAGGCCGACCTGCTCCGCCGGGCGATGGGCAAGAAGAAGAAGGAGGTGCTGGAGGCCGAATTCAAGCCCTTCAGCACCGGCATGAAGGAGCGGGGCTTCTCCGACACGGCGATCAACAAGCTGTGGGAGATCATGGTCCCGTTCGCCGCCTACGCGTTCAACAAGGCGCACTCCGCCGCCTACGGCGTCGTCTCCTACTGGACCGCGTACCTCAAGGCCAACTACCCGGCCGAGTACATGGCCGCGCTGCTGGAGAGCGTGAAGAGCGACAAGGACAAGACGGCGCTCTACCTCGGCGAGTGCCGGCGGATGGGCATCAAGGTGCTGCCGCCGGACGTGAACTCCTCCGACGGCATGTTCACCCCCGTCGGGGCGGACATCCGCTACGGCCTGGCCGCCATCCGCAACGTCGGTGACAACGTCGTGAAGGGCATCGTCGAGGCGCGCACCGAGCGGGGGCCCGCGCGGGACTTCAACGACTTCCTCGACCAGGTGCCGCTGGTGGTCTGCAACAAGCGGGTGATCGAGTCGCTGGTCAAGGCCGGAGCGTTCGACTCGCTCGGCCACACCCGTCGCGCCCTGATGGAGTGCTTCGAGCGCAAGGTCGACGAGGTGATCGACCTCAAGCGCAACCAGGCCAACGGCCAGGACGACCTGTTCGGCGACTTCGGCGGTTCGGGGACGAGCGAGAAGATCGCGGCCAGCCCGGTGCCCGACGTCCCGGAGTGGGACAAGCGGGTCCGGCTCGGGTTCGAGCGGGAGATGCTCGGCCTGTACGTGAGCGACCACCCGCTGCAGGGCCTCGAGCACATCCTGGCCGCGCAGCGCGACCTCAGCATCGGCGCGCTGCGCGCGGACGACGGCCCGCGCGACGGCATGGTCAGCATCGCGGGGATGATCACGCAGGTGCAGCGCAAGCAGACCAAGAACGGTGACCTGTGGGCGATCGCCACGGTGGAGGACCTGGAGTCGGCCATCGAGGTGCTGCTGTTCCCCAAGGTGTACGCGACCGTGGCCGCGTCCCTCGCCACCGACACGGTGGTGCGGATCAAGGGTCGCGTCCGGACCAAGGACGAGAGCCTGGAGATGACCGGCCAGGAGGTGGCGTTCCCCGATGTCTCGGAGGGCCCGTCCGGTCCGCTGGTGATCCAGTTGCCCGCCGTGCGCTGCACGCCGGCCGTCGTGGAACAGCTGCGGCACGTGCTGCGCGCCCACCCCGGCCCCACCGAGGTGCGGGTGCGGCTGGTGTCGGCGACCAACGGCGCGAAGGTCTGGAAGCTGGACGAGGGCCTGCGGGTGGCGCCGTCGCGTCCCCTGATGGCCGACCTGAAAGCGCTTTTGGGACCGTCCTGCGTGAACGCTTAGGCTTGCCGCGTGAGCACAACCATCACCGAGGAGCAGCCGGTGGAACGTCGGCGTGACGCCGATTCCTCCGTGGTGCTCTGGGTGGCCCTGCTCGCCGGCCTCTCGGCCGTCGTGGGCGGCCTGAGCGCGGTGTTCTGGGCCTCGGTGGTGACGCTGCCGACCTGGCGGATCGACGCGACCTCCAGCAGCGCGGTGATGAGCGAACGCGGCGTGACGCAGATCGTGTCGGCCGACGTCTGGTTCGTGATCACCGGCGCGCTGGTCGGGGTCGGCCTCGGCCTGGTCACCTGGAAGTGGTTCCGTCCGCTGGGCTGGCCCACCGCACTGCTCGCCGTGGCCGCGGGCCTGCTCGCGGGCGTGGTCTGCTGGCAGGTCGGCCAGCTGCTCGGCCCCGGGTCGGAAGCCGATCGGATCGCCGCGGCCGAGCCGGGCTCGGTGATCCCCGCCGCCCTGCGGCTGCGGGCGGTGTCTGCCCTGGCCGTGTGGGGTTTCGCGGCGATCACTCCCGTCCTGCTGATCTCGTCGTTGGGACCCGACGACGAGGACGCGTCCTCGCGGCGGCGCCGCCCGCGGCGCCAGGCCCCCGGCCCCGCGGCCGTCGAGACCGGAACCGTCGACGAGCGCGGCGTGCTGACCGTGCCCGAGGAGACCACGGGCTGAGCATGGAGCGTCTCCTCGAGGCAGAGCGCAAGTACGCCCTGCGCCGCGGGCAGGAGCTACCGGCCCTCACCGCGGTCGGCCGACCCGGCCCGATCGAGGAGTTCGTCCTCGAGGCCACCTACTACGACGCCCCGGACTACCGCCTCACCCGGGCCTGGCGGGTGATCCGGCGTCGCGTCGGCGGCAACGACGAGGGCTGGCACCTCAAGCTGCCAGGGCAGCGTCCGGACGAGCGGATCGAGCTGCACGAACCGGTGGAGCAGCGGCGACTGCCCGGCTCCTTCCGTGCGCAGGTGGAGGACGTGCTGGACGGTGCCCCGGTGGTGCCGGTGGCGGTCCTGCGCACGCGGCGCAGGGAGCAGCAGCTCCTCGGCCCTGGCGACACCGTGCTCGCGACCACGTGCGTGGACCAGGTCCGCGCCACCGTCGGCGAGCAGGAACAGGACTGGTGGGAGGCGGAGGTCGAGCTCGTGGACGGCGACGTCGCCGTGCTGGACAGGGTGGAAGCCGTGCTGGCGGCCGCGGGCATCCACCGGGCGGCGACCGGGTCGAAGATCGCCAGGGCACTGGACGAGGCGATGGTCAGGGCGCTCTCGCCCGACCCGTCCGCCCGCGCGGCCGTGCTCGCCTACCTCGCCGAGCAGGTCGGCGTCCTGCAGGACCGCGAGGCGGCGGTCCGCGAGGACGCCCCCGACGCCGTGCACCGCAGCCGGGTCGCGACGCGGCGGCTGCGCAGCGCGCTGCGCACGTACGCCGGCATCTTCGGGCCGGGCACGACGAAGGCGCTGCGCAAGGAACTGCGCTGGCACGCGGAGGAACTCGGGGCGCCGAGGGACGCGGAGGTGCTCCGCGAGCGGCTGCAGGCCTCCCTCGCCGTGCTGGCACCCGCCGACCGGGAGGTGGTGGGTGCGCGGATCGAGGCGTCCCTCGCCGCCGCGCACGCCCGCGTCCACCGCCACCTCGTGGAAGGCATGCGCACCGACCGCTACGAGCGGCTCCAGCTCGACCTCGCCCAGCTCGTGGCCGCACCCCGACTGGACGTGATGGCCCACGAGCGGGCCGCCGTGGTGCTGCCGCCGATGTTCGATGCCGCGGTGGACCGGGTCCGCCGGCTGGCCGCGCACGCCGCGGCGCGTCCCGGCGACCTGACCCGGTGGCACGAGGTGCGCAAGGCGGCGAAGACCGCCCGCTACGGCGCCGAGCTCCTGGTGCCGGTTCTCGGCCGTGGGGCCGAGGCGGCGCGCGCCCGCTGGGAGGCGGTCACCGAGGCCCTCGGCGAGATGCAGGACGCGGTCGTCTCGCAGCGCGTGATCGGCGAGCTGTCGTGGCACGCGGTCGCCGACGGCCTGCCGCGGCTGCCGTTCGACGACCTCCGCCATGAACAGGACCGCCTGCTCCGGGAGTCGCTGGCGCGCGGCCGCGAAGCCCTCGCAGTCGCGCTGGGCGGCTGACCTCAGCGGGCGATGTCCGCGAAGCGGGCGCCCACGGCCCGCGCGAGGTCCTCGGGGGAGAGCTCGACCTGGAGGCCGCGGCGTCCGGCGGAGACGTAGATCGTGTCCCACAGCTGCGCGGTCTCGTCGATCACGGTCGGCAGCAGGTTCTTCTGGCCCAGCGGGGACACCCCGCCCAGCACGTAGCCGGTGCTGCGGGCCACCAGCGCCTTGTCGGCCATGGCCGCCTTCTTCGCCCCGAGCGCTGCGGCGAGGTGCTTGAGACTGAGCTGGCCCGCGACGGGGACGACGGCGACGGCCAGGTCGGGCCTCGTCGCTCCGAGGTCGACGACGAGGGTCTTGAAGATCCGCAGCGGGTCGACACCCAGGGCCGTCGCGGCCTCGTCGCCGTAGTTCGTGGCGTCCGGGTCGTGGTTGTAGGGGTGCAGGGTGTAGGAGACCCCTGCCCGCGAGAGGGCGTCGGTGGCCGGGGTGCCGCCCGCCATCAGTGGAGCAGCCCGACGATCGCGACGATCGCGGGCGCGACGACCAGTGCGGGCAGCAGGTCGCCCACCGGAATCTGCTTGACCCCCATCAGCCGGATGCCGAGGCCGAGCAGGATCACCCCGCCCGCCGCGCCCAGCGCGTCGACCTGCGCGGCGGGCAGGAAGTTGCCCAGCGCGAACCCGAGCAGCGTGAGCAGGCCCTGGTAGAGCGCCAGCGGGAGCGCCGCGGCCATCACGCCGATGCCGAACGACGACGCGAACGCGATCGCGGCGAAGCCGTCCATCACAGCCTTCACCAGCAGCTGCTCCGCGCCGTGGCCGAGACCGTCGGACAGCGACCCGAGGATCGACAGCGGGCCTACGCAGAACACGAGGGTCGAGGTCACGGCGCCCTCGACGAACCGGCCGCCCTCGGTGCGGGACGCGAACCGGTCGTGGAGCAATTCGGCTCCCCGGTCGAGCCGCTTCTCGATCTGGAGCAGCGACCCGGCGATGCCGCCGATCAGGAGCGCGCCCAGCACGACCAGCAGGCGCCCGTCGGTGCCGACCGCGGCCCCCAGCGCGTCCGAGATCCCGGACGCGACCGCTCGCGCTCCGAGGACGAGGGTGAACAGGCCCAGGGTCGTGGTGACGAGGTCGCGGGTCCGCTCGGGCAACCGGTGCCCGACGAGGACGCCGAGGCCTGCGCCGGCGACCACCGTGACGACGTTGACCACGGTCCCGAACCCGATGAACATGGCGGTAGTCAACCATCCCCGTGGCTCCGCTCCTGCCCACGAACCGCCGGCGAGAACCGGTCCCCGTCCGCCGGCCCATAGAATCGGCGGGTGCTGAGAACCATCGACCTGCGCGGCACCCGCCCGCTGGACTACCGCAGCGTGCTGCCGCGCGCGGAGTTCGACGTGGACGCCGCGGTGGCCCAGGTGCGTCCCATCGTCCAGGCCGTCGCCGAACGCGGCGCCGAGGCCCTCGCCGAGTACTCGCAGCGCTTCGACCACGTGGTCCCGCAGCACTTCCGCGTCCCCGCCACCGCGCTGGCGGACGCCGAGGCCGGGCTCGCTCCCGAGGTTCGGGCGGCCTTCCTCGAGGCCATCGCCCGGCGCCGGAAGGTCGCGCAGGCCGAGGCGGTCGCCGGCCCCGTGCACGTCGAGCTGGCCCCCGGTGCGGTCGTGGAGCAGCTGCTGGTGCCGGTGGGTCGCGTGGGACTCTATGTTCCGGGCGGTCTCGCGCCCCTGGCGTCCAGCGTCCTCATGAACGTCATCCCCGCCCAGGTCGCCGGCGTGCCGTCGATCGCCGTGGCGAGCCCGCCGCAGGCGGACTTCGGCGGGCTGCCGCACCCGAACATCCTGGCCGTGTGCCACCTGCTCGGCGTCGAGGAGGTCTACGCGGTGGGTGGCGCCCAGGCGATCGCCATGTTCGCGCTCGGCGTGCCGCGCGTCTGCGACCGCGTCGACCTCGTCACCGGCCCCGGCAACATCTACGTCGTGGCGGCCAAGCGGCTGTTGCGCGGCCGGGTCGGCATCGACTCGGAGGCCGGGCCCACCGAGATCGCGATCCTGGCCGACGACACCGCCGTGCCGAGGTTCGTGGCCGCCGACCTGATCTCCCAGGCCGAGCACGACCCGATGGCCGCCTCGGTGCTCGTCACCGACTCGCTCGCCCTCGCCGGGGCCGTGCAGGCCGAACTCGGGCCCCAGGTGGACGCGACGAAGCACGCCGAGCGGATCCGGACCGCGCTCGGCGGCCCGCAGTCGGCCGTCGTGCTGGTGGACGACCTCGACCAGGGCGTTGCCGTGGTGGACGCCTACGCCGCCGAGCACCTCGAGGTCCAGACCGCCGACGCGCGCGCCGTCGCGGCCCGCGTCCGCAACGCCGGGGCCGTCTTCGTCGGCTCGTACTCACCCGTCTCGCTGGGCGACTACAGCGCCGGCTCCACCCACGTGCTGCCCACTGCCGGCTGCGCGTGCCACTCCTCGGGGCTGAACGTGCACAGCTTCCGCAAGCAGGTGCACGTCATCGACTACTCCGAGGCCGCGCTGCTGGAGGTCGCCGGGGTGGTGGAGACCTTCGCCGCCGCCGAGGACCTGCCTGCCCACGGCGCCGCCGTCACGGTCCGGCGCCAGGAGGCCCCCCGATGAGGCCGGACGTGACCCTGGCCGAGCTGCCGCTGCGGCCGGAACTGGTGGGGGAGAAGCCCTACGGGGCCCCCCAGCTCGACGTGCCCGTGCGACTGAACGTGAACGAGAACCCGTACCCGCCGAGCGCGCAGGTGCGGGCCGAGATCGGGCAGGCGTTGGCCGCGTCCGCGCTGAACCGGTACCCGGACCGCGAGGCGCTGGGCCTGCGCATGGCGCTGGCCGGCTACCTCGGCCACGGGGTGCGCCCTGAGCAGGTCTGGGCCGCCAACGGCTCCAACGAGGTGATGACCCACCTGCTGCAGGCCTTCGGCGGTCCGGGGCGCGCTGTCCTGAGCTTCACCCCGACGTACTCGATGTACCCGGAGTACGCGCGGAACACCCACACCCGCTACGTGACCGCGCCGCGGGCGACCGACTACACGCTCGACGCCGCGACCGTCCTCGGCGCGATCGAGGAGCACCGTCCCGAGGTGGTGGTGATCACCACCCCCAACAACCCCACCGGCACCACCACGCCGCTGGCCGTCATCGAAGAGGTCCTGTCGGGCACCGACGCGATCGTGGTCGTCGACGAGGCGTACCAGGAGTTCGCCCGGCACCCCGAGCGGACGGCGGTCACGCTGCTCGGCCGGTTCGGCAACCTGGTGGTGTCGCGCACGATGAGCAAGGCGTTCGCGCTGGCCGGCGGACGCGTCGGCTACCTCGCGGCGTCCCCGGCGATCGTGGACGCGTGCCGGATCGTCCGGCTGCCCTACCACCTGTCCGCACAGACCCAGGCGGTCGCGGAGGTCGCGCTGCGGCACGCCCCCGAACTGCTGGCGAAGGTGGACGAACTGCGGGCCACCCGCGACGAGATGCTCCTCCGCCTGCCTCAACTCGGGGTCGAGGTGATCGACTCGGATGCCAACTTCTGCCTGTTCGGCCCCTTCGCCGACCGGCATGATGTCTGGCAGCGGCTGCTGGACCGCGGCGTGCTCGTGCGCGAGACCGGGCCGACGGGGTGGCTGCGGGTGACCGCGGGGACGCCGGCCGAGACGCAGGCGTTCTACGACGCCCTGACCGAAGTGCTGGAGGAGATCCGATGAGCGACCGGGTGGCCGTGCGGGAACGTCGCACGAGCGAGTCCGAGGTGCGGGTGGCCCTGAACCTGGACGGGACGGGGCGGACGAGCATCAGCACCGGCGTCGGCTTCTACGACCACATGCTCACCGCGCTCGGCACGCACTCCCTGATCGACCTCGAGGTCACCACCAGCGGCGACGTGCACATCGACGGCCACCACAGCATCGAGGACACCGCGATCGTGCTCGGCCAGGCGTTCGCCGAGGCGCTGGGCGACAAGGCCGGCATCCGCCGGTTCGCGGACGCGACCGTCCCGCTCGACGAGGCGCTCGCGCACTGCGTCGTCGACCTCGCCGGCCGGCCCTACGTCGTGCACACCGGGGAGCCGGAGGGTCAGCAGTACGCGCTGATCGGTGGCTCGGGCGTGCCCTACGCGGGCTCGATGACCCGGCACGTGGTCGAGTCGTTCGCGCTGCACGCGCAGATCTGCGTCCACCTTCGCCTGCTGGCGGGACGCGACCCGCACCACATCGTGGAGGCCCAGTTCAAGGCGCTGGCCCGGGCGCTGCGGGACGCGGTGGCCATCGACCCACGGATCGCCGGCAGGGTGCCGTCGACGAAGGGCAGCCTGTGACGGCGCCCCGCGTCGTGGTCCTCGACTACGGGTCGGGCAACCTGCACTCCGCGACCAGGGCCCTGGCCGCGGCCGGGGCGAACGTGGAGCTCACCGCGGACGCGGACGCCGCGCTCACCGCGGACGGCCTGGTGGTGCCGGGAGTCGGCGCGTTCGCGGCGTGCATGGACGGGCTCGTGGGCGTGGGCGGCCCGGAGATCATCCGGGCGCGGCTCGCCGCGGGCGCCCCGGTGCTGGGCATCTGCGTGGGTCACCAGGTGCTCTTCGACCTCGGGGTCGAGCACGGCGCCAGGGCCGCCGGCGTCGGCGTGCTGCCCGGCGTGGTCGAGCAGCTCGACGCGTCCCCGCTGCCGCACATGGGGTGGAACACGGTCTCCCCGCCGTCGGACACCGCGATGTTCGCCGGCGTGGAGGGCGAGCGGTTCTACTTCGTGCACTCGTTCGGCGTCCACGCCACCTCCGGGTGGCCCGCGGATGCCCGGATCACCTGGGCCGAGCACGGTGGCGACCGGTTCATCGCCGGTGTCGAGCAGGGCCCGTTGTGGTCCACGCAGTTCCACCCCGAGAAGTCCGGGGCCGCCGGCGGACGCCTGCTCCGCAACTGGGTCGCCACGCTCCCACCGGCCTGAGCCACTACCCGTCCCTTCCTGGAGAGGAACCATGAACGATCTCGTGCTGCTGCCCGCCGTCGACGTGCAGGGCGGCCAGGCCGTCCAGCTGACCCAGGGGGTGGCCGGGTCGGAGAAGGTGTTCGGTGACCCGCTGGCCGCCGCGCGGCGCTGGCAGGACGCGCGCGCGTCGTGGCTGCACCTCGTCGACCTCGACGCGGCGTTCGGACGGGGCAGCAACGCGGAGGCGATCGCAGCCATCACCGCGGCGATGGACCTCAACGTCGAACTGTCGGGAGGGATCAGGGACGACGCGAGCCTGGCGCGGGCGCTGGCGACCGGCTGCCGCAGGGTGAACATCGGCACGGCCGCGCTGGAGAACCCCGAGTGGTGCGACCGGATCATCACAGAGCACGGCGACCGGATCGCCATCGGCCTCGACGTCCGTGGCACCCGGCTGGCCGCCCGTGGCTGGACCAGGGAGGGCGGCGACCTGTGGGAGACGCTCGACCGGCTGAACGCGGCCGGCTGCGCACGGTACGTGGTCACCGACGTGGCCAGCGACGGCATGCTCAGCGGCCCCAACCTCGAGCTGCTCTCCGAGGTCTGCGCACGCACGGACGCGCCGGTCGTGGCCAGCGGCGGCGTGACCACCCTCGACGACCTGCGGGCGCTGCGCGCACTCGTCCCGCTCGGCGTGGAGGGGGCGATCGTCGGCACGGCGCTGTACGTGGGGAACTTCACGATCGCCGAGGCGTTGGAGGCCTGCGCCGGGAATGCCTGAGGCCACGCTGCTCGCGCTGCTGCTCCGCGCGCACGACGACGAACTCCGCACGGACGCGGAGTTCTCCGGCGCGGAGGACGTCCGTCGGATCGGCCCCGTGTGGCTGGGCAGGTTCGGCACCAGGGGCTTCGCGAGCTACCGGGACCTCGCCGGAGTGGACGGCGCGGACCTCGACCGCCTGATCGGCGAGGTGGTCCACGCGTTCGCGTCCGACGCCCGCGTGGAGTCGTTCGAGTGGAAGACCCGCGGTCACGACCGGCCCGCCGACCTGGCCGCCCACCTCGCGGTGGCGGGCCTGGCCGCGCAGGAGGCCGAGACCGTGATGATCGGCGAGGCGAACGCGCTGGCCGCGTCCGTGGCTCCGGTGGCCGGGGTGGTGGTCCGCAGGGCGGTGGAGGGCGGCGACCTCGCCGCGGACGTCGCGTCCGTGGGACGCCTGCACCGGGAGGTGTTCGGCCCCGGGTCGCCGAACGTCGACGAGCAGGTGCTGCGGATGCTGGCCGCCCAGCGGGCCACCGAGGAGCTGTGGCTCGCGGAGACCGGCGGTGAGGTGATCGGCGCAGGCCGGCTCAGCCGCGTCCCCGGCACCCGGTTCGCGGGCCTGTGGGGCGGGGCGATCGCCGAGGGCCATCGCCACCGGGGCATCTACCGGGCGCTGACGGCCGCCCGCGCCCGCTCCGCGCTGCGGATGGGCGCGGAGCTCGTCTACGCCGAGTGCACGGAGTTCAGCCGCCCGATCCTGGCCCGCTCGGGGCTGGTCGCGGTCACGACGACCACGCCCTGGTTGTGGCGGCGGCCCGCGTGAGCCCCGTCCGCGTCATCCCTGCACCCGTGGTCGAGCTATCGGCTGCCCGCCCGGCCCCGGACGGGACCTCCGCATGGCACCGGGTTACGATCGCCGGGACCCGGCGGGCAGCGTCCCGCATGCCAAGGACGAAGGCCCGAGAACTCGTGACCCACCTCGTGAAGCGCATCCCCAAGGCTGTCGCCGTCGCACTGTTCGGCTCGGTGATGGCCGCCTGCACGCTGTCGACGCCGTCGCCGTCGCAGGCCGCCGGCGCGCCCGCAGCGCATGCGGTGGGCGGCGTGCTGGCCGCCACCGCACTGCCGGCAGCGGTCGTCCAGACCAGCATCACCAGCGAGCCGTCGAGCGCGAAGGTGGGCAAGTACGGCACGACCACGGTGGCGACCTTCGCGGTGAAGGCCGCCGGGACGTCCCTGGCCTACAAGTGGCAACACCGCGCGGGCAGCGGCTCGGCCTGGAAGTCGGTCTCCGGGGCGACGTCGCGCACCTACAAGGCGAGGGCTTCGGTGTGGGCCAGCGGCACCCAGTTCCGCGTGGTCGTCACGGGCAAGCTCGGCAAGGACGTGTCGAAGACGGTGACGCTCACCGTCCTGAAGCCGACGAAGACGCCGGCGAAGGACGCGGAGAAGGCGTTCGGGCTGACCGGGCTCACGCAGGGCGTCGACCTCTCCGCCTACCAGTACACGCCGTCGGCGAAGATCGACATCAAGGCCGTCGCCGAGTGGGCGGGCGACGACGGGTTCACCCTGCTGCGGCTGGGCAGCGGGGCGCGTCCGATCGCGCAGTCCTACGTGGACGCCTGCACGAACAAGACGAAGAAGATGGGCGCGAAGCCGGTGACGCAGGACTGCGCGTACGCACGGCTCGCCGACAAGGCCACCGCCGCAGGGTTGTCGCTGGGCCACTACTGGTTCAACGGCTGGATCGACTCGATCGACACCACGAAGAAGCAACTGTTCGCCGGCGGCTACACCACCGAGGACTCCGCGAAGCAGTTCGTGGCCTGGCTGAAGGCCGACGGGCACTACACGAAGGCGAGCACCGATCCGCTGGTGCTGGACATCGAGGCCGGCCACGCCTGGACGCGCACCTACAACGGCAAGACCTACACGAAGAAGCTGCGGGCGTGGAACCCGGAGGAGGCCGCCGCGTTCCTCACCGCCGTCCGCACGCTGCTGACCGACGCCGGCTACCACGCGAACCTGTACGTCTACATGAGCGCGAACGCCGCATCGAAGATGGTCGACGGCGCCTATTACTGGCAGGACGTCGCCCCGCTCGCGCGGCTCTGGGTCGCCTCCTGGGGCACGGACAACGGCCGGATCCCCGCGGCGCAGCCGAAGGTGGGGCCCTGGGCGGACTACGACGGCTGGTCGATCTGGCAGTACACCAGCAACGCCCGCTTCTCCGGCTCCGGCGTCGGCGCCCTCGACGGCGACATCGCCGCGTCGGGCGCCTGGACGGTGCGCTGACGCTCGGCTGACGCCCGGCTGAGGTCGGCTGACGGCCCGGCCACCGCGTCCACCCAGCGCGTCCGTCCACCGCAAAGTGGACACATTGTCGCGAGTTCACCGCACGAGGGTCCACCTTGTGCTGGCGACGGGTCCCGTCCACGACAAGGTGGACGCTTTGTTGCGAGTTCGCCGCACGAGGGTCCACCTTGTGCTGGCGACGGGTCCCGTCCACGACAAGGTGGACGGTTTGTCGCGAGTTCACGGCACGAGGGTCCACCTTGTGGTGGACGCGCTCGCGCGGCTCGAAGCCGTGTCAGACCCGGCTCCCACACTGGGGGAATGGCAACACAGCACACAACGAGGGAACGGTTCAGCTGGATCAGCACGATCAGCCTGAACCACGTGTATCGAGGCATCGCGGGCGGCTTCATCGAGGCCGACGACGGTGCGCACAGCCGGCTGGAACGACTCCAGGCCGGCGACCGGATCGCCTTCTACTCTCCGCGCACGGACCATCCGGACGGTGATCCGCTGCAGCAGTTCACGGCGTGGGGCGTGGTCACGGGCGCGGAGGCCGCGCGGGTGGAACTCGGCCGGGGTCCCCACCCGTGGCGCAGGGCGGTGCGGTACGAGCCGTCGGTACCGGTGCCGGTCCGGGAACTGGTCGACCGGCTCGGCTTCGTCCCCGACGCCACCCACTGGGGGCTGCCGTTCCGCCGCGGCCTGTTCCGGATCCCGGACGCCGACTTCGACGTGATCGTCGAGGCGATGGGGGCGGCCCGCCAGGCGGCCTAGGCGCGCGAGGAGCGCGACCGGGTTCGGCCCGCCGCCCCGGTCACGGGACGCGGGCCGTCCACGCGGGGTCGAGGAACTTGGTCCGCGCGAGCTCTCGTGCGGCGCCGAGTTCCTCGGCGGTGAGCGTGTCGTCGACGGTGCGGTACTCGCGGCGGAACGTGGCCTGGAACGAGGCGATCACGTCCTCGCGGGGCAGGTGCGTCTGCGAGCGCACCGGGTCGACGCGCTTGTTCGCGCTCTTCGTGCCCTTGTCGGACAGCTTCTCCCTGCCGATCCGCAGCACCTGCAGCATCTTGTCGGCGTCGATGTCGTAGGCCATCGTCACGTGGTGCAGCACGGCGCCGCCGACGAAGCGCTTCTGCGCGGCGCCGGCGAGCTTGCCCACGGGGGACGCGATGTCGTTCAGTCCCGCGTAGTGGGCCTCGACACCCACCTCGCCGAGCGCCGTCAGCACCCACTCGTCGAGGAACGCGTAGGACGCCTCGTAGCTCATCCCGTCGACGAGGGTCTCGGGCACCACCAGGGAGAAGGTGATGCAGTTGCCCGCCTCCATGAACATCGCGCCGCCCCCGGAGACCCGGCGGACCACCTGGATGCCCAGCGCCGCGGCGGCTTCGGCGTCCACCTCGTTGCCCAGCGACTGGAAGGACCCGATCACGACAGCGGGGTTGCGCCACTCCCAGAAGCGAAGGGTGGGCCCCCTGCGGCCGGCCGCCAGCTCACGGGACAGCACCTCGTCCAGCGCGGCGTGCTCGGCCGGGTCGAGGATGCCGGTCTCGAGGAGGGTGAAGGTGTGGTCCGACCAGTTGGTCGACCGTCCCAGCGCCCGCCGGACGGCCATCGCCACCGCGCGGGAGTCGAAGCCGACCATGGTCACCGGCAGGCTGATCGCGCCCTCCGCGCCGGCCCGGGCCAGCTGGTCGTCCACGCGGGCGGCGAGCTCGGACGGCACGGTGGCGACGTTCAGCCCCTCCAGTGCGTTGTCGATCACGGCGAGCGCCTCGTCGGGTTCGAGGAAGAAGTCCCCGCTGACCCTGACCTGCGCCAGGTGGTCGTCGACGACCTCCAGGTCCGCGGCCACCAGCTTGCCGCCCGGTACCTTGTACTCCCCGTGCACCCGCTCGCTCATGGTCGGCAGACTAGGTGGCCTAGACTGAGGCGCGCAAAAGCCACCAGCGACGACGGACGGGTAGTACATGAGCGGTCACTCCAAGTGGGCCACCACCAAGCACAAGAAGGCGGCGATCGACGCCAAGCGCGGCAAGCTGTTCGCCAAGCTGATCAAGAACATCGAGGTGGCGGCCCGCACCGGCGGCGCCGACCCGTCCGGCAACCCCACCCTGTACGACGCGATCCAGAAGGCCCGCAAGAACTCGGTGCCGGTCGACAACATCGACCGCGCGGTCAAGCGCGGTGGCGGCGTCGGCGGTGACGCGGTCGACTACATCTCGCTGATGTACGAGGCGTACGGCCCCTCGGGCGTGGCGCTCCTGATCGAGTGCCTGACCGACAACCGCAACCGCTCCGCGTCCGACGTGAAGGTCGCGGTCACCCGCAACGGCGGCACCATGGCCGACGTCGGCTCGGTGTCCCGCATCTTCGACCGCAAGGGCGTCGTCGAGGTGGCGAAGGCGCAGGCCGGCCGCACGCTCAGTGAGGACGACCTCCTCGAGGCCACGCTGGACGCCGACCCCGAGGACGTGTCCGACGACGGCGAGAACTTCCGCGTGATCAGCGACCCGAACGCCGTCGTGGACGTCCGCAAGGCCGTCCAGGCCGCCGGCCTCGACTACGAGTCGGCCGAGGTCGAGTTCGTGCCCCAGTACACGCAGGCGATCGACACCAAGGAGGCCGCCGAGAAGCTGTTCAAGCTGCTCGACGCGATCGAGGACCTCGACGACGTGCAGAACGTGTACAGCAACGGGGACGTCCCCGACGAGATCGGCGCCCAGCTGGAGGAGTGACCGCGCAGGACGTCGGGTGGCCCGGCGTGGCAGCAGCCGCGCACGGGCCCGGCGCCGCTAGTATCCGAACAACTGTTCGGACGGCGGAAAGCGGGAGATGCGCGTACTCGGAGTCGATCCCGGCCTGACCCGCTGCGGCGTCGGGGTGATCGAGGGGACGCCCGGCCGACCGCCGCGCCTGGTCGCGGTCGGCGTGATCACCACCCCCGCCGACCTGGCCCTCCCGCTGCGACTGCTGCGGATCGAGGAGGGCCTCACCGAGTGGGTGCACGAGCACCGACCGGAGGTGGTCGCCGTCGAGCGGGTGTTCGCCGACCAGAACGTGCTCTCGGTGATCGGGACCGCGCAGGCCTCAGGGCTGGCGATGCTCGTCGCCGCCAGGGCCGGCCTGCCCGTCCACACCCACACTCCGACCGAGGTGAAGGCGTCGATCACGGGGTCGGGACGCGCGGAGAAGGCCCAGGTCGGCGCCATGGTCGCGCGCATCCTCAAGCTGGACGCGCCGCCCCGTCCTGCCGACGCCGCGGACGCCGTGGCGCTCGCGATCTGCCACCTGTGGCGGGGCGGTGGCGAGGGCCGGATCGCCGAGGCGGTGGCCCGGCAGGAGCAGGCCCGCCAGCGGGCGCTCGCCCGGCAGGAGGAGGCCCGACAGCAGCAGGCACAGGCCCGGCGGAAGGCGACGGCATGATCTCCCAGCTCACCGGCACGGTCGCCGCCGTCGGCGGCACCTGGCTCGTCGTCGACCTTTCCGGTTTCGGCGTGAAGGCCCTGTGCACGCCCTCCACCGCGGGCTCGGTGACCGTGGGGCAGGCCGTCACCCTGTACACGTCGCTGGTCGTCCGCGAGGACTCCCTCACGCTCTACGGGTTCGCCGAGCCGGGGGAGCGGGACTGCTTCGAGCTCGTCCAGGGTGCCACCGGCATCGGTCCCAAGATCGCGCAGGCCGTCGTGTCGGTGTTCACCCCCGGCGAGTTCCGCGCCGCGGTGGCAGGCAGCAACATCGCCGCGATCACCCGGGTGCCGGGGATCGGCCCCAAGGGCGCCCAGCGGCTCGTCCTCGAGCTCAAGGACAAGGTGGCGATCCTCGCGGGAACGGGGAGCCCCGAGGTGGTCGCCGCCGCCGGCGACTGGCGCGAGCAGGTCCGCGCAGGGCTGGAGGGCCTGGGCTACTCGAGCAGGGACGCGGAGTCCGCCTGCGACCAGGTGGCGCCGCTGGCCGCCGACAAGCCGGACACCCCGGTCGCCGTCCTGCTCCGCGCGGCACTGCGCAGCCTGGCCCGGTGAGTGGTGTCTGGCAGAGTGTCCGACGTGCCGTCCCCTGAGACCGATCCGCTCGACCCGTACGTCCACAGCGACGAGCAGGCCGCCGAGTCGGCCCTGCGTCCGTCCTCGCTGGCCGAGTTCGGCGGGCAGCGAAGGGTCAGTGACCAGCTCGGCCTCGTCCTCGCGGCGGCCCGGCACCGCGGCGCGACGCCCGACCACGTCCTGCTGTCGGGTCCGCCGGGGCTGGGCAAGACGACGCTGGCGATGATCATCGCCGCGGAGATGGGCGCCCCGATCCGGATCTCGTCCGGCCCCGCGATCCAGCACGCCGGCGACCTCGCGGCGATTCTCTCCGGGCTGAGCGAGGGCGAGGTGTTCTTCCTCGACGAGATCCACCGGATGTCCCGGCCTGCGGAGGAGATGCTCTACCTGGCGATGGAGGACTTCCGGGTGGACGTGGTCGTGGGCAAGGGCCCCGGGGCCACCGCGATCCCGCTGGACATCCCGCGGTTCACCCTCGTCGGCGCGACGACCCGCGCCGGGCTGCTGCCCGGACCGCTGCGGGACCGGTTCGGCTTCACCGCGCAGCTCGACTTCTACGCCGCCGCCGACCTGGAGCACATCCTGCGGCGCTCCGCCGTCCTGCTCGGCATCACACTGGACGCCGACGCCGCCACCGAGATCGCCTCGCGCTCGCGGGGGACGCCACGGATCGCGAACCGGCTGCTGCGCCGCGTCCGCGACTACGCGCTGGTCAAGGCGGACGGGCGGCTCACCCGTGGGGTCGCCCGCGCCGCGCTCGAGCTGTACGAGGTGGACCCGCTCGGCCTGGACCGGCTCGACCGCGCCGTGCTGGACGCGCTGTGCCGCGGCTTCGGCGGCGGCCCGGTCGGCCTGACCACCCTCGCGCTCGCTGTCGCGGAGGAGGCCGAGACGATCGAGGAGGTCGCCGAACCGTTCCTGGTCAGGGAGGGCTTCCTGATGCGGACGCCGCGGGGCCGCGTCGCCACCCGGCGGGCCTGGGAACACCTCGGGCTGACGCCGCCCGCGGCGACGGGCACCCCGCCGGACGCGCCCGACCTGTTCAGCGGCGAGTGAGGATCCGGCGGCGGCGTCAAATGGGTATTCCCAGCTTGCGGCGCTAGGCTACGACTTCGGCGGCACCGCCGCCCCACCTACTTGAATGAACGTGAGGTAATCGCCAATGGGCGACAACATGTGGTCGACCGTGCTCCTGTTCGTCCTGATGGGCGCGGTGCTGTACTTCCTGATGATCAGGCCGCAGCAGAAGCGCCAGAAGGAGCAGAAGGACCTGATGGGCTCCCTCGAGCCGGGCTCGCGCGTCATGCTGATCTCCGGGATCATCGCGACCGTCAAGTACCTCGGGGACAAGCAGGCCGTGGTCGAGATCTCCCCGGGGGTCGAGATGACCGTCGACAAGCGTGCGATCAGCCCGCAGCCGGTGACCGACGAGTTCGAGTACGCCGACGACGACGCGGAGCCGACGGACGTCTCCACCGAGCCCGTCGTGGTGCCCGACGACGCGTCCTCGCTGACCGGTCCGGTCGTCACCGATGCGACGGACCCGACCACCGTCGACCCCGCGCCGGAGGCCACCGAGACCACCTGGGACACCCCGGGCACCGACGCCCCCGGCACCGACAAGAACTGAGCGATTTAGGCTTCACGTGGCTACGACAAGCAGGAAACACGCGCACCCGCTGCGCACGCTCATCCTCCTCGCACTCGTCATTGCGGCGCTGTTCGGGGTGATGGCCTGGAACAACATCTGGACGCCGAAGCTCGGCCTGGACCTCCGTGGTGGCAGCACGATCACCCTCACCGCCTCCAACGTCAGCGGTGACGGCACCGTGGACGCCAAGAGCCTCGAGCTCGCCCGGACGATCATCCAGCAGCGCGTGGACTCGATCGGTGTCGGCGAGAGCGAGGTGACCACGTCGGGCGACCGCCAGATCGTGGTCTCGGTGCCGAACGTCCAGCAGGACGAGTTGGTCCAGATGGTCGGCAAGACCGCCCAGCTGTACTTCCGCCAGGTCTTCAAGCAGGAGGCGTCCACCGGCACGGCGACGACGGAGCCGACCGCGACCGCGTCCGCGGAGGAGCCGACGGCGACGGCCTCGACCGAGCCGACGGCGTCCGCACAGCCGACCGCCACCGCGTCGGCCGAGCCGACCGCGACGGCGTCCAGCACCGGCAACAAGCGGCCGATGCCCGCGCTGCCGACCCCGGTGGCCAGCCCCCGCCCGACCGTGGCGGCAACCCCGGCGGCGAGCCTGACCGACCTGCTGAAGTACACCCCGAGCGATCGCGACACGAGCGAGTTCGACGCGTTCCAGTGCGGCCAGACCAGCCCGACCCCGGACGTGACCGACCAGCCGCTGATCACCTGTGACGACACGAACACCTACAAGTACCTGCTCGGCCCCGCACTGATCAGTGGCCAGCAGGTGACCAAGGCGCAGGCCGCGGTCCCGCAGAACTCGGTGTCCTACGTCGTCACCCTGCAGTTCAACAGCCAGGGTGCGGCCGACTTCGCCACCGTGACCGGCCACCTCGCCGAGCAGACCAGCCCCGAGAACCAGTTCGGCATCGTGCTGGACGGCCAGGTGATCTCCGCGCCGTCGGTGAGTTCGACCATCTCCGGCGGCCAGGCCCAGATCGAGGGCAGCTTCACCCAGGCCAGCGCCACCCAGCTGGCGAACGTGCTGACGTACGGCGCGCTGCCGCTGTCCTTCGAGATCTCCAGCGTGGAGAACGTGTCGGCCAAGCTCGGTGGCGACCAGCTGCAGGCGGGCATCATCGCCGGCCTGATCGGCCTGGGTCTGGTGCTGCTCTACAGCATCCTGTACTACCGGGGCCTCGCCCTCGTGGTAACCCTGTCGCTGGTGGTGGCCGGCGCCCTCACCTGGGCGCTGATGGTGCTGCTGGGGTTGAGCATGGGCTTCGCGCTGAACCTGCCCGGCATCGCCGGTGCCATCGTGGCGATCGGCGTGACGGCCGACTCGTTCATCATCTACTTCGAACGAATACGCGACGAGGTTCGTGAGGGACGCAGCCTGCGCACGGCGATCGAGACCGGGTGGCTCCGGTCCCGCAAGACGATCCTGGCCGCCGACTCCGTGTCGCTGCTGTCGGCGATCGTGCTGTTCGTGATCGCGATCGGCTCGGTGAAGGGCTTCGCCTTCACCCTCGGCCTGACCACCGCCATCGACATCGCCGTGGTGTTCTTCTTCACCAAGCCGATGATGACGCTGCTCGGCCGGACGAAGTTCTTCGGAGAGGGCCACCGCTTCTCCGGCTTCGAGGCCGAGCACATGGGCACCAGCACGGCGCCACTGCACAACTCGCTGCGCAAGGGTGCGGCCACCGCGGGAGGGGAGGCGTGATGACCGACCAACTCACCGAGCCCACGGCGGCTCCGGCCAAGAAGCCGGGCATCGCGCACCGGCTGTACACCGGGGAGATCTCCTACGACTTCGTCGGCCACCGCAAGCGCTGGTACGTGATCTCGGGCATCGTGCTGCTGATCTCGATCGGTGCCCTGCTGTTCCGCGGCCTCAACTGGGGCATCGAGTTCACCGGCGGCGCGGAGTTCTCGGCCCCGACCACCGTGACCGCGGCTACCGTGGACGACGTCCGCGAAGCCGTCGCGGCGCTCGGCGTGGCGGGCGACGACCTGAGCGTCACCACGGTCGGCACCGACACGGTCCGCGTCCAGACCCAGCAGATCAACTCCGAGAGCAACGTCACCGAGGTCAAGGCGGCGATCGCCCAGGCGGTCGGCGCGGAGACCGACGACGTGGCCTACTCCCTGATCGGCGCGTCGTGGGGCCAGCAGATCTCGACCCAGGCGCTGATCGCCCTGGTCGTCTTCCTCGTGCTGGTGATGATCCTGATCTGGATCTACTTCCGCGAGTTCAAGATGAGCATCGCGGCCATCGTCGCGCTGCTGCACGACCTCGTGGTCACGGTGGGCGTGTACGCGCTGATCGGGTTCTCCGTCACCCCGGCGACCATGATCGGCGTCCTCACGATCCTGGGCTACTCGCTGTACGACACGATGGTGGTGTTCGACAGGATCCGCGAGAACACCCGCGACATCGCCCACTCCAAGCACACCTACTCCTTCCAGGCGAACTCCGCCCTCAACCAGGTGCTGGTGCGCTCGCTGAACACGACCGTGATCGGGGTGCTGCCGGTGGCGGCCCTGCTGTTCACCGGCTGGTTCATCCTCGGCACCGGTCCGCTGAAGGACCTGGGCCTGGCCCTGTTCGTGGGCATGATCGCCGGCGCCTACTCCTCGATCTTCATCGCCACCCCGCTGCTCGCGCAGATGCGGGAGTCCGACCCGGACATGCAGGAGCACCGCGAGCGGCTGGCCCGCCGCGAGGCGCGCGCCACGGAGAAGGCCGTCCGCAAGCCGACCAAGTCGGTGACGGTGGCGGTGGGGGACGCGGCGGCCACCCCGGTCGACCCGGCGACGCTCGGCCTGGTCTCGGCGAAGGACGTCCAGGCGGGGGCTCGCCAGCAGCCCAACCGCCAGTCGCGCAGCCAGCGCAGGAAGTAGGCCATGACCGCGCACGAGCAGAACCGGTCGCTGATCTCCTCGCTGATCAGGGACATCCCGGACTTCCCGAAGCCGGGCGTGGTGTTCAAGGACATCACGCCGCTCCTGGCCAGCCCGACCGGCTACCGGGCGGCGGTCGAGGAACTGGCCGCGAGCGCTCCGGACGGCATCGACGTGGTGGTCGGCATGGAGGCGCGAGGCTTCATCTTCGCCGGTCCGGTGGCCCTCGAGCTGGGGGCGGGCTTCGTCCCCGTCCGCAAGCCGGGCAAGCTGCCCGGTGACGTCTACACGCAGACGTTCTCGCTGGAGTACGGCGACGAGACGCTCGCCGTCCACACCGACGCGATCATGCCCGGCGCGAAGGTGCTGGTGATCGACGACGTCCTCGCGACCGGGGGGACGATCGGCGCGACGGCGGCCCTGATCAGCCGGCTGGGCGCCGACCTCGTGCACGTGTCGGTCCTGATCGAACTCGGCTTCCTCGGCGGCCGCGAGCGGCTGGAGGCGGTCGGCGTCCACGAGACCTCGGCGGTCCTGAAGGTCTGATGGCGTCGCCGCGGCCCCGTCCGGCCCGTTCCGGCATCTGGTCGGGACGGGCACAGGTGAGCCTGCCGAGCCGGGCCACGACGCCCGTCCGCGAGCTGCTCACCCGGGTCGCCGTCGCGCTCGGCCTGCTCCTGCTGCTCACGCTGATCGTCTACATCGACAGGGACGCGTACGGCGACCACACCGGTGGTGACGGCGTCGACTTCATCGACGCGCTGTACTACGCGACGGTCACGATGACCACCACGGGCTACGGCGACATCACCCCCGTGCCGCCGCACGCGCGGCTGATCAACGTCTTCGTCGTGACGCCGATCCGGATCGCCTTCCTGGTGCTGTTGGTCGGCACCACCGTGGAGGTGCTGGCCAACCAGGGCCGCCGCGCGCTGCGGGACTCGCGCTGGAGGAGGAAGATGCGCAACCACACCGTCGTCATCGGCTACGGCACCACGGGCCAGAGCGCCACCGCCGCGCTGCTGCGGGGATCGGTGCCCCCCGAGCGAATCCTCGTCATCGACGCCGACGCCCAGGCGGTGGCCGCGGCGAACCGGCACGGCCTGGCCGCCTTCGGGGGGGACGCCACCTCGCGCGAGCTGCTGCACCGCGCCGAGCTGCCGAAGGCCAAGGAGGTGATCGTCACCGTCGGGAGGGACGACACCGCGATCCTCGCCACGCTCACCGTGCGCCAGCTGAACCGCGGCGCCCATCTCGTGGTCGCCGTTCGCGACTCCCTGAACCTGCCCCTGGTCCGGCAGTCGGGCGCGGACGCCGTCGTCACGTCCTCGGACGCGGTCGGCCGGCTGATGGGCCTGAGCTCGCTGAGCCCGGAACTCGGGGAAGTCATCGAGGACCTGCTGTCCGCGGGCGAGGGCCTCGAGGTGGTCCAGCGGTTGGTGACCAGGGACGAGGAGGGCAGGCATCCCGACGAGCTCGAGGGCGAGAAGGTGCTGGCCATCGTCCGGAACCGAACGCTGCGGCGCTACTACGAACTCGGCACCGAGACCCTGCGCACCGGTGACGAGGTCGTCGTCGTGCGGAAGGCCGCAGGCGCGCCCCGGTCGCCGCGGGTAGAGTGAGCCTCCACTTCTCGAACAGCGGAGGCGGCGTGTCGCAGGGCGTCCACGGACCGTACGGCGAAGGGGACGGCCTGCCGGGCGAACCCCGCGGTCGACTCGCGTCGACCGACCAGCCCCGCCTGCGGATGCGCCAGGTCCTCGCCCGGATCGGCGCCCAGCGCAACCAGCCGGCGGCGGTGCTCGATCCGCTGGTCCGGATCATCCACACCCACCACCCCAAGGCCGACGTCGCGCTGATCGAGCGGGCGTACCGGACGGCCGAGCACTACCACACCGGCCAGCTGCGCAAGAGCGGTGACGCGTACATCACCCACCCGCTGGCCGTGGCCACGATCCTTGCCGAGCTCGGGATGACCGAGCCGACGATCGCCGCAGCCCTGTTGCACGACACCGTGGAGGACACCTCCTACACCGTCGAGCAGCTGACGGCCGACTTCGGGACCGAGATCGCCGCGATGGTCGACGGCGTGACCAAGCTGGACAAGATCCAGTACGGCGAGTCGGCGAAGGCGGAGACCATCCGCAAGATGGTGATGGCGATGAGCAAGGACATCCGCGTCCTCGTCATCAAGCTCGCCGACCGGCTGCACAACATGCGCACGATCGGCTACCTGCGCCAGGACAAGCAGATGGCGATCGCTCGGGACACCCTGGAGATCTTCGCCCCGCTGGCCCACCGGCTGGGCATGAACGCGATCAAGTGGGAGCTGGAGGACCTCTCCTTCGCCACCCTCCAGCCGAAGGTCTACGACGAGATCGTGAAGCTGGTCGCCGCGCGGGCGCCGCTGCGGGAGGACTACCTGCGGGTGGTCACGGAGCAGGTCCGTGCCGACCTCGCCGACGCCGGGATCAAGTCGACCGTGTACGGGCGTCCCAAGCACTACTACTCGATCTACCAGAAGATGGTCGTGCGGGGACGTGACTTCGCCGACATCTACGACCTGGTCGGGCTGCGGATCCTGGTGGACACCCAGCGGGACTGCTACGCGGCGCTCGGCACGCTGCACGCGCGGTGGAACCCCCTGCCCGGGCGGTTCAAGGACTACATCGCGATGCCGAAGTTCAACCTGTACCAGTCGCTGCACACCACCGTGCTGGGCCCGGGCGGCAAGCCGGTCGAGCTGCAGATCCGCACCCACGAGATGCACCGGCAGGCCGAGTACGGCGTGGCCGCCCACTGGAAGTACAAGGAGGGCAAGGTCGACGGGACCGAGCTCAACTGGGTGCAGCAGATCAACCAGTGGCAGCGCGAGACCGAGGACCCGGGCGAGTTCCTCGACACCCTGCGGTTCGAGATCGCGAACGACGAGGTGTTCGTGTTCACGCCGAAGGGCGACGTGATCAGCCTGCCCGCCGGCGGGACCCCGGTCGACTTCGCCTACGCGGTCCACACCGAGGTGGGGCACCGGACGATCGGCGCCCGCGTGAACGGGCGCCTCGTCTCCCTGGAGTCGGCCCTGTCCAGCGGCGACGTCGTCGAGGTGCTCACGTCGAAGGCGGCCAACGCCGGCCCGAGCCGCGACTGGCTGGGGTTCGTGAGGAGCCCGCGGGCGCGCGGCAAGATCCGGCAGTACTTCATGCGCGAGCGGCGCGAGGAGTCGGTCGACACCGGCAAGGAGCAGCTCACCCGGCAACTGCGCAGGGCCGGCCTGCCCCTGCAGCGGCTGCTGACGCCGGAGCACATGACCGGGCTCACCGAGCACTTCCGGGTGGCGGACGTGAATGCGCTCTACGCGGCGATCGGCGAGGGCTCGATCAGCCCGCAGGCGGTGGTGCAGCGGCTGATCGCGTCCGAGGGCGGCGCGGAGGAGGTCGCCGAGATCGGCGGCGAGGACACCTCGGTGATCACCGCCCGTCCGCGGCGTGGCCGGATGACGTCGGGCAACGACGCCGGCGTGGTGGTCCAGGGCGACCCGAACGTGTGGGTGAAGCTCGCGCGGTGCTGCCGGCCCGTCCCCGGGGACGAGATCCTCGGCTTCGTGACCAGGGAGAGCGGCGTCTCCGTGCACCGGGTCGACTGCACGAACGCGCAGTCGCTGCGCAGCCAGCCCGAGCGGCTCGTGGACGTGGCGTGGGCGCCCACCTCGACCAGCTCGTTCCTGGTCGCGCTCCAGGTGGAGGGCCTCGACCGCACCGGGATCCTCTCGGAGGTGACGCGGGTGATGGGGGAGCACCACATTCTCGATCCAGACCGCCACCCTGAACACGGCGAAGGACCACACGTTCAAGTTCCGCTTCACGTTCGAGACGACCGACCCCACGCACCTCGAACACCTGATCGGGGCCGTGCGCAAGGTGCCTGGCGTCTACGACGTCTTCCGGATCAAGAACTGACCTCGCTCCGCGAGGTCATCCCGTCCCCGACCCTGTCATCCCGGGCTTGACCCGGGATCTCGTCTCTGGCTGCCGGGCAGCGGTGCCCCGCTCAGCGGTTGAAGTCGGCGAGCGTGGCCTTCGCCTGGTCGAGCCAGGTCTGGTAGGTCGCGATCGAGTCGTTGGCCTTCGCCGCGGCGGCCTTGTCTCCGCGCGCGGTCGCCTTCGCGGCCTTCTCCGTGAGCTTGTCGATCTCGGCCGACAGCATGCCGACGGTCTCCTCCGCACGGGCCCGCGCCTGGGGATCGGTGCGACGCCACTCCGCGTCCTCCGCGGACTTCACCGCGGACTCGATCGCCTTCACCCGGGCGTCGACCGCCCGCATCTGCTCACGCGGCACGCGCCCGTAGGCGTTGAACTTCTCCAGGAAGCTCCGGTACCCGGCCCGCGCCGCGGCGAGGTCCGTGACCGGCAGCAGCGACGCCTCGGCCTCGTCGAGGAGCGCGAGCTTCGCGTCGAGGTTGGCCTTGTACTCCGCGTCCTGCTCGCTGAGCACGGACGCGCGGGCGCTGAAGAAGCCGTCCTGGATCCCGCGGAACTCCGCCCACAACTGGTCGTCGATCTCGCGGGGAGCGGCACCGGCAGCCTTCCAGCGGGTCATCAGGTCGCGGAACGCGCCGGCCGTCGGTCCCCACTCCGTCGAGGACGCGAGCGCGCGGGCCTCGGCGATGATCTGCTCCTTCTCCTGCCGGGCACCCTCGCGCTTGGCGGCCTGCTCGGCGAATTGCGACTTGCGGCGACGGGTGTACGTCGTCCGGGCCGCCGAGAACCGGTGCCACAGCGCGTCGTCGGTCGCGCGGTCGATCCGCGGCAAGGCCTTCCACTCATCGAGCAGGGCCCGGAACCGGTTCACCCCGCCCCGCCAGTCGTTGCCGGCGGCGAGGACCTCGGCCTCGGCGACCATGCGTTCCTTGGTCTCCTTCGTCGCGGCCTGCTGCTTCGAGCGCTCTGCCTTGCGCACCTCCGCCTGCTCGGCGAGCACGGGGGACAGCGCGTCCAGGCGCGCGGCGAGTCCCTCCAGGTCGCCGACGGCGTTGGCGGACGCCACGCTCGCGCGGACAGCGCTGATGCTGTGCCGGGCCTCCTCGGGGGAGAGCGCGCCGCTCTTCACCCTGGTCTCCAGCAGCCCGACCTCCACCTCGAGGGCCTCGTAGCGCCTGGTGTAGAAGGCGAGCGCCTCGGCAGCTTCGACATCGGGAATCTGACCGACGACCCGCTCGCCGTCGCCCGTGCGCACATAGACCGTGCCGTCCGGGTCGACGCGACCGAAGTCCGCCGGACCTGAGGTGGAGTTCATGGGGATCATCTTGCCTGATCCGACCCTGTTTGTGACAACGCGGCGAGGCTCGAACAGCCGGTAGTCTGTCGCGCGTGTTCCTGGCTTCCTTCGCATCCGGCCACTGGCAGGCCAACTGCTACGTGGTCGCGGCACCCGGCGTCTCCGATTGCGTCGTGGTCGACCCCGGGCAGGACGCCGCGCCGAGCGTGCGCCGGCTCCTGTCCGACCACCAGCTGAAGCCGAAGGGAATCCTCGCCACCCACGGCCATTTCGACCACGTCGCCAACGCCGCGGAGCTCGCCGACGAGTTCAACATCCCGCTGTGGATCCACTCCGCCGACCGTGACCTGCTCTCCGAGCCGGCCGCCGGCCTGAACGCGGACGGGGTCGCCCTGCTGCGCCAGGTGCTGAAGGAGCCGCTGGCCGAGCCTGCGCGCGTGGAGGAGCTCGACGGGCTCACCGAGCTGAACATCGCCCGGCTGCGGTTCAGCGTCACGCCCGCGCCGGGCCACACGGAGGGGTCGGTGCTGCTCGGCCTCGACTACAACGGACGCAACCCCGGGGTGAACCGGATCGTGTTCAGCGGCGACGTCGTGTTCGCCGGCTCGATCGGACGCACCGACCTCCCCGGCGGCGACGCCAGGGCGATGGCCCGGACGCTGCGCGACGTCATCCTGCCGCTGCCCGACTCGGTCGCGCTCCTGCCCGGCCACGGCCCGCAGACGACCATGGCGCACGAGCGCGTGGCCAACCCCCACCTCGCGCCGGCGTCGGTGGGCCGCTGATGGCCCGGCCCAGGGCCCTGTCGGGCTTCCCCGAGTTCCTGCCGTCCGGACGCGTCGTCGAGCAGCGCGTGCTGGCCAGCCTGGCCGACACCTTCGAGCTGCACGGCTTCTCCTCCATCGAGACCCGCGCGGTCGAGCCGATGGAACAGCTCACCCGCAAGGGCGAGATCGACAAGGAGGTGTACGTCGTCCGCCGTCTGCACGCGAGCGCCGACGCCACCGACGAGCTCGGGCTGCACTTCGACCTGACCGTCCCCTTCGCCCGCTACGTGCTGGAGAACTCCGGCCACCTGGTCTTCCCGTTCCGGCGCTACCAGATCCAGAAGGTGTGGCGGGGCGAGCGGCCGCAGGAGGGGCGCTACCGCGAGTTCCTGCAGGCCGACATCGACGTCGTCGGCCAGGACGTCCTCGCCGAGCACCACGACGTCGAGGTCGCCCGGGTGATCCTGGAGGCCCTGGAGAAGCTGCACACCGACTTCGGGCTGCCGTCGGTCGTGATGCGGGTGAACAACCGGCGCCTGGCCGAGGGGTTCTACCGAGGCCTGGGCATCGACGACCACCTCGCCGTCCTGCAGCGGGTCGACAAGCTCGACAAGATCGGGCCGGACGCGGTCCGCGACCTGCTCACCGGCGAGCTCGGGCTCTCCGCAGAGGTCGCAGGGCAGTGCCTGGCGCTGGCCACGATCGCTTCGGGGGACGACTCGTTCGTCGAGCGGGTGCGCGCGCTCGGCGTCCGCCACGCACTGCTGGACGAGGGGCTGGAGCAACTCGCGGCCGTCGTCCGGGCCGGCGCACAGATCGCCCCGGGACGGATCGTCGCCGACCTCAAGATCGCCCGCGGCCTCGACTACTACACCGGCACCGTCTACGAGACCACCATGGACGGCTTCGAGCACCTCGGCTCGATCTGCTCCGGTGGCCGCTACGACTCGCTGGCCTCCGACGGGCGCACCACCTACCCGGGTGTCGGGTTGTCGATCGGCGTGACCCGCGTTCTGGCACCGCTGATCGGCAGGGGCACGCTGGCCGCGTCACGGATCGTGCCGAGCTGCGTCCTCGTCGCCGTGGACGCCGAGGAGACCCGGGTCGAGGCGGACGCGATCGCCGCCCGCCTGCGCGCCCGCGGGATCCCGTGCGAGGTGGCGGCCAGGGCCGACCGGTTCGGCAAGCAGATCCGCTACGCCGACCGCCGCGGCATCCCGTTCGTGTGGTTCTCCACCGGCGAGGTGAAGGACATCCGCAGCGGCGAGCAGGTGCCCGCCGACCCGGACACGTGGGAGCCGCCCGCGGCCGACCGGCGTCCGCTCGTGGTGCGCGGGTAGCGACCCGTCCGTTTCGTCGCCGCCGGGGCTCCCGGCCTAGACTCGTCAGAACGCGCCGCACCGTCTATGCGGGGCACAGAAAGGAACACCGTCATGCTGCGAACCCACAGGGCCGGCACCCTGCGCGCCTCCGACATCGGGGCCGCCGTCACGCTCACCGGATGGGTGGGCAAGCGGCGGGACCACGGCGGGGTCGCCTTCATCGACCTGAGGGACGCCTCCGGCATCGTCCAGGTCGTGATCCGCGACGAGGTGCTGGACGCGTCCGGCGCCCACGAACTCCGCAACGAGTACTGCATCAAGGTGGTCGGCGTCGTCGAGGCCCGTCCGGACGGCAACGCCAACACCGACCTGCCCACGGGTGAGATCGAGGTCGTCGTCAGCGAACTCGAGGTCCTCAACGCGTCCGCGCCGCTGCCGTTCCAGATCGACGAGCGTTCCGGGGTGGGCGAGGACGCGCGGCTGCGCTACCGCTACCTCGACCTGCGCCGGCAGCGTCCCCACGACGCCCTCGTGCTGCGCTCGGACGTGACCCACACCATTCGCGAGGTGCTCGCCGCCCACGACTTCTACGACATCGAGACCCCGACGCTGACCCGCTCCACCCCCGAGGGTGCGCGCGACTTCATCGTCCCCGCGCGGCTGCACCCCGGGAAGTGGTACGCGCTGCCGCAGAGCCCGCAGCTGTTCAAGCAGCTGCTCATGGTGGCCGGCATGGAGCGCTACTACCAGATCGCCCGCTGCTACCGCGACGAGGACTTCCGGGCCGACCGGCAGCCCGAGTTCACCCAGCTGGACATCGAGATGAGCTTCGTCGACCAGGACGACGTGATCGCGATCGGCGAGGCCGTGATGGCCGCGTGCTGGAAGCTGGTCGGGGTGGAGGTGCCCACCCCGCTGCCGCGGATGACCTGGCACGACGCGATGAACGACTACGGCTCCGACAAGCCGGACCTGCGCTTCGGGTTGAAGATCCGCGAGCTGACCGCGTTCTTCGCCGACACCCCGTTCCGGGTGTTCCAGAACCCCTACGTCGGCGGCGTGGTCATGCCCGGCGGCGCATCCCTGCCGCGGCGCCAGTTCGACGCCTGGCAGGAGTGGGCCAAGCAGCACGGCGCGAAGGGGCTGGCCTACATCACGATCGGCGAGGACGGGACGCTGGGCGGCCCGGTCGCCAAGAACATCTCCGAGTCCGAGCGGGACGGCATCGCCGCGGCGATGGACGCCAACCCGGGCGACGCGATCTTCTTCGCCGCTGGGGCGCGTGAGGCGTCCCAGGAGCTGCTGGGCGCGGCCCGGCTGGAGATCGGCAAGCGGGCCGGGCTGATCGACGAGAAGGCGTGGAGCTTCCTGTGGATCGTCGACGCCCCGATGTTCAAGCCCGCGGCGGACGCGGTCGCGTCCGGTGACGTCGCTGTCGGCGAGGGCAAGTGGACGGCCGTCCACCACGCCTTCACCTCCCCCAAGCCGGAGTCGCTGGCCACCTTCGACACCGATCCCGGCTCGGCACTGAGCTACGGCTACGACTTCGTGTGCAACGGCAACGAGGTGGGCGGTGGCTCGATCCGTATCCACCGGCGCGACGTCCAGGAGCGGGTGTTCTCGGTGATGGGCATCGGCGCGGAGGAGGCGCAGGAGAAGTTCGGCTTCCTGCTCGACGCCTTCAGCTACGGCGCCCCGCCGCACGGCGGCATCGCCTTCGGCCTGGACCGTCTCGTCATGCTGCTGGGCGGCTTCGAGACGATCCGCGACGTGATCGCGTTCCCGAAGACCGGCGGCGGCTTCGACCCGCTGACCGAGGCGCCGGCCCCGATCACCGCCCGCCAGCGCAAGGAGGCCGGCGTGGACTTCGTCCCGCCGCCGCCCAAGCAGGCCTGACCCACCACAAGGTGGACGCTTCGTGGCGAGTACGCCGCAGAACCGTCCACCTTGTGGTGGAACAGAACCCCTGACACGACAAGGTGGACGGATCCGGGCGAGTACGCCGCAGATCCGTCCACCTTGTGGTGTGCGGGGCTGATTACCGCAGGTCGTCCCCGTTGTGGACGTCCTCGCCGTCACTGGCCAGCAGGCCGTACAGCTTGCGGCGGGTCTCGGCGAGCAGCGTGGTGGCCGCCTCGACCTGCTGCGGGTTGCCGTTGCGGGTGAGTTCCTTGGCCGCGGCTGCGACGCTGGCGAACTCCTTCCACATCCCCTTCAGCTGGTCGGGGCCCCAGCCGGCGACGGCCTCGTTGACCATCTCCCACGGCGGGGTCTCGACCTGCTCGGCGGCCTTGCGGCCCGCCTCGGTCAGGCGGAAGGCCTTCTGGCCCTCGTTGTCGAAGGACTCGATCAGGCCCTCGTCCTCCAGTTGGGAGAGCGCGGGGTAGACCGCGCCCGGGCTCGGCTTCCACATGCCCTGCGTGCGCTCGGCGAGCGTCTGCATGACCTGGTAGCCGTTCAGCGGCTCGTCGGCGAGCAGGGCGAGGATCGCCGTGCGGACGTGGCCGCGCCGTCCCCGTCCGCGACCCCGGGCCGCCGGGCCCATCGGACCGTTCGGGCCGAAGGGGCCACCGGGGCCGAACGGGCCGCCCATTCCGAAGGCCGCCGGGCCGAAGGCGCCGGGACCGAACCCGGGCCCGAAGTCCCTGCCGCGTCCGCGACCGCCGTGGTGCGCACCCCTGCGACGGGCGCGGGGGTCGTCGTTCCAGTTCTCGTCATATGTGTTGTCGTTCATGGTTGTTCTCCTCGAAATCTGTCATCGGTACAACACCGATATATCGAGAGTAGCTCGATATATCGCGGACCGCAAGTGGGGTCGGCGCGGTGTAGCGTCGACGCGATGGACACCGACCTGTTCGGCAACCCGATCCACGAGGCCCCCGCGCCCGTGCCCGGCGGGTCGCTCAGCACGGCCGGGCATGCCGACACCCCGCTCGCGGTGCGGATGCGTCCGCGCTCGGTCGACGAGATCGTCGGCCAGGACCACCTGCTCGGACCCGGCTCCCCACTGCGCAGGCTCGCCGAAGGCAAGGCCGCCATGTCGGTCTTCCTCTGGGGGCCGCCCGGGGTGGGCAAGACCACGATCGCCGCGGTCGTGTCGGCGACAGGGCAGCGTCGGTTCGTCGAGCTGTCCGCCGTCACCGCAGGGGTCAAGGAGGTCAGGGCTGCCCTGGCCGAGGCCCAGCGCGAACTGGTCCACGGCGTCGGCACCGTGCTGTTCGTGGACGAGGTGCACCGGTTCTCCAAGGCGCAGCAGGACGTGCTGCTTCCGGCCGTGGAGAACCGGCTGGTGACACTGGTCGCCGCGACGACGGAGAACCCGTCCTTCTCTGTGATCTCCCCGCTGCTGTCCCGCTCGCTGCTGCTGACGCTGCAGCCGCTCACCGACGCCGACATCGCCACGCTGCTCGACCGGGCCCTTTCCGACGAACGCGGCCTCAGCGGTGCCTACTCGCTGACGGACGAGGCCCGCTCGGCGCTGCTGCGGTTCGCGGGCGGCGACGCCCGCAGGGCCCTGACCTACCTGGAGGAGTCCGCGGCCGGGGCGACCGCGCAGGGCACCGCTGTGATCGACGCCGACGTCGTCTCCACGGCCGTCGACAAGGCCGCCGTCCGCTACGACAGGGACGGCGATCAGCACTACGACGTGATCAGCGCCTTCATCAAGAGCCTGCGCGGCTCCGACGTGCAGGCCGGCCTGCACTACCTGGCCCGGATGCTGGAGGCGGGGGAGGACCCGCGGTTCATCGCCCGCCGGTTGGTCATCCTCGCCAGCGAGGACATCGGCATGGCCGCCCCGTCCGTGCTCCAGACCTGCGTGGCCGCCGCCCAGGCCGTCCAGCTGATCGGGCTGCCGGAGGCGCGGATCAACCTGGCCCAGGCGGTGATCGCCTGCGCGATGGCCCCCAAGTCGAATGCGGTGGTGAAGGCGGTGGACGCCGCCATTGCCGACGTCCGCGCGGGCCGGATCGGTACCGTCCCGCCGCACCTGCGGGACGCGCACTACCCGGGCGCCAAGACCTACGGGCACGGCACGGGCTACGTCTACGCGCACGACGCCGAGCACGGCGTCGCCCGCCAGCAGTACCTGCCGGACGAACTCGAGGGCGTCCGCTACTACGAGCCCACCGACCACGGCAACGAGGCGAGCCTCGCCGAGCGCCTGGTCCTGCTGGAGGACCTGCTCGGTCGCACGCCGGAGTGAACCGCGAGGAGCGCCTGTCATCCCGGGCTTGACCCGGGATCTCCGGTAGAGAGCAAGTCCGCACTCTGAGGGCGAGATCCCGGCTTTCGCCGGGATGACAGGGCGAGGAGCTCCTGTCATCCCGGGCCTGACCCGGGATCTCCGGTAGAGAGCCGTCCGCACCTTGAGGGCGAGATCCCGGCTTTCGCCGGGATGACAGGGTGGTACTGAGGGAGGGATGACAGTGTGGGGCTGGGGAGCGACGACAGGTGGGGGAGTCGAGCCGCTCGCGCGTCCCGGTCGGTTCTCGCGTACTCTTCAGGGGTCAAGGTGCTTGACGGGAAAAGAACTTCAGACAGCGAGGTAAGCCCATGTCCGCCGGAGAGATCGCCGGCCTGATCGCCGCGGTGGCCGCGGTGGCGTTCGTCGTGTTCTGCGCGGTGCCGCTGCTGAAGCTGGGTCGGGTGCTGGAGGAGCTGCGCCTCGCCGTCCGCGACCTCGGCCACAACTCGGTCCCGATCCTGCAGGAGCTCAAGGGCACCGTCACGGCGACCAACACCGAGCTGGGCAAGCTGAGCGTGGTGACCGAGGACGTCGCGAAGGTGAGTTCGCACGCCACCGTGGTGAGCGAGAACGCCGCCCAGCTGTCCAC
This sequence comes from Propionicimonas sp., assembly GCF_049840635.1. Classification (GTDB taxonomy): domain Bacteria; phylum Actinomycetota; class Actinomycetes; order Propionibacteriales; family Propionibacteriaceae; genus Propionicimonas. The sequence goes on from NZ_JASGKL010000004.1 coordinate 906,346, forward strand.
CCTGTTCGCGTCCACGCTGGGCGGACCGCTGATCAAGACCGCGGCCTTCACGTACGGCGTCCGGCAGGCCGTCAGCGGCAAGAAGACGTCCAAGAAGGCCAAGTGATGGGCAAGCGCCTGTTCTGGTTCGCCGTGGGGGTGGGCCTGGCCGCGGTCGTCGTGCTCAAGGGACGCGAGTACTACGAGCGGTTCACGCCCAAGGGCGTCGCGACCCAGCTCGAGAAGACCAGGGAGGGCCTCGTCGACCGGGTCGGGGAGTTCCTCGCCACGATGGGTGAGGCCATGGACACCCGCGAGGGCGAGCTGCGAGAGGCTCTCGGCCTGGACGAGTGAGCCGGCGGCGACGCCGAAGCCCTCGTCCAGGAGGATCCCCGACACACGTTCCCCCGGCGCTCCGCGCCGCCTTCAACAAGGACCAACAGACATGAAGACTGCGGACATCCGCCAGCGTTACCTCGACTTCTTCGCCGCGCGGGGGCACACCATCGTGCCCTCCACGCCCCTGGTGTACAACGACCCCACGCTGCTGTTCGTGAACGCGGGCATGGTGCCGTTCAAGCCCTACTTCACCGGCGCGGAGGACGCACCGTACAAGCGCGCCGTGAGCGTGCAGAAGTGCGTGCGCACCCTCGACATCGAGGAGGTCGGCAAGACCACCCGGCACGGCACCTTCTTCCAGATGAACGGCAACTTCTCCTTCGGCGACTACTTCAAGGAAGGTGCCATCGAGTTCGCCTGGGAGCTCGTCACCGGCAGCCAGGCCGACGGCAACTACGGCTTCGACCCCGACAAGGTCTGGGTCACCGTCTACCTCGACGACGACGAGGCGGCGGGGCTGTGGCGCAAGGTCGGCATCCCGGACGAGCGGATCCAGCGGCGCGGGCTGAAGGACAACTACTGGCACATGGGCATCCCCGGCCCCGGCGGCCCGTGCTCCGAGATCTACATCGACCGCGGGGCGGAGTTCGGCCCGGACGGCGGGCCGGTCGTCGACGAGGACCGCTTCCTCGAGATCTGGAACCTGGTCTTCCAGACCGAGGAGCTGTCCGCCGTTCGCGCGAAGGACGATTTCGACGTGCTCGGGCCGCTGCCGAGCAAGAACATCGACACCGGCATGGGGCTGGAGCGCACCGCCTACCTGCTCCAGGGCGTCGCGAACATGTACGAGATCGACGAGATCTTCCCCGTCATCACCAGGGCGGCCGAGATCGCCGGCACCCGCTACGGCAAGGACGCGCAGGACGACGTCCGCCTGCGCGTGGTCGGCGACCACGTCCGGTCCGCGCTGATGCTGATGACCGACGGTGTCACCCCCGGCAACGAGGCGCGCGGCTACGTGTTGCGCCGGCTGCTGCGCCGCAGCGTCCGCTCGATGCGGCTGCTCGGCGTCAACGACCCGGTCCTGCCCGAACTGCTGCCGGTCAGCCGCGACCTGATGAGCGCGTCCTACCCCGACGTCACCGACCAGTGGGCGCGGGTCAGCCAGGTCGCCTACGGCGAGGAGGACGCGTTCCGCCGGACGCTGGCCGCGGGCACCCAGATCTTCGACCTGGCCGCGGGACGGGCGCGCGAGGAGCACGCCACCGAGATTTCCGGCGAGCGCGCGTTCGCCCTGCACGACACCTACGGGTTCCCGATCGACCTCACCCTGGAGATGGCGAGCGAGCAGGGCCTCACCGTGGACGAGCCCGGTTTCCGCCGGCTCATGCAGGAGCAGAAGGACCGCGCGCGGGCCGACGCGAAGGCGAAGAAGGGCGCGACCGTCGCCACCGAGGCCTACCGGACGCTGCGCGCCGACGGCGAGGTGCCCTTCCTCGGCTACACCGAGCTCACCGCGTCCGCGAAGGTGCGCGGCATCGTCGCGGACGGCCGGCTGGTCGACCGCGCGCAGCCCGGTGACGTCGTCGAGGTCGTGCTCGACCAGACCCCGTTCTACGCCGAGGCGGGCGGCCAGGACGCCGACACCGGCCTGATCACGGGCGACGGCCTCAGCCTCGAGGTGCTGGACGTGCAGCGCCCCGTGCAGGGCCTCGTCGTGCACAAGGTTCGGGTCGACGACGGCGAGCTCGCGACCGGCGCGGCGGTCACCGCAGCAGTGGACGCGCTCGCCCGCGCCGGCGCCTGCCAGGCGCACACCGCCACGCACATCGTGAACGCGGCCCTGCGCCAGCTGCTGGGCGAGTCCACCCACCAGGCGGGCTCCTACAACAAGCCCGGCTACCTGCGCTTCGACTTCAACGCCGCGCAGGCGCTCAGCCAGGGCCTGAAGGAGGAGCTCGAGGGCGTCAGCAACGAGGCCATCCGCGCCGACTACGAGGTGACCGCGACCGAGATGCCGCTCGCCCAGGCCAGGGCGCTCGGCGCGCAGGCGATGTTCGGGGAGAAGTACGGCGAGGTCGTCCGGATGGTCGAGCTGGCGGGCCCGTGGTCGCGGGAGCTGTGCGGTGGCACCCACGTCGAGCGGACCTCCCAGATCGGGCTGCTCAGCCTGCTCGGTGAGTCGTCGGTCGGCTCCGGCCTGCGCCGGGTCGAGGCGTTCGTGTCCGCGGACGCGTTCTCGCACCTGGCGAAGGAGCGCGCGCTCGTCGCGGGCCTGGCCGACCTGCTGAAGGTCCAGCCCGACCAGCTGACCGACCGCGTCACCAAGCTGGTCGCCCAGGTGAAGGCGGCCGAGAAGGAGATCGCCTCGCTGCGCACCCGCGAGCTGCTCGGCTCGGTGCCGTCCCTGGTGGCCGGGGCCGAACAGGTCGGCGGGTACGAGCTGGTCGCCCGGCACCTGCCGGGCACGCCGGCCGACGACCTGCGCACCCTGGCCCAGGAGGTCCGCGGGGCGTTCGGCGGTCGCGCCGGGGTGGTCGCGCTGATCGGCGGCGAAGCGAAGCCGGTCCTGATCGTGGCCACGACGGACGCGGCCCGCGCGCTCGGCGCGAAGGCCGGAGCCCTCGTCGGCGCCGGTGCCGCGGCGCTCGGCGGCCGTGGCGGCGGTCGTGACGACCTCGCCCAGGGCGGCGGCACGGACGGGGCGGCTGCGCCGCAGGCGCTGGCCGCCATCCGCGCGGCGCTGGCCGGCTGAGCGTGCGCAGGGGCGTCCGGCTCGCGCTCGACTGGGGGCGGGCGAGGATCGGGGTCGCGGCCAGTGACCCCGACGGCATCCTCGCCCACCCGGTCGAGACCGTGCCGGCTGGCCCCACGGCGCTCGACCGCGTGCGCGCCCTGGTGGCCGAGTACGAGCCGCTCGAGGTCGTCCTCGGCCTGCCGCGGAACCTGGCCGGTGCGGAGGGGCCTGCCGCCGTCGCGATGCGGGAGGTGGCCGCGTCCCTCGCGTCGGCGCTGCCTGACGTGCCGATCCGGCTGGTGGATGAGAGACTGACCACCGTGACCGCCTCCCGGCAGCTCTCCACCGCCGGACGCAACACGCGCCGGCAGCGTCGGGTGATCGACCAGGCTGCGGCCGTGGCACTCTTGGAGACGGCCCTGCACCACGAACGCACCACCGGCCGGCCGCCAGGGGAACTGCAGCCCGCGCCCGGTGAAGGAAGGACGCCCACGGATGAGTAACCGATTCCCCGGGGAGATCAGGGACCCCGAGACCGGCAAGCTGGACCTCAAGGAGGTCTGGTACAAGTTCCGTTCGGCGTTCGCCGTGCTGTTGTCGCTGTCGGTGTTCATCGGCGGCGGCTGGTTCGTCTACACCAAGGCGCACGACGCCTGGCTGGACTACCGCACCGCCGAGGACTACATCGGTGAGGGCGTCGACCCGGTGGAGGTCGACATCCCCAAGGGCGCCACCATCTCCGACATCGCCAACATCCTCGTCCAGGCAGACGTGGTGAAGACCACCAAGGCCTTCACCCGCGAAGCGGCCGCGAACGCCGACTCGGCGAAGATCGCCTACGGCCGCTACGCCCTGAAGACCCAGCTCCCCGCCAAGGTGGCCCTGGCGATGCTGCTCGACCCGGCCAACATCGTGCACAACCGGATGACGCTGAAGGACGGGCTGCGGCTGTCCCAGCAGGTCACCGCCATCTCGAAGGCGAGCGGCGTGACGACGAAGTCGCTCGAGGCCGCGTTGAAGGACTGGAAGAAGCTCGGCCTGCCCAGTTGGGCCGAGCGGGCGGCGAGAGGGTTCATCTCCCCCGACACCTACGAGTTGCCCGACAAGCCCACCGCGTCCACGGTGCTGAAGCTGACCACCAAGCAGTTCAACAACGTCGCCGACGAGATCGGCTTCCAGGACGCGGCGACGGCGCTCGGCTACACGCCCTACGAGGTGCTGACGATGGCCAGCATCATCGAGAAGGAAGCCGGCACCAACGACGACGACAGGGCGAAGATCGCCCGGGTCTTCTACAACCGGCTGGACTCCGGCATGAAGCTGCAGTCGGACGCGACGGTCGCCTACGCGAACAACATCACCGGCCGGGTCTTCACCACCCCGGAGAGCGCGCCAAGGATTCTCCCTACAACACCTACCTGCACAAGGGACTGCCCGTCGGGCCGATCACCTCGCCGTCGAAGAAGTCGATGCAGGCCGCGATCGCGCCCGCGGACGGTGACTGGCTGTACTTCACGGTGGTGAACCTCGACACGGGTGAGACCGCGTTCGCGACCACCTACGACGAGCAGAAGGCCACCAGGCGAAGCTCCAGGCGTGGTGCACGGCGTCCGACGCCAACCGCGACAAGTGCAACGGGAAGTGACGGAACCAGGCGAATGCTGCGCTACCTGACCGCCGGCGAGTCCCATGGACGTGCCCTCGTCGCGACCATCGAGGGGATCCCCGCCCACGTCCTGCTGACCTCGGCGGACGTCGGTGCAGCGCTGGCGCGGCGCCGGCTCGGCACCGGCCGGGGTGCCCGGATGAAGTTCGAGGCCGACGAGGTGACCCTGCTCACCGGGGTCCGCCACGGGGAGACCCTCGGCTCGCCGATCGCGATCATGGTCGGCAACACCGAGTGGCCCAAGTGGGAGACCGTGATGGCCCCCGACCCGGTGCCTGCGGACGAGCTGGCCGAACTGGCCCGCAACGCCGCCCTCACCCGGCCGCGGCCGGGGCACGCCGACCTCTCGGGGATGCAGAAGTACGACTGGGACGAGGCCCGGCCGATCCTGGAGCGGGCTTCCGCCCGCGAGACGGCCGCCCGCGTGGCGCTGGGCAGGGTCGCGGCGAACTTCCTCGAGCAGGCGTTCGGCATCCGCGTGCTCAGCCACGTCGTCCGGATCGGTTCCGCGGAGACGGACGCGTCCGTCCTGCCCGGCCCAGACGACCTCGACGCGATCGACGCCCACCCGGTCCGCTGCTTCGACCAGGCGGCAGGGCAGGCGATGCTCGACGAGGTCGCCGCGGCGAAGGCCGACGGCGACACCCTCGGCGGCGTCGTCGAGGTGCTGGCCTACGGGCTGCCGCCGGGCCTCGGCTCGCACAGCCAGGGGGACCGTCGCCTGGACGCGAAACTCGCCGGCGCGCTGATGGGCATCCAGGCCATCAAGGGCGTCGAGGTCGGGGACGGCTTCGCGCTGGCCGCGACCCAGGGCAGCCTCGCCCACGACGAGATGACGCCCGCCGACGGTGGCGTCCACCGGCTCTCCAACCGTTCCGGCGGCACCGAGGGCGGGATGAGCAACGGCGAGGTGCTCCGCGTCCGGGCTGCCATGAAGCCGATCGCCACCGTCCCCCGTGCGCTGCGCACCGTCGACGTCACCACCGGCGAGGCCGCGCAGGCCCACCACCAGCGCTCCGATGTGTGCGCGGTGCCGGCGGCCGGCGTGGTCGCGGAGGCGATGGTGGCCCTCGTCCTCGCCGAGGCCGCGCTGGAGAAGTTCGGCGGCGACTCGCTGGCCGAGACCCGCCGCAACCACACCGCCTATCTGGCCAGGCTGGCCGAACGGAACCTGGGTTGACCGGTCCCGACCTCGTCCTGGTCGGCATCCCCGGTTCGGGGAAGTCCACCGTCGCCGCGCTCCTCGCCGAACTGTGGGGCGTGCCGCTGGTCGAGGTCGACAGCCTGGTCGAGCAGGCGCTGGGCTCCAGCGCGGAGGAGTTCTTCGCCGGCCACGGAGAGGCGGCGTACCGCGTGGTCGAGGAGCGCGCGTGCCTGGCCGCCCTCGCCGGCCCGGGGGTGGTCGCGCTCGGCAGCGGCGCGGTGGAGTCGGCGACCGTGCGCGAGGCCCTCGTCGGGGCGCCGGTGGCGTGGCTGCGGGCCTCCGTCGCGACCGTGACCCGCCGGCTGGGCATGAATGCGCTGGGGATGGACGCACTGGTCGCCATCCGGGACCGGCTCGGGGCGTTGCTCGCGAGCAGGGCACCCTTGTACGCGGCGGTCGCCACCCTGGTGGTGGAGACCGACCGCACGGAGCGCCGCGGAGGTGGCGGAGGAGATCCGTCGAGTGAGGAGCGTGGGATGACCTGGGTGCCGATCGACGTCAGCACCGACCAGCCGTACCAGGTGGTGGTGGGACGTGGCGCGTCCAGCCTGCTCCCGCAGTTCCTGGACGGGGTCGAGCGGGTCGCCGTGATCCACCCGCCGGGGCTCGCATCGCTGCTGCCGGCCATCACCGCGGGCCTCGACCAGCAGGTGACGGCGATCCGCGTCCCCGAGGCGGAGGCCGGCAAGACCGCCGAGGTGCTCCAGGGCTGCTGGGAGGCGCTGGCCGGCGCGGGGTTCACCCGCTCGGACGCGGTCCTCGGCCTCGGCGGCGGCGCGACCACCGACCTCGCAGGCTTCGTCGCGGCGACGTGGCTGCGCGGCGTCCGCTACATCGCGCTGCCGACCTCGCTGCTGGCCATGGTGGACGCGGCGGTCGGCGGCAAGACCGGGATCAACCTGAGCGCGGGCAAGAACCTCGTCGGGTCCTTCTACGAGCCGTTCACCGTGCTGGCCGACCTCGACTTCCTCGAGACGCTGCCTGACGGGGAGTTGCGCTCGGGGATGGCCGAGGTACTGAAGTCCGGCTTCATCGCCGATCCCTCGATCCTCGACCTCTTCGAGGAGGATCCGGCCGACGCGCTGGCCGCGGCCGGCGACCGTGCAGGCGGAACTGATCCGCAGGGCCGTCTCGGTGAAGGCGGCCGTGGTCGCCTCGGACCTGCGCGAGCGCACCTCCCAGGGCGGCGACATCGGCAGGGAGGCGCTGAACTACGGGCACACGCTCGGCCACGCCATCGAGCGCCACGAGCACTTCCTGCTCCGGCACGGGCAGGCTGTCGCGATCGGCATGGTGTACGCCGCGGAGGTGGCCCGTGAGCTCGGCATGATCGACGACGACCTGGTCGCCCGGCACCGTCGGGTGCTCACCGCGGCCGGCCTGCGGACGAGCTACCCCGAGGGGGTCTGGCTGAGCCTGCACGAGAGCATGAACCTGGACAAGAAGTCGCGCGGCTCCCGGCTGCGCTACGTCCTGCTCAACGGGCTCGGCGACCGACCGTGGTGGCCGACCCGAGCGAGGGCGCCCTCGCCGACGCGTTCCTCCGCCTGAACGAGGCCTGAGGGTGTACATTCCCGCGCACTTCGCGATGACGACCGAGCAGGTCGCCGACGTCCTGGCGGCCGGACGCGCGGGCGACCTGGTCACGTACGGGCCGCCGGGCCTGGTCGCCACCTACGTGCCGATGCTGCACGAGGACGACGGCAGCGATTTCGGCCGGCTGGTCGGGCACCTGTCGCTGGTCAACGACCAGTGGCGTCCGGCCGAAGCAGGAGAGCCGGTCGAGGCGATGTTCGTCCTGCACGGTCCCGACGACTACGTCGAGGCCGACTGGCTGAGCACGCCCGCCTCGCCCAACGTCCCGACCTGGAACTACGTCACGGTCCACGCGTGGGGCGACCTCGTCGTCCACCGCGACCCGGAGTGGCTGCTGGCCGTCGTCCGCCGGCTGAGCCTCGCGCACGGCGACGCGTCCGTCGATGCGATGGAGCCTGCGTCCGTGGACCGGCTGCTGCGGGCCATCGTCGGGGTGAAGTCCGGATCACCCGGGTGGACGGCAAGGCGAAGATGAGCCAGAACAAGGCGCCTCAGGTGGTCGCCCGGGTGATCGACGGCCTGCGTGGGGCCGGCGGCGATGCGACGGCCGACTGGATGGAGGAGCACTCGCTGCCCCGGGCACGGGCGAAGGCCGAACTGCTCGACGGGATCCGCACCCGCCAGCCGTGACCCACGTCGCGCTGATTCTGACAAGTCAGCGCGGACGGCTAGACTGTGCGGTCGCGAAACTCTTCTCGGACGAAAGCGGGCTGGCTCGTGCCAACCATCTCCACCAACGACCTGAAGAACGGCGTGGTCCTCGACATCGATGGCCAGCTGTGGACCGTCGCCTGGTTCCAGCACCACAAGCCTGGCAAGGGCAACACGGTCGTGCGCACCAAGCTCAAGCACGTCCTCACCGGCAAGGTGGTCGACCGCACCTTCAACTCCGACACCAAGGTGGAGTCCGCGAGCGTCGACCGCCGCGACATGCAGTACCTGTACCACGACGGCGAGGCGTACGTGTTCATGGACACCGACACCTACGACCAGCTGAACATCAGCGAGGACGTGGTCGGCGACGCCAAGAACTACCTGCTGGAGAACCAGGTCGCCACCGTCGCGCTGCACGACGGCAACCCGCTCTACATCGACCTGCCCGCGTCCGTGGAGCTCGAGGTCACCTACACCGAGCCCGGCCTCCAGGGCGACCGCTCGACCGGCGGCACCAAGCCCGCCACCGTCGAGACCGGCCTGCAGATCCAGGTCCCGCTGTTCATCACCACCGGCGAGAAGGTCAAGGTCGACACCCGCGAGGGCAACTACCTCGGCCGGGTCTGACCCGACGTGGCTGAACCCACCCGCATCACCAGGCCGGACGGCACCGTCCTCGAGCTGATCGAGACGATCCCGGCCGAGCCGGCCGACGGGCACCGCCCCGCCCGCGCCAAGGCACGCAAGCGCGCGCTGGACATCCTGTTCGAGGCCGACCTGCGCCAACTGCCGGCGACCGCGGTGCTGGCGGCCGCGCGCGAGGAGAACGACCCGCCGGTGCGCGATTTCACCGTCGAACTCGTCGAGGGTGTCGCCGCGCGGGTGGACGAACTGGACGCCCGGATCTCCCGCGTGCTCGCCGCCGGGTGGACGCTGGACCGGATGCCCCGCGTCGACCGGAACCTCGCCCGGCTGGCCGCCTTCGAGCTGGCCACGACCGACACCCCCGCCGACGTCGTCCTCGCCGAGGCCGTCGCCCTGTCCGAGCAGCTGTCCACCGACGACTCCCCGGCCTTCCTCAACGGCCTGCTGTCCGCGCTGATCGCGGGCGGGGGAGCCCGGTAACAGGGACGAGCCGCGGATGCGCGCGGTGGGGGCCTCCCTGGGCCGGCTCTGGGACGAGGTCGCGCTGCTGTTCGCCCAGACCGGGCGGACGCTGGGCCGGCTGGCCGCTCCCGTCCTCGGCCTGATGCTGCTGGGCTGGTCGGCCAACGAACTGTCGGTCCTGGTCGCGAGCGAGGTCTCCTCCACCTGGCCGTGGCTGGTGATCGTGCTCCTCGCGGTCGGCATGGTCCTGCAACTGGCCACGATCCTCGCCCTGCTGCGCCTCGTCGCGGTGGACCTGGGTCTGCCCGCGCTGCTGCGGCAGGGAGCGGTCGACAGCGCTGACGACGACCGCGACACCGGCCCGGTGCAGCTGCTGACGATCACGTTGCTGCCGTTCCTCGCGATCTACGCGACCTTCGGCTTCGTCAGCGACTACGCCTCGAACCTCGTGAAGCTCGCGGGTGTCCGCAAGGGCTACGCCGACTTCATGATCGCCATGAACCCGATCGAGAATTCTGTGGTCCTGGCGTGGACCCTCGGGTTCCTCGTGGTCGGCTACGGCTTCAAGCTGCTCAACGATCGCTGGCGGGAACGCACCCGGTTCCCACTCGTGGTGGGCGTCGTGGAGATCCTGGTCGAGGCGACGCTCGCGCTGCTCGTCCTGCTCGTCGCCTTCCGCATCGGGGAGCAGGTCGTCCTGTGGGCCGGGGACCGTGTCTTCCGACAGTGGCTGGACGACGGGGGCGCCTGGCTGGCGTCGGCGATCCACCTGGACCTGCCCGCCGTCCTCACCCAGGCCTGGTCGTTCTGGGCCGGGACGCTGTGGCCGGTGCTGTTCGACGGCTTCACCCGACCCCTGCTCTGGTTGGCCATGGCCGGCCTCGTCTTCGGCACCCGCGTCCTCAGCCTTGCCGACCTGTGGCGCCTCGGGGAGCCGGGCCGCGACGCCCCCACCACCGGCACGGGCCGGGCACTGGCCCGGCTGAGGGAGGACAACGACACGGTGCGCGGGGTCCGCCGCGTCGCCCTCTCCGTGCAGGAGTGGTTCCTCGGCGGGGTGGACGAGACCGTCCTGCCCGCCTGGCAGTCGCTGCGCCTGGTGGTCCGCGCCGGCTGGCCGTTCCTCGGCGCCTTCGTGATCGCGTTCACGCTCGTGGACGCGGCCGGCGACCAGCTCAACCGGCTGGTCCTGAGGCTGGTCGGCGGCCATCCGATCGACTTCTGGCTGCGCGTGCTGCCACTGGTCGATCTGGTCAGGCTCGTGCTGGTCATGGGAGTGCTCTGGGTGCTGTTGGCCGTCGCCTACTCGCGTGCGCTCTCGATCTTCGCCGCGGGGACGGGCGACGCCGTCGCACCGGTGCTCGTCCCACGCGCCGGTGCCCGCAGCGGCGCCCGCTCCGGGGTGGTCGGGGCCGCGTGCGTCATCGTGGTCACCGCGCTCGTCGTGGTGGCTGCGGGCCGATTGCCCGAAGGGATCGGGCACGAGGTGAACCAGGTCGCCCTCCTGCAGGCCGGCGACCTGCAGGGGCAACAGGTGAAGGCGGGCCAACCGCGGGTGGCCCGGTCCATCCAGGTCGACTCGGACGTGGTCGACAGTGACCTCGTCTTCGTCGTCGTGCCCGTGCTGGTCTCCTCCCCGGGGCCGGACGGGGGGATCGTCCAGCTCACCCTGGTGTCGGGTGAGCGCACCTACTCGCCCTGGGCGGGGCTCGGTGCGCCCATCGCCCCACCCGGCTTCAGGGTCGCGCAGGAGGCGGTCTTCGAGGTGGACCCGGCCGACCTCGGGCCCGAGGCCGCGGTGGTGTTCGCGCCCGGAGAGCCCTTCTCGTCCTACCAGGAGTGGGTGCGGGTGCCGCTCGGCCTCACGCAGGCAGGGGCCGACGCCGCCGAGAAGGTCACCACGGTGGAGACCACCCCGTTGAGGGCCGCCGCGTGAGCGCGCCCCAGACGCCGTGGACGCAGGGGCTCGTTGCGCGTTCTCGGGCACTGCTGGTCGCAGGGGTGGTCGCGGCTCTGGTGACCGTCGCCGTGTCGCTGTGGCTGGCGCGCAACGACGGGCGCCTGGACTACACGCTCGCGCGACCGGGTGCCACCGCGACGGCTGCGGGCGCGACCTTCCATGTGGATCGGCTGTTCGTGATCAGCGCGCTGCCCGGCTCCTTCGACACGACCCCGGCCGTCGACGGCGCGACCTTCGTCATTGCCGACCTGACCGTGGACCTCACCGGCACCCCGGGCAACGGGTGCCTGGTCTACCTGAAGGCGGGAGACTTCTGGTTCACCAGCGACCTGTCGTACACGCCGTCCGATCCGGAGGCCAGCCCGGTCTGTGCGGCCGGCACCGCGGGCATTCTCTCGGTCGCGTTCGAGGTGCCCGAACGCCTCGTCGACCAGGTGGACGGTGTCCGGATCGACATCGTCGACGGCGAGACGACGGCCCGGCTGGTGCTGCCGGCCACGATCGGCTGAGCCGCTACTGCGCGGCGGGCAGGATCGTCAGTGGCAGCGTGACCGTCGTGCCCCGCGCCTGCGAGTCCGGGTTCCAGGTCTTCTGCCCGCCCGAGACGCCGAGCACGGAGTTGTCGGTGTACTCGAACGGGAACACCCCGGCGACGACCGTGTCCCTGAAGGTCGTCCCGGCAGGGAAGCTGAACCCGGCGGCGAGGTCCACCGGGAGGCCGCCGGGGGGCACGACGCTCCTGCGCCAGGTTCCGCCGAGGTCGACGCTGCTCAGCACCGCGCTGCGCTCCCCGCGGGCCGGGACGACCGCGAGGTTGCCCGCGTCGCCCTGCACGGGTGCCAGCGTCTCGTCGTGGGGGTTGCGCACCGTGCCGTGGACGATCACGGTCCATTCGCCGGTCTCGTCCTGCTGCGCCGTCGCGTCGTCGAGGACGAAGACGAGGTTGCCCGCGTCGATCTCCTGACCGGGCTGCGCGGACGCGTAGTCGCTGCGTTCGGCGAATCCGCCCAGTGCCCACACCAGTGCGACGACGGCGATCACGGCGGCGAGGACGACCAGCGCCGGCCGGCGCCCCTGGCTGCCCGCCACCTGTCCATCCGCCACGCCGCGGATTCTACGTGGTGGAGGTTTGGTAGTCTCGTCCGGGTTCGACCGCGACCCGAACAGTGAAGGATGTCGATGCCGAGCAGCTACCACACCTCGGAACAAGTCCCCGCCCTGCTGGTGCTGGAGGACGGGCGCAGTTTCCGGGGGGTCTCCTTCGGCGCGCGCGGTGAGACCTTCGGTGAGGCGGTGTTCTCCACCGGGATGTCCGGCTACCAGGAGACGCTGACCGACCCCAGCTACCACCGCCAGGTCGTGGTGGCGACCGCTCCGCACATCGGCAACACGGGCTGGAACGACGAGGACGACGAGTCCGGACGCATCTGGGTGGCCGGCTACGTCGTCCGCGACCTGTCCCGCGTCCGCTCGAACTGGCGCTCGAACCGCTCCCTCGACCAGGCGCTGCGCGAGCAGGGCGTGGTGGGGATCGCAGAGCTCGACACCCGCGCACTGACCCGGCACCTGCGCGAGCGCGGGGCCATGCGGGTCGGTATCTCGACCGAGGAACTCGACGTCGACAGGCTGCGGGCCAAGGTGCTCGCCTCCCCGGAGATGGCCGGGGCCAACCTCGTCGCCGACGTCACCGTCCGCGAACCCGAGGTGACGCCCGCCGTGGGGGAGAAGCGGTTCACCGTGGCGGCGATCGACCTCGGCATCAAGGACATGACGCCCACCCGGATGTCCGAGCGGGGCATCGAGGTGCACCTGCTGCCCGCGGACGTGGGCATCGACCAGGTCCGCGAGGTCGCCCCGGACGGCGTGTTCTTCTCCAACGGGCCCGGCGACCCGGCGGCCGCCGACGACGCGGTCGCCCTGCTGCAGCAGGTGCTGGACGCCGACCTGCCCTACTTCGGCATCTGCTTCGGCAACCAGATCTTCGGCCGCGCGCTCGGCTTCGGCACCTACAAGCTGAAGTACGGGCACCGCGGCATCAACCAGCCGGTGAAGGACCTCACCACCAACAAGGTCGAGGTCACCGCCCACAACCACGGGTTCGCGGTCGACGCGCCGCGCGAGGGCGGCACCGACACGAAGTGGGGCGAGGCGCGGGTCTCGCACGTGAACCTCAACGACGACGTCGTCGAGGGCCTCGAGCTGCGGTCGTCCGACGGCGAGCTGCGCGGCTTCTCCGTCCAGTACCACCCGGAGGCGGCGGCCGGCCCGCACGACGCGTCCTACCTGTTCGACCGGTTCGTGGCCATGATGGACGCGCACCGAACCGCCCGCTCCGGAAAGAAGGGGGACGCCTGATGCCCCGCCGCGACGACATCGGTTCGATCCTGGTGATCGGCTCCGGCCCGATCGTGATCGGCCAGGCCTGCGAGTTCGACTACTCCGGCACCCAGGCCTGCCGCGTCCTGCGCGAGGAGGGGTTCCGGGTCGTCCTGGTGAACTCCAACCCGGCCACGATCATGACCGACCCGGAGTTCGCCGACGCGACCTACATCGAGCCGATCCAGCCCGAGTACCTCGAGCAGGTGATCGCGGCGGAGCGTCCCGACGCCCTGCTGGCGACCCTCGGCGGCCAGACCGCCCTCAACGCCGCGGTCGCCCTGCACGAGTCGGGGGTGCTGGCGAAGTACGGCGTGGAGTTGATCGGCGCCTCCTTCGACGCGATCCAGTCCGGCGAGGACAGGGAGAAGTTCAAGGAGATCGTCGCCTCCCTCGACGTCCCCGGCGCGAACCCGGAGGTCGCCCGCTCGGCGATCTGCCACACGATGGACGAGGTGCTGGCCGCCGCCGTCGACCTGGGCTATCCGGTGGTCGTGCGGCCCTCCTTCACGATGGGCGGGGTGGGCTCCGGCTTCGCCCACGACCCCGAGGAACTGCGCCGGATCGCCGGCCGCGGCCTGCAGGCGTCCCCGGTCACCGAGGTGCTGATCGAGGAGTCCGTGCTCGGCTGGAAGGAGTACGAGCTCGAGGTGATGCGCGACAAGGCGGACAACGTCGTGATCGTCTGCTCCATCGAGAACCTCGACCCGATGGGCGTGCACACCGGCGACTCGATCACGGTCGCCCCGGCGATGACCCTCACCGACCGCGAGTACCAGGCCATGCGCGACGTCGGCATCGCGGTGATCCGCGCGGTCGGCGTCGACACCGGCGGCTGCAACATCCAGTTCGCGATCAACCCCGACAACGGCCGGATGATCGTGATCGAGATGAACCCCCGGGTGTCCCGGTCCTCGGCCCTCGCGTCCAAGGCCACCGGCTTCCCGATCGCGAAGATCGCGGCCAAGGTCGCCGTCGGCTACACCCTCGACGAGATCCCCAACGACATCACCGCCGAGACCCCGGCCTCCTTCGAGCCCACGCTCGACTACGTGGTCGTGAAGGCGCCCCGGTTCGCGTTCGAGAAGTTCCCGACCGCCGACTCCACCCTGACCACGCACATGAAGAGCGTCGGCGAGGCGATGGCGATCGGCCGCAACTTCACCGAGGCGCTGGGCAAGGCGTTGCGCTCGCTGGAGGACGCGAAGGCCGGCTTCGACTTCACCGGGCCGATCCAGGGCTCGCTCGACGAGCTGCTGGAGAGCATGGCGCGTCCCCACGACGGCCGCCTCGGCGACGTGATGCTCGCCTTCCGGCTCGGCGCGACCGCCGCCCAGGTGCACGAGGCGACGAAGATCGACCCGTGGTTCGTCGACCAGCTCCAGCTGGTCTTCGAGGTGGCGGAGGAGGTCCGGACAAGCCCGGAACTCACCGCCGACCTGCTGCGGCTGGCCAAGCGGCACGGCCTGGCCGACGAGCAGGTGGCGAAGCTGCGCAACCTGTCCACGGACGTGGTCCGCGGCGTGCGCTGGGCGCTCGGCGTCCGGCCCGTCTACAAGACGGTGGACACCTGCGCGGCCGAGTTCGCGGCCCGCACCCCGTACCACTACTCGTCCTACGACGAGGAGACCGAGGTGGCGCCGCGGGAGAAGCCGGCGGTGCTGATCCTCGGCTCCGGCCCCAACCGGATCGGCCAGGGCATCGAGTTCGACTACTCGTGCGTGCACGCGGCGATGGCGATCCGCGCGGCGGGCTATGAGGCCGTGATGGTCAACTGCAACCCCGAGACCGTCTCGACCGACTACGACACCTCCGACCGGCTCTACTTCGAGCCGCTGACCCTGGAGGACGTCCTGGAGGTGTACCACGCCGAGGCGGCGGCAGGGCCGGTGGCCGGCGTGATCGTCCAGCTGGGCGGGCAGACCCCGCTCAAGCTCGCGCAGGCGCTCAAGGACGCCGGCGTCCCGATCGTCGGCACCTCGCCTGAGGCGATCAACCTGGCCGAGGAGCGGGGCGCGTTCGGCACCGTGCTGTCCGACGCGGGCCTGACCGCCCCGGCCTACGGCATGGCGGAGTCGTCGGAGCAGGCGCTCGGCATCGCGCACGAGATCGGCTACCCGGTCCTGGTGCGTCCCTCCTACGTGCTGGGCGGACGCGGCATGGAGATCGTCTACGACGACGCGTCGCTGGTCTCGTACATCGAGCGGGCGACCGACATCACCCCGTCCCGACCGGTGCTGGTCGACCGGTTCCTCGACGACGCGATCGAGATCGACGTGGACGCCCTGTTCGACGGCTCCGAGCTGTACCTCGGCGGCGTGATGGAGCACATCGAGGAGGCCGGCATTCACTCCGGCGACTCCGCCTGTTCGCTGCCCCCGATCACGCTCGGCAACGAGGTGATCGAGCAGATCCGCACCGCGACCGAGGCGATCGCGCGCGGCGTCGGCGTCCGCGGCCTGCTGAACATCCAGTACGCGCTGCTGGGCGATGTCCTGTACGTGCTGGAGGCGAACCCGCGGGCGTCCCGCACCGTCCCGTTCGTGTCCAAGGCCACCGACACCCAGCTGGCGAAGGCCGCGACCCGGATCTCGCTCGGAGCCACGATCGCCGACCTGCGCGCGGAGGGCGTGCTGCGGGCGGTCGGCTGCGACGGCACCACCATCCTGGAGTCCGCCCCGATCGCGGTGAAGGAGGCGGTGATGCCGTTCAACCGGTTCCGCACCGCCGACGGCTCCTGGGTCGACACCCTGCTCGGCCCGGAGATGAAGTCCACTGGCGAGGTGATGGGGCTGGACGCGACGTTCGGCACAGCGTTCGCGAAGAGCCAGGCCGCGTCCTTCGGCAGCGTCCCGACCGGCGGCACGGTGTTCGTCTCGGTCGCCAACCGGGACAAGCGGCACGCCATTTTCCCTGTGAAGCGGCTGGCCGACCTCGGTTTCACCGTCCTGGCCACCGAGGGCACCGCGCAGGTGCTGCGGCGCCAGGACGTGGAGGTGACGACGATCCGCAAGGCGTCGCAGGGGCCCGGCCCGAACGGGGAGAAGACGGTCGTGCAGGCGATCCTGGACGGCGAGGTCGACCTGATCTTCAACACGCCGCAGGGCGTCTCGAAGGACGGCAACCCGCGTCGGGACGGCTGGGAGATCCGCTCGGCCGCCATCCTCGCCGACGTCCCGTGCGTCACCACCGTGCAGGGCCTGTCCGCCTGTGTGCAGGGGATCGAGGCGCTCCGCAGGGGCGCGGTCGGCGTCCGGCCGTTGCAGGAGTGGAGCGCGGACGTCCGCTCCGAACTCGCAGCCCTCGACTGATGGGACTCCCCGCCGGCCTGCTGGACGCCGGGTACACCCGGCTGCTGAGGCCGGTGCTGTTCCGCGCGTACGACGGTGACCCGGAGGCCATCCACGAGCGGACGATCCGGCTGCTGGCCGGCGTGGGCTCCGAGGCCCTCGCCAGGGCCCTGACCGGGCTGGTCGCGGGCAGCAGCGGACGCCGGACGACCGTCGCCGGCATCGACTTCCCTTCCCGGGTGGGCCTCGCGGCGGGGCTGGACAAGGACGCCACGGCCGTCCTCGCCTGGCAGGGGCTCGGCTTCGGCTTCGCCGAGTTGGGCACCGTCACCGGGCGCGCCCAGCCGGGGAACCCGAAGCCGCGCATGTTCCGGCTCCGTGACTCGAAGGCCCTGGTCAACCGGATGGGGTTCAACAACCCCGGCGCGGAGGCGGTCGCCGCCACGCTGGCCGCCCGGAACGTCTACCGGGGCAACGCCGCCGCCGGCATCCCGATCGGGATCTCGATCGGCAAGACCAAGCTCGTCGCCCTCGAGGACGCGGTCGCGGACTACCTGCTGTCCTTCCGCCTGCTCGCCCCGCACGCCGACTACGTCGCCGTGAACGTCTCCAGCCCGAACACCCCCGGCCTGCGCGCCCTGCAGGACGGGGGCGCCCTGGCCGACCTCGTCGGTGCTCTGCGGACGGAGGCCGAGGCGCTGGCCGCCGGTGGCCGTCCCGTGCCGATCTTCGTGAAGGTGGCTCCGGACCTGACCTGGGCGCAGCTTGACGAGGTCCTGGCCACCTGCGCCGACCACGGCGCTGCGGGGCTGGTCGCCACCAACACCACGCTCGCCCGCGACGGGCTGGCCGCGTCCGACCAGGGCAGGGCCGGGGAAGCGGGCGGACTCTCGGGCGCGCCCCTGACCCGGCGGGCCCGCGAGGTCGTCGCGTACGTGTGCGCGCACACCCGCCTGCCGGTGATCGGTTCCGGCGGGGTGATGACCGCCGCCGACGCGGTGGCGCTGTTCGACGCGGGCGCGAGCCTCGTCCAGCTTTACACTGGCTTCATCTACGGCGGGCCGGGCCTCCCGGCAGCCGTGAACGCCCTCGACGGGGAGAGGAAGGGATCGTGACCACCTACTGGCGCCGCCTGCGGGAGGTCGTCGCGGATCGCGGCCCCCTCTGCGTCGGGATCGACCCGCACCCCTCCCAGCTGAAGGCCTGGGGCTTGGACGCGACCGCGGCCGGCGCCGAGCGGTGCGCCCGCACGCTCGTCGAGGCCCTGGGCGACCAGGTTGCGGCCTTCAAGCCGCAGTCGGCCTTCTTCGAGGCGTACGGCTCGGCGGGCATCGCCGCGCTGGAGCGCGTCCTCGCCGACATCGCCGGCACCGGCGCGATGAGCATCCTCGACGTCAAGCGCGGCGACATCGGCTCCACGATGGAGGCCTACTCCGACGCGTACCTCGCCGACGGGTCGCCGCTGGCAGCGGACGCCATCACGCTGTCGCCCTACCTCGGCTTCGGGTCTCTGGCGCCCGCGTTCGAGCGCGCCCACCGCTACGAGCGCGGCGTGTACGTGCTGGCTCGCACGTCCAACCCCGAGGGCGGCCAGGTGCAGCTCGCACTGACCAGGGACGCCTCGGTCGTCCAGTCGATCATCGACGCGGCCACCGAGGTGAACCACGCGTCCCGGCAGAAGGCGATCGGCCTGGTCGTCGGCGGGACGCACGAGAGCCTCGGCTGCGACCTCAGCGACTTCAACGGCTCGATCCTCGTGCCGGGCATCGGCTTCCAGGGCGGTCGGATGGAGGACCTTCCGGGACTGTTCGGGGACGCGGTCGACCAGGTGCTCGCCGTCGTGGGGCGCGGGGTGATCTCCGCCGGCCCGGACGCGTCCGCGCTGCGCGGGAAGGTGTCCGAACTCCTCTCCGCCTCCGTCCGCTGAAGCCCGTCCATCACGCCTAGTGTGTGAACATTTCGGTTCGGATGACGACGGCGTCGCAGGGACGCTAGGTTGGGCGTGCAAGGCAAGCCAACGACCCCAGACAAAGGCACTGCAGTGACGATCCCGCAGCTCACCACAGAGCAACTCGAAGCCGCCCGCGCGGCGGCGACCGAAGCCCGCCGCCGGCGCGCAGACCTGAAGAGCAAGGTGCGCACCGGTGCGCTCACGCTCAGCCAGGCCCTCGAGATCGCGGCGGACGACGACATCCTCGCCCACGTGAAGGTCGTGGACCTGCTCAAGGCGCTCCCGCGGGTGGGCGAGAAGCGTGCGAGCGTGGTGATGGAGCGCCTCGACATCGCGTCGAACCGGCGCATCCGCGGGCTCGGCCGCCATCAGGTGGCCGGCCTGAAGGCCGAGTTCAGTGAGCGGTGACGTCACCGTCATCTCTGGTCCGACCGCGGTGGGCAAGGGCACGGTCGTCCGGGCCCTCCGCGAAGGTCACCCCGACGTGTGGGTGTCGGTCTCCGCGACCACGCGGGACCCGAGGCCCGGCGAGGTGGATGGCGAGCACTACCTGTTCGTGAGCGGCGCGGAGTTCGACGAACTCGTCGCGTCCGACGGCCTGCTGGAGTGGGCGCTCGTGCACGGCACCGACCGCTACGGCACGCCCGCAGCGCCCGTCCGGGCCGCGGTGGCCGCCGGCCGGCGGGTCATCCTCGAGATCGAGGTCCAGGGCGCACGGCAGGTGAAGCGACGGATGCCGGACGTCCGCACGGTCTTCATCGCCCCCCCGACCTGGGACACGCTGAAGCAGCGCCTGGTGGCGAGGGGGACGGAGACGGCGGCGCAGATGGACCGCCGGCTGCAGACCGCGGAGGGCGAGTTGGCGGTCGCCGCGGAGTTCGACCACATCATCGTGAACGACGATTTGGGCGCTGCGGTGGAGCAGTTGGTAGAGTTGTTGGGTCTGTGACGGCATGCACCGGGTTCTCGCGTGCGCCGCGTTCTTCAATCAGGAAGCTGAACTTGAGCACTCACACTCCCGAGGGAATCACCAACCCGCCGATCGATGACCTGCTGACCCGGGTCGATTCCAAGTACCGGCTGGTGCTCTTCGCCGCCAAGCGCGCCCGCCAGATCAACGCCTACTACTCCCAGCTCGGCGAGGGGCTGCTGGAGAACGTGGGCCCGCTGGTGGACATCGGTATCCAGGAGAAGCCGCTCTCGATCGCCCTGCGCGAGATCAGCGCCGACGTGCTGGAGTGCACGGAGATTGACCCCGAGGCGGAGGCCGCTGCTCGCGCCGAGGCCGCCGGCGATCCCGACTTCTCGCTCGACCCGTTCGGCTCCGACGACCTGGGCTGAGCCCCCGATGAGCCGGATCGTGCTCGGCGTGGCCGGCGGGATCGCCGCGTACAAGGCCTGCCTGCTGCTGCGCCGGTTCACCGAGGCCGGCCACGACGTCCACGTGGTGCCGACGGCGAACGCGCTGTCGTTCGTCGGCGAGACCACGTGGGCCGCCCTGTCCGGCCACCCCGTGCACACCTCGGTGTTCGCGGACGCCCACGAGGTGCCGCACGTCCGACTGGGCCGTGACGCAGACCTCGTCGTGGTCGCTCCGGCCACGGCCGACCTGCTCGCGCGGGCCGCGTCCGGGCGGGCGGACGACCTGCTCACCAACGTCCTGCTCACCGCCACGTGCCCCGTCGTGATGGCCCCGGCGATGCACACCGAGATGTGGCACCACCCGGCCACGCAGGCCAACGTCGCCACGCTGCGCTCTCGCGGCGTGGCGGTGCTGCGTCCGGCGGAGGGCAGGCTCACGGGCGCCGACTCCGGGGCGGGGCGGCTGCCCGAGCCCGAGGACATCGAGGCGTCGGCTCTGGCGGCGCTGGCCGACCCGCGGGCCGTCGCCGGGATGGCAGCGCAGGACCTCGCCGGCTGGCGCGCCGTGATCAGCGCGGGCGGGACGCGGGAGGCGCTCGACCCCGTCCGCTTCGTCGGAAACTCTTCCTCCGGGCTCATGGGCGTCGCGCTCGCCCGAGCCTGCGTCCAGCGGGGTGCGGAGGTGACGCTGGTCGCCGCCAACCTGGCGATCGAGGCCCCCGCGGGGGTGGGCGTCGTGCCGGTGGTGTCGACCGGAGACCTTGCCGCGGCCATGGCCGAGCACGCCCCGTCCGCCGACCTGGTCGTGATGGCTGCGGCTCCCGCCGACTTCACCCCGGTGAGCCGCAGCGACAAGAAGCTGAAGAAGTCCGGCGACGCGGGGCTCACCGTCGAGTTCACCCAGACCACGGACGTGCTGGCCGGCCTGGCTGCGCGGCGTCCGGACGGACAGGTGGTGGTCGGCTTCGCCGCCGAGACCGCGTCCGACGAGGACGACCTGGTGCGGCTCGGCACCGCCAAACTGGCCCGCAAGGGGTGCCAGCTGCTGGTGCTGAACAACGTGTCCGGAGGCGCGGTGTTCGGCGCGGAGGAGAACGAGGTCCTCCTGCTCGACCCCTCCGGGCTGGTCGGACGCGCGGCGGGCTCGAAGACGTCGGTGGCGCATGCGATAGTGGACGCTGCCGTTTCCGTCCGCGAAAGGAGGCCTGCGTGAGCAGGCTGTTCACCTCCGAGTCCGTCACCGAGGGCCACCCCGACAAGGTCGCCGACGCGATCTCCGACGCCGTCCTCGACGAGTTGCTGCGCCAGGACCCGACCTCGCGCGTCGCGGTCGAGACCCTGGTCACGACCGGCACGGTGGTCGTGGCGGGCGAGGTCACCACGGACGCGTACGCCGACGTGGCGCAGCTGGCCCGGCAGCGGATCCTCGACATCGGCTACGACTCCTCGGACAAGAGTTTCGACGGGCGCTCCTGCGGCGTGCTGGTGTCCCTCGGCGTGCAGTCCCCGGACATCGCCCAGGGGGTGAACAGCGCCGAGGAGCAGCGGGAGGAGGGCTCCTGGGACGCCCTCGACGCGCAGGGCGCGGGCGACCAGGGCCTGATGTTCGGCTACGCGTGCAACGACACCGCGACGCTGATGCCGTTGCCGGTCGACATCGCACACCGGCTCGCGGAACGGCTCGCGGAGGTGCGGCGGTCCGGCGAACTGGACTTCCTGCTGCCCGACGGCAAGACGCAGGTGACGATCGAGTACGCCGGGTCCACCCCGGTGCGCGTCGACACGGTCGTGGTGTCGACCCAGCACGTGGAGGCGGTCACCCACGACGTGATCGCCGCTGAGGTGCGGGCGCGGGTGATCGAGCCGGTGCTGGCCCGCTACCCGATCGCCTCCGACGGGCTGAAGACCTACGTGAACCCGACCGGCAAGTTCGTGATCGGCGGCCCGATGGGGGACGCCGGCGTGACCGGGCGCAAGATCATCGTCGACACCTACGGCGGCATGGCCCGGCACGGCGGCGGTGCGTTCTCCGGCAAGGACCCGTCCAAGGTCGACCGGTCCGCTGCGTACGCGATGCGCTGGGTGGCGAAGAACGTGGTCGCCGCGGGGCTCGCCGAGCGCTGCGAGGTGCAGGTGGCCTATGCGATCGGCCGCGCGCACCCGGTGGGGTTCTACACCGAGTGCTTCGGCACCGAGAAGGTGCCGGTCGACCAGATCACCGATGCGGTGCTGGCCGTCTTCGACCTGCGTCCGGCGGCGATCATCCGCGACCTCGACCTGATCCGTCCGATCTACTCGTCGGTGACGAACTACGGCCACTTCGGCCGGGAGCTCGACGCGATGACGTGGGAACGCACCGACCGCGCCGAGGCGCTGGCCGCCGCCGTCAAGGGGTGACCGAGCCGCTCGCGCCGGCGGAGGAACTGGGGGAGATCCGGCGCTACGCGGACGCGGCCGAGTTCTGGAGGGTCGCAGAGCCGGTCGTCCGGGGTGAGCCGGTGCTGCTGTCGGTGCTCGCCTCGACCGTCGACGGCTGCCGCCGTGGCGGTGTCCCGGACGCGTCGTTCTTCGTGGTGAAGAGGCCGGGACGTCCGCCGTTCCTGGCGATGCACACGCCGCCGCATTTCTTCCATCTGCCGCTGGCCGACCCGGAGGCGGCGTCCGCGTTGGCGCGGTTCGTCTTCGCTGAGGGTCTGCGTCCGGCCGGCGCGGGTGGTCAGGCGGACTCGGTGGACGCCTTCAGCGATGTCTGGTGTGGCCGGACCGGGCGCGGGCGGCGGGCGGTGATGCAGATGGGCATCTACGACCTGCCTCGGCCGCCGCGGCTGCAGTGGCCCGTCTCCGGGGAGGCCCGGGTCGCTGAGGGCGTGGATGCGCCTCTGGTCGATGCATGGCTGGCGGCGTTCGCTGCCGAGACCGGCGTGCCGTCGACGACGTCTGCGCTCTCCCTGCCCGACGGCAGGGTCTGGCTGTGGTGCGACCCGGAACCGGTGGCGATGGCGTGCCGCACAGTGCCCGCGGGCGGGGTGGCCCGGGTCAGCTACGTCTACACGCCGCCGGACGCGCGGGGCCACGGCTACGCCAGCGCCGTCACCGCGGCCGTGAGCGCCGCGCTCCTGGACGCCGGCTTGCGCTGCATGCTCTACACCGACCTCGCCAACCCCACCAGCAACGGCATCTACGCCGCGCTCGGCTACCGACGCCTCGCCGAGTCCGTGGACGTCGAGTTCACCGCCTGAGCCGTCGCCCAGCCTGCGCTCCCGTCCACAACAAGGTGGACGGATTGTCGCGAGTACGCCGCAGAGGCGTCCATCTTGTGGTGGTGAGGCGGGGCCAGGCCGATGCTGCTGCCGCCCCTGTCACCCCGGGCTTGACCCGGGGTCTCGCCGTCCCGTCCACGACAAGGTGGACGGATTGTCGCGACTACGCCACGGAAGCGTGCACCTTGTGATGGACGAGACACCCCTGCCGCTCAAGGTGGACGGTTCGTGGCGAGTTCACCGCAGAAGCGTCCACCTTGCGGTGGTGAGGAGGGCCGGGCGGATGCTGCTGCCGCCTGTGTCACCCCGGGCTTGACCCGGGGTCTCGCCGTCCCGTCAACGACAAGGTGGACGCTTTGTCGCGAGTTCGCGGCTCAAGCGTCCATCTTGTGGTGGACGAGGCGCCCCTGCCGCTCAAGGTGGACGGTTTGTCGCGAGTACGCCGCGGAAGCGTCCATCTTGTGGTGGTGAGGAGGGCCGGGCGGATGCTGCTGCCGCCTGTGTCACCCCGGGCTTGACCCGGGGTCTCGCCGTCCCGTCAACGACAAGGTGGACGGTTTGTCGCGAGTACGCCGCAGAGGCGTCCATCTTGTGGTGGACGAGGTACCCCTGCCGCTCAAGGTGGACGGTTCATCGCGACTACGCCTCAGAAGCGTCCATCCTGTGGTGGACGAGACACCCCTGCCGCTCAAGGTGGACGGTTTGTCGCGACTATGCCGAAGAAGCGTCCACCTTGCGGTGGACCGACGCGTCGCGACTACGGCTCCACCTCTGTGAAGAGAGCGAGGCGGTTGCCGTCGGGGTCGGCGAAATCCACGTACTCGCCCACGTTGTCGACCTGCGCCAGCGGGCCGACAGTGACGCCGAGGGCAACGAGCCGGGAGCGCTCGGACGCCACGTCCGGGACCTCGATCCGGAGCGTCGCCAGCGCGGACGGGGCGCCATCGGAACTCTCGGCGAGCTGCACCCACACCGGTCCCAGCTTGAACTCCACGACACCGTCGGACGGTTCGAGGTCCGGGGTGTCGAGCTCGAACGCACAGCGGTACCACTCGACGCTGCGCGTCAGGTCGGTGCAGGGCAGCCCGACCGTCACGCTCTGGATCCTCATCCTCCCGATTCTGGCCGCACCCGCGCGCGCCCGCGAGGGTTCCGCACCGGGTTGGCCCATCGTGCACGGACCACCCCTGGCGACGGCGCATTCGTCCAACACGACGGGCGTCAGACCGGACGCCTACGATGCGAGCCATGGACGAACCGGTGGCGAAGGTGGCGGTGGACCTGCCGCTGGCCAACCTCGACCGGCCGTTCGACTACGCCGTCCCCGAGGAGCTGGACGCGGCCGCCCGACCCGGCGCACGGGTGAAGGTCCGTTTCGCGGGCCAGCTGCGAGACGGGTTCATCCTCGAACGCGCCGGCTACGGGGAACGGACCGACCTCACCGCCCTGCACAAGGTCGTCTCGCCCGAGCCGGTCCTCACCCCGGCGGTCGCGGCGCTCGTCCGCGCGGTCGCCGACCACTACGCGGGCAGCTTCGCCGACGTGGTGCGGACGGCCGTGCCACCGCGCCACGCGGCCACCGAGAAGGCCGCCGCGCCCGACCATCCGCCGCCCGTCCTCCACGCCACGGAGGGCGAGGTGCTGGCCGGCTACCCGGAGTCCGCTCACTTCCTGACCGCCCTGAGGACCGGCGGCCGCCCGCGCGCGGCGTGGTCCGTCCTGCCGACCACCGCTCCGGCGGGCGACTGGGCGGCCGGCTTCGTCGAGGCCGCGGCCGCCACGGTGGACGGGGGCCGTGGCGCCCTCCTGCTCGCGCCGGACGCCCGCCAACTCGCGCGACTCCAGGCTGCGGCCGCGGCCTGGTTCGGACGCGGCAGCTTCGCGGTCCTCGCCGCCGACGCGGGGCCCGCCTCCCGCTACCGCAACTTCCTGGCGACTTCCCGGGGCGCCGTCCGGCTCGTCCTCGGCACCAGGGCGGCCGTCTTCGCGCCCGTCCACGACCTCGGGCTGGTGGCGCTGTGGGACGACGGGAACGACGCGTGGTCGGAGCCCCACGCCCCTTACTGGCACGCGCGCGAGGTCGCCGCGTTGCGCGCCCACCTGGAGGGGTGCGGCCTCATCCTGGCCGCCCACGCACGGACCGCCGAGGTCCAGCAGCTCGTCGAGCGCTCCTGGCTGGCGTCCTTGGCACTAGGCCCCGCGGAGGCCAGGCGGAGGGCGGCAGCGGTCCGGACCACCGGCACCGATCCCGCCCGCGACCCCCATGCCTCCGTCGCGCGCCTGCCCCACGACGCGTTCGCCGCCGTCCGTGTGGGCCTCGCGTCCGGACCGGTGCTCGTCCAGGTGCCCCGGGCCGGCTACCTGCCCGTCCTCGCCTGCGCGACCTGCCGGGCGCCCGCGACGTGCCCCTCGTGCGGGCAGGGGCTTTCGGATCCCGGTGGCTCGGGTGTCCAGTGCCGGTGGTGCGGCCCGCTGCTGACGGCGTGGCGCTGCCCCGAGTGCGGCGGCACGCGGCTCCGGACGCCGGTGGTCGGGGTGGCGCGCACCGCCGAGGAGTTCGGCAAGGCGTTCCCCGGAACCCCCGTCCTGCAGGCCAGCGCCGACAAGCCGCTGGCCACGGTGAAGGACGAGCCCGCGCTCGTCCTGGCCACCCCCGGCGCCGCGCCCGTCGCGACGGGAGGCTACGCCGCGGCGATCCTGCTGGATGCAGAACTCCTGCTCGGCCGCCCGGACCTGCGGGCGGGGGAGGAGGCCCTCCGACGGTGGCTGGCCGTGGTCGCCCTCGTCCGTCCGGCCGACCGGGGCGGCACGGTGGTCGCCGTCGCCGACCCCGGGCTGCGCGAGATCCAGGCCCTGCTCCGGCTCGACCCGGTCGGCTACGCGGAGCGCGAACTCGCCGACCGTGCGGCCGCGGGGTTCCCACCGGCGGTGAAGCTGCTCACGATCGAGGGGGCGCCGGAGGCCGTCGAGGCGGGCCGGAGCGCGCTCGGCCTCGGCCGGGAACCCGGGGACGCGAACGTGGGCGTCCTGGGCCCCTTCGACCTCCCGGGCGAGGACGCCCTCGCCCGGCTGACGCTGCGCGCACCACTGGCCGAGGCCCCGGCCCTCGTGGCGCGCGTCCGGACGATGCTGTCGGTGCGGGCAGCGAAGAAGGAGCCGCCCCTGCGCGTTCGGGTCGACCCGCAGGTGCTGGGCTGAGTCAGGCCTCGCCCCACCTCGCCCAGCCGGGCAGGTGCGGTGTCGTGGGCCACGGATCAGTGCCGAGCCGTCCGTAGGTCACGACGTCGATGCGGGCGCCGTGGACGAGGAACTTGCCTCGCTCCACGCCCTCAGGGACGAAGCCGGCCGCGCGCGCCACCGCTGCGGAAGACGGATTGTTGGCGCGATGCCCGAGTTCGAGGCGCTCGAGCCCTCCGTCGGTGAGTGCCACGTCGGCCACGGTGGTGGCTGCACGGGACGTCCAGCCACGGCCGCGACAGCCGGCATGCATCCAGTACGACAGCCAACCGTTCCGGTTCGCGGCGTCCACTTCCACGACGACGAGCCCGACGAGGATCCCCTCGCTGACGACCGCTACCGCCCGGCGGTCAGGGGAGAGCAGGCGAGCCACGTAGGCCTCCGCTGCCGCGAGGGTGCGGACGTCGCCCTGCCGCTCCATGTCGGTGTGCGAGGCGAACGCCGCCAGCACATCGGGCGCGTCCTCGATCCCGAGGCGGCGTAGGTGTGCGGGGCTCTCCACGGGCCGATCCTGACAGGGAGCGTCGAGAGCGGCAACACCGCCTGGTGCCGGCTGCACGGCATCGGTGCGTCGGGCGAGGACACGCCGTCTAGGCTGGCGACCATGCGCCTCGTGTTCGCCGGGACGCCGCAGGTCGCGGCCGACACCCTCTCCCACCTCCTCGATCGAGGTCGCCACGAGGTGGTCGCCGTCCTCACCCGCCCGGACGCCCCGCAGGGACGCAGCTCCCGGCCCGTGCCGAGCCCGGTCGCGCAGCTCGCCCTCGACCGGGGCATCGAGGTGCTGCGTCCCGCCCGTTCCGGAGACCCCGCACTCTCCGACCGCCTCGCGCAGCTCGCGCCGGACTGCTGTCCCGTCGTGGCCTACGGCGGCCTGATCCCTCGGCGGCTGCTCGACCTCCCGCCGAAGGGCTGGGTCAACGTCCACTTCTCGCTGCTCCCGCGCTGGCGCGGCGCGGCACCCGTCCAGCACGCGATCCTCGCCGGCGACGACCTCACCGGGGTGACCGTGTTCGAACTCGTCGAGGAGCTCGACGCAGGCCCCGTCCTGGCCACCCGCAAGTACCGGCTCGGCGAGCACGAGACCTCGGGCGAGGCGCTCGCGGCGCTGCAGGAGATCGGCGCCGATGTCCTCGCCGAGACCCTCGACGCCCTCGAGGCCGGGACGGCCGCCCCCGTCCCGCAGCCTCCGGACGGCGTGACCCTCGCGCCGAAGCTCACCGTCCCCGCCGCCCGCATCGACTGGACGCAGCCGGCCGTCGTCATCGACCGGCAGGTGCGGGCGAACAACCCGTCGCCGGTGGCGTGGACGGAGCTGGACGGCGAGCGGTTCCGTGTCCTGGCATCGACGGTCGAGTCGGACGCGGGCCTTGCCCCCGGTGAGATCCGGCCCGGCAAGAGGGACGTGCTGGTCGGCACCGGCGCAGGCAGCGTTGCGCTGCTGCGGGTGCAGCCCGCCGGTCGAAAGGCCGTCGCAGGCCCGGACTGGGGGCGCGGCCTGCGTGGACCGGGTCGGTTCGCGTGAGCCGTCCCGCCCGTCCGCGCCGGCGCAGGGACGCGGCCCGCACCGTCGCCTACCACGTGCTGCGGGCAGTCACGGCCGACGGCGCCTACGCCAACCTCGAGCTCGCCCGACAGCGGAGTCGCCTTTCGGCCGCTGACGCCGCCTTCGAGACCGAACTCGTCGCGGGGACCTGCCGCGCCATGGGCACCTACGACCGGGTCATCGAACGGGCCTCGGGGCGCCGGTTGGGCACGCTCCAGCCGGCTGTCCTCGACGTGCTGCGGCTGGGGACGCACCAGCTGCTCGCGATGCGGGTGCCCGCCCACGCCGCGCTGGCGACCAGCGTCGACCTGGCCGCGCTGGAAGTGGGGGAGCGGGTCGCGGGGCTCGTCAACGCCGTGTTGCGGCGCGTGGCGGCACACGACGACCAGGCATGGCTCGACCTGCTCGGCGCGGACGAGGACGAACTCGGCCGGCTCGCCCTGACCCGCTCCCACCCGCGCTGGATCGTGGAGGCCTGGTCGCGCGTCCTGCCCGCGGCTGAACTCGACGCGGCGCTCGCCGCGAACAACGTGGCACCGGTGCCCACGCTCGTGGTGCGTCCGGGCCTCGCCGACGTGGCCGAGCTGGACGGGGTGCCCGCGCGCTGGTCGCCGTACGGCGCCCACCGGGAGGGTGATCCGGGCGCGGTTCCCGCCGTCGCGGAGGGACGGGCCGGCGTCCAGGACGAGGGTTCCCAGCTGGTCGCGCTCGCCCTGGCCAGGGCGGAGGCGCCCGAGGGGCCGTGGCTGGACCTGTGTGCGGGCCCGGGCGGGAAGTCGGCGCTGCTCGCGGGGCTGGCCAGGCAGGACGGGACACGGCTGGTGGCCGCGGAGCTCCAGGAGCACCGCGCGCGCCTCGTCGCGGACAACCTGAGGGCGTACCCCGAGCCGAACCGGCCGGTCACGATCGTCGCCGACGGGACGCGTCCGGCCTGGGTGGAGGGCAGTTTCGCCCGGGTCCTGGCCGACGTGCCGTGCACGGGGCTCGGCGCCCTGCGCCGCCGTCCGGAGAGCCGCTGGCGCCGCCAACCGTCCGACCTGCCCGGCCTGACGGCGCTGCAGCGCAGCCTGCTCGCCACGGCGATCACGTCCGTGCGACCGGATGGCGTGGTGGCCTACGTCACCTGCTCGCCGCACCCCGACGAGACCTCGGCGGTCGTCGCCGACGCGGAGGGTGTGACGGTGCTGGACGCGCCCGCGCTGCTGCCGGAGGTGCCGGACGCCGCCGCGGGCCCCTTCGTGCAGCTGTGGCCGCACCGGCACGGCACGGACGCGATGTTCCTCGCGCTGCTGCGGCGCGACCCGATCGGCTGAGCGGGCTCGATAGAGTGCGGGCGTGGGAATCCGAATCACGCCGAGCATCCTGAACGCCGACCTGGCCGACCTGCGCAGCGAGATCGCGCGGATCCCCAGTTCGGACCTGATCCACCTCGACGTGATGGACAACCGGTTCGTGCCCAACCTCACCTTCGGCCTGCCGATGGTGGAGTGCATCCGGAAGAGCACGACGCTGCCGCTCGACATCCACCTGATGATCGCGGAGGCCGACCGCTGGGCGCCGGGGTACGCAGAGGCCGGGGCGGAGTCGGTGACGTTCCACGTGGAGGCGTCCGACGCCCCCGTCCGGCTGGCCAGGGAGCTGCGCCGGCTGGGTTCGCGAGCGTCGATGGCGCTGCGTCCGGCCACCCCGATCGAGCCGTACGCCGACCTGCTGCCCGAACTGGACATGGTGCTGCTGATGACGGTCGAGCCCGGGTTCGGGGGCCAGTCGTTCCTGGACGTGATGCTGCCCAAGATCCGGCGGACGCGGGCGCTGCTGGACGCCCACGGCGGCGACATCTGGCTGCAGGTCGACGGCGGCATCTCCGAGGAGACGATCGACCGCTGCGTCCAGGCGGGCGCCGACACCTTCGTCGCCGGATCCGCCGTCTTCCGCGCCGACGACCCCGACGCCATGGTCCGCGCCCTCAAGACCCAGGCCGAGGCCGCGCTGCCCGCGTAGACCGCGTCCCTTGTCATCCCGGGCTCGACCCGGGATCTCCGTGTGGGTGGTGGCGGGTGTGTCGTCGAGATCCCGGCTTTCGCCGGGATGACAGGGAGGGGTGGGTGCCGCGTCGAGGGCTCGTGTCCGGACGGTCTCGGTGGACGGGAAGGGTGGCTGTCGGCGGTCGGGGCGTTCTGCCCGCAGCGTCCATGTCATCCCGGGCTTGACCCGGGATCTCCGCGCGGGTGCTGGCGGGTCCGTCGTCGAGATCCCGGCTTCCGCCGGGATGACAGGGCAGGGGCGGGTGCCGTGTCCTTGTCATCCCGGGCTTGACCCGGGATCTCCGTGTGGGTGGTGGCGGGTGTGTCGTCGAGATCCCGGCTTTCGCCGGGATGACAGGGCAGGGGCGGGTGCCGTGTCCTTGTCATCCCGGGCTTGACCCGGGATCTCCGTGTGGGTGGTGGCGGGTGTGTCGTCGAGATCCCGGCTTTCGCCGGGATGACAGGGCAGGGGCGGGTGCCGTGTCCTTGTCATCCCGGGCTTGACCCGGGATCTCCGTGTGGGTGGTGGCGGGTGTGTCGTCGAGATCCCGGCTTTCGCCGGGATGACAGGGCAGGGGCGGGTGCCGTGTCCTTGTCATCCCGGGCTTGACCCGGGATCTCCGTGTGGGTGGTGGCGGGTGTGTCGTCGAGATCCCGGCTTTCGCCGGGATGACAGGGCAGGGGCGGGATCGCGTCGAGGGCCACCGTTCGTGCGCGAGGGCCATCGTTCGCGTCGAGGGCCTTTGTCCGGACGGTGGCTGTGGACGGGAAGGGTGGCTGTCGGCGGTGGGGGCGTTCTGCCCGCAGCGTCCTTGTCATCCCGGGCTTGACCCGGGATCTCCGTGTCGGTGGTGGGAGAGCTGCTCAGCCGCGGCGGCGGTCGCGGCGGCGGAGGTAGCGCTCGAACTCGGCGGCGATGGAGTCGCCGGTCGGGGCTGGGGTGTCGGCGTCGCTGCGCTCCTCGAGGGCGGCGACGTAGCTGGCGATGTCGGGGTCGTCGGAGACCAGTTCGTCGACCTGCTCGACCCAGCGGGTCGCGTCCTCGGCGAGCTCGCCCGCGTCCAGCGGCAGGTTCAGGACGTCCTCGACCCGGGTGAGCAGCGCGAGCGCGGCCTTCGGGTTCGGCGGTTCCGCCACGTAGTGCGGCACCGACGCCCACAGCGAGACGACGGGGAAGCCGATCTGTGCGCACTCGTGGGACAGGACGCCCACGATCCCGGTCGGACCCTCGTAGTCGGAGATCTCCAGGCCGAGGTCCTCGCCGAGCCGCTTGCTGCTCGCCGTCCCGTTCACCGGCACCGGACGCGTGTGCGGCGCGTCGGTCAGCATGGCGCCCAGCAGCACCACCATCTCGGGATTCACCGACCGCAGCATCGACAACAGCCGCGCGATGTACTCCTGCCAGCGGTAGTTCGGCTCCGGGCCTCCGATCAGGACGAGGTCACGCTCGGGGAGTTCGGCCACCAGCACCTCCGTGGTCGGCCACTCCAGCACCCGCTCGCCGTCCACCAACCGGGTGGTCGGCCGGTTCACCTGGAAGTCGTAGAACTCCTCGGGGTCGATCGCGAACTCGAGCCGCGCCTTGTAGTGGTCGACCAGGTGGTCGATCACGCCGCTGGCCGCCTCACCGGCGTCGTTCCAGCCACCGAACGCGGCGACCACGGCCGGGTTGCGCAACCCCCTGAGCCCACGAGCGTCTGCCATGGCGACCACTGTAGGCCGACTCGCCTATTCTGCTCACCATGACCCGCGACCTCCGCTCGGCCCTGACCACCCGCGTCCTGGTGGCCGACGGCGGGATGGGGACGATGCTGCAGTCCTACGATCTCGGCCTGGCGGACTTCCAGGGCCTCGAGGGCTGCAACGAGGTCCTGAACGTGACGCGACCGGACGTCGTCGGCGCCATCCACGCCGCCTACCTTGCCGCGGGCGCGGACTGCATCGAGACCAACACCTTCGGCGCGAACCTGTCCGCACTGGGGGAGTACGACGCGATCGACCGGATCGCGGAACTCGCCGGCGCCGGCGCCCGGATCGCCCGCGAGGCGGCGGACGCGGCGAGCACCCCGGACCGTCCCCGCTTCGTCCTGGGCAGCATGGGCCCCGGCACCAAGCTGCCCAGCCTCGGCCACGTCACCTACGCGGAGCTGCGCGACGCCTACCAGGTGCAGGCGGACGCGATGGTCGCCGGCGGCATCGACGGCTTCCAGATCGAGACCTGCCAGGACCTCCTGCAGACCCGGGCAGCCGTCAACGGCGCACGCAGGGCCCGGGAGGCCGCCGGACGCGACCTGCCGATCTTCGTCAACGTCACCGTCGAGACCTCTGGCAGCATGCTGCTCGGCAGCGAGATCGGCGCCGCCCTGACCGCGCTGGAGCCGCTCGGCGTCGACGCGATCGGGCTGAACTGCGGCACCGGCCCGACCGAGATGAGCGAGCACCTGCGCCACCTCGCCCGGTACGCGCGGGTCGCGCTGGTGTGCATGCCCAACGCCGGCCTGCCCGAGCTCATCCCCGACGGCGCCCGCTACCCGATGGGCCCGGAGGAGTTCGTCGGCTACCTCGGCCAGTACACGACCGAGTTCGGCCTGAACCTCGTCGGCGGCTGCTGTGGCACCACGCCCGCGCACATCGCGCTGCTCGCCGCCACCGTGGGCGGACGGACGCCGACGCCGCGGACCCCCGTCCACATCTCCGCGCTCTCCTCGCTGTACGCGGATGTCCCGCTGCGCCAGGACACGAGCTACCTCTCGATCGGTGAGCGCACCAACGCGAACGGCTCCAAGGCGTTCCGCGAGGCGATGCTCGCCGAGAACTGGGCGGACTGCCTCGACATCGCCAAGCAGCAGAGCCGGGACGGCGCGCACCTGCTCGACCTCTGCGTGGACTACGTCGGACGCGACGGCGCCGCGGACATGGCCGAGCTCTCGTCGCGGATCGGCACCGGTGTCGCCCTGCCGGTGATGCTGGACTCCACCGAGCCCGGCGTCCTGCAGGCGGGGCTCGAGCGGCTCGGCGGACGCTCCGCGATCAACTCGGTGAACTTCGAGGACGGGGACGGCCCGACCTCCCGCTACGCGCGGGTGATGCCGCTGGTGAAGGAGCACGGCACCGCGGTGGTCGCCCTCACGATCGACGAGGAGGGCCAGGCCCGCACCGCGGACTGGAAGGTGCGGGTGGCCGAGCGGCTGATCTCCGACCTGACCGGCACGTGGGGCCTCGACGTCGGCGACATCATCGTCGACTGCCTGACCTTCCCGATCGCGACCGGCCAGGAGGAGACCCGCAGGGACGCGCTGGAGACGATCGAGGCGATCCGACGGGTGACGACCGCCCACCCCGGCATCCACACCACCCTCGGGGTCTCCAACGTGTCGTTCGGGCTCAACCCGGCCGCCCGGCAGGTGCTGAACTCGGTCTTCCTGCACGAGTGCGTGCAGGCGGGCCTCGACTCGGGCATCGTGCCGGCCGCCCGGATCCTGCCGATCGCCCGGATCCCGGAGGAGCAGCGGCAGGTCGCCGAGGACCTCGTCTACGACCGCCGCAGCGAGGGGTACGACCCGTTGACCCGCTTCCTCGAGCTCTTCGAGGGCGTCACCACCGCCGGCGCGAAGGAGGCCCGGGCCGCGGAGCTCGCCTCGCTGCCGGTGGCCGAGCGGTTGCAGCGCCGGATCATCGACGGCGACCCCAAGGGCCTCGAGCCCGACCTCGACGAGGCGCTCACGGCCAAGCCGGGCCTGGCGATCATCAACGACGATCTGCTGGCCGGCATGAAGGTCGTGGGGGAGCTGTTCGGCTCCGGGCAGATGCAGCTGCCCTTCGTGCTGGCGTCCGCCGAGGTGATGAAGTCGGCCGTGCGGTACCTCGAACCGCACCTCGACAAGGCCGACACCGCGGGCAAGGGCACCCTCGTCATCGCCACGGTGAAGGGGGACGTGCACGACATCGGCAAGAACCTCGTCGACATCATCCTCACCAACAACGGCTACACCGTGGTCAACCTCGGCATCAAGCAGCCGGTGAGCGCGATCATCGAGGCCGCTCTCGTCCACAAGGCGGACGCGATCGGCATGTCCGGGCTGCTGGTGAAGTCCACGGTGGTGATGAAGGACAACCTCGAGGAACTCAACCAGCGCGGCCTCGCCGACTTCCCGGTCCTGCTCGGCGGCGCGGCGCTGACCCGGGCGTTCGTCGAGGAGGACCTCAACGATCTGTATCACGGTGAAGTACGGTACGCCCGGGACGCCTTCGAGGGACTGGCCCTGATGGAGAAGGTCGTGGCCGTGCGTCGCGGCGAGCCGGGTGCCGCCCTGCCCGAGCCGCGCCGCCGCCGCGTGGTGGCGAAGGCGCGTCCCGCGGCGGAGGAGGAGGGCGAGGACTCCACCGAGCGCTCCGACGTGGCCCGTGGCGCCGACGTCAGCGTCCCGGTGCCACCGTTCTGGGGGAGCAGGGTCGTGAAGGGCCTGAAGCTCTCCGACGTGGCGGGCTGGCTGGACGAGCGTGCGACCTTCATGGGCCAGTGGGGCCTGCGGGGGACGCCGGGCGGCGCCAGCTACGAGGAGATGGTCGAGACCGAGGGGCGGCCCCGGCTGCGGCACTGGCTGGACCGGATCCACACCGACGCGCTGGTCGAGCCCGCGGTGGTCTACGGGTACTGGCCGTGCCACTCCGAGGGGAACACGCTGATCCTTGGTGACCCCGACGAACCCTCCCGCGAGGTGACCCGGTTCACCTTCCCGCGGCAGACCCGCGACCGGCGGCTGTGCCTGGCCGACTTCTTCCGGGACGCGGACGAGGCCGCGGCGAGCGGGCCGGACGTGATCGCCCTCCAACTGGTCACGATGGGGTCGGCGGTGGCGCGGGCGACGGCCGAGCTGTTCGCCGCGGACGCCTACCGGGACTACCTCGAGCTGCACGGGCTCAGCGTCCAGCTCACCGAGGCGCTCGCCGAGTACTGGCACGCGCGGGTGAGGGCCGAACTCGGCCTGGCCGGCGACGGGGACGTGGACGCGATGATCCGCGACCAGGCGTACCGCGGCTCGCGCTACTCGTTCGGCTACCCCGCCTGTCCCGACCTCGCCGACCGCGCCAAGCTGGTCGCGTTGCTGCGCCCCGAGCGGATCGGGGTCGAGCTGAGCGAGGAACTGCAGCTCCACCCCGAGCAGTCCACCGACGCGATCGTCGTGCACCACCAGGAGGCCAGGTACTTCAATGCGCGTTGACAGACCCCCCCGTCACGCCCGCTCCGCCCTCGCGGCCGGCCTCCTGGCCGTCGCCGTGCTGCTCGCCGCCTGCACGACCCAGACCCCCGTCGTGCCGACGCAGACGCCCTCGCCGTCGGCGACGCCGCGTCCGTTCACGATCGTCACCACCGGCGCGGTGACCTCTGCCGACCCGGCCGTGGCCACCGGGTACACCGACTCGCTCGTCGTCACCAGCGTCTACCAGCGGCTGATGGTGGTGCTGCCCGACACCGGCGAGCTGAAGCCGGACCTCGCCACCGACTGCCTCTTCACCTCCAAGCTCGTCTACGAGTGCACGCTGCCCGACGACCTGTTCTTCCACAACGGGCACGTGCTGGACTCCAGCGACGTGAAGTTCAGCATTCAGCGGGCCCTGCGCCTGGACGCGGCTGACACCTCGATCGGGTTGTTGTCCGCGCTCAAGCAGATCGAGACCCCGGACGCCCACACGGTGGAGTTCGAGCTGTCCTGGCCGGACAACCAGTTCGGCTACGCGCTGGCCGGGCAGGCCGCGTCCATCGTGGACGAGGAGGCGTTCGACCCCGACACCCCGCTCCCGCTGGAGACCCTGCCGGCCGGCTCGGGTCCCTACGAGGTGCAGACGATCACCGACGACGCGGTCACCTTCTCCCGGTTCGACAAGTACCTCGGGCCCAAGACCGGCCTGCTCGACGAGCTGAAGCTGGAAATCGTCGCCGACTCGGTGGCCGCGGAGGCCGTGATCGCCGACGGCACGGCGGACGTCGTGTGGCGGAGCCTGGACTCGGCCGCGTTGCAGCGGGTGACCGACGAGATCGCCGGCAGCTCCACGAAGTCCACCGCGACCGGCTTCACCCGGTACGCGATGCCCGGCACCCGGATCACCCAGCTGGTCTGGAACGAGGACTCCCGGCTGCGCAAGAACTCCAAGCTCAGGGAGGGCGTCGCGAAGGCGCTCCAGTCCGACCGGACGCTGGACTCGATCGTGCCGGTCGGCGTGGCCGACCACGCCACCTCGTTCCTGATCGGGGGACGCGTCAAGCTGCCCGACCTCGAAGGGAGCCGGATCATCATGACGCTGGGCTACAGCCCGTCCGCTCCCGGTCAGGCCGACCAGGCCAGCATCATTCGCGACCGGATCGAGGGGCTGGGCGGGGTCAGCGTCCGGCTCGTCAGCAGCGGGACCGCCGACCTCTCCCTTACCGACTTCCCCGCGTGGGTGAACAACGCGACCGGCTGGTTGCAGCGCTACCTGGAGCGTCCGCTCTCGGCGAGCGCGGACAAGCTCGAACTCCTGGAGACCAGGGCGCGCACGACCAGCGGGGACTCCCGGACGGCCGCGCTGACGGAGATCCAGCTGCAGGCGGCGGCCGACGCGACCGTCCTGCCCGTCTCGCAGGGCGACGGGATCCTGTTCCTCGGCAAGGGCGTGAGCCTGATCGGGGAGGCGTTCGGCAGCGGCCAGATCCTCGGGCTGTGGGGGTTCATCCGTGGCTGAGACCCTGAGCGGTGTCCACACCGGGCCCCTGGTGCCGGGCGAGCGCGTCACGCTGACCGACCCGAAGGGTCGGCGGCACTCCATCCTGCTCACGCCCGCCGCGGTGTTCCACACCACCAGGGGGGCGATCAGCCACGACGACCTGATCGGCCACCCGGAGGGGACGGTCGTGCGGTCGGCCGGCGGGGTCGCCTACCTCGCGTTCCGGCCTCTGCTGGAGGAGTTCACGGTCACGATGCCGCGGGGCGCCACCGTGGTGTACCCGAAGGACGCCGCCCACATCCTCGTCCAGACCGACATCTTCCCCGGCGCGAGGGTCCTGGAGGCGGGGGCCGGCTCGGGAGCCCTGAGCATCTTCCTGCTGCGGGCCGTCGGCAGCACCGGGCACGTCTACTCCTACGAGCGTCGCCCGGAGTTCGCGGCGATCGCGCGGCGGAACGTGACCGCGTTCTTCGGCGCCGAGCACCCCGCGTGGGAGCTCCGCGAGGGCAACCTCGCCGAGGACATCGGGCCCGAGCCGGTCGACCGGGCGGTGCTGGACATGCTCGCCCCGTGGGAGTGCGTGGACGCCGTCGCGGGCGTCCTGGAGCCCGGCGGCCTGCTGTGCTGCTACGTCGCCACCACCACCCAGCTGGGACGGACGATGGACACGCTGCGCGCGCACGGCGGGTTCACCGAGCCGGTCGGACGCGAGTACTCCGCGCGGGAGTGGCATGCGGAGGGCCTGGCGATCCGTCCGGGCCACGGCACCAGCGGCCACACCGGCTTCCTGGTCTTCACCCGCCGGCTCGCCCCCGGCGTGGCGGCACCGCTGCGCAAGCGGCGTCCGGCGCCGGGTGCCTACGGCCCCGACTACACCGGGCCCCGGCCCCCGGGGGTGGGGAGCGAGCCGGCCGATGCCTGAGCCCGCAGAACTCGCCCGCCGGCTCGCCGAGGCGAACCAGCTCCTGGACGCGCGGGCACGCGCGCTCGACCTCGCCGAGCGCCGGCTGACCGACGCCCGCGCGGACGCCCGGACGCTCGCGGCCGCCAACGAGAAGCTCAACGCCACCCTCAGCGCGGCCCGCGAGTCGCTGGTGTCGCTGCGCGAGGAGCTGGACGCGCTGGCGAGCCCGCCGAACTCTTTCGGCCACGTCGTCGGTGTCGCCACCGAGGGCGTCGACGTCGCCACGGGCGGTCGACTGCTGCGATGCGCGGTCAGCCCGGACGTGCCGGCCGACGGTCTGGCCGTGGGCGCACGGGTCCTGCTGAACGAGGCGCTGCTCGTGGTCGGGCTGGTCGAGGACCTGCCGGCGGGGGAGACCGCCCGGCTGGTCGAGGTGCTGCCGGACGGGCTGCTGGTGACGTCCGCGTCCGGCGAGGAGCTGGTGCTGCTGCCCGCGGCGGGGCTGGACGCGGAGGCGCTGCGTCCGGGCACGACGCTGCGGGTCGACCGGCGCGCGCTGCTGGCCCTGGACGTGGTGGCGCGCAGCGAGGTGGCCGACCTCACCCTGGAGGAGGTCCCCGACGTCACCTACGCCGACATCGGCGGCCTGGCCGCGCAGATCGAGCAGATCCGAGACGCCGTCGAACTGCCGTTCCGGCACCGCGACCTGTTCGCGGAGTTCGACCTGCGGCCGCCGCGCGGCGTCCTGCTCTACGGGCCGCCAGGGTGCGGCAAGACGATGATCGCCAAGGCGGTCGCGAACTCGGCCGGCAGCCACTTCCTGAACATCAAGGGCCCCGAGCTCCTGGACAAGTACGTCGGCGAGACCGAGCGGCAGCTGCGGGCGATCTTCAGCAGGGCGAAGGAGCACGCCACGTCCGGGCGGCCGGTGATCGTGTTCTTCGACGAGATGGACGCGCTGTTCCGCACCCGCGGCAGCGGCGTGTCCTCCGACGTCGAGTCGACCGTTGTACCGCAGTTGCTCAGCGAGATCGACGGCGTGGAGGGCCTCGCCAACGTGATCGTGATCGGCGCGACGAACCGCGAGGACCTGATCGACCCGGCGATCCTGCGCCCCGGCCGCCTCGACGTGAAGATCAAGCTGGACCGTCCCGACCGGGTCGCCGCCGCGCAAATCCTCGACCGCTACCTCACCGGGCGGACGCCGCTGAACCCCGGGGATGCGGACCCCGCGGCGTTCCGGCGCCTGCTCGTGGACGCGATCGTGGACCGGCTGTACGAGCGCACCGACGCGACCCGGTTCATCGAGGTCACCTACGCCGGCGGCGACCGGGAGGTGCTGCACGTCGCGGACTTCGTCTCCGGCGCGATGCTGGCCGGCATCGTCGGCAGGGCGAAGAAGGCGGCGATCAAGGAGGTCATCGACGGCGGCGAGCGGGGCGTCCGCCTCGAGCACGTGCTCGCGGCCTGCGCGGCGGAGATCGCGGAGAACGAGGAGCTCCCCAACACCACCAACCCCGACGACTGGGCGCGGGTCTCCGGACGCAAGGGCGAACGGATCGTGTTCCTGCGCACGCTCACCGGCTCCCGCGTCCTCGAGCCGTGACCCTCCGGATCCTCGGCATCGAGACCGAGTACGGCATCCACGCGCCAGGGGCGCCCGACGTCCACCCGTCGGTCCTCAGCGCCGCCGTGGTCGCCGGCTACCCGGGGACGGCGACCGGGACCACGCTGGACTGGGTCGAGGACATCCCGATCGAGGACGCGCACAACCGCGTCCTCGCCAACGGCGCCCGCCTGTACGTCGACCACGCCCACCCCGAGTACTCGGGCCCGGAGGTGACCACCGCCCGCGACGCCGCGGCCTACGACGCGGCGGGGGACGCGGTCGTCGTCGAGGCCGCCCGGGCGGCGTCCCGCCAGCTCGGCGTCGAGATCGGCATCTACAAGAACAACACCGACTCCCACGGCGCGTCCTACGGGTGCCACGAGAACCACCTCGTGCCACGAGCGGTGCCGTGGGCGACGATCGCCGGCGCGCTGCCGGCCTTCCTCGTCTCGCGAACGGTCCTGGTCGGGGCGGGCCGGGTCGGGATCGGCCCGCACGGCGAGCGCCCGGGCTTCCAGCTCAGCCAGCGCGCGGACTTCTTCGAGACGGTCGAGGGCATCCAGACCACGCGGCGGCGTCCGCTGGTGAACACCAGGGACGAGCCGCACGCGCCCGCCGACCGCTGGCGGAGGCTGCACGTGATCACCGGGGACGCCAACCGCACCCCGTACACGACCTGGCTGAAGGCGGGGACGCTGGCCGCGTTCCTGACCGCGCTCGGCCACGGCGCGTTGCCCGCGCTGGCGCTGGAGCGCCCGGTGGAGGCGTTCGGTGAGGTCAGCCACGACCTCGGACTGCGGCGACCGCTGCCCCTGGTCGACGGGCGCCGCCTCACCGCGCTCGACCTGCAGGAGGCGTTGTGGGAGGCGGTGGCCACCGACGCGGCCCGCCACCCCGGGGCATACGAGGCGGACGTGGTCGCGGCGTGGGGCGAGGTCATCGACGACCTGCGCAGCGACCCGTCCCGCTGTGCCGACCGGCTGGACTGGGTCGCGAAGCACCGACTGCTGGACGCCTACGCCGCGCGCGACGGATTGCACTGGGGGAGCCCGAGGCTCGCCCAGCTCGACCTCGCCTGGGCGCGGCTGGACCGCACGGGTCCGTGGGACGCGCTGGCCGTAGCCGGCCGCTTCCGGGAGGTCGTGAGCGAGGCCGACGTGCGGCGGGCGCTGGCCGAGCCGCCGTCCGACACCAGGGCGTGGACGCGCGGACGGGTGGTCGCGGCGGCCACCGAGCGCGTGAGCGGCGCGGCCTGGGAGTGGATGCTCGTGGAGGACGCGCACGGCGTCCGCCGCCGGCTCGACCTCTCGGAACCGGCCGCCCACACGCGCGCCGAGGTCGGCGACCTCGGTGACGCGGCGGCGGTCGAGGTGTTGCTGCTGCGTGCGTCCGCGGCCCCGCGGCACCAGTAAGCTGTCGGCGCCCCAACCAGATCAGGAGGACCCGTGGCCGAGCGGCTCCCGCGCGAACGGCTCCGTCGTCAGCCGGCGGCCCCGCGCGTCGACGAGGTGGTGGAAGCCACCACGGCTGCTCCCACGTCGGTCGACTACGACGCGATCCTCGACCAGATCGATGCGGTCCTCGAGTCGGACGCGGAGGAGTACGTCCGCTCCTTCGTGCAGAAGGGCGGACAGTGAGCGATCGCGAGCTCTCCCCGGCCCTGGTGATCGGCACGGGTCTGGTCGGCGCGTCCGTGGCCCACGCGTTGACGCGCGCCGGGATCAGCGTCCACCTCCAGGACAAGGTCTCCAGCCACGCGCGCGTGGCCGCGTCGCGGGGCGCCGGGACGACCGCGGCACCCGATCCGGAGCAGGTCCGGCTCGTCGTGGTCGCCGTCCCGCCGGCCGCCCTGCCCAAGGTCATCGCGAAGGCGCTGACCACCTACCCTCACGCCACCGTCACCGACGTGGGCTCGGTGAAGGGGACGGTGCTGGCCGCGCTGCGGCGGACCGACCTGGACCTGTCCCGGTACGTGGGTTCGCACCCGATGGCCGGGTCGCAGCGCGTCGGCCCGCTGACGGCGAGCGCGGACCTGTTCATCGACCGCACCTGGGTGGTCACACCGCACGACACGTCCGCCGCGCACGCCGTCCTCGACGTGCAGGAGGTGGCGCGGATCTGCGGCGCGCGCCGGGTGACGATGGGGGCCGCGCACCACGACGAGGCGGTCGCCCAGGTCTCGCACCTGCCGCACCTGGTCTCCGTCCTGATGGCAGGGACACTCACCCGGATCCCTCCGGAGCACCTCCAACTCGCCGGCCAGGGTGTGCGGGACGTGACCCGGATCGCGGGGTCGGACCCGGAGTTGTGGCAGCAGATCATCGGCGCGAACGCGGTCGCGGTCCGGCACGAGCTGGAGGGGATCCGCGAGGACCTCGACGTGATGCTCGCCGCCCTCGCCGAGGGTGACGTGTCCGCCGCCCTCGACCGCGGCAGGGAGGGGACGCGGGCGCTGCCCGGCAAGCACGGCCTGAACGCGACCAGCTACGCGCACGTCGTCGTGGAGATCCCGGACGAGCCGGGCGCCCTCGCGCGGCTGTTCCGGGACATCGAAGCGGCCGGGGTGAACATCGAGGACCTGTCGATCGACCACGACGTGGCGCGGGAGGTCGGCTGGCTGTCCGTACAGGTGGCGCCGGAGTTGGCGTCCGACCTGGCCGGGGCGATGGGCGCGGCGGGCTGGACGGTCCGCGACCACGATCCGCAACTGTGAGAAGGAGGCACCCGTGTCGGCTGACCGACTGGTGATCGCGATCGACGGGCCGAGCGGCTCGGGGAAGTCGTCGGCGGCGAAGGGCGTCGCGA
Organism: Propionicimonas sp.; assembly: GCF_049840635.1. GTDB lineage: Bacteria > Actinomycetota > Actinomycetes > Propionibacteriales > Propionibacteriaceae > Propionicimonas. Next base: position 948,654 of record NZ_JASGKL010000004.1, read on the forward strand.
GGGCGCTGGGGCTGGCGTACCTCGACACCGGCGCGATGTACCGCGCGGTGACGTGGGCGATGCAGGACGCCGGCGTCGACCCGTCCGACCGGGACGCGGTGATCGCGGCCACGCAGCGGGCGGAACTCGAGATCAGCCTCGACCCGGACACCGCCTGGGTGCGGGTGAACGGCCACGACGTGACGGACGCGATCCGCGAGCCGGGGATCTCCGCGACCGTGAGTGTGGTGGCGACGCTGCCTGAGTGCAGGGCGGACCTGGTCGATCGGCAGCGGGCGATCATCGACGCGGCGCCGGCGGGGATCGTGGCGGAGGGCCGCGACATCACGACGGTGGTGGCGCCGGACGCGGACGTCCGGCTGCTCCTGACCGCCGACCCCGAGATCCGGATGGCGCGCCGCAAGGCCGAGCTCGGCGAGAAGGTGGACGCCGCCCAGCTCGCCGACCAGGTGCTGCGCCGCGACGCCGACGATTCCACCCTGGTGAACTTCACCACCGCCGCCGACGGCGTCACCCACCTCGACGGCACGTACCTCACGCTGGAAGGCACGATCCAGGCGATCCTCGCGCTGGTGGACGCCGCCCGCTAACGGCGAACGGTCCCTGAGGAGACGCGAGGAACGAGCGGCGTCACGAAGGGCCCCTGAGGAGCCGCGAGGAACGAGCGGTCACCGTCAAACGGTCCCTGAGGAGCCGCGAGGAACGAGCGGCGTCACGAAGGGCCGCCGCCACCCACCTCAACGGTCGCAGCCCGGCGCGGCGTCCACACCCGCCGAACGGCGATCCACACCAGCGCCGCGAGCGCGATCGGGGCGAGCTGCACGTGCGTGGCCGCGGCGATCGCGGTGCCCAGAGCGGGCAGCAGCCACGCGAGCACCAGCACCTCGCGATCGCCCTTCCGCCAGCCGTTCGCGAGGCCGTACAGCGCCATCCAGGCGATCGGGAAGGCCAGCCAGACCAGGTCGTAGTCGAACGCGTACGGGTTGACCAGGAAGGTCCCCGCCATCAGGACGGTGCCGCGCAGGGCCAGGTCGTCCGTCCTTCTCCAGACCAGCCACACCGCTACCGCGGCGGCGAGGGCGACGGCCGCATGGCCGACATAGGCCCCTGCGACAGGAGTGCCGAGGAGCCGCAGCGCCGCGAATGTCGAGGGCATCTTCGACCAGGGCAGGTAGCCCTGCTCGATGGCGACGCGGGCGATCTGGAGGGTGCCCAGCCAGGCGTTCAGGGTGTCCCTGCCGAACGCGACGACGCTCGCGCCGAGCGCGACGACCGCGGTTGCCACGGCGACCAGCATCGTCCGCCAGGCCCGGGCGGCCAGCAATGCGACCGCGAAGAGCACGGCCAGGTGCGGCTTGATGATCAGCAGCCCGAGCAGGACGCCCGAGAGCATCGGACGCCGCGGCAGGAGCAGGAGCGAGCCGCCGGCGAGCGCGGCGGTCAGCAGCCCGTTCTGGCCGTGGGCCACGCACACCCACAGCCCGGGGAAGCTGGCGATCAGCCAGCCGGCGCCCGGCCGGGCGATAGCGCGCCGCAGGGCCGCCAGCCAGCCGGCGAAGCTGGCGCCCACGAACGCGACCAGGGCGGGGACGTAGGGGAGCAACGCGAGCGGGGCGACCACCAGCAGGAAGGTCGGCGGGTAGAACCAGGCGAACGGCCCGCCGTCGTAGGTGGGGAAGACGGTCCGCTGGGCGTCGGCGAGCAGCTGGTAGTCGAAGACGTCCGCAGCGCGTCCGGCGAGAGCGAGCTTCGAGGCCGCGTAGAAGGTGACGAAGTCGGTGCCCAGCGGAGCGCCGCGGAAGTCCAGCCCGTCCCGAACGGTCGCGAGGTAGACGATCGCGGCCAGTCCCGACATGACGACGAGGATCCGCGGGTACACGCGCAGGCGCTCCTCGTCGAGCCAGTGGTGCCCGGGGGTGTTGGTCACGCGGTCGCCCTCCTTCGTGCGCCCCAGCAGTCTGGCACCTCGGCGCGGCTGCGGAGGCGCGACGGGCGTGCGGTAGCCTGATCAGTCGCACGCAGATCTGAGGGAGCCCCATGTCCGAGACCACCTGGACCGAGCCGGCCAAGCCGGTCGTGGCCGTCGTCGGCCGTCCGAACGTGGGCAAGTCCATGCTCGTGAACCGCATCATCGGCCGCCGCGAGGCCGTCGTGCAGGACCTTCCCGGCGTCACGCGCGACCGGGTGAGCTACGACGCCGACTGGAACGGACGCGAGTTCGTGATCGTCGACACGGGCGGCTGGGCGCCGGACGCGAAGGGCATGGCCGCGCAGATCGCCGAGCAGGCCGAGCTCGCGATCGCCGCTGCCGACGTGGTGCTGTTCGTGGTGGACGCGGGCGTCGGCACGCAGGACGTGGACGAGGCCGTGGTCGAGGTGCTGCGGCGCAGCCGCAAGCCGGTCGTGCTGGCGGCGAACAAGGTCGACGACCTGCGCCAGGAGGCGGACGCGGCGACGATGTGGAACCTGGGGCTGGGGGAGCCGCACCCGGTCTCCGCCATGCACGGACGCGGCACCGGCGACCTGCTGGACGCGCTGCTCGAGGTGATGCCGGAGGCGCCGCGCGCGGGCGAGGAGGAGCTCGGCGGCCCGCGCAGGGTGGCGATCGTGGGGCGTCCGAACGTGGGCAAGTCCTCGCTGCTGAACCGGGTGGCGAACTCGCGTCGGGCCGTCGTGGACAACGTGGCCGGCACGACCGTCGACCCGGTGGACGAGCTCGTCGAGGTCGGCGGGGTGGTCTACCGGTTCATCGACACCGCGGGCCTGCGCCGCCGGGTGAAGGAGGCGTCGGGGCACGAGTACTACGCGTCCCTGCGCACCCAGGGGGCGATCGAACGCGCGGAGGTCTGCGTGGTCGTGATCGACGCGGCCGAGACGATCAGCGACCAGGACCTGCGGATCCTGACGATGGTCGAGGAGGCCGGCAAGGCGCTGGTGATCGCGTACAACAAGTGGGACCTGACCGACGAGGAGCGGCGGCACTACCTCAACCGCGAGATCGAGCAGGACATCCGCGCGTTCGCGTGGGCGCCGAGCGTGAACATCTCCGCGCTGACCGGACGCAACGTCGATCGCCTGTCGAAGGCCATCGAGGAGGCGCTGGAGGGCTGGGAGACGCGGGTGTCGACCGGCAAGCTGAACGCGTTCCTGGGCCGGCTGGCCGCCGCGCACCCGCACCCGGTGCGGGGCGGGAAGCAGCCGAGGATCCTGTTCGGGACGCAGGCGCACGCGTGCCCGCCGACGTTCGCGCTGTTCACGTCCGGCCAGTTCGACCCGCAGTACGTGCGCTTCGTCGAACGCCGCCTCCGCGAGGACTTCGGCTTCCGCGGCTCCCCCGTCCACGTCGAGGTCCGGGCCCGCGAGAAGCGCAAGAAGTAGGCCGGGCGTCGGCCGCCCGTCCACCACAAGGTGGACGCATCGTCGCGAGTACGCCGCACAACCGTCCACTTTGTCGTGGACGCTGCGGCCGACGAGGCGTCGTTGGCGCGGAAGTAGAACCGTCCCCGATGTCGCGCCATGCCCCTGTCATCCCGGGCTTGACCCGGGATCTTTGACGCGCTCAGCCGCAAGGTGGACGCATCGTCGCGAGTACACCGCAGAACGGTCCACTTTGATGCACCGGTCGGCCTCGTCCATCACAAGGTGGACGGATTGTCGTGAGTTCGCCGCAGAACCGTCCACCCTGTCGTGGAGGGCCCGACCGCCGCGGCGGACTGACCTTCCTGTCATCCCGGGCTTGACCCGGGATCTCGCCACAGACCCACCGCCGCCGGACCGCTCGCCCAACCCCTGTCATCCCGGGCTTGACCCGGGATCTGTGACGCGCTCAGCCCTGCGGCGGCGTCCGGCCCTGGTTATCCTGCGACGGCCACTGCCCCTGCTGCGGGGCCTGCGGGTTGGTCCCCGTCCACCCCTGCTTCTGTCCCGTCCAGCCCTGCTGCTGCCCTGGCTGCCCCGGGTACGGCGGCTGCTGCGGATAGCCCTGCGGACTCGGGTACTGCCCCGGCACCCCGTAGGTACCGCCGGGCTGCCCGTAGTACTGGCCGGGAGGCGCGTAGTAGCCCTGGGGAGCCCCGTAGGTGACCGGCGGAAGCTCAGACCGCCGCACCTGGTCGACGAACATGTAGGTCAGGTAGGTCTGCTGGAAGGGAAGGCCGACGAGCTGGACCGCCATCTGCAGCGCGAACACGAGCAGGAGAACGGGGACCATCGCCGCGAGGGCGGCCAGGGCTCGTCGACCGTCGGTCTGGCCGGACAGCGAGGAGAGCGGCAGGAGCGCAACCTGGGTCACGGCGCTCACGGCGTAGGACGCTGCCGAGACCGCGAGGGACGCGACGAAGTTGTAGCCGAAGGTCCGCCAGAAGGATCCGGTGGTGAGGGACCAGGACCGCTTCAGACCGTCGATGCCCCCGACGTGCTCGAGGGCGACGGCGGGGACGGTGTACAGCAGCTTCGTGCTGAGAAAGATGGCGAGCGGGAAGAGCGCGAGGAACAGCAGGACGATGAGGACGAAGACGAACCCACTCGCGGAGCCGCTGCCGCTCTCGGACCCCATCCTGGTCGCGGCAACGACCATCAGGCCGATCACCACGTAGAAGGCGATCACCGCGCCGACGGCGATGGCGATCACGGACGCCATGGCGGGCAGGAAGCCCTTGGTGCGGGTCCAGAGCCCGCCGACGGTGGGGCGCTGGCCCTGCGCGATCTCGTAGGCGGCGAGGGACAGCATTCCGTAGCTCTTCAGCTGCACGAGAACGGCCACGAACATCCCGATGACCAGGACGGCGATCCCCACGCCGAGGCCAACCCCGAGCGCTCGCGGGCCGCCGGTGCTCGCGGCGAGGATGCCGGGCAGCATCAGCAGGGTCGCCGAGGCCACGACGACGATGATCACGATGGACGGCAGGAGTGCGAGCAGCACAAAGAGCCCGAAGCGGGCCTTCAGGGCGCGGAAGGACGACTGGAACAGTCCTCCGATGTCGAGCGGGCTGGGCGGAAGCATGGGCGTGGGGTTCAGCACGGCTCGAGCCTACTGGGAGAGTGTTCGCCGAGCCGACGATATTGGCCTGACCAATTGCTCGCGAAGCCGCCCGCGACGACCTGACGCGGGGGACAATGGCGCGAGCGTGAGCGGAAGGAACACCAATGACGGTGCGGATTGCCGGCCTCGAGGTCGACGAGGCGCTGGCGGCGTTCGTCGCCGACGAACTCCTGCCGGGGCTGAACATCGACGCGGGGGCGTGGTGGACGCGTCTGGGTGAGCTGCAGGAGCGGTTCGCGGGGCGGATCCGCGTCCTGCTCGAGCGAAGGGACGACCTGCAGGCCGAGCTCGACGAGTGGTACGCCGCGCACAGCGCGGCCACGCCGGAGGACACGGAGGCGTTCCTGGAGCGGATCGGCTACCTGGTCCGCGTCCCAGACGTGCAGGTGGACGTGCACGGCGTCGACGACGAGATCGCCCGCATCGCGGGCCCGCAGCTAGTGGTGCCTGCGACGGTGCCGAGGTACGCGCTCAACGCGGCGAACGCGCGGTGGGGGTCGCTGTTCGACGCGCTGTACGGGACGGACGTGCTGCCGCTCGACCATGAGCTGGCCGCGGGCTACGACGAGGCTCGTGGCGCGCAGGTGATCGAGGCGGCGGACGGGCTGCTGGACGAGCTGTTCCCGCTGGCCGGGGCGAGCCACGCCGAGGTCAGCGAGTACGCGGTTGTCGGGGGCGAACTGGTCGCGCGGACGCCGGGCGGCAGCGTCCGCCTGGCCGATCCCGCGCAGTTCGCAGGGCAGGCGGAGGGCGCTGTCCTGCTGGTGCGCCATGGCCTGCACGCGGAGCTGCGGATCGATCGGGAGCATCCGGTGGGGCGGACGCATCACGCCGGAGTGGCGGACGTGCTGCTGGAGGCGGCGGTGACGACGATCGTCGACCTGGAGGACTCGGTCTCGACGGTGGACGGGGAGGACAAGGCTTCGGCGTACCGGACGTGGCTGGGGCTGATGACGGGGGAGTTGAGCGCGGAGTTCGAGAAGGGCGGACGCACGGTGGTGCGCTCGGCGCACGGGGACCGGAGGTACGCGGCGCCGGACGGGTCGAAGCTGGTGCTGCCGGGGAGGTCGTTGCTGCTGGCGCGGACGGTGGGGCACCACATGTTCTGCGACGCGGTGCGGGGGAGGGATGGGGAGCCGGTGGCGGAGGGCGTCCTGGATGCGCTGGTGGTGGCGACGGCGGCGCTGTACGACCTGCGGGGGCTGGGGCGGTTCCGGAACTCGCGGGCGGGGAGCGTGTACGTGGTGAAGCCGAAGCAGCACGGGCCGGAGGAGGTGGCGCTGACGGTGGAGCTGTTCGGGGCGGTGGAGGAGGCGCTGGGGCTGCCGGAGCGGACGATCAAGATCGGGATTATGGACGAGGAGAAGCGGACGTCGCTGAACCTCGAGGCGTGTGTGGCGGCGGCGTCCGACCGGGTGATCTTCATCAACACGGGGTTCCTGGACCGGACCGGCGACGAGATCCACAGCGACTTCCGGGCGGGGGCGCTGGTGCGCAAGAACGACATGAAGTCGACGGTGTGGCTGAACGCGTACGAGGACCGCAACGTGGAGGTGGCGCTGGCGGCGGGGTTCCGGGGGCAGGCGCAGGTGGGCAAGGGGATGTGGGCGAAGCCGGCGGCGATGGCGGACCTGCTGGAGCAGAAGGTGGCGCACCCGCTGGCGGGGGCGAACTGTGCGTGGGTGCCGTCGCCGACGGCGGCGACGCTGCACGCGATCCACTACCTGAGGGTGGACGTGGCGCAGCGGCAGGCGGCGCTGGCGGGGAGGCGGACGGACCGGAGGCTGCTGCTGGAGGTGCCGCTGCTGGAGCGGGAGCTGAGCGCGGAGGAGGTCGACCACGAGCTGCGGACGAACGCGCAGTCGATCCTGGGCTACGTGGTGCGCTGGGTGGGGATGGGGGTCGGGTGCTCGACGGTGCCGGATCTCGAGGGCGTGGGCCTGATGGAGGACAGGGCGACGCTGCGGATCTCGAGCCAGCTGATCGCGAACTGGCTGCACCACGGCCTGGTGGACGAGGACCGGGTCCGCCGGACGTTCGCCGAGATGGCAGCCCTGGTGGATGCGCAGAACGCGGGGGAGCCCGGCTACTCGCCGATGTGCACCGACCTGGCGGCCAGCGAGTCGTTCCAGGCAGCGCTGGAACTGGTCTTCACCGGCCGCGACGAACCCAACGGCTACACAGAACGCGCGCTCACAAAGTGGCGCCGCCAGGCGAAAGCGCGCTGAGAGGAACGTACGAAGCGAGCGGGCCCCGTGGCATGTCCCTGAAGAGCCTCGTGAGCGCCGCTGCCAGGTGCGACGACACGGTCCCTGAGGAGGTTCGTGAGCGCAGCGAGCGAACCGTCACGAAGGGCCGCCGCCACCGGATGAAGCCGTGAAGCCGCATCGAACTCCCCGTGGCGCAGCCACCCTCAGATTCATAGTAGAGTGACCAGCCGGACCGGAGAGCACAGCTCCCCGGTTCACAACTGAAGAGCGGGCTGTAGCGCAGCTTGGTAGCGCACTTGACTGGGGGTCAAGGGGTCGCAGGTTCAAATCCTGTCAGCCCGACGGGTACATAGGCGGAGTTGCACGCCTCTCAGTCGGCCATGGCCGAGCTACGCGGGCTGGTTCTCTCGTGTGTCGATGCCCGGGTGCTGCCGGGATCGTGATCCGGACGACCCTCAGTGGTTGCGCAGCGCGTCCACCAGTTCAGCCTTGGACATGCCGGAGCGGCCCTTGATGCCGAGTTCCGGTGCGCGAGTCAGAAGCTCGGCTTTCGTGCGGTCGGGGTAGTCCTCTGCGGAGCCGCCTTTGCGTCCCACCTCTTCCCGGGATGTGGCTGCGGCCGCGTTGGCGATCCGGGCCGCCTTCTCCTTGCTGGCGCCCTCCTCGCGCAGCGCCTCGTACAGCTCGGGGTCCTTCACCGACGGACCGGGAGTCGGCTTCCTGCTCTGCGGCATCGTTCCTCCACCTCCTGCCCTCCCGTACCCGCCACCGCCCGCACCGACGCAGGGCCGGCTCAGGCTGTCCGTCGCGCGTAGATCACCAGCGCGACGACCCACGCCACGGCCAGGAGCCCGACGCACCACGCCACCGCCACCCAGAGGTCGGCGCCCACCGGACGCTGGGCGAGCAGGTCCCTGATGCTGTTCACGATGGACGTCACCGGCTGGTGCTCGGCGAACCACGCCACCGGCCCCGGCATCGTCGCGGTGGGGACGAACGCCGAGCTCACGAACGGCAGGAAGATCAGCGGGTACGCGAACGCGCTCGCCCCGTCCACCGTCTTCGCGGTGAGGCCGGGGATCACCGCCAGCCACGTCAGCGCCAGTGTGAACAACACCAACAGTCCCGTCACCGCCAGCCACGCCAGCACCCCCGCGCCGGAGCGGAAGCCCATCAGCAGCGCCACCAGTACCACGACCACGACGGACGCGAGGTTCGCCACCAGCGACGTGACCACGTGCGCCCACAGCACCGACGACCGCGCGATCGGCATCGACCCGAACCGGTCGAAGATCCCGCTTTTCAGGTCCCCGAACAGCCGGTACGCCGTGTACGAGACCCCGGACGCGATCGTCATCAGCAGGATCCCCGGCAGCACGTAGTCGACGTACGACCCCGTCCCCGTCTCGATCGCCCCGCCCAGGACGTAGACGAACAGCAGCATGATCCCGATCGGCGTGATCGCCGTGGTGAGGATCGTGTCCAGGCTGCGGGTGATGTGCTTCAGCGACCGTCCGGTGAGGACGGCGGTATCGGTCAGTGCGTTCGCGGTCATGTCTGCGGCTCCGTCATGGTCGATGGGGTGCCGGACGCGTCCCTGCCGACGATCGCGAGGAAGACCTCCTCCAGGCTCGGCTGCTTCTCGACGTACTCCACCGTCGCCGGCGGCAGCAGCGTCCTCAGCTCGGCCAGCGTCCCCTCCACCACGATCCGGCCCTCGTGCAGGATCGCGATCCGGTCGGCCAACTGTTCGGCATCCTCCAGGTACTGCGTGGTGAGCAGGACGGTCGTGCCCTGCCCTGCGAGCTCCCGGACCAGCTTCCAGACCTCGATCCTCGCCTCCGGGTCGAGCCCCGTGGTCGGCTCGTCCAGCAGCACCACGGGCGGGTCCCCGAGCAGGCTCATCGCGATGTCGAGGCGCCGACGCATCCCGCCCGAGTACGTCGACACCGGACGCGTCCCCGCCTCGGCCAGGCCGAAGCGATCCAGCATCGCCCCGGCCAGCCGGCCGGGATCGGGCAGGTGCCGCAGCCGGGCCACCAGTTCGAGGTTCTCCCTTCCGGTCAGCACCTCGTCCACGGCGGCGAACTGGCCGGTCAGGCTGAGCGACCCACGGACGCGCACAGGGTCCGTCCCGACATCGAAGCCCTGCACCGACGCCGTGCCGCCGTCCGGCCGCAGCAGCGTGCACAGGATCCGGACCAGCGTGGTCTTGCCCGCCCCATTTGAGCCCAACAGCGCGACGATACTGCCCGGGGCCACCTCGAGGTCCACCCCGCGCAACACCGCCAGCTCGCCGTACGACTTGGTCAGGTCACGGACGCAGACCGCCGGCGCGACAGCCGTACTCACGCCCCACCGCCGGACGCCTCGTCGATCGCCCGGACCAGCCGGGCCCGCTCCTTGTTGATCCAGCGCGCGTCGTCGTAGTTGGCCAGGAACGTCTCGGCGAACTCCACCGGGTCGGCCCCGACGACGTCGCGGATCGGTGTGCCGTCCGCGGCAGCCTGCTCGAACAGCGTGATGAAGTCGTCCAGCATCCGCACCAGCACCTCGCCGTCGCTGACGCCCCCGAAGTACATGAAGTACCGGTCGAACGCCTCCGCGGCCGCATGGTACGGCGCCGGCAACGCCCTGCTCCGCGCCTTGTACTCGCGGTACTCCTTCTTCTGGTCCAACGGTCCGGTGACCAGCTCGATCCACTTCGCTGCCATCTCAGTCCTCCTGTCGGTGGAGCCGTTCCAGTCGTTCTGCGAGGAAGCTCCACGTCCTCCAGAACTCGTCCAGGTAGTCGCGTCCGCCCGCGTTGAGGGAGTAGACCTTGCGCGGCGGGCCCTTCTCGGACGGCACCTTCTCCACGTCCACGAAATCCCGCTGCTCGAACCGCACCAGGAGTGCGTACACCGTGCCCTCGGCGATGTCGGTGAAGCCCTGCTCCCGCAGCCGGGCCGTGATCTCGTACCCGTAGGCCGGCCGCCCGGCGAGGATCGCCAGGACGATGCCCTCCAGCGTCCCCTTCAGCATCTCGGTCATCTGCCGGCCCATGTGCCCTGCTCCCGCTACTAGGTGCTACTGACTACCGGTACATAGTAGCGCTGAGTACCGCCCTGTCAAGCGCTCAGCGTTGCGGAAAGGTACACGTCGATACAGCAATCGCTGTATTGTCTCGACCGTGACGACGACCGTGATGCTGGGCCACGTCGAAGGCCTGAGCCGCCTCGGCTATGCGCTGTCCGACCCCGGCAGAGTGCAGATCCTGCTCGCACTGCGGGAGGCGCCGGCGGTCCCGTCGGACCTCGCGGACGCCTTGGGGGTGTCCCGGCAGGTGATGTCCAACCAGCTGTCCTGCCTGCGCGGGTGCGGCCTGGTCGAAGCCGTGAAGGACGGACGCCACGCCTGGTACCGGCTGGCCGACCCGCATCTGGCGCCGGCGCTGGACGAACTGCTCCGCGTCGTACTCGTGGTCGACCCCGACTGCTGTTCCGGTGAGGAGTGCACATGCAGCCGCTCGTGATCTCGCCGCTCGGGCCGACGCCTGCCCGCCGCGCGGTGCTGCGGCGTCGCGTCCGGCTGATCGTCGGGGCAACCATTGGCTACAACGTGATCGAGGCCGTCGTCGCCCTGGCAGCCGGCCGGATCGCGTCTTCGACCGCACTGGTGGCCTTCGGCCTCGACTCGGTGGTTGAGGTGCTTTCCGCGGCGGCGGTCGCCTGGCAGTTCGCGGTCCCCGACCACGAGAAGCGTGAGCGGACCGCGCTGCGGCTGATCGCCGTGTCGTTCTTCGGGCTGGCCGCCTTCGTCGGCATGGACGCGGTGCGCAGCCTCGTGCTGCGGGAGGCTGCTGAGCACTCGCTGCCCGGCATCATCCTCGCCGCGGTGAGCCTGCTGGTGATGCCACTGCTGTCGTGGGCCGAGCGCCGCACCGGACACGAGCTGGGCTCCGGCTCCGCGGTCGCCGACTCCCACCAGACCCTGCTGTGCACCTACCTGTCGGCGGTGCTGCTGGTCGGGCTGGTGGTGAACAGCCTGTTCGGCTGGTGGTGGGCCGATCCGCTGGCAGCGCTGGTGATCGCCGGCGTTGCGATCAAGGAAGGCTGGGACGCCTGGCACGGCGACGCCTGCTGCGCGCCGTCGGCGACCGCGTCCGCCCCGGAGCCTGACAGCCGCTGCGACAAGGACTGCTGCGCGTGAGGCGCTTGGCCGGCTACGAGAGTTCGAGGGTCTCGTTCGTCCCGAGGTCGGGCCGGTCGCCCTTCACCGCGGCGATGGCGACCCCGAGCGCCGCCGACACGATCCCCGGGGTCTTCCAGTACTGGGCGCCCGTGGCCTGCACGACGAGGAGGCCGACCTTCGGGTCGGTCGGCTCGCACTGCAGCCAGGCCTCCGCCGGGGCGTTCCAGAGGTCCCGCTGGCGCTGCGGGTCCCGGACCACCGATCCGGTGCCCTGGATCGACACGTGGTTCTTTCCGCTCAGGGTGACCAGCACGCGCTGATCGGCGTCCAGTTGCGCGTGCTTGGGGGCGTCGAACTCGGTGAAGAACCACAGCCGCCCCTCCGCGTCGAGGTCCTCCAGCGACATCGGACGCGCCTCGAGCTGCTCGTGGTCACCGACGGTGGCCAACATCACCACCGCGCCCGGCTTCACGAGGTCCTGGAGGGTGGCCAGATCGTTGCGTTCATCACTCATGGCACCCCAGTGCCCGCGGGCGCGGGGACGTAAACCGGACCGCTCAGGCGCGTCGGCCCTTGCGGCGCCGGGGACGCTCGGGCGCCCGGGTCGTCCCGGACGGCTTCCTTGCGCTGCGCTCCTGTTCGGTGCGGGAGCTGTTCGCCGTCCGACCGCGGACCACGCCGATGAACTCGTCCGTGAGCGGGTGCGGGTCCTCGGCCCGCCACGCCAGCCCGATCCGCGTGGACGGAGCATCGATCACCGGGCGGTAGGTGAGGTCGCGGCGGCTGTGGCTGCGTGCCACCGACATCGGCACCCGCAGCACCGCCACCTCGAGCGCGACCTGGTTCACGCTCTCCGCGTCCACGTGGGTCAGGACGTTCTCGTGGGCGAGGTCGGCGAGCGTGACCTCGTCCACCGCCGCGATCGGGTGCTCCTTCGACACCCAGACGACCGGCACCTCCTCGTAGAGCGGGATCAGGTGCAGCGCGTCGGTGTCGATGGGTGGACGGACGAAGCACAGGTCGACCTCGCCCGCGTCCAGCGCCCTGCGCTGGTCGGCCTCCTCGACCTCGACGACGTCCAGCGGGACGCTGCGGAACCGCTCGCGCCACGTCGTCGTCCACTTGGTCATGGTCACCCCGGGCACATGGCCGACCCGGAGTCGGACGGGCGGGGCGGGGGGAGTCGTCACCAGCGCAGGCTACCGCGCGTCCGCCGATAGGCTGAACGGGTGAGCCAGACCATGAAGCCCGTGACCGCGGCGGCCAAGCTCGGCATCTACCTGCCGGCCGCGCCGGAGGATTTCCGCACGACGCCCATCACCCGGGCAGAGTTGGACGCCCTCCGCGCGGCCCCGCCGCAGTGGCTCGTCGACCTGCACCGCAACGGCCCCTTCCCGCGCGACGTCGTCGCGGCCAAGCTCGGCGTCTCCCGCTCCGGACTCGCCCGCGCCGGCGTCACCGAGGCCCTCGACGCCGACCAGATCGGCGAACTGATCGCCGACCCGCCCGAATGGCTTGTCCGCGAGCGTGAGATCCACCGCGACGTCCTGGCAGAGAAGGAACGCCTGCGCCACCGGCCCTGACCGGGGGATCGAGGGGACGGTTCTTTCGTGCCCGGCACGAAAGAACCGTCCCCTCGTGCCGTCGGACGGCTCTCGCCGCGGACGGGTGCGGCCGCTAGCGTACGGTCATGGCAGCGGGGCAGTACCCGGCTTCGGAGCAGGTGATCGTCCACCTGAGCGACCTCCACCTGACTGGCGACGGACGCGCCCTCACCGGCGGACTGGAGGCGGACGCGCTCCTCGTCGAGGCCCTCCGGGCCCTCACCGCGAGCGCGGTGACCCCCTCGGCGATCGTCGTCACCGGCGACGTCACCGACGACGGCCACCCGGACGCCTACGCGCGGGCCAGGGCACTGCTCGACCCCGTCGCGGAGGAGTTCGGCGCCACCCTGGTCTGGGTCGTCGGGAACCACGACCGCAGGGCGGCGTTCCGGGCCGGGCTGCTCGGGCTGGCGGCGGACGACCGGCCGGCCGACACCGTCCACGACCTCGCCGGCCTGCGCCTGGTCGTCCTCGACACGACCGTGCCGGGCCACCACCACGGCGAGCTCACCGACGACCAGCTCGACCGGCTCGCCGCCACCCTCGCCGAGCCCGCGCCACGCGGCACCGTCCTCGCCCTGCACCACCCTCCGCTGCCGGTCGTGATCGCCCCCTCCGACGACATCGAGCTCCGCGGGCAGGACCGCCTCGCCTCGGTCCTCGCCGGCACCGACGTCCGCGCGATCCTCGCCGGCCACCTCCACTACGCGACCGCCAGCACCTTCGCCGGCATTCCCGTCTCGGTCGCGGCCGCCTGCTGCTACACGATCGACCCGCTCGCCCCGGGAGGCCACGTTCGCGGCCGGGACGGGGGACAGGCGCTCAACCTCGTCCACGTCTACGCCGACCGGATCGTGCACACCGCGGTCCCCGTCGGCCCGTTCCGGACGCTCTACGACCTCGGCTAGCGCGTCGCCCCCGGCCGGCGCCTCGGGTCGGTGAGCGCCGCCACCCTCGGCACCTCGATCCGCCCTCGGCGCAGGCTCACCCTGCCATCGTCGACCAGCCCCTGCAACGCCCGGTTCGCCGTCGGACGGGTCGTCCCCGCCAGCGAGGCGAGGTCCTCCTGCGTCAGCGGGATCGTCGCGGCGCCGTCGACCGCGAAGCTCTCGGCGAGCCGGCCCAGCTGCTTGAGCACCCGTTCCTCCGCGGTCAGCGTGTGCGCGTCCAGGAGCTGCTCGGACAGCCGGCGCACCTGGGACGCCAGCATCTCGGTCACCACGATCGTCACCTGCGGGTGGCGCCGCTGCAACTCGTTGAAGGCGGCCCTGCGCAGCTCCCACGTCTCCACCGCGCCGATGGCCACCGCCGCAGCGGTCCGCCTTGAGTCGGGATCGAGGAGCGCCTGCTCCCCGAAGAACTGCCCGGGGGTGAGGATCGTGAGCGTCAGGGTGGTCCCGGCAGGGTTCACGACCTGGATCGCGACGTGGCCCTTCTCGATCAGGTGCACCGAGTCGCCCAGGTCGCCCTGGTGGAACAGGTGCTCGCCGCCGCGGTAACGCCGCCGGATCGCGCTGGCCATCACCGAGCGCCGATCAGGCGGGTCGAGGTTGCGCAGGATCTCCCACTCCATGACGACCCCCGGATCCGGACCGACGAACACCACCTGGGACGAGTATGGCCGACCGCAGCCGCCACGGCACCGGGCAATCCTGTGAAACGTCCGACACACAACACGGGTGTCACCCGACACTGACGTCTGCCGACGGGCGCGGCAGGATCACTGTCATTGGACGAACGGCCGGTGGACGCAGCACGGACGGTGCACGGACTCCCGACCTGTCGATCGAGGGGGGTAACCACGCGGGCGGGGCCGAGGGGGAGGCCCGCTCGCGTGGTGTTTTCCGTGCTCAGCCCGTCCGGCTCGGCTCCGGGGACACTGCCTCGGCGCGCGCAGCCAGGGGTGCGCAGCGCAGGCCGAGGGCGATGGACGCGGCCTCCTCGACCAGCGCACGAACACCTCCGGCGTCACCGTGCCCGCGCAGGTACTCCGCGTGGTCCAGCAGTCCGTGGGCGAGGTGGTACGGCGGACTCAGCCTTCGCATCTGCTCGATCGCGGACGCGAACGCCTGCGCGGCCTCCTCACCGCGGGCCGCGGCCAGCCGAGCCGTGATCAGCGCCGCCTCGGCCACCTGGAGCGGGGCCACGGCCGCCTTCGGCTGCCGCGCGTACAGCCCCAGCACCTCCGCCTCCCTGTCGAACCGCCCGAGGTTGTGGAAGAGCCGCGCTGCCGCCGGCCAGACCAGGCGTCCGTCGTCCCCACCGAATGCCACGCCCTCGCCCAGCACATCCATGCACACCTCGGCCTGGCGGGCCGCCTCGTCCGGGTCGTTCCCGGCCAGTGCGATCTGCATCCGCGCCGCGGCCAGGGCCGACCGGTCCTGGGGGTCCTCGCTGGTCACGAAACCTTCGCTGAGCGGGGCGAGTTCGGCTTCCGCGGCGACCGGGTCGCCACGCAGCGCACACACCTGCGCCCGGGCGACCTGGACGTACGGGTCCCGGGAAACGAGCTCCAGCAGGGGATGGTGCAGGGCCTCCAGCGCCGGGTCCCAGTCGTCCAGCTGGAGGTGCGCGTAGGCGAGGTTGGCGAGCGAGGTGCCGATCAGGTAGGTGCCCCCGGTCTCCGCGGCGAGCGCCAGTGCCCGTTCGCTGGCGTCCACGCTGGCCCGAGGGTCGTGGACGAGCAGTGAGTTGCCGAGGTTGAGGTACACCTGCGCGAGCGCCGACGACGGTCCGGCCGTCGCGTAGTAGCCGAGCGCACCGTAGAGGTAGACCTCGCTGAGCCGTCGCTGCCCGATCCCGTCGTAGTAGATCCCGCAGGTGACCAGCAGGTCCGCGAAGCGCAGGTCGCCCACCCCGAGCCTGTTCGCCAGGTCCACCGCCTCCTCGAGCAGCGGGGACGCGGCGACCGTGCCCGCGAAGGTCTCCAGGGACCCGAGCGCCTCGAGCGCGTCGAGGGTGTCCAGGTCGGGCTCGTTCCGCAGCACGGTCAGCGCCTCGGTGAGCAGGTCCCGGGCCTCGGTGTGGCGCCCCGTCCTGCGCACCGACCGGCCCTGTCGCGCCGTCGCGGTCGCGGCCAGCCGGGTCTCGCCGATGCCTGCGGCCAGGTCACGGGCTCGCTGGGTGATCTCGATCACGACGCTCTGGTCGACAGCGATGCTGCCCGCTGTTCCCGCCCTGATCAGGAGCCTCGCCGCCTGTGCGGGGTCCGCCCCGGACACGATGTCCGCCGCCGCCACGTAGGACTCGACGGCGCGCGCCGGGGCCCCCGTCCGCTCGGACCGGTCCGCGGCGCGCAGCAGCGTCGCGACCAGCGCCTCGCGGATCGCAGGGACGTCCGGGTCCTGCGGAGCCGCCTCCAGCGCGTCCTGGTAGTGACGGGCGATCGCGTCCACAACCTCCTCGCCGTCATTCGGGAAGGACGCCCGCAGGTGCCCGGCGACCGTGAGATGCCTGGTCTTGCGGTCACGCCGCGACAGCGTGTCGTAGGCGACCTGGCGCAGCATCTCCTGGGCGAAGCCGTAGTTGCCGCGCTGCGGCGACAACGGGTCCGCGCTGACCTGCAGCACCTCGCGCCGGACCAGCTCGGCCAGGACGCGCGACGCCTCCGACTCGGAAAGGCCGGACACCGCGACCACCGCCTCGGCAGGGAAGGTCGTGCCGAGGACCGACGCGTCGCCCACGACCTTGCGCGCCACCGGGTCGAGCGCGTCCAGCCGGGCAGCGAGCAGGGCCCGCAGGCTGTCCGGGACGCTCAGCTCGCCGATCGCGGCCGCGCCGCCGACCAGGTGGTAGGCGCCGTCGGGTCCCGCCTGGATCACCCCGCGGTCGATCAGGGACCTGATCGACTCCAACGCGTACAGCGGGACGCCCTCCGCCCGCTCGGTGATCCGTTCCCGCGCCGCCGCGGGCATCCCCGGCACCAGCGCGTCGACGATGGCGTCCATGGACGTGGGGTCAAGGGCGTCCAGCGCGATCGTGACCCGGTTCCTGCCCGTGCCGAAGCCCGGACGCTTCTCGTCGAGCTCGGGACGGGCGAACGCCAGGACGAAGATCGGCAGGTCCCTCGACCAGTCGACGAGGTGGTCGAGGAAGTCCAGCAGGTCGGGGGACGCGTTGTGCAGGTCCTCGATGAGGATCGCGACCCGGTCCGTGCTCGCCAGGCGCTCGAAGAACCGGCGCCAGCCGGCGAACAGGTCCTCCCTGGCCATCGCTCCGCCACTGTCCCCGGGGTACGAGATGCCGAGCAGGCGGCCCAGCCGGGGCCCGATGAAATCCCGTTCGGCCTGGTCGGGAACCCAGCGGGCGAGGCCGTCGAGGAAGCGGGCCTCCGCCACGTCCGGGGCGTCGTCCTCCCCGATCTGGAGCCGACGACGGACGACCTCGGCGAGCGCCCAGTAGACCATCCCCTTGCCGTACGAAAGGCAGCGGCCGCGGTGCCAGAAGGTACCGGCGACAAGGCCGTCGGCATACTTCTCGAACTCCCAGCCCAGGCGCGACTTCCCGACCCCGGCCGGGCCGGTCACGAGGACGAGCCGGGAGTGCCGCCGCTCGTCGGAGGCGTGGAACATCTCCCGGATCGTCCGCAGCTCGGCGTTCCGTCCGGTGAGCGGGGCCTCCAGGCCGTCGACGCGCTGCGAGCCGCCGCTCGCCGACACCACCTGATCGGCCCGCCACAAGTGCTCATGCTCGGACTTGCCCTTGAGCAGGTACTGCCCGTGGTCGGTGTAGTCGATGGCGTTCTCGGTGAGCCGCTGCGTCGTACCGTCCACCAGGACCGACCCCGGCTCGGCCACACTCTGGATGCGGGCGGCCGTGTTCACCGCGTCCCCCGCCACCATGCCCTGGTTGGTGGCGCCGATCGTCACGGCCACGTCCCCGGTCAGGACGCCCGCACGCGCGGCCAGGCCTTCGATGCCGGCCTCCGCGCCCAGTTCCCGCACCCCGTCCAACAGGTCGAGGGCCGCCCGCACCGCGCGCTCCGCGTCGAACTCTGTGGCCACGGGGGAGCCCCACACCGCCATCACCGCGTCGCCGATGAACTTCTCGACCACGCCGCCGTAGCGTCCGACCACCGTCCGGGCGAGGTCGAAGTAGTGGCTCAGGAGTTCGCGAACCTCCTCCGGATCGCGGCCCTCCGACAACGTCGTGAACCCGACCATGTCGACGAAGAGGACGGAGCACAGGCGGCGCTCCGACACCGACTCGGCCACCCCCACCGCGCCGACCGGGGCTTCTGTCGTCGTCGGCGGCGACCCGGGCGCGGTCCCGGCCGTGGCCAGCGGCGTCCCGCAGTCTGCACAGAACCTCTGCCCGGCGGAGACGCTCGCCCCACATTCCGGGCAGGAAAGGATGAGGGGCGCGCCGCACTCCGCGCAGAACCGCTTGCCCGCGGGGCTCTCGACCCCGCAACTGCCGCACTGCGTGACCGCCATGGCGTTCCCCCTGGAAGGCGTCGAATCGAGTATGACGGACGCCGATGCCGTACGGATATGGGCGTACTTGTGTAGTCGGCGCTACGCACGCAGGGTTCGTTGGGCCACAGACGCCCCTCGTCGGCGGGCAGATGATCGTGTCATCAGCAGGTCGCCCCGGCGGCCACCACACCAAGGAGCCACAGATGACCAGCAACAACTCCTCCGCCGACCGGACCTCCTTCATCGACGAGCAGGGCAACGATGCCGACCTGATCCGCCGCGCCGTCCCGGACGCCGACACCGAGGGCCACGTCCGCACGTACCCCGGGATCGTCGACGATCCCGCACCGCTCCGCCTCCCGCGCGTGGACGACACGGAGACGAACCTGCGCCGCACCATCGACAGCGACGACGACACCGACGGCCACCTGCGCCGCACCCTCGTCGCCGACGACACCGAGACGAGCCTGCGCCGCGCCATCGTCGACGACGACGACACCGAGGGCCACCTGCGCCGCACGGTCGAGTGACGGTGGGCGGCCCCGCCGCCTACCCATGACGATCACGCAGACGGAGGGCGGGACCTACCCGCCCTCCCTCGTGTCGGTGCAGGATGTCGTCCACCAGGAGGGGCCGTGACCACAGCAGCCGCAGCCGACGAGGCGCCCAGCGGCGTCCTCGCGTCCTTCCGCTCGGTCTGGCGCCACCGCCGCTGGCGCTGGCTCGCCGGCAGCACGGTGGTCTCGCTGTTCGGCGACACCATGTACGTCGTCGCGATCACCGTGATCCTGCTGGACGGTCCGAACGGTGCGGCCTGGCTCTCCGCCGGCCTCCTGGCGCGACTGCTGCCCTACGTCGTCCTCGGCCCGATCGGTGGCGTGGTGGCCGACCGGTTCGACCGCAGGGTGGTGATGGTCGGGCTGGCGGCGCTCCGGGCGGCGCTTTTCGTCGTGCTGGCCGGGCTCGTCCTCATCGACGGCCCGAAGTGGACGCTGGTCGTCGTCCTCGCCCTGAACGGCGCGGCGGGGGCGTTCTTCTTCCCCGCCCGCGGCGCCGCGATCCCGCAACTCGTCCCCGAGAGCGACCTCGCGGCCGCCAACGCCGCAGAGAACGGGCTCTCCCGGATCTCGTGGTTCCTCGGCCCCGCCCTCGGCGCCCTGCTCCTGCTGGTCGTTCCCCCGTGGGTGGTGCTGGCGATCGAGGCCCTCACGTTCGTCGTCGAGGCGCTCATGCTGGTCCGGGTGGGCCCGCTGCCGGTCACCACCGCCGCGGACGAGTCGGGCGGCTCCGTCCTCGCCCAGACCTGGCAGGACGTGCGGCAGGGCGCGGGGATCGTGCTGGCGGACGGCGGGCTCCGTGCCCTCGTCCTGGTCAACTCCGCGGCCTGCGTGGCCTTCGGCGCCGAACAGGTCCTCTACGTCCTCCTCTCCGACCAGCGGCTCGGGCTCGGCCCGGAGGGGTACGGCTACCTGCTCACAGCGATGGGGATCGGCGGCATGATCGCCGCCCCGCTGTCGGCACGGGCGGGCACGTCCAGACACGCCGCCCGCTGGCTGCTCGGCAGCGGCGTCCTCCTCGGCCTGCCGATGGTGGTCGTCTCCCTCGTCCCGCTGCCCGCCGTGGTGTTCCCCGTCTCGGTGGTGGAGGGTGCGGCAGCGGTCGTGTTCGATGTCGTGGCGCTGACCCTGCTCCAGCGCGCGACCCCCGAGTCGGCCATGGGACGGGTCTTCAGCCTCAGCGACGCGGCGTGCACGGCCGGCCAGACGCTCGGTTCGGTCGGGGCGCCCGCGCTCGTCGCCCTGGTCGGGCTCGGGGCGAGCCTCCGGGTCTCCGGCGGCCTGATGCTGCTCGTCGTCGCGCTGGTCACGCCGGCGGTGATCGCGCTCGTCACCCGCACCGACGCCGAGCGGTCCCGGCTCCAGTCCGTCACCGCCGAGCTGGGACGCGTCCCCGAGCTGGCCGCGTTCGACCCGGTCGACCTGGAACGCCTCGCCCGGACCACGCGCGCGGTCTCCGTCCCCGCGGGAACCCCGGTGATCGTCGCCGGGGCGCAGCCCGACGACCTGTACGTGGTGCGCTCCGGAGCCCTCTCCGTGCAGCCGGCCGGCGCGGCTGAGGGTGCGGCCCCACCGCCGGATCTGGTCGCCGGTGACCTGTTCGGCGAGATCGGGCTGCTCCGCGGCGTGCCCCGGACGGCGACGGTGACGGCCCTCACCGAGACCGAACTGCTGGCCGTCGACGGGGCGGCGTTCCAGACGGTGGCCGTGCCGGGCCCGAACGCCGAACTCGTCCTCGGTGGCATGCGGACGCGGCTGCGTCGCACCCACCCCCAGCTTCTGGAAGGAGCCCAGCCATGACCGCCCTGACCGCTCTCTGCGCGCTGGTGCGCTGGAGCACCGGCGCGGCAGCGGTCTCGCTCGCGACCGTTGCCGAGGACCACCTGCTGTACGTGGCCGCCGACGGCGCCGGGGCCGAGGCCATCACCGGCACGAGGCTGCCCGCGGGGCGGGGGATCGCGGGCTTCGCTGCCGCGACCGGGCAATCGCTCACCGTGCGCGACCCCGGCAAGGACCCCCGGTTCGCCCGCGACACCGCGGAGGCCACGGGCTACGTCCCGGTCTCGCTGCAGTGCGTGCCCGTGGAGGACGCCGATGGCGAGGTGATCGGCGTGCTGTCGATCCTCGACCGCTCGGACACCCCCCTCGGGCCGGGGGTTCCGGGCGTCCCCCTGGAGCAGGTCACGACGATCGCCGCCGCACTGCTCGACGGCGGCCACACCGACGGGGCCGCGTCCCCGCTGGCCGGGCTGAGCGCGGCGGACCGGGAGCGGGCCGCCGACGTGCTGCGCCGCGTCCTCGACAGCCTGACCCGATGAGCGCAACGACCCCCGAGGACCTGCCCGCCTGGGCGGAGCCGTTCCACGGTCCCGGACCCGGCCCCGCGCCCGGCCTGCCGCTGACCGGCCCGGTCACGCGGGGGTGGGCCTACGGCGACCGCAGCGGAAGGGGCGTGCGGGTGGCCGTGATCGACTCGGGTGTGGACGCCGCACACCCGCTCGTCGGCGGGGTGGCGGAGTATGTCGCGGTGTCGCTCGACCCCGATGCCGCGGACGGCGTCCGGGTCGACGCGGGGGAGCACACCGACCTGTACGGGCACGGCACCGCGTGTGCTGCGGTGATCCGGTCGCTGGCTCCTGCCGTGGAACTGGTCAGCGTCCGCGTGCTCGGTGCGAACCTGCGCGGGTCGGCGGTGAGCTTCGCGCGTGGCCTCGAGTGGTGCATCGAGCACGGCGTCACGGTCGCGAACCTCAGCCTGTCCACCACCAACGAGCGGTGGTTCGAGGTCTTTCACGACCTCGTCGACCGCGCGTCCTACGGGCGAATGCTGATCGTGTCCGCGATGGCCAACGAGCGGAAGCGGACGATCCCCAGCGAGTTCGCCGGCGTGTTCTCCGTCGCCTGCGGGCCGGGCACCGACCGCGAACAGGTGTGGTGCAACCCGTCCGGGCCGGCCGAATGGGGGGCGTGCGGCATCGACGTCGAGGTCGCGTGGCAGGAGGGCGGCACGATCACCGCGTCCGGCAACAGCTTCGCCGCCCCCGTGGTGGCCGGCCACCTCGCCAGGATCGCCGGCGCCCACCCCGGCATCACCCCGTGGCAGGCGCGGACGGTCCTGGCCCAGCTCGCAGCCAACGCGCCCGCCCGCTGACCCCCGCCACCGGCAGGGGGATCGTTGGGGACGGTTCCTGTCGTGCCGCCCGTCGGCAGTCCGGGGAAAGCGGCACGTTAGGAACCGTCCCCAACGTGCCGCCCGTCGGCAGTCCGGGAGAATGCGGCACGTTAGGAACCGTCCCCAACGTGCCGCCCGTCGGCAGTCCGGGGGAACGCGGCACGTTAGGAACCGTCCCCATCGTGCCGCCCGGGGACCCTGCCGGCAGGGGGATCGAGGGGTCAGGGCGTCGGGTAGTCGGTCACGAACTGCGGGGTGCCCGTGTTGGAGTTGTCGGCCTGGCTGCCGGTGTCGTTCACCACGTGGGTGATCGTGCCGGCGCCGAGGTTGACCGTCATCACGTGGTGCAGCGTGACCGAGGCACGGTCCGGCGCCTCGAAGCCGCTGGTCGTGATGATGGACGGGTTGTTGCGGTTGTAGACGTACACGCCGCCACCGGACAGGCTGTGCACCCGGACGCGGTCGGAGACCTTGTAGCCGGGATAGCCCAGCGTTCCGTCCGGCTGCGTCCAGTCGGCCTGCGTCGGCGGGTCGTAGGCCAGCTCGTTCTGGTAGAAGACGACCCGTCCCCGCTCGCCGTTCCACAGCGTGCTGTAGCGCTGGAAGTGCTCCGAGAACAGCCCGGTGATCGTGACGTCGTCGCCGTTCACGACCAGGCCGTAGCGGCCGGTGTTCGTGTTCCACCGGTCGGTGTCACCGCTCTCGCCCGCAGTGAAGCCCTCCTCGCCGTGGTCGGCCCGCCAGATCCAGGTGTGGTCGACCAGGACGTCGTCGGCGTTGATCTCCAGCGCCGTCACGGTCTTGCCCACGTGCGGACCGCCGACGCGGAAGTACACGTCGCTGAGCGTGATCGGGTTGCGCGCGTTCGAGCCTCCGCGACCGTGGCGGTCACCCACCTGGAGCAGCACCGGCGAGAGCTTCGTCCCCGCGTCGATCGTGACGCCGGCCACCACGATGCCCGCCTTCGCGGACACCACCAGCGGGGTCGAGCCCCGCACGGCGGTGAGGGTCGCGTGGCCCAGCCCCAGCACGACCGTGTCGGGACGGGTCACCCTGATCGAGCGATCGATGTCGTAGACGCCCGGGGTGAACAGCAGGTTCCGGCCCCTGGCCAGTTCCAGGTTGATCCGCGCGACCGACGTGCCCGGCTTCGCCACGAAGAAGTCCGACAGCGGGACGCTGCGTCCCGGCGTCAGCCCGTTCGCCCACGAGACGCCGGACGAGTTCCGCTGCGCGGACGGGACGCGGACCAGCCAGCGGCCGGATGCGTCCACGTACAGGTACGGCTTCTCCCTGCTCAGCGGCGTCTTCGCCACCGTGGTGTACGGCGGATCGGGGAACGTCGCGTCGTCGGGGGCGCCGGTGACGCCCGAGAACACCTGGTTCCACACCGCGTTGCTCCACGTGCCGACCGTGCTGTTGCGGATCAGCCACTGCTGCTGGGAGCCGTTCACCACGGTCGGGAGCACCGAGTCGGCGATGAAGCCCCCGCTCGCGTACTGCGGCCCCGCCGTGCAGTAGTCCATCAGCGAGAGGTTGCCGCCGCTGACCTGGATCCGGCGCAGCGACACCGCCTGCGAGACCGCCCAGAAGTTGGCGCTCTGCCGGCACCCGTCCTGACCGGTCTTGACCACGTTCAGCGACAGGTTGGACAGCGTCCTCCAGAAGTTCACGAGCGCGAGGCAGTTGGACGTCCCGCCGTCGTCGAGGCAGCGGTTGTAGACCTCGATGCTGCCGTTGATCGTCACGTCCCCGGGGTTGGCGCCCAGCCCGGCCACCTCGGTGTAGTAGCCCACCTCGAACTGCAGCGGGTTCTCGGTCGTGCCGTAGGTCCCCGGCAGGAACAGGACGGCGTGCCGGGCTGAGCTCATCTCCGCGTCGCGCTGCTCGTCGGCGAGCGCGTCGAGGGTGCTCTGGATCTCCGCCAGCGGGGTGGTGGGGGAGAAGATCGTGACGTTCGCGCCGAGGTCAGGGACGGTCGGTGTGGGCGCAGGGTGTCCGGACGGGGCCGCGGACGCCGGGACGCCGGTGAGGGCTCCGAGCGACAGGACCGCGCCCAGGAGCGCGGCCGTGCAACGGCGGAGGTGGTGGGGTGATCGGGGGAGTGCGGGTGTCATGCAAGGTCCTCTCCATCGAGGTCTGCCGACGGCGGGGGTGCCGTCCCACCCCGACCCTATGCAGGTCCTGTGAGGCTCCTCAAGGGGCAACTCCGAGCAATCCGGCCAACCGCTTCTTCTTCCGGTTCTCCCGCACGATCCAGTCGACGTCAGCGTCCTCGGTCGGTAGCTCGGCGAAGGCGGCCAGGCCGGAGTCCGGGGCCGCGGCGACCGCCACCGACCAGCAGTAGCCCAGCGCCTGCCGCAGTGTCCGGATATCTGCCGCGCGCCGCCCGTCCGCCGGGACGGAGAGCAGGTGCTCGGTGGCCCGCCGGCAGGCGACGAGCGCCGCGGCGGCCGTGCGCGAGTCCTTGAGCAGCCGCGGCTCGCAGATCGCCGCGATGCCGGCCCGCACCACGAGGGGGTCGGACGAGGACGTCCACGCCTCCACGATGCCGCGCAGCAACGGCGCGTCCGCGTCCCCGATCCGCTGCGCGGCGATCGCGCACGCCTCGCGGACCCGCCACCGCTCGTCCGAGCAGCGCGTGGTCAGCAGGCCGACCAGCCCGCAGGCCGCCGGGTCCTCGACGATCAGGCGACCCAGCGTCGCGACACCGCAGCACGCGAGGTACTCGTCCGCCTCGTCGACCAGGCGCAGCGCGAGGTCGTGCGGCATCACGTCCGCGGCGGCGTCGAGCAGGGTGAGGTTGGCCCGCGGGCCCGGCAGTCCGCTGCGGGCGGAGAGGTAGTCGGCCCAGCCCTCCTCGGGCAGCGCGGCCAGTTCGGCGGCGTAGGCGGCGCGCGTGGGGCTCACGCCATGCCGTCCGGACGGGCCGGCGAGGACGGCGCCACAGCGCCGGGCGCGGCGGCGGTCGCCGCGAGGACGATGTCGACGCAGCCCTCGTAGCCGAGTCGGCCGCTGTTCAGGCACAGGTCGTAGTCGCGGTAGTCGCCGAACTTCGTGCCCGTGAAGAACTGCTGGTACCGGGCCCTGGTCCGGTCCATCCTCGCGATGTACTTCTCCGCGTCCTTCGGTGCCACCCCGTCGACCTCGACGGCACGGGCGACCTTGCGCTCGGTGTCGGTGCTGTAGATGAACACACTGCGGAAGCGAAGCTTCGCGTCCCGCAGGATCTTGTCCGCACACCGGCCGATGAAGACCGCAGGGGCGGTGCGCGCCGCGTCCGAGATCACCTCGGCGAGGGCGCCGTACATGCGGTAGGGGATCGAGAAGGTCTCCGAGTCGGTGCCGGCGATGAGCGAAAGGTCGAAATAGGAGCCGGTGGCGACACGTTCGTCGAAACTCTCGAGCAGGTCGTGGGGCAGGCCCCGCCGCTCCGCGGCCTCCTGCAGGATCCGTGAGTCGTAGAACTGCATCCCCGTGCGCTCGCAGATCAGCCGGCCGATCTCCCGGCCGCCGCTGCCGAACTCCCGATTGATGACGATCGAACGGTCCATCACGACTCCTCCTGCCCGCGCCTCATCGCACGGGGCTCACTTCGCACCCTACGCCGACCTCGGGGGCCGCACCGGCCGTAGCATGACGGGACGCACCGGCGGAGGGGGAAGCGATGACGGCCACGGAGTTCTGGGACCAGCGCTACGCGTCCCGTGCGCAGGTCTGGTCGGGGCGCGCCAACCAGGTGCTGGCCGACGTCGCCGCCGACCTGGCGCCGGGACGCGCGCTGGACCTCGGCTGCGGTGAGGGAGGCGACGCCCTCTGGCTGGCTTCGCGCGGCTGGATCGTCGCCGCTGTGGACATATCGACAATTGCCGTCGAGCGGGGACGCGCCGCGGCCGTGGTGGCCGGACTGCCCTCCGACCGGATCACCTGGCTCGCCCGCGACCTGGCCGAGGGGGTGCCGGACGGACCTTTCGACCTGGTCAGCGCGTCGTTCCTCCAGTCGCCGGTGGAGCTCGCGAGGGAGGAGATCCTGCGGGGGGCGGCAGCGGCCGTCGCCCCGGGCGGGCACCTGCTCGTGGTCTCGCACGCGGCGCCGCCGCCGTGGGCCACGCAGCTGGACGGCCACCACCACGTGTTCCCGACACCGGCGTCCGACCTCGCGGCGCTCGACCTGGCCGAGGGGGAGTGGGACGTCGTCGCCGCCGAGGTCCGCGGCCGATCCGCGACCGGCCCGGACGGGGAGAGCGCCACCCTCGACGACACGGTCGTCCTGGTCCGGCGTCGCCCCGAACCCGCGGGCGTGGACGCGGCGTAGGAGGACCTCTCCTGTCCTAGGCTGGGGCCGTGGACGAACTCGTGGCGCTGTACGACGAGGACGGGAAGGTGTGCGGAAGCGCCCCCCGGTCCCGGATGCGGGCGGAGAACCTCCACCACGCCGCGACAGCCGTCGTCGTGCGCGATCCCCTCGGACGGATCTACGTCCACCGGCGCACCAACACCAAGGACGTGTACCCCGGCCGCCGCGACTTCGCCGCCGGTGGGGTGATCGCCGCCGGGGAGGACCCGGGGGCGGCAGCGCTGCGAGAGCTCGCGGAGGAACTCGGCGTCACCGGCGTCGAGCTCACCCCGCTCGCCAGCGGGTCCTACGCCGACGACCACACCAGCTACCACGGGTTCTGCTACACGGTTACCTGGGCGGGCCCGATCTACTGGCAGCCCGAGGAGGTCGCGGGCGGTGAGTGGGTCCCGCCGGAATCGCTCGCCGCGGCGATCGCCGCCGACCCCGACGACTTCATGCCGGACACGCTCGGCCTGCTCGGCGGATGGCTGTCCGAGGTGATCGTCGGGACGACCGGCAGCTGAGCGACGCGTAATCGGAGACGGTTCTCCTTACGCGCCAGGCGTGCCGCGACCGCGGACACGGTCGTCGCGTCCGGGCCCGAACTGGTAGGACAGCGGACGTGCACGCAGTGGTCTACTCCCGCTACGGCGAACCGCCGCGGCTCCTCGACGTCCCCGACCCCGACTGCCCCGACGACGGGGTGGTGGTGGACGTCCGCGCCACCGGCGTGTGCCGGTCGGACTGGCACGCGTGGCGCGGGCACGACCCGGTGCCGCTGCCCATGGTGCCGGGACACGAGTTCGCGGGGACGGTCTCGGAGGCGGGGCGGCTGGTACGCGGGTTCGCCGTCGGCGACCGGGTGACGGCCCCCTTCGTGAACGGGTGCGGGCACTGCTCGTGGTGCGCGTCCGGGCAGGCACAGGTGTGTCCCGACCAGACCCAGCCCGGCTTCACCCACCCCGGCTCGTTCGCGGAGCAGGTGGTGATCAGGGCCGCCGACTTCAACCTGGTCCGGCTCCCCGACGCGGTGGACTTCACCACGGCCGCGGCGCTCGGCTGCCGCTTCGCGACCGCCTACCACGCGCTCACCGCGCAGAGTCGGCTGGCCGAGGGGGAGTGGCTGCTCGTGGTCGGCTGCGGCGGGGTCGGGCTGTCGGCCGTGCTCGTGGCCCGCGCGCTCGGCGCCCATGTCCTGGCCGTGGACCCGTCCCCTGCGGCCAGGGACCGGGCGCTCGACCTCGGCGCGGACGCGGTGCTCGCCGACGCCGATCCCGTGGCGGTCCGGCGTGAGACCGGCGGCGGCGCGCACGTCAGCATGGACGCCGTCGGCACCGCGGCGACCGCCGCGGCCGCCGTGCGGGGACTGCGCCGTCGCGGGCGCCACGTCCAGGTCGGCCTGATGCTCGCCGACCACGCGGACGCACCGCTGCCGTGGGGCCCGGTGATCGCCCACGAGCTCGAGGTTGTCGGCAGCCACGGCATGGCCGCGTCCGACTACCCGCCGCTGCTGGACCTGGTCGCGTCCGGCGTCCTGGACCCCGGACACCTGCTGGGGCGCACGGTCGCGCTGGCGGACACACCACGCGAGCTGATGGCGTTCGACCACCCCGTCCCGGACTCTGCCGGCATCGTCGTCGCGGTCCTGTGAGGGCGTGAGCGGCACGACAGGAACCGTCCCCATCGTTCCATGGCACGCTGGGGACGGTTCCTAGCGTGCCGCCGGCGGCGACACCTCGCCGAGGCTGGGCGACTCGGCCTGGACGGCGTGGCCGCCGAACTGGTTGCGCATCGCCGCGACCAGCTTCATGGCCGGCGACTCGTCCTGGCGGGAGACGAAGCGGGCGAACAGTGCCGCGGTCAGCGCGGGGACGGGGACGCCGAGGTCGATCGCCGCGTCCACCGTCCAGCGGCCCTCGCCGGAGTCGTCGGCGTAGCCGCGGATCTTCTCCAGGTGCGGATCGTCCGACAGTGCCCGGGCGATCAGGTCCAGCAGCCAGGACCGGATCACCGTGCCCTCCCGCCAGCTGTCGAAGATCGCCGGGACGTCGTGAACGACCTCCGCCTTCTCCAGCAGTTCCCAACCCTCGGCGTAGGCCTGCATCATCGAGTACTCGATGCCGTTGTGGACCATCTTGGCGAAGTGACCCGCCCCGTGGCCGCCGGCGTGCACGAAGCCGACCTCGCCCGCGGGCTTCAGCGCGTCGAAGATCGGCTGGACGACCGCCACGTCCGCGGCGTCCCCGCCGCACATCAGCGCGTAGCCGTACTCCTTGCCCCAGACGCCGCCGGACACCCCGCAGTCGATGAAGTGGACACCGCGCGCACCGAGCCGGTCCGCCCGCGCCTGGTCGCCCGTCCACTTGGTGTTCCCGCCGTCGATCACGATGTCGCCCTCGCCGAGCAGCCCGGCGAGCTCGTCCAGCACCCCGTCGAGGAACTGCACGGGCACCATCACCCACACGACCCGCGGGCTGCCGTCCAGCCGGGCCACCAGACCCGGCAGGTCGGGCACGTCGGAGAGGGCCGCGTTCGTGTCGTACCCGACGACCGAGTGCCCCGCGGCCCGAAGCCGGGCCGCCATGTTGCCGCCCATCCGGCCGAGGCCGACCATTCCGAGTTGCATCAGCGCTGTTCCTCTCACTCCGGTTCGATCTTCGCGTCCTGCCGTGGAATGACCACCGTCTTGACGATCATCAGCAGGGACGCCGTCACCGGCACGGCGATCAGGGCGCCGAGCAGGCCGAGCAGCGTCGCGCCCACCAGGGCCCCGATCAGGACCAGCGAGCCCGGGACGTCGACGGCCTTGCCCATCACCCGCGGCGTCATGATGTAGGCCTCCACCTGCATGTAGGCGGCGTACACCACCGTGAAGATGATCGCCGCCCACAGGGAGGTGAACAGCGAGACCGAGGTCGCCAGCACCCAGAACAGCACGGACCCCACCATCGGGATCATCGTGACCAGGAGCGCCAGGACCGCGAGCAGCGCGGCGAACGGGACACCCACGATCGACAGGACGATGAACGAGAACACCGCGTTGGAGACCGCGAGGATCGCCATGCCGGACACGTAGCCACCCACCGACTCCGCGACCTGGTTCGTGATCTCCCGGAGCTGGGGACGGGCGTGCGCGGCGGCCAGCCGGACGACGGCGTCCCGCATCGTCCGCAGGGACGCCAGGAAGTACAGCGTCAGCGCCAGCACGATCACGGTGCCGGACACCGCGTTCACCACCCCGGTGCCGACCGCCAGCGCCCCGCCGCCGATCGCCAGCAGGTTGGCCGGGTCGGACAGCCAGTTGCGGGCCTGGTTGAGCACGGTGGCGTACAGGTCGCTCTGGCCGGTCGCGGCGACGAGGTTCTTGAACCAGTCCGAGGCCTGGATGTCGGTGATCCAGCCCGGCACCGCCGAGGCGAACAGCGCGATCTGGGAGACCGCCGTCGGGGCCACGAGCGCGAGCATCCCCGCGATCACCAGCGCGAAGGCGACGAACACCAGCACGATGCTCAGGCCGCGGGACATCCGGTGGCGCTCGAGCCAGCGGACGAGCGGGTCGAGCGCCAGGGCGATGAACAGGGCCACGCCGATCGACACCAGCACGGTGGACAGCGAGCTGACCGCCCCGGCGAGGGCCAGGGCGACGATGGCGCCGACCGTGGCGGTGAAGCCCCAGCCGAACGGGTGGTTGAGGTCCACCGACAGCTTGCCGAAGCGCACCGACGATGGCGCGGTGATGCCGGCGGACGCCGGCGTGACCGCCGCGACGCCGGCGGTGTCCGCCGCGTCCGGGGACGCGGGAAGCCGCGGCGAGGGGACGGGTGGCGTCGGCTCGATGCTCTCGGGGGTCGTCTCAGGCATGCGAGCAGCCTAACTTCCCGCTGCTCGCGAGGTCGTCAGCGCAGCCAGCGGGCGGACGCGTCCTCGGGAACGAGTTCCAGCACGAGGGTCGCGCCGATCATGAGCAGCACCAGGCCGAGCACCTGTCCCATCGAGAGCGTCTCGTGCTGCAGGCAGACGCCGACCAGCACCGCGACGACCAGCCCGCCGTTCTTCACCCTGGTCATCCTCAGCGCACGACGGGGGACAGGGAAGTGCTGGGCGGTGAGGACGCCGGCGGCGCCGAGGGCGACCGCGAGCAGCACCAGCCACAGGAACGACCACGCCGACCCGCTGCCGGACGATCCGGACAGGATGACGAGCGGCAGTGCCACCACCGCGGCCATCCCGTGCGCGGCCGCCATCGGCTCGGCCCTGCCGGGGAAGCGGAGGGCGGCGTAGCGGATGCTGAACCCGCCGGTCAGCGCGGCGACGAGGCCGGCGAGGACGCCGCCGATGAAGTTCCAGCTGCCGCCGTCCGCGGGGAAGATCGCGACCAGCAACACGCCGACGAAGCCGGTGCCGAGCCCCGTGGCCGCGGCTTCGGTGATGCGGTCCGCGCCGAGCATCTGCCCCGTCAGGGTGGCGAACAGCGGCACCGCCGCGAGCACCACCGCCGTCTGGGCCAGCCCGATCCGGTCGAGGGCGTAGCAGACACCGAGGTCCTGGATGACGACTGCGGCGCCCAGGATCAGCAGCCGTCGCGGCGAGCCGGCCAGCGGCCGCGCCTCTCCGGTGAGGTGGCTCACCACGACCTTCACCGCAGCGATCACCAGCGCGCAGAGGACGGCGCCGAAGGCCCAGCCCCTGCCACCGACGACCCCGCGCACCGCCACCAGGGACAGTCCCCACAGCACCGTCAGGGCGACATACGTCGGCCAGCGGGCTGTGGGCATGAGCTTCTTCCTCGGGGAGCGAGTCGGATTGTCATACGCTCTCATACAGCCGTCCGGGGTCAGGAACACGGCACAGGTGTGCACATCCGTGCACCGCCCGCACGCATTTGTGCGAGCGTTTGCAGCCGGCGTCCGTAGACTTCCGACGCAGGGCGAGGAAAGGACGGCGATGACAGCGACGGGGGACCGCCTCTTCGTCGCCGTCCTGCCCCCGCCGGCCGTCGTGGAGGGCTGGGAGGACTTCCTGGAGCCCCGCCGCGACGCCGAACCCGGGTTCCGGTGGACCGTGGCGGAGGGCTGGCACGTCACGTGCGCCTTCATGGCCGCCGTCCCGCCGTTGCTCGTCGAGCCCCTGGAGGACGCCCTTGGGGAGGTCGCAGGGCGGACCCGGCCGTTCGGGGTGACGGTGTCCGGTGGGGGAGCCTTCCCCGACCCCGACCACGCCAAGGCGCTCTGGCTGGGCGTGACGGACGGCGCGGAGCCGCTCGCCCGGCTGGCCACCCGCTGCCGCAACGCCGCGACCGGCTGCGGGATCGCCGTGGACGGCGCCCGGTTCCGTCCCCACCTGACGATCGCCCGCTCGCGTCCGACCAGGGCGAGGCGGTGGCTGACGATCCTGGACGCGGTGCCCGCCGCCACGTGGACGGTCGAGGACCTCGTCCTGCTGCGCTCCCGCCTGCTCCCCGGCGGGGCCGGCTACGAGAACCTCGGCCGCTACCCGCTGACCGCGGGCTGAGCACCCGTCCCACCTGTTGGCCGCTGTGGGGCGGCCACCGTAGAGTGCCCGCTCGTGGCCGGCATCCGAGGACTCTTCGCAGACACCGCACCCCTGGCCAGCCCCCACTTCCGGCGCCTGTGGCAGGCGAACATCATCACGGTGATCGGTGCGCAGCTCACGGTGGTGGCCGTCCCCGCGCAGATCTACGCCATCACCAACGACTCGGCCTACGTCGGCCTGACCGGCATCTTCGGCCTCGTGCCGCTGATTGTGTTCGGCCTGTGGGGCGGTGCGCTCGCCGACCACTTCGACCGTCGCCTCCTGCTGCAGATCACGACCTTCGGACTGATCGCCACGAGCGCGTTGTTCTGGCTGCAGGCGGCGCTCCACCTCAACAACGTGTGGGTCCTGCTCGGGCTGTTCGCGTTCCAGCAGGCCTGCTTCGGGGTGAACCAGCCGACCCGCAGCGCGGTGCTGCCCAAGATCCTGCCCGCCGCGCAACTGCCGGCGGCGAGCGCGCTGAACATGACCGTGTCCCAGGCCGGAGCCATCGCCGGCCCGATGGTCGGCGGCATCCTGATCCCGATCCTGGGCTACTCCTGGCTCTACCTGATCGACACCCTCACCCTCCTGGCCACACTCTTCGCCGTCTGGCTGCTGCCGTCCCTTCCGGTGGAGAACCGACAGGGAACGCCCGGCCTGCGCTCGGTCATCGACGGCTTCGCCTACCTGCGCTGGCAGCCCGTTCTGCTGGTGTCGTTCCTCGTCGACCTGATCGCGATGGTGTTCGGCATGCCGCGCGCACTGTTCCCCGAGATCGCGCACCTGTCGTTCGGCGGTCCGGTGGAGGGCGGGACGGAGTTCGCGCTCCTGTACGCCGCGATCCCGATCGGCGCCGTGCTGGGCGGCGTGTTCTCCGGTTGGGTGTCGCTGGTCGAGCGGCAGGGCCGCGCCGTCATCTACTGCGTCCTCGCGTGGGGCGCGGCGATCGCCGGGTTCGGCCTCGCGGTCGCGTTCGCCCCGGCCTGGCGGGTGCCGATGCTCGTGGTCGCGATCACGATGCTGGTCGTCGGCGGGGCGGCCGACATGGCGTCCTCGTCGTTCCGGAACGCGATGCTGCTCAGCGCGGCCGACGACGCGGTTCGCGGGCGCCTGCAGGGCGTGTTCATCGTCGTGGTCGCGGGCGGCCCGCGGATCGCCGACACGCTCCACGGCTACGCGGCGGGCGCGGTGGGGACGGCGTGGGCCAGCGGCGGAGGCGGCCTGCTCGTGATCGTGTTCACGCTGCTCGTGGCGGTAATGGTGCCCGCTTTCTGGCGGTACCGGCCCGCCTAAGGTGTGGGCATGGCGGTCCAACGGGTGCTGTGGGTCGATCGTGCGTCCGGAGCGGTGACGAAGCGGACGGAGGCGGAGCTGCCCGCGCTGCTGGCGGACCCGTCCGGCTGGCTGTGGCTGGACGTGCCCGAGCCCGACGAGCAGACGGCCGCCCTGCTGGCCGAGGTGTTCAAGGCCCATCCGGCGGCGGTCGCGGATGTCGTCGAGCGCAACCACGTGCCCCGGCTCCACGCCTATGGCGACACCCTCTTCCTGGTGCTGCTGCGCCCCGAGGCCGGTCTGGGCGGGCACATGCACTACCTCGAACTCGACCAGTTCATCGCCGCGAACTACCTGGTCACCACCCATGGGCCGCGCAACCTCGAGGTGCCGCTGGAGCGCCTGCTGGAGGAGACCGACGAGCTCGCCGACCGGATGCTGTCGGGACGTTACGTCCCCTCGGGCCCGTGGGCCGCCTCCCACCGGATCGCGAGTGCGCTGGCGATCACGGAGGAGCGCTCGGTGAACCGGCTCGCGCGTGAGGTCGGCGGCCTCGAGCAGCAGGTGCTCGGCCACGCGGGCGACAACAACCCGCAGGCCTTCCTCGAGGAGCTGTTCCACACCCGGCACGCGCTGCTCACCGTCCGCACGATGACCATGCAGACCGCCGAGATCTACGGCAGGGCGATCGGCCTGATGGGCGACACGGACCCGGGCGTCCGCAAGGTGCTGCGCGACAACAAGGACGCCTACGACCGGCTGAGCAGGATCACGTCCAGCCAGCTGGACTACCTGTCCGGCGTCACCGAGTACTACCGGGCCCGCACCGACACCAAGATGACGATCGCCGCCGAGAGGCTGGCCGTGATCGCCGCGATCACCCTGCCGGTGACGGCCATCAGCTCCGTGCTCGGCATGAACGTGATCGTCAACCAGTCCACCGACTGGCTGTGGCTGGGGATCCTGCTCGCGGTCATGATCGCGCTGTCGCTGGTCCTGCTGCGCTGGGCCAAGCGCCAGGGCTGGTGGTGAGCCGGGGGACCGGCGTCAGGACAGCGCGGCCTTCACCTTGGCTGCGACCTTCGCGCCCTCGGCGCGGCCGGCGGCGCGGGCGTTGACGGCCTTGATCACCAGCCCCATCTGCCTCATGGTCGGCGCCGAGCCGAGCTGCGCGGCCGCCGCAGCGACCTCCTCGGCGACGATCGCGTCCAGTTCGACGTCGGTCAGGGCGGCCGGGAGGTACCGCTGGAGCACCTCGACCTCGGCCAGCTCCTTCGCGGCGAGCTCGGGGCGGTGGCCCGCGGTGTAGGCCTCCGCGGAGTCACGGCGCTTGGCGACCTCGCGGTTCAGGACGCCGACGACCTCGTCGTCGGACAGCTCGCGGGCCTCGGTGCCGGCCACCTGCTCGGTCTTGATCGCCGCCACCGCCATCCGCAGCGTCGACTTGGTGATCTCGTCGTGCGCCTTCATGGCGGCCACCATGTCGGCCTGGAGCCGGTCCTTCAGTTCAGCCATCACGTGCCCTTTCGTCCCAAACCCGGCCATTCTCCCACGTCCGGGACGCCCGTAGTCGCGCGGCTATAGTGATCACCCGCGCACGCTTGGGAGGGTCTTGTCGATGGCTGGGACGCCGGACGCCGGCTCGGTCGGCCTCGTCCGCACCCGGAACGTCCGGCTGTTCACCGCGGAGGAACCGCTCGTCCTGGAGCGGGGCGGCACGCTCGGGCCCGTCGACGTCGCCTACGAGACCTACGGGACGCTGTCGCCGGACGCGGACAACGCCGTGTTCGTCTGCCACGCGCTGACCGGGGACGCGCACGCGGCCGGCTGGCACGAGGGCGCGCGGCGTCCCGGCTGGTGGGACAACCTGATCGGTCCGGGCAAGCCGCTCGACACCGACCGCTTCTTCGTCATCTCGGCCAACCTGATCGGCGGCTGCCAGGGCAGCACCGGCCCGTCCTCGACCAACCCGGAGACCGGCCAGGCGTACGGGCTCGACTTCCCCGTCCTGATGATGCGCGACCTCGTCGCCGCGCACCGGGCGCTGGTGAAGCACCTCGGCATCACGCGGTTGCTGGCCGTCCTCGGCGGCTCGCTCGGCGGGATGCAGGCGTTGCAGTGGGCGCTCGACTACCCCGAGGAGGTGGCGAACTCGCTGGTGATCGCGGCGTCCAGCCGGCTCACCGCGCAGAACATCGCCTTCTCCGCCGTGGCCCGGCGCGCGATCATGACCGACCCGCACTTCGAAGAAGGCGCGTACGCCGCGGCCGGGGTGAACCCCGACACGGGGCTGTCGATCGCCCGGATGATGGCGCACATCACCTATCTCAGCGAAGACGCGCTCACCGAGAAGTTCGGCCGCCAGCCGCACCCGGACGCGCATGAGCCGGGCTTCGGGATCGACTTCGCCGTGGAGAGCTACCTCGACCACCAGGGACAGGCGTTCCTCGAACGCTTCGACGCGCTCAGCTACCTCTACCTGACCCGGGTGATGGACTACTTCGACCCCTTCACCGGCGCCGACGCGCTCGATGCGGTCAGGACCAGCCCCGTGAACTGGCTGGTGATGTCCTTCGCGTCCGACTGGCGCTTCGGCACCGACCACTCGCGGCGGATCGTGCGGACCCTGGAGCACGCCGGCCAGCCGGTCACGTTCCGGGAAGTCCCGTCCGCGTGGGGGCACGACTCGTTCCTGCTGGAAGTGGAGCCGTACCACGCCACGCTGCGGGCGTTCCTCGGCCGGGCCCTGGCGGAGGTGGAGCGATGACGTTGCGTCCCGACCTCGCCCTGGTGGCGGGGCTGATCCTGCCGGGCAGCCGGGTCCTCGACCTGGGTTGCAGTTCCGGTGAGCTGCTCGCGCACCTGATCGCGGACGACGGCTGCCGGGGGACCGGGGTGGAGATCGACCCGGACTCGGTGCTGGCGGCGATCGCCGCCGGCGTCCCTGTGATCGAGCTCGACCTCGACACCGAGCTGGACGACTTCGCCGACCATTCCTACGACGTGGTCGTGCTGTCGCGCACCGTCCAGACGCTGCACCGGCCCGCGGACGTGCTGCAGCAGATGGGACGGATCGGCGAGCACCTGATCGTTTCGGTGCCGAACTTCGGCTACTGGCGGCACCGCCTTCGCCTGCTCCGCGGCCGGATGCCGATGTCGCGGGAGATCCCGCACGCCTGGTACGACACGCCGAACCTGCGCCACACCACCTTGGTGGAACTCGAGCAGCTCTTCGAACGGCTCGGCCTCGTGATCGAGAAGCGGATCGTGCTCAGCCCGAGCGGACGCCCCCTGCGCTCCGGCGACCGCCTCTACAACGTGGTCGCGGGCTCTGCCGTCTACGCCCTCCGCGCCGCCTGAGCCGCCGGCGTCCACCCTGAAGTGGACGCTGGTGCGGCGTAGTCGCGACGATCCGTCCACCGTGAAGTGGACCGCGCCGGGCCGACCTTGAAGTGGACGCATCTGCGGCGAACTCGCGACATTCCGTCCACCTTGAAGTGGACCGCGCGGGGCCCACCTTGAAGTGGACGCATCTGCGGCGTAGTCGCGACGATCCGTCCACCTTGTCGTGGACGCTTCTGCCGCGCAGTCACGACAAACCGTCCACCGTGAAGTGGACGCTTCCGCGGCGAACTCGCGACGATCCGTCCACTTTGTCGTGGACGCTTCTGCGGCGTAGTCGCCACGATCCCGTCCACTTGGTGGTGGACGATCAGGACGAAGCGGCGAGGGCCTTCAGGATGCGGTCGGCGGAGCTGCCGAGGTTGAGCTCCTCAGTGAGCGCGGCGAAGCGGTCGGGGTCCCTCGGCGCGGACGGGAGGGTGAGGTCGACATCCGGAACGGCGGCGTCGCGGTCGACCGCCACCACCTCCCGTGCCGGGCCGAGGTAGTCCATCGCCGCACGCAGTCGCGCTGTGAGCGTGGACGGGAGCTCGCCCGCGTCCGCGGCGACCACGATCCCGTCCAGACCGCCGAACTCGGTGACCAGCTTCGACGCCGTCTTCTCGCCAATCCCGGCGACGCCCGGCAACCCGTCCGACGGGTCACCGCGTAGTACGGCGTAGTCCACGTACCCGCGGCCGTCGATCCCGTACTTCGTCTGCAGCCACGCCGCGTCCACCCGGTCGTGGTTGGCAACGCCCCGCCCGCAGTACAGGACGCGCACCCCGCGCTCGTCGTCGACCAGCTGGAACAGGTCCCGGTCGCCGGTGACGACGTCGACCGGGATCGCCGAGCGGGTCGCCAACGTCCCGATCACGTCGTCCGCCTCGCAGTCCGCCGCCCCCACCACGGGCAGGCCGAGGGCACCCAGCACCTGCCGGATCAGCGGCACCTGCACCACCAGTTCCTCCGGCACCTGCTCGACATCGTCGTGGTCGACCCGGTGCGCCTTGTACGAGGGCACCAGCGCCACGCGCCAGGCTGGACGCCACGCCTCGTCCCAGCAGCAGGCGACCTGTGTGGGGCAGTAGTCCGTTACGAAGCGGGCCAGGAAGTCCAGCAGCCCGCGGACCGCGTTCACCGGGCGCCCGTCCGGCGCCCGCAGCGACGACGGGATCCCGTGGAACGCGCGGAAGTACAGCGACGCGGTGTCGAACAGCATCAGCCCCGGTTCGGTCATCGCCCCATGCTGCCAGCCCTTCCCCCAAACGCTCCCGAAACTCGTCCGCGCTCCCGAAATCTCGGGAGCTTCTGCGAGTTTCGGGAGCGTTTGGGAGGGGCCGGCCGGAGTTCGGGCGGACGCGGCCTGGCGTCGGGCGGCATCCGGGGGTGGGTAGGCTGGCCCGGCTGTCGAAGGGAGGCCCGTGGTCGAGTGGCTCGCCGCACGACACTGGGGCGTGCGCGCCGGCGTCGCGGCCCTCGCCGGCATCGCGACCGCCCTCGGGTTCCAGCCCTACGGGTGGTGGCCGCTGGTCCCGTTCGGCGTCGCGGCACTCACCCTCCTCGTCCTCGCGGCCCGCCGGGTCCGCGGTGCGACCGGACTGGGCCTGGTCTGGGGGATCGCGTTCCTGCTGCTCGGCATCAACTGGATGCAGGCGATCTTCGTCGAGGCGCTCCTCGGCCTGGTCGGTCTCGAGGCCCTCTTCTACGCACTCCTCGGCGCCGTCATCAAGGTGGCGGCCCGGACCAGGTGGTGGCCGATTCTCGCCGCCGGCTGCTGGACCGGGATCGAGTTCACCTACGCGCGGTTCCCCTTCAACGGCTTCGGCTGGATGCGCCTGGGCTACGCGATGGTCGACTCGCCGCTGGCCACCGTGCTGCCGCTGGTCGGCGTGGCCGGGCTGAGCTTCCTCACCGCCCTCATCGGGCAGGGGATCGCCTGGCTCGCGTCCCTTCCGTCCCGGCGCCACCTTGTCGTCTCGGCCTCCGTGCTGGCTGTGATCGGCGTCCTCGCTGCCGGCGGCACGCTCGTCCCCGTGGGGACGCAGACCGGCTCCGTGACCGTCGGCTGGGTGCAGGGCGGCGCACCCGGAGGCGGGGTGTACGGCATCGGCGAGGCCCGGACGACCACCCGCAACCACCTCGCGGAGGTCAACCGGCTGCAGGACCGCATCGACGCCGGCGAACTGCCGAAACCCGATTTCGTCGTCCTTCCGGAGAACGCCACCGACATGGACCCCGGCACCGACGCGGAGACCGGGCGCCTGGTCGCGCAGATGTCGGCGCGGCTCGGCGTGCCGATGTTCCTCGGCGTCATCCTGGACGGGCCAGGCGCGGACGAGCGCCAGACCGCCTCCCTGTGGTGGGACGACATCAAGGGAGAGGTCGCCCGCTACGTCAAACGCGGCATCGTCCCGTTCGGTGAGTTCGTGCCGCTGCGCTCGCTGCTGCTGCCGCTGATCCCCGAACTCGCCTTCGTCGGCGCCCAGTCCGTGCCCGGCGACGCGCCGGGTGCGCTCCCGGTGACCCTCGCAGACGGACGCCCGCTCACCGTCGGCGTGATGGTCTGCTACGACCTGGTCTACGACGACTTCGCCTACGACACCGTCCGCGCCGGCGGCCAGGTCATCGTCGTCCAGTCCAGCAACGCGATGTACCAGGGCACCGGACAGATCCGGCAGCAGTTCGCGATCACCCGGGCCCGGGCGATGGAGCTGCGCAGGGAGGTCCTGGTCGTCACGACCAGCGGCGTGAGCGGCCTGATCAACGCCGACGGCTCGGTGGCGTTCACCGCGCCCGAGCACGACGGCGCCTCCGGTGTCGTCACCATGGCCGAGCGGATGGGCACCACGCCGGCCACCTGGCTCGCCTCGCCGCTGGAGCTGGCGATCGTCGTCCTCACCGCCCTCGGCCTCCTGGCGTCCCTGCGATGGGGCAGAATGGGCGCCGTCCGAACCCCGACCGGAAGAACAGCAGAATGACCGACTCCGCAGCGCCGCTGGAGCGGGTGCTCGTCATCATCCCCACCTACAACGAGGCGGAGAACCTGCGCCCGATCACGGCCCGGATCCGCGCGGCGGTGCCGACCGCGCACATCCTCGTGGCCGACGACAACTCCCCGGACGGGACGGGCGCGATCGCCGACGACCTCGCCGCCGCGGACGACCACCTGCACGTCCTGCACCGCAAGGGCAAGGAGGGGCTCGGCGCCGCCTACATCGCGGGCTTCCGCTGGGGGCTTGCCGAGGGCTACCAGGTGATGGTCGAGCACGACGCGGACGGGTCCCACCAGCCCGAGTACCTGCCGGCGATCCTCGACCGGCTGCGGACCGCTGACGCCGTGAAGGGCTCGCGCTACGTGAAGGGCGGGTCCACCAAGGGCTGGCCGCTGCACCGCGAACTGCTCTCGCGCGGCGGCAACCTGTGGACGCAGCTGATGCTCGGCCTGCCCGTCAAGGACGCCACCGGCGGCCTGGTGGCGTGGCGCGCCACCACGCTGGAGGGCATGGGTCTGGACGGTGTCGAGGCGGCCGGCTACGGCTTCCAGGTCGAGATGGTCCGCCGGGCGATCCGGTCCGGCTTCACCGTGGCGGAGGTGCCGATCGAGTTCGTCGAGCGGGAGCTCGGCAACTCCAAGATGAGCGGCAAGATCGTCGCGGAGGCGATGCTGCTGACCACCCGCTGGGGCGCGCAGTACCGGCTCGGACAGCTGAAGGCGCTCGTCGGTCGGAAGCCGGCGGGCGGGCCGTCATGACCATGCCCGTGCAGACCCGCCGGCCCTGGCTGCTGCCCGCCCTCGTGGGGGTGTTCATCCTCGTCGCGGTCGCCGAGGTGTGGCTGCTCACCTTCGTGGGAGTGCGGATCGGCGTCCTGCCGACACTCCTGATCCTCGTCGCGGAGGCCGTGCTCGGCGCCTGGCTTATGCGTCGTGAGGGACGCAAGGCGTGGCAGGCGCTCGTCGACGCCTACAGCACGGGACGCCTGCCGTCCGGCCAGCTGGCGGACGCCGCGCTCATCCTGGTCGGCGGGATCATGCTGATCCTGCCCGGCTTCTTCACCGACATCATCGGCCTGGTGTTCCTGCTGCCGTGGACGCGTCCGCTCGCCCGCAGGGCCGTCGGCATGGTGATCGCGCGCCACTCGGCCACGCTCGGCCTCGACCTGAGCGGTACCCGAAGCCCCTTCAACACGGGCACGGTCGTCCCGGGGGAGACCGTGGACGGTTCGACGCCGCCGGCGTCCGCGTCCGACGCCCCGCAGGTGATCCGCGGAGAGATCGAGGACTAGCCCTCTTCCGGAGACCCCGGGTCAAGCCCGGAGTGACACAACAGGGGTTTGTCATCCCGGCGAAAGCCGGGATCTCGACGTCACGTCGCGTCCGGCTGCGTCCCGAGACCCCGGGTCAGGCCCGGGGTGACAACTCCACCACCACCTGTCATCCCGGCGAAAGCCGGGATCTCGACGTCACGTCGCGTCCGGCTGCGTCCCGAGACCCCGGGTCAGGCCCGGGGTGACAGAAGGGGGCGTCCCGGGACCCCGGGTCAAGCCCGGGGTGACGGAGTCTGGCGTTGCGTCAGTGGTTCTCGCCGCGGATCTCGTCGAGGCGCTCGGCGAGGAGGTCCTCGAGCTCCTCGATGGAGCGGCGCTCGCGGAGCATGTCCCAGTGGGTGCGGGGCGCCTTGGTCTCCTTGACCTCGGGTTCGACGCCGTCGGAACGGCGGGCGGTCTCGCCACAGCGCGGGCACTCCCACTCGGTGGGAAGGTCCGCCTCCTCGGCGAACGTCACCTCGAAGTGGTGGCCCTTGGGGCAGTCGAACCCGATCTCCTGTCGCGGTGCCAGCTCGACTCCGGACGGGTCCGCATGACTCTTCGCCCCGAGACCTGCACCCCTCAACGCTCGTTCAGCCATCGCACCTACCTCCGTCGCCAACGCTAGCCAGCCGCACCAAGCAGCGGCCCGACCCCCACATACCCGCTCAACGGGCGGAGGTCACAACACTTTCGGTAACGCGTTCCCTGCGTCCATGATTCCCTTCCGCATGTCCACCCGGGCCAGCAGGACGCCGCCGACCACGAAGAACGCCATCAGCGCCACCAGCGCGAGGCGGTAGGACTGGGTGAACTGGAACACGAGCCCGAAGGTGAGGGTGCCGAGCCAGCTCGTGCCCCGCTCCATCGCCTGGTAGAAGCTGAAGTACTCCGACTCCCGCCCGAGCGGGATCAGCTGGCTGTACATCGACCGCGACAGCGCCTGCGTCCCGCCCATCACGACACCGATCGCCGCACCGAGCCCGAACAGCGCCCCGACCACCCCCGCCGGGATCGAGAAGGCGACCAGCACCACGACCAGCCAGATCGCGATGCCGATCAGCACCGTCCGCTTGGCGCCGATCCGGGCGGCGATCCTGCCGAAGCCCAGCGCCCCGGCGATCGCGACGAATTGGGTGAGCAGGAACGTGGCCAGGACGAGGTTCTCCTCGATCCCCAGCTCGCGGATCGCGTACACGCTGGAGGAGACGATCACCGTCTGGATGCCGTCGTTGTAGAACAGGAACGCCAGCAGGAAGGCCAGCGTCTGCGGGTAGCGCCGCATCCCGGCGAACGTGGACGCGAGCTGCCGGAGCGGGTTCCTGGCTGCGACCTCCGCCGGGACGTCCCTGGGCAGCCCGCGCAGCCCCCGGACGGGGATGATCGTGAACCCGGCCCACCACAACCCCGCCGACAGCAGGCACAGCCGCACCGCCATCGCCTTGTCGATGCCGAGCGACGGGTACACCGACAGCACCAGGAAGTTCAGCGCCAGCAGGACGCCGCCGCCGACGTAGCCCCACGCCCAGCCGCGGCTGGACACCCGGTCGCGCTCGTCCGGGCCCGCGATCCGGACCAGCATGGAGTCGTAGACCACGACGGAAGCCCCGAAGGCGATCAGGCTGATCACCATCAGCCACGCCCCGAGTTGCCAGT
Organism: Propionicimonas sp.; assembly: GCF_049840635.1. GTDB lineage: Bacteria > Actinomycetota > Actinomycetes > Propionibacteriales > Propionibacteriaceae > Propionicimonas. The sequence continues at coordinate 991,319 of NZ_JASGKL010000004.1, forward strand.
TGGAGCCCATCAGAAGGAACATCAGCGACCCCGCCGCCGCGCCGATCCACGCCGTGGCACCCAGCCAGCGGTGCGGGTGGGCGGACCGGTCGGCCGCCGCGCCCACGAAGAGCAGGATCACCGCGGACGCGAGCGTGCTGATCGTCGCCAGCAGCGAGGGCAGCGCGCCGGGCAGGACGGGGAACAGCCCCAGCAACGGGACGGTGCGCGTGCAGGTGCCCTCGGTGAGGTCCGGGCAGGCGGCGCTCGTGGCCAGGCTGACCAGGTAGGGGCTGATCAGGACGGTCGCCGTGGTGGTGTAGAAGGCCGAGTTGGCCCAGTCGTACCAGTACCAGGACCGTTGTGCCCGCGTGCTCCTCATCGTCCCTCCCACAGTCCGCGCTCCACGAGCACCTCCTTCAGCGTGCTGATGTCGTCACTGACCAGCCCGTCGACGCCGAGGTCGATGAGCCGGCGCATCTCGTCCGCGTCGTTCACCGTCCAGACGTGCACGACCCGCCCGTGCGCGTGCGCCCAGCGGATCACGTCCGGGCGGACCAGCGTCAGCGGCGCGCCGTCGTCGCGGACGGGGATCTGCAGCGCCAGGCCCGGGTCGGCCAGGACGCGACGCAGCCCGAAGGCGTGGGTGGCGCACGCGACACCCGAGGGCGGCATCGAGGTGAGGACCTCCGGTGCCAGCGTTCGGAACGCCTTCAGGCGAGCCCCGGAGAACGAGCCGACGCAGACCCGGTCCTTCGCGCCGTGGGCGCGGATGGTGGCCGCCAGCGGCTCGATCGCACCCGGCTCCTTGATGTCGATGTTGAACCTGCTGTCGCCCAACTCGTCGAGGAGGTCGGCGAACCGGGGGATTGGGTCCGTGCCGCCGATCCGGACGCCGGAGAGCTCGGCCCACGTGTGGTCGGCGAGGCGTCCGGTGGCATCGGTGACCCGGTCGAGCACGTCGTCGTGGAAGGCGACCAGTACGCCGTCGGAGGTGGTGTGGACGTCCAGCTCGAGATAGCGGTAGCCGAGCTCGACGGCGCGGCGGAACGCGTAGGTCGTGTTCTCGCGCGGCTGGTCGGCCGGCGTGACCCAGCCGCCGCGGTGGGCCATCGCAGCGAACCTCGTGTCCAGGTACGGGGGGAGGGCTCGCTGCACGCCTGCACTCTAGGGGTTCCGCGTGTCCGGCACGCCGCCGGGCGTGGTGTGTAATGTCCCGGTGACGACGATCCTGTCCATCCAGTCCTCTGTCGCCTACGGCCACGTCGGGAACAGCGCCGCGACGTTCCCGCTGATGCGCATCGGGGTCGAGGTGTGGCCGGTGATCACCGTCCACTTCTCCAACCACACCGGTTACGGCGCGTGGCGCGGGCCGCTGCTGGCCGCGTCCGACATCGCCGACGTGGTGCAGGGCATTGACGAGCGCGGCGTGCTCGGCAGGGTGGACGCGGTCCTGTCGGGCTACCAGGGCGCGGAGGCGGTGGGGGCGGAGGTCCTGCGCGCCGTCGAGAAGGTGAAGCAGCGCAACCCTCGGGCGATCTACTGCTGCGACCCCGTGATCGGCGACGTCGGCCGCGGCGTCTACGTCCGCCCGGGGATTCCCGAGTTCATGCGCGACAAGGTCGTGCCCGCCGCGCAGATCGTGACGCCCAACCACTTCGAGCTGGACTTCCTCACCGGACGCACCACGACCACGGTCGAGGAGGTGCTGGCAGCCGCGGACGCGCTGCGGGCGGCGGGGCCGGACGTCGTGCTGGTCACCTCCACCGTTCTGGAGGGCACCAACCCCGACGAGATCCTGATGCTCGTCGACACCGCCGACGGTGCCTGGCAGGTCGCCACGCCGCGGCTGGAACGGAACTTCACCGGCTCCGGCGACCTCACCGCCGCACTGTTCCTCGCCCACTACCTGGAGGACGGGGACGCCGGGTCGGCGATGGGACGGACGGCCGACGCCGTGTACTCCCTCCTCACGGCCACCACCGAGGCGGGCTCGAACGAGCTGCTGCTCGTCGGCGCCCAGGACCAGCTGGTCGAGCCCGCGTACCACTTCGCGGTGACCCGGCTGCGGTAGGGCGATGGCCGGAGCGGAGGTCCTGTCGGCAGTGCTGCTGGTGGCGGTGCTGGCCTTCGCCGTGGTCCGCCCGCGCGGGCTGCCCGAGGCCGTCGCGGCCGTGCCGGCGGCGTTGGTCGTCCTGCTCACCGGGGGCATCGACCTCGCGACGGCGTGGGACGAGAGTCGCCAGTTGCTGCCGGTCGTGGGCTTCCTCGCCGCGGTGCTCGTCCTCAGCGAGCTGTGTGCGAGGGATGGCTTGTTCGACTGGGCCGGCCAGTTCATGGCCCGGCGCAGTCGCGGCGAGCCGCAGCGCCTGCTGGTGCTGGTCTTCGGGGTGGCCGCCGTCACCACGGCCGTCCTCAGCCTCGACGCCACCGTCGTCCTGCTCACCCCCGTGGTGTTCGCGACGGCCGCACGGGTGGGGGTGCGGCCGCGTCCGCACGTGTACGCCTGCACGCACCTGGCCAACGGCGGCTCGCTCCTGCTGCCGGTCTCCAACCTCACCAACCTGCTGGCCATGACGGCGCTGGGAATCAGCTTCGTCCAGTTCGGCGCGCTGATGCTGCTGCCGTGGCTGGTGGTGATCGGCGTGGAGTACCTCGCGTTCCGCTGGTACTTCGCCGGCGACCTCAGTGTCGGTGCCGGCCGGTCGACGGCCGACGACGGCGACGACGTCCCGCTCCCGCGGTTCAGCGCGACCGTCGTCGCGCTCACCCTGGCCGGCTTCGTCGCGGCCTCCTTCGTCGGGGTCGAGGTGGCGTGGGTGGCGGCGGCCGGGGCCCTCGTCCTCGCCGTGCGGGCGCTGCTCCGCGGGCAGGCCCGGGTCGGGGAGGTGGCGATGGCGCTGAACCTCCCGTTCCTCGCCTTCGTGCTCGCACTGGGCATCGTCGTGAAGGCCGTCGTGGACAACGGCCTGGCCGACCTGATGGGCAGGATCGTGCCCTCCGGCACGTCCCTGCTCGCCCTGCTCGCCTGGGCAGGACTGGCCGCCGTGCTCGCCAACGTCGTGAACAACCTTCCCGCCGTCCTGATCCTGCTGCCGCTGGCCGTCGGCGGGGGAGTGGGGCCGGCGCTGGCCGTCCTGATCGGCGTGAACGTCGGTCCCAACCTCACCTACGTCGGGTCGCTGGCCACCCTGCTGTGGAGACGGATCGTGCACGCCCACGACCACGAGGCGCCGCTGGCGGAGTTCACCTGGCTGGGGCTGCTGGCCACACCGGTGGCGATCGTCGCCGCCGTCCTCGCCCTGTGGGGCTCGGTCCAACTGTTCGGAGGTGCAGCATGAAGGTGCTCGTGTGGGTCGCGGAGGCGACCTGGCCGGCCTGCGTGGACGCGGTCCTAGACCTCTTCCCCGCCGCAGGGGTGACCCTGCTCGCCGCGCTGCCGGGAGACCTGGCCGCGCAGGCAGCAGGGGCACGGACCGGGCTGTGGGGGCGGGGGAGCGGACGCGATCCGGGCGCGCGCGTCACCGAACTCGCCCGGGAGTCGACCCGGGCCATGCTGGACGCGGCAGTGGCGCGGCTCGGCCGCGAGGCGGCGACGGTCCTGCGCGAGGGACGGGTCGAACGTGAGGTCACGGCCGCTGCCACGGAGGCCGACGTCCTGGTGCTGGCCAGGGACGGCGACCTGTCCCGGCTCGGCCCGCACAGCCTCGATCGGCACACCCGCTTCGTGGTCGACCACGCGCCGTGCCGCGTCCTGCTGGTGTGGCCGGGCCGGGCGCCCGGGCTGGCGTCCATCCCGCCCCCACCGCCGGAGCGCTGAGGATCACGGCGTCGGCGGCTGGGTGACGTACCAGAGCTCGATCGTCTGGAACACCCAGTAGGTCACGAACAGGGCGAGCAGCACGACCTCGATCCAGAACACCGCAGGGAACCGGTCACCCACGACCGCGTTCTGGCTGCCCGTGGCGGCGAACACGACGACGCCGATGCCGACCGCCGCCACCATCGCGATCGCGATGATCCGGTAGACCCTGCGGTAGGCGAGCGCCGACATGCTGCCCAGCGCCGTGGCGCCGGGGGGATTGCGGCTGTTGATCCACACGGCGATCACCAGCAGCAGGAAGAACGTGATCGCCGACGTGTAGTGCGCGTACTGGATGAAGAACGGACGCGCGAACAGGAACGCGCCGGTGTAGACGGCGAGCAGCGCGGTCAGCGCCACCATGCCGCGCACGCTGGAGACCGTCCACGGCGTGTGCGTCCGGGCCGCCCAGGCCAGGCGCCCCCAGGCGACGACGAGACCGACCAGCCCCATGCCGAGGTAGGCGCCCATGGCGAGCGCGATCGCAGGGTGCAGGTCGGGCGGGACGCAGTCGCGGGCGCTCGCACAGGTCGGGTCGGCGATCGGCGTGGGCACGAAGGCGACGACCGGGATCAGGACCCCGGCAACGTCGAGCAGGGTGTTCTCCAGGCCCTGGCGCCCCTTGACGGCCACGAGCGCCAGCCCGACGGCCAGCAGGGTCGAGACGAAGATGCTGCGCACGTCGGTGTAGAAGGTTGCGCTGATCGACCCCGGCACGCGCCACCCCGACCCGACGATGTAGCCGATCAGACCCAACCCGAGCAGGATGCCCGCCGCGACCATGCCCGCGCGCAGCGTCCGATAGGTGTCCAGTGCTGCCGGATCGTCCATGGCGTGTTCCCCCCGGTGCCTGTGGGAAGGGACGTCCGTTCGTCCCGTGCCTCCATGGGAGCACCGATCCCGCCCCCACGGACTACGCAGTCTTTCGGACGCCACGCCCCGTCACACGCCGGCGGCACCGGAAGCCGAGATCCCGGCCTTCGCCGGGATGACAAGACGACGGACCGTCATCCCGCGCTCCACCCCCCGGATGACAACACGCAGGATCGTCATCCCGGGCTCGACCACGGATGACAACACGGAGGATCGTCATCCCGGGCTTGACCCGGGATCTCACAAACAAGCAAACCGCACCCGATACCGAGATCCCGGCCTTCGCCGGGATGACAAGACGGCGGGGCTTCCCGCTCAGTCGCGGAAGACGTCGATGTGGGCGCCGAGGGCGTTGAGTCGGTTGGGGAGGTCCTCATAGCCGCGGTTGATCACGTAGACGTCGCGCAGGACGCTGGTGCCCCGGGCGGCGAGCGCGGCGAGCAGCAGGCAGACGGCCGGACGCAGCGCCTGCGGGCAGATCAGTTCCTGGCCGCGCCAGCGGGTGGGGCCGGTGACCACGATGCGGTGCGGGTCGAGCAGTTGGACGTCCGCGCCGAGCTTGTTCAGCTCGACCAGGTGGATGGCCCGGTTCTCGTACACCCAGTCGTGGATCATCGTCCGTCCCTCGGCGACCGCGGCGATCACGGCGAAGAACGGCAGGTTGTCGATGTTCAGGCCGGGGAACGGCATCGGGTGGATCTTGTCCGCCGCGGCGTGCAGGACCGAGGGGTGGACCGTGATGTCGACCAGCCGGGTCTGCCCGTTGCACGAGCGGTACTCCGGGCTGAGCGTGTAGTACAGGCCCATCTCGGCCAGGATCGCGAGCTCGATGTCGAGGAACTCGATCGGAGCGCGCTGCACGGTCAGCTCCGAGCCGGTGACGATCGCGGCGGTGATCAGGCTCATCGCCTCGATGGGGTCCTCGGAGGGCGCGAACTCGACGTCGGCGTCGATCCGGTCCTTGCCGTGCACAACCAGGGTGGTGGTACCGATCCCGTCGATCTGCACGCCGAGTTCGGCGAGGAAGAAGCACACGTCCTGCACCATGTAGTTGCTGGACGCGTTGCGGATCTCGGTCCGTCCGGGGAACAGCGCCGCGGCCATCAGTACGTTCTCCGTCACCGTGTCGCCGCGCTCGGTGAGGGTGATCCGCCGCTCGTGCTCGGTGATCCCGTCCACCTCGGCGTGGTAGAAGCCCTGCGTCGTGCGCACCGCGAGCCCGAAGTGCCGCAGCGCCTGGAGGTGCGGGGTGACCGTCCGGGCGCCCAGGTTGCAGCCGCCCGCGTAGGGCAGGTCGAAGGAGTCCTCCGAGTGCAGCAGCGGACCGAGGAACATGATGATCGAGCGGGTCCGCCGCGCGGCCTCCACGTTCATCGTGTGCAGGCGCAGCCGGGCGGGACGGACCAGCTCCAGCTCCGACTTGTCGTCCGACCAGGTCGCCCGCACCCCGATGCTGGTGAGCACCTCGAGGATCCGGTTGACCTCCTCGATCTGGGCGATGCCGCGCAGCACCGTACGGCCCCGGTTGATCAGGGACGCGCACAGCAGCGCCACCGCGGCGTTCTTCGACGACCGCACGGCGATCGAGCCGCTGAGCGTCACCGGCCCGTGGATGCGCAGGTGCGTCGGCCCGGCGGGACCCGCGTGGATCAGCGGCGAATCGAGCGCACCCGCGATCCGGTTGATCATCTCCAGGCTCAGGTTCTGGCCGCCGGACTCGATCCGGTGCACCGCGCTCTGGGAGGTGCCGAGCACCTCTGCGAGCTCCTGCTGGGTGAGGCCCCGCTGCTTGCGCGCGTCCCGGATGAGGGTGCCGATACTGCTCGGGAGGAGGTCTGCCACGGCGGCAGCTTATCTCACATGGGATATGAAGGGGAGTCGAATGCCCGGTTCCTGCCCGTCGAGGGCCGCGGCGGGGGCCTCCCGGAACCGCCGGTGCGCAGGAACTTGCGGCATCCGGGCCACCGCTCCGGAGCACTGCTCACCGGCGCTCGGCACCCCGCTAGAGTGACCGCCATGACCCAACACTTCGATGTCGTTGTCCTCGGCGCTGGCCCCGGGGGCTATGTCGCTGCCATCCGCGCCGCCCAGCTGGGCAAGAGCGTCGCCGTCATCGAGAAGCAGTGGTGGGGAGGCGTGTGCCTGAACGTCGGGTGCATCCCGACCAAGGCACTGCTGCGCAACGCCGAGCTGGCCCACATCTTCACGGCGGAGGCCGACACCTTCGGCATCGAGGGCGAGGTGCGGTTCAACTTCACGTCCGCCTTCGCCCGCAGCCGCGCGGTGTCCGAGCGGATGGTCAAGGGCGTCCACTTCCTGATGCGGAAGAACAAGATCACCGAGATCAACGGCTGGGGCACCTTCGTGGACGCGAAGACCATCTCGGTCGCCACGGACGCCGGCGAGGAGACCGTCACCTTCGACGACTGCATCATCGCGGTCGGTGCGACCACGAAGATGCTGCCGGGGACGCAGCGCTCCGCGCGCGTGTTCACCTACGAGGAGCAGATCCTCTCCGACCAGCTGCCGGCCTCGATCGTGATCTGCGGCGCGGGCGCGATCGGCACCGAGTTCGCCTACGTCCTGGCCAACTACGGCGTCGAGGTCACCATCGTGGAGTACCTGGACCGGATGGTCCCGAACGAGGACCCGGAGGTCTCCGCCGAGCTCACCAAGGCGTACAAGAAGATGGGCGTGAAGGTCCTCACCGGCACCAAGGTGGACGGGATCGAGGAGCACTCCGAGGGCGTCCGGGTCCGGGTCAGCCCCGCCGCCGGGGGAGAGGGGCAGGTCCTGGAGGCCGAGCGGGTGCTGCAGTCGCTCGGTTTCGCGCCGCGAACGACCGGCTACGGCCTGGAGAACACCGGGGTCGAACTCACCGAGCGTGGCGCGATCGCGATCGACGACTACATGCACACCAATGTCCCCGGGATCTACGCGATCGGCGACGTGACCATGAAGCTGATGCTCGCCCACACCGCGGAGGCGCAGGGAGTAGTGGCTGCGGAGACCCTCGCGGGCGCGGAGACCATGGCCATCAACTACGACATGATCCCGCGGGCGACGTACTGCCAGCCGCAGATCGGCTCGTTCGGCTACACCGAGGCGCAGGCCGCCGAGCGCGGCTACGAGGTGAAGGTGTCCAAGTTCCCGTTCAGCGCCAACGGCAAGGCGCACGGCCTGGGCGACGCCACCGGCTTCGTCAAGATCGTGGCCGACGCCCGCTACAACGAACTGCTCGGGGCACACCTGATCGGACCGGACGTCTCGGAGTTGCTCCCCGAGTTGACCCTGGCGCAGCAGTGGGACCTGACGGCCGACGAGGTGGGCCGGAACATCCACGCCCACCCCAGCCTCTCCGAGGCCCTGAAGGAGGCCGTCGAGGGCATCGCCGGCCACATGATCAACCTGTAGGCCCGCGGTTCGCTCCGCACCGCTCCAGCCCGTCGGGATCCGTGGTCCCGGCGGGCTGTTGCATTCCCGGCACCGACTGCCGCTTTTCGCAGCCCGGAGCCCGGCGCGCAGGGAATTCCGCGGCGTGTCGGTGCCCCTTCCCGGGCAATCCACCAATTCGCATGGAAGAATCCACTCGTGGCCGGACCACCCCGGAGCCGGCCCCGATGACGGCGGGCGCACAACGGGGGAGACCGGTCATCCGTTCGGGGGACCGGTGTCCACCGAACGGGTGACAAATGCATCGAATTGTCGCCCGAAGGGGGGACAGAATGCGCCAAAGAATGTCAAGGAATGGCTGCCGGACGCCTTTTCAATGGGTCCACGACTGCATTAGGCTCGCGGCATGCAGAAAAGGAACTGGGAGCGAGGGGCGACCGCCGTCGAGTACGGCATCATGGTCGCCCTCATCGCAGCTGTCATCGTCACGGGTGTGACGGTCCTCGGCGCAGGCACGCAGGACATGTTCACGCCGGTCTCCAACTTCTTCGCCAGCCTCCACCCGTAGTCGTCCTCACCGCGGCGCCACTCGCGTCCGTCCCGGGCACTGGCCACCCAGTTCCCTCCAGGCAACCCCGGGACAGCCACGAGACGGCGACACGGAGAGGGAGGCCACCCGACGCACGACACCGGTCGGAACCGCTTAGCCGATAAGCGACAGTATCTTGGACGGTTCCGAGTTCCTCCTGGGCGATTTCTTCGTCATCGCGCATCCACGTCTTGGGGTCGAGGTCGAGGAAGTCGAGCAGGCCGTGTGAGATGCCGAGTTGGTGACGTCCGGAGCTGGTCTCTTCCCATTCCGCCCACAGTTTCCGAGTGTGGTTGAGGTCGTCCCGGGATAGCTGTCCGCACTCGCAGTCGGGGGAGTGATCGGCGGGGGCGATACACGCCACACCAGCCTTGTGCCGCATGATCGCCGCGAGCAGCCCGAACGGCGTCCTGCTGCCGTTCCGCGCGGTCTTGTACGCCCCACCGACGAGCTCGTAGACAGCTTTGGCGAAGTAGCGGCCCACCGAGCTGTCGGAGGGATCACCCTTGACCACGTGCGAGTCGAACCCCGGTTCGCGGTACTCGCCGTCGTCGCTGCGGACCTTCGTCCCGATGCCCGGCTTCAGGCCTTGACGCTGGGCCTCGGCGTTCCACCGTTCCCACATCCTGCGGCCCAGCGCGTACGCGCCGTCGTCAGTCATCGACCCGTCCACGAACACCAGGGCGTGCACGTGAGGGTGCCAGCCGTTGTGGCCCACGGTGACGTCGAAGACCCGCAGGTACGGCATCCATCCCTTGCGCTGCACGTCGAGCTTGCCGCCGTTCGGTGCCCGCCGCACGACGACGTCGCCGGGCTCGAGCTGCTGGCCGAAGGACGCGCCGTGAACCCGTCCTGCAGCGTGCACCTCGCACAGGAGCTCCGTGGGGCTGTCCAGGACGGTGACCCGCTTCGTGCCCTGCGCCGCGCACCCCTTCCGCTGGCACTGCCCCTTGACCGTCACACCGCGCGTCACGGCCCCGTAGAGGCCGCTGTCGCGGGCCCAACCGGGTCCAGAGGAGGCGGCGTTCCAGCACGCCCCTACCGCGTCCCACACGGCCGCCAGCGGCATGCCCCGATGGTGGCGCACCGTCAGCGACACCATCACGACCCGGCCGCCACGCTCAACCCAGCGTCGGCAGACCTCGTTCACCATCCGGGCCCGCTCCTCGCAGATCCGAGCCGAGCACACCGGGCAGGACCAGACCGACCCGCAGTGAGCCAACCCCGCGTACCCGGGGACGCGCTTGCCGTCCTTCACCGTGACCCGGATTGCGACCTCTTGCCCGATCGGCACCCGCCCACAGTGGCGGCACCGCTTCAGCCTGGACGTGCGCCACTGCTGTTCCCGTGCTGTGTACCGGTCCGCAAAGTTGCGCGGAAGCGTGACTTCAACCTCGGGCTCAACTACGCTGGGAGCTGCCATCGACAATCCTTAGGCCTTCGAAACTGAACGAGTTGTTGGTGGTTCGGCCCCCGTTCCCGCGGGGGCCTTTCTTCGTCTCCGGCACTGTATCGGCCGCTGCCCTCCTGGGGGCGGATTCTTGCTCGTCTGGCTCGTCGTGTCCTTTGCAGGTCGCGGTGGAGCTCTGCCGTTTCATGCCGCACTCCAAGCACGGCCCACGGTTGGCCCTCGCGCCGAGCAGTTGCACGTACTCGTAGGTGTCGTATGCACGGAAGCGGGGCGAGCCCGGCCCCCACCACATGCCCTGCCACATCATCGGGACGTTGTCGCGCTTCCCGTTCTCGAACGCCTCCAGCTCCATAGCGTCGTAGCCCGACGTCCGGAACAGCCGGTTCTCCACCCACATCCGGTCGCCCTGGTCGCGCACATGGCTGAACAGCTTGACCCCTCGGTTGAAGACCACCAGCCGCGTGACTTCCCGCATGATCTTGTCCGACCGGGCCCACGCCGGGGCGGTCCAGATGAAGCACACGTCAGGCTTGCGCGGCTGCTGGAGGAACCCCTCGACCTCGCCGGGCAGGCCGCCCGTGTCCCGGCTCGACAGCATGGTGGAGATCTCGTCGCACAGGATGTCGCAGCTCCGGGCGTCCACGACGTCCTTCCACGTCCTCAGCGGCCGCCACAGCGGGTGCGCGGCCCGGTGCCGGTCCGGGTCGTCCTTCACGCACTCGCACGCCGGGTCGTCACAGGGACGCGGGTCCTGCCAGTCCAGGATCCTGATGTTGGACACGACCGGTCGGCCGGCTGCCAGCGACGGCAGCACCGACGCCACAGCGCTGGCCGTCTTACCCCCGCCGTTCGGGCCCACGTAGGCGCGGACGGGGTAGGCCCGCTGCCGCTTCACCAGCGCGGTCACGATGCGATCGCTCACGTGGCACCACCACCGAGGGAGGCGAAGCTGGCAACGATGCGCGCCACCTGAATCGCGATCGCGATCAGGACGAGGATCGTGAACCAGCCGGTGACAGCCGCCAGTACCTGAACCGGGAACCAGGCAGACAGCGAGTTCACGTAGCCGATGAGCTGCACGAACCCCGCAACCCCGGCCACCACCCACGCGGGCGGTTCGGGCAGGTCGATCTTGGACCAGAACGAGCTGATCCCTGCCCCGAACACGCTGTAGATCCAGACCACGAACTTGGTCAGCAGGTCGAGGAAGAAGTGGGAGAACCAGTCGAACATCAGTCACCGCCACCCTTGAGCTGAAGCCCGACCGCCGAGGAGAAGACCCGGACGGTGGACAGGATCGCGACCCACACCAGACCGACAGTGATCGCGATCCGTGAGGTGGAGGCCAGCGCCGCCCGGTCACCGCACGCGTTGAACAGGTACAGGGTGAACGAGCGGTCGTTGAGCACCATGTGGAACGGAGGGCCCTTGCAGTCGCTCTGTTCCTCGCGGAACGCTCCACCGACTTGATCGAACAGATTCAGCCAGGGCTGGAGCTTGCCTTCCACCTTCGAGCTGGGGGCCGACGGCGTGGGGGCGGGCCCGGGCCCGGACCCGTCCCCCCCGCCGTCCGGCCCCGGGTCGAGGAGGGAGAGCAGGCTGTCGAATCCGTCTTGAACGCTGTTCTGAAAGTCGGTGAGCTTGTCCACGATGGACTGCACACCGTCCCGGATCCCATCAATGACGCTCTGAACGACAGTCTTGATCGTGCTGATCACCGACTGGATCCCGCTCACAACTTTCGTGATGCCCGACGCGATCCCGGTGAGGAGTTTGGCCAGGACACTGGCCCCCGCTTGCACGGCCGCGCACACGATGTCGGAGCCGCAGTCCTGCGTCTCTTGGGTTGGGTTCAGCCCGCCGCCCTGGTCAGCTTCCGAACACACCGCGGCGACCAGGGCGATCACCATGCTGGGGTCGGTGGAGGACTGGAGATAGCACGTCTGCGAGTCGCCCTCCCACGTCCACCCCGACGGGTTGGTCAGGTAGTCGCCGTACTGGCTCAGCGCAGCGCTGGTGATCGAGGAGTCCTGCAGCACGGTCGTGCCCTGCGTCACCCTCACCCGAACCGCGACCGTCCCGGCAGGGCACACCGGGGACGGCGCGACGCTCGGCGGAGTCGCCGACTCCGAGATCTCTGAGTCAACACCCGTTGACAGGTTGCGGCACGTGACGGTGGTCACCAGCGCCGTGGTGCTTGCCTTCACCCGCCACGTCCAGGAGGCGTAGAACAGCGCAGAGGTGTACCCGCCCGTGTAGACGATCTTGGCCAGCCCACCGTTGCTCGCGCACTGGGTGATCCCGGACGTCACCACCCCGCTGGCGATCGTCACGTAGGACGAGCTCGACGTCCCGTCGACGCAGTAGCGCTTCAGCTTGCCGCCCGTCCAATCGACGCTCACCAGCGAGCCGTCGACGACCCCGACCGTGCACCCCGACCCGTTCCGGCAACCGTCGTTCTGCCACACCAGCAGCCCCGAGGAGTTGAGCCGGACCGAGACCTTCTCCTGGTTGTACAACCCGGCACCGTCGTACGTCGCGTAGCTGACCGACTCGACACCGCCCTGGTCACCCACCGCCGTGCCCGTCCCGCCGTTGAGGTAGTCCAGAGCGACCGCGACCGTACCCACAGCCGCGCTCACCCACGACGTCGGCAGCCACCACGCGCCAGCAGCGCGCGCGACCGGAGCATCACCCGCCCAGCCAGCGACCAGGACTGCCGCCCCGAGGAGAGCGGCCACACACCTACGCAGCATGTCGCGCCTTCCATGAACCCACCACGGGGTCGGGCCCTTCCGGGCCCGACCCCACGGAAGCCTCACGGCTTGGCGTTCTTGCGCACCATCTTGATCACGACGCCGACGCCGATGAACAGGCCGACCACCGTCACGATCGCGGGCAGGTTGTCCTGGAACTGGGTCTGCACCGCCGTCGCCAGCTGCGACCCGATCGAGTCGGACGCCTCCAGCGGCAGGGCCACAGCGGCCCCGACGAGAGTTGCGAGCATTTTCTTCACCTCCTCGATTCGCCTAGTGAGCCTGACCGGCCCGTACCAATGCGACGATCAGCCCGAGCACACAGCCCAGCGCCGCCGCTTGCCCCATCACGTCGAGCCAGCTCATCCGAACGGCCCGCTCAACCAGCGCGCCGCCGAGCGGACGAACAGCACCACGGCTGCCGCCCCGCCCAGGGCGAGCGTCAACGTCTCGAACCCCATCAGTGCACCCAGATCCCGACCACGGCCCCCGCGACCAGCAGCAGGCCGGACAGCACGACCCACACCATCGAGGCCCACTCCACGAACCAACGCAGGAAGTCCCCCCAGATCACGGCAGGACCTCCACCCTGACGACCGGAGCCACCCGGTACGCGTTGCGCACGTGCTTGGCGCACAGCACCCGACGAGCGCCCCCCCCGGACGATCACCCGCACGGTTGCCCTGCACCGGCACTGCCCGAACCGGCCCCCACCGACCCGCCGCCACAGCAGCCACGTACACCGCATCGCGCTCACCTACCCCACGCCGCGCACATCGCCGCGCACCCCGCGAACGTGAGCAGCGCCAGCGCCCCCAACGCCGCGTTGATATCGCTGCGGGTCCACTGATCCGGCCCGTCGAACCCCTGCACCGACTCCACAGCAGTAGGCACAGACGATGACGGCGACGGCTCCAACGTTGGCGTTGAAGACGAAGCAGACGAGTCCGGTTCCGATGACGGCGAGGGCTGGACGTCCACCGATTCGGTAGGCGTAACCGACGAGGCGACCGGCGAGGGCGTCTCGTCCTCGGCGTGCGCGAGGCTGAACGGCCCGAACGCCACCCAGCACACCGCCCACCCCGCTAGGCTCAGCGTCAGCCACAGGGCCCGCTGTCTCGGGCTTGCCGTGGTCAGACGGGCTCGACGCTGCAACGTCGGGCCCGTCGCTAGCTTGCGGCCGCGAGGCGGCCAGCGCCGACACCGGAAGCCTCGGTCAGATCAGCCAGGGCGAGCGGCCGCACCGCCGTCATGGCCACACCACGCCGACCGTCGTCCATCTGCCAGGGCTTCAACCAGACCTCGACGCACAGCGCGTCCCCGACCTCAGGCAGCCGCCCGAAGTCGCGCGCGAACGTGATCTTCGTCGGGTACAGCTCGTCGTCGCCGCCCTTCACGTAGGCGTACTGCGACTCGTACTGCTCACCGTCCCGCGTCTTCTTCGAAGCGGACCCGCGCCGCTTCACGACGCCGACCAGAACGTTCATAAGGTGGGCTCCTATCTGTCTCTAGGAGCGCCGTCCGTCTTCCCGCCAGACCCTGCAAGGCCCTTGCGTGCGGGGCGACGGAAGCCGCTCACGTCGCCAGCCCCCCGGCAGGCGATCTACGACGTACCGTAGCAGTCACGCACGGCCCTGTGGGCCGATTCCGCCCAAAGTCGCTCTGAGCCTCTACCAACGTTCCCAAGCGGGCCCTCCGGGCCCGTGCGGGCAGCCGCTTCGCTACCCAGCGGCACGCCAGGGCGTCGCCCGTCGCAGCAGCGCGCCGAGGTGCTCAGGGGGCAATGACGGGGGACGGGGGCGGGTGGTGGGGGAGAAGTGCCCCACAGTCGTCCAGGGCGACCCGCACTGGCCGTTGCAGATGGCCCTCCTGCTGGACCGTGGGGGCGGCGGTAGCCCACGACTGGCGTTGCCACGAGGGGATAACCGGGGCGGGGTTGGGAGACTTCAGCGGTGGCCGTTCACCGCTCGCGCAGCTCGCTGGCACCAAGACTGCTGTCGACGTCACTCGGCCTTACCACCGTCACCCTGGGCAGCGCTGCCGCCCGCAGGCGTCAACGCCAGTTGACCCGGCGCCGCATCAACTCCTGTTGATTATCGATCGACAGATCAACTAACGTTGACCCATGAAGAACCACGTCATCATCCCGGAGTCCGCCCCGTCGCGCTCACGCGTCGACGTGATCGTGCAGTGGAGCTGCTCCACCTGCGGGGAGCAGGTCGGGCGCACCTGGCGGACCACGGACGGGCTGTACGCAGAGTCCACCTGGCAGCACACCTTCGAACCGGAGTACGACCAGGACACCCTTAGCTACGAGCCCGGCTGGACGGCCCGCCAGTTCGTGCAGAGCGTCGTCCGAGCCCGCGAACATCTCCTCGCGCGCCACATGCGCGACCTGCACCACCGGGAAGTTGAGGAAATCGCGATCGCTGCCAAGTCTTCCTCACAAGGACAGACGCTTGCGCCGGCGAACACCTCGAGTGACGCCGCCGCTCACGATTCGGTGAATTCCGTCCACACCCCGGGTCCCAGCACCGGCCCGACCGGTGCGCAGTCCCAGCGTGCAAGGGCAGGGGATCCCGGCGGCGACAGCGCCACTATTCGGCAGCAGGTGTTCACAGACGTTGCCGCGCTGGAGAACGAGCGTCACGGGTTGCGGCCCAGGAGCATCACACCGGGGCCCGTCCGGTCCGCCGAGCGTAAGCGGCAACTCTGGGCCCTCGCCACCTGGGCGGCTGTCCGTGAGGAGGCCAACCAGCAGCTCGACTACCTGATGCAGTCCGCAGTCCGCCTGGGAGCTGATCAGCGCGACGTCGCCCGCATGCTCGGCGTGTCACCGCAGGCCGTGAACCAGAAGCTCAAGCGACTGCGGAGCTAGTCACCCTCAGGAGGACTTTCCCGCCAGCCCGCCAATCGCAAGGATTCGATCAGTTCCAGCAACTGAATCCCACGCTCGTCACTCACCGCGAAAGCTCGAAGCACGTCCAGGTAGAAGCCACTCCAAACGATGAACCTGAAATTGATCGACTGTCCGATAAGCGACATTATGACAAAACAGGTCCGCACCACCCAGCCGGCCACCCCCTGGCCAACCCCCCACTCCTGATCGGATGCACCGCATGAGCACCATCACCGCACGCCTGGTGTCCCGGTTCGATCGATGGCTGGATCGACTGGTCGCCACGGACGACCGCTACATCTGCGCGGCTTGCGACGACCGGTTCCACAGCCGCGTGGACGGCATCGACCACGTGCGGCGCTGCCACCCGGAGTACCAGGGCGTCCTGGTCTTCGACGACGCCGTCGCCGCGCCGCACACCCAGCCCGCCCGCACCCCGTCTCCGGTGCCGTCCGGGCGCTCCCGTTCGCCGCTGCCGGTCGCGGTCAGGATCGCCCACTGAGCCTGCGTCCTCCCGAGGGACAAGACACGACGTCGGGCCGCGCGCGTCGCGGCGCTCGTCTGCCACACTTCGTGCCGTGAGCACGTCCACCCCGGCCGCCGCGGCTCTGGCGCGCGCAGGCGTCCCGTTCCGGCTCCACGAACACCCACCCGCCCGGACCGAAGCCGAACTGCACCTCACCGGCCT
The DNA here is from genome assembly GCF_049840635.1 of Propionicimonas sp. GTDB lineage: Bacteria > Actinomycetota > Actinomycetes > Propionibacteriales > Propionibacteriaceae > Propionicimonas. The sequence continues at coordinate 1,007,769 of NZ_JASGKL010000004.1, forward strand.
GGATGTCGCCACTTCCGCCAAGACCCTCGCCTTCGCCCTGCCGGACGGACGCTTCGCGCTCGCCGCCATCCCGGGCAGGGCCAGGCTCCGCTACGGCAACCTCGCCCGCGCCCTCGGCGTACCCCGCTCGGCGCTGCGTCCGATGGGGCCCGAGGAGCTCCGCGAGCTCGGCATGGAGCCCGGCGGCGTCTCCCCCGCCTGCGACGACTCCCGCGTCGTCCGGGTCGTCGACTCCTCGCTGCTCGCCCACCCCGTGGTGTACTGCGGCAGCGGCAGCCCTTCGGTCTCCGTGGAGGTCGCACCGGCCGACCTGGTCACGCTCGCCCCGACCGCTCTCGTCACCGACCTGTGCTCGGACGCGCCGTGAGTCCCCACGACGGGAGGGACCGATACGATGCCTCCAGCGATGCAGCGTTGCGCGCGGCTGGGTGAAGGAGCGGCTCAGTGATGAACCCCGTCACGGGACTACGCGCCATCCTCGATGCCGCCAGGGCGGAACCAGTGGTCAGGGAGGAGTCGGCGGAGCTGCTCGTCCAGCGCCGGTGGATCTCCTCGGTCACGCTCGCGGTCGGCTCGTTCATGCTCGCGCTGACCCTGCGGGTCCCTGCGGGTGACCCGGCGTTCTACGGTGCCACCCTCGCGCTCGGCGCGACCTGGATCATCGGCGGTCTCCTCTCGGGGAAGTTGCACCTCGGCACCCTTCCCGGGACGACCGGACCCCGCGGCACGCGCGGCGTCGTGCTGCAGGGCGTGGCGCTCGGCGCCCTCCTGCTGGCCCTCTTCCTCGCCGGCGCGGCCCTGGTCGCCCCGGTGCAGGTCCTGCGCGAGCCACTCGTCGCGCTCCTCGACCACGCACGCTACGGCGGCCTCCCGATCGTGGCGGCGCTCACCGCCCTGGTCGCGATCGGCGAGGAGATCTTCTTCCGCGGCGCCCTCTACGCCGCGGTCGGCGACCGCCAGGCCCTCCTCGTCACGACGCTCGTCTACGCGCTCACGACCATCCCCAGCGGCATGCCGCTGATGGTCATCGCCGCCGCGTTGCTCGGTGTCGTCGCCGGCCTCCAGCGCCGCATCACCGGCGGAGTCCTCGGCGGGGTGGTCACCCACCTGATCTGGTCGCTCGGGCTGCTGTTCCTGCTCCCCCTCGCCCTCGGGATCGCCTGAACCTTGCCAACTGAAGGCAAATTACTTAATCTGCTCATATGAAGTCAATTGACTTACAGTTCGTCGTGCTGGCCGACCAGGTGGACAGCCGCTCCGGCGTGGACCGTGTCCCCGCGGCCTTGGCTGCCCTGGCGGGGCTGCGCTGCGCGCTGCCGTTCGAGCGGACGGCCGGCGACGAGCTCCAGGGCCTCGTCGACGACCCGGCGGTCGTGGTCGAGACGATCGTGCGGCTGACCCGGCTCCAGGAGTGGCGGATCGGCGTGGGAGCGGGGACGGTCGAGACTCCCCTGCCGACCTCCACCAGGGCCGCCAGGGGTGGCGCGTACCTGGCTGCCCGCACGGCGATCACCCGCGCGCGTCGGACGCCGGGGGCGCTCGCGCTCGTGCTGGACCCGGCGAGCGCCTCCGTTGTCGGCGACGACCGCTACGGTGGGGCCGTCGGCGCGGCGCAGGACGCGGAGACCGCCCTCTGGCTGCTCTGCACGGTGCTGGAACGCCGCAGCACGGAGGGATGGGAACTGGTGGACCTGCTCGAGGAGGGCCTGACCAATGCCGAGGCGGCCGCCCGGCTCGGAGTCAGCGCGTCCGCGGTCAGCCAGCGCCTCTCCCGTGCCGTCCGGCCCGAGGGCGTCCGCGGTGCCGAACTGTGCACGCGACTGCTCTCCCGGCTCCAGGACGTCGGGACGAGGGAGCCGGCATGAACCCGGTGCTCGCCATCGCGCTCAAGGCGCTCGTCGTCATCGCGCTGGGTGCGATCGGCACCTTCCTCGGCAGCCCGCTGGTGCGGCTGGTCCTGCGTCGGGCGGACGCGCCCCGCCCCCGCGGCGCTGCCGGCCCCGACGGCGGGGACGAGGCGTCCCCCGGCATCCAGGCCGCGTCCGCGCAGCTGCGTGGCGGCCACTGGATCGGCCTGCTCGAGCGGCTCGCGGTCTACGCGTCCATCCTGTCCGGCTTCAGCGGCGGGATCGCCGTCGTCCTCGCTGTGAAGGGCCTCGCCCGGTACCCCGAGCTGAAGGCCACCACCAGCGGCGCCGCGGAGCGGTTCATCATCGGGACGTTCGCGAGCGTGCTGTTCGCGTCGGCCTGCGCGGGCCTGGCGTGGTGGCTGACCGGCCTGTGGTGACCCGGTGACGACCACACTGGGCCGGGAGTGGGCACGCCTGCTGCCCGGCACGGACGCCTTCGGCGCCGACCTGCTGCGCCGCTGGGCCGAACCGCACCGGCGCTACCACGACACCGGGCACCTCGCCGCGGCGCTGGACGCCCTCAGCGGGGTCGGCGGGACGGCCAGGCCCGAGCGGCTGGCGATCTGGTTCCACGATGCCGTGCACACGGGCACCACCGGCCCGGACGAGGAGGCCTCCGCGACGCTCGCCGCGCACAGCCTGGCCGGGTGCGGCCTGCCCGCCACCGAGGTGGCCGAGGTGTGCCGCCTGGTGCTGGTCACCGTCCACCACTCCCCCGGCTCCGGCGATGCCGCCGGCGCACGGGTCAGCGACGCGGACCTGGCCGTTCTCGGCGCCGACCCGGCCACCTACGCGGCGTCGGTGGCTGCCCTGCGGGCCGAGTCGCCGCTGGCCACGGACGCACAGTGGCGGGCCGCACGGCTCGACCGGCTGGCCGAACTCCTGGCCCGGGACCGGCTGTTCCACTCCCCCGCCGGCCGCCGACGGTGGTCGGTGCAGGCCACGGCGAACCTGGTCGCAGAGCAGCGCCGGCTGCTCGGCCTGGTGCCGTGACTACTTGACGGCGCCGGCGGTCAGGCCCGAGACGATGTACTTCTGAAGGAACAGGAACAACAGCAGCACCGGCAGCGCGGCGAGCACGGCACCGGCGGCGAACAGGCCCCAGTTCGCGTCCTTCTGGGAGGCCACCATGCTGTACAGGCCGACCGCGAGCGTCCAGTTGTCCTCGCTCTGCAGCACCACGCGGGCGATCACGAACTCGCCGAACGTGGAGATGAAGCTCAGCAGCCCCACGACGGCCAGGATCGGCACCACCAGCGGCAGGATGATCGTCCAGTAGGTCTGGGCGTGCGTGGCGCCGTCGATCTTGGCCGCCTCGTCGATCTCCTTGGGGACGGAGTTGAAGAAGCCGTACATGAGGAACGTGTTCGCCCCGAGCGCCCCCCCGAGGTAGACCGCGATCAGCGCGAACCGGGAGTCCAGCCCGAGCGCGGGCACGACCTCGCCAAGGGTGAGCAGCAGCAGGAAGATCGCGATGAAGGCCAGCACCTGCGGGAACATCTGGATGATCAGCAGCGTGGTCAGCCCCGAGCGGCGACCGGTGAAGCGGAACCGGGAGAACGCGTACGCGGCGGCCGCGCCCATCAGCAGCGTGCCCGCGGCGGACGCGATCGCCACCACCAGGGTGTTGCCCATCCACTCCCAGAACTTGGTCGCGTTGAGGGCGGCGAAGTTGTCGAGGGAGATGGACGCGAACAGCTGGTTCGAGCCGGTGAGCGTGCCACCGGTCGACAGTGACGCCGAGAGGACGTAGACGATCGGGAAGGCCGCGTAGATGACGGCCACGACCCCGACGAGGTGTCGCCAGCCGAGCTGGCCCAACCACTGACCCGCTGTCCTGCGCCGCTGCGCGGGCACCGGGATGGCACGACCGGGGCTGTTCACCGTGGTCATGTCAGATCACCTCCTCGAGCTTGCGGGTCTGCCGGAAGCCGAGCCCGGCGATCACGGCGACGACCACGAAGATCACGATCGACAGCGCGCTGGCCAGGCCGTAGTTCTTCGCGGCAGAGCCGTCCACGCCCGAGATCGAGTAGACCATCGTGATCAGCAGGTCGGTGGCGCCGATTGGTGCGGACGTGTCACCGAACCGCGGGCCGCCCTGCGTGAGCATGTAGATCAGCGTGAAGTTGTTGAAGTTGAACGCGAAGCTGGCGATCAGCAGCGGGGCGGTGGAGATCAGGACGAGGGGGCCGGTCACCGACCACCACATCCGCAGCGGGCCGGCGCCGTCCACGCGGGCCGCCTCCTTGACGTCCCCCGGCAGCGACTGGAGCGCCCCGGTGGCGATCAGGAACATGTAGGGGAACCCCAGCCACAGGTTGACGCCGAGGACCGACAGCCGGGCCAGCCACGGATCGGTCAGCCAGCCGATGTTCACCCCGCCCAGGATCACCTGGTTGATGAAGCCGAACTTCTCGTTCAGCAGGCCCGACCAGATCAGGGCCGAGAGGAAGCCGGGGAACGCGTAGGGCAGCAGCAGCAGCGTCCGGTAGATCTTGCGTCCCCGGACGCGCTCGTCGTTCAGGACGATGGCCAGCACCAGGCCGAGGAGGAACGTGCTCAGCACGGACACGACGGCGAAGACGAGGTTCCACACCAGCACCCGCAGGAACGGCCCGGCGTACTGGTCGTTGGTGAAGGCGGTGGTGAAATTCTCGAAGCCCACCAGCACCCGCCAGCCGGTGGGCAGGACGGTGCCGTCGGGCGCGGCGAACTGACCGTGGCTGGTGGCGGTGTACACCGTCCCGGTCGTGGCATCGGTCATCGTGTCCGCGGCGGCGTCATAGGTGAACGTCGACTTGTAGAGGTAGCCGACGGTCCCGTTCTGGGTGCGGATCGAGCCCTCCTCCGCATTCCTGCTGAACGGCACCCGGAGGTTGGTGATCGCCTGCTGGTTGGCGAAGATCTCCTGCTGGCTGGCCACGCCGAAGCCGGGGACGGCGGTGATCCGCGTCCCTGCGACGGTGGCGCCCGCCGCCTCGGTCAGGGGCTCGTCCTCCGTGCCGACCAGGACCTTCCCCTCGGAGATGATCGCGAACCCGAACTCGTCGCCGCGGGTGAGCACGGTCAGCGGGTAGGCGGCCGAGCCGGTGACCCGCTTCTCGTTCTGGGAGAGGATCGCGGCCACGGCCTGGCCCTTGTCGAGGTTGTGGCCGTCGCCGTAGTTCGTCAGCGCGATGTAGGCGGTGTAGAAGATCACGAAGATCTGGAAGACGACGAGGAACACCACACCGGGCGCGATGTACTTCGCCGGGATGGTGTGCCGCTTGCTGAAGTACACGTAGTCCAGCGCGAGCAGGATCACCAGCATCGCGCCGAGGACCCACCACGACTGCGCCCGCCACGCGGCGAGCAGGACGTAGACCCCCAGTGCGTTCACCAGGGCCATCATCACGAGCTTGGCGAAGAATCCTGCGCCGTACTCCCGGGAGTTCCAGCCCTTCGGACCCGGTGCCGGGGCGGCGTCCGCACCCTCGACCAGTTCGTCGGGCCCTGCCTTCAGGTCAGCCACGAATCTTCCTCGATCCACGCGTAGGGCCCGTGGGGGCGCCGGCGAATGCCGACGCCCCCACGGAGGGGTGATGCGCTACTTGCCGATCTTGGACTTGATGTCCGAGATCATCTTCTGCCATCCCGCGACCGCTTCCTGCTTGCCGCTGATGATATTCGCCTCGGTCACGCCCCAGTAGGTCCACACCGCAGCCATCTCGGGGATCGACGGCATCGGGACCGCGTCACCGGCGACCTTTGCGAAGCCGGCGGCCAGCGGATCCGTCGCGGCCTTCTCCGCGGCGCTCTTCAGCGCCGGCGTCCGCTGCCCCGCCTCGTACATCGCGTACTGGACGTCGGTGGTCGCGACGTAGTTGGTGAGGAAGTCGTTGGCGACGATCGGGTTCTTCGACTGCGAGGAGATGAAGAAGCCCTGCACGCCCACGAACGGCGAAGCGGTCTGCCCGCCGGCCGAAGGGATCGGGTCGATCGAGAGGCTGAGGTCCTTGAACTTCTCCAGCATCCACGGGCCACCGATGATGAACGGCGACTTGCCCTTGGCGAACGCGTCCACCGCGATGTCGTAGCTGATCGCCGTGTCGAGGTTGCCCGCCTTGCCCTGGGCGGCCAGCCACTGCGCGAACTTCTCGCCGTTCTCGCCACCCATCGCGAGCTCGCTGGTGTACGAGCCGTCCGTGTTCTGGGTGAACACCGGGGCGCCGAAGGAGGTCTGCAGCGGGTACATCGTGTACGGGTCGCCGGTGTCGCCCACCTGGATCAGGATCGGGTACTTGGTCCCGGCCTCCTTGCCCATCTTGAGCGCGTCGTCCCACGTCGCCGGGGCCTCGGCGGCCAGCTTCGTGTTCCGGATCAGGGCGATGTTCTCGATCGCGTACGGGACGCCGTAGACCTGGCCGTCCTGGCTGAAGGCCTGCAGCGCGACCGGCTCGAACTCGGCGGCCTTGTCGCCCAGCTCGATCGGGGACACCACGCCGTTCTGGATCAGGTTGCCCAGCCAGTCATGCGCACCGATCGTGATGTCGGGGCCCTTGCCGGTCGGGACCTGGGAGGTGAAGTCGGCCTGGATCTCGTCGAAGTTCTTCTTCACGAGGGTGACCTTGGCGTGGGTGGCCGCCTCGAAGGCGTCCGCGGCGGCCTGAGTGGCCGCCATCCGGGTGTCGTCCACCCAGACGGTGAGCGTGGTGCCGGTGTAGTCGGCCGCAGCGGCGGACGTCTCGGCCGCGGTGGGCGCTGCGCTGCTGGTGGTGGCGGCCGGGGTGGACGAACAGGCGCTGAGTGCCACGAGGGTTGCGGCTACTCCAAGACTGACGATGCTCCTTCGCATCTCGCTCCTCTGCTTCGATGGGCTGATCGGGGTGGTCCCCGTGCGGGTCTTGCTTGCGGGCCACACTAGTACAAGGTTGCAGTCGTTACGTAACGGGTTGCGCATTTGTTACCGATCCGAGACCCTTGGCGTTACGCAACCACTACCCCGATCCGGTAGCTTCATACCGCGACACCGCAGTCGGATGGGAGCAGGATGGCAAGGAAACGCGCAGCCGGGGCGCCCAAACCGCGGCTGCTCGACATCGCGGAGGTCTCCGGCGTCAGCACTGCAACGGTTTCGCGCGTCCTCAACGGCAAGCCCGGCGTCGGCGACGACGTCCGCAACTCCGTGCTCGCCGCCCTGGACATGCTCGGCTACGAACGACCGGCGGCGCTGAGGCACAAGACCGCCGGCCTCGTCGGCGTGGTCGTCCCCGAACTCAGCAACCCGATCTTCCCCGCCATCGCCCAGGGGCTGGAGAGCCGGCTGTCCCAGCACGGCTACACCGCGCTGCTGTGCACGCAGTCACCGGGTGGGACCACCGAGGACGAGTCGATCGAGTTGCTGCTCGGCCAGGGCGTGTCCGGCATCATCTTCGTCTCCGGGCTCCACGCGGACGCCTCGCAGTCGCACGACCGCTACCACGACCTCCGCCGGCGCGGGATCCCGCTGGCCTTCATCAACGGCTGGGCGGACGGGGTCGACGGCACGTTCGTCGCGACCGACGACGCCGTCGGCATGGACAGCGCCGTGCGGCACCTCGTCTCGCTCGGGCACACCCGGATCGGCCTGCTGATCGGGCCCGACCGACTGGTGCCCGCACAGCGCAAGATCACCTCCTTCACGACCGCGCTCGCCGACCACCTGGGCCTCGAGGACGCGGAGCCGCACATCTTCCGCACCCTCTACACCCTGGAGGGCGGTCACGCCGCGGCGGAGCGGCTCGTCGAGAGTGGGCACACCGCGCTGATCTGCGGCTCGGACCTGATGGCGCTCGGCGCGATCCGCGGCGTCCGCGGCCGCGGTCTGCGGGTGCCCGAGGACGTCTCGGTGATCGGCTACGACGACTCACCCCTGATCGCCTTCGTCGACCCGCCGCTCACCACCGTCCACCAGCCGGTGACCGCGCTGTGCCAGGCCGTGGTCTCGGCCGTGATCGGCGAGATCGACGGCAATCCCGGGCCCCGTACGGAGCTGCTCTACCGGCCCGAGCTCATCGTCCGGGCGTCCACGACGGCGGCACCGAAGGACGGCGTGACCGCGTCCGCCTAGGCCTCGAAGGGGGTCGGGTCGCCAGCGCCGTAGCGGGTGATCTCCACGTCGCCCTCGGAGAGGTCGACGATCGTGGTGGGCTCCAGGCCGCAGTCGCCGGAGTCGAGGACGGCGTCGAGTTGCGTCCCCAGGTCGTCGTTGACCGTCCAGCCGTCGGTCATCGGCTCCTCGTGGCCGGGCAGGATCAGCGTGGAGGACATCAAGGGCTCGCCCAGGGTGTTCAGCAGCGCGAGCGCGGTGGTGTGCGCGGGGACACGGACGCCGACCGTCCGCTTCTTCGGCTGGAGCATCACCTTCGGCGCCTCCCGGGTGGCCTTCAGGATGAAGGTGTAGGCGCCGGGAGTGGCTGCCTTGATCGCGCGGAACACGTCGTTGTCCATCTGCACGTACTGGCCGAGCTGGGCGAACTCGCTGCAGCACAGCGTGAAGTGGTGCTTGTCGGAGAGGTGCCGCAGCGTCCGGATCCGGTCCAGACCGTCCTTGTTGCCGAGCCGGCAGCCCAGGGCGTAGCCCGAGTCGGTCGGGTAGGCGACCAGGCCGCCGTCCCGGATGATCTCGGCGACCTGACCGAGGGCGCGGGGCTGCGGGTTGTCGGGGTGGACGTCGAAGTAGCGGGCCATGCCGCCAGCCTAGGCTCCCCGGGCAGACGCTCCCGGAATTCGCAGACGCTCCCGAAATTTCGGGAGCTTCTGCGTGTTTCGGGAGCGTCTGCATCGGGTGGGACGGGTGGGACGGCGGCCGGGCGGGAGGGCGGTGCCCGATAGGGTGCGGGACATGCCGATCCTTTCCGTCCCGGAGGCGGAGCTCCGTTCCCGCACCAGCCTGAAGTGGCACACCTACGACCCCGACGTCCTGCCGATGTGGGTGGCCGAGATGGACACCGAACTCCACCCGGCGGTCCGCGAGGCGCTGCTGGTCGCGATCGGACGCAGCGACACCGGCTACCCGTACGGGACGGCGTACGCGGAGGCGTTCGCCGCGATGGCCCGGGCGCGCTGGGGCTGGGAACTGGACGTGCCGGCGCAGGTGCGGCGGGCGGGCGACGTGATGAACTCCGTCCTCGCCGCGATGGACGCGACGACCTCGCCCGGCGACGCGATCGTGATCAACCCGCCGGTGTACCCGCCGTTCCAGCAGGTGGTGTCCGGGTACCGCCGGCACATCTGCGATGCCCCGCTCACGGCGGAGGGACGCCTCGACCTGGGCACGCTCGAGGCGGCGTTCGCCGGCCCCGACCACCCGACCGCGTACCTGCTCTGCTCGCCGCACAACCCGACCGGGGCGGTGCACACGGCGGACGAACTCACCGCGGTGATGGCGCTGGCCGCCCGGTACGGCGTGCAGGTGATCACGGACGAGATCCACGCGTGCCTGGTCGATCCGGGCACGTCGTTCGTCCCGCTGCTCACCGTGCCCGGCGGAGAGACGGCGATCAGCGTGACCAGCGCGGGCAAGGCATGGAACCTGGCCGCCTTCAAGGCCGGCCTGATCGTGGCGGGCGCCGCGGCGACGAACGTGCTGGGCACACTGCCGCCGCTCGCGCAGCAGTCGACCGGGCACCTCGCGAACCTCGCCCACACGGCGGCCCTCACGAAGGCGCAGGGCTGGATCGACGAGATCGTCGTCGAGATCGCGGCCAACAAGCAGCTGCTGGCGTCTGAGCTCGCCGCGCACTTGCCCGAGGTGGCATACACGCCGTCGTCCGGCACGTACCTCGCCTGGGTCGACTGCTCGGCGCTCGGCCTGCCCGACCCGTCCCGCCATTTCGCGACAGTCGGACGGGTGGCGTTCTCCCCCGGCGTCAACTTCGCGCGCTCCCACAAGCAGTGGGTGCGCGTGAACCTGGCCTGCTCCCCCGACCTGGTCGTCGAAGGCGTCCGCCGGATGGCCGCCAGCCTCTAGCCGCTCGCCGTCCACCACACAGTGGACCCTTCTGCGGCGTACTCGCGACAAACCGTCCACCTTGACCTGGAAGGGACGCCGCGGCCCCTCCCCCTGTCATCCCGGCGAAAGCCGGGATCTCCCCCACCACAAAGTGGACCCTTCTGCGGCGAACTCGCGACAAACCGTCCACCATGACCTGGACGGGACGCCGCGGCCGCACAAGGTGGACGCTTCTGCGGTGTACTCGCGACAAACCGTCCACCTTGACCCGGACGGGACCGCGAGATCCCGGGTCAAGCCCGGGATGACAGAAGCGGCCCCTCCCCCTGTCATCCCGGCGAAAGCCGGGATCTCCCCCACCACAAAGTGGACCCTTCTGCGGCGAACTCGCCACAAACCGTCCACCATGACCCGGACGCGACGCCGCGGCCGCACAAGGTGGACGCTTCTGCGGCGTACTCACGACAAACCGTCCACCTTGCACCCGGACGGGACCGCGAGATCCCGGGTCAAGCCCGGGATGACAGGAGCGGCCCCTCCCCCTGTCATCCCGGCGAAAGCCGGGATCTCCCCCACCACAAAGTGGACCCTTCTGCGGCGAACTCGCCACAAACCGACCACCCTTTGGTGGACGGTTACCGCCAGCCGAGGGCGGGGGCGACGTGGGTGAGCAGCGCCTCGACGACGTGGGCGTTGTACTCGACGCCGAGCTGGTTCGGCACGGTCAGCAGCAGGGTGTCCGCGGCGGCGATGGCTTCGTCCTCGGCGAGCTGTTCGACCAGCTTGTCCGGCTCCGCGGCATAGCTGCGCCCGAACACCGCGCGGGTGCTCGTGTCGATCCAGCCGATCGAGTCCTTCGCGTCGTCCTCCCCGCCGAACCACTGCCGGTCGCGGTCGTCGACCAGCGGGAAGATGCTGCGACTGACCGAGACCCGCGGCTCGCCCGCGTGCCCTGCCGCGGCCCACGCGTCCCGGAAGACCTGGATCTGCTTGGCCTGCTGGACGTGGAACGGCTCGCCCGACTCGTCGTTCTTCAGCGTCGAGCTCATCAGGTGCATGCCCAGTTCGGCCGCCCACCGCGCGGTCGCGTCCGACCCGGCGCCCCACCAGATCCGCTGGCGCAGGCCCTCCGAGTACGGCTCGATCCGCAGCAGCCCCGGCGGGTTGGGGAACATCGGACGCGGGTTCGGCTGCGCGAAGCCCCGACCCTCGATCACCTGGAGGAACACCTCGGCGTGCTGGCGTCCCATGTCGGCGTCGCTCTTCCCCTCCTCCGGGGCGTAGCCGAAGTAGCGGTAACCCTCGATCACCTGCTCGGGCGATCCCCGGCTGATCCCGAGCTGGAGTCGGCCGCCGGAGAGCAGGTCGGCCGCGCCCGCGTCCTCTGCCATGTAGAGCGGGTTCTCGTAGCGCATGTCGATGACGCCGGTGCCGATCTCGATCCGCTTCGTGCGCGCGCCCACCGCCGCCAGCAGCGGGAACGGCGAGCCGAGTTGCCGGGCGAAGTGGTGGACGCGGAAGTACGCGCCGTCCGCGCCGAGGTCCTCGACCGCCTCGGCCAGCTCGACCGACTGCAACAGGACATCCGAGGCCGTGCGTGCCTGCGAGCCCGGCGAGGCCGACCAGTGGCCGAAGGACAGGAATCCGATCTTCTTCACGTCAGGTACAACACCGCGGTATTCCGCGCATTCCCCGCTCAGCGGTTGGAGACGAGGTCCGCCTCTGCCGACCCCTTCGCCTCGAGCCGCGTGATCCCGACCAGGCTGAGGAGGACGGTGTCCGCGCCCGTTCGTGTGTCCACGTGGACGCGTCCGCCCACCAGCCGGACGTCGCCGTCCACTTCGCCCTCGTCGAGGACCCGCCGTGCGGCGGCGATCACCGCGCCGGCGTCCGGGGTGCGACCGGCGAGGCGCGCGGCAGCGGTCTCGTCCGCCGCAGCCCTGGCCGCCGCGGACGCCACCAGCTCAGCCCTGCGGGCCGCCACGGCCTGCGCTCCCCCGTCGACGACGAGGCCTGCGACGAGCAACAGCGCGAGCACCACGACGGCGAAGAACGCCGACAGCGACACCCCCCGCTGGTCGCCGGCCATCCGCACCACCTCTCCGAGGGACTCATTGTGCCCCCGCGCGCACCGGTCCACGAGAGTTGTGCACAGGCCGGTTCCCGACCGGAATCGGTAGGCTGGGGGGACGCTCGAGATCCCGCAATGATTGGAATCCCCACGATGGTCCAGAAAGTCGCGCTGCTCACCGCCGGGGGCTTCGCCCCGTGCCTGTCCTCCGCCGTCGGCGGCCTCATCGAGCGGTACACCGAACTGGCTCCGGACGTGGAGATCATCGGCTACAAGAACGGCTACCAGGGGCTGCTCACCGGCGACTTCCTGGCTGTCACCGACGAGGTGCGGGCCAAGGCGAGCCTGCTCCACAACTACGGGGGCTCGCCGCTGGGGAACTCGCGCGTGAAGCTCACCAACGCCAAGGACCTGGTCAAGCGCGGCCTCGTCGCCGAGGGTGAGGACCCGCTCAAGGTCGCCGCGGACCGGCTCGTCGCCGACGGCGTCGACGTCCTGCACACCATCGGCGGTGACGACACCAACACCACCGCCGCCGACCTCGCCGCCTACCTCGCCAAGCACGACTACGGCCTGACCGTGGTCGGCCTGCCCAAGACGATCGACAACGACGTGGTGCCGATCCGCCAGTCGCTCGGCGCCGACACGGCCGCAGAGATGGGCGCCCGGTTCGCCAAGAACGTCATGGCCGAGCACAACGCGGGGACGCGGATCCTGATCATCCACGAGGTGATGGGACGCAACTGCGGCTGGCTCACCGCCGCCACTGCTCGCAAGTACCACGAGTGGGTCGAGAGCGTGGAGTGGCTTCCCGAGATCGGGCTTTCCAAGGAGGCGTGGGACGTGCACGCGATCCTCGTCCCCGAGGCAGAGATCAACATCGAGCAGGAGGCTGCCCGCCTGATCAAGGTGATGGACGAGGTCGGCTGCGTCAACATCTTCCTCTCCGAGGGCGCCGGCATCGCCGACATCGTGGAGGAGATGGAGAAGAGCGGCCAGGAGGTCGCCCGCGACGCGTTCGGCCACATCCGCCTCGAGCGGATCAACCCCGGTGCCTGGTTCGCCAAGCAGTTCTCCAAGATGCTCAACTCCGAGAAGGTCCTGGTGCAGAAGTCGGGCTACTACTCCCGCTCGGCCGCCGCCAACGCGTTCGACCTCGCGCTGATCAAGGAGATGACCGACCTCGCCGTCGACTCCGCGCTCGCCGGGAACCCCGGCGTCGTCGGGCACGACGAGGAGGCCGGCGACGTGCTCAGCGTGATCGCCTTCGACCGGATCAAGGGCGGCAAGCCGTTCGACATCAGCCAGGACTGGTACCTCGACCTGCTCTCCGAGATCGGCCAGCCCGCGCCCGTCCCCGCGCACACCCCAGCCGAGCACTGAGTTCCCGCGGTCGTCCGTCCCCCAGGGGCGGGCGGCCGCTGTGCGTCCGGAGCTGGCTCAGGACGCGACGTGGGCGACCAGCCGGTCGAGGGCCTCGTCGAGTACTTCGGTCGAGCCGCAGAAGCTGAGGCGCATCATGCGGTGGCCGGCGCTCCGGTCGAAGTCGATGCCGGGGGCCAGCGCGACCCCCGTCGCCGCCAGCACCTCCGCGCACCAGCGGCGGCTGTCGTCGGTGAGGTGGCTGACGTCGCACCACGCGTAGAAGGCTCCGTCCGGCGGCGCGAAGCTGGTGATGCCGAGCTCCGGCAGCCGACGCAGCAACAGGTCGCGGTTGCGTGCATACCGCGCGACGTGGCCGTCCAGCTCCGCCCTCGCCTCCGATCCGAACGCCGCCAGCGCCGCGGCCTGCGACACCGCCGGTGCGCAGATCGACAGGTTCCCCTGCAGGAGTTCGGCCGGACGCCGCAGCTCGGCGGGCAGCAGCAGCCAGCCCAGCCGCCAGCCCGTCATCGAGTGGTACTTGCTCACCGAGCCCAGCACCACCGCGTCCGCGGAGAACTCGCGGACGCTCGCGCAGCGGCGTCCGTACGAGATCCCGTGGTAGATCTCGTCGCTGAGCAGGACGCAGTCGCGCGCCGCGCACCACTCCGCGATCGCGGCGAGCTCGCCCTCCTCGATGATCGTGCCGGTCGGGTTGGACGGCGAGGCGATCACGAGCCCCGCCGGCACCTCCGGCAGCGCGTCGAGCATCGCCACGGTCGGCTGGAATCGCGTGTCCGGCCCGACGTCGAGGTCGAGGACGCGGCAGCCCAGGCTGAGCAGCGTGTTGCGGTACGCCGGATAGCCAGGACGCGTCATCGCGACGACGTCGCCGGCATCGAACGCCGCGAGCACGGCCAGCTGGAACCCGGCCGACGAGCCGGTGGTGACCAGCACCTCGTCGGGATCGACGGCCACGCCGTAGCGCTGCGCGTACTCCGCGGCGATCGTCCAGCGCAGCTCCGGGATGCCGGCCGACACCGTGTAGCCGAGCACCTCGGACGTCACGGCTTCCTGCGCCGCGTCCCGCACCGCCGCCGGCGCGGGCGTGGCCGGCTGGCCCACGCACAGCAGGATCGCGTCGCCATGGGTGCGCTGCCGTTCGGTCGCCGCCTTGGCCACCTCCATGACGTGGAACGGCTCGACCTGCCCGCGCAGCGAGGGTGCCCTCATCCCCGGCGCCCGAAGAGCCGGGCCAGGATCGAGGTGAGCACGGCCCCGACCCCCAGGCCGGTGGCGGCGCCGACGACGTATCCCGTGCCCAGCCCGATGCCGAGGGACTTCTGGGCCACCTCGCTCGAGACGTACACCTCGCCGGGCCGATCGGGTTCGGGGACGGGTTCGGGCTCGGCGACGGCCACCTCGAGCGCAGGGGCCGGTTCCTCGTTCGTCGCCAGCCACGCCGCGATGTAGAGCAGCAGGGTGGCGAACAGGTTGAGGAACAGCATCAGCACCAGCGTGGAGCCGAAGACCGCGAAACCGAGGTTCCGGGAGAACGCGCCGATCAGGTAGCCCGTCAGGGCCTGCAGGACGATCAGTCCGAACGACCCGATCCCCGACCCGACCCAGGCCAGGTGGCTCGGCACCGGGCGGGGACTGAACCACCCGAACAGCAGGCGGAACAGCACCGCGCCCATGGCGAACGACACGACGAGGCCGAGCACCCGCAGCGCCCACGACCAGCCGGGCAACTCCTCGAAGCCGAGCCAGCCCCCGATCGTGCCGGCCAGCCAGGTCGAGCCGCCGGACGCGACGAACGTGGCGGCGATGCCGACCAGCAGGCCGAGCAGCCCGGCGAAGTTCGCGAGGATGTCGAGCGGCAGCGGAAGCTGCTTGCCCGGCTTGTCGACCTCCTCGCGCATCAGCAGCCGCACCGCGCGCTTGAGGTTGCCCACCCAGCTCGAGCCGACCCAGATGATGATGCCGAGAGCGATGATGCTGAGCGACGCCCAGCTGTTCAGCGCGCTGACGATCACCCTGTACAGGCTCTCGCCCAGGTTTGAGTTGGTCGTCAGCTGCTGCTCGATCAGCTTCTCCAGATCAGCGAGAGCGTCCGGGCGGAAGACCGTCAGGATGAGGCCCAGCGCCGAGAACGCGAGCATGATGATCGGCACGAGGGCGAGGACGGAGAAGAACGCGATCGCCGCGGCCAGCTGGGCACCACCGCGGACGTTGAACCGCTCGACCGCCCGCAGCACGTGGGCGACCGGGCGCCGTTTCGAGAACTCCGCCCACCACTCCAGCATGGCTGCTCCCCTCAGTCCTCGTAGGCGGCCACCGGTGGGCACGTGCAGACGAGGTTCCGGTCGCCGAAGGCCTGGTCGATCCGCGCCACGGACGGCCAGTACTTGTCACGTCCCCCCGAACCGACCGGACCCGGACGGACGCCCGCCGGGTAGGCCGCGAGTTCCCGACTGTAGGGGTGTACCCAGTCGGCGGCGATGATCCTCGACGCCGGGTGCGGGGCGTTGTGCAGCGGGTTGTCGTCGGCCGGCCAGGTGCCGTCGGCGACCGCGTCCATCTCGGCGCGGATGGCCAGCATCGCCTCGCAGAACCGGTCGAGCTCCGCTCGCGACTCCGACTCGGTCGGCTCCACCATCAGCGTGCCCGCGACGGGGAAGCTCATCGTCGGGGCGTGGAACCCGTAGTCGACCAGCCGCTTGGCGACATCGTCGACCGTGACGCCGGTGCGCCGGGTGAGCTCGCGCAGGTCGAGGATGCACTCGTGCGCGACCAGCCCGGACGCACCGGTGTACAGGACGGGGAACGCGGGCTCCAGCCGCTTCGCGACGTAGTTCGCGGCGAGGATCGCGGACTGGGCGGCCCGCTTCAGTCCGTCCGCTCCCATAAGGGCGATGAACGCCCACGTGATCGGCAGGACGCCGGCCGAACCGAACGGTCCGGCGCTGACCGGCCCGTAGCTGCTCGCCGGGCCGGCGGAGGCCACCAGCGGGTGGTTGGGCAGGTAGGGCGCCAGGTGCTCACGGACGGCCACAGGGCCGACGCCCGGACCGCCGCCGCCGTGCGGGATCGCGAACGTCTTGTGCAGGTTGAGGTGGCTGACGTCCGCTCCGAACCGTCCCGGACGCGCCAGGCCGAGCATGGCGTTGAGGTTGGCCCCGTCGACGTAGACCTGCCCTCCGGCCTCGTGCACCTGCCGGCAGATCTCGGTGATCGTCTCCTCGAAGACGCCGTGGGTGGACGGGTAGGTCACCATCACCGCGGCGAGGTCGGCGGCGTGCTGCTCGATCTTCGCCGCCAGGTCGGCCAGGTCGACCGAACCGTCCTCGGCCGTCGCGACCACGACGACCCGCATCCCCGCCATCACCGCGGACGCGGCGTTGGTGCCGTGGGCGGACGCGGGGATCAGGCACACCGTCCGGTTCGACGCCCCGTGGGCCAGGTGGAACGAGCGGATCGCCATCAGCCCGGCGAACTCGCCCTGGCTGCCGGCGTTCGGCTGGAGCGAGACCCGGTCGTAGCCGGTGATCTCGGCCAGCCAGTCGCACAGCTGCCCGATCAGCTCCGCGTACCCGGCCGCGTCCGCCTCGGGGACGAACGGGTGCAGGCCGGCGAAGCCCGGGTAACTGATCGGCTCCATCGCTGCGGCGGGGTTCAGCTTCAGCGTGCAGGAGCCGAGCGGGATCATGCCCTTGTCGAGCGCGAAATCGCGGTCCGAGAGGGTGCGCAGGTAGCGCAGCAGCTCGGTCTCGCTGCGGTAGGCGTGGAACACCGGGTGGGTGAGGTAGTCGAGTTCCCTGTGGTGGTCGCCCAGGCCGCCGGCGACCGCGTCGGTGAGCGTCACGCCGAAGGCGGACGCGACCGCGGCGAGCTCGCTCTTCCCGGTGTCCTCCCCCACGCTCACGCCCACGTGGTCGGCATCGACGAGGCGCAGGTGCACCCCGGACGCCCGCGCGGCGGCCACGACGTCGGCGGCCCGGCCCGGAACCTCGACGGTGAGGGTGTCGAAGAACGCGTCCCCGGCCAGCCCCAGCCCTCCGGCGCGCAGCGCCGCGGCGAGTCGCCGGGCGCGGTCGTGGACGCCGCGGGCGATCGCGGCCAGCCCCTCCGGTCCGTGGTGGACGGCGTAGCAGCTGGCCGTGACCGCCAGCAGGACCTGGGCCGTGCAGATGTTGGAGGTCGCCTTCTCCCTGCGGATGTGCTGCTCCCTGGTCTGCAGGGCGAGCCGGAACGCGGGCACGCCGTCGGCGTCCTTGCTGAGCCCGACGATGCGTCCGGGCAGCTGTCGCTCCAGCCCCTGCCGCACGGCGATGTAGCCGGCGTGCGGCCCCCCGTAGAACAGCGTGACGCCGAAGCGCTGGGCCGAGCCGACGACGATGTCCGCGCCCCAGCGCGCGGGCGCATCGATCAGGGTGAGCGCGAGCAGGTCGGCCGCGGCGATCAGCTGGGCGCCGTTGTCGTGGGCGAGGGCGGCGAGCTCGCCGAGGTCGGCCACGGACGGGAGGCGTCCGTCGGCGCCCGGCACCTGCACCACGACGGCGAACGCCTGGTGCGCGCGCACCGCGTCGGCGAGTCCGTCCTCCGCCACCACGATCTCGACACCGGTGGCGAGGCAACGGGTCCGCAGGACGGCGAGGCTCTGCGGCAGCACGTTGGCGTCGACCACGACGACGCCGCCCTTGCGGGACACACGGTGGGCCACGGCGACCGCCTCGGCGACGGCGGTGCCCTCATCGAGGAGGCTCGCGCCGGCCACCGGCAGACCGGTGAGGTCGGAGATCATCGTCTGGAAGTTCGCCAGCGCCTCCAGGCGGCCCTGGCTGATCTCGGGCTGGTAGGGCGTGTAGGCGGTGTACCAGGCCGGGTTCTCCAGCACCGTCCGCCGGATCACCGGCGGGGTGATCGTCCCGTGGTAGCCCAGCCCGATCATCGACGTGCCGGGCACGTTCCGGGCAGCGAGGGACGCGAGGTGCCGCTCCACCTCGAACTCGCTCAGGGCTGCGGGGAGGTCGAGCGGCGCGGTGAGGCGGATGGCCTCGGGCACCGCGGCGTCGGTGAGGGCGTCCAGGCTCGCGTAGCCGAGGGCGGCGAGCATCTGGGCCTGGTCGTCTGTGTCTGTGCCGATGTGGCGGGTCGTGAAGTCGTTCATCGCGAGCACAAACCTATCCCGACCTGCGGCCGGGGCCCGTCCCTGCCGGCGGTGTGGTCACCGGCGCACCGCGCAGCGACCGCGGGAGGTCCTCAGCCGGCGGCCCGGGCGCGGCGACGCTGCGACAACTCGTCGTTGGTGTGCGCGGGCTCCTCCGCGCGCTCGGCGGGGAGCTCCTGGAGGGTGCCCTCGATGTCGCGCCAGACACCACCCAGCGCGATCCCGAACATCCCCTGCCCGCCCCGCAGCAGGTCGATCACCTGGTCGTCGGAGGTGCACTCGTACACCGAGACGCCGTCACTCATCAGCGTCACCGTGGTCAGGTCCTCGACGCCGCGGGCGCGCAGGTGGTCGATGGCGGTGCGGATCTGCTGCAGCGAGATGCCCGCGTCGATCAGGCGCTTGATCACCTTCAGGATCAGCAGGTCGCGGAAGCTGTAGAGACGCTGCGTCCCCGACCCGCCGGCAGGCCGGACCTCGGGGACGACCAGGCCGGTGCGGGCCCAGTAGTCGAGCTGGCGGTAGGTGATGTCGGCCGCGCGGCACGCCACCGGGCCACGGAAGCCGAGGTCGTCGGGCATCGGTGCGAAATCGCCGTCGAACAGCAGGTCCTGGGTCGGCTCCTGGTGCTGAGCGTTCATGACGGCCCTCTTCTCGATCGGGTGAATCACCTCGGTGGGATTACGACGGTAATCCGCCCCGCTGGCGAGGGTCAACGACACGCCGCGCCGCACCCGCGGCGTCCACCGAGTCTGAACCGCTACCTCAGGGTTGCCGCGCCGGGGGTCCGTCCACCTTGTAGTGGACCGAGCCGCGGCGAACTCACCACAAACCGTCCACCGTGACGTGGACCCACGCCCCGTCCAGCTTGACGTGGACCGAACTGCGGCGAACTCGCCACAAACCGTCCACCTAGACGTGGACCCACGCCCCGTCCATCTAGACGTGGACCGAACTGCGGCGAGTTCGCGACGAAAGGGCGCTCAGGACTCGCCGGACTCGCCGGTGAAGTCGTCGGGGTTCACGGAGTCGAGGAACTCCCGGAACCGCTCGACCTCGTCGTCGGCACCGGCCGCTTCCGCCGGGGGCACGCCGTCGGCGGGGTCGATCCCTGCCTCGTCCAGCACCTCGTCGACGCACTGGATCGGACAGCCCGCACGCATTGCGAACGCGATCGCATCGCTCGGACGCGCGGCCACGCACCGCGAGCCGAGGACGAGCTCGGCGTAGAACTGGCCGTCCTCGTAGGCGATGATCCGCACCGCCTCCAGGTCCTCCGCGCCGGATTCGACCAGCCGCCAGGCGAGATCGTGGATGTTCGGCCGCTCGGGGTCGGGGTCCTCGGTCGCGCTGAAGATCGCCGACGCGCCGCCGTGGCTCATCCAGATCGGCAGCAGCCGGTGCAGCCCGGCCACCTCCTCGAGCACCACCAAGGGAACCGCCTCCCCCGTGGAGACCCGGATCTCGACCACCTTCAGCTCGTGCACCCCGGCCTCACTGGGGGAGCTGGGAGCGCATCAGCGCCGCGTGGGCGTGCAGGACGAGCTGCATCACCTCCGCGGGCAGCGTCCGGTTGGACGGGTTGCGGCGCAGGTGGGGGGCGATCGCCTGCTCGATCAGGCCGACCTCGCGCTCGGCCGCCTGCTTGACCACCCGCAGGTGCCGGGCGTCCATCCCGAACGCGGCGAGCTTGCGGGAGATCACCGCCACGGTGAGGGCGTCCCTGCCGTAGTAGATCGTGCCGCGCCGGGGAGCGACGAGCTGGTGCTTCTCCAGTTCGGCGAGCGCGGGCTCGCTCAGGCCGCTCAGCTCGAGGAGCTCGCGGCGCGTGATCCGGATCGCCCGCTTGGGGGGACGCGGCTGGCTCTGCACGGCGGCCGCGGCATCCTCGACGTCCTCCGGCCCCCCGGTCCGCGCGGGACCGAGCGCGGGCGGCTCCTGGCCGCGGTCCATCATCTCCAGGTGCTCGCGGATCACCTTCAGCGGCAGGTAGTGGTTCTTCTGGACGTCGAGGATGTAGCGCAGCCGCTCGATGTCCGACTCCGCGTAGCGGCGGTAACCCGAGGGTGCCCGCTCCGGCGAGATCAGCCCCTCGGACTCCAGGAACCGGATCTTGGAGATGGAGACGTCGTCGAACTCGGGTTTCAGGATGGCCAGGACCTGGCCGATGCTCCGCAGCCCGAGAGCCATCAGTCCTGCCCGGCGAAGAACACCATGCGGAACTTGCCGATCTGCACCTCGTCGCCGCGGCGCAGCGCCACCTCGCCGTCGATCAGGGTGCGGTTCACGTAGGTGCCGTTCAGGCTGTTCTCGTCGGTGACCCACACCTGGCCGTCACGCCGCGTGAACCGCGCGTGGTGCCGGGACACCGTGATGTCGTCGAGGAAGATGTCGCACCGCGGGTGCCGCCCCGCCGTGATCACGTCGGAGTCGATCAGGTACCGGGCGCCCGCCTGGGTTCCCTTCAGGACCAGCAGCAGCGCCGAACCCTGGGGCAGCGCCTCGATGGCCGCCGCGTCGGCGGCGTCCAGCTCGTCGAACTGGAACTCCTCCACGACCGGGGGGATCACCCTCGTGGTGTCACCGGAGAGCTTGGCCAGGCTCGCGCCGCAGTGCGGGCAGAAGTTCGCGGCCTCGGTGAGTTCGTGGCCACAGGCGGGGCAATGCATCATCTAGGTCACCTTCCGTGCCTGGCTGGGAGCCCTCCCCCCGACTGAGGCTCAACGACAGGTAGACCGTCAGCCTAGCTGGAGACGAGCTCGCTGTACGCGTCGGCGTCCAGAAGATCCTCGACCTCTCCGGCCTCGGACAACTCGAGCTCGAAGATCCAACCGTCACCGTAAGGGTCAGAGTTGATCGTCTCGGGCGCGGTGTTGAGCAGTTCGTTGACGGCGGTCACCACGCCGCTGGCGGGTGAGTAGACGTCGGAGACGCTCTTGGTGGACTCCACCTCGGCGCAGGCGTCGTCGGCGGCTACCTCCTCGCCGACCTGCGGCAGGGACACGTAGACGACGTCCCCGAGCGCCTCGGCGGCGTAGTCGGTGATGCCGACCCGGACCGAGTTGCCCGCGCCCTGGCGCACCCACTCGTGCTTGCTGGTGTAGCGAAGATCATCGGGGAACACGCACGCACTCCTTCTGACGACGACCGTCCGTCGTCAACGGCTCCAGCCTATCGGTTCCGGGGGTTCAGGCCCGCTCGTTCGCCGAGGCCGCCGGTTCGACCGGGATCCGCCGGATCACCTCGACGCCCTGGCCGATGTACAGCAGCCCCGACCACCAGTACAGGCCGGCCCCCCAGATCACGAAGGCCCACCCGGCCACCCGGGCCGCGGTGTGCCAGGCGTCGTCGCCGACGCCCAGCAGGACCAGGGGGAACGCGTACAGCAGGGCGAACGTCGCCGCCTTGCCCAGGAAGTGGACGGGGAGGCTGACGAAGCCCCTGCGCCGCAGCGCCGGCCAGATCGTGGTGAACATGAGCACGTCGCGGGCGGCCAGCAGGGCGACCAGCCACCAGGGCACGATCTCCCGGATCGCGAAACCCAGCAGGGTGGCGAGGATGTACAGCCGGTCGGCCAGCGGGTCGAGCACCTGGCCGAGGCGCGAGCGCTGGTGCCAGCTGCGGGCCAGCTTGCCGTCCAGCCAGTCGGTGGCTCCTCCGACAACCAGCACCACCACGGCCCACACGTCCGACTGGCGCTCCAGCAGCAGCCACAGGAACAGGGGGACGCCGAGCAGGCGGATGAAGCTGAGGATGTTGGGGACCGTCAGCACCCGTTCGGTGTCGTAAGGTTCGCCGGCCACGGGTGAAGACTATGCGATCCGGCTCACAGGTTGCTCCAAGCCGTGGCAACCAGGTCCTGCGTCTGTGCGAGCAGCTGGGGCAGCGCCCTCGTCTGGCCGACGACGGGCAGGAAGTTCGCGTCGCCCAGCCAGCGCGGGACGACATGCTGGTGCAGATGGGCGGCGATCCCCGCGCCGGCCACCTCGCCCTGGTTCATGCCCAGGTTGAAACCGGCAGGGTGCGAGACGCCGCGCAGCACGGTCATCGCCTGCCGGGTGAGCTCCGCGACCTCGGCCACCTCCGGGCCGGTCAGGTCGGTGTAGTCGCTGACGTGCCGGTACGGGCACACCAGCAGGTGCCCGGGCGAGTACGGGTACAGGTTGAGGACGGCGTAGGCGTGCGCGCCGCGACGCACGATCAGCGCGTCGGCGTCCGGCAGGCCCGGGGCGCGGCAGAACGGGCAGGTGCCCTCGCCGGCGTCCGCCGGCTTGTTCTCGCCCTCGATGTAGACCATCCGGTGCGGTGTCCAGAGTCGCTGGAACGCGTCGGGGACGCCGGGCAGCGACCCGGCGTCCTCGATGCGCACCTCGTCCATCGTCGTCAGCGCTTCGGCGGACGCGTGGCCGCCACGATCTCCTCGATCGCTTCGGCCACCGGGACGCCGTTCTTCTGGGTGCCGTCGCGGTAGCGGAACGACACCGCGCCCGCGGCCGCGTCCTGCTCCCCCGCGATCAGCATGAACGGGACCTTCTGGGTCTGCGCGTTACGGATCTTCTTGCCGAACCGGTCGTCGGAGCGGTCCACCTCCACCCGCACGTCCGCCCTCCTGAGCTGGTCGGCGATCCCGGCCAGGTACGGCTCGTACTCCGCGGCGACAGGGATGCACTCCACCTGCACGGGGTGCAGCCAGGCCGGGAACGCGCCCGCGTAGTGCTCGGTGAGCACACCGATGAACCGCTCGATCGAGCCGAACTTGGCCGAGTGGATCATCACCGGCTCGGCGGGATGCCCGTCCGGACCTGTGTAGGTCAGGCCGAACCGGGCCGGCTGGTTGAAGTCGTACTGGATGGTCGACATCTGCCAGGTGCGGCCGATCGCGTCCTTGGCCTGGACGGAGATCTTCGGGCCGTAGTACGCCGCCCCGCCCGGATCCGGCACCAGCTCGAGGCCCGACTCGCGTCCGACCTTCTCCAGGACGGCCGTCGCGGTCTCCCACTGCTCGTCGGAGCCGATGAACTTCGAGGACTTCGCTCCCTCGGTGTCCCGGGTGGACAGCTCCAGGTAGTAGTCGTCCAGGCCGAAGTCCTCGAGCAGTTCGGTGATGAACTTCAGCAGGTGCTTGACCTCGTCGGCCGCGCCCTCGGCGGTGACATAGGAGTGCGAGTCGTCCTGCGTGATCATCCGCACCCGGGTGAGCCCCTGCAGGACGCCGGACTTCTCGTTGCGGTACACGGTGCCGAACTCGAACAGCCGCAGCGGCAGCTCCCGGTACGACCTCCCCCTCGACTTGAAGATGAGGTTGTGGCCGGGGCAGTTCATGGCCTTCAGGTAGTAGTTCTGGCCATCGTCGTCCATCGGGGGAAACATGCCGTCGGCGTAGTACGGCAGGTGGCCGGAGGTACGGAACAGCACCTCCTTGGCGATGTGCGGCGTCCCCACGTACTCGAACCCTGCCCGGATGTGGGCGGCGCGGACGTAGTCCTCCATCGCCCGCTTGATCACCCCGCCCTTCGGGTGGAACACCGGAAGGCCGGCGCCGAGCTCCTCGGGGAAGCTGAACAGGTCCAGTTCGGCCCCCAGCTTGCGGTGGTCGCGCCGGGCGGCCTCGGCGAGCCGGTTCTGGTGCGCGACCAGGTCGTCCTTGGACGCCCAGGCGGTGCCGTAGACGCGCTGCAACTGCTGGTTGCGCTGGTCGCCGCGCCAGTAGGCCGCCGACGACCGGGTGAGCGCCCAACCGTTGCCGAGGTAACCGGTGTGCGGCACGTGCGGGCCGCGGCACAGGTCCTTCCACGCCACGCTGCCGTCACGCCGGACGTTGTCGTAGATGGTCAGTTCGCCCGCGCCGACCTCGACCGACGCGCCCTCGGTGGACGCCGCCGAGCCCTTCAGGCCGATCAGTTCGAGCTTGTACGGCTCGGACGCGAGTTCCTGCGCGGCGTCCGCGTCGCTGACCGCCCTGCGGACGAACCGCTGGCGCTCCTTGACGATGCCGGTCATCTCCTTCTCGATCACCTTCAGGTCCTCGGGGGTGAGCGGCTCGGCGATGTCGAAGTCGTAGTAGAAGCCGTCGGTGATCGGCGGCCCGATGCCGAGCTTCGCGTCCGCGTGCAGCCGCTGCAGGGCCTGGGCGGTGACGTGCGCGCACGAGTGCCGGATGATCGCCAGGCCCTCGTCACTGGTGGCGAGGACGGGCTCCACCTCGTCGGCGTCGTTCAGGACGGTGGCGAGGTCGACCGTCGCCCCGTTCACCCGGAGGGCCACGACCGTGCGGTCGTCGCCGAAGACGTCCAGCCCGGTCGTGCCGGTCTCGACCACCCGGGTTTCGCGCGACTCGTTACGCACCACGGTGAGGGAGACAGACACGTTGGGATTCCTTTCCAGACCGCCGGCGACCTGCCGGCAGGGGTCCATTCTGCCCCCTCGCGTCCGGTCGACCCGCATCCGGGGAACGCCGGGGCTCAGCGGTGGAGTGGTACGACCTTGTCCGTCGGAGCGGACGCCACCGTCAGGTCCCTGTACCCGGGCAGCGAGCCGGTGACCTTCACCGTGATCGCGTACCCGACGTCCGCACCGCTCAGGGTGTAGGTCGGGCCGGTCGCCTTCGTGACCAGCACCGTGCCCCGGTACCAGTGGTAGCTGAACGAGACGCCGGCCGGCTTCCACGTGCCGGGGTCGGCGGTGAGCTCCTTGCTCACCACGGCCTGGCCGCTGATGGTCGGGGTGTCGGGGTCGAGCGTGCCCAGCTGGATCTCGCTCGTCCACGCCGAGTACTTGGTCACGGGGGTGAAGCCGCGACGCGAGCCGGTCACGCGGACCTTCAGCCGGTGGCCGAGGTCAGCGGCGGCGAGCTTGTAGGTCGACTTGGTCGCCTGGTCGATGCGGACGTCACCGCCGGAACCGGACCGGTACCACTGGTAGGCGAGCGACACCTCGCCCGGGCCCCACTGCCTCGGCAGTGCGGTCAGCACCTGTCCGACCGCCCCCACCCCGGAGTACAGCGGGACAGGCGTGGGGTCGAGGACGCCCGCGGCGACGAGCCCCGTCGGCTCGGAGGTACGGGTCTGTGTCTCGAAGTTCGTCCTGCTGCCCCGCACGCGGACGCGGATGGCGTGCCCCAGGTCCGCCGCGACGAGCCGGTAGGTCCTGCCGGTTGCCCCCGCGATGGGGGCGTCGTCCCTCAGCCACTGCCGGGTGAGCTGGACCGTGCCCGGTCCCCACGCGTCGACGACGCTGGTCAGGGTGTGCCCCACCCGCGCGGTCCCGGTCACCTCCGGGGTCGCAGGACGCAGCTGTGCGCCGAGGACGGGACCGACCGCGGCGGAATCCTGCATGAGCGGGGTGAAGCCGGCCCTGTTACCCGTGATCCGCACGGAGAAGCTGTGGCCGATGTCGCCCGCGGCGAGTCGGAGCGTGGTGCCCGTCGCTCCGGCGACCGCGGCGCCGTCCCGCAGCCACTGGTAGGAGAGGGTCACCTTCCCCGGACCCCAGCGAGGAACGTCGAAGCCGAGTTCGGACCCGTACCGGAGGCGGCCCTCGATCGTCGGGGCCGCCGCGGGGCGGAGCACGTCCATGCTGCTGGCCGACGCGGTGGGGCGCGGCGTGGTCGCGCTGGGCGCGGGATCGACCGGAGTGGTGACGGGTTCGGAGGTCGCGGGGGCCGGCGAGGGGCTCGGCGCGGCGGACTGGCTGGGCACGACCGGAGCGGTGGGCGAAGGCTCGTTCCTTCCCCCGAGGCCGAAGGCCGCACAGCCGGTGAGCGCGGCCACGACGATGAGCGTCCCGAGCCCACGGCATCGGGACGCGAGGTCCGCCACCCCGCGCATACCCCTCCTCCAGTTGTCGGGCACTACCGTAGTGTCCGCGGCGCCGTTTGGGGATGCCGCAACACACCGGTGATACCAGGGAGAGGATGCGAGGTCCGCGATGACGGAGTCCGGCGTCCTGCGCCTTTCGGTCCTCGTCTCGCTTCTCGTCGGCGCAGTCGGTGTCGCGTGGGGGGTGCTCGCCGACTCGCGGGTGGTGCTGTTCGACGGGCTGTTCACGATCTTCGGGACGGCGCTGTCGGGGATCTCGCTGTTCGCTGCCTGGGCCGCCGGCCTCGAGCCGGACCGGCGTTATCCGTTCGGGCGCGAGGCGGTCATCCCGGTCGCCATCCTCCTGCAGGGAGCGGCCCTGGGCGGGACGCTGGTGTACGCGGCGATCGACTCGTTCTCGCTCCTTCTCGCCGGGGGAACGGATGCGACTCCCGCCAGCGTGATCGGCTACGGCGTGGTCACGCTCGTGGTCGCGCTGGTGATGACGTTCGCGCTGCGGCGCCTCGCCCCCCGTTCGGAGCTGGCCGCCGCGGAGGCCGACCAGTGGCGGGCGGGGACCGTCCTCAGCGCGATCATCGCCGTCGGCGCGGCCGCGGCGGCAGGGGCGGCCGCGCTCGGCTGGCACCACGTCGTGCCCTACGCCGACCCGGTCCTCGTCCTGGTCGCGGTCGCCGTCCTCGCGCCGGTCCCGTGGCGGTTGGTCCGCACGGCCGGTCGGGAGATCCTCGAGGCTGCTCCCCCGCCGTCCGTGCAGGACCGGATCGACACCGCGGCAGCCCGGGCCTCGGCCGAGTTCGGACTCGGCGAGCCGATCGTGCGGGCGACGAAACTCGGCCGGCGCCTGTATGTCGAAGTGGATTTCGTCGTGGGCGCGGGAGAATGGGACGTCGCCGACGAGGACCGGGTGCGCCGGATGCTCATCGGCGACCTCGAACCCATCGGCTATGAGGTGTGGGCGAACGTGGAACTCACCACCGACCCCACCCTGGCCACCTGAGGAGGAGACGGTGTCGCAGTCCCGCAGTTGGTGGTTCCGCCGCCCCGCGCTGAACTGGCTGGAGCTGATCGGGCTGGGACTCGCCGTCGCCCTCGTGGCCGGAGGGCTCGGCGCGACGGCGGCGATCAACCTCTCCCCGCGTCGGGCTCCTGCGACACGACCCGGGTCGCGACGTCCACCCTGCCGTCGGTGGTGACGGTCTACGTGACCGGCAAGGAGGCCGCCGGTTCGGGCAGCGGGGCGATCATCCGCGCGGACGGGGTCATCCTCACCAACGACCACGTGATCGCGGCCGCGGCCACGTCCGGGACGATCGAGGTCCTGCTGAACAACGGCGAGCAGCTCACGGCCCACCTGGTCGGCACCGACCCGATCACGGACCTCGCCGTGCTCAAGGTCGACCGCAACAAGCTGCCGACACTGCTGCTCTCCCCCGCGAGGAACTCTCGGTCGGACAGCCCGTGGTGGCGCTCGGCGCACCCCTGGGGCTGTCCGGGACGGTCACCAGCGGCATCGTCAGTGCGCTCGGACGCAACGTGCCCGTTCCCAAGGCCAGCGGCGGGACCACCGTGCTCGCCGGGGCGATCCAGACCGACGCGTCCATCAACCCCGGCAACTCGGGCGGACCGCTGGTCACCTGCGAGGGGCGCCTGGTCGGGGTCAACACCGCCATCTCGACGGTCCCGGACGCGAACGGCAACGGCGGCGGGGGCAGCGTGGGCATCGGCTTCGCCGTCCCCGCGAGCACCGCCCAGCGGATCGTCGACGAGTTGCTCGCCAACGGCAGGGCCACGCACCCGTGGATCGGCGCCCAGACCGCGCAGATCAGCCAGGACACCGCCGACCGCTTCTCCACGGTGGCCGGCCTCTTCGTGCAGGAGGTCACCGCCGGCGGGCCCGCCGCGTCCGCCGGCCTCCAGGTCGGGGACGTGATCACCCGGATCAACGACCAGGCCGCCAACAGCGTCTCGCTGGCCTGGCTCCTGGTCAGCGCGAAGGTCGGTGACGAGGTCGCCATCGACTACTCCCGGGACGGCACCGCCCAGCACACCACCCTCACCCTCGCCGAGCAGCCCTGACGCTCCCGCCGGGAAGACGGAGATCCCGGGTCAAGCCCGGGATGACAGGGGGGTGGGCAGTCCGAGCGCACCCGGTCAGGCGGCGACGAGGCCGCGGCCGCGGGCCATGCTGACCGCGACCAGTCGGTCGTGAACGCCGAGCTTGTCGTAGATGTTGCCCAGGTGCTTGTGGACGGTACGCGGCGACAACTCCAGCCGGGACGCGATCGAGGTCGCCAGAAGGCCCTGGGCGAGCAGCTCCAGCACCTCCAGTTCGCGGGATGTCAGGCCGAGCTCGCGGGCCGCGTCCAGCCCCGCCCGCGACCGGCCGCGGCGCTCCCGCGCGGCGACGACGTGCGGCAGCAGCGCCATCAGCGGCGGAACCGCCTCCCGCAGCAGCAGCACGTGGTCGTCGCCGAAGCCCTCCCGCTTGGCGAACGCCAGGACGCGGTGCGGGCTGCCGTCCACGCCGTCCGGAGTGAATCCGCCCGGCGCGACCACCAGCACCTCGCCGAGCCGGTGGTGCTCGCGCAGCGTAGGCACCGACGCCTCGCCGTCGGCACCGGCCTCCAGCAGGCGCACGAGCGCCGCAGCGGCCCGGCTGTCCGGGTAGCAGGTGGCCGACGCGCCCCCCTCGGCGGCGTCCGGCACGTAGCAGGCCGCGACGTCCGCCTCGAGGTTCTGGGCCAGGTACCGGCAGACCACCTGCTCTGCGTCCACGTCCGCAGCCAGCGCCTCCGCCGCCTCGACCAGCATCCCCACGATCACCAGTGCACGCTGTCCGCGATCCACATCCCACCCCCGGTTCAGCCGGGTCCCGACCTGCACACAGGACACCCGGTATTCATCAGCTCGTCGTTTCGGAGCGAGCGAGGGCGGTGTTGATACGTAGGCGACTGGGCAAGAATGATGAGCACGGCGAACCGAGCGACAGGAGCGGCAGTGTCAGCGAACCCGATCGGCACCCGGGCCTGGCGGGCGCGTCCCGCCGACGCCCCCGAGGTGATCAGCGACGAGACCGCCGAACTCATCGAGGGCTGGTGGCGCGCGGCGAACTACCTGTCGGTCGGCCAGATCTACCTGCTCGACAACCCGCTGCTGCGGCGTCCGCTGACCAGGGACGACGTGAAGCGCCGGCTGCTCGGGCACTGGGGGACGACGCCCGGCCTCAACTTCCTCTACGCGCACCTCAACCGGGCGATCGTCGAACGTGACCTGAACGCCATCTACATCGCCGGACCCGGCCACGGCGGCCCCGGGCTGGTGGCGAACGCCTACCTCGACGGCACCTACACCGAGGTGTACCCGAGCATCACCCACGACGAGGCCGGGCTGGGCAGGCTGTTCAAGCAGTTCTCCTTCCCCGGCGGCATCCCGTCCCACGTCTCCCCCGAGTGCCCGGGCTCGATCCACGAGGGCGGCGAGCTCGGCTATTCGCTCTCCCACGCCTACGGCTCGGTGTACAACTCCCCCACCCAGCTCACGTTCACCGTGGTGGGCGACGGCGAGGCCGAGACCGGTCCGGCCGCCACCGGCTGGCACGGCAACAAGTTCGTCAACCCCCGGACGGACGGCGTCGTGCTGCCGGTGCTGCACCTGAACGGCTACAAGATCGCCAACCCGACCGTGCTGGCCCGGATCCCCGACGACGAGCTGGCCGACCTCATGCGCGGGTACGGCCACGACCCGCTCTTCTTCGAGGCCACCCCCGACGACGACCACCTCGAGACGCACAAGCGCTTCGCCCGGCTGCTGGACGACGCCCTGGACCGGATCGTCGAGATCAAGACGGACGCCGAGTCGGTCGACCCCGAGGACGTCGCGCGTCCCCGCTGGCCGATGATCGTGTTCCGCACGCCGAAGGGCTGGACCGGCCCGAAGTCGGTGGACGGCAAGCAGACCGAGGGCCACTGGCGCAGCCACCAGGTACCGCTGGCGAACGCGCGCGATTCCGACGAGCACCTGCAGGTGCTGGCCGACTGGCTGGCGAGCTACCGCGCCGACGAGCTGTTCGACGCGGACGGGGCACTCCTGGACCGCTTTGACGCGCTGCGCCCTGCCGGGGACCGCCGGGTCTCTGCCAACCCGGTCGCCAACGGGGGCCAGCTGCTCAAGGACCTCCTGATGCCCGACTTCCGCGACTTCGCGATCGAGCCGGACGCGGACGGCCACGGCGGCCCGATGGTCGAGTCCACCAAGCGGCTGGGCGAGTTCCTCGCCGAGGTCTCCCGCCGCAACCCGGCGAACTTCCGGGTCTTCGGGCCGGACGAGACCGCGTCCAACCGGCTGCAGGCCGTGTACGAGGCCACCCCCAAGCAGTTCGTCGGCGAATACCTGCCCACCGACGCGCCGGACCCGATGCGCAAGCAGGGCCAAGTGGTGGAGGTGCTCAGCGAGCACCAGTGCCAGGGCTGGCTGGAGGGCTACCTGCTCACCGGACGGCACGGCGTGATGAGCTCCTACGAGGCGTTCATCCACGTCGTCGACTCGATGTTCAACCAGCACGCGAAGTGGATGGAGGCCACCAACGAGATCGGCTGGCGGCGTCCGGTCGCGTCCCTGAACTACCTGCTCAGCTCGCACGTGTGGCGCCAGGACCACAACGGGTTCAGCCACCAGGACCCGGGCTTCCTCGACGTCGTGATGAACAAGTCGCCCGAGGTGATCCGGGTGTACCTGCCGCCGGACGTGAACACGCTGCTGTCGACGTTCGACCACTGCCTGCGCTCCAAGCAGTACGTGAACGTCGTGGTGGCGGGCAAGCAGCCGGAGCCGGTCTTCCTGAGCATGGAGGAGGCGATCGCGCACTGCACGCGCGGCCTGGGCATCTGGGACTGGGCGGGCACCGAGGAGCCGGGGGCCGAGCCGGATGTGGTGCTGGCGTGCGCGGGCGACGTCCCCACGCTGGAGACGCTGGCGGCGGCCGACCTGCTCCGGCAGCACGTCCCTGACCTGAAGGTGCGGGTGGTGAACGTGGTCGACCTGATGCGGCTGCAGGACGAGCGCGAGCATCCCCACGGCCTGTCCGACCGCGACTTCGACACGATCTTCACCTCCGACCGGCCGGTGATCTTCGCCTTCCACGGCTATCCGTGGCTGGTGCACCGGCTGGCCTACCGGAGGACGAACCACTCCAACATCCACGTCCGCGGGTTCAAGGAGAAGGGCTCCACCACGACGCCGTTCGACATGTGCATGCGCAACGACATCGACCGGTTCCACCTCGTCATCGACGTGATCGACCGCGTGCCGAGCCTGCGGGCCCGCTACGCCACGCTGCGCCAGGACATGGTGGACCGCCGGATCGCGGCCAAGGCGTACGCCTACCAGTGGGGCACCGACCTCCCCGAGATCGCCGACTGGGTGTGGCCGGACGCCGGCGACGCCGCCGGCGAGGTGTCCGCGTCCGCTTCGACCGGTGGGGACAACGAGTGACGCTGCTGTACCTCGTCCGGCACGGCGAGACCGAGTGGAGCCGGTCGGGGCAGCACACGTCGGTCACAGAGCTCGACCTGACCGACCACGGCGTGGAGCAGGCGATGTCGGTGGGTGCGCGGCTGGACCCGAGCGACTTCGACCTCGTCCTGTGCAGCCCGCGGCTGCGCGCACGGCGGACGGCGGAACTGGCCGGCTTCACCGACTACGAGGTCACCGAAGACCTGGCCGAGTGGTACTACGGCGACTTCGAGGGCCTGACCAGCGACCAGATCCGGCAGCACTACCCGGGCTGGCGGATCTGGTTCAACGGCTGCCCCGGCGGGGAGTCGGCGGACGAGGTCAGGGCGCGGCTGACCCGGGTGGTGGCCCGGGTGCGGGCGTCCGGGGTGGACAGGGCGATCTGCTTCGGCCACGGGCACGCGTCCCGCGTCCTCGCGCTGTGCTGGCTGGACTTCCCGATCATCTTCGGCCAGAGCTTCCCGCTCGAGGTGGGCAGTGTCTCGATCCTCGGCCGCGAGAAGGAGTCCGCCGCCGTCGTCCGCTGGAACAGCTGACCCCCCGGTACGCGGGGCGGCACGATGGGGACGGTTCCTATCGTGCCGCGCGGCCTGACCGCGCACCTTGTGTGAGCGTTTGCAGGACCCCTGTCGACGTGGTTGGCTGTGCGCCGTGCCCCGCGTCCGCAACCCCCTGCTGAGGACGCTCGTCGACCTCCGCGGCAACGGACGCGCCTGCGTGTACACCGAGCCCATGTGGGGGCTCTCGATGGCACTCGTGCTCCCATACGCGTCGGTGTTCATGCTCGCGCTGGGCGTCCACGACGAGCAGATCGGGCTGCTCGCCACGATTTCGATCCTCTCCCAGATGGTGTTCGGCCTGCTCAGCGGCGTGATCACCGACAAGCTGGGACGCCGCCTCACCACGGCGCTGTTCGACATCGTCGCGTGGGCGATCCCCTGCCTGATCTGGGCGTTCGCGCAGAACTTCTGGTGGTTCCTCGTCGCGTCCGTGGTCAACGGCGCCTGGCAGGTGACGCAGAACTCGTGGGACTGCCTGCTGGTCGAGGACGTCGAGCGCTCCGAGATCCCCAAGGTCTACTCGCTGGTCAAGGTGGCGGCAGAGTTCTCCGCGCTGTTCGCCCCGATCGCCGCGGTGCTGGTGTCGCGGCTGGGGCTGGAACCGGCCGTCCGGATCCTCTACCTCAACGCGTTCGTCATCATGGCGATCAAGATCTGGCTGCTCTACAAGCTGTCCACCGAGACCGACACGGGCCGGATCCGCCGCGAGCAGACCAGGGGCGTCAGCATCTGGAGCTCGCTGCGCGGGTACCGTCCGGTGCTCGGCCTGATCCTGCGCTCGAAGGGGACGCTGTTCTCACTGGCGGTGCAGGCGATCGTCTCGGCGGTCTCGCTGGTCAACGGGACGTTCTGGCAGGTCGTGATCAACCAGCACCTCGGGGTGCCGGACCCCCTGCTGCCGTTCTTCCCGATGGTCCGCTCGCTGCTGTCGGTGCTGTTCTTCTTCACCCTGATCCCCGCGCTCACCCACGGCAAGCACCTCAAGCTGCCCACGCTGCTCGGGTTCGCGGTGTACCTCGCCGGCCAGGTCCTGCTGGTGCTGATCCCGGCGTCGGACGGCGGCGCGGTCGCGTCCACCTACGGCCTGCTCGCGGTCTGCCTGGTGCTGGACGCGTTCGGCGCGGGCATCCTGTTCATGCTGGCCGAGTCGCTGGTCGCGCTGCACGTCGACCGGCACGAGCGCTCGCGGGTGATGGCGATCCAGCGCACGGTGGTGATGCTGGCCACCGCCCCGTTCGGCTGGATCTCCGGCTGGCTGTCCGGCATGGACCGCACCTGGCCGTTCATCCTCACCTCGGCGCTCCTCGTCCTCGGCGTCGCAGTCACCGCCCGGTTCTGGGTCACGACCCACGAGCCGGCTGCGGCGCCGACGACCTGACCACGCGGCACGATGGGGACGGTTCCTATCGTGCCGTTTCGGGGTGTCGGCGGCGGAAGCGGGCGCGACACCTGCGCGAATTGACGCCGCCGCGCCGCGTGGCTGACTAGGGTCAACACGTGAGCGTCGCCGCCAATTCGCGCTACCGCTGGGTCGTCCTCGCGGTCTCCGTCCTCGTCAACATCACCATCCAGCTGCAGTGGATCGCGCTGTCACCGGTGAGCACGACCGCCGCCGACTACTACGGGGTCTCGACCACCCTGATCGGCTACTTCTCGATCGTCTTCATGGTGGTCTTCATCCCGCTGTCGATCCCCGCGGCGTGGCTGGTCGACCGCTACGGGATCCGGTTCGCGGTCGGCCTCGGCTCCCTGCTGGTCGCGGTCGGCGGCACGATCCGGTTCCTCGCCGGCACGTCCTACGGCCTCGCCATGGCCGGGGCGATCGTGGTCGCCGCCGCGCAGCCGCTGCTCTTCAACGCGTGGACGACGGTCGCGGGCAAGTGGTTCCCCCGGCAACTGCGCGCGACGGTGGTCTCCGTCCTCACCCTGGCGATGATGGTCGGCGTCGCGCTGGGCACGGCCTTCACCCCTGCCCTGCTGGACGCGGGCCTGGCCATCGACCAGGTGCTCGGCCTGTACGCGGTCGCGGCCTGGGTCACCGGGATCGCCTACTGCCTGTTCGCCAGGGACGCCGACCACAGCATCGCGGACGCGTCCGACGCCCGCGCGCTCGAGCTGGGCGGGCTGCGCCACGCGATGGCGCAGCGCCCGTTCCAGGTCTTCCTGGCCGCCCTGTTCGTCGCGCTCGGCGTGTTCAACGGGCTGTCCACGTGGGCGCTGCAGGTGGTCACGGCGATGGGGCTGCCCGAGGACGCGGCCGAGATCCTGCTGGAGTGCCTGCTCGTCGGCGGGGTCCTGGGGGCCCTCGCGCTCGGCGCCGCGTCCGACCGCACCGGGCGCCGGGTGCCGTGGACGGCGGTGCCGATGATCGTCGCCGCACCCCTGATGGCGGCGTTCGTCATCCCGCAGGAGTCGATGTGGCTGCTCGGCGCCTGCGCGTTCGTCGTCGGCTTCCTGCTCACCGGCGCGATGCCGGTCGGCATGCAGTACGCGTCCGAGATCGCCGCGCCCACCCCGGAAGGCGCGTCGTCCGGCCTGTTCCAGCTGGTCGGCCAGGCCTCGTTCGTCGTCGTCCTGTTCATGGACGCGGCACGCACGGGCGACGGCGGCTTTGTCGTCGGGTTCGCGATCCTCGGCGTCCTGCTGGCCGTGATCGGCGTCTGGATGCTGCGCCAGCCCGAGCCGACCCTCGACGTCCCGATCCCCGGCGACCTGGAGGCCGACCCCGCCGCCTGACCCCGGACGTCCCTCCCGCGCGCCTCAGGCGCGCCAGGCGAGACGGCGGTACAGCGGCGCCAGCCGGCGGTGCAGTTCGATGAACGTGCCGTACGCCTCGTCGTAGACGCCGCGCACCGCCGGGTCGGGTTCATGCACGTCCGCCACCCGGACCAGACCGGGGACGTCGTCGGCGGTGATCGCGCCCGTCCCGATGGCGCCGATCAGGCCGGCGCCGCGGGCATTGGCCGCGACCGGGTCCTCGACCCGGTGGACGGGGACGCCGAGCACGTCGGCGAGGATCTGCGTCCACGACGCCGAGCGCGCTCCCCCGCCGACCAGCCGCAGCGCATCGACCGGACGCGACAGGAACCGGTTCACCGGGCCGAGCATCCAGCGGGTGTTCAGCGCGATCCCCTCGAACACCGCCCGCAGCAGGTCGCCCCTGGTGTTGTGCAGCGACACGTTGAACAGCCCGGCGCGCAGCGCGTGGTCGTCGACCGGCACCCGCTCGCCGAAGATCCAGGGTGTGTAGAGGACGCCGTTCGAGCCGGCCGGCACGCCGGGCAGGATCCGGTCCGCAAGGGTGAAGAACTCCCCCCGCACGTCCGCAGCCACGAGCGGGTCGCCCGGCCCGACCACGTTGTCGCGCAACCAGTTCAGGTTGCCGCCGGCCGTCGCCTGCAACGCGGTCATCAGGTAGCGGTCCGGCAGCGCGCACGGAATGGACGCGATCCCGTGCAGCACGTCCGTCTTCTTCGCCGGGACGTGCCCGGCGATCCACGAGGACGTGCCGAGGTAGAGGTGGCAGTCGCCGTGCGCGATCGTGCCCGCGCCGACCGCGGCGGCCGTGTTGTCGATCGCGCCCGCCACGACCACGACCGACTCGGGCAGCCCGAGGTGCGCGGCCGCGTCCGGGGTGAGCGTGCCGATCACGTCCGTGCAGGCGACGATCCCGGGCAACTTGGCCGCGTCGATGCCGCTGCCCGCCACCAGCGCGGCGTCGTAGCGGATCCGGCGCGGGTCGCGGTTGTCGGTCACCCAGGACGTCAGGATCGAGTCGGCGGTGGCGACGACCCGTCCGGTGAGCTTCAGGTTCAGGTAGTCGAGGACGTTGAGGAACACCGCGGTCCGCTCGTAGACCTCCGGCAGTTCGTCGCGCACCCACAGCATGTGGGCGGCCGGGTCCTTGCCGGTCGGGGACGGGGCGCCGCCGGTCACCCGGATCCAGCGCGCGTGCCGGGCCGCGGACAGCCCGTTGATCGCCGGACGCCCGCCGAAGTGGCGGCGCAGGTTGGGCGCCCCCCGCATGTCCATCCACAGGATGCAGTTGGTCAGGGGCTCGCCGGCCGCGTCCACGGCGATCGTGCCCTCGCCCTGGGTCGAGCAGCAGACGGTGGTGACCGCGGCGAAGTGCTCGGGACTGCTCGCGGCCAGCCGGTCGGCGCACCGCCCGAACGCCAGCCACCAGTCCTGCGGCACCTGCTCGGCCCCGCCGCCGGGCAGGATCGACAACTCGACCGGTTCGCTCTCCCAGCCCACCACGCGTCCGTCGTGGCCGACGAGGGCGAGCTTCATCCCGGACGTGCCGAGGTCCACGGCCAGGACCTGCGGGGGTACAGCGCTCATGCGCACGTCCCCGCGGAGTTGTGGGTGATCATCGGCGGTGATTCTGCCAGTTCGGGACGCAGCGAGCGCCTCAGACGCCCTCGACCAGCGCGAACGACCGGTCGAACCGGTCGAGCGCGTCGTCGATCACCGCGTCCGTGCAGGCCATGGACGTGTACAGCCGCGACCCGGCGAGGGTGATGATGCCGTGGGACGCGTACACCGCGCCCATGTGCTCCATCGCCTCCTTGCGCGGGCCGTTCTCCTTCAGCAGCTTGGCGGGATTGCGCATCGACAGCATCATCACGCCGGTCGAGGCGAGGTGGACGATCGCGCCGGTGTTGTGCACGACGTACGGCAGGCCCCACTTCGCGACGAGCCGCTTGAGGCCCTCGGCCAGCCGGTCGCCCGCGCGTCCGGCGATCACCGGTGCGTTGGTGCGGGCCATTTCCTCGATCGCGAACACCCCGGCCGCGCAGGACAGCGGGTTCGCGGACAGCGTCCCGCCCACCTGGACGTGGGCGCCGTTCTTGCCGTCCAGCCCCGAGCCGAACACGGCCATGACGTCCTCGCGTCCGCCCACGCCGCCGGCCATCGGGTAGCCGCCCGAGATCGCCTTGCCCAGGACGGTGAGGTCGGGGCGGACGCCGAAGTACCCCTGCGCACCGCCCAGCCCCAGCCGGAACCCGGTGACGACCTCGTCGAAGATCAGCAGCGCCTTGAACTCGTCGCACAGCTCGCGGATCTTCGCGTTGTAGTCCTCGGGGACGGGACGCGTCCCGCTCTCGGGCCCGACCGGCTCCACGATGACGGCGGCCGTGCCGCCGCGGACCTTGTTCTCGATCAGCTTGCGCTTGAGTTCGTTCAGCGACTCCGGGAACGCCTCGCGGGTGTCGGCGGTGGCGCCGAGCGGGATGCCCTTGGCGTTCATCCGCCAGGTCCCGGGGACGCGAAGGCCGACCACCATGGTGTCGGACCAGCCGTGGTACGCGCCGCCCATCTTGATCACCATCGGCTTGCCGGTGAACGCCCGCGCGCCGCGGACGGCCGCCATCACGCCCTCGGTGCCCGAGCCCAGCGAGCGGTACACCTCGACGCTCGGCATGAAGTGGTGCACCAGCTCTGCGAGCCGCAGTTCGTACTCGTGGAACAGCCCGGTCACCGGACCGGACTCCCGGATCACCTCGTTGACGCGCTCGCGCACCGGCGCGTAGTTGCTGCCGAGGATCGTCGGGCCGCCGGCCTGCAGGAAGTCGATGTAGGTGTTGCCGTCGACGTCGGTCAGGTGGGCGCCCTCGGCCTTGCTGATCGCCAGCGGGAACGGGTAGTTGAAGGCGAGGTTGTGCTGCACACCGCCGGGGATCCGCTTCTTCGCGCGGGCGGTGATCTCCTTGCTGGTGGCGCACTTCGTCTCGAAGTAGTCCAGAACGCCCAGCATCGCGTCGTGCCGCGGCCCGCGGACGGGCTGGTCGACCAGCGCGTCCAGCCGGCGCTGGACGTCCGCCACGTCGGGGTAGGTCGAGATGCCGTAACCGAGGGAGGCGGCGCTCGGCCATGACCCCTCATCCGCCGCGCCACCCCCCTCGACCGCCACCCCTACCCCGGCTTCACGCGCCTGCGCGCCGGAAACGTCCGCGTCCTGTCCCCCCGTCGCACGCACCGCCGCGATCTCGGCTGCCACTGCGTCCGCGCTGGGCAGCGGCGCGTCCTCGACGTCCTCCGCGGGGACCGCATTGGTGACGCTCTCACCGATCCGCTTCTGCTCGGAGCGCAGCTTGTTGATCGCGATCTCGCGGATCGGGGCGGGCACCGTGTAGACCTTGTCGGACTCGGTGACCAGCGCCATCAGGTAGGCGATCGACACCTTCTCCAGCAGCCCCATCGCGAAGACGGCGCGCTCGGGGTCGGAGCCGAGCACGACGACGCCGTGGTTGGCGAGGATGTAGGCGTTGCCTCCGGTGTGCAGCTTCTTGCGCATGTTCGCGGCGAGGAAGGACGTCCCGGCGGGCGCGTAGTCGACGATCGGCACCTCGCCGCCGAGGAAGCGGCTCTGCTCGTCCGACAGCGCAGGGATGGGCTTGCGCAGGTAGGCGAGGGCGGACGCGAAGGGCTGGTGGGTGTGGACGATGGCGTTCACGTCCGGCCGCTCGCGATAGATCGTGGCGTGCATGGCGGCCTCGACCGAAGGGGCGAGCGTGGACGCGCCCTCGACCGCGACCGGCTTACCGGAGAAGTCGAGGACGCAGACGTCCTCGGGTCGCATCTTCTCGTAGCCGTAGTTGCTGGGCGTGACGGCGTACAGCTGCCGGCCGGGGATGCGCACCGAGACGTTGCCCTCGGTGGCCTTCAGGAACCCGTGTGCCAGCATGGTGCGGCACATGGAAACGACGTGGTCACGGCTCGACGCGTACTGCATGCTTCATTCTCCCTCATTCCTCCGCGCTAATCCTTAGCTCAGCGGAGGGACTGCACCGCGATCTATTATTGTTTCGTGATAACTCCTACGGCTCCGCCGTGGTCCCGACTGCCGAAGCAGCTGGGGACGGTGGTCGCGCCCCGGCTGGAGGCGATGCGGGCGCAGATCATCGCCGCGATCGACGCCGAGCCGGCGTGGGTGGAGCGGATGCGGGAACCCAAGGTGCGCGCGGACATCGTCGGCGCGACGGGAGCGATCGCGCGGCGATTCGTGGCTCTGATCGGCACCTCGGAGCCGTCGTTGGCCGAGCCGGACCGGGCGTTGTTCCGTGAGCTCGGCGCGGGCGAGGCCAGAGAGGGGCGGGGCCTGGAGGACCTGCTGGCGGCGTACCGGATCGGCGTCCGGGTGTTGTACGCGGCGTGTGCCGACGAGCTCGCCGCACTCGACCCGTCGCCGGCGGCGCAGGTGGCGTTGGCGGAGTCGGTGTTCGCCCTGGTGGACACGTTGCAGGCGGACAGTGCCGACGGGTACGCGCACGAGGCGTCCACGCATGCCGGGGAGCGGGACCGTCGGCTGCGGCGGGTGGTGGAGGCGCTGCTCGCCGGGGATGGTGAGGCGATCGAGGCGACGGCAGCGGCGGCGGGATGGTCGGTGCCGGCGTCTGTCGCGCTGGGGCTGCTGCCCCTGGAGGCGCTGGGTGTGGCGCAGGCCGCGCTCGGCATGCGGGGGTTCGCGGTGGAGCGCGAGGGGGCGGCGCTGCTGGTCCTGGCCGGGGACGGCGGGCTGGCGGGCGTGGTGCAGGACCTCGTCCGCCAGGACGGCCAGGGCGTCAGGATCGGGCCGCTGGTTCCGGCCCGAGAGGCTCGTCGTTCGCTGGTGGCCGCGCAGTTGCTGGCCCCCGACGGCACCGGTCCGTTGTGGGCGGACGAGCACCTGCCGCAGCTCGTGGTCCGGGGCGCCCCCGAGGTCATGGAGACGCTCAGGGAGCGGGTGTTGGGTCCCCTGGCGGAAGTCCGTGGGCCGCAGCGGGAGCGGCTCACGTCGACGCTGGAGGCGTGGCTGCGGCACTGGGGCCAGCGCTCCCCCGTCGCCGCGGAGCTCGCCGTCCACCCGCAGACGGTGGCGTACCGGGTGAACCAGCTGCGCGACCTGTTCGGCGACGACTTCGACGACCCCGACTGGAGGTTCGAGGCGCGCCTGGCGCTGCTGCGCTGAGGAGTCGGCGACTCGACCCGATTGCGCCCGAAGCGCGCAGCTGAGAGGAATTGCACTGCAGATGCCGCTTCTGTGGGTCTGGAGGCGAGATCGGGCCACAGACGGGGCAATTCCTCCCAGCCCTGTCGCTTGGGGTGTCTGAGCATTCGCCTCCCCGCTGGCACGCTGGGGACGGTTCCTATCGTGTCGCTGCGGAAACGCACCACAGATCCCGGGACCGCCCGCCCGAGGCCTCAGCCGACCATCCAGCGCGCAATTCCGCAGCGAGGTCAGATGCAGCGCCGTGAGCCGCCCGCCGAGGGCAACCCTCGACCACGCCGCGGACCCGTGCCATGCTTTCGACATCAGGCACGAGGCAGAAGGGGCTGCCATGCAGGGCTATCTGCTCGCAGAAAGTGTGTTCACGGTCGAGACCACGGTGAACCTGATTCTGGATACTCGGCTCGCGGAGGCGCTGGAATACCTGGACGATCCCGTGACCACTGTCGCGCAAACGGTGTACGGAGACCACAGCGACGGGGTTCGCCCGCTGGAGCCACCCCGGCGAGGGGACAACGACATCACGATCGCCTGGACACCCGACCGGCGCCTCGCCTCGGTTTCCTACAAGTCCGTGGGAGTCGGATCGAAGCTGGTGGGGGCGGCAGCGAAGGTCATCGCCACCGTGGTCGGCCTGGCGATCCGCTCGGACGGGACGTCCCTCGGGCGCCGCAGCGACGCGTCGGACGCCGAGCTTGACGAACCCCCTGATCCCACGAGCGTCAGGAAGGCTTGGGACGCCGCCCACACGGCAGCCGCCGACCACAGGAGCACCTACGCGGGCATCGCCGATCGCTGCACCAAGAAGTTGGGCACACTGCGGGGAGAGGTCGTGGATGGCGACGACGCCGTCGCTGGAGCGCGGAAGCTGGCACGCATCCGGCAGCTGGAACAGATCCTCGACGCAGCCTTGAAGGAGACGTCGAAGGTCGACGCGATGTTCTCCGCCTGGAGCGAGGCCCATCTCGTCAAGATTCCCCGGGCTCTGTCGCAGTCCATCGCGCTGGATGCGGTCCCCGTCCACGAGGATGCCTCCAATGAGGCGCCGCAGCAGGACCCGAACGCCGTTGATGACGACAGCCGCGGGCTCAAGTCACTGTGGGAACATGCGGGTGTCTGGATCGAGGTGGGGCCGAGCCTCACGAACCCGGACTGGCGTCCCAACGAGGACGGAAGCGTGGACGGTGCGAGCTTGCGGGGCGACCTCGTCTACTGGCGGATCCCGCGAGTCGCACGACTCTGGGTGTGGCGGCGCGGCGCCTCGGGTACGCCGATTCTCGAGAAGTCTGCCGACGTCGTCGTGACCGACCGATTCAGCGAGAGCACATCGATGCCGCTCGACGGCCGCTTCTTCGGCGAGGCCTCGGTCGACATCACCTTCGGCGATCTCGGCTTTCCGTCCAAGCTGGTGGTGGGCGACAAGAGCGCGGTGGGTGCGATCGCGGACGCCATCGGCGGAGTACCCGACCAGGTCGTTGCGGGACTCGACGCCGCAACGAAGATCGGGACCTCGGCGGACGCGCTTCGTGACGCCGCGGACGTCCGCAGCCTGGAGGTGATCAAGCGCCAGGTCGAGCAGCGGTCGAAGGAGCTCGAACTGCAGGGCATCAACGCCACGGCGGACAGCTACGCAGAACTCAAGCGACTGCAGCAGCAGGTCGACATCGCGACAGCGCAGGGCAGTCTTGCGCCTCCCTCTGCGCTGGCGACATTGCAGAACGAACTCGCCGAGGCGACGGCCAGACGTGACCTGGACGCCGTGAACCGTGACAGTGCGCAGGCTGCGGAGCTGGCCGGAGTCAGAGCGGAGATCGCGCGCCTCGAGGCGCAGATCCAGCTGCTCCAGGCCAGGGCGCAGCTGCCGGAAGGAACCGAAGGTCGCTGACGGACCTCCGTCGGCGGCAAAGTCAGACGCCGCCGAGCATCGAGTATGCGACCACGAAGGCGCCAGCCGTCACTGTCGCGCCCGCGACGGCGACCAAGCGGCTCGTCCACCCCCGCAGCCGGCCGAACACCATGCCGATCAGCAGCACGACGCCGACGCTGCCGATGAGGACCCAGTACTCCGGACGCGTGGAGTCGGCGATGACGGTGAGCCCGTAGACCGCCTCGCCGACGAAGATCCCCGTCAGCAGCGCCACGCCGAGCCCGCCGCGGATCGCGCGGTCACGGAGCCAGACCGCAGCGACCCCGACGAACGGGCCCACCACGAGTCCCACCACGCCGAACAGCACCGGGCTGTAGGACAGGCCGTGCTGGGCAGCGCCCATCGAATACCCGACCACAAGCAGCACGAAGCTGACCGCGCCCAGGACCGCGGCCAGCCGAGTCGCTGCACGGGAGGCGAACACGAGCACGGCGGTCAGCAGCGTCCACCCGCTCGCAGAGTTCGCGAATGAGCGCCAGGCGTCGGGCAGCACGCCTTGCGCGAAAAAGGTGAGCACGCCCAGGAGGACACTCACCGCCCCGACGACGAGCAGCCGCACCCACAGCGCGCGGACGGGACGATCGACCGGCACGGTGTCAGCCACTCGG
Organism: Propionicimonas sp.; assembly: GCF_049840635.1. Classification (GTDB taxonomy): domain Bacteria; phylum Actinomycetota; class Actinomycetes; order Propionibacteriales; family Propionibacteriaceae; genus Propionicimonas. Next base: position 1,050,673 of record NZ_JASGKL010000004.1, read on the forward strand.
CCAGCGTAGGTGCCGCGTGAACGGGCTCAACCGAGATCGTCTCGTGTGTCGCCGGACCGCTTTGTGCGCATGGCAGACAGGGACTGACGACGACTGCTCTTCTCGGTCGAAGCGACCTCCGCTTCCGGAGCTGCAGGGGCAGTGCCGAGGCTGTGCTTGCTCAGGTAGGTGAGCGCGCGATCCACGGCGACGATCTTCCGGTTCAACTCCTTCAGCGACGGCGCGGCCTCGTCTGAGAAGGCAGAGAGGCGCACAAGCTCCCTTCTGAGCTCAATCCCGGTGTCCGCGAGGGTTGACCACGTGGAGGGATCCTGTTCCAGCCCCTGTCGTTCCCGGAGAATCGCGCCCGCCAACTGCGACGCGACGACCGCTTCCACCGTTTCCGCGGTCGTCCCGGGACTCGCCAGGCCGAACGCGATCCCTCCCCCGCCAGCAGTCACGAGGGTGCCCGCGGTGAGCAGGCCGCCGATCATCCCACCCGGGCCGAAGGCGGCCAAAGCCGACGTGATCGCTGCCGCGCCGACGGCACCAGGCGCCGCAACCAGGGCCAGCCCGCCTGTCGCGGCCACGAGCGCCGCCACCCCCGCCCCGATGGCGAGCCACTTGAGCCAGCTCGCCGCGCCAGCGCTGGCGAGTGCCTTGCGGGACTCCTCCGTTGCGGCGATGACATCGGCCCCGATCTGGCCACCCAGCCACATCTCTGCCGTCAGATCCTCCATGGCGTCTCTACGCACGGCCGCAGGCACGCTGATCTCGTAAGGGCGGAGGACGTTCGCTGCCGCGATACTCAGCAGCGGAACAATGGCGTCCTCCTTCGACAGGTGGTTCACCGGCTGTGGTTGGGGAGGCACCGACTCCGCGTCGGTCAAGTCCACAGCCAGGCGAGCAATCGCGGCGGGGAGGGGACGGCCTTCTCTCGCGTTCCGGAGCCGAACCAGTTCCACGGTGGACGCCTGCACCTGTCTCAGAGCGTCCGCGTACCGATCATGCTGGTCACCCTCGAGCCTCGCCTTGGTGAGGTGTGCGTACCGCAACGCCATCAGCGCCACTGTCTCGGCGTAGTCGAGCGGGATATCGACGCCTCCGTCGGCAGGCACCAACTCCTTGGACAGCGACCCGAACAGGGCGCGGCCGATGGTCGCCGCCACGGCGAGATTGGCCAGATACATCTCGGCGTCATGGCAGTGGAGCCCCATGACGGTCGGGATGCGGAAGTCGAGCATCCAGGGGAAGACCGAGGAGATACCCCGGTGAGTCGTGACGGGATCCCCGGCGTTCCAGAAGTTGACCCACCAGCCGAGATTCGTCGGTGGCTCCCTGAGCGCATCGCGGAGCCGCTCGACCTCGAACTTCGGGTGGGCGAGCGGGCTACCGACAGTGACCATCCCCTCGACGCTCACACCCACGGGCAGTCGCCGAACCAGGTCCGCCGCAATCACCGAACCCAGGCTGTGCCCGACGATCACGAGACGACCTGCCTGGGGCACCCGACGCAGGATCCGCTGCAGGACGTGCGCACGGATCCGCGACTTCGTGAGGTAGTTGGCCGCCTGCTCGAAGTAGGGCTGGGCCAGCGCTGCGGATGCCACCGCGTCCGCACCGATCCAGCCCGAGCCGCGATCGTGTCCACCGAGCACGATCTCGATGGATCCCATGCGACGCTGGAAGTCCCTGCGATTGGTTCGCGCGGCGTCTCCCGACGGTGAACGGACCGTCACCGGAGGGACCGGTTCGTCGTCGTCCGAGCCTTGGAGGGCGTGTGCGTACTTGGGGGCGATCACGGTCACGTCGTCGAGGCCGGAGTAACCGGCCGCGGCAAGTGCGCGCTCCAGCGTCGCTCGCCACGCGTCGCTCCGCTCACCAGGCCCCACTCCGTGCAGAAGCAACAGGATCGGTTTGTCGGCCACTTCGGAATCCCTTCTGATAGCTCGAGTTGACGCCACTACGCCCCCACCCCGGGCGCCAGCAGCTCCATCTGCTCGATGACCTGCTTCACGGCGCCCTCTGCCGCATCGGGCGGGTACTTGTACTTGCGCAGGAGCCGCCGGATCTTGGCCCGCAGGGACGCGCGGACGTCGTCGCGGACGGTCCAGTCGGTCTTGACGTCGGCCCGCATCATCGTGACGAGCTGGCGGGCGATGTCGGCGAGGACGTCCTGGCCGAGCACGTCGAGGGCGGACGCGTTGTCCGCGATCGCGTCGTAGGTGGCCAGCTCGTCGCGTCCCAGCGGCGGGTGGAACTGCTCCCCCCGCTTCGCTTCCGCGGCCACGTCCCTGGCCATCTCGAACAGCTCGATCAACACCTCGGCCGCGGTCAGCTGGCTGTTCGTGTAGCGCAGCATCACGTCGGACAGCCGCTCGCTGAACGCCCGCTGCCGAACCAGGCTGGCCCCCGCCGAGCGCGCCGCCTCGGCGAGGATCGCGTCCCGGAGCGCCTCGATCGCCAGGTGCGGGTTGGCGGACTTCTGCGCCTGCGTGAGCACGGCCGGGGTGAGCTGGTTGAAGTCCGGTGGCGCGATCTCCGCCGCAGCGTAGATGTCCACCACCTCGTCCGACCCGGTGGCCTCGTACGCCAACTGCCGAAGCAGCCGGGCGACCTCCTCGGGGACGGGTTCGCCGCGCGCCTCCCGCTCGGCCGCGTCGAACTTCGCCATCCAGACGCGGACCTCCTCGTAGAAGCGGACCTCGTCGCGGACGTCGGCGAGCGTGTCGTAGCCGGCCGCCAGCGCCCACGCCCTGCCGAGCTGCCCCGCAAGCTGGCGGTAGCGGGCGGCGACACTGAGATCCGGGGTCGAGCCCGGGATGACAGGGGACGAAGAAGGCCCCGGGATGACAGGGGACGGAGAGCCACCCGGGATGACAGGGGACGAGCTGACCTGGTTCCCGGGGTTCTGCGGGTTCCGCAGCCACGCGGTCAGTCCGACCGCGGCCTTCACCCACCCCTTCGGACCGCCCAGCACCGCGCGCCAGTCGTACCCGGCCACCAGCGCCCGCAGCTGGTCCAACAACGCCCGGGCCAGCTCGACCGCCTCCGCGGCCGGACGCCCCACCGGACGCACCTCCTGGTCGGTCACCGTGTACTCGGCCAGCGCCGCGGTGAGGTTCTCCGCCAACGGGGCGTACGCGACCAGCAGTCCGGCGTCCTTGCCGCGAAACGTCCGATTCACCCGCGCCAGCGTCTGCATCAGCAGGGCGCCCTTCATCGGCCGGTCGAGGTAGAGCGTGTGCAGCGGCGGAGAGTCGTAGCCGGTGAGCATCATGTCCTTCACGATCACCAGTTCGAGCTGGTCGTCGGGGTCCTTCAGGCGCTGCTTGACCACCTGGTTCTCCGACTCGCGCCGCACGTGCTTCCGGATCCCGGCGGGGTCGGACGCGGTGCCGGAGTACACCACCTTCAGCACGCCCCGGTCGAGCGCGTCGGAGTGCCAGTCCGGACGCAGCGCGACCAGCTGCTCGTACAGGTCCGCGCAGATCTGCCGGGTCGCGCACACGATCATCGCCTTGCCCGGCCCGTCGATCAGCGGACGCATCCGCTCCCGCCGCGTCTCCCAGTGCCCCACGACGTCGGCGGCCAGCGTGGCCAGCCGGGCCGGCGCCCCGTAGACGGCGTTGATCACCGCCACCGACTTCTCCAGCCGCTCCCTGTCCACGTCGTCCAGCCCCACGGTGGCCTCGTCGGCCGCGCGGTCGAGGTCCTCGGCGGTGACGTCGTCGGCGAACGCGACCTTCACCAGCCGCGGCTCGAAGAACACCGGGACGGTGGCGCCGTCGGCGACCGCGCGGCTGAGGTCGTAGATGTCGATGTAGTCGCCGAACACCTCGCGGGTGTCCCGGTCCACCTCGCTGATCGGCGTCCCGGTGAACGCGATCAGGGTGGCGTGCGGCAGCGCGTCCCGCAGGAACCGCGCGTAGCCGTCGAGGTCGTCGTAGTGCGACCGGTGCGCCTCGTCGACGACCACCACGATGTTGCGCCGATCGCTCAGCAGCGGGTGGTCGGCCCCGGACTCCCGTTCCTCCATGGTCAGGTTGAACTTCTGCAGGGTCGTGAACAGGATCCCCCCGGACGAGCGCTGCGTCAGCTCCTCCCGCAGCTGCGACCGCGTGGCGATCTGGACCGGCATCTGGGGCAGCAGTGTGGACGCGGCGAACGTGCGGTACAGCTGCCCGTCCAGCTCACGGCGGTCGGTGATCACCACGATCGTCGGGTTCAGCAGGTGAACCGAGCGCAGCACCAGGTTCGCGTACAGCTCCATCTCCATCGACTTGCCGGACCCCTGGGTGTGCCACACCACCCCGGCCCTGCCGTCGGACTTCACCGCGGTCACCGTCCGCCCGAGCGCCTTGTTCACCGCGAAGTACTGGTGGGGCTTGGCGATCCGCTTGGCCAGCCCGAAGTCGCCGGCGTCGAACGCGGTGAAGTGCCGCATCAGGTCCAGGAACCGGACCTGGTTGCCCAGCCCGTTGAACGTGACCTCCAGCGCGGTGTCGTAGTCGGTGTCCTCGATCACCTCGCCGAGCGCGAGCGGCTCCCCGTCGTCGTCCACGTTCCAGGCCGCGTAGTGGTGCAGCGGCGTGAACGGCGTCCCGTACCCGGCGGTCACCCCGTCGGAGATCACGGTCAGGACGCACGCGCGGAACGCCAGCGGGAACTCCGCCAGGTAGGTCGCCAGCTGCCCGTGCGCTGTCGCGAGCGTGGCGCCCTCCACGCCGGCCTGCTTCAGCTCGGCGATCAGGACCGGCAGCCCGTTCAGGTACCCCACGACGTCGAAGCGGCGGTGGTGCTCGGCGTCGCTGATCGTGACCTGCCGCACCGCGAGCCAGTCGTTGTCGCCGGGCTCCCGGCCGACCAACTGGATCGTCGGGTTCTGCTCGACGTTGTCGTTGTCGAGGTAGGTGACGCCCCGGTAGCCGTGCACGAGGAACTCGTGCAGCCGACGGTTCTCGGTGATCGCGTCCTGGCTGGACGGGGTCAGGATCTCCGTCGCCGCCTGTCGCAGGTACAGCTCGGGCACCTGCGGGTTCAGCCGCACCAGCGCGGTGGTGAAGCGGTCGTGAAGCACGATGTCGGACGCCGACGCACGCTCGTGGTTGATGTCGGTGCCGGTTGACGGCGCCCAGCCCTGCTCGGCCAGCACCTCCAGCGCCGTGGACTCCCACTCGGCCTCACTGATCAGCGCCATGACGGTGGCCTCCTTGCTCCGAAATGGGACGGTTCTGGACCGTGTGGTACATTGTTTCCATGAGTGGTACGCGCACATTGACGATGGGAGATCGGGGTCGCCTGGTCATCCCGGCCGAGGTCCGTTCCGATCTCAACTGGAAGCAGGGCACCCGGCTGATCCTCACCGAGACCGACGAGGGGCTGCTGCTGATGACCGTTGACCAGGCCCGCGCAATGCTCAGGGCACAGATCGGCGACCGGAGCCTGTCCGAGGAGCTGATCGCGGAGCGCCACGCCGAGGCTGCCGCCGATGCCGCAGCGGAGGCCGCTCGCCCGTGATCATTGCGGTGCTGGACGCTTCGGCGCTGCTGGCCTGGCTGCAGGACGAACCGGGTGCGGACGTCGTCAACGACCTTCTCGAGAAGGGTGCGGCGTGTTCGGCGGTGAACTACGCCGAGGTGGCCCAGAAGGTGCTCGCGCGGGGCGGGAACTGGGTGTTGAGCGCGGACCTGATGGCGAGCTACGACCTCCAGCTCGAACCTGCGATCCCGGATGACGCGGTCGTGGCCGCCGTTCTGTGGAAACAGGGTGACCAGCTCTCTCTGGCGGACCGCTTCTGCCTCGCGACCGCCCAACGCCTCGGCGTGCCCGCCTGGACGACCGACCGCGCCTGGGGCGAGGGTGAGGGCATCCGTCAGGTCCGTTGAGTTCATTCAGATCACCGCCTCGACCTGCTGTTCGGCCTCACGGACGGTGATCCGGCCCGACATCAGGTGCGGGAGCAGCGTGTCGCGGAGATCAGCCAGCTTGAGAGACTCGACCTCTGCAGCGAGCGCACGATCCCACAGAGCTGTCATTGCGCGATCGTTCGAGGCCATCTCGCTAGTGGGCGGAATGGAGACCAGTTCGTCGAGATGGTGACGCTGGATGTGGCCCATGGTCGTCGCCTTGTCCGCCGCGATGGCCCTGAAGTCCTCGAGTTTCTTGTCGAGCGCACACGCGACCAACCAGAGCGGCCATCCCGGCTCGGGAATCACCTTGAAGATGTGCTGGTTCACGATTCCCTCTGGTCGGTACCACCGCGCAGCGACCAAGCTGCCCGACCAGGCGAAGAGAAGATCTCCGGGCCGTGCCCGGTTGTCTTCGGGAACATCGATGTCGTTGTAGACCGTCGAACCACCGATTCCCGAGTTGAGTTCCGCGATGCGAATCACCACCCTGCCGGTGCCCGACGCGCCCTTCGTGTAGGCGCGGCCGTTCACGAAACGTGCCAGCGACGACAACGGCAATGCCTCGCCGCTCAACAGACTCTCGAACTTCGCCCGACGAAGGTTGTCGCACGCGTCAACCAGGCCTGCATTCGCGGCGATCTTGTCGTCGAGGGCGCCGAGGACTTCGGCGATGGCCTCGCGCACCTTTCGCTCGGGCATCGGAACGAGCAACCTCTTCAGATCCGCAAGGTTCAAGGTCGCTTGGACCGTCGTGTTCAGGACCGCACTGATCTGCTCCTGGCATGTTCTTGACCTGAGCGCGTACACGAGCCAGTTCGCCTCGACCGCGGCGGGACGCAATACCCCAACCGCACGCGCGACATTCCAGCCTGAGAGTTCCGGTGGCACCACGGCCGCGCGACCCACGCTGCCCACGAGGCTCACCAACACCTCGCCGCCCCTCAGGCGAGTCCTAACGAACTTCGCCTCGACGGCAGGGTCCACTCGCATCTGGGGCTTGGCGCCTTTCAGCGAGCCGCTCTCTAGGTCCCCCACCCTAACGATGGGCACGCCGTGCTCGCCGTCCGAGCCGGGCTGAACGATCCCATACGAGATCGAGCCATCCTCGACCAGTTCGGCCAGAGGAACCGAACTCACAGTCATGCGAGTCGGCCCAACTGCTCGCGCACCACGGCGTCCAGCCGGGCGGACTCGTCCAGCGCGGCCAGTAGCCCGCTCTTCAAGAGCGTGACCTTCTCGTCGAGGTCGACGCCGTCGTCCTCGGCTTCGGCGGTGCCGACGTAGCGTCCGGGAGTGAGGGCGTACTCGGCGTCCTTGATCTCGGCGAGGGTGGCCGACCGGCAGAAGCCCGCGGCGTCGGAGTAGCCGTCCTCGCGCCAGGCGCGGTACGTCCCTGCGATGAGGGCGATGTCCTCGTCGGAGAGCGCGCGTTCGGCGCGGTCGACCATGTGGCCGAGGTTCCTCGCGTCGATGAACAGCACCTGGCCGGAGCGGTCGGTCGTCCACTGCTTGTCCTTCGCGAAGAACCACAGGCACACCGGGATGCCGGTGGAGCGGAACAGCTGGGTGGGCAGGGCGACCATCGCGCTGACCAGGTCCGCCTCGACGATCCGGGCGCGGATCTGGCCCTCTCCCCCGCTGTTGGTGCTCATCGAGCCGTTGGCCATCACCACTCCGGCCTGGCCCTTCGGGGCGAGCTTGGACAGGATGTGCTGGATCCACGCGTAGTTGGCGTTGCCGGCCGGGGGGACGCCGTAGCGCCAGCGGGTGTCGTCGGAATTGCGCGCCCAGTCCTTGATGTTGAACGGCGGGTTCGCCAGCACGTAGTCGGCCTCCAGACCGGGGTGCAGGTCGCGCGCGAAGGTGTCGCCCCAGGTGGGTCCGAGGTTGCCGATCAGGCCGTGGATGGCGAGGTTCATCTTCGCCATCCGCCAGGTGCGCTCCATGTTCTCCTGGCCGTACACGCTGAGCTCGGCCGGGTTGCGGTGGTGCGCCTCGAGGAACTTCTCGGCCTGGACGAACATGCCGCCCGATCCGCAGCACGGGTCGTAGATGCGTCCCCGCTGCGGCTCGAGCATCTCGACCAGCACGCGCACCACGCCCGGCGGGGTGTAGAACTCCCCGCCCCGCTTGCCCTCGGCGGCGGCGAACTTGCCGAGGAAGTACTCGTACACCTCACCGAGCAGGTCGCGGGCCCTGGTGGCACCCTGCCCGGTGAAGCGGGCGGAGTTGAACAGGTCGAGCAGTTCGCCCAAGCGGCGCTGGTCGACGGCCTCCCTGTTGTAGATGCGCGGCAGCGTGCCGGCCAGGGCCGGATTGGCCTCCATCAGCCAGCCCATCGCGTCGTTGACCAGCTCGCCGATGGTCTTGGTGTCCGTCCCCTTCGCCCGGTCGGCGAGGAACTGCCAGCGGGCGTTCGCCGGCACCCAGAACACGCCGGAGCCGATGAACTCGTCCCTGTCCTCCAGCGACACCTCGATGTCGTCGTCGGTGTAGCCGCCCTCCGCCTCCAGTTCGGCGCGGATCTGCCCGCGGCGCTCCTCGAACGAGTCCGACACGTACTTCAGGAACACCAGGCCGAGGATCACGTCCTTGTAGTCGGACGCCTCCAGCGAGCCGCGCAGCTTGTCCGCGGCCTTCCACAGCGTGTCCTTCAGCTCCTTCATCGTGGACGGTGCCTGCGGGACGGGTTCAGTGCGCGGACGCGCCATGGTTCTCCTTCGTGATGCTGAGCTGCCGGGACTCGACAGCGGCGGTCAGGTCATTGGTGAGGGCGTCCAGCGCGGCCAGGTCTGCGAGCAACCCTGCCCGCTGCCGGGCCAGGTCGGCCAGTGCGGACGCGAACCCGTCCGGCGCGGGCACGGTCGCCAGCACCCAGCGGCGCCAGTCGGAACCGTCCTGCGCGTTCACGCGGAGGGCGAGCGCCCCGGCCACGAGGGGGGCGCCCGGGGCCACCCGGAGCACCCGCGCGGGGGCGAGCACCAGCGCGCCGCCCTCGGCGTCGATCCTCGCCCGCGGGACGGGCCGTGCGGTGAACACGATGTCGCCCGGCTCGGTGAGGTGGGCGTCCGTCCGGGCCTGCAGGGACAGCCGGTCCACCGTCCGGAGCAGGACCGGGGCCGCGGACGCGGCGTCCGCGGCCCACACCGGGACGCCGCCCTCCGGCAGGTCGGTGAGGTCGACGCGGCGTCCGGGGATGACCCGCAACCAGCCGCGCTCGCGGGCCTGCTCGACGGTGAGGAGTTCGGGGGTGCCGGCGGCGACCTCCAGCCGGTAGTCGGCGAGCAGGCCGGCGGCGTCCGCGGCCCGCACGTCCACCACCCAGTCCGCGCCGGACCGCTCCGGCGTCCCCGCGCGCAACGGACGCGGAGGCACCAGGCTTCCGCCCGCCGAGATCAGGTCCCCGGTGGCGGCGGGATGCAGTCGCGCCCACGCCCGGCGCCGCGCACCCCCGGCGCCCTGGGCGGCGGCGAGCAGGTCGCCGGCAAGGCCGTCGGCGAACACCGCGGGGTCCTCGGCGGAGAGGTCGGCGACGAGCGAGCGCCGCTCCGCGGCCGGCACCTGCTCGGGGGCGGCCAGAAGCCACAGCGCGAGGTGCTCGCGCGCCACCGCCGGACGCAGGCCCGCGGGCAGCCGGACGATCGCACGCACGCTCCCCGACCGCAGGAGTTCGTCCCTGCGCACCGCGGCCGGCCCAGCGAGGCGGTCGGTGAGCGTGGCCGCCGGGGCGAGGCAGAGGACCAACTGCCGCTCGTCGAGTTGCAGGGCGATCTCGTCGATCAGGTCGAGGTGCGCGAGCGGCGGGGGCGCCGGCTCGTCGGCGGCGGGCAGGACCACCAGGTGAAGGACGGGGCCGGTCACCGACCAGTCCCCGTCCCCGCGCTCGACCGTGCGGACGCGGCAGTCGGCGACGAGCAGCTCGCGGCGGGCGAGACGGTGGGCAGGGCTGGTGCCGCCCATCAGCAGGACGTCCGCGTCCAGCGCGGCGGCGAGGGCGCCGACGAGTCCGCCCGCGCAGCCGGTGGGATCCATCAGCGCCGTCGCCTCCCCGAGTTCGGCGCGCAGGGGGCCGAGGAGGGTGGCCAGGAGCTGGTGGGCGCCCGGCCCCGTGGCGGTCAGCGCGAGTGCGCTGCCCGGGGTGCGCAGGCCGCCGTCGAGGATCCGGCGGTGGGCGTCCACGTCTCTGGTGCCGGCGCCGGCGAGCGCGTCCACGGTGCGGGCGAGCCCGGCGAGGTCGGACGCGTCCCTCAGCTCGGCGAACAGGCAGCGGTCGTCGGGGTCCTCGGCGTCGGCGAGGTCGAGCAGGTCGTCGACGGAGTGCGGTGCGAGCGGTGCGCCGGTGAGGTGCCGCAGCGTCAGGAGCGCGCTCAACGCCGCCCACCCCGTCGCGTCGGTGGCGGTCTCACGCAGCGCGTGGGCGGCGGACTCGGCGCGGGCCTCGCGGTTGTTGCCGCGTCCGGTGGTCTCGAGCCATGTGACCACGTCGTCGCGCAGGAACAGGTCCTGGCCACCGCTCCGCCGGCGGACCTCGGGGAAGGGACGCGACGTGCCGCGGGACCGGCTCCGCCACACCGTGACGACGGGGCGCTGCACCCGGGCCAGGCCGGCGATGTCGCGCAAGGTCATCAGCTGGTCGTCCACGCCCACCCTCCTCACGGGGACATCTCACCACGCCTGTCCCCCTTTCGGGTGACTAGTGCGATAACTCCCATTATCAATGCCCGCACCCGATTCTGTCAGACTCGGCCGACAGGTTGGTAGACGTCCGAACAACACGACCTTGGAGGTTCACAGATGACCACTCCCCAGCCGCCGTTCCCGGGTCAGCCGGGATCCGTTCCGCCCGCCGGCTACCAGCCGGCCGCGCCCGACCCGACGCCGTACGCGTCCGGCTCCCCGTACGCGTCCGACCCGCAGTTCGCCGGCCAGCCCAACGGCCAGCCCAACCCGGGCGCCCCGGTGCCGCCGGCCCCCAAGCGCTCTCACGCCCTCACGTCGAAGGCGGTGATCGGGGTGGCCGCCCTGGTGATCGGGCTCGTCCTCGGCTCCGCGGCGGGAGGCTCGGGGAAGACCGCCACGACCACCGCCGAAGCCGTGCCCACCGTGACGGTCACCGCCACCGAGACTGCGACCTACGAGGCCACGGCCGAGGCCGAGGAGACCGAGGAGCCGAGCGACGACCCCACCGAGGAGCCCGAGCCGGCCAAGACCAGCTACAAGATTCTGTCCAGCCGCGGGTTCAAGCTCCTCGCCAAGGACCCCGACTCCTACATCGGCAAGACGTACATCATCCACGGCGAGGTCACGCAGTTCGACTCGGCGACCGGCACCGACACCTTCCGTGCGGACACCGGCCCGAAGAAGCTGCGCATCTCCTACGGCTTCGTCGACTACGAGCAGAACTCGATCCTCACCGGTGACAAGTCGAAGCTCAAGAAGCTCGTCGAGGGCGACTGCTTCAACGCGAAGGTCACCGTTCTGGGCTCGTACTCCTACGACACGCAGATTGGCGGAAACACCACCGTCCCGCTGTTCGAGGTGGATTCGATCTCGGTCTACGGCAGCACGGACTGAGATCCCGCCCTGTCGGAGGGGGCAGGGCGGAACCGGAACCGGAGTGGGGCCGCGCTGAGGGGAGCGGCCCCACTCCCCTGCTCGGCCGACGCACCTGGGCGGCTTGTCCGGGCCACGACGAACGCCTGCGCGGGAGGCTCGAGGAGAAGTGTCAGAGGCGGGTTGTTCAATGGGTTCATGGAGATGGTGGACGGTCCGAAGGTCCCGGCAGCGGTGGCGCTGGCCGAGGTCGAGCGGCTGTTCGACGCCATCGAGTCCGACCGGTCGCGGCTGGACGCCGGCGGCCGGTTGTCGCTGGTGAAGCTGGCCCGCAGGGTGGCCGATCGCGCCGAGGCGTTCGCGGGGGTCGTGCTGGCCGAGGCCGACGCGGCCCAGGCGTCCATGCGGGCCTCGGGAACGCCACTGTCCTCGTGGCTGGGCATCGACGGCAGGATGTCGAAGCGGGAGGCCGCCGGCGCGCTGCGCAGGGCCATCCGGCTCGCGGAGAACCCGTCGGTGGCGCAGGCCGCGGCGGACGGACGAATCGGCGGCGGGCAGGCCCGCGCGATCGGCGGCGTGCTGGCCGGGATCGCACCCCAGCTCGCTCCGGAGCAGCGCAAGCAGGCCGCGGACGTCCTCGTCCAGCTGGCCGACACGCTCGACGCGGACCAGCTGGCCTGTTCCGCCGGCCGGGTGCTGGCCGAAGTGGCTCCACAGGACGCGGCCGAGCAAAACGAGACGCGCCTGCAACGACAGGCGGAGGCGGCGCAGCGCCAGCGATCGCTGCGAATGTGGCGAGAGGGCGGTTCGGTGCGGTTCGACGGCTCTCTCCCCCGTTGCGAGGGCGAGGCCTGGATGGCCCTGCTGGACGCACACACCGAGTCGCAGCGGCGCTGCGCGCTGGAGGAACGGGATCCGCTCGCCGAACCGCTGACGGCCGAACAACGGCGGGCGGATGCGCTGATCGGGATGATCCAGGCGCACCAGGTCGGCGGGCAGGCGCCCCGCTCGGGCGGCGACCGGCCGCGGATCATGGTCACGCTCGACTACGGAGCGCTCCACGACCAGGCGGCCGGGGCCGGTCTGATCGGCGACGGTGAGCAGATCTCGGCCGGTGAGTTGCGCCGCCTGTGCTGCGACGCGGGCCTGTTGCCCGCCGTCCTGGGAGGTCCCAGTCAGGTCCTCGACATCGGCCGGGAGACGCGCACCGTGCCGGCACCGATAAGGGCCGCGCTGGTCCTCCGGGACGGTGGCTGCGCGTTCCCGACCTGCCACACCCGCCCCGCGGCCTGCGAGGCGCACCACATCGTGCCGTGGTGGGCGGGCGGGGGGACGGCGCTGTCGAACCTCGTCCTGCTCTGCCACCACCACCATGCGCTGGTCGAACCCGCCAGGTACGGCGTCCGCGACGTCCACCGGTTCCGCGCCGCCCAACCCCGACGCAGCCTCGTCCGGCACAGCCGCAGCAGAGAGGTCAGCCGCGCGCAGGCTCGCCGGGCACAGTCCCGCGCGTGGCGTCGGTCGACGGGGGGTCTCCGGTGACGGGCCCCCGGCCCACGGACCCGGACGCGGCGGACGCCGGGTCGGGTTCCATCATGAACTCCCAGGTGAGCCCGTGCCCCATCACGATCAGCAGGATCAGGGCGATCGACGCCGCCTGCAATGGGGTGGCCCCGACAACGGCCGCGACCGGCGGCACCACCGCGAGCACCAGGATGAGCAGGTAGACCACCGCGACGATCCAGCGGAACCTCCGGAACGGCCCCCGAACCCCGCTGCGGTCGACCGACACCAGCCGCAGCGTGGTCAGCAGTCCGACCACTGCGGCGACGCCGAAACTGCTCCGCCACACGAGCGGGTTGCCCGCGTCCACCTGCGCGAAGGTGCTCATCAGCCCGGGCAGCAGGAACGAAAGGTAGACCCCGCCGGCGAGCTTGCGGCGGCCGGGGTCGGTCTTCCAGTCGGGGTGCCGCTCGATCACCGTCCACCACAGCCCCACCAGGGTGAAGCAGGTCACCGACATCAGCGTGTAGAAGTCTGTGAGGTCCATGGTCCACGGTTGCGCCGCGCGGTCCGGGCCGTCCACCCCACCCCCGGGGGCACTCTTGCCCACGAACACGAAAGGACCCCTTGTCGAGATCACTCTCGACAAGGGGTCCTGCTGGTGGGCGACACTGGGATCGAACCAGTGACCTCTTCCGTGTCAGGGAAGCGCGCTACCGCTGCGCCAGCCGCCCGAGGTGGAGACGGGATTTGAACCCGTGTACACGGATTTGCAGTCCGTTGCCTCGCCTCTCGGCCACTCCACCGGCAAGAGCCGGTCTCGCAAGTCGATCGTTGAGACCTTCTCCGAGCGGACGACGGGATTCGAACCCGCGACCCTCACCTTGGCAAGGTGATGCTCTACCAACTGAGCCACGTCCGCAGTGCCTCTCACTCCGTCTCCGGCGCGAGTGCGAGAGCAACCATAACCCAGCCGTCGACCACCCCGCAAAACGAGGCCGGACGACGCCCGGCACGCCTCAGCGGACGGCCGCACGCGGCTCCCGGTGCAGCCACAGCAGCAGCCCGAGGATCGGCAACGGGACCAGGAACGCCATCCGCAGGTCGACCACCAGCGCCAGTCCTGCCAGCGCCGTCGGCGCCACCGTGATCGCCGTCCCGGACGCGAGCGCGCCCAGCGACGTGCCCAGTTCGGGACGCAGTCCCGGCGTCGCCATCAGGCGCGCCAGCGTGATCGGGTACAGCGTCGCGATGCCCAGGCCCGCGATGAGCTGGCCCAGCCCCACCAGCGGCCACGTCGTCGACACCACGACGACGATCACCCCCGTCGCCGCGAGCGCCGAGCCCACCGCCACCATCGGGAGCCGCGCGATCAGGCGCGGACCGACCAGGCGTCCCAGAGCCATGCCGACCTGGAACGATGCGCCGACCACTGCGGACAGGCTCGCGTCCAGCCCCGTCGCCGTCAGCCGGGCGATGCCCCACACCACGAACGCGAACTCGACCGACACCGCACACACCACGGCCAGCCACCGGCGCAGCACCGTGCGCCAGGCCGCGGTCGACCGCTCCGCGACCGCTCCGGTGACGGGCGCCGACTCGATCCGGCGCGCGGACACCACCAGCGCCACCACCGCCCCGACGATCAGCAGCAGCGCGGGACGCGCCCCCACCGCCGTGGCTGCTGCCAGGCCGAGCACCAGCGGTGCGGCGACCGCCACCACGCTCGCCACCGAGTTCGCCCTGGTCAGCGCGATCGCCGCATCCGGGCCGTGCAGCAGGCGCGGCGCCACGAGCACGATCCCCGCGGCGCCGAGGCCCTGCAGCAACGCCCCTGCGTACGCGGCCGCCTCGCCGGGTACGACGGCGAGCAGCACGCTCCCGACGCCGAGCACCACCGCGGCACTGGTCAGGACCTGGCGCTGGCCCAGCCGCAACAGCGCCGGCCCCACCAGCGCCATCACGAGCAGCCCGTAGCCGAAGGAGGACCCCAACCAGGACAGGTGCTCCGCAGGGACGCCGAGGTCCTCGGCCAGGACGACCAGCACCACCCCGATGCTCGCGGAGTAGAAGCCGACGTTCGCCATTCCCAGCGCTACGGGCAGCTCCGCATTCCGCCCCGCCGATCCGTCCGCAGGGTTCCCGCGTGCCGTGCCCACCCGACCTCCTCGTTCGGGTTCGAGCGTATCCCGGCCGATGTGACGGCTTCGGCACCTCTCGGCTATGGTTGGTCCTCGCGGGCGATTGGCGCAGTGGTAGCGCGCTTCGTTCACACCGAAGAGGTCACTGGTTCGAACCCAGTATCGCCCACCCACCCGCGACTCGCGTATCGCGATACGAACACTGAAATCTCATTCCTCGGGACGATGGGTCACCCGTTCGCGTGACCGAACTCGGTCTGTAACGTCTCAGTAACGTGAAATCTCAGTATGCGGGCACGCGTCTCGCCATTCGGCGGAAGAAATTGCATCACGAGTTGGTAACGGCAAGAGTTCTCTCAGAAAACATCGGCAACGGAGCCGGCTCCTTCGACAGGAAGGCACGCCAATGACCGCCCCCGCCCTCGTGATGGTGGCTCGCGGAAGCTCCGACCCGATGGTTGCGCAGGTCACGCACCAGCTCGTCAGCGGCCTGGCCAAGATGCGCCCCGAGATGGCCGTACACGGCGCCTTCCTCCAGTCGAGCCCACCGAGCGCCGGCCAGGTGATCGACCAACTCGCCGCCGCGAACGTCAACGAGGTTGTGCTCGTGCCGCTCGAACTCAGCCACGCCGTCGAGTGCGACCCCGCCATGGCAGAACTCCTGCACAAGGCCCGCACCAACTACCCGGACCTGCGCTTCACCCTCTCCCGTCCGGTCGGCCCCGAGATCAGCCTGCTGACGATCCTCGACCAGCGACTGCGCACCTCGCTCAGCCAGGCCCGCTGCCTCGAGCTGGACGGCCTGGTCCTCTCCGCCTCCTGCACCGGCGACGTCCGCGGCAGCGCGCTCCTCGCCCGTCGCGCGCGGCAGTGGTCGACGCACCACCGGCTCCCCTGCCTCACCGCGGTCGCCGACGACTCCGGCCCCTCGGTCGCCCAGGCGATCATGGGCCTGCGCGCGCAGGGACGCCGCCACATCGCGGTCGGCTCGTTCTTCCTCAGCGCCGACGAGGCCTACCACGCCCAGTCCGATCTCGCCTACCGGTACGGCGCGGTCTCGGTGAGCGATCCCATCGGCGCCTGCCGCGAGGTCCTCGACCTCGTGCTGGCCCGCTACGCCTTCGCCGCCATGGACCTCCTCGACTTCGGCCAGGAGGAGCTCGACTCGCCCGCCCGTCACCTGAGCGTCGTCAGCGCCTGACCCACAGCGTCGATCGCCCTCGTCCCGGACTTCGGGACGAGGGCGATCGCTGTTCAGACCCTGCGGGTCAGCGCGGCCGTTCCTGAGACCGGTTCGTTCCTTGCCCCTCAGACGCCCGGCCCATCCTCCGGGGCTCAGGCCTCGGCGAGGCGCTTCTGCTCAGTGGCGACGTCGAACTCGGCGGGTGGCCAGGCCAGACCCATGCCTGCCAGCGTCTCCCGCAGGAGTTCGGCCACCGCCCAGTTCCGGTACCACTTCCGGTCGGCGGGGATCACGTACCACGGCGCCGCCTCGGTGTTGCACTTCTCCAGCGCCGCCGCGTACGCCTCCATGTAGGCGGGCCACTTCTTGCGTGCGTCCACGTCGCCGGGGTTGTACTTCCAGTACTTGCTCGGGTTCGCGAGGCGTTCCGTGAGGCGGGCCTTCTGCTCCTCGAACGACACGTTCAGCATGCACTTGACCAGCCGGGTGCCCCCGGCGACGAGTTCGGCCTCGAACTCGTTGATCTCGTCGTAACGCTTGCTCCACACGTCCTCCGGCACGAGGCTGTCCACCCGCACGACCAGCACGTCCTCGTAATGGGAGCGGTCGAAGATGCCGATCTTGCCCGCGCCCGGCAGGGCGTTCCGGATCCGCCACAGGTAGTGGTGCTTGCGCTCCTCGGCGCTGGGCGCCTTGAACGAGGTGAGGTCGACACCCTGCGGGTCGACCAGGCCGATCGCGTGCCGGATGACTCCGCCCTTGCCCGAGGTGTCCATGCCCTGGAGCACCACCAGCACCCGCGGCGCCGTCTCCGGGACGCTGCGACCGGCGGCGAACAGCATCTCCTGCAGGTCGGAGAGCTGGGGGGCCAGCGCGGCGATGCGCTCGGGCGCGTCCGCCTTGCCCTTGCCGGGGTAGCCGGGGGTCGCGGACGGGTCGAGGTCGGCCATGTCGACCGGCCCGAGGGGCAGCCGCAGGTGTTCGGACAGCGGCGCCGAGGCCGTGCTCTTCTTCGAACTCATGGCCACAGTCTGGACCGGGTCCGCCCGAAATGGTGCCAAGATGAGCGAATGTCTCTCCCGCTACGCCCGCCGCTGGAGCCGATGCTGGCCCGCTCGCAGGCGACCATCCCGCCGGGCATGGCCTACGAGCCGAAGTGGGACGGGTTCCGCTGCCTCGTCTTCCGCGAGAACGACGACGTCGCGCTGATCAGCCGCAACGGCAGGGACCTGTCGATCTACTTCCCCGAGGTCGTGCAGGCCGTCCAGGAATCCACCCCGCCCCGCTGCGTCCTCGACGGTGAGCTGGTCGTGGTGAACGGGGACCGGCTCGACTTCGTCCGGCTCACCGAGCGGATCCACCCCGCGCAGAAGCGGATCGACCTGCTCTCGGCCACGACGCCCGCGTCCCTCGTCTTCTGGGACCTGCTCGCCCTCGACGACACCGACCTGACCGCGCTTCCGTTCACCGAGCGGCGCACGCTCCTGGAGCGCGCGCTCGCCCACAGCGAGCCGCCCATCCACCTCACCCCGATCACGACGGACGTCGAGGTCGCCAAGGTGTGGTTCACGCGGTTCGAGGGCGCCGGGCTCGACGGGGTCGTCGCCAAGCCGCTCGACGGACGCTACGAGCCGGGCAAGCGCACGATGGTCAAGATCAAGCACGCCAGGGAGGCCGACGTCGTGGTCGCGGGCTGGCGCGAGCACAAGAACTCCACGCCCGAGCGGCCGCTGCTCGGCTCGCTCCAGCTGGGCCTCTACGACGAGGCGGGCGCGCTGCACTTCGTCGGCGTGGCTGCGGCCTTCCCCGAGGCCCGGCGCGCGGAACTGGCCGCCGAGTTCGGCCCGGTCACGCTGCCGCCCGGCTCGTCCGACCACCCGTGGAGCTCCTTCGAGGTCGAGGGACGTCGGCCCGGCGCGGTCAGCCGGTGGAGTGCGGAGATCAGGCAGACCAACCTGATCTGGCCGATGCTGGTCGCCGAGGTCGGCTACGAACACATGGAGGGCACCCGGTTCCGCCACACCG
The DNA here is from genome assembly GCF_049840635.1 of Propionicimonas sp. GTDB lineage: Bacteria > Actinomycetota > Actinomycetes > Propionibacteriales > Propionibacteriaceae > Propionicimonas. Next base: position 1,068,969 of record NZ_JASGKL010000004.1, read on the forward strand.
CCCAGTTCCGGCGCTGGCGCCCGGACCGCGAGCCCGCGTCCTGCACGTTCGCCCAGCTCGAGGAGGTCGTGGGCTACGACCTCGCCGAGGTCCTGGCCGGTACCGCCTGAGGACGCAGAACGGCGGCGGGGACATCGTCCCCACCGCCGTTCTTGCCGGGTGGGATCAGGCGAGGACTTCGCCCTCGGCGGTCTTGGCGTGACGCAGGCCGAGGAAGGCCAGCACGCCCAGGACCACGGCGCCGGCGAAGGCGACGATCGCGGCGATCAGGGCCACGGTGGCCATGGTGCCGAACGCGTAGGCGGTGAGCAGCATGCTGCGCAGGGTGTTGCCCATGAACAGGGTCTGGCGCAGGGCGCCCAGCTTGGCCAGCTCGTCCTGGTCGGCGCTGGTGTCCTTGCTCATCTGGGTGTACTCGCCGCTGACCTCTTCGTAGGTCTTGCCGCCGCTGGCCGCGTTCATGTGGGCCTGGATGTAGTGGTCGGCGAACGCCTTGGCCTGGGCGCCGTTGGTGAGCGGCTGGCCGGCGAACGGCGCGAGCGCGTCCTGGTCGGCCTGCGACAGCGAGGAGTACGAGTCCGAGGTGGGCATCGTGATCTTCTGCGCGGACAGCTGGTCGGCCACCTGCGCGTTGATGAACGAGCTGGCGAAGACCAGCAGGCCACCGGCGAGCAGCATCACCACTGCAAGCGCGAGGCCCATCCAGGACACCAGCCGGTCGAGGGCACTTCTCTTCATATCGAAACGTTCCAATCTTCGGTCGCGGAGGCTGGCGATTCCGGGCAGCCCCCAGGGGGTTGGTGGTGCAAAAAGGGGTGGACGGCCTTGCGTCGCAAGGGGGGACGCGAGGGGCTTTCGGGCATCGTGCCCTGGGTCCTCGGAGGATCCGTTCCGCGAGCGGCTGGGGTCGATTGCTAGTGAACACTAACCTTGGCTAGGTAGCAAATCTGCGTATCCGGTAGCATCGACCGCGGAGGTGCCCATGGCGGAGAGCACACGAGACCGCATCCTCGACGCGGCTGTCGCGGTGCTCCTGCGCGACGGCTCGAAGGGCCTCACGACGAAGGCCATCGCGACGCAGGCGCGGCTCACCGAGCCCGCCCTCTACATCTACTTCCGCAGCAAGGCCGCGCTCTGCATCGCGGTGGCGACCGAACGGATCCCCCGACAGGAGGACCTGGCCACCCGGATCCGGGCACTGGCCGGGACCGGCTCGGTGCTCGGCAACCTCCGCGGCCAGGCCGCCGACGTGCTGCGCTACTTCCTCGCCGCGATGCCGCTGGAGATCATGTTCTGGGCGAACCCCCGGCTCCGCGCGGCACGCAAGGACGCCGCGCCGGTGCCCGACCTCCTCTCGCGGGCGGTCGCGGGCTACCTGAAGGAGGAGCAACGGCTCGGCCGCGTCCGGCCCGACTCCCCGGCAGAGGGCATCGGGAACGCGCTGGTCGGAGCCCTGTTCCACCGCGCGTTCATCGTCACCTTCACCGAGACGACCCTGTCCTGCGAGGACGCGAACCCGTTCCTCGACGAGGTCACGGCCGTGGCGGCCTCCGCGCTGCAGCTGCAGCCGGCCTGATCAGTCCCAGTTCGCCGCGTTCCTCTTGCTGGGCTGCACCCGCGGCGGCTCGCCCGGCATCTTGGGGTACTCCGGCGGGTAGGGCAGCTCACCCTCCCCGTCCGCCGCGTCCCGTTCGTACCAGGCGAGAGCCGTCGCCAGCGAGCCGGGGCTGGTCGCGTCCAGCACCGCCCACACGTCGCCCCGCTCGGCGAACCGGGCCGGCATGGTCAGGACGGTGAAGTCCGACGGCTGCACCGACGGCAGCTCGTCCCACTCCAGCGGCGCCGACACCAGCCCGCGCGGGGTGGGCCGGATCGAGTAGGCCGAGGTCATCAGGCGGTCGCGAGCCATCTGGTTGAAGTCCACGAAGACGCGCTCGCCGCGCTCCTCCTTCCACCAGTTCACGGTCACGTCGGACGGCAGCCGCCGCGCGAGTTCGCGTCCGACCGCGATGGCCGCGTGCCGGGCGTCGATGAAGTCCGAGCCCTCGATCGGGGCGAACACGTGCACGCCGCGTCCGCCGCTGGTCTTGCAGAACCCGGTCAGGCCCGCGTCCGCCAGCACCTGCCGCAACTCCAGTGCCGCGCGCACCGTGGTCGCGAAGTCGACGCCGGGCTGGGGGTCGAGGTCGATCCGCAACTGGTCCACGGCATCGGTGTCGGCCGCTCGCACCGGCCACGGGTGGAACCGGACGGTGCCGAGGTTCACCATCCACAGCACGCTGGCCAGGTCGTGGGGGGCGACCTCCACGGCGGTCCGGCCCGAGGGGAACCGGACCTCGGCGGTCTGCACCCACTCGGGCGTGTTCGCCGGCGCCCGCTTCTGGTAGAACGCCTCTCCCCTGCCGTCGGCCCTCGTGGCGACCACCACGTCGTCGCGGACGCCACCGGGCCACCGCTCCATCGCTGTGGGACGGTCCCTGAGCGCTGCCACGATGCCGGATCCGACGCTGCGGAAATACTCGACCACCCCGCGCTTGTTGAGGCCGAGGTCGGCGAAATAGGGCTTGTCCGGGCTGGAGATGCGCACCTCGCGCCCGTCGATGTCCAGGACTTCCGCCTGCGTCGCCATGACCGTCAGGCTAGTGTCCGTCGCGCGGTTCGCGCGGGGCGCCGGCCGAGCGTAGAACTGCTGAACGAGGAGGACCCATGGAGCTGAAGGTCATCAAGACACCCGAGGAGTGGCGCGCCCAGCTGACCCCGCTGGAGTACCGCGTACTACGCGAGTCGGGGACGGAGGCGCCGTTCACCGGCGAATACACCGACACCACCGCGACCGGGATCTACCGGTGCCGGGCCTGCGGTGCCGAGCTGTTCCGCAGCGAGAACAAGTTCGCCTCCCACTGCGGGTGGCCGTCCTTCTACACCGCGGCCGCGGCGGACCGCGTCCGGCTGCTGGAGGACCGGAGCCTGCCGATGCACCCCCGCACGGAGGTGCGCTGCGCGTCCTGCGACTCCCACCTGGGCCACGTGTTCACCGGCGAGGGCTACGACACGCCGACGGACGAGCGCTGGTGCATCAACTCGGTGAGCCTCGATTTCGAGCCCGCCTGACGGCGTGCCAAGCCCGCGTTGACCACGGTGGATGAGTAGTCTCTCGGACGTGGCCGCCCGCCGTGAACCGAGCATGCCGCCGCTGTTCGAGACAGCGGTGCAGGCGATCCTCGGCATGTCCTGGAGGTCCGAGCTGACGGTCGAGGAGATCCCCGCGCCACAGAAGATCGCCCCGCACGCGGTCGCGATCAGCGCGGATGTCGACCTCAACGACGAGGAACTCGGCAGCGGACGCCTCGTCCTGCTGCACGATCCCGCGGGCAGCGCGTCCTGGGACGGTGACTTCCGTTGCGTGACCTATGCCAGGGCGGACGTGGACCCGGAGATGGTGGCCGATCCGCTGCTCACCGAGGTGGGCTGGTCGTGGCTGCTGGACGCGCTGGAGCGCAACCAGGCCACCTACACCTCGCCCAGCGGCACGGTCACCGCGGTGTCGAGCCGATCGTTCGGCGGCATCGCCACCGATCCGCCCCGGGCGGAGATCGAGCTGCGGGCGTCCTGGACACCGTCCATCTCCTCCTCCGACGACGTGGTGCGCCACCTGCGCGCGTGGTCGGAACTGCTGTGCCTCACCGCCGGGTTGCCGCCGCTGCCCGACGGCGTCGTGCCGATCGCACCTCGCCGCTCGGGCTCATGGCTGAGGTGACCACCCCTGAGGAGGGCTACCCGATCCTCACGCTGCCCGCGGACGGGATCCCCGACGTCGTCGACAGCCCCGAGGCACTCGCCGAGACACGTGCGGCGCTGCGTGCCGGAACCGGCCCGCTGGCGATCGACACCGAACGCGCCCAGGGCTACCGGTACTCGGCGAAGGCCTACCTGATCCAGGTGCGGCGGGAGGGCTCGGGCACGCACCTGATCGACCCGACGGCCTTCGAGGAGGGCCGGCCGCGCGCCGACTTCCACGAGTTCGCGGAGGAGGTGTCGGACGCCGAGTGGATCCTGCACGCGGCCAGCCAGGACCTGCCGTGCCTGGCCGAGGTGCACTTCCTGCCCACCCACCTGTTCGACACCGAGCTGGGCGCGCGGCTGCTCGGGCTGCCCAAGGTGAGCCTCGGCGCGCTGATGGAGCAGGCGATCGGGATCACGCTGCTGAAGGAGCACTCGGCGGCTGACTGGTCGCGGCGGCCGATCCCCGAGGACTGGCTGGCGTACGCCGCCCTCGACGTGGAGCGGCTCACCGAGCTGCGCGAGTGGATGATCGAGCGGCTCACCGCCGCGGGCAAGCTCGAGTGGGCGCACCAGGAGTTCGCCCACCTCGCCGAGCACGCGGCGGACGGACCGCATCCCCGCAAGGACCCCTGGCGTCGCACGTCGGGGCTGCACGCGCTGCACACCCCGGCGGCGCTGGCCGTGGTCAGGGAGCTGTGGCAGGTGCGTGAGGAGTTGGCCGCGGCGGAGGACCGGGCGCCGGGGCGCGTCGTCGCCGACCGGTCGATCGCCGAACTCGCCGGACGCCTGGAGACCCAGCACAAGACCAGGCTGAACCGGGCCGACCTGCGCTCCGTCCGCGGGTTCTCGAACCGGGTCGCCGCCCGCTACGAGGGCCGCTGGCTGGATGCGCTCGACCACGCCGCGTCCCTCGGCAGGGCGGAGCTGCCACCCCGGAACGTCGCCCCGGACGGCCCGCCGCTGCCGCGTTCGTGGGAGCGCCGCTGGCCGGAGTCGTTCGCGCGGTTCAACCGCGTCCGCCCCGCGCTGGTCGAGCGTGCGGAGGAGCTGGAGCTGCCGGTGGAGAACCTGCTGGCTCCCGACCACCTCCGTCGTCTCCTGTGGGACTCCCCCGCCACCATGGACGCCGCCGAGGCCGACGCCCGCCTCGCGTCCTTCGGCGCCCGCGCCTGGCAGCGCGAACTGGCCGTCCCCGTCATCGTCGCGCACTGGACCGACTGACCCGAACCGTCGGTGCCGACAGCGCCGTACCCGAGATCCCGGGTCAAGCCCGGGATGACAAGGTCGCCCCGGTCATCCCGGGCTCACCGTCCACCAAAAAGTGGACGGAAACTCGCGACTACGCCGCAGAGGCGTCCACGAGAAGGTGGACGGGGACGCCGGCCGCGCCTCCTGTCATCCCGGGCTTGACCCGGGATCTCCACGACCCACCGACCGCACCGCATCCGAGACCTCGGCCTCCGCCGAGCCGCCGAGTCACCGTCCACCACAACGTGGACGGAAAGCCGCGACTACGCCTCACATCCGTCCACCACAACGTGGACCGCACTGCCACCCACCACAAAGTGGACCGAAAGTCGCGACTACACGGCAGAGACGTCCACTACGAGGTGGACGGGGGGATCCCGTTCGTGCGTCCTGTCATCCCGGGCTTGACCCGGGATCTCCACGTCCGACCGACCGCACCGCATCTGAGACCTCGGCCTCCGCCGAGCCGCCGAGTCACCGTCCACCACAACGTGGACGGAAAGCCGCGACTACGCCTCACATCCGTCCACCACAACGTGGACCGCACTGCCACCCACCACAAAGTGGACCGAAAGTCGCGACTACGCCACACAACCGCCCACCACAACGTGGACCGCACTGCCATCCACCACACAGTGGACGGAAAGGCGTGAACTCGCCGCAGTTCCGTCCACGACAAGGTGGACAGAAGGAGGCGAACTCACCACACCGGCGTCCACTTCACGGTGGACACGGTCGCGACGCGCGGCGTCAGTGGGACGCCGATTGCGTGGCGGAGACCAGTTCCACGATGGTGCGGGCGATATGCGCGGCGTCGAGGCCGGACGCGTCCAGCAGGCTGCGCCGGGAGTCCTGCGGGAGGAAGGCCTTCGGGATGCCGAACTCGCGAACCCGGGTGTCGATCCCGGCCGCCCGCGACGCCTGCGAGAGCTGGGAGCCGAGGCCGCCGGTGACACTGTTGTCCTCGATCGTGACCACCAGGTCGTGCGTGGCAACGAGGCCGAGCAGGTCCGCCGAGACCGGCAGCGCCCAGACCGGGTCGACCACCGTGGCGCCGATACCCTGCGCGGCGAGCCGCTCCCCCACCTCCACCGCCGTCCCGCACAGCGCGCCGTAGCCCACGACCAGCACCTCGGGGTTGTCGCCGGCAGCGAGGACGTCCACGGCACCTCGACGCCCGACGGTGGGGATCGTCGCCGGCAACGGGTCCTTGGAGTACCGCAGCACCGTCGGCGCGTCGTCGACCGCGACGGCCAGCCGCAGCGCCTCCACCAGCCGCTGCTCGTCGCGCGGGGCGGCCAGCCGCAGGCCGGGCACCACCCCGAGGATCGAGGCGTCCCACATCCCGTTGTGGCTCGGCCCGTCCGGCCCGGTCACCCCGGCCCTGTCGAGGACGAACGTCACCCCGAGGCGGTGCAGCGCCACGTCCATCAGCACCTGGTCGAAGGCCCGGTTCAGGAACGTCGCGTACACGGCGAAGACCGGGTGGAGACCACCGGCCGCGAGTCCGGCGGCGGACGTCACGGCGTGTTGCTCCGCGATGCCGACGTCGAAGGTGCGCTCGGGGAACAGCCGCGCGAACCGGTCCAGCCCGGTAGGGTGCAGCATCGCCGCGGTGATCGCGACCACCCGGTCGTCGGTGACGCCGATCCGGGCGAGCTCCTCGGCGAACGCATCGGTCCACGTGCGGACGCCGACCGTGGCCAGCGGCACGCCGGTGACCTCGTCGATCGGCCCGACCGCGTGGAACCGGTCCTGCTCGTTCTCCTCCGCGGCCCGGAAGCCCCGGCCCTTCCTGGTGATGCAGTGCACGATCACGGGGCCGCCGTACCCCTTCGCCTGTCGCAGCGCGACCTCGACGGCCTCCTCGTCGTGGCCGTCGATCGGGCCGACGTACTTCAGGCCGAGGTCGGCGAACATGCCCTGGGGCGCGAGGACGTCCTTCACGCCGGTCTTGAGGCCGTGCAGGAGCCCGTAGACCGCCTGGCCGAGCACCGGCAGTCGCCGGGCCTCCTTGAACCGTCGCAGCAGCCGCTCGTAGCGACGATCGGTGCGGATCGCGGACAACTGCGTCCCGAGCGCCGACAGCTGCGTGGCGATACCGCCGACCGTCGGGGTGTAGGAGCGTCCGTTGTCGTTCACGACGATGACCAGCTTCTCGTCGGAGGCGACAGCGATGTTGTTCAGCGCCTCCCAGGCCATCCCGCCGGTCAGCGACCCGTCGCCGACCACCGCGACGACGTGCCGGTCCTCGCCACGCAGCCGGAAGGCCTTCGCCAGGCCGTCCGCCCACGACAGTGCGGTGGACGCGTGCGAGTTCTCCACCCAGTCGTGCGGCGACTCCGCCCTGCTCGGGTAGCCCGAGAGCCCGCCGGGCTGCCGCAGCGAGCGGAACTGGCCGCGGCGTCCGGTGAGGATCTTGTGGACGTAGCTCTGGTGCCCGGTGTCGAACACGATCGCGTCGCGAGGGGAGTCGAACACCCGGTGCAGCGCGATCGTCAGCTCCACGACGCCGAGGTTCGGCCCCAGGTGGCCACCGGTCCGGCTGACGGTGCTGACCAGGAACGCACGGATCTCGTCGGCGAGCTGCCGCAGCTGCGCGGGGGTCAGCTCCCTGAGGTCGCCGGGGGCGTTGATGGCGTCGAGCAAGGGCACCGCCCGAGTCTACGTGAGCCTCCGGACGAAGACCCGGCCGCGCAGCGCCTCCTCGACCAGGCTCACCTCGCGCTTCAGCCGCAGCAGGTGCGCGGACTGCTCCTCCCAGGCCTCCACGGCCGCCTGCACGACCTCGGGGTCGACCTGGTCGGACAGGTCGAGCCGTAGCCGGCCCAAGCCGTCGGACGCCGCGCTCACCTGCGCCGCGACGAACTCCGCGGCGAACCGGGCCAGCACGACCGGGTGGCGGCGCAGCACCGGGTACGCGCGGAAGTCGGAAGGGCAGCAGTCCAGCAGGAACGCGGCCGCCGTCGCCTCCCAGCCCTGCGCTCCGGGAGGACGCACCGCGCCCGGCCAGCCCGGCGGCGCGTAGCCGCTCGGCACCCCGCCCATGCCCACCTCCGGACCGAATCGCTCCTGCGTTCGATTCTAGCGAGCGTGACCGACATCCTGCGCGATGTGATGTCTCAGGACAGCGGTGACAGTTCAGCATCAGGACATCGGTGACGGATCGTGTGTCAGGACTTCGGTGACGTTCGGTGGGTGCTGCGGGTCCGGCCGACGTAGGTCACCCCGGCCGCTGGTCGGGTGGTTTCCAGGAGGATCTCGCCGTTGTGGTCGATGACGGTGATCTGGTCGTCGTGTTGCTGGACGAGGACTTCGGCGAGGCCGTGTTCGGGGCCGACGAGGTATCGGACGTTGTCGAGTCCGAAGGTTCCTTGGCTGGTCAGGTGGCGGATCACGGTGCCGGCGGGCAGGTCGGGCGCCGGTGCGGGTCGGCGTCGCTTGCGGGGGCGGGGAGGGGTCGGCTGGCTGGTCAGGGGGCGGGGTGGTGCGGCTTTCGGAGTGGCGAGCCAGGCGGTCTCGGGGGTGACCCGGCCGGGCAGGCCTTGGTGGGGCCGCTGGGTGTTGTAGATCCGGTCGAAGGTGTCGACCTGGGCTTGCAGTTCCGCCAGGGACTCGGCGAGGGGTTGGGCGTCGAGCCAGCGGAACAGGGTTTGGTGGAAGCGTTCGTTCTTGCCCTGGGTGGTCGGCTTGTAGGGCTTGCCGGTGATCGCGTGGATGCCCATCCGGGTCACGTGGGTGAAGAGTTGTCCGGTGACACCGCGCCGGGACGGGTTGAGCGCGGCACCGTTGTCACTGAGGAGGCGTTGGGGGACGCCGTGGGCGGCGATGCCCTTGTCGACCACCGCGATCGCCGCAGCGGAGGTTTCGCTCCAGGCGACGTGGGAGGCGACCGCGTAGCGGGAGTGGTCATCGATCAGCTGGAAGACCACACACTTTCGGCCACCGGTGAGCACGTACTCGGTCGCGTCGAGCTGCCAGCACGCGTTCGGTGCCGGATAGACGAACCGGCGCCACGCGGCCCGTGGCCTCTTCTTCGGCTCGGCCCGGGCCACGCCGGCCTGGCGGAAGATGCGGGCCAACGCTGCGGTGGAGGGCACCACCGGCAGGCCCATCGCGGTCATCTTGTCGTGCACGCTGATCGGGCCGTGATCCAACCCGGAGGACTCCAGCACCTTGCGGACCGCGACCGCCTGCGCCTTCACCTGCTCGCTCAGCCGCGTCGGGGACGACCTCGGCCGCCGCGACCTCGGTTCGAGGACCGCCGCCTGCCCGTTGACCCGTGCCCGTTTGCGCAGCTCGTAGAACGACTTGCGCGAGATTCCGTGCTCGGCACAGAACGTCGACACCGCACCACGAGGGGCGTCGTCGGGCCACTCGGCGATCGCGAGACGGACAACAGGATCGATGGGGTCGTTGGCAGCCATCCGGCCAACCCTGCCGAGGAAGTGTCACCACCAAGAACCCCGGAACCGTCACCGATGTCCTGACGCAGAACCGTCACCGATGTCCTGAGAGATGACACGACATCCTGCGCGACATCCTGCGCGACGGCCTTCGAGTGCGTCTCCGCCGCGACCGGCACGGGACTACCGAGGACGAGGATCGCCACCGCCAGAAGCACAGCGAGGGAGAACCACCAGCGGTGGACCTTGCGCGCGACCAGCACCAGACCGACGACGGCTGCGCCGAGGAGGAACGTGGCAGTGGTCATGGCTTTTGTCCGTTGGGTGTGGAGGCGGCGCGACGAACGCGCCGCCTCCACTCAGGGGTGGGTACTCGGCAAACTCTTCATCGCGGGCAGCCCGGCCAGAACGGGAAGACGTCACAGAAGCCCTGGGTGGTGACCGGGAAGCCGAGTGACACCGCGAGCACCGAGCCGGCGACGGCGGCGACGATGCCCTGCGTGAGGAGTGCGTGGTGACTCCCGCTGCGAGGTGTGCAGATCGACATGAACTGAGCGTCCCAGTCCGTCCCCGGCCCCGTCTCGACCCGACACGAACCTCTGCCCGGTCGGGCGCGCTCCGGCGCGGATTCTGCCCGATCGGGCGGGTCCGTCGGCCATCCGGTCAGCCGGTGGGCCGATTGGCTCATTGACGGCGCAGGCGGTTTCATTGCACCATGCGGCTCCCACGCGTCCCCAGCCCCACGAGCGGGACCATCGACGTGGTCCTCGCCGCGCTGCTGGCCGTGCTGAGCGTCGTGCTGGGGGCCACCCTCGACACCCCCCTCGGGATCGCCCTCGACCTGGCCGCGTGCGCCGCAGCAGCCGCAGCCTCCCGGTGGCCGCGCGCGGGCAGTGTCGCCGTGGGCGTCCTGACAGCCGGCTACCTCTTCGCGCCGGACGCGTGGATGGCCATGGGCGAGTACGCCGGCCTGATCGTGATCCTCGGCGCCGGCATGCGGGGGCAGCAGCGGGTGCGACTCGCGATGAGCATCGGCTACGCGCTGGTCCTGGCCGCGATCCAGGTCGGCGACTACGGGTTCGTCCTGACAGCCCTGCTCGGCTCGCTGATCTGGGTCGCCATGATCGCGATCATGTGGCTGATCGGGGACGCGTTCACCGCGATCCGTCGCACCCAGGCGCAGGCCCGCGCCGCTGCGCTCGCCCAGCAGCGGCTCAGCCTCGCCCGCGACCTCCACGACAGCCTCGCCCGCAGCCTCGTCCACCTCACGCTCCGCGCCCGCCAGGCGGCCACGTCCGGCGACGCCGACGCCCTCGAACCGCTCGCCGACGGGATCAGCCAGGCGTCCGGCGAACTCCGCTGGCTGCTGAGTGCCCTCCGGGAACCCGACAGCGCCCCGGCGATCACCTCCGGCGGCTCGCTCGCCACCACCCTGCAGCGCGTGATCGACGACCTCGGCGAGTCCGGCCACCCGCCCACCGTCACGATCGACGGCAACCTCGACAAGGTCCCCCTTCGCGTGGGCGAGGTCGTCGGGGCGGTCGCCCTCGAGGCCGCGGCCAACATCCAGCGGCACGCCCCCCGCGGGCGCCCGTGCATCATGGTGGCCAGCGTGGACGCCCAGGCGGTCGACCTGGCCTTCATCAACGACCTGGCCGTGTCGAACGCGGGCTCGGGCCAACGGGCGATGGGACTCCTCGGTGCCAGCGAACGCCTGGCGGCCGTCGGGGGCATGCTGGAGACCAGGAAGGAGAGCGCGCAGTGGATCACCCGGATCACCGTCCCCCTGCGGGAGGCGGTCTGACCACGGTCCTCATCGTGGACGACGACCTGTTCGTGCGGACGGTGCTCGCCGACCTGCTGACCGGCTCCGGCCGGATCCGCATCCTCTCCACCCACGCGGACGGCGCCGAGGCGGCCGCGGCCGCCGCCCTGGAACCGCCGGACGTGGCGCTGGTGGACATCTCGATGCCGCTCCTGGACGGCCCGTCGACGGTGCGGGCGCTGCGCGCGAGTTCGCCCCGCACCCGGATCCTCGCCCTGACGTCCCTGGCCGACCCGGACGCCGCGGCGGAGATGCTGCGAGCCGGAGCGGCGGGCTTCCTGCCCAAGGACCTGCCCGTGCCCGCCCTGGTCCACGCGATCGAGGCGGCCAGGTACGGCGTCTCCGTCCTCGCCGGCGCCGGCGCGGCGCTCGCCGCCCACCCGCCGGAGGCCGCCCCGTCCGTCGACCTCACCGACGCCGAGACCGCGATCCTCGAACTGTTGCTGGCCGGCCGGACCAACGCCCAGATCGCAGGGACGGTCTACCTCTCGCCGTCCTCGGTGAAACACCAGGTGTCCGCGCTGATGGCGAAGCTCGGCGCGACGAACCGGGTCACCCTGGCCATTCGGGCACGCGAACTCGGGCTCGGCTGACCCTCAGGTGGTGGTGTACCACCACCACAACAGGGCGCCCGCCACGACGACCAGGACCAGCAGGACGGCGAGCTGGACGCGCCGGAAGACCCGTCCCCTCCCCCAGTCGGCACTGATCAGCGCGGCGACAGCGGGCACCAGCGCTGCTGCCACCCACCACCACCAGTCGGTCACGGCGTCGGTCGAGACCAGGATGCCGGCCAGGGCAGCCATCGACACCCAGATCCACCAGCCCAGCCGCAGCAGCAGCACCGCGGGGAGCAGGCAGAGCACGTAGCCCACCACGGCCGTCCAGATCACGAAGCCGAGCTTGCAGTCGGCGACCGCGTCGTCGGTCGAGCCCAGCCCGCTGCACACCAGCACGCCGAGGGTCTGGTTCGAGAGCACGACGAGCAGGGCCATCCCGATGCCCGCGAGCAGCGCGGCCACGTAAGACCACGCCACCCGTGCGGAGACCGGCATCTCGTCGACGACGGCCGCCGGGCCCCCGGTCGGGGAATGGGCCCTGCGTCGGCCCATTACCTGGCCAGGAGCGAGCGCAGCACGTACTGCATGATGCCGCCGTGGCGGTAGTAGTCGGCCTCCCCGGGGGTGTCGATCCGCACGATCGCGTCGAACGTGATCGGCCCCCCGTCGCCGACGGCCGTCACCTTCACCGTCTTCGGCGTGCTGCCGTCGTTGAGCTGCGTGATGCCCTCGACGGTGAACGTCTCCGCGCCGGTCAGGCCGAGCGAGTCCGCGTTGTGGCCCTCGGGGAACTGCAGCGGCAGGACGCCCATGCCGATCAGGTTCGAACGGTGGATCCGCTCGTAGCTCTCGGCGATGACGACCTTGACGCCCAGCAGCATCGTGCCCTTGGCCGCCCAGTCCCGCGACGAGCCCGAGCCGTACTCCTTGCCGGCCAGCACGACCAGCGGGACGCCCGCGGCCTGGTAGTTCACCGACGCGTCGAACACCGTCGCGACCGGACCGTCGGCCTGCGTGAAGTCCCTGGTGAAGCCGCCCTCGGTGCCCGGGGCGATCTGGTTGCGCAGCCGGATGTTGGCGAAGGTCCCGCGGATCATCACCTCGTGGTTGCCGCGCCGCGAGCCGTAGGAGTTGAAGTCCTTCCGCTCGACGCCGTGCTCGGTGAGGTACTTCCCGGCGGGGCTGTCGGCCTTGATCGAGCCGGCGGGCGAGATGTGGTCGGTGGTGACCGAGTCGCCGAGCTTCAGCAGGACGCGGGCGCCGCTCACGTCCGTCACCGGAACCGGCTGGGCCGGCATGTTCTCGAAGTACGGGGGCTTGCGGACGTAGGTCGAGTCGCCGTCCCAGGAGAAGGTCTCACCGGTCGGGGTGGGCAGCGAACGCCACGTGTCGTCCCCGGCGAACACGTCGGCGTAGCGGGACGTGAACATCTCCGCGGAGATCGAGGAGCCGACGACCTCGTCCACCTCGGCCTGGCTCGGCCAGATGTCCTTCAGGAACACGTCGTTGCCCTCGGTGTCCTTGCCGAGCGGCTCGGAGGTGAGGTCGATGTCCATCGTCCCCGCCAGCGCGTAGGCGACCACCAGCGGCGGGCTGGCCAGGTAGTTCATCTTGACGTCGGGGTTGATCCGGCCCTCGAAGTTGCGGTTGCCCGACAGGACGGACGTGACCGCGAGGTCGTTCTCGTTCACCGCGCGGGACACCTCGGGGATCAGCGGGCCGGAGTTGCCGATGCAGGTCGTGCAGCCGTAGCCGACCAGGTCGAAGTCGAGCGCCTCGAGGTAGGTGTCCAGCCCGGACTTCGCGTAGTAGTCGGTGACGACCTTGGAGCCCGGCGCCAGCGAGGTCTTCACCCACGGCTTGCGCTTGAGGCCCTTCTCGACGGCCTTCTTGGCGACCAGCGCCGCGCCGACCATCACGCTCGGGTTCGACGTGTTCGTGCAGGACGTGATCGCCGCGATCGTGACCGCGCCGTTGGGCAGCTCGAACTCCTCGCCGCTGGCCAGGCTCACCTGCGCAGGCTTCGTGGCGTCCGAGACGTAGGCGGGCAGGGTGTCCTCGAAGGACTCCTTCGCCTTGCTCAGCAGGATCCGGTCCTGGGGGCGCTTCGGACCGGCGATGCTCGGCACGACGGTGGAGAGGTCGAGCTCCATGTACTCGGAGTAGCGGGGCTCGTGGTCGGGGTCGTGCCACAGGCCCTGGGTGCGGGCGTAGGCCTCGACCAGTTCCAGCTGCTCGTCGCTGCGTCCGGTTAGGCGCAGGTAGTCGATCGTCTTGTCGTCGATCGGGAAGATCGCAATGGTGGAGCCGTACTCGGGGCTCATGTTGCCGATCGTGGCGCGGTTGGCCAACGGCACCTCGGCGACGCCGGGCCCGTAGAACTCGACGAACTTGCCGACCACCTTGTGGGCGCGCAGCATCTCGGTGATCGTCAGGACGAGGTCGGTGGCGGTGGTGCCCTCGGGCAGCTTGCCGCTCAGCTTGAAGCCGACCACGCGAGGGATCAGCATGCTCACCGGCTGGCCGAGCATCGCGGCCTCGGCCTCGATGCCGCCGACGCCCCAGCCCACCACGCCGAGCCCGTTCACCATCGTGGTGTGGGAGTCGGTGCCGACGCAGGTGTCGGGGTAGGCCTGCAGGACACCGTCCACCACCCGCGGGAAGACCACGCGGGCGAGGTGCTCGATGTTCACCTGGTGCACGATGCCGGTGCCCGGCGGCACGACGACGAAGTCGTCGAACGCGGTCTGGCCCCAGCGCAGGAACTGGTACCGCTCGCGGTTGCGCTGGTACTCCAGCTCCACGTTCCTCGTGAACGCGTCCGGCGTGCCGAACAGGTCGGCCACGACGGAGTGGTCGATCACCATCTCCGCCGGCGACAGCGGGTTCACCTTCGTCGCGTCCCCGCCGAGGTCGGCGATCGCCTCCCGCATGGTGGCCAGGTCGACCACGCACGGGACGCCGGTGAAGTCCTGCATGATCACGCGGGCCGGCGTGAACTGGATCTCGCGGTTCGGCTCAGCCTCCGGGTCCCACGCGCCCAGCGCAGCGATGTCGTCGGCGGTGATGTTCGCCCCGTCCTCGGTGCGCAGCAGGTTCTCCAGCAGCACCTTCAGGCTGAACGGCAGCGTCGCCGACCCCTCCACGGCGTCGAGCCGGAAGATCTGGTAGTCCTTCCCGGCCACGCTCAGCTGGTGTGCCGAGGAAAAGCTGTCGATGCTCATGGGTCCTCCTGGAGCCGCCGGAGATATCTTGATGTCGAGATAATATCCCACACCCGTCGGTTCCGAGGCTAGCCGACACGGCCGACACCGCGGCCGGCATCCGCGGGCTGCGTCAGCGGCCGGCGTGGCGGCGTTCGCCCCACTCCTCGCGGAGGTCGGGGTCGGACATCACCAGGTACACCAGGCCACAGTCCTGCGGCCCGGTCACGTTCAGCTGGCACAGGTTGCAGACGTCACCGGGCCTGAGCGGACACTTCGCCTCCGGACGCGTGCGGCGTTCACGGGTGGCGGTGGTCATCGTGGTTCCAGAATAGCAACGCACTCGACGTGGTGCGTCATCGGGAACAGGTCGTACGCGTGCACCGACACCACCCGGTAGCCCAGGCCCGACGCGGTCGCGAGGTCCCGCCCGAGCGCGGCCGGGTCGCACGCGACGTACGCGATCGCCCGGGGACGCCGCGCGGCGATGGCGGCCATCACCGGCCCGCCGGCACCCGTCCGGGGCGGGTCGAGCACCACCAGGTCCGCACGGTCAGGGACGCGGGCCATTCGGGCCAGGACGTCGCCAGCGACGAACCGGGCGGACGGGACGTTGCGACGGGCGAGTTCGACCGCCCTCCGGTCACCCTCGATCCCCCACACGCGGGCGCCCGCGTCCACCAGCGTGGTGGCGAAGAGACCCACGCCGCAGAAGAGGTCGAGGGCGGTGTCGCCGGAGTGCGCGGCCAGCCCGTCCCGCACCCGACCGGTGAGGACGTCCGGGGCGTGCCGGTGCGGCTGCCAGAAGCCGGCGGCGGCCACCTCGAAGCTGCGCTCCCCCACCCGTTCGGTGACCGTGCGCCGGTCGGACGGGTCGAGGAACAGCGCGCCGGAACCCGCGGCCACGCCAAGCAGGTCTCCCCGGACGCCCCGGACGCCGGAGTGTCGACCGCCGGGTCGGCGATCCCGGGGTCGGCGATCAGGCACCCGGTCACCGGCAGCGCGATGACGTCCCTGGACCGATGCGCGCGCAGTCCCGGCCTTCCCTCCGCGTCGCGGTGGTAGCGCATCCGGCGGCGCCAGCCCAGCGGGGACGGCGACACCTCCTCGACCTCGCCGGTGAACTCGTAGCCGGCCAGGTGGCCGAGCAGTTCGGCGACCACACGGCGCTTGAGTTCGCGGGAGAAGGCCGGCTCCACGTGCTGGAAGTCGCAACCGCCGCAACGTCCCGCGATCGCGCAGGGCGGCTCGACCCGGTGCTCGCTCGCCGAGCGGATCGCGACCGCGTCCGCCCGCGCGAACCGCTTGCTCACCTCGGTGATGCGGACGTCGGCGACCTCACCGGTGAGCGCGTGCCGCACGAACAGGACGCGCCCCTCGTGGCGGGCGATGAAGTGCCCGCCGTGGGCGACCGGGCCGATCTCGACGCCCTCGAGGACGGCGCCGGGCTCCAGCCCGCTCACTCCTTGCGGGACGGCTCGCGGGTGGAGTCGCCGACCCGCACCTGGCCCGTGCCCGGTCGGCGCCACGCCGCAGCCGTGTTGCGCTGGACGCGGCTCAGCGCGTACTTCGACGAGGCGAGCTGGTAGGGCACGGACGTGACCATCACGCCCTGCATGAAGTTCAGCCGCGTCTTCAGGATCAGGCCGGTCTGGTTGTGCAGGACCTGCTCCCACCAGTGCCCGACGATGTACTCGGGGATGTAGACGCAGACGACGTCGCGGGGGTTGTCCGAGCGCATGCCCTTCACGTAGTTCAGGAACGGCCCGGTCACCTCGCGGTAGGGCGAGGCGATCACCTTCAGCGGGATCTCCAGCTGCTGCGCGTCCCACTGCGCGACGATGGCCCTGGTCTCCGCGTCGTCCACCGACACCGTGACGGCCTCGATGCTGCTGGCCCTGGTCGCGCGGGCGAAGTTGACCGCCCGCATGGTCGGCTTGTTGACCTCCTGCACCATGATCACGGCGCGGACGCGGCTGGGCAGCATGCGGGCGTCGGCGGGAGCGACGGCCACTTCGCGGGCGACCTTGTCGTAGTGGTTGCGAATGCTGCGCATCAGCAGGAACATCGCCGCCATCGCCAGCACGGCCAGGTAGGCGCCATAGATGAACTTGGACGCCAGCACGATCACCAGCACCAGCCCCGTCCCGGTGAGCCCCACGGCGTTGATCACGCGGGAGCGCTGCATGTGGGCGCGCACCTTCGGGTCCTTCTCTGTCTTCAGGTGGCGCGTCCAGTGCCGCAGCATGCCGAACTGGCTGACCGTGAACGACACGAAGACGCCGACGACGTAGAGCTGGATCAGCGCGGTCACGCTGGCGTTGTAGATCAGGACGAGGGCGATCGCGGCGGTGGCGAGGGCGAGGATGCCGTTGGAGTACGCCAGCCGGTCGCCGCGGGTGTGCAGCGCCTTGGGCAGGAACCCGTCCCTGGCCAGGATCGAACCGAGGACGGGGAAGCCGTTGAAGGCCGTGTTCGCCGCGAGGAACAGGATCACCATCGTCATCGTGATCACGAAGTAGAAGCCGACGGGGAAGGTGTCGAAGATCGTCCGGGCGAGCTGGCCCATCGCCGTCTCGTGGGCGATGTCGACGACCTGGCCGTTCAGGGTGAAGCTCGAGTGCCCGTCCGGGTCGACCAGCTTCAGGCCGGTGAGGTTCGCCAGCACGATGATCCCGCCGAGCATCGTGATCGCCACCGTGCCCAGCAGCGCGAGGGTCGTGGCCGCGTTCCTGCTCTTGGGCTCTCGGAAGGCGGGGACGCCGTTGGAGATCGCCTCGACGCCGGTCAGCGCCGCGCAGCCGGAGGAGAACGCGCGGGCGAGCAGCACCACGGCGGCCAGGCCGACGAAGGGCTCGTAGGACTCCGAGCCCTGGACGCCGTACATCGCCGTCGGCGCCTGCAGGTGCTCGCCGAGGCCGAAGTAGCGGAACAGGCCCCAGGCGGTCATGCCGAGCACGCCGATCATGAAGCCGTAGGTCGGGATCGCGAAGAACGAGCCGGACTCGCGGACGCCGCGCAGGTTCATCGTCATCAGCAGCAGGATCACGACGGCGGCCACCCAGCCCTCGTTGCCCTGCAGGAACGGGAACATGGCCTTGGCGTTCTGCACACCGGAGGACACCGACACCGCGACCGTCAGCACGTAGTCGACCAGCAGCGCGCTGGCCACGACCAGGCCCGCGGTCGGCCCGAGGTTCACCGTCGCCACCTCGTAGTCGCCGCCGCCGGAGGGGTAGGCGTGCACGGTCTGCCGGTAGGACAGCACCACCAGCAGCATGACCAGGGCGACGGCGAGGGCGATCTGCCAGGAGAACGCGAAGCCGACCACGCCCGCCAACGACAGCGTCAGCAGGATCTCGTCAGGGGCGTACGCCACGGAGCTCAACGCGTCGGAGGCGAACACGGGGAGGGCGATCCGCTTCGGCAGCAGGGTCTCCCCCAGCTGCGCACTCGACAGTTTGCGCCCGACGAGCATCCGCTTGACGAAGTCAGTGGCGTTCACGAAACGGAACCCTATGCCCTCCACCACGTGTGGCGAACCATTCGCCGGTGTAGCGTCGGTTTCGTGCCGGTCGGCCCTCCGGATAGGGTCTTGCGCGGCAGATCGGGCGCAGAGTGGAGGCAGGTGCGGTGCACATCGTCATCATGGGGTGTGGACGCGTGGGTTCGTCCCTGGCGCGGGCCCTCGAACACCGCGGGCACTCCGTCGCCGTGATCGACATCGTGCAGGACGCGTTCCGCCGGCTCGGACCGGAGTTCCAGGGCAAGACCGTCAAGGGCGTCGGCTTCGACCGGCAGGTGCTGCAGCGCGCGGGGATCGAGCGCGCGGACGGGTTCGCCGCCGTCTCCAGCGGTGACAACTCCAACATCCTGGCCGCCCGGGTCGTCCGCGAGACCTTCGAGGTCCACAACGTCGTCGCCCGCATCTACGACCAGAACCGTGCCGAGGTGTACGAGCGGCTCGGCATCCCCAGCGTCGCCACCGTCCGCTGGGCGGCCGACCAGGTGCTGCGCCGCCTGCTGCCGTCCGGTTCGGAGCCGCAGTGGCGCGACCCGTCCGGCAGCGTCCGGCTGAACGAGGTGCACGTGAACACCGGCTGGGTGGGCACGAAGGTCACCGCGATGGAGTCCGCAGCGCGCTGCAAGATCCCCTTCCTGATGCGGTTCGGCACTGGCATGGTGCCGGGCGACGGCACCGTCTTCCAGGACGGCGACCTGATCTACGCCGCCGTCACCAACGAGCAGGTGCCGGACGTCGAGGACGTCCTGGGCCGGCCGCCGGTCGAGCACTGAGAGGAACCAGCTGTGCGTGTCGCCATCGCCGGGGCCGGCAACGTCGGGCGTTCGATCGCCCGCGAGCTGATCGCCAACGGCCACCAGATCCTGCTGATCGATCGCGACCCGAACGCGATCAAGCCCGAGAGCGTCCCGGAGGCCGAGTGGCTGCTGGCGGACGCCTGCGAGCTCGCCAGCCTCGAGGAGGCGGCGCTCGACTCCTGCGACGTCGCGATCGCCGCCACGGGTGACGACAAGGCCAACCTCGTCCACTCCCTGCTGGCGAAGACCGAGTTCGGCGTCCCCCGCACCGTGGGGCGCGTGAACCACCCCTCCAACGAGTGGATGTTCGACGACCTGTGGGGCGTGGACGTGGCCGTGTCGACCCCGCGCCTGATGTGCGCGCTGGTCGAGGAGGCGGTGACGGTCGGCGACCTCGTCCGCCTGTTCAGCTTCCGCGGTGGCCACGCGAACCTGGTCGAGATGACCCTGCCGGAGGGCTCGCCGCGCGTCGGCACCCGGATCGCCGACCTGAACCTGCCCGGCGACGCCGTGCTGGTCACGATCATCAGGGACGGGGCCGCCCGCGCCCCCGAGCGCGACGCCGCGCTGGAGGCCAACGACGAGTTGCTGTTCGTCTCCGACCCGAGCTACGAGGCCGAGCTGGCCCAGTACCTCGTCCCCCGGAACCTCCGCACCGCCGACGCCGGCTGACCGCCAAGACCAACAAGCGGCACGATGGGGACGGTTCCTGTCGTGCCATCGCGGCACGACAGGAACCGTCCCCATCGTGCCGGATCGAGGCTTCAGCCGGCGATCAGCTCGTAGTACGGGTTGTAGAGGCGGCGCTGGCCGTCCACGTAGGACACGCGACCGCTCACGGTGAGCTCGCGGCCGGCGGTGATGCCGGGGATCGCGCGGCGCCCCATCCAGATCAGCGTGACCGTGCCGGAGCCGTCGTTGAACTCGGCCTCGAGCCACGGCGTCCCGCTGCGGGGCTTCATCGTGAGCACGGAGATGGTGCCGCGCAGGCGCGCCCACTGGCGGTCCTGCAGCTCGCCGACCATCGTGGCCCCGGCCGACTGGACGATCTTCTGGCGCGCCTCCGACTCCAGTTCGGCATTGGACGCGCCGAGGCGCCGCAGCGCCTTGAGGAACGGGTTCGCGCTCGCCATCACCCCTCCCCTGCGGACTCGGGCAACGTCATCGGGATCAACTCTCCGGGCACCATTGGCTTGCCGCCACGGCGCACGACGAGGTTGCGGAAGAACTCTACAAAGGGGGACACCAGCGGCGCCTCCGCGTCCCCGATCGCCGCTTCGCCCAGCAGCGTGCCGCGCAGCAGCCAGCGCGGGCCCTCGGCGAACCAGATCCGCGAGACGTGGAACAGCTGCTCACCGCCGGCTCCCTCTTGGGGCAGGACGCGGTGCACCTCGGCGCCGAACGGGCCCTCGGCGAGGGTGGCGGTGCCACCGCCCTGCTCCGCCTCCTCGACGACGTCCTCCCGCAGTTCGTCGGCCAGCCCTCCGCTCGCCGGCGCGGCGAAGAGGGCCACCTCGAGCCCGGAGTTTCGCCACACCGCCGTGACGGCCTGGACGGCCCTGGTCGCCTCGTTCACCTGCAGTTGCAGCCCGAGGCCCTCCCACGGCGTGACGATCAGCGAGCCGAGGTCGATGCGGGTGACCTCATCACCGAGGTCCACCTCGTCGGCGTCGAACGGACCGTCCGCGCGCCAGTCGACGGCCTCGACCTGCTCGGCCTCTTCCTCGTCGAGGGCGTCCTCGGCCTCCTCGAGGTCGGCCTCCTCGGCCTCGGCGTCCTCCTCGAGGTCGTCGGAGGCCAGGTCGTCGACGTCGTCGATGGCGACCGCATCGCCGTCGTCCGTCGCGGACTCCTCGTCGACACCCTCGTCGGCGGCGACCTCCAGCGCCTCCTCGGCCTCCACCGGGTCGACGACGCCTCTGCGCTTGCGGCCAAAGATCACTTGTTCACCTCTGTTGTCCTGTCGGCGGCCGACGGGGCCGCCCATTCCGTGACCCCGCCGGTGGAGCCGTGGCCGCGATCCCCGCGTCCGCTCTCCGGCAACTGGTCGAGCAGTTCGAACTCCGCCCTCGCGACCCGCTGCACCACCAGCTGCGCGATCAGGTCGCCGCGGGCCAGCCGCACCGGACGCGTCGCGTCCGTGTTCAGCAGGCACACCCGGATCTCGCCGCGGTAGCCGGCATCCACCGTGCCCGGGGCGTTGACGATCGTCAGCCCCGCCCGCGCGGCGAGCCCCGAGCGGGGGTGGACGAAACCGGCCCACCCCTGCGGAAGCGCGATCGAGATCCCCGTGCCGACCAGCCGCCGCTCGCCGGGCGCGAGTTCGCAGTCCTCCGCGATCGCCAGGTCGGCGCCCGCGTCGTCGGGGTGGGCGTACCGCGGCAGGGGCATCCCCGGGTCGAGCCTGGTCAGGCCGACCCGAACCCGCTCCGGGCTGGCCGAGATCATTGCGGCAGTCTAGCCGGGCCCTGGCCGGCCTCCCCGTCCAGCGAGATGGGGCGGGACGCTTCGATCGCTGCCGCGAACTGTGCCGGTCTGCGGCTGGACACCAGCCAGTACGGGTGCGGGTCGGCGGGGTCGTCGACGGTGATCTCCACCGAGCCGGGGACGAAACCGCGCACGACCAGCCAGGCCGCGTGGTCCGCGTCCGGGCCCAGCCGGCGCCGCGTCGCGGAGCGCTCGTGGACGCTCACCTCGCCGACCCAGGGCCACTCCAGCAGGGACTCCCCCGCCCGCACGCCGCTGTCCTCCACCGCGACGACGACGCGTCCGTAGTACAGCAGTGCGGCCACGACGGCGGCAGCCGTCACCACCCCGGCGACGACGGCCACGAGGGGCCCGATGTAGAAGCCGACCGCTGTCACGAAGCTCAGCGCCACCAGCAGTCCGGTCACCCACCAGCCCGCAGGGACGCCCAATCGTTCGCGGTAGCTCATTGATCCACGCTAGCGGTGCTTGGCAGGATGGCAGCAGGAGGACATGTGAACACGTCGCAGAAACTGCTCTGGAACCTGTACGCCGGCGCGATCGGCGCCCTGACCACCCTGGTCGCGGCCAAGGCCGTCAACGCGGTCTGGGAGCTCGCCACCGGGGACACGCCGCCGGAGCCGAACGACCCCGAGGTCCCCCTGCGCCGGGCGCTCACCTGGGCCGTGGCCAGCGGGGTCGGGATCGGTCTGTCCCAGCTGCTGGTCAACCGGTTCGCCGCCAACCAGTGGACGCGCGTGATGGGCACGCCCGCTCCGGGCATCAACAAGACCACCCTGAGGATCTGAGTTCGAGGAGCCCGCCCGGCCGGCCGGTCAGCCCGCGCAGTCCACGCAGTAGGCCATCCCGTTGCGGACCTCCGCGATCTGGCTGCGGTGCTTCACCAGGAAGCAGGACGCACAGGTGAACTCGTCGGCCTGGCGCGGGAGCACCCGCACCGTGAGTTCCTCATGGGACAGGTCGGCGCCGGGCAGCTCGAAAGTCTCGGCCGCCTCGACCTCGTCCTCGTCGACCTTGCCGGAGTTCTTGTCGTTCCGACGGGTCTTGAGTTCCTCGATCGAGTCTTCGCTCTCTTCGTCGGTCTTGCGAGGGGCGTCGTAGTCGGTCGCCATAGCTGTGGGTCCATCTCCATTCCGCGGTGCCTGCTCGGGGGCGTCGGGCATCTCGTGCGAGGCGTGTATATCACATCCCGGCGCGATCGCCGTCCCCCTGCCGGATCGACGACCTCGGCGCAGTCGTCGCGCCGCCGTCCGGTTGGTGAGTCGGGTTGGTAGGTTACCTGCAGACACAAACCCAGAAGGGGCGATGACTCACCGACACCCGAGCCGCGGCACCGGGGACGCGGTGCGCCAGCCGCCACACGCCAGCCACCTGGAGATCGATATGGACAGCGCCCTGACCCCGCGGGAGATCCAGGCACGCGTCCGGTCGGGCGAGAGCCTGGAGGACGTCGCCAGGGCCGCGGGCATGGGCGTCGACTGGGTGGAACCCTTCGCTGCGCCCGTGATCGCCGAGCGCGAGTTCATCGCGGGGCAGGCCCAGGCGCACCCCGTCCGCCGCGGGTCGGAGACCATCGCGCACCGGACGCTGGCCGAGGTCGTCACCGACCGCCTCGCCACCCGCAAGGTCGACCTGGACACGCTCGCCTGGGACGCCTGGCGGATCGAGGGTCGCCGCTGGGCGGTCCGCGTCGAGTACGACTCAGGCTCTTCCCACCGCGACGCCCTGTTCACCTACGACGCGGGCGGCCGCTTCTCCGTGGCCGAGAACGAGGACGCCCGCTGGTTGCTCGGGCTCCACTCCGCGTCCCACGGTCCCCAGCCGGGGCGCCGCCGCCGCGAGGAGGAGGCCGAGCCCACCGTCGGGCTCAACGACGACCTCGCCCTGGTGCGGGTGGTGCAACCGCGGGTGGACGAGCCCGAGGACCCCAACGACACGATCCCGCTGGACGAGCTGGACGACGAGATCGACGACGCCTACGCCGAGGGCGAACTGGCCGAGGTGGACGGGGTGTACGACATCGTCCCCTCCTCCGGCTCCGGACTCGACGTGCTCTACGACATGCTGTCCAGCTTCGACGAGGACTCGGTCCAGATCTACGCGGGCCTGATCCGCGCGGCCGAGGCGCCCGTGCCGCCGGCCGTGGTCGACGACGAACCGGACGAGGCCGAAGAGGCGTCGGCTGCGGAGGAGGTCGTCATCGCCGAGGTCGAGGCGGACGCGGAGGAGCCGGCAGCGGAGCCCGACGGGACGCCGGCCGAACCCGAGCAGCCCGCCCTCCTCGAGGAGGAGCCGCCCGCCGAGCCCGCCCCGTCCCGGCCGAAGCGCAAGCGTGCGTCCGTCCCGAGCTGGGACGAGATCATGTTCGGCTCGCCGAAGAACCCCGGCAAGCGCTGATCAGGACTCGAACGGCAACGGCTCGGGGCTCAGCGTGACCGCCGCGACCTGTGCGGTCACCCTGCGGCGGTGGTGCCGCCGGCACAGCACCTGGTAGGCCACCTCGGCGGCGTCGGTGTCGCCCACGACCACCTGGCTGCCCTCCGTGACCATCACGCCCCCCACTGTGCGCGCGTTGTGGGTGGCCGGCTCCCCGCACCAGCAACGGGGGCGCACCTGGAGCATCTCCATCCGGTCGCACAGCTCGACGAGGCGCTGGGACGCCGGGAACAACTCGGTACGGAAGTCGGTGAGGATGCCGAAGCAGAACACGTCGATCTGCAACTCGTCGACGATCCGGGCGAGCTGGTCGATGTGGGCGCGGGAGTAGAACTGCGCCTCGTCGCAGACCAGGAAGTCGACCCGCCGGCCGGCTGTGAGCTCGGAGACGACCTCGCGCCAGAAGTCGAGTTCCTCCGTGACCTCGATCGCCGGAGCGCTCAGCCCGATCCGCGAGGTGATCACCGAGGAGCCCGAGCGGTCGAGCATGGTGAACAACCGTCCCTGACGTCCGGCGTGGGACTCGGTGTAGGCGACCTGGAGCGCCAGCGTCGACTTGCCGCAGTCCATCGGCCCGGTGAAGTAGGTCAGTTCAGCCACGGCGTCATTCTGGCGCACCGCGCCCCCGCCCACGAACGCGTGGCCGCCGCGCTCCCGGAGATCCCGGGTCAAGCCCGGGATGACAATCCTCCCCTGTCATCCCGGCGAAAGCCGGGATCTCGACGACGACCGACCGCACCCCTGGGACCACGGATTGAGAACGGGGCGCCAGTGGAAGGCCGCTCAGGCGAACAGGAGCGGGACCTGCAGTTCCTCGGGCGTGAGGGAGCCGTGCATGCCGACCAGGGTCAGTTCCCTGGGCAGGGTGCGGGTCATCACGGCACCGTCGTCGGCCATCGCCACCAGGACGTCGCCGAAGCGGTCGGCGAGCCGCGGGGAGACGTCGCCGAACCAGCCCTCGTCGATGGCCTCGTCCCGCGTCCGCACCCACGCGCGATCGCCCAGCCGGTCGTGCCAGCGCGCGGCGAGCGCCGCGGGCTCACGGGTCATCAGCTGGCGCAGTCGGCCCTCACCCGCGAACGCGGTCACGCCGGCCAGCAGGTCCGGCTCGTCCTCGACCACCAGCCGCCGTCGGCGTGGGACGTCCACCATGCCGTGGTCGCCGGTCACGACCATCCGGACGTCATCGGGCAGCGCGTCCCTCAGCTCCGCGACCAGTTGGTCGGTGCGGCCGAGTTCGGTGAGCCAGGCCGGCGACCCCGTCCCGTGCTCGTGGCCGGCGTGGTCGACCTGCCGCTCGTAGAAGTAGCCGAGCGTCCGCTCCCCCGCCGTCACGGCCTGCAGGGCGAGCGCGACCCTGCGTGTCCGGTCCCGCTCGTCGGTCACGGGCAGGAAGGACGGACCCCGGAGCGCCGCCGTGGTCAGGCCCGTACCCGCGAAGTGCGCGGGGGCGATCGCCGCCGTGCGGACGCCAGCCCGCTCGAGCCGCTCGAAGTAGGTCAGCTGCGGCTGGACGTCAAGGCCGTCGACGTCGGTGGGCCAGCGCAGCGTGGTCAGGACGCTGTGCGCCGGCGCGTACCAGAACGAGTAGCCGGCGATGCCGTGGCGTCCGGGCGGCAGCCCCGTGCCCAGGCTCGAGATGGACGTCGCGGTCGTGCTGGGCACCCCGGAGGTGATCGTCGGACCCGCGAGACCGGCCAGGAACGGGGCGTGGTCGGCGTACCGGGCGAGCAGCGACCGGCCCAGCCCGTCCACGAGCACCACCAGGTAGCGCTCGGACGCCGGCAGCCCGAGGACGTCCTGCCCGCCCGGAAGGCCCAGGTGGGCACCGAGGCTGGGGAGCAGGTCGGCCAGCGTCGAGCGCCCGTAGGCGGGGACGAGCGGTTCGCTCACGCGAAGCTGCCGGTGGCCAGCTGCAGCGCCGACGCGAAACTGATCAGCTGGGCGACCTTCGTCTCACCGTCACCGGCCGCGCTGATCCGCACGGTCAGGTCGTCGCCGGCGAGCATTCCGGTCAGGCCGTGGTCGGCCTCGCACTCCGGGTCGGCGCAGTGGGCGGGCTCGAGGTCGATCCGCCGCATCGTCCCCCACGTGATCGTCAGCCACGCCTCGGACACCTCCGTCCGTCGCGAGCCGTACCGCTCGGGGTGCGCCACCACCTGGCTCAGCGCGACGGAGTTCACCTCCCGCAGCCCGACCGACTCGGTCGTGGTCAGCGCCTGCGCGGGCTCTCCGGGGTCCTCGTTCTCGTCGGTGTGCGCGACGATCAGCCGGGACGCGGTGAGCACGAGCACCGACAGGTGCCGCTGGATCTCCTCGCGGTTGAACGTCGCCTCGTGGTGGACGAGGTGCGCGATCGGTTCCTCCGGCCCCAGGGCCAGCGACACGGCGTCCGAGACCAGTTCGGGGAAGTAGCCGCAGGCGTGGATCTCGGCCCGCAGGCCCGCCGGCAGGTTCAGCGCAGGACGTGGCGTCATTGCTGCATCTTCTCACCCTCTCCGGAATGTCCGAACCCGGCGGCCTGCTCCGGCCCGGACGTTGCTGGGGCGGGGCTGCGAGGGCTGGGGGCCCGGCGCCATTAGGGTGGGGTGCCGTGAGCACCACCCGTCCCTTCATCGCCGCGCGCGTCGAGGAGTTCATCGACCGCCGGATCGAGGGGTTCCTGCGCGGGCTCGGCTGGCGCGAGAAGGTGATCTGCTACACCGGCTACGGCAGCAGCGAGAGCATCCGGGTGCTCGGACGCGTCGTCCTCGTGCCGAACCGCGCGCGCGGCGGGCTCGCCAAGGCGACCGAGGACCTGATCAAGCGGCGCGGCTTCCGCAACTTCTTCAGCGCGGCCTGCGTGCGTGCCGCGGTCACGATCACGGTCGGCGACCAGGTGGTCACGGCCATCACCGATCGTGGCGGCTACATCGACGAGCGGATCCGCAACCTCCAGCTGGCGCCCGGCTGGCAGCAGGTCGGCGTGCGCAGCCGGACGTCGAAGATGGCGTCGGCGGACGTCCACGTCGTCGGCGACGACGTCACGTTCGGGATCGTGTCCGACATCGACGACACGATCATCTCGACCTGGCTGCCCCGCCCGATGATCGCGGCCTGGAACTCGTTCATCCGCGACGAGTCCGCCCGCCAGTCCGTCCCCGGGATGGCCCGGATGTACACCACGCTGCTGGCCGAGCACCCGGGCGCTCCCGTCCTCTACGTCTCGACCGGCGCGTGGAACACCCACGACTTCCTGTCCCGGTTCCTGAAGCGGCACGGCTACCCGCACGGCGCGATGCTGCTCACCGACTGGGGGCCCACCAACACCGGCTGGTTCCGGTCCGGCATGGCCCACAAGGCGGACGCGCTGCTGCAGTTGACCAGGGACTTCCCGCACATCTCGTGGGTGCTGGTCGGCGACGACGGCCAGCACGACCCCGTCCTGTACGCCAACTTCGCCCACGTCGCGCCCGACCGCGTCCGGGCGATCGCGATCCGCCAGCTGTCCGCCACTGAGCAGGTGCTCGCCCACGGCACGACGTCCGCGCTGCCCGAGGAGCAGGACGCGGAGGCCGACACCCCCTGGGTCGAGGCGCCCGATGGACGCGGACTGCTCGCGGGCCTGCGCGCCCTGCCCGAACCCCTGTGACGCACGGAAGAGAAGAGAAGCAGGACCAGATGGTTGCCAAGCCGCCGGCCGAGGACGAGACCAGCGAACGGATCGTCGACATCGACGTGTCCGAGGAGATGGAGACGAGCTTCCTGGAGTACGCGTACTCGGTGATCTACTCCCGGGCGCTGCCGGACGCACGCGACGGGCTGAAGCCCGTCCAGCGCCGGATCCTGTACACGATGGACCAGATGCGGATCCGTCCGGACGTCTCCCACGTGAAGTGCTCCCGCGTCGTCGGCCAGGTGATGGGCCTGTACCACCCGCACGGCGACTCGGCGATCTACGACGCCCTCGTCCGGCTCGGCCAGCCGTGGGCGATGCGGCTGCCGACCGTGGACGGGCACGGCAACTTCGGCTCGCTCGACTCCGGGCCCGCGGCGATGCGGTACACCGAGTGCCGGATGTCGCCCGCTGCGGTGGCGATGACGGCCGACATCGACTCGGACACGGTCGACTTCCGGCCCAACTACGACGGCAAGGAGTCCGAGCCGACGGTGCTCCCGTCCGCCTTCCCCAACCTGCTGGTCAACGGCAGCACGGGGATCGCGGTCGGCATGGCGACCAACATCCCCCCGCACAACCTGGTCGAGGTCGTGCAGGCGCTCAAGCACCTGCTGTGGCACCCGGAGGCGGACGTCGACGAGCTGATGCGCTACGTGCCGGGCCCCGATTTCCCCGAGGGCGGCAAGATCATCGGGCTGGACGGGATCCGCGACGCCTACGCGACCGGCCGCGGCAGCTTCCGCGTCCGCGCGTCCGCCCGGATCGAGCAGGTGCACGCCCGGCGCAAGGGCATCGTGGTCACGGAGTTGCCGTACCAGATCGGCCCCGAGCGGATCATCGAGCAGGTGAAGACGCTGGTCACGGCCAAGAAGCTGACCGGGATCGCCGACATCAAGGACCTCACTGACCTCGCGAACGGCACGCGGCTGGTGATCGAGGTGAAGAACGGGTTCAACCCCGAGGCGCTGCTGGAGGAGCTGTACCGGCTGACCAAGCTCGAGGACTCGTTCGCGATCAACAACGTGGCGCTGGTCGACGGCCAGCCGAACACGCTGTCGCTGAAGCAGCTGCTCGAGGTGTTCCTCGCGCACCGGCTCGACGTGATCCGGCGCCGCTCGACCTTCCTGCTCAACAAGGCCAAGGACCGGCTGCACCTGGTCGAGGGCCTGCTGATCGCCATCGTCGACATCGACGACGTGATCGCGATCATCCGCTCCTCCGACGACGGCGCCCACGCCCGTGCCCGGCTGATGGACGCGTTCGAGCTCACCGAGGTGCAGGCCAACTACATCCTCGACATGCAGCTGCGCCGACTGACGAAGTTCTCCACGATCGAGCTGGAGGCCGAGCGCGACAAGCTGTGGCTGACGATCAACGACCTGCAGGGCATCCTCGACTCGGACGAACGGCTGCGCGAGGTGACCGCGGGCGAGCTGGACGAGGTGGCCAGGGCGCACGGGACGCCGCGGCGGACGATCCTGCTGGCCTCCGCGGGCAACCAGGTGACGGGTGCGCGGGCGGCGAAGGCGAACGGGGCGGCGCTCGAGATCGCCGACGACCCGTGCTGGGTAATGCTGTCGTCGGCCGGCCTGCTGGCCCGCAGCGACAACGACGAGCCGCTGCCCACGTCGGGGCCGAGGGCCACCCACGACGTGATCAGCTCCGCGGTGCGGACGACGGCCCGCGGGGAGTTCTGCGTCCTGACCAACACCGGACGCCTCGTCCGCGGCCAGGCGATCGACGTCCCCTCCGTCCCGGTGACGGCGGCAGCGCCGAACCTGCAGGGCGGGTCACCGGCGGCTGAGCTGCTGCCGCTGGAACCCGGGGAGCGGATCCTCGGGCTCGGCACGCTCGGCGAGACGACGTTCGGCTGGGCGCTGGGCACCCGCAACGGCGTCGTGAAGCGGGTGAACCCGGAGATGATCGGCAAGGACGCGTGGGACATCATCCGGCTCGACGACGGCGACGAGGTCGTCGGCGCGGTGGAGCTCAGCCACGACCTGGTCGAGTTCGTGTTCATCACCAGCGACGCCCAGCTGTTGCACTTCACCGCTGCGGGGGTGCGTCCGCAGGGGCGCTCGGGCGGAGGAATGGCGGGCGTCAAGCTCTCCCCCGGCGCACGGGTCGTGTTCTTCGGCGCCTGCCCTGTCGCCGACTCGTCGGTGGTGACGGTGGCCGGCTCGTCGTCCGCGCTGCCGGGCACCGAGGCGGGGACGGTCAAGGTGACGCCGCTCGCGGAGTACCCGGGCAAGGGACGCGCCACTGGCGGCGTCCGCTGCCAGCGCCTGCTGAAGGGCGAGGACGGGCTCCTGCTCGGGTGGGCCGGCCCCGACCCCGCGATCGCCGCCGCCGCGTCCGGCACCCCGATCGACCTGCCGGCGCCCGACCCCCGCCGCGACGGCTCCGGCGTCCCCGCCGCCCAGCCGATCGCCGCCGTCGGCTCGCGCTACCACAGCTGAGGCCTCCGTCCCGCCGCCGGATCGCCGTCCCCTCCGACAAACGCTCCCGAAACGCGCAGAAGCCACCGAAATTTCGGGAGCGTCTGCGCGTTTCGGGAGCGTTTGTGGATGGTCCGGGGTCGGAGCTCGATCAGGACCGTCCGGCCTCCGTCTAGGGTGTGCTCGTGGACGACACCTTCGACGACCTGCTCCTGGCCAACCAGCGTTATGCGACCTCCGCCCCGCGCAACTTCGACGGCTACGCCCACGCGGGCATCGCCGTCGTCACCTGCATGGACTCGCGGCTGCAGCCGCTGGAGATGATCGGCCTGTTCCTGGGCGAGGCGAAGATCCTGCGGACGCCGGGAGGCCACGTCACACAGGACGCGCTGAACGGCTGCATCCTCGGGGTGAACCTGCTCCGCGTCCGGCGGATCCTGGTGATCAGCCACAGCAAGTGCGCGATGGCGTCCGGCGATGACGAGGAGCTCGCCCGCCGCGTCTCTCAGGCCAGCGGACGCGACGCGTCCGAGCTGGAGTTCGGCGCCGACCCCGACCAGGCCGGACGCCTGCGCGCCGACGTGAAGCTGCTCGCCACGCACCCCCTGATCACCGGACGCGCGAGCGTCGGCGGCTTCCACTACGACGTCGACACCGGCCTGCTCCAGCGCGTCTGCTGACCGACCTCTTCATCCGGAAGCAGAAACTTGTCATCCCGGGCCTGGCCCGGGATCTCACCAACGAACCGACCGCACCCACACCGAGACCCCGGCCTTCGCCGGGGTGACAGGGCAGCCGGGTGGCCGGGGCGTCACGGCTCGCCCGGAGGCGCGTGGAGGCGGCGGCCCTTCGTGACGCGTCCGCTCGTTCCTCGCGACCGCTCCTCAGGGACCGTTGAGCCGTCATCGCATCGTGTCATCCCGGGCCTGACCCGGGATCTCACCACCAAACCGACCGCACCCACGCCGAGACCCCGGCCTTCGCCGGGGTGACAGAGACGGCGAGCACGTCATCCCGGGCTTGACCCGGGATCTCACCACCGCCCGGCCGGCAGCGGCGCAGAGACCGCGAGAACCGCCCTACTGCCGGCCGCGGCGGAAGCGGCGCTTGAGCCGCAGGTCGGCCGGCAGCGGGGGCGCCTCGAGCCGCGGCGTCGCGCCGCGATAGCCGGCGACCCGGCCGAACCGGTCCTCGGGCGCGTCGTTCCACTCCTCGCGCAGCCGGACGATGTCCTCGTGGCTACGGCCGATGAAGTTCCACCACATCACGACGCCCTCATCGAAGGGCTCGCCACCGAGCAACATGATGCGGGCGGGCGCGTCGGTCGGGTTGGAGATCCGCAGGTGGTCCAGCCCGGCATCGCGGACGCCCAGCGTGCTGCGGTCGAGGCGGACACCGTCGACGTCCACGTAGCCCGTGTCGACGAGGACGCCGTGCTCCTGCCCCGCGTCCACGGCCAGCTCCCACGTCGCGCCCGCCTCCAGCACGACCTCCGCACCCAGCAGCGGCGTCTCGGTGTGCACCGGCGACGTGACCCCGGCCAGGCTCCCGATCAGCACCTTCGCCCGCACGCCGGGGGCGTCGAACTCCTCCGGCACGTGGTGCTGGA
This sequence comes from Propionicimonas sp., assembly GCF_049840635.1. Classification (GTDB taxonomy): domain Bacteria; phylum Actinomycetota; class Actinomycetes; order Propionibacteriales; family Propionibacteriaceae; genus Propionicimonas. The sequence continues at coordinate 1,100,942 of NZ_JASGKL010000004.1, forward strand.
ACTCCCTGACCAGGTCCCGGCTCCCCTCCGGCAGCACCACCCACAGCTGGACGCCGTGCAGGAGGTCGCGGGCCGGCGTCGACACCTCGGAGTGCGCGATCCCGTGGCCGGACGTCATCAGGTTCACCTCACCCGGCCGCACCATCGCGTGCACCCCACCGGAGTCCCGGTGCTCGATCTCGCCCTCGAACAACCAGCTCACCGTCTGCAGGCCGGTGTGCGGGTGCGGCGGCACGTCCATGCACACGCCCTGCTCGGGCCCGTAGTGGTCGGCGAAGCACCACGCGCCGACGAACGACCGCCGCAGCGACGGCAGCGTCCGGCGCACCTTCAGCGCGTCCTCGCCGCCGAGGTGGACGTCCTTCGGCTCGAGCACCTGGACGTGGTCGGGGTCGTGGTCGTCGGGCACCGCGCAGTCCAGCACGTCCGACCTGGTCTCGGTGTTGCTCATCGCGCCTCCTGTGGAGCTGGTCAGGAACCGTCCCCGGTTCCGGCAGCCTACGTCGGGGCGGACGCGGTGTCAGGCGTCGATGCGCTCGGCGTCCAGGGCGTAGGCGCCCTCGATGATGAACTCCTTGCGAGGCGCCACGTCGTTGCCCATCAGCTTCTCGAAGGTGCCCTCCGCGGCCAGCGCATCGTCGACGGTGATCCGGCGCAGCGTCCGCTGGCGGGGGTTCATCGTCGTCTCGCTCAGCTCGTGGGCGTCCATCTCGCCCAGGCCCTTGTAACGCTGCGGCTCCTTGAACGACTGCCCCTTCTTGGTCAGCTCGGCCAGCTTCCTGCGGTACTCCGCCTCGTTGTAGGTGTACAGGTACTTCTCCTGGCCCTTGCGCGGGTTCGTCAGCTCGAACCGGTGCAGCGGCGGGACGGCGGTGTACACGCGCCCGGCCTCGACCAGCGGCCGCATGTACTTGAAGAACAGCGTCGCCAGCAGCGTGCGGATGTGGGCGCCGTCGGAGTCGGCGTCCGCCATGAAGATCACCTTGGCGTACCGGGCGGCGTCGATGTCGAACGTCCGCCCCGAGCCGGCCCCCACCACCTGGATGATCGACGCGCACTCCGCGTTCTTCAGCATGTCGCCGACCGACGCCTTCTGGACGTTCAGGATCTTGCCCCGGATCGGCAGCAGTGCCTGGTACTCCGAGTTCCGCGCGAGCTTCGCCGTGCCCAGGGCGGAGTCGCCCTCGACGATGAACAGCTCGGTGCGGTCGAGGTCGGTGCTGCGGCAGTCGGCCAGCTTGGCCGGCAGGGTGGAGGACTCCAGCGCGTTCTTGCGCCGCTGCGCCTCCTTGTGGGCGCGGGCCTGGACGCGGGTGCGCGACGCGGCGACCACCTTCTCCATCACCGCGCGCGCCTGCGTCCGCTGCGCGGCGCGGGTGGAGGTGAGGAAGTCGCCGAGCTCGTTCTCCACGATCCGGGCAACCAGTCGGGTCACCGGCGGGGTGCCGAGCACCTCCTTGGTCTGGCCCTCGAACTGCGGCTCGGCCAGCCGGACGGTGACGACGCCGGTCAGCCCCTCCAGCGCGTCGTCCTTCACGACCTCCTCGCCGGCCTTCAGCAGCCGCGTCCCGTCCAGACCACGGCTGAACGCGCGCACCAGCCCCCGCTCGAAGCCCTGCACGTGGGTGCCGCCCTTCGGGGTGGCGATGATGTTCACGAACGACTGCACCTGCGTGTCGTAGCCGGTGCCCCAGCGCAGCGCGATGTCGACCTCGAGGGTCCGCTCGACGTCGGTCGGGGTCATCGCGCCGTTCTCGTCCAGCATCGGGACGGTCTCGGTGAACGTGTCGGTGCCCTGCAGCCGCAGGATCTCGCTCACCGGCGGGTCGGAGGCGAGGAAGTCGCAGAACTCGGAGATGCCGCCGTCGTGCTTGAACACCTCGGTGGTCGGTTCGTCGCCACGGGCGTCGGTGACGGTCAGTTCGAGCCCGGGCACCAGGAGGCTGGTCTGCCGCGCCCTGGCCAGCAGCGCGGGCAGGGCCAGCTGGGCGTCGGCGAGGAAGATCTGCCGGTCCGGCCAGTACCGGACACGCGTCCCCGTCACGCCCCGGCCCACCCTCGCGACCTTGCGAAGTTCGTTGCCGGGCGTGAACGGCGCGTCCGGTCCGGGGCCGTCGAAGACGCCGGGGACGCCGCGGCGGAAGCTCATCGCCCAGGTCGCGCCGTTGCGGTCGACCTCCACGTCCAGCCGGACGCTGAGGGCGTTCACCACGGACGCGCCCACGCCGTGCAGGCCGCCGGTGGCGTTGTAGCTGCCGGCGCCGAACTTCCCGCCCGCGTGCAGCTTGGTGTACACGACCTCGACGCCGGTCAGCTTCGTGCGCGGCTCGATGTCGACGGGGATGCCGCGGGCGTGGTCGACGACCAGGATGCTGCCGTCGTGCTCCAGGGTCACCTCGATCCGGTCGCCGAAGCCCGACAGCGCCTCGTCGACCGCGTTGTCGATGATCTCCCACAGGCAGTGCATGAGCCCGCGGGTGTCGGTCGAGCCGATGTACATCGCCGGACGCTTGCGGACGGCCTCGAGGCCCTCCAGCACCAGCAGGTGCCGTGCCTCGTAGTCCCTGCCCTCGGCCGCTTTCGTCGTCACCACCGGCTGAGATTATCTCGACGGGGTAACACTTCTTTGCATTCGCGTGACGGTGTCGGTGGTTCCCGGGATTGTCGGGCATGCTGCCTACACTGTTGGTGCCGGGAACAAACGGGGCGCCCGCCTCGTTGACCCGGATGCGAACGAAGGAAGATTCGCGAGGGTGGAGAGAGGACGATCCGATGACCGCAACAGTTACCGAACCCCTGACCACGGCTGATCGTTGTGATCGCTGCGGCGCACAGGCCTACGTCCGCGTCACCCTCACCTCCGGCGGCGAGTTGCTCTTCTGCGGCCACCACGGCAAGGCCCACTCGGACAAGCTCAGCCAGGTGGCGCTGAAGATCCACGACGAGACCAGCAAGCTCAGCTGAGGTCCACTGCTCAGCCGACGGGCTCCGGGGTCTCCCCGGGGCCCGTCGCTCGTTCCCGGGCCATGTCGGTCCCGGCTGGGATACTCGGGGCATGAGCATCGACGCCATCCTGGGCGACCTGACCACCGAGTCGGCGGACGCGCTCGTCAACGCGGCCAACTCGAGCCTGCTCGGTGGCGGTGGCGTCGACGGTGCCCTGCACGCCGCGGCGGGTCCCGCGCTGCTGGAGGCCTGCCGGAAGGTGCGCGCAGACCAATGGCCCGGCGGCCTCCCCGTGGGTGAGGCGGTGGCGACGATCGCCGGCCACCTGCCCGCACGCTGGGTGATCCACACGGTCGGCCCCAACCGCTCGGCCGGGCAGACCGACGAGCGCCTTCTGGCGTCCTCCTACACGCGCTCGCTCGATGTCGCGGTCGAACTCGGCGCCCACAGCGTCGCCTTCCCCGCCGTCGGGGCGGGGGTCTACGGCTGGGACGCGACGACGGCGGCCCGCGTGGCGGTCGCGGCGGTGCTCGCCCACCCCCGCACCGGAATCGACCGGGTCCGCTTCGTGCTGTTCTCGCCGCGCCTGCACGACGCCTTCACCGCAGAACTCAACAGGAGCCGACGTGGCTGACACCTCCCCGCGCACCCTTCCGTACGGTTCCTGGCCGTCCCCGGTCTCGGCGGCGGGCCTGGCCGCAGCCGTGGTCGGGCTCAACTACGGGGTGGCCGACGGCGACGCCGTCCTGTGGACCGAGGCCCACCCCGAGCAGGGCGGACGCGTCGGGCTGTGGCGGCAGGTGGGGGACGCCGCGCCGGAGGAGATCGTGACGGACGCGAACGTCCGTACCCGGATCAACGAGTACGGCGGAGGCGCGTGGACCGCGGCCGACGGCTGGGTGGTGCACAGCGTCCTGCCGTCCGGGGACCTGTGGGTGATCACCCCCGACGGGACCCGTCGGCGGCTCGCGCCGGCCGGCACCCTGCGTTACGGGAGTCTCGCCATCGACCCCGGACGGCGGCTCGTCCTGGCCGTCCGTGAGGACCACACCGACTCCGACGCCGCCTGCGTGCAGACCGTCGTCGCGCTCGACCTCGACGGGGAGAACCTCGACGGCGGTCGCGTCCTCGTCCACGGCGCCGACTTCTACGCGTCCCCCACCACGAGCGCCGACGGCCGGCTGGCGTGGGTGCAGTGGCAGCTGCCCGCAATGCCGTGGGACGCCACCGAGCTGTGGACGGCACCGCTGGCCGACCCCTCCGCCGCAACGCGGGTCGCGGGCGGCCCGGGAACCTCGGTCGTGTACCCGACCTGGCTGCCGGACGGGGCGCTGGTGTACCTCTCGGACATCTCCGGTTACTGGAACTTCCGCCGCTGGGACGGAGTGGACGACCGCGCGGTCGCCGAGTTCCCCTTCGACTTCTGTGAGCCGTTGTGGGTGCCCGACCCGGCTCCGTACACCGTCCTGGTCGACGGCCGGATCGGCTGCACCTGGTTGCAGGACGGGTACGCGCGGCTCGGCCTGTTGGCACCGTCCGGGGAACTCACGGAGATCCCGACCGACGCCGTGCGGGTCGCCCTCTCGGGGACCGGGGACAGGGTCGTGGCGGTGTGCGGGTACGCCGACCGTCCCGCCGAACTCCGCCTGCTCGACCTGGCGGCCGGCACCGATCGGCTGCTGCGCCGGGCCAGTGAGGACCGGCTGCCGCCGGAGGCCATCTCGATCGCGCGACCGATCACCTGGGACTCCCCCGACGGGCCGGTCCACGCCTGGTACTACCCGCCGGCGAGCGCCGACCACCGGGCCCCCGCCGGCGACCTGCCGCCCGTGCAGGTCTGGAGCCACGGCGGCCCGACGGGGTTCTCCGGGCCCGACTACCGCCCCGCCACCCAGTTCTGGACGTCGCGCGGCATCGGGATCCTCGACGTCAACTACTCCGGCTCGGGCGGCTACGGACGCGCGTACCGCGACCGGCTGCAGGGCCGGTGGGGGCTCAGTGACGTCCGCGACTGCGTGGGCTGCGTCCGTGCACTCGTGGACGCGGGACTGGCCGACCCCGCCCGGCTGAGCATTCGGGGCGGCTCCGCCGGGGGCTTCACCACCCTCGCGGCCCTGACCACCACCGACGTGTTCGCCGCGGGGATCAGCCTGTACGGCATCGGCGACCTCGAGGCGCTCGCCACCGACACCCACAAGTTCGAGTCGCGCTACCTCGACGGCCTCGTCGCGCCGTACCCCCAGGGACGCCAGACCTACCTCGACCGGTCACCGCTGCACCACCTCGACCGGCTGTCGTGCCCGATGCTGATCCTGCAGGGCGCCGACGACAGGGTGGTGCCGCCCAACCAGGCCGAGGCGATGGCTGCCGCGGTGCGGGAGAAGGGGCTCGTCGCGGAACTCGTGGTGTTCGAGGGCGAGGGCCACGGGTTCCGCCGGGCCGAGAACATCGTGGCCACCGCCGAACTCGCGCTCGCGTTCCTCGGCCGCGTCCACGGGTTCACCCCCGCGCCCTGAGCGCCGCGTCACTGCGTCCGGCGGCGCACCGGTTAGGGTGGCGGGTCATGGCGACACACGTGGTCTGGGACTGGAACGGCACGCTGCTCGACGACCTCGAGTGCTGCGTCTCCGTGACCAACCGGATGCTGGCGGAGTTCGGCCTCCCGGAGCTGGTCGATGTGGCTGCCTACCAGTCCGTGTTCCGCTTTCCGATCATCGAGTACTACGCCGACCTCGGCTTCGACACGGCACCGGGCGGCAACTTCGACGCCGCGGCCCGGCGCTACCTGCAGCTGTACTCCCCCGCTGCCCGCGCCTGCGGGCTGCACGCCGGGGCCAGGGAGACGCTCCGCACGCTGCACGCCGCCGGAATCGGCCAGGTGATCGTCTCCGCGTCCGAGCAGACCAACCTGCGCACCCAGCTGGAGCCGTTCGGCCTCGACGCCTGGCTGGACGGTGCGCACGGCATCGAGGACATCTACGCCGCGTCCAAGCGGGCCGTCGCCGAGCGCTGGCTGCACACCGCGAGCCTCGATCCCGCCGACGTGCTGTTCGTCGGCGACTCCGAGCACGACTTCGACATCGCGGACGCGCTCGGCTCGACCTGCGTCCTCTACAGCGGCGGGCACCACGCACGGACGCACCTCGCCGGGCTCGGCGTCCCCGTCATCGACGACCTGGCCGAGGTCACCCGCTTCGTGGCGGTCCGCTGAGGTCCCCGCGCCGGCGGGGACGCTCCCGCCCGGGACGGTCGTCGGGCGGGGGCATGATCGTCGCCGGCACGTCCGGTTCGGCCGCGACACCCGGCACGAAGCCGGCCGTGACGTTCTGGGTCACGACGCCACGCGGGCCGCGCCGCAGCCGCGACTCCACCACCCCGGCCAACCGCGTAAGCAGGCTGTTCAGGATGATGTAGACCACGGCCAGCACGATCAGGGTCGGGATCAGGTTCGCGAACGCCGTCGCGAGGTAGGTGCCCGAGCGCAACAGCTCCAGGTAGGCGATCATCGACCCCAGCGCGGAGTCCTTCAGGATCACCACCAGCTGGCTCAGCATCGAGGGCAGCATGGCCGTGATCGCCTGGGGCAGCAGGATGGTGGTGAGGGTCTGCAGCGGGGTGAGCCCGATCGCGAGGCCAGACTCCCGCTGGCCCGCGGGCAGGGCGTTCACGCCCGAGCGCACCAGTTCGGCCAGCACGCAGGAGTTGTAGACGGTGAGCCCGACCACGACGCCGAACAATGGCAGCGCCGATCCGGAGATCCGCAGCCCGAAGAGCCCCGCGTAGTACGCGAACAGCATCATCATCAGCACCGGGACCGAGCGGAAGAACTCCACGAAGGCGCCGCAGGCCCACCGGATCCAGCGGTGCTGGACCAGCCGCCCGATGCCGAGCAGGAGCCCGAACGCGATGGCGAGCACCACGGAGATCGCCGCGGCGAGCAGCGTCCCCGCCAGACCGGGCAGGAGGTAGGACGTCCACGCGCCGGGCGTGAGGAAGGGCGTCCACTTGGCGGGGTCGAGCTGGTTGTTGGCCGGGTCACCGAGGCGCACCAGGACGAACGCCAGCAGCCCGAGGAGCACCAGCAGGCCGGCGGCGGCGATCAGCCGGTACCGGACGCGGGCCCGCGGGCCCGGCGCGTCGAACAGGACGGTCGCGTCGCTCATCGCCGCACCGCCAGCCGGTTCGACAGCCAGGTGAACAGCAGGCCCATCGGGAGGGTGAGGATGACGAAGCCCGTCGCCATGATCGCGAAGATCCCGTACAGCAGCGACGGGTTGAACTCGATCATGTTGCGCATCATGTAGGCCGCCTCCGCGACCCCGACGGTCGCGCACACCGTCGTGTTCTTGGTGAGGGCGATCAGGGTGTTGCCGAGCGGTGCGATCGCGCCGCGGAACGCCTGCGGCAGCACCACGTGCTGCAGGGTGGGCCCGAAACCGAGCCCGATCGAGCGGGCGGCCTCCGCCTGGCCCCTCGGGACGGTGTTGATGCCGCTGCGGATCGCCTCGGCGACGAAGGACGCGTGGTAGAACGCCAGCGCCACGACCGCCCAGCGAAAGCCGTTGTCGACGATGAAGGTTCCCGAGTCGGACGGGGCGAGGTGGATCTTCAGGGTGTTCGAGATCCCCAGCGAGCACAGCGCGACGATCAGCGTGAGCGGGGTGTTGCGCAGGATCGTGACGAACCAGCGTCCGAAGGACTGCAGGACGCCGACCGGTGACACCCGGCAGACCGCGACCACCGTCCCGATCACGAGCGCGCCGAGCGCACCCCACAGCGTCAGCTGGACCGTCATCCAGAACGCGCCGAGCACGTCGTACTGGGCGAACAGCGTTCCGAGTCCCGACACCCGGCCTCCCTCAGGGTTGTGCCCCGGTGGCCCACAGGGCGCGGGCCACCGGGGACGGGATCACGCGCAGGCGTCCGGCTTCGGCGGGTTGGTGCTGGAGTCCGGCGTGAAGCCCGAGGCTCCGACGGTGTCGTCGAGCGCCTTCTGCCAGGAGCCGTCGGAGACCATCTTCTCCAGCGCCGTGTTGATGGCCGTGCAGAGCTTCGTGTCACCCTGCTTGATGCCGACGCCGTACCGCTCGGTGCTGAACGGCTTGCCGACGACCTTGAGCTTGCCGGAGTACTGGCTCTGTGCGGCGAAGCCGGCCAGGATCACGTTGTCGGTCGTGACCGCGTCGATCGAGCCGGACGCGAGCGCCTCCACGCACTTGGAGTAGGTGTCGTACTCCTGCAGCTGCACCTGGTTGGCGAACTGGTCCTGGATCTTCTTCGCCGACGTCGAGCCGACGACCGAGCACAGCTTCTTGCCGTTCAGGCTCTCCGGCCCGGTGATGTCGGTGTTCGACGAGGCCACCAGGAGGTCCTGTCCTGCAATGAAGTACGGACCGGCAAACGCGACCTTCTGCTTGCGGTCGTCGGTGATCGAGTAGGTCGCGAAGATCATCTTGACCTGGTCGGACTGGAGCATGGTCTCGCGCTGGGCGGACGGGGTCTCCTTGAACTCGACGTCGGTGTAGCCGAGTTCCTTGGCCACGTACTTCGCCACTTCGACGTCGAAGCCCTCATACGTGTCGCCGTTCTTGAGCCCGAGGCCGGGCTGGTCGAATTTGATGCCGATGATCACCTTGCCGCCGGTGCCGGGGTCTCCGCCGGCGGCGCTACCTCCTGCGCAGGCGGACAGGCTCAGGGTCATGAGCACTGCTGCGCCGAGTGCCCCGAGGGGCCGTGTGAACTTCATCTCTCTCTTCCTCCTTCGTGCGGGGTGTGCGTCGGTGGGACGGGTGAGTTCAGTGGGTGAGGATCTTGCCCAGGAAGTCCTTTGCTCGCGCGGTGGTGGGACGGGTGAAGAACTCCTCGGGGGTGTTCTCCTCGACGATCTGGCCGTCGGCCATGAACACGACCCGGTCGGCCGCCTTCCTGGCGAAGCCCATCTCGTGGGTGACGACGATCATCGTCATGCCGGCGCGCGCGAGGGTGACCATCACGTCCAGCACCTCGTTGACCATCTCGGGGTCGAGGGCAGAGGTGGGCTCGTCGAAGAGGATCACCTTGGGGTCCATGGCGAGCGCCCGCGCGATGGCCACGCGCTGCTGCTGGCCCCCGGAGAGCTGGGCGGGGTACTTGGCGGCCTGGTTGTCGACCCCGACCCGGTCGAGCAGTTCGTGGGCCCTCTGGTCGGCCTCCGCGGCCTTCAAACCGCGGACCTTGGTCGGGCCGAGGGTGATGTTCTCCAGCACGGTCTTGTGGGCGAAGAGGTTGAACGACTGGAACACCATCCCGACGTCGGCGCGCAGGTTCGCGAGCGCCCTGCCCTCCTCGGGCAGCGGCACCCCGTCGATCGTGATCGTGCCGGAGTCGATCGTCTCCAGCCGGTTGATGGCCCTGCACAGCGTCGACTTCCCCGACCCGGACGGGCCCAGGACCACCACGACCTCTCCGGTGTGGACGGTCAGGGTGATGTCGTTCAGGACGTGCAGGGTGCCGAAGTGCTTGTTGACCTCCGACAGCACGACGAGCGGTGCGCCGACGGTCGTCGGCTCCTCAGTGGCCGGTGCTCCCATCTTGTGAACCTACCCACCGTGGCCCCGACTTATCTACGCCCGGGCGGTCTCAATTCGGTGACAACCCGGTCCGGCCGAGGTGCGGGCGGGTGGCGCGTAATTGAAACCGTCCCCGGTTCCGCGCCGGCGCGGAATCGGGGACGGTTCCAGTTCTCGTCCGCGACCTCAGTCGAGGTAGTCCCGGAGGACCTGGGAACGGCTCGGGTGCCGCAGCTTGCTCATCGTCTTGGACTCGATCTGGCGGATCCGCTCGCGCGTGACGCCGTAGACCTTGCCGATCTCGTCCAGCGTCTTGGGCTGCCCGTCGGTCAGGCCGAACCGCATGCTGACCACGCCCGCCTCACGCTCGCTCAACGTGTCGAGCACGTCGTGCAGCTGCTCCTGCAGCAGCGTGAAGTTCACCGCCTCGGCCGGGACGACCGCCTCGGAGTCCTCGATCAGGTCGCCGAACTCGGAGTCGCCGTCCTCACCCAGCGGGGTGTGCAGGGAGATCGGCTCGCGGCCGTACTTCTGCACCTCGACGACCTTCTCCGGGGTCATGTCGAGCTCCTTGGCGAGCTCCTCCGGGGTTGGTTCGCGGCCGAGGTCCTGCAGCATCTGCCGCTGGACACGGGCGAGCTTGTTGATCACCTCGACCATGTGGACCGGGATGCGGATCGTGCGGGCCTGGTCGGCCATGGCGCGGGTGATCGCCTGCTTGATCCACCAGGTCGCGTAGGTGGAGAACTTGTAGCCCTTGGTGTAGTCGAACTTCTCGACCGCGCGGATCAGGCCGAGGTTGCCCTCCTGGATCAGGTCGAGGAAGAGCATGCCGCGGCCCGTGTAGCGCTTGGCCAGCGACACCACCAGACGCAGGTTCGCCTCCAGCAGGTGGTTCTTGGCGCGGCGGCCGTCCTCGGCGATCCACTCCAGGTCGTCGGAGTCGGACGCGGCCACGCTGCCCTCGTTGAGGGTCTCGTCGGCGAACAGGCCGGCCTCGATGCGCTTGGCGAGCTGCACCTCCTGCTCGGCGTTCAGCAGGGCCACCTTGCCGATCTGCTTGAGGTAGTCCTTCACCGGGTCGGCGGTCGCGCCGGCGGCGAGCACCTGCTGCTCGGGCTCGTCGGCGTCGTCGGCGTCGGAGAGGCTGAAACCCTCGTCCTCCGCCAGCTCCTTCTCGGTCTTCGCCTCCTCGGCGGGCTCGAAGTCCCCCTCGTCGACGTCGTCGAGGCTGCGCTTCTTGCCGCCGACCGTGAGGACGACGTCGTTGCCGTCACGCTCGAACTTCACGTTCTCGACGTTCGTCGGGTCGAGCACCTCCTCGACCGTGACGTCCTCCTCGATCTCCTCGTCGACGAGCTCGGTGGGCTCCTCGTCGTCGGGGGTCGCCGGGGACGCCGGCTCCGGGTTCGGCACGGCCTTCACCGGGGAGGGGGCAGCCTTCCGGCCGCGACGCGTGGGAGCCTCGACAACAGCCTCCTCAGTAGCGGAAACAGCAGCGGCACGGGAACGTGGGGGCAATGGGCTCACCTCTCAGCAGAGCGTTCAAGGGCGCACGACAACCGGGGGTTGTCAATACTTCGCAGGTCCCATTGTGCCACGACCGCCTCCAACTCCCAAGCCGGGCCCCCTGGCTTCCGCGACCGCCCTAGGCTGGTCCTCGTGCCTGAATCCGCCCAGCCTCCCGTCGCGCCGCGCCGCCCCGAGCCGCGCGTCCACCACGGCGACATCTTCCTCGACCCCTACGCGTGGATGCGGGACAAGACCGATCCCGGGTTCCTGGCCTACCTCCAGGCGGAGAACGAGTGGACGGCGGCCCGGACCGAGCCGCTGGCCCACCTGCGGCAGGCCATCTACGACGACATCTCGGCCCGCACCCTTCAGACCGACCTCAGCGTCCCCGAGTTCGCGCGGCACCCCGGGCTGGGCGAGTTCTGGTACTACGCCCGCACCACGGAGGGCCTCGACTACCCCAGCCTGTTCCGCTGCCCCGCGCACGGGAGGGACTCGCTGCCCGATCCCGCCGCCGGCACGCCCGACGGCGAGCAGCTCCTGCTGGACGTGCAGGCCCTCGCCGCCGGTGAGGAGTTCTTCGCGCTCGGCTGCTTCGAGGTGTCTCCGGACGGACGCAGGGCCGCGTACTCCGTCGACACCACCGGGGACGAGCGCTACCGCCTGCTGTTCGTCGACCTCCTCACCGGCGCACACCTCGCCGACGAGGTCGAAGAGGTGGCCGGCGGCGGCACCTGGGCCGGCGACGAGGCGTTCTGCTACCTCACCGTCGACGACGCGTGGCGCCCGGACCGGCTGTGGCGGCACCGGCTGGGTGCGTCAGGCCCGGACGAACTCCTGCACACCGAACCCGACGAGCGGTTCTGGCTGGGCGTGGACTGCTCGCGGGACAACCGGTGGGTCATCCTCGGCGCCGCCAGCAAGACCAGCACGGAGGTGTGGCTGCTGGACACCGCCGACCCGTCCGCGGACCTGCGGTCGGTCGCGCCCCGACGAGAGGACGTCGAGTACGACGTCGAGGTCGCCGGCGACCGGCTGTTCATCGTCCACAACGACGGTGCGCCCGACTTCGCCCTCGCCGAGGCACCCCTGGACGCGACCTCGCCCGCGCAGTGGCGCACTTTGCGTCCCGGCGAGGACGGGACACGGCTGCTGGGCGTCACCGCGTACGACCGCGTCCTCGTGGTGAGCCTCCGCAAGGAGGGACTGCAGCGGGTGGCACTCCGCGGGCGCGACGCCGCGGGGGACGTGGGCGAGGAGGTCGAACTCACCTTCGACGAGCCCCTCTTCCACCTCGAGGCGGACGACGGCGACGAGGCGGACACCGACCGGATCCGGCTGCACTACCAGTCCATGGTCACCCCCGACCTGGTGCTCGAGCAGTCGCTGGTGGACGGCAGCCGCCGCCTGCTCAAGCAGCGTCCCGTCCTCGACCACCCCACGCTCGGGCCATACGTCCCGGGCGACTACGTGCAGCGCAGGGAATGGGCGACCGCGCCGGACGGGACCCGCGTCCCGATCTCGATCGTGCACCGCGCCGACACCCCGCTGGACGGCTCCGCCGGCTGCCTGCTGTACGGCTACGGCGCCTACGAGATCAGCATCCCGCCGACGTTCTCGATCGCCCGGCTGAGCCTGCTCGACCGCGGCTACGTGTACGCGGTCGCGCACGTGCGCGGCGGTGGCGAACTCGGCCGCGCCTGGTACCTCGACGGCAAGCTCGCGGCCAAGGAGAACACCTTCACCGACTTCGTCGCCTGCGCGCGGCACCTCGTCGCCGCCGGGTACACCAGCGTCGACCGGCTGGCGGCCGAGGGCGGCAGCGCCGGTGGGCTGCTGATCGGCGCGGCGGTCAACCTGGCCCCGGACGCGTTCGCCGCCGTCCACGCCGCGGTCCCGTTCGTGGACGCGCTGACCACGATCCTCGATCCCGACCTGCCGCTGACCGTCAGCGAGTGGGAGGAGTGGGGCGACCCGCTGCACGATCCGGACGCCTACTTCCGGATGCGCGGCTACTCCCCCTACGAGAACGTGCGGCGCACGCAGTACCCGGCGATCCTGGTCACCGCGAGCCTCAACGACACCCGGGTCGAGGTCACCGAGCCCGCCAAGTGGGTGGCCCGGCTGCGGCACGACTCGGGCTCGGAGCGCCCCGTCCTGCTGCGCACCGAGATCGTCGCCGGCCACGGCGGGGCGTCCGGCCGCTACCAGGCCTGGCGCGACGCCGCGTTCGAGCTCGCCTGGCTCGTCGACGCCACGTCCCCGCGCGACTGAACCGCGCCGCCCGCAGGGGGCCGGAGGCAGCCATTTGGACCCGTGTGCTAGGGCCCACGGTCTCAGCCCGGGTACAACCGTGGTCTTGATCTGCGCGAACGCCTGAGTCCACAGGATGTTCAGGGCCGTTTGTGGCAGCGAAACGACCGTTCGGCACGTTGTACTGCTGGCACGAGCGAAAGGGAATCACGAATGATCGCTACCGCACATCGGGTCCGCACCAACGATGGCATCGACGGCAAGGACGCGGTTGGTCTCTACCTGGACGGGATCGCCAAGACGCCCCTGCTGACCGCGGAGGAGGAAGTCCAGCTCGCCAAGCTGATCGAGGCCGGGCGCTACGCGCACGCGCTCCTCGACGACACGCTCGGTGACGCCGAGACCCCGCTGCGCACGGTGCAGGCCACCGACGACGAGCTGCGCGAGATCGCGCGCCAGGGTGACGAGGCCATGCAACGGTTCATCACCGCGAACCTCCGCCTGGTCGTCTCGGTCGCCCGCAAGTACGGCCGGGCCCAGATGCCGCTGCTCGACCTCGTGCAGGAGGGCAACACCGGCCTGATCCGCGCGGTCGAGAAGTTCGACTACACCAAGGGCTTCAAGTTCTCGACCTACGCGACCTGGTGGGTGCGCCAGTCGATCTCCCGCGGGATCGCCCAGCAGGGACGGATCGTCCGGCTCCCCGTCCACGTCGCCGAGCAGGTCAACCAGGTCTCCGCCGTCCGGCGCACGCTGGAACGGCGCCTGGGTCGTGAGCCCGAGCTGGTCGAGATCGCGGAAGAGCTCGGCGTCGCCGAGGAGCAGATCATCGACCTGCTGCGCCTGTCGCGTGACCACGTCAGCCTCGACGCACCCGTCGAGGAGGACGGCGACACCGCCCTCGGTGACCTGCTCGCCCGCGAGATGTCGCCCGGCCCCGACGAGGTCGTGCTGGACGCGGAGGACCGCGCGCGGCTCGACGCGATGCTGTCCGGCCTGGACGAGCGCTCCGCGGACGTCGTCCGTCGCCGCTACGGCCTGCTGGACGGCCGCCAGGCCAAGCTCGCCGACATCGCGGCGGTCTGGGGCATCACCGCAGAGCGCGTCCGCCAGATCGAGCGGCACGCCATCTCAAAGCTGCGCGGGGACGCCGAAGCCGCCTGAGGCACGGATCCAACATCACCCTTCGCACGACAGCGGCCCGGGAGCATTCCCGGGCCGCTGCTGTTTCCCCGGGAAGGAGAGATCCCGGGTCAAGCCCGGGATGACGAGCTCCCGCCCCTGTCATCCCGGCGAAAGCCGGGATCCCGCGCCTGCCACACCCCACCGGGACACACAGATCCCGGGTCAACCCCGGGATGACGAGTCGGCGCCGATCAGCCGGATCAGGCCCTCCTGGGCGCAGGACGCGGCGAGGCGTCCGGAGGAGAACAGGCGTCCGAAGCTGAAACCGAGCCCGGAGGACGCGGACGGGGAGACCTGGTCGTAGAGCAGCCACTCGTCGGCGCGCGCCGCCCGGTGGAACCACATCGAGTGGTCGATCGACGCGACCTGCATGTTCGGGCCGGCGAACTCGACCGGGTGCGGGACCGTGCTCACCGCCAGCAGAGTCAGGTCGCTGGCGTAGGCGAGGCAGGCCTGGTGCAGCCGGGGGTCGTCGGGCAGGGCGCTCTCCGTCCGCACCCAGACCTTCATCGCCGCGTCGGAGTGGCCGGCAGCGCTCAGTGGCGAGGTGTCGGACGCGAACCGCGTCTCCAGCACTCCCCATTCCTGGCGCCACGCCTCCGCGGCCCGACGCGACCGCGCGCCCAGCACCTCGGACAGCGGCGGGCACTCCTCGGGGGGCCGGACACCGCCCGGGGCGGTGTCGGAGTGATCGAGACCGGTCTCCTGCACGTGGTAGGAGCACACCATGGTGAAGATCACCCTGCCGCCCTGGTCGGCCACCACCCTGCGGGTGGAGAAGCTGCCGCCGTCCCTCGTGGTCTCCACGGTGTAGGTGATCGGCGTCGCGGCGGCGCCGGCGCGCAGGAAGTACGCGCCGAGGGAGTGCGCGACGCGTCCGTCCGGCACCGTGCGGTAGCCCGCGGTCAGCGCCTGCGCCAGCACCTGGCCGCCGAACACCCGCTGGCGTGCGGAGCCGGTGTCGCCCTGCCCCACGAAGGTGGTCTCCCCGGTCTGGTCGAGGTCGAGGATCCCGATCAGTTCGTCCACGGACTCCGGCACGGTCAGCGCCGGAAGTCGGGCGGCGGGTCCTGCTCGGCGAGGAACTGCTCGACGGCGGCGCCGATCTCGTCGGCGCTCGGCACGGACGCGGCCCCGCTGTTGCTCAGCCGGTCGTACTGCTCCTCCAGCGCGTGGACGACAGCCGGGAAGTCGGCGTCCTCCGCCGTCTCCGACTCGATGCCCTCGAGGTTCGAGGCGATCCGCTCGGCGAGCTCGCCCAGCGGGAACTCCAGCCCCGCGGCCTCCTGGACGCGGCGCAGTACCGCATCGCACGCCTGCGGGAACGCGGCCTGCGAGAGGTAGTGCGGCACGTGGGCCACGAAGCCCTGGCCGAGGATCCCGACCCGGCCGGCCCGGTACTCCAGGACGTGGGAGAAGCTGCCCGGGAGCTGGACGCGGTCGATCCACATGGGGTTGCCGCTGACGGTCGTGGGATCGGTGGAGTGTGCGGTGACGAGCGTTGGTCGCGTGTGCGGGACGGCCATCGGAACGCCGGAGACGGTCAGGATGCGCGAGACGTCCAGCCGCTCGGCGATGCCGAGGACGGCCGCGGCCGTGCGGTTCCACTGCGTGTCCGGTTCGGGGCCGGTGAACAGCAGGAACGGCGTGCCGTTCGCGTCCAGCACCCGGTGGATCACCAGCGAGTAGTCGGTCATCGAGACCCAGTGGTTGGTGTCGAACACCATTTGCGGACGGCGTGACCGGTAGTCGTGCAGCTGGTCGTGGTCGAACTCGACCAGTACCTCGTGCTCACACACCTCGAGGAGGTAGTGCCCGGCCGTGTGGGTGACCGAACCCGCGTCGATGTAGCCGTCGAGGAGGTGCAGCAGGGCGGGACGCGTCCCCCGCACCGCCTCCCAGAGGCTCGGGTCGAACGTGTAGAGCAGCCGAGGATCCAGCACCCGGCCACTGTACCCCGAGGGTCCCCCGGCGCCCCGGCATTGCGTTGTCGGCTGACGCCCGCGCCCGCTCGTCCGGACCGCGCCCTCCGGACGGTCCGTGTGGGCCGGGCTCAGTGCAGGCGACTGGGCCCAGGGGCGTGCCGGCGCAGCGCGGGGTTGAACTCGCCGAGCCGCCCGCCCAGCTCGGTGAGCAGTTCGATGGTCCTGCCCGCTGCCGGGTTCGTCCGCGCACTGTCGCGCACCAGCGCGACGATCCGGCGGTGGGGCGTGGGGTTGGTGGGACGGACGTAACCGATGTCGAAGCCCGACCAGCCGACGGCCAGCTGGGGAACGAGCGCGATCCCCACGCCCGCGGCGACGAACGCGAGTCCGGTGACGTGGTCCTGCGCGCGGGACACGTAGCGGGGCGTGAAGCCCGCCACCGCGCAGGCGTGGGCGGCCAGCCGCGTCGCGATCTCGTCGCTGAAGTCGTACTGCACCCAGTCGTCCTCGCTGAACTCGTTGAGCTCGCAGGTCTCGGCCTCGGCCAGCGGGTGGTCGGGCGGGACGGCGACCAGGAAGTCGTCCAGGCCCAGCTCGACCCTGCGGTAGGCGGGGGGAACGGTCGGCTCGTCGTAGGGAAGCTCTGTGTGGACCTCGACGTCGGCCTGGCCGGCGAGCTCGGCGGTGTCGGTCTCGTTGATGGACAACTCGAGGGTCAGGCCGGGGAACTCGCTGCGCAGCGTCCGCGCGACCGCCGGCACCCACGTGTAGGCGGCCGACGCGAACGTCCGCATGGTCAGGCGCTCGGTGGCGCCCTCCCTGAGCTCGCGGACGACGCCGTCCAGCTCCTTCATCGACTGCAGGGCCTCGGCGCTCGCCTTCGCGAGGACGACGGCCGCCGGGGTGGGCCGGATGCCGCGTCCCACCCGTTCCACGAGCGCGAACCCCACCTCCTTCTCCAGGGTGTGGACGTGCTGGCTCACGGTGGACGGAGTCAGGCCCAGGCGGCGTGCGGTGTCGTTCACCGAGCCGCTCGCGACGACGGCCCGCAGGATGCGGAGACGGTTCAGATCGAGCATGACTCAACAGTACGGCAGGACCGCACGATCATTCGGGATATTCAGCTTGTCCCGAATGAAGGAAGACGCGAGAATTTCCTCATGCTGAGCTACGCAGTCATCGACAGGGACCGCGAGCGGCTCGTCGAGGACCTCGACATCGCTCGCCAGATCGAACCCACTCCCACGTTTCCCCGCAAGGTCGACAGGCGGCACTGGTTCCGCCGTGCCATGACCGAGGGCGAGACCATCCGCACCCGCCTCGCGAGCGTCTGACCCCCTTCCTCGCAGCGCGGAATCCGCGTCCGCCGCACCAACCCCTCCTGTGCGCGCGGACGCCCCACCAGGCGCGGCCCCGCAGTGACGGGGCCGCGCTGACTGTCTGATCCGCGGCACGCTAGGAACCGTCCCCAGCGTGCCGGTGGAACGATGGGGACGGTTCCTATCGTGCCGCCCGGGCTCAGGACGCGGCGGCCATCGCGCTGCGCACGCGCTTCGCGGAGACCGGGACGGCGGTGCCCAGCGCTTGCGCGAAGAGGCTCACCCTCAACTCTTCCAGCAGCCAGCCGACGTCGGCCACCGACTCCGGGAGCGGTCCGGACGGGAACCGCGCGCAGAGCGCCGCGTACTCGTCCTCCAGCTCGCCGATCACCGCCAGCCCCTCCGCCTCGTGGCGGGGGTTGGACGTCGCTGCCTGCAACCGCCGCTGGATGCCCTTCAGGTAGGTGGGCAACCGCAGCCACGCGCGGACGGGGGTCGCGGACACGAAGCCGCGGTACACCAGCCCGTCGAGCTGTTCGGATGCGTCGTCGCGTGTCGCCGCCGGAGCGGACGGCAGTGCGCGGCGCACCTCGCCGGCGAGCTGAAGGATCTCCCCCGCCGCTGCCACCACCCGCTGCATCGCCGGCGCGGCATCGGCGCGGACGCCGTCGGCCAGCCGCTGGAACGACGCTGCGTCCCTGGTCTCCCACAGCCCGCCGGCGGCGTCCAGCAGGTCGCCGGTCGCCTTCAGGCGGGCGTCGGCCAGCAGGGCCGGCACGTCGGGGTACGGGGACGTCGCCAGCGCCAGCTTGGTCGCGTTGCCCATCCTGGACACGATCGACCGGGTCGGATCGACCGTGGTGAGCGTGACCAGTCGGCGCAGCCCGTTGCGGTGCGCCCGCCGTGCGGCGGCCGCGTCCGCGAACACCTGGACGCCGACCCGGTCGCCCCGGTCCACGAGCGCAGGGAAGCCGGGCATCGGGTCGTCGATCCGGTCGGGCAGCGTCCCGAACTCCCACGACCGCGCTCCGGGGTGCGTGAGATGACCGGCCGCGGCGTTGAGCGTGCGGCTGACCCTCGGGGCGAGTTTCCCGGAGAGTTCGGCGAGGTCCCGTCCGACGACCGGCTGGGCGCCGTCGGAGAGGACCCGGAAGCGCACCCGCAGGTGGTCGGGGATCGCCTGCGGCTGCCACGCGTCCTCCGGCACCTGGACGCCTGTCAGCGCGAGGATGGCCCGGCCCAGCCCCGCCCAGAGCGTCTCCGCGCCCGGCCCCGGATGGTCGACCAACCACTCCAGCGCCCGCCGGGCGGTGTCTGGGGCCGGCACGAGCCGCGTCCGCAGCGCCTTCGGCAGGGCGCGGATGAGCTCGGTGGCCACGTCCGGGCGCAGTCCCGGCACCTGCCAGGTGAAGGTGGCCGGGTCGAGCCGGGTGAGCAGCGCCAGCGGGACGCTCACGGTGACTCCGTCGTGGCCCGTGCCGGGGTCGAACGCGTAGTCGACCTCCAACTCCTCACCACCGGCGGCCCAGCGGTCGGGGTAGGCCTGCGTGTCGAGGTCCGCGTCCGGGACGACCAGGTCGTCCAGCGTCAGGTCGAGCAGGTGCTCGTCGGTGCGGCGAGCGTCACGCCACCACCGGTCGAAGTGGGCGACCGTCACCACGTCGGCAGGGATTCGCGCCTCGTAGAAGGCGGCGATGGACGCGTCGTCGAGCAGCAGGTCGCGGCGCCGGTTCCGGTCGGCCAGCTCCTCCGCCTCCGCGCGCACGGCCTGGTTCCGCGCCCAGAAGTGGTGGCGGGTGCGCCAGCGTCCCTCGACGAGGGCCGAGGTGATGAACACCTCACGGGCGACCACGGGGTCGATCCGGGCGTAGCTGACCAGCCGCTGGGCGATGATCGGGACGCCGAGCAGCGTGACCCGCTCGTACGCCACGCACTGGCCGCCCCGCTCCGACCAGTGCGGCTCGGAGTAGTTGTGCTTGAGCAGGTGGCCGCCGACCGCCTCGACCTGCTCCGCGGTGACCGGGGCGACTGTCCGCGCCCACAGTCGGCTGGTCTCGACCAGTTCGACGGCCATCACCAGCGGCGCGTTGGTGCGCGCTGCGCTCGAGCCGGGGTTGACGGCGAACCGCGCGCCCCGCGCGCCGAGGTACTCCGCCGGGCCCTTCCGCCTGCCTCGGGCCGGCTTGGCGAGGCTGGCCTCGTCCAGCAGGCCGACGTGGGACAGCAGCCCGGAGAGGACGGCGGTGTGGACGGCGTCCAGGCCCGCGGCGGCGTCGTTGCGGTGGTAGCCGACCTCCGTGCACGCCTCCCGGAGCTGGGCGTGCAGGTCCTGCCACTCCCGCACCCGGAGGAAGTTCAGGTACTCGCTGCGGCACAGCCGCCGGAAGGCGTTGCCGGACAGCGCGCGGCGCTGGTCGCGCAGGTAGGTCCACAACCGCAGAAGGGACGCGATGTCCGAGCCGTCCGGGGTCGGTTCGGCCGCACCGTCGAGCGGAGCCCAGAACCGGCGGTGGGCGGCGTCCGCCGCGGCGGTGTCCTCGCTCGGACGCTCACGCACGTCGGGGATCGCGATGCCGGCCACGATCGGCAGCACCTCGCGCAGGCAGCCCTGCCGGTCGGCCTCGACCAGCATCCGGCCCAGCCGCGGGTCGACGGGCAGGCGGGCGAGCGTCCGTCCCACCTTCGTCAGCCGGACGGTGCCGTGCGGCGTCCGGCCCTGCCCGAGCTCGATCGCGCCCAGTTCGGTGAGCAGCCGCAGGCCGTCCCGCACCTGGGAGGCGTCCGGCGGCTCCACGAAGGGGAACCGGGTGATGTCACCCAGCCCGGCGTCGGCCATCTGCAGGATGACCGAGGCGAGGTTGGTGCGCAGGATCTCCGGCTGGGTGAACTCAGGCCGGGACGTAAAGTCGTCCTCGCTGTACAGCCGGATGCACACGCCCGGACCGAGCCGGCCACAGCGGCCCGCACGCTGGTTGGCCGAGGCCTGCGAGATCGGCTCGATCGGCAACCGCTGCACCTTGGTGCGCGCCGAGTAGCGGGAGATCCGGGCGAACCCGGGGTCGATGACGTAGCGGATGCCCGGGACCGTGAGCGAGGTCTCGGCGACGTTGGTGGCCAGGACGATCCGACGGCCGGTGTGCGGGGTGAAGACCCGGTGCTGCTCGGCGACCGAGAGCCGCGCGTACAGCGGCACGACCTCGGTGAACCGCAGGTCGAGGCCGTTCAGGGCGTCGGCCGCGTCCCTGATCTCCCGCTCACCGGAGAGGAAGACGAGGATGTCCCCGTCGAGGCGCGCGGTGAGCTCCGTGACCGCGTCGCAGATCGCGTCCGTCTGGTCACGATCGCGGTCCTCCGCGGACCCGGCGACCGGGCGGTACCGGACCTCGACCGGGTAGGTGCGTCCGGACACCTCGATCACGGGCGCGTCGTCGAAGTGCTCGCTGAACCGGGCGGTGTCGATCGTCGCGGAGGTGATGATCACCTTCAGGTCGGGACGCCGCGGCAGCAGCTGCTTGAGGTAGCCGAGCAGGAAGTCGATGTTCAGGCTGCGCTCGTGGGCCTCGTCGATGATGATCGTGTCGTAGCGGCGCAGGTCGCGGTCGTGGGAGATCTCGGCGAGCAGGATGCCGTCCGTCATCACCTTGACGCGGGTCTCGCGGCTGCGCTGGCTGGAGAACCGCACCTGGAAGCCGACGGTGTGCCCGAGCTCCTCGCCGAGTTCCTCGGCCATCCGCGCGGCCACGCTGCGGGCGGCGATCCGGCGGGGCTGGGTGTGCCCGATGTGCCGGCGCCCGGCGAGCAGGCAGATCTTCGGCAGCTGCGTGGTCTTGCCCGAGCCGGTCTCCCCCGCCACCACCAAGACCTGGTGCGTCCGCAGCGCCCGCGTGATCTCCTCGACGTGCGCGCTGATCGGCAGCGCCTCGTCGAAGGCGATCCGGGGCGGCTCAGCGGTCATGGCCGACCAAGCTTACGCCGGACGGTGCGATGGCCCGGGTCACGCCGTCGAGGCCGGCATCGGAAGCGGGTCAGGAGCCGTGGCTGTCCTTGGGCCGGATCACGCCGACGGGGCAGCGTCCGTAGCTGAGCAGGCCACGGATCAGGCCGCCGACGGAGTAGGTCGGGAACGAGGCGTGAACCTCGACGGCGAGCAGGTCGAGCTCCTCGGTGCGGCCGACCAGGATGTCCAGCGGGCTGCCGTAGGCGACCTCGAGGGTGACGTCGACGCCCGGGTAGTCCTCGGTGATCTCCGAGACCATGTCGGCCATCCGGTTGCGTGTGACGTCGACCGCGGCCTGCTGCTGTTCCGGCGTCGGGTGCCCGCCGCTGAACCAACGGCCCTGCGGCGCCCGGCAGACGCTGAGCACGACGACGCGGCCGCCGTGGTGCGCACACTCGGTCAGCGCCCACTCCAGCGCCACCGCCCCGCGGGCGGCCGTGTCGACCGCGACCCCGATCACTCCCGTGCGCTCCGGCCGCGCGACGTCGTCGCCGGACACCACGATCACCGGGCAGTGCGACGCCCCCACGACACCGACGGCCGTCGAGCCGACGATCGCCTTCTCTCCGGTGCCGGCCGAGCGGCGTCCCACGACCACGAGGGACGCCCTGTCGCTGAGCCGGGTCAGGGCGGCCGCGGGGTTGCCGAGGACCACCTCGGTGCGGATCCGCTGCCGCGGCAGCCCGGCGGCGAGCGCGTCGTCGACCGCCTTCACGAGCATGGCGGCCGCGCCGTCCCTGATCTCGTCGGGGTCGAACACCACTCCCCAGGCGCTGTTCAGGACGGTGTCGTCGACCGCGTGGACCAGGACGAGTTCGGCTTCCCGCTGGAGCGCCTCGTCGACGCCGTACGCGAGCGCACGGTACGAGTCGTCCGACCCGTCGAAGCCGACCACCACCCGGGCCGGGCCGACATACGGTCTGAGCATCTCAACTCCTCGGGTGGTCGGCCGACACCGCGCGGCCGGAGTACGTGATCGGCGTGATGGCCACGGTGAGGGTCCGGCTCCCGGGCGCCCAGGGCTCCGGCAGCACCACGTCGGCCCTGCCGGTGTACTCGCGGGTCTCGCCCCGCACCAGGACGCTCCAGCCCGTCGCCGTGGGGACGTCGATGTCGTCCACCTCGAACGCGACCCTGACCGTGCCGGAGAGCTCGCCCATCACGGACTCGGGGTCGACGCGGATCAGGACCTTCTCGCCGGTCACGCAGTACGTCACGGGGAGAACCTGGAGCCCCTCACCGGAGAGCCAGCAGACGCGTCCCACGCTGTGGCCGCGGATCAGCTGACGGCATTCGTCACCCGAGAGTCGGGTGAAGTGACCACTGTCCATCGCGCGCATGCTATTACCTTTCCCCTCTGTCGGCGGCCGGAAGCGCCGAAGTCAGCGGCACTTCCTGCGGAGTCGTCAGCGCAGCCACGTCGAGGCCGCCACGATCACGGGGATGGACGCGAGGGTCGAGATGAAGATCGCGTCGCGGGCCAGCAGCGTCCGGACGTGGTAGCGACTCGAGATCAGGTAGATGTTCTGGGCGGTCGGGAGCGCGGCGATCACGACCACCGCCAGCAGGTCGGACGGCGCGAGGTGGAACACCCAGGCACCCAGGGCGAGGGCGATCGCGGGGTGGATGACGACCTTGATCGGCGTGACCAGTGCGAGTTCGCGGACGTGCGGGCCGCGGCCCGGCAGCGGGTCCAGCCGCAGCGAGATGCCGAAGGCGATCAGCATCGCGGGCACCGCCACGCCCCCGATCATGTCGATCGGAGCCCAGACCACGTCGGGCAGCGTGAGGTGGAGGGCGTTCAGGCCGAGGCCGGCCAGGGTGCCGACCGTGATCGGGTTGCGGAACGGGAGGCTCACGTAGCGCACCCAGCTCAGGCGTCGTCCGTCCCTGCGGGCGGCGGCGAGATCGAGCAGCGCCATCGCCGTGGGCTGCATCACGCCGACCTGGATCAGCATGACCGGGGCCATCCAGGTCATGTCGCCCAGCACGTACGCGGCGATCGGCAGGCCGAGGTTCCCGGCGTTGGTGTAGACCGCGCAGAGCGTCCCGATCACCCGACCGGCCAGGTCTCCCCGGCCCAGCCACAGCCGTGCCGCGACGAGATGGACGACGGCCCCGAGCGCAATGGCCAGGGCAGAGACGACCAGCGTGTCACTGAAGAGGTGGGAGAGGTCCGCGCGCGCGACCAGGGAGAACAGCAGCGCGGGTGACGCGACCGTGAAGGCCAGCCGCGACAACATCCGGCGGTGGGCCTCGTTGAGGACGCGGAAGTGCGCGACCACCCAGCCGACAGCGATCACCGCCCCGATGGTCAGGTATCCGCTGAGCGCCGCCTGCACGGTGGCCAGCCTAGGGTCAGGAAGTGCCTACGATGTCCCGGTGTCCGGACGCAACCACCTGATCGACGTCGCCCGCATCTCGTCGATGCTGATCGTCGTGGTGTTCCACAGCCTGCTGTGGCAGGTGCTCCTGGTCGACGGCCACGTGCAGGTGGTGCCGTGGGCGCCGGGGCGGGTGTTCTGGGCGATCAGCTGGGTGGCGACGATCATCCCCGTGTTCTTCGTGGCGGCCGGCTACGCGAATGCCGTGGTGGTCGACACGTGGCGGGCGGGCGGGGAGCCGTACGCGTCCTTCCTCACCCGGAGGGGCAGCAGGCTGCTCGGGCCGATGACCCTGTTCCTCGCCGTGTGCACGGTGGTCGCCAGCGTGGCCGCCTGGGCGGGCTGGCCGGTGGAGGCGTCCGCCCTGAGTCGGCAGTTCGCCCAGCTGCTCTGGTTCGCCGTCGTCTACGAACTCCTGCTCGCCGCCGCCCCACTGGCGGTGTGGCTGCACGACCGGTACGGCGCCTGGGTGATGCTCCCGATGCTCGTCGGTGTCGTGGTGGTGGACGCTGTCGTGCGGGCGTCCGGTGACCTCGGCCTGCAGTGGCTGAACCTCGCCTTCGCGTGGCCGCTGGCACACCAGTGGGGCATCGCCTACCACCGGGGCTGGTTCCGCGGCTGGTCGACCCGCCGGTTGCTCGTTCTGCTGGCCGGCGCCGTCGCCGTGATCGCCGTACTGGTGTTCGGGCTGGGTTACCCGCCCGCCGCGGTGGCGTGGGCCGACGTCCTGGTGGCGAACCTGCTGCCACCCACGCTCGCCATCGTCGTGCTCGGCTTCGCCCAGACCTGCGTCCTCGGCCTCGCCGAACGGGCCGGCGTTGCCGCCCGGCCCAGTGAGCGTGCGACGGGACTGGTGCGGCTGGCCAACGCCCTCCTGCTGACGGCCTACCTGTGGCACATCCCCGCGATCGTGGTGTCGGCGGGGCTGTTGGTGGGTCTCTCGCTGCTGCTCCCCTGGGCCGCGCCGGTCCTGATGAACGCGCTGCTGCTGGTCGTCGTGGTGCTGGTGGTGGTCGTGGTGGCCGTGCCGTGGATCGCGCGGGTCGAGGTGCGCCTGATCCCCCGGCTCGGGCCCGGGGTTCCCGTCCGGGGTCTGGCCGAGGCCGGATACGCGCTGTTCGCGGCAGGGACGTGGGCGGCCTGGCAGTTCGGCTCGGTCCTGCACCCTTCGGACCCGGACGGGACGCTCGCGGTCGTCCTGTTCGCCGCCGGTGCGCTGCTGCTGCGGCGCGCGACGACCGGGACGAGGACGGCGGCGGCCTCCCCGTCGTAAGCTGGCCGCCCGACCGACCCGGGAGGCCCGATGGACCCCACGGCGTGGAACGTCCCGTTCCCCGTGGTGGTCGGCGCGCTGTTCGTCATCGTGATGTGCCGGGCGAACGGCACCTACTGGCTGGGCCGGCTCGGCTCGGCCGGCGCGCGGCGGACGCGGCTGGCCCGGTTGATGGACTCCCCCGGCTACCGGAGCGCGACGGCCAGGATCGACCGGTACGGCGCCCCGGTGGTGGCCGTGTCCTTCCTGACGATCGGCTTCCAGACGCTGGCGAACCTCGCCGCCGGCGCGACCGGGATGAAGCTGCGGCACTACCTCCCGGCCGTCACCATCGGCTCGGTGGCGTGGGCGCTGCTCTACGCGACGCTCGGGACGGTGGGCGTCGACCTGTTCGGCGACCTGTGGGCGCGCTCTCCCGCCCTGGCGATCGGGCTGGGCGTCCTCGTCGTCGGGGCGATCGTCGGCTTCGTCGTCCTCCAGCACCGCCGTGGCGCCCGCGCAGCCGAACCACAGCCCGACGACAGCATCGCGGCCTAGGATCTCCCGCATGGCCGAGATCAGGAAGTTCGACCCCGCCGCGGGCAGCGCGATCGCCCAGGCCCTCAAGGCTGCCATGGGCGAGCCCGTGCGTCCGGTGGCGCCCGGCGACGCTCCGGTCGCCCGGCACACCACGCCCGAGCCCCCGGCCACGACCTCCTGGGTGTCCCTCCAGGTGAACACCACCATCGCCGCCGGGGGCGACCGGGACGAGGAGACCGACGCCGACTGAGCCTGCGGGCGACGACGGACGGTTGCTAGACCCGGCCGCGGCCCATCCAGCGGGAGGGTTCGGCCAGCGGCTCGAAGCCGTACTGCGCGTACAGGCCGTGGGCGTCCGCGGTGGCCAGCAGCGTGCGCCGCACACCGAGGGCATCCAGGTCGGCCACGACCCCCTCGATCAGGAGCTTGCCCACGCCGGAGCCCCGGACGTCCGGGGAGACGAAGACGTCGCAGAGCCACGCGAACGTCGTCGCATCGGTGACCACCCGCGCGTAGGCGACCTGCTCACCCGTGCCGGCGTCCCGCACGCTGTAGTTGCGGGAGGCGTCGATCGCGGCGTCCTGCGCCTCGCGCGTCCGGCCGAGCGCCCAGTAGGCCTGCTCGCTCAGCCAGGCGTGCACCAGGCCGCGGTCGACGTCCGCGGTGTCGTTGGAGAACAGGTGGTCGGTGTTCAGCACCCGAGGATCGTAGCCATCGGGGACGGCACGGGGCGGCCGGGTCGCTCGACCCGGCCGCCCCGTGGTGACCGATCAGCTGCAGCCGCTGGTGGAGCCGCAGCCCTCGCAGATGTAGCAGGAGCCGGAGCGCCGCATCTTCGTGCCGCAGGTGAGGCACAGCGGGGCGTCGACGCTCAGGCCGGACAGCTTCTCGAGCACCTCGGCGGTCGAGTGCGCGCTGACCTCGACCAGCGCCGGCTGGTTCGGACCGTCCTCGTGCACGCGGACATCGTCGGCGGCGTCGTTCTTCAGCGACTCCGACTCGATCAGCTCCGCCTCGTCCTCCTCCGACAGGTACCGGCCGGTCTCGACGTAGCGGGCCCGCTCGGCCGCGGTGTGGATCCCCAGCTCCGCGCGCTCGTCGAACGAGAGATAGTCCAGCGCCAGCCGGCGGAAGATGTAGTCCATGATCGACTGCGCCATCCGCACGTCCGGGTCGTCGGTCATGCCGGCCGGCTCGAACTTCAGGTTGGTGAACTTCTGCACGAACTGCTCCAGCGGCACGCCGTACTGCAGGCCGATCGAGACCGCGATCGAGAACGCGTCCATCACGCCGGCCAGGGTCGAGCCCTGCTTGCCGAGCTTGAGGAACACCTCGCCGAGGTTGCCGTCGTCGTACTGGCCCGACGTCATGTAGCCCTCGGCGCCGGCGACGGAGAACGACGTGGTGCGGCTGATCCGGGACTTCGGCAGGCGCTTGCGGCGGGGACGGTACTCGATCCGCACCTCCTGCTCCGGCTTCACCTCGGTCTTGCCGCTGTCGGCCTTGGCGTCGCTCAGCGGCTGGCCCACCTTGCAGTTGTCGCGGTACACCGCCAGCGCCTTGAGGCCGAGCTTCCAGCCCTGCAGGTAGACGTCGGCGATCTCCTCGACCGTCGCGGTCTCCGGCAGGTTGACCGTCTTGCTGATCGCGCCGGACAGGAACGGCTGCACGGCCGCCATCATCCGCACGTGGCCCATCGGCTTGATCGACCGCTGGCCCATCGCGGTGTCGAACACCTCGTAGTGCTCCGGCTTCAGGCCGGGGGCGTTCACGACGTGGCCGTTGGCGGAGATGTACTCCACGATCGCCTCGATGGTCTCCTCGGCGTAGCCGAGCCGGGTCAGCGCCCGCGGGATCGTCTGGTTGACGATCTGCATCGAGCCGCCGCCGACGAGCTTCTTGAACTTCACCAGGGAGAAGTCCGGCTCGATGCCGGTGGTGTCGCAGTCCATCATGAAGCCGATCGTCCCGGTCGGCGCGAGGACGGAGGCCTGGGCGTTGCGGAAGCCGTTCTTCGCCCCGAGCGAGACGACCCTCTCCCACTCGACGCCCGCGGCCTCGTGGATCGGCTTGTCGAGCTCGGTGTAGGTGCGGACGTCGTCGTTGGCGGCCTGGTGCTTGCGCATCACCCGCTGGTGGGCGGATGCGTTGCGGGCGTAGCCGTTGTACGGGCCGACCACACCGGCGAGCTCGGCCGAGCGTCGGTAGGACGCGGCCGTCATCAGGGAGGTGATGGACGCGGCCAGCGCCCTTCCGCCCTCGGAGTCGTAGCCCCGCCCGACCGCCATCAGCAGCGCGCCGAGGTTGGCGTACCCGATGCCCAGCTGCCGGAAGTTCCGCGTGGTCTCGCCGATCGGCTCGGTCGGGAAGTCCGCGAAGCAGATCGAGATGTCCATCGCGGTGATCACCAGTTCGACGGCCTTCGTGAACAGCGCGACGTCGAAGGTGTCGTCCTCGCGCAGGAACTTCAGCAGGTTCAGGCTGGCCAGGTTGCAGGAGGAGTTGTCCAGGCTCATGTACTCGCTGCACGGGTTCGACGCGGTGATCCGCCCCGACTCCGGGTTGGTGTGCCAGGCGTTGATCGTGTCGTCGTACTGAAGGCCCGGGTCCGCGCACTCCCAGGCCGCCTGGGAGATCTTGGCGAACAGGTCGCGGGCGTCGACGGTCTCGATCACCTCACCGGTCATCCGTCCGCGCAGCCCGAACTCGGCGCCCTCCTCGACCGCGCGCATGAACTCGTCGTTCACCCGGACCGAGTTGTTCGCATTCTGGTACTGGACGCTGACGATGTCCTTGCCACCGAGGTCCATGTCGAAGCCGGCGTCCCGCAGCGCACGGATCTTGTCCTCCTCGCGCGCCTTGGTCTCGACGAACTCGTAGATGTCGGGGTGGTCGACGTCCAGGACCACCATCTTCGCCGCACGCCGGGTGGCGCCACCGGACTTGATGGTGCCCGCGGACGCGTCCGCACCGCGCATGAACGAGACCGGGCCGGACGCGGTGCCGCCCGAGGAGAGCAGCTCCTTCGACGAGCGGATCCGGGAGAGGTTCAGGCCGGCCCCGGAGCCGCCCTTGAAGATGAAGCCCTCCTCCTTGTACCAGTTCAGGATCGAGTCCATCGAGTCGTCGACGGACAGGATGAAGCAGGCGCTCACCTGCTGCGGGCTGGTCGTCCCGACGTTGAACCACACCGGGGAGTTGAAGCTGAAGTACTGGTGCAGCAGCATCCAGGTGATCTCGTGCTCGAAGACCTCCGCGTCCTCCGCGCTCGCGAAGTAACCGTTCTCCTCGCCGGACGCGCGGTAGGTCTTCACCACCCGGTCGATCAGCGTGCGCAGGCTCGCCTCACGCTGCGGGGTGCCCAGGGCACCCCGGAAGTACTTCGTCGTCACGATGGTGGAGGCGTTCACGCTCCAGAAGTCGGGGAACTCCACCCCGCGCTGCTCGAAGACGTGCTCGCCGGTCTTCCAGTTGGTCTGGACGACGTCGCGATGCTCCCAGGTGACCTCGTCGTAGGGGTGCACGCCGGCGGTCGTGAACACGCGGTCGATCTTGAGGCCCGGCGCCTTCCGGCCACCTCTGGTGGTGGCCTTGACGGTCTCGGTCATGGTGCTGCCTTTCGATTATCTGGAGGGTGGGAGGTGTGTGTTCAGTGGGAAACGAGCGCCTGCTGGCGCAAGGTCTCGATCTCGGCCTCGAAGTCCTCGACCGAGTCGTAGTGCTTGTAGACGGACGCGAACCGCAGGTACGCGACGGAGTCGAGCTCGCTGAGCGGGCCCAGGATGGCCAGGCCGACCTCGTCGGCGGGGATCTCGGCCTGCCCGCTGGCGCGCAGGGTCTCCTCGACGCGCTGCCCGAGCCGGGCCAGGTCGGCCTCGGAGACGGGGCGTCCCTTGCAGGCCTTGGCGACGCCGGTGACGACCTTCTCTCGGGAGAACGGCTCGACCACGCCGGAGCGCTTCACGACCACGAGTTGCATCTGCTCCAGCGTGGTGAACCTGCGCTCACACTGGGGGCACTGGCGGCGCCGGCGGATGCTCGTGCCGTCCTCGGCGACGCGGCTGTCGAGGACCCGGGTGTCGGTGTGGCGGCAGAACGGGCAGTGCACTTCCGGGCTCCTCTCCTGGCGGGAACGGTGGATCGTGATGTGGATAAACCTGTGCATCTCCACCACTAGCTGTGGAGGAACCACAGCCGTGTAACTACTACATCTAGAGGTTATGCCGCCGGACGCCCACTGGCAACATCCGGCGTGTCGGCGTGTTGGACCGATGCGTGAGTGGAATTGCCGACGTCCCGGAATTGCCGACGCCGACCGGCTCCCCCACGGGCCGGTCGGCGTCGAGACAGGGGCTCAGCCCTGCGCAGCCACCGCCACGTCGGGCCTGGCGGCGACCGGCGCGTCGCTGACCGAGAGGAACGCGGTCACGAGGACCACCGTCGCCACGGCGACCACGGCCAGGAAGAAGGTGACCACGACGGCGATCCCCCGGTCGGTGAGCTGCCAGTCGCTGCGTCGCGGCGCAGCAGCCGGGCGCACCGTCGCCGTCGCGGACGCCGGAACCTGCACCGGGGGCGCCACCACACCCAGCGGGCGTCCGCCCGGAAGTGCCGTGACCGGACGGGCCTGCGGCGAGCGCTCCACGTGGCGCCACCGGACCGGCTGCGGCACAGCGGTGGGGACCGGGACGAGCAGGTCTTCAAGCAGCAGGGCGCTCATGGTTACTCCTCGGTACTCGCACAAGTGTTCGATACCTGTTTCTACCCCGACGTGAGCGCCGGGTCAAGGCTATTCGAACAATTGTTCGCCCGCGTGTCGGGATGTGACGAGTCTCACAGGTGCCACTGACACTCCCCTTTGGGACGGGTGGGAAGGCGGTGCCGCACGGCTCAGGAGCGTGCCAGGGCCACCTCCTGGGGATCGTCCTTGCTGTCCGCCACCACGAGGTGCCAGCCCGTGCCGTCGTGGCGCAACAGGCTCCAGCACCCCGTCCTGGGCGGCAGGTGGTCGGCGCGGCCGGTGCCGGGGGTGAGTCGGTCGAGGACCTGTCGGATCACGGCGTCATGGCTCACCACGACCACCGGGCCGGGTCCGTGGGTGGCGGCCAGGAGATCGGCGAGGGCGGCGTCCGCACGCGCGAACACGGCGTCGGCGGGCTCCACGCCGGGGGCTGCGTCGAGTGAGCCGTACGTCGTGACCACCTCCCGCTCGACCGCGCCGTCGAACAGCCCGTAGTCGCGATCGGCGAGGCGCGCATCGGTCTCCACCCCCAGGCCGACGGCCTCGGCGACGGGCCGTGCCGTCGCCACCGCCCTGCGCAGCGGGCTGGACACCACGCGGACGGGCACGAGCCCGCCGAGGACGCGGCCGAGGTCCCTCGCCTCCGCGACACCGACGAGGTCGAGGTCGGGGTCAAGGCGTCCCCGGAGCCGGCCGGCCGCGTTCAGTGCGGTGCGACCGTGGCGGCACAGGTAGACGTCGATCATGATGCGGCCCCCCGTTCCGGCAGCCCGTGGTCGAGGTCCGGACGGCGTGCCTCGATCGCGATCAGCCGGTTGTACTTCGCCACGCGCTCACCGCGGGCCGGCGCTCCCGACTTGAGCTGCCCGCACCCGGTGGCGACGGCGAGGTCGGCAATGAAGCTGTCGGGGGTCTCGCCGGAGCGGTGCGAGACCATCTGCCCGTAGCCCGCGTCGTGACAGACCCGCATCGCCTCGATCGTCTCGCTCACCGTCCCGATCTGGTTCAGCTTGATCAGGGCGGCGTTCGCGATCCCTTCCGAGATCGCGGCGGAGATGATGGCCGGATTGGTGCAGAAGTTGTCGTCGCCGACCAGCTGGACGCGATCCCCGAGCGTGGCGGTGAGCCGCTTCCACCCCTCGGGATCCTGCTCGCCGAGCCCGTCCTCGATGCTCCAGACCGGGAACCGGTCGACCATCGCTGCGTAGCGGGCGATCATGTCGGCGCTGGAGAGCGTGGCGCCGTTCACCCGGTAGCCGTCGGCGGACCAGAACTCGGACGCCGCGGGGTCGAGCGCGATGCCCACGCCTGCGGACCCCCTGGCGTAGCCGGCGTCGTCGATCGCCGCGACGATCAACTCGAGCACGTCCTCCGGCTCGGCGAGGTCAGGGGCGAAGCCGCCCTCGTCGCCCAGTCCGACGTTCCTGCCTGCTGCCACCAGGCGCCCGCGCAGCGCGTGGTACACCTCGGCGCCGGCGCGAACCGCCTCGGCCACCGACGGTGCGCCCAGCGGACAGACCATGAACTCCTGGAAGTCGAGGGGGTTCGCCGCGTGCGCACCGCCGTTGAGCACGTTGAAGCACGGGACGGGCATCCTCGGCGGCGCGCCCGTCCCCGGCAGCCAGTCGACCAGCTCCCGCCCGGCCGAACCGGCGAGCGCCCGCGCCAGCGCCATCGACGTCCCCACGAGGGCGTTCGCGCCGAGCCGGGCCTTGTTCGGCGTGCCGTCGAGCGCGCACATCGAGGCGTCCACCTCGGCGAGGTCCGTCCAGGGCCGCCCGGCGAGCTGGGCATTCAGCTCTCGGTTCACGTTGTCCGCGGCCTTTCGCACACCGCTGCCCCCGAACCGTGCCGGGTCGCCGTCGCGCAGTTCGACCGCTTCCCGCGTCCCCGTCGACGCCCCCGAGGGGACGCCGGCCGAGGCGACCGTCCCATCGGCGAGCCGCACAGTGACCTCCAGCGTGGGCCGACCGCGCGAGTCGAGGACCTCCAGCGCGCTCACCCCTTCGATCTCGAACACCATCTCCGCACCCTTCCGCTCACCCGGGCCCACGGTGGGTCCGGAGGTGCACCATGGCCGGCGGATCGGGGAGGGACGACACCCCACCCTGGGTGGCCGGACGGCACACCGGGTAGGGACTGTTGGTCGCAGGAGCGACGGTTCTGAGGAGGGCGAGCCCCACCGCCCGGTTCCGACTCTAGTCCGCTTGCCCGAACCCGGAGCAGACCGCGAGATGTCGAAATCACAACACGGCCGAAATTGCGACACGCTCGAACACCTGTTTGAATCCCGCCCTCAGGCGGGCTAGCTTGCTGTCCATGGCGACCACGGCAGAACCCCCGGCCCGCAGGCGCGGCCGTCCGCGCAAGGAAGACATCGCAGCCCAGCTGGGCAAGAAGGTCAGCCAGCTGCCCGACGGCCCCGTGGACAGCGAGGGCCTGACCGTGCGCCAGCGCAAGATCCTCGAGGTGATCAGGGACGACCTCGTCAGCAGGGGGTACCCGCCCACGATCCGCGAGATCGCCGACCGGGCCGGCCTGGCGTCCTCGTCCTCCGCCGCGCACCAGCTGAAGGTACTCCAGGCGAAGGGTTTCATCTTCCGTGACCCGCACCGTCCGCGCGCCCTCGAGGTGCGGCTCCCCGAGACGCTCTCCGTGAGTGGGGTGCCGGTCCTCGAGCCGGTCGAACCCGACCTGCCCGCGCCGAGCGCTCCGTCCGTCCGGGTGCCGATCGTCGGCCGGATCGCCGCCGGCGGCCCGATCCTCGCCGAGCAGGTGGTTGAGGACGTGTTCACGCTTCCCCGCCAGCTCGTCGGGGAGGGCACCCTGTTCCTGCTCGAGGTCAAGGGCGACTCGATGGTGGACGCGGCCATCTGCGACGGCGACTACGTCGTCGTCCGGCAGCAGCCCGACGCGAGCAACGGCGAGATCGTCGCGGCCCTGATCGAGGACGAGGCGACGGTGAAGACGCTCAAGCGCACGCTCGACGCGGTGTGGCTGCTTCCCCACAATCCCGCCTACGAGCCCATCGACGGCACCAACGCCACGATCATGGGCAAGGTCGTCGCGGTCCTGCGCCGGGTCTAGCGGGAACCTCGCCGGGGTCTCCGAAGAGACCGACACCTTCTGTCCACTCAGCTGGTGGTTCAGGCAGCCACCACAGGCTCCGCGCCGGTTGGACGTCCGGGTCTCGCTAGCGGAAGTCCGGAGCGGAGGCGCGATCGGAGTGGCGCCGCACCAGTCTCCACACGAGCCAGGTGCCACCGACGACGAGGACCAGGCCGGGGACCAGGAACGGCCACGGGCTCAACAGTTCCGCGCAGGTCATGGTGTCCACCGTTTCGCTGCAGTACGTCCCGGGGCCCCCAAGGTTCGAGAGCCCCACCACCAGCGGAAGAACGCCCAGACCGGGAAGGATGGCGAGCGCCGCGACCGATCGTGAGGCCGGCAGGACGAGACCAAGAACGGCCAGCACCACGGCGAGGGCGAGCGCGTAGACCCCGATCGAGAGGATGCCGACCACCCCGAGTCCGACGAGCACGCCGACCGACGCCCAGAGCACGAGCGCCCAGAGCGGGCGCTGGGATGCGTCGACCATGACCGGACCACCTCTCCAGGTTCAGCGTAGTCCGGGACGGGGCGCGGCTGGCGACGGCACGTTAGGAACCGTCCCCGCCGTGCCGGGGCAACCTGTGCTCACAGTGACACGGCCCTTCGTGACACGGCCCTTCGTGACGCGAACAGGTTGGTTCTTCACCGGCCCGCTCCTTCAGGCGCCGTTCACCCTCGCACGGGTCTCTCAGGGACCGTTCGTGCCCAGCCGGCGCAGCGCACCGATCGCGGTCTCGCGGTCGGTCGTCATCCAGAAGTCGGGCATGGACGCCTTCAGGAACGACCCGTAGCGGGCGGTGACGAGGCGAGGGTCGAGCACGGCGACCACGCCCTTGTCGGTCAGCGTGCGGATCAGCCGTCCCGACCCCTGCGCGAGCAGCAGGCCGGCGTGCGTCGCCGCGACGGCCATGAAGCCGTTGCCTCCGGCGTCCACGACTGCCTGCTGCCTGGCCTGCATCAGCGGGTCGTCCGGACGCGGGAACGGGATCTTGTCGATGATCACCAACCGGCAGGTGTCGCCGGGTACGTCGATGCCCTGCCACAGCGACAGCGTCCCGAACAGCGAGGCTTCCTCGTCCTCGATGAACTCAGCCGTGAGCCGGGCCAGGTGCGCGTCGCCCTGGCACAGCACCAACCGCTCGGGCACGTGCTCACGGCAGTACCGGGCAGCAGCCTCCGCGGCCCGCTGGGACGCGAACAGGCCCAGCGTGTGGCCGTCGGCCGCCCACAGCAACTCCGCGATCTCTGCCAACGCGTCGGCGGCGATCCCCTCGCGCGTCGGCGCGGCGAGGTGCTTCGCCACGTAGAGGATGCCCTGGCTGCGGTACGCGAACGGCGAGCCGACGTCCACCCCCCGCCAGGGCACGCCCTCGTCACCGCCGAGGCCCATCGACGCGGCCACCGAGCGGAAGTCGCCCCCGATCTTCAGCGTCGCGGACGTGAGCACCACCGGGTGGTTCTCGAACACCTGGCCGCGCAGCAGCCCGGCCACCGACAGCGGCGCGCAGTTGACCTGGCGTCCGAAGCGCTCGGACTCCGACGTCCACACCACGTCGTACTCGTCGAGCTTCGCCATCCGTTCGGCGATGTCGAAGACCTCCTGCGCCGCGGCCTGGGCCTGCCGCCGATCGGTCTCATCGTCCTTGCCCCCGGCGAGGCCGCTCACCGCCGCGCGGGCAGCCTGCCTGAGCAGGCGCAGGGACGCCACGATCTCCGCGTCCGGATCGAGCACCCGGCCGATCTCCCCCGCGTCCAGTCCCAGCTGCAGGGAGTCCGCCGCATCGAGGAACGCGACCCCGACGTCGTCGCTGAGCCAGGTCAGGCAGCGCCGCGCGACCCGTTCGACATGAGCGGGGCTGAGCTCGACCGAGGCGGCCCCGGTGACCCGGCTGACCAGCTCGTGCGCCTCGTCGATGACGAGCGCGTCGTAGTCGGGCAGCGCCGTCCCGCCGTGGAGGGCGTCGACGGCGAGGAGCGCATGGTTGGTGACCACCAGCTGGCTGGACCGGGCGCGGTCCCGCGACTTCTCCACGAGGCATTCCTGCCCGTGCGGGCACCGCTGGACGCCCAGGCACTCCCGCACCGGCACCGAGACCTGCGCCCACGCAGGCTGGGTGTGTGGCGGCGCGTCGTCCCGGTCGGCCAGCCGTCCGGCCTCCGCCTCCTCCTCGGCCCACTGGCGCAGCGCGACGACCTCCGCCCCCACGCCCGTGGTCTCCCCGGGCTCGGGGAGCAGCGCCTCCTGCTCGGCGCCGGCGCCCTCCCGGACGCGCAGCAGGCAGGCGTAATTCGTCCGGCCCTTGAGGATCGCGTGGCTGACCCTCGTCCCGGTGACCTGGGCGCAGGCGTCCGCCGCGGCGGGGATGTCCTTGCCCGCCAGCTGTGCCTGCAGCGCGAGGGTCGCCGTGGCGATCACGATCCGCCCCTCCGGGTTCGCGACCAGGTTCGCCAGCGCAGGGGCGAGGTAGCCGAGCGACTTCCCCGTCCCCGTCCCCGCCTGCACCAGCAGGTGCTCGCCGTGGTCGAACGTCCGGGTGACCTCTTCGGCCATCGTCGCCTGGCCAGGACGGGGCTGGCCGCCGATCCCGGACACCGCTGCGGCGAGGATCGCCGCCGAGAGGTCGTCCTCAGGCATGGGTGGCGTAGCGCGCGAGCTCCCCGGCGAGGTCGGCGTTCACCCTGGCGACGACGAGGGTGCCGTGCTCGGTGTGGTCCGAGCTGACGAACTCGCCGTCCCTGTGGATCCGGTTGATCAGGTCGCCGCGGTCGTAGGGCACCAGGGCGCGCACCTCGACCTCCGGACGCGGCAGCCGCTCCTCCACCCGCTCGCGCAGCTCGTCGATCCCCGCACCGGTGCGGGCGGACACGAACACGGCGTCCGGATAGCGGCCCCGCAGCGCCAGGAGCGTGTCGGACTGCGCGGCATCGATCTTGTTGACGACCAACTGCTCGGCCACGCCCGCGGCCCCGATGTCGGCCAGCACGGTGCGCACGGCCGCGACCTGGCCGAACGGGTCGGTGTCCGAGCCGTCGACCACGTGCAGCAGCAGGTCAGCGGACGTCGACTCCTCCAGCGTCGAGCGGAACGCCTCCACGAGGTCGTGCGGGAGGTGCCGGATGAACCCGACCGTGTCGGTGAGCGTGTACACCCTCCCGTCGGACGCGGAGGAGCGCCGGGTGGTCGGGTCGAGCGTGGCGAACAGCGCGTCCTCCACGAGCACACCCGCGCCGGTGAGCCGATTCAGCAGGGAACTCTTGCCGGCGTTGGTGTAGCCGACGATCGCGACGCTCGGTACCTGGTTGCGGGTGCGCTGCGAACGCTTGGTGTCGCGGACGGACTCCAGGTCGCGCAGCCGTCGGCGCAGCACGGCGATGCGGGTCTTGATCCGGCGCCGGTCGGTCTCGATCTTGGTCTCGCCGGGCCCGCGTCCGCCGATGCCGGCCCCCGCGGCCGCGCGTCCACCGGCCTGCCGGGAGAGGTTGCCGCCCCAGCCGCGGAGGCGCTGGCGCAGGTACTGCAGTTGCGCCAGCTCGACCTGGGCCTTGCCCTCGGCGCTCTTGGCGTGGGACGCGAAGATGTCGAGGATCAGGGCGGTCCGGTCGATCACCTTGACGCCGACGCGGTCCTCCAGGTTGCGCAGCTGGGCGGGCTCCAACTCGCCGTCACAGATCACGGTGTCGGCGCCGGTGGCGACCACGACCTGGCGCAGCTCGTCCACCTTGCCGCGACCGATGAAGGTCGCCGGGTCGGGAGTGCTGCGGCGCTGGACCAGACCCTCCAGCACCTGCGAGCCGGCCGTCTCGGCCAGCAGCTTCAGTTCCGCCATCGCGTTGTCCGCGTCCACCTCGCTGCCGGTCGTCCAGACGCTGACCAGCACCACGCGCTCCAGCTGGAGCTCGCGGTACTCGACCTCGCTGATGTCGGCCAGCTGGGTGGACATGCCCGCCACGCGGCGCAGCGAGAGGCGCTCGGCCAGGTCGAGCTGGTCGCCGTCGGGGTTCAGTTCCTCGGGATCGATCTCTGCGGATTCGTACGTCATCGTCCTCAATTCGGAAGGGTGCAGGTGCCGCGGGCGACGACCTCGGCGGGGCCGGTGAGCACCGCCTCCTCGCCGCGGAGGTCGACCTCGAGGGTGCCGCCCGGCACGTCCACGGTGTACTGGTCGGAATCGCCCATCGCCGCGGCGGCAGCGACGACGCCGGTGCCACAGGAGCAGGTCTCCCCCACGCCCCGTTCGTGGACGCGGAGCCGGAGGTGACCGGGCGCCAGGCGGACGACGAATTCCGCGTTCACGCCGTTCGGGAACGCGTCCGCCGGGTGCCATGTCGGGGTATGGGTGAGGTCGAGGTCGGTCAGGGTGCGGACGGAGGAGACGACGGCGACGGCGTGCGGGTTGCCCACGTCGACGCTGCGGGCGCGCCAGCTGTCGGTGCCCAGGCGCAGCACCACGTCCTCGCCGACGTGGACGGCGCCCATCGTCACGGCGATCCGTCCGTCGGGAAGGAAACGACCGGTGCGCAGCCCCGCCCTGGTGGAGACCGCGACCTGAGGGCCGGAAACCAGGCCCTCCTCGGCGAGGTAGCGGACGAAGACCCGCAGCCCGTTGCCGCACATCTCGGCGATCGAGCCGTCGGCGTTGCGGTAGTCCATGAACCAGTGCGCGTCGTCCTGCTCGTGGCCGGGAACGAGTTCGGCGCGCACGACCCGCAGGATCCCGTCCGCCCCGATACCGCCCCGCCGGTCGCACAGGAACTGCACCTGCGCGTCGGTCAGCTCGTACAGGTTGTCGGGGTCGGCGAACAGCACGAAGTCGTTGCGAGTGCCGTGGCCCTTCGCGAACTCGATGTGCATGCTCACTCCTCCGGGTATCCCTGCACGATACCGCGCACCACTGACGCGACCACATCCGCGGCGTCCGGGCCGGCGGCCAGCCAACGGATCCTCGGGTCGCGCCGGAACCAGCCCAGCTGCTTGCGGGAGAAGCGCCGCGTCCCGGTCACCGTGGCCAGCCTGGCCTCGTCCTCGGTGAGCGCGCCGTCGAGGTGCGCGAGCACCTGCCGGTAGCCGAGCGCCCGGGACGCCGTCCTGCCCTCTCGGAGGCCGCGTCCCACCAGTTCCTCGACCTCGGTGACCAGACCGTCGCGCCACATCTGGTCGACACGCTGCTCGATCCGGGCGTCCAGGACGTCGCGAGGGAGCTCGAGCCCGAACTGCCGCACGTCGCCCAGCGCGTACTCCCAGGTGGGCAGGGTCGAGGTGAAACTGCCGGTGAGCTCGATCACCTCCAGGGCGCGGACGGTCCGACGTCCGTTGCCGGGGAGGATCCCGGCGGCCGCCTCGGGGGCGATCG
Source organism: Propionicimonas sp. (assembly GCF_049840635.1). Lineage (GTDB taxonomy): Bacteria > Actinomycetota > Actinomycetes > Propionibacteriales > Propionibacteriaceae > Propionicimonas. Next base: position 1,140,006 of record NZ_JASGKL010000004.1, read on the forward strand.
CGGCCAGGCGTGCGTGGAGGGCGGACGCGCCGACGTCGGCGAGCTCCGCCTCCAGCCGCGCGCGCACGTCCGCGTCCGTGGCGGGGAACTCGAAGGCGTCCAGGATCGCGTGGACGTACAGCGCCGACCCGCCGGCCAGGATCGGCACGACGCCGCGGGCGCGGCACTCGGCGATCGCTGCGCGGGCCAGCGCCTGGAACTCGGCCACGTTGGCGGACTCCGTGACCTCCATGATGTCGATGAGGTGGTGCGGCACGCCGCCGCGTTCGGCGGGGGTCGGCTTGGCGGTCCCGATGTCCATGCCCCGGTAGACCAGCATCGAGTCGGCGTTCACCACCTCGGCGGCGATCCCGGACGCGGCCAGGTGCTGCGCGAGCGCCACGGCCACGGCGGTCTTGCCACTGGCCGTGGGGCCGTTCAGCGCCACCACGGGAATCGTCACGTCCGGCATTCTTCCAAAGTTCGCTGGACGGGTTCTTGGCAGGGCATCGTCGCGGGCACACAATGGAGGTCGCAGCCGGGAACGACTCGGCGCCGGGAGCAGAAAGGAGGTCGCATGGACATCGTCGATCAGATCAAGGGTGCCGTGGCCGGCCACGAAGCTGACGTTGCAGGGGGCATCGAGAAGATCGGTGACCTCCTCGACGAGAAGACCGGCGGCCAGTACGCGGCCCAGGTGGACCAGGCCCAGCAGTTCCTGAAGGAGCAGCTGGCGGGCACTGCCCAGTAACCCGATCCACTGATCTGGACGCGGAACGAACTTTCCGCACAACGACGAAACCCGAGGGGTCGACCACCTGGTCGGCCCCTCGGCCTTTGCCAGGACGCCAACGGCCTGGGCCGCGATCTGCCGCTCTCAGCGCCACGCCGCCCGGCTTGCCACCACAAGGTGGACGCAAACGCGCGACTACACCGCAGAAGCGTCCACCTGACCCGGACGCCACGACGAGCCAACCCCGTCATCCCGGCGGAAGCCGGGATCTCGACGACACACCCGCCACCACCCACCCGGAGATCCCGGGTCAAGCCCGGGATGACAGCCAGCCCCCGCCCACCACAGAGAGGACGCTTCTGCGGCGAACTCACGACAAACCGTCCACCTTGAGCGGGAGGACGCCAGCGTCCACCACAACGTGGACGCGCGTGACTACACCGCAGAAGCGTCCACCTTGATCAGGACACCACGACGAGCCACCCCCGTCATCCCGGCGAAAGCCGGGATCTCGACGACACACCCGTCACCACCCACACCCAGATCCCGGGTCAAGCCCGGGATGACAGCCAGCGCCCGCCCACCACAGAGAGGACGCTTCTGCGGCGAACTCACGACAAACCGTCCTCCTTGAGCGGGAGGCGCCGGCGTCCACCACAAAGTGGACGGAAACGCGCGACTGCACCGCAGAAGCGTCCACCTTGTGGTGGACGGCCCGCAGAGCGACCTACGCGCGGACCAGGCGCGGGATGCCGAGGCCCGTGACCGGCTTCGCGGGCTCGGCGGGGGTGGCGGCGCGCGACTGCCAGGCGTCGCCGCCGCGGGTGCGGCGCAGGTCGATCAGGCCGTCGTCGGCGTTCAGGTGGTGCGGGGCGGCGTAGGTGATGTCCACCTCGGCGATGTCGCCCGGACGCGGCCGCAGCGCGGGGTCCTCGGGGACGCCGACGTGCACGAGCCGGTTGTCCCTCGCCCGGCCCGACATGCGGTGGGTGGCGGCGTCCTTGCGTCCCTCGCCGTCGGCGAACAGCACCTCGACCCGCTGGCCGACGAGCGCGCGGTTCTCCTCCCAGGCCACCTCGCCGACGAGGTCGACCAGCCGCTCGTACCGCTCCTGCACGACCGCGCGCGGCACCTGGTCCGGCATCGTCGCCGCCGGCGTGCCCGGACGGATCGAGTACTGGAACGTGAAGGCCGCAGAGAACCGGGACGCACGAACGACGTCCATAGTGGCCTCGAAGTCGGCGTCCGTCTCGCCGGGGAACCCGACGATGATGTCGGTCGTGATCGCGGCGTGCGGGATCGCCGTCCGCACCCGGTCGAGGATGCCGAGGAACTTCTCGCTGCGGTACGAGCGCCGCATCGCCTTCAGGATGCGGTCGGACCCCGACTGCAGCGGCATGTGCAGGCTCGGCATCACGTTCGGCGTCTCGGCCATGGCCGCGATCACGTCGTCGGTGAACGACGCAGGGTGCGGGGACGTGAACCGGACGCGCTCCAGTCCCTCGATCCCGCCGCACGCGCGCAGCAGCTTCGCGAACGCCCCTCGGTCGCCGAACTCGACGCCGTAGCTGTTCACGTTCTGGCCGAGCAGCGTGATCTCCTGGACGCCCGCCGCGACCAGGGCCTCGATCTCGGCGAGCACGTCGCCGGGTCGCCGGTCGTTCTCCTTGCCGCGCAGCGCGGGCACGATGCAGAACGTGCAGGTGTTGTTGCAGCCCACGCTGATCGAGACCCACGCCGCGTACGCCGAGTCGCGCCGGGTCGGCAGCGTGGACGGGAACCGCTCCAGCGACTCGAGGATCTCGACCTGGGCCTCCTCGTTGACCCGCGCCCGCTCCAGCAGGACGGGCAGCGAGCCCAGGTTGTTCGTGCCGAACACGACGTCCACCCATGGTGCGCGGTCAACGACCGCCTGCCGGTCCTTCTGCGCCATGCAACCGCCGACGGCGATCTGCATGCCGGGCCGGGACTGCTTGACCGGGGCGAGGTGGCCGAGGTTCCCGTAGAGCCGGTTGTCGGCGTTCTCGCGGACCGCACAGGTGTTGAACACCACCACGTCGGCCTGCGCGCCGTCCGGCGCGGCCGCGTACCCGGCGTCCAGCAGGACGCCCGCGATCCGCTCGGAGTCGTGGACGTTCATCTGGCACCCGTAGGTGACCACTTCGAAAGTGCGTGCTGACAAGGCCCTGTTCCCACCTCGGCTGGCGTCGTGAAGCCGCAACTCTACCGGCTCACTTGGCCAGCGCCACGGCCCGCGACTCCCGCACGACCGTCACCTTGATGCTGCCGGGGTAGGTCAGCTCCTCCTCGACCCGCTTCGCGATGTCCCTGGCGATCACCTGCGACTGCGCGTCGTTGACGAGCTCGGGGGCGACCATCACCCGGATCTCGCGGCCGGCCTGCATCGCGAACACCTTGTCGACGCCCTCGTGCTCCTTGGCGATGTCCTCCAGCCGCTGGAGGCGCTTCACGTAGATCTCCAGGCTCTCCCTGCGGGCGCCAGGCCGGCTGCCGCTGATCGCGTCCGCCGCCTGGGTGAGGACGGCCTCTACCGTGCGCGGCTCGACCTCGTTGTGGTGGGCCTCGATGGCGTGGACGATGTCGGGGTGCTCGCCGTGCCGACGGGCGAGGTCGGCGCCGACCTTCGCGTGCGACCCCTCCGCCTCGTGGGTGAGCGCCTTGCCGATGTCGTGCAGGAACGCAGCGCGCTTGCAGGTCTCGACGTCCAGCCCCAACTCCGCGGCGAGCAGGGCGGCGATGTGGCCGCACTCGACGAGGTGGCGCAGGACGTTCTGCCCGTAGGACGTGCGGTACTGCAGCGAGCCGAGGACCGGCAGCAGGCCGGGGGCGAGGTCGGTGATCCCCATCTCGATCAGCGCGTCCTCCGCCGCCCGGATGCACAGCTCGTCGACGCTGCGCCTGCTGCGCTCGTGCACCTCCTCGATCCGCGCGGGATGGATGCGTCCGTCGGCCACGAGCTCGGTGAGGGTCAACCGCGCGGTCTCCCTGCGCACGGGGTCGAAGCAGGACAGCAGGACGCTCTCGGGCGTGTCGTCGATCAGGACGTTCACGCCGGTGATCTGCTCGAACGCCCGGATGTTGCGGCCCTCCCTGCCGATGATCCGGCCCTTCATCTCGTCGCTGGGCAGCGGGACGGTGGCGACCACCGACTCGGTGGTCTGCTCGGCAGCGAGCCGCTGGATGCTGGTGACGACGATCCGACGCGCCGTGGCGTCGGCGGTGCGCCGCGCCTCCGACTCGATCTCCCTGGTCAACTGGGCCGCGTGCAGCCGGGACTCCTTCTCGACCTGGGTCATGAGTTCCGCCCTGGCGGCGTCGGCGGACAGTCCCGCGACCGCGGCGAGGGCGTCGGCCCGTTCGGCCTCCGCCTCGTCGAGCTGGGCCTCGCGGCGGTCCAGCCCCGCGGCGATGTCGTCGAGGTGCGACTCCCGGTTGTGGACCTCTTCCAGGTACCGGTTCAGCCGGTCCTCCCGCTCGGCGAGGAGCTCCTCGCGGCGGTCGACCGCCTGCCGCCGGGCCTTCAACTCCTCGTCGTGAGCGGTCGACACCTGGGCCACGGGCGCGGGGGCGGACGCGGGGCGCCGAGAAGGACCGCCGCCGCGTCGGGGGTCCGAACGCCTCGCCGGACGTCCCGGCTGGGTAGCCCCACGAAGGACCACGCTGAGCAGCACCACGAGGGCGATCAGGACGATCGCGAGGACCACCACGAGCACCGTGAGAAGAGCTGTCGTTTCCATCGCGTCCTCCTCGAGCGTGAGCGGAGGCGCCGCTGGATCCGTCCTCAAGCGTCGACGACCGTGCAACGTGCACAGTCGTGCCGATGGCAGACCCGACCCGACAAGGCCGGGCCGGTGTTATCGCGGGGTTTCAGTCCCCAGTCATGGTCAATCAGTCGCTCAGGAGTGGGTTCGCGGGCGCACCCATGGGCAGGCTAGGACGGCCCGGGTCATTCCGCAAGCTCGGGGACGTCGTCGAGGTCGGCGAGTTCGGCGAGCACCTCACGACTCACCTGCGCCACGACGGACGCGGAGAAGCCGCGCCGCGCCAGCGCACCGGCCAGCCGCCGGTACTGGACCTGGGGATCGAGCCCCCGCAGCGACGTCGCCTTGCGCTCGGCGAAGCCCCGCGCGACCACGTAGTCGTTGTCGCCGTCGAGCTCCGCGACCACGGCCTCGACGACGTCGCGCTCGACGCCCTTGGTCGCCAGTTCGGCCAGCAGGGCACGACGGCTCTTGTGCCGCCGCTCCCCCGCCGCCAGCCAGTCACGGGCGAACACCGCGTCGTCGACCAGGCCCACGTCGGTGAGCCGGTCGAGCACCTCCTGCGTCGCCGCCGCCGGCACGTTCTTGCGGGCCAGGGCCCGCTCCAGCTCCACCCGCGTCCGAGCCCGCACGGTCAGCTGCCGCAGGGCGATCTCACGTGCCACCGCGACCGGGTCGGCGTCGTCCGACCCGGTCAGAGCCGGCTCGTCGGTGGTCAGAACTCGACCTCGCCGGTGACCGGGTCGATGCCGTCGGGGACGTCGTTGGCCGCGCCCACTCCGAGCTGGGTGAGGATCCGGCGCTCGATCTCGTCGGCGACCTCGGGGTTGGCCTTGAGGAAGTTGCGCGCGTTCTCCTTGCCCTGGCCGAGCTGGTCGGCCTCGTAGGTGAACCACGCACCCGCCTTGCGGATGATGCCGCAGTCGACACCGAGGTCGATCAGGCTGCCCTCGCGGCTGATGCCCTGGCCGTAGAGGATGTCGAACTCCGCCTGCTTGAACGGCGGGGCGACCTTGTTCTTCACGACCTTCACCCGGGTGCGGTTGCCGACCATGTCCGAGCCGTCCTTGAGCGTCTCGATACGGCGCACGTCGAGCCGCACCGACGCGTAGAACTTCAGCGCGCGACCGCCGGTGGTGGTCTCGGGCGAGCCGAACATGACGCCGATCTTCTCGCGCAGCTGGTTGATGAAGATCGCGGTCGTGTTCGCACCCGACAGCGCGCCGGTCATCTTCCGCAGCGCCTGGCTCATCAGGCGGGCCTGGAGGCCGACGTGGCTGTCACCCATCTCGCCCTCGATCTCGGCCCGCGGCGTCAGCGCGGCCACCGAGTCGATCACGATCAGCGCCAGCGCGCCGGAGCGGACCAGTGTGTCGGCGATCTCGAGCGCCTGCTCGCCGTTGTCGGGCTGGCTCACCAGCAGGGCGTCGGTGTCGACGCCCAGCTTCGCCGCGTAGTCGGGATCGAGCGCGTGCTCGGCGTCGATGAAGGCGCAGATGCCGCCCGCGGCCTGCGCGTTCGCGATCGCGTGCAGCGCGACCGTGGTCTTGCCGCTCGACTCCGGGCCGTAGATCTCGACGACCCTGCCCCGGGGCAGGCCACCGATGCCGAGCGCGACGTCGAGCGCGATCGACCCGGTCGGGATCACCTCCATCGGCTGGCGGGTCTCCTCGCCCAGCCGCATCACCGAACCCTTGCCGTGCTGCTTCTCGATTTGGGCGAGCGCCGCTGCGAGCGCCTTCTCCCTGTCCGCTACCGCCATCTGTCGCGTCCTCTCCCTCGGGCTTTCCGAACCGTCGCCATCACCCTAGGCACCGCCACTGACAACCGGTCAGGTGCAGGGGTTGGTGTGGAAAGCTCCACGTCCGCCGGGCAACTGTCCACAGGCTAGCCGAACAGATGTTCGATATGTACCCGACACGCCAGCGCGTGTTCAGCGATCCCGCGCAGGCAGTTCGAGGGCCTCCCACGCCGCCAGCCAGACGTCCTTGCAGGGGACGCCGCCCGCGAGCGCCTCGCTCACCGTGCGGTGGCCGAGCCGCTCCAGGACGACCGTGTCCGACCACATCAGGGAGTACGCGTCACCGAGGTGGCCGGCCAGCCGCGAGCGCAGCTCCGCCTCCCGCATCGGGGGTCAGGCCGCGGCGACGTGCGGGCTGCGCACGGGCAGGGCGGTGACGCCGGCATGCCCGTCCAGCTTGTCCGAGACCTGCCGCAGCACCTGCGACAGCGGGACGTCCAGCGCCGTGCAGATCGCGTTCAGGAGCTCCGAGGACGCTTCCTTCTGGCCGCGCTCCACCTCGGAGAGGTAGCCGAGGCTGACCCGTGCCCTCCCGGACACCTCGCGGAGGGTCAGGCTCGAGGACGTGCGCAGCTCACGCAGCGACTCGCCGAGCACCTCACGCATCAGCAGCGGACGCTCGCGCACTTCCTGGATCATGGGTCGACTCTACCTGTCCTGCCGGGCACCCACCCGGCGGTGGTACAACGCCACGCGGGCGCGTACTTGTTCCCCAGCCGCGTCAGGAACGGCGTCCGGCGCCTCCGGCCTTCGCCTCCGCGCGCAGCCGCAGCGCATCCCGCACGTACATCACGCCGGTGACGAGGGTGAGCACGAGGGCTGCGCCCATCACCAGCCAGCCCAGCCAGAACCAGAACGGGAGCAGTTCCCTGGTCGCCGGCATCGGGTACGGCAGGAACATCAGCAGCGCGATCGACTGGAGGACGGTCTTCAGCTTGCCGCCGGCGGCCGCCGCCATCACCTCGTACTTCAGCATGGCCGCCCGCATCCAGGTGATGCCCCACTCGCGGGCGAGGATGACGATCGTGATCCACCACGGCAACTCGCCGAGGATGCTCAGTGAGATGAACGCCGCGCCGGTCAGAGCCTTGTCGGCGATCGGGTCCCAGATCTTGCCGAAGTCGCTGACCAGGTCGTAGCGGCGGGCGAGCTTGCCGTCGAACAGGTCGGTGAGGATCGCGACGCCGAACGCGACGGTAGCAGCGAGGCGCCAACTGAAGTCCGCCGGGTGCGCGAACAGCACCACCAGGAAGACCGGCACCAGGACCAGCCTCAACACGGTCAGCGCGTTCGGGAGCCACGCCGGCACGCCCACTGTGGCGTGCTGCGCAGGTTGCGTCATTGCCCCTCCACCTTCACGACGAGATCCACCCCATCCGTCGCCGTGACCCTACCCCAGACCAAGGCTCCCGTGACCAGATCGTTATCTACTCCTTCGAGAGTAGTACCGCCGTCCGACTCCGGCCCCTGGTGCACCGATCTTCCCGACGCGTGTCCCTGACCGACCGCCTCCACCAGCACCTGCACCCGTTCCCCGATCCGGTCGGCGGCACGCTGCGCCGACACCTCGTCGACGAGCGTCGCCAGCCGGTCGACCCGCTCGTCGATGACCTCGGGGTGCACCTTTGCCGGCAGCGTGGCCCCCTCGGTGCCCTCCTCGTCGGAGTACCCGAAGACGCCGACCGCGTCGAGCCGGGCCTCGGAGAGGAAGGAGGCCAGGACGTCCACGTCCGCGTCGGTCTCGCCGGGGAAGCCGGTGATCACGTTGCTGCGGACGCCGGCGGCGGGGCGGACGGCGCGGATGCGTCCGAGCAGGTCGAGGAAGGAGTCGGCGTCGCCGAACCTCCGCATCCGCCGGAGCACCGGCCCGGAGGCGTGCTGGAACGGCAGGTCGAAGTACGGCACGACGCGGGGCAGACCGAGCATGGCCTCCAGCAGCGTGGGACGCACCTCGGCGGGCTGGAGGTAGGACACGCGGATCCAGTCCAGGCCCTCGACGGCGTCGAGGCCGACCAGGAGCCGTTCGAGGTTGGTGCCGGTGTCCTTGCCGTACGCGCTGGAGTTCTCGCTGACCAGGACGACCTCGCGGACGCCCTGGCCGACCAGCCAGCGGGCCTCGGCGAGGATTTCGTCCACCGGCCGGGAGAGGTAGGAGCCGCGGAAGGTGGGGATCGCGCAGAACGCGCAGCGGCGGTCGCAGCCGGACGCGATCTTCAGCGGTGCGGACGCGCCACGCGCCAGCCGGTAGCGCGGGATCCAGCCGTGGCCGGGGATGGTGACCTCGGCCGCCCGCGCCGGCCGGGCCACGGGCGCGACCGGCAGCAGGGTGCGGCGATCACGCGGCACGTGGGCCTCGGCGTGTCCGCCGGCCAGGATCCACTCCAGCTTCTCCGCGATCCGCGGGTAGGAGTCGAAGCCGAGCACCGCGTCCGCCTCGGGCAGTGAGTCGGCGAGTTCACGTCCGTACCGCTCGGCCAGGCAGCCGACGGCGACCACGGCCTTCGTCGTACCGTTGCCCTTGCGGTCGGACGCGTCCAGCAGGGTGTCGATCGAGTCCTTCTTCGCCGCGTCGATGAAACCGCAGGTGTTCACCACGATCGCCGCGGCCTCGTCCGGGTCGTCGACGAGGGTGAAACCGCCCGCCGCGAGGCGTCCGGCCAGTTCCTCGGAGTCGACCTCGTTGCGCGCGCAGCCCAGGCTGACCAGGTGCACGGGCGTCGGACTCACCTTCGCCACGCTACCCCACGAGCGGTCCGCGACCGAGCCCGCGCGGTCTCAGCCCGCACGCAGGGCGTCCAGCACCTCGTCGAGGTCGTCGGGCTTGACCAGCACCTCGCGCGGCTTGGAGCCCTCGCTCGGGCCGACCACTCCCCTGGTCTCCAGGATGTCCATCAGGCGACCGGCCTTGGCGAACCCGACGCGCAGCTTGCGCTGCAGCATCGACGTCGAACCCAGCTGCAGGTTCACGACCAGTTGCGCGGCCTCCAGGACGAGGTCGAGGTCGTCGCCGATGTCCTCGGCGACCGCCTTGGCGGAATCAGCCGGGGCAGCCACGTCCTCGCGGTACTGCGGGCCGAGCTGGTCGGAGACCTGCTTCACCACCGAACGGATCTCCGCCTCGGTCACCCAGGCGCCCTGCACGCGCAGCGGCTTGGACTGGCCCATCGGAAGGAACAGCCCGTCACCCTGGCCGACCAGCTTTTCCGCGCCCGGGGTGTCGAGGATGACGCGGGAGTCGGTCATCGACGACGTCGCGAACGCGAGCCGGGACGGCACGTTGGCCTTGATCAGGCCGGTGACCACGTCGGTGGACGGACGCTGGGTGGCCAGCACCAGGTGGATGCCGGCGGCGCGCGCGAGCTGGGTGATCCGGACGATCGAGTCCTCCACGTCACGGGGGGCGACCATCATCAGGTCGGCCAGCTCGTCCACGATCACCAGCAGGTACGGGTAGGGCGCGAGCACGCGCTCCGAGCCCGGCGGCAGCTTCACCTGGTCGGCCCGGACGGCCTTGTTGAAGTCGTCGACGTGCCGGAAGCCGAAGGCGGCCAGGTCGTCGTATCTCGCGTCCATCTCGCGCACCACCCACTGCAGGGCCTCGGCGGCCTTCTTGGGGTTGGTGATGATCGGCGTGACCAGGTGCGGGATGCCCTCGTAGTGGGTGAGCTCGACCCGCTTGGGGTCGACCAGCATCATGCGGACCTCGTCAGGCGTGGACCGCATCAGGATCGAGGTGATCATCGAGTTCACGAAGCTCGACTTGCCCGAGCCGGTGGCGCCGGCCACGAGCAGGTGCGGCATCTTGGCGAGATTGGCCACCACGTAGCCGCCCTCCACGTCCTTGCCGAGACCCACGGTCATCGGGTGGTGGTCGTTGCGGGCGCGCGCCGAGCGCAGCACGTCGCCCAGCGAGACGATCTCCTTGTCGGCGTTGGGGATCTCGATGCCGATCGCGGACTTGCCCGGGATCGGGGACAGGATCCGGACGTCCGCGGACGCGACCGCGTAGGCGATGTTCTTGCCGAGCGCGGTGACCTTCTCGACCTTCACCGCGTTGCCGAGCTCGACCTCGTAGCGCGTCACGGTCGGGCCGCGGGTGTAGCCGGTCACGGTCGCGTCGATCTCGAACTGGCGCAGCACCTCGGTGAGACTCTGCACGACGGCGTCGCTGGCCTGGCTGCGCGCCTTCGGCACGGTGCCCGCCTTCAGCAGGGACGGGTCCGGCAGCGCGTAGACGATGTCGCCCGAGATCGGCGGCTGCTCTGCGCGCAGGGGGCCCGCCGAGATCACCGGCGCCTCCAGCGGCGGCGGCACGGGCTTGGCCGCCTTGGGCGCGGGCGTCGCGGTGAGCGCGACGGTCAGTTCCTCCGCCGGGTCGAGCTCGGGCTCCGGTTCGTCGACCAGCGGGGTGTCGTAGGCGCGGTGCTGGGTCCCGTACTCGATCTCCGGCTTCTCGGGGCGGCGCAGCCGCTCCCGCAGCGCGGTGGCCCTGGTGCGGAGCTCCGCCATCGGGATCCCGGCGATCACGAGGACGCCGAACACCGTGAGCGCCACGAGGATCGGGACGGCCAGCCACACGGTGAGCAGGTCGACGGTCAGCGAGGACGAGATGAAGCCGAGGAAGCCGCCCGCCTCGCGCACCAGCGCGGGTTGCGAGCCGCGCGGCAGGCCCCGGTTGATGTGGATCAGGCCGAGGATGCCGAACAGTGCGACCGCCCACCCGACGGCCTGGCGCCCGGCCGACCCGTGGCGCTCGGGGTGCCGCAGGGTGCGCCAGGCCATGCCGAAGCAGAGGACGGGGACGACGTAGGAGAACGAGCCGAACAGCGTCGTGACGGCCAGCTGGACACCGTTGCCGGTCGCCCCGGGAAGGCCGATCCAGAACTCGCCGGCGACCAGGAGGCCGACCAGGAGCAGCAGCAGGCCGCCGCCGTCGTGGCGGCGTTCGGGCTCGAGGTCGCGGACCGACGGCGGGATCACGCGGGCCGCCGAGCCGACCACGGTCGCCAGTCCGCGCCAGATCGCGGCCACGCCGCGTCCCAGCCCGGAGAGGAACCGGCTCAGGCCGGACTGCTCCGGCTGCTTGCGCGCGGAGGTGCGGGATGCGGGTTTCTTGCTTCCGGTGCTTCGGGAGGCGCTTGTGCGCGGGGACGCGCTGCTGCGGCTCCGCGAAGGGGAAGACGCGCGGGTCGCCATGAACCGAAGGCTAGGCCATCGATCCCCCGATGCCGAGTCCCCACGCCGATCCCCGGCCACGAAAGGAGCGTCCGATGCGGCACGTTCGGAACCGTCCCCATCGTGCCGGGATCGCGGGGACGGTTCCTTCGGACCCGGCACGAAAGAACCGTCCCCCCGTGCCGCGGCGGGGTCAGGGGGCGAAGTGCTGCCAGCCGGCGGACGCGCCGGTCCATTCGGCGCCGTCGACCAGCACCTGCGGGTCGCCGGCGAGGACGCGGCCGATCACCGTCCAGCCCGACGGGACGCGATCGGCGTCGAACGCCCCGACCAGGGCGTGGTCGTCGCCGCCGGTGAGCTGGAACGCCAGCGGGTCTCCCCCGCCGATCGCCGCGGCAACCGCCTTCTGCGGCTCGGCGATCTCCAGCGCGGAGGTGGTCACGTCCAGCGTCACCCCGGACGCCCGCGCGACGTGGCCCAGGTCGGCCAGCAGGCCGTCGGAGACGTCGGTCAGGGCGGACGCGCCGGCCTCGGCCGCAACGCGTCCCTCTCCGTACGGCGGCTCGGGGACCCGGTGCGCGACCACCACGGCCCGCGGCGAGCGGAACCCGCGTCCCAGCACGGCGACGCCCGCCGCCGCCCAGCCGAGGCGTCCGGCCATCGCGAGCACCTGCCCTGGCCTGGCCCCCGCCCGCGTGACCGGCGGCAGCCCGCCCAGGTCGGCCAGCACGGTCGCCGTCACCACGACCTGCGCCGCCGACGTCGTGTCCCCGCCGACGAGCTGTACGCCCGCTTTCTCGCACTCCGCGCGGACGCCGTCCGCGAACCCGGTCACCCACTCCACCGGGGTGGACGCGGGCGCGGCCAGGCTCACCACGAGCCCGATCGGGACCGCACCCATCGCCTCGGCGTCGGAAACGCACGCGGCGACGGCCTTGCGCCCGACGTCCTCCGCACTCGACCAGTCGCGCCGGAAGTGCACGTCCTCGACCATCGTGTCGGTGGACACGGCCAGGTCGCCGGCCAGCCGCAGCACCGCGGAGTCGTCGCCGACCCCCAGCACCACCGGCCCGGACGTCCCGAGCCCCGAGGTGATCGCGTCGATCAGCGCGAACTCGCCGACCTCGCCGACCGTCCGCGGGTCGGGGGCGCCGGGAGGCGTCACCGCAGGCCCATCGGGCGCTCCAGCGCGAGGTCGACCAGCGTGGAGATCAGCGCGGTGTACTCCAGCCCGCTGGCCGCCCACATGATCGGGAACATCGAGTGCCGGGTGAAGCCGGGCATCGTGTTGAGCTCGTTGACGAACGGCTCCCCGTCCGCGCTGACGAAAAGGTCGACCCGGGCCAGGCCCTCCACGTCCATCGCGGCGAAGGTGCGCGCGGCCAGCGCGCGGCACGCGTCCCGCAGGTCGGGCGCCAGGTCGGCCGGCACCTGCAGGGTGACCTGCTCCTCGGGCAGGTACTTGGCGTCGAAGTCGTAGAAGGCGTCCGGGTCGTGCATGACGATCTCGCCGGGCAGCGACGTCCGGGGCGGGCCGGCGAGGTCCTGCAGCACGGCGACCTCGATCTCGCGCGCGCCCACGAAGCCCTGCTCGACGACCACCTTCGGGTCGAACCGCTGCGCCTCGGCGATCCCGTCCTCCAGCCCGGCCGGGTCGTCGACCTTCACGATGCCGATGCTGGAGCCGCCGCGGGCGGGCTTGACGAAGACCGGGTAGGCCAGCGCGGCCACCCGGTCGAGGCTGGCCTGCCGCTCGTCGCGCCACTGCGCGGGCGTGATCGCGACCCACGGCCCGACGGGGAGCCCCGCCGCGGCCATCGCGCGCTTCATCAGGTCCTTGTCCATGCCGATCGCGCTGGACGCGACGCCGGCGCCGACGTAACGGACGCCGAGCATCTCGAACAGGCCCTGGATCGTGCCGTCCTCGCCCCACGGGCCGTGCAGCAGGGCGAACGCCACGTCCACGTCGACCACGTCGGCGAGCCGGTCGCCGGCCCTGGTCGCGATCTGCGTCCCCTCGGCGCCACGCAGCACGACCGCCTCGGGCCGATCGGACGCGACCCGCGGCAGCGTCCCCTCGACGACCTCGTAGGACGCGAGCTCCGCGTGCGGGATCCGCACCCAGCGACCGTCGTCGGTGATGCCGATGCCGATGACCTCGAACCGCTCGTGGTCGATCGCGCGGGCGACGCCGCCGGCGGTGAGGCAGCTGATCTCGTGCTCGGAGCTCACCCCGCCGAAGATGAGGGCCAGACGTACCTTGGGGCGATTGGTCACCCGGTCACCCTATCGAGGCTCCGGCGTCCGGCCCGCCGCGGACACGAAAGGGGACGGTGGACCTACGCCTCATCCGGACGGGTTCGCGGGACGCGGTGGCCCACCCGGATGTCGTAGACGTCGGCGGGTGCCTGCTCGCCGCGGATCTCCTCGACGAGGGCCGTGATCCCGGCCATGATCCGCGCGCCCGCCTCGGCGACGGCCTCCGCGTCGTCCCTGCCGACGAGGTCGGAGAGGTCCACCGGTGCGCCGGTGCGGAACACCATCGTCCGGCGCGGACGGAACCGCGGCCAGACCGGCTTCTTGCCCGGCATCACGAAGTTCGCGCCCCACTGCCCGATCGGGACGACCGGGTAGCCGGTGCTCAGGGCGAGCCGGGCGGTGCCGGGACGCGGCGTCATCGGCCACGTCCCCGGGTCGGCCGTGATCGTGCCCTCGGGGTAGATCACGACCAGTTCGCCGGCCTCCAGCGCCTCCCTGGCGTGGACGAGAGCGTCCTTGGCCCGGTCCGTGCCCCGTTCGACGGGGATCTGGCCCGTGGCACGAGCCAGCCAGCCGATCACCGGCAGCTTCCACAGGTCCGACTTGCCGAGCGCGCGCGGCCAGCGTCCGTGCCAGACCACGTAGTGGCACAACGCGGGCGGGTCGAAGTTGGAGATGTGGTTGCTCACCGCGATCACCCCGCCGGTGCGCGGGAGGTTCGCCGCGTCGTCCCAGTCCTGGCCGGTCAGGCGGCGCAGCAGCCACCCCCCGAACCGGGCCATCCGGCGGTAGGCCGGCTGGACGGGGGTCGGGTTGGCGACGCGCAGCGGCGTGCGGGGCGTGACCGGATCAGTGCGCGGCGTGATCGGGTCAGGCGGGACGGAGAGATCCCGGGTCAAGCCCGGGATGACAGGGCGCTCGCGCGGCGGACCCGGGATGGCAGGAGGGCGCTCGCCCGGCGGACCCGGGATGGCAGGAGAGCCCTCGCCCGGCGGACCGTCGGTCGTCACCCCGCGGTCTTGACGGGTTGCGTGCGCGGTAGCCAGGCCGGACGGCGCGCCTCGAACGCGGCGATCTCGTCCTCGTGCTGCAGGGTGAGGCCGATGTCGTCCAGGCCCTCCAGCAGGCGGTGCCGCGTGTAGTCGTCGATGGTGAACGCGAAGACGTTGTCCGCGGCCTCGATCGTGCGGTGGTGCAGGTCGACGGTGAACTCGATGCCGGGCTCGCTCTCCGCGATCTCCCAGAGCTTCTCCACGACGTCCGGCTCGACCGTTGCGATCACGAGGCCTGCCTTGCCGGAGTTGCCGCGGAAGATGTCGCCGAACCGGGAACCGATCACGACCTTGAACCCGTAGTTCTGCAGGGCCCAGACCGCGTGCTCGCGGGAGGAGCCGGTGCCGAAGTCGGGGCCGGCCACGAGGATCGAGCCCGCGGTGTACGCCTCGTCGTTCAGGATGAACTCCGGGTCGCCGCGCCAGGCGGCGAACAGGCCGTCCTCGAAGCCGGTGCGGGTGACGCGCTTGAGGTAGACGGCCGGGATGATCTGGTCGGTGTCGACGTTGCTGCGGCGCAGCGGGACGGCGATGCCGGTGTGGGTGCTGAACTTGTCCATGACTGCTTCCTTACAGGTCGGCCGGGGAGCTCAGGGTGCCGCGGATCGCGGTGGCCGCGGCCACCGGCGGCGACACCAGGTGGGTGCGTCCGCCCTTGCCCTGGCGGCCCTCGAAGTTGCGGTTCGACGTGGACGCGCTGCGCTCCCCCGGCGCCAACTGGTCGGGGTTCATGCCCAGGCACATCGAGCAGCCGGCCGCGCGCCACTCGGCGCCGAAGTCGAGGAACACCTGGTCGAGGCCCTCGTCCTCCGCCTGCAGCCGGACCCGCGCAGAGCCCGGCACGACGAGCATGCGGACGCCATCGGCGATCCTGCGTCCCTTCAGGACCGACGCGGCCAGCCGCAGGTCCTCGATCCGGCCGTTCGTGCACGAGCCGAGGAAGACGGTGTCGACCTTGATGTCGCGCATCGGGGTGCCGGCGCGCAGGTCCATGTAGGTCAGGGCCCGCTCGGCCGCGGCACGGTCGACCGGGTCGGTGAACTCCTCCGGCGCGGGCACGGCCGCGCCCAGCGGGACGCCCTGGCCCGGGTTGGTGCCCCAGGTGACGAAGGGCGTCAGCCGGGTGGCGTCGATGTCGACCTCGCGGTCGAAGACGGCGTCGTCATCGGAGTAGAGGGTGCGCCAGTGCGCGACGGCCGCGTCCCAGTCCTCGCCCTCGGGCGCGTGCGGGCGGCCCTTGAGGTAGGCGAACGTGGTCTCGTCGGGCGCCATCATGCCCGCCTTGGCACCCCACTCGATGCTCATGTTGCAGATGGTCATCCGGCCCTCCATGGAGAGGTCGCGGATGGTCGAGCCGCGGTACTCCACGACGTAGCCCTGCCCGCCGCCGGTGCCCACCTTGGCGATCAGCGTCAGGACGATGTCCTTCGCCGTCACGCCGTCGGGCAGCTCGCCCTCGACGTTCACCGCCATCGTCTTGGGACGCGCCTGCTGCAGCGTCTGCGTGGCCAGCACGTGCTCGACCTCGGAGGTGCCGATGCCGAAGGCCAGCGCCCCGAACGCACCGTGGGTGGAGGTGTGCGAGTCACCACACACCACGGTCAGGCCGGGCTGGGTCAGTCCCAGCTGCGGGCCGATGATGTGCACGACGCCCTGGTCCTTGTCACCGAGGGAGTGCCGGCGGACGCCGAACTCGTCGGTGTTGCGGCGCAGCGTGTCGACCTGGAGCTTGCTGACCGGGTCGGCGATCGGCGCGAGGATGTTCAGGGTCGGGGTGTTGTGGTCCTCGGTGGCCATGGTGAGGTCGGTCCGGCGGACGCCACGGCCCGCGAGCCGAAGGCCGTCGAACGCCTGGGGGCTCGTCACCTCGTGGACGAGGTGCAGGTCGATGTACAGCAGGTCCGGCTCGCCGGCCGCCGTGCGGACGACGTGGTTCTCCCATACCTTGTCACTCAGGGTTTTGCCCATCGGACCTCCATCAGTGCAGCTTGTGGGCTCTTCCAACCCGACGAGCCTATCAGCTTGCATATCAGGATGCGAGACGGCAGTCTTAGCTTATGGACAACTCAAGCGGCGTCGGCGTTCTCGACAAAGCAGCCCTCGTGCTCACGGCCCTCGAGCAGGGCCCGACCACCCTCGCGGGCCTCGTCACCGCCACCGGACTCGCCCGTCCGACGGCGCACCGCCTGGCCGTCGCCCTCGAGCACCACCGCCTGGTCAGCCGCGACCTGCAGGGGCGCTTCGTGCTCGGCCCGCGCCTCACGGAGCTGGCCTCCGCGGCCGGCGAGGACCGGCTGCTGGCCACCGCCGGCCCCGTCCTCACCCGCCTGCGCGACATCACCGGCGAGTCCGCCCAGCTGTTCCGCCGTCAGGGCGACATGCGCGTGTGCGCCGCCGCGGCCGAGCGTCCGTCCGGCCTGCGCGACACCATCCCGGTGGGTACGCAGCTGACCATGGGCGCCGGTTCGGCCGCCCAGGTCCTGCTCGCCTGGGAGGACCCGGAGCGGATCCAGCGCGGGCTGCAGAACTCGTCCTTCTCCGCCGTCGCGCTGGCCACCGTCCGCCGCCGCGGCTGGGCGCAGTCGGTCGCAGAGCGCGAGCCGGGCGTGGCCTCGGTGTCCGCCCCGGTGCGTTCGCCCAGCGGCAAGGTCATCGCCGCGGTGAGCGTCTCGGGCCCCATCGAACGGCTCTCCCGGCAGCCCGGACGCCTGCACGCGCCGGCCGTGATCGCCGCGGCCGAGCGCCTCAGCGAGGTGCTGCGCCGCAACGGCGGCGAGGCCTGAGCCTCCGCCCCCGGGTCAGCCAGAACCCCGGCCGGGTCCACCGGCCGGGGTTCTGCCGTCCCCGAAGGACGTGGGTGGGAGACCGAACTCAGACGGTGTCGTCGCGATGCTCCACCACGTTGGTGCGACGGGTGGCCTGGGCGTTCGTGACCAGGCCGAGGATCACGGCGAGGACTCCCGCGCCGAGGCAGATGTAGCCGATCATCGCGAGGTTCACCCCGGCGATCGAGTCCTTCACCGCGAACGCGAGGACGGCACCGATCACCAGCAGGGCGATCCCGGAACCTGTGGTCGTGGACATGCACTCTCCTTCACTGGACGTCCCCGCGGAGGTACCCGTCCGGCCGGAGGGACAAACTCAGTCCAGCCAGTGCAGCCAGTAACCGTGCGGGTGGCAGCGGGCCAGCGTCCGGTCGCTGCGCACGCCGTCGGACCACGTGCTGACGCCGAGCACGGTGAGGTCGTCGCCCTCCCGTGTGGCGTCCACCGGGAGCGCCGGCACGAGCTCCGGCGACTCTGCCCAGACCCAGGCGAGGTCGCGCGTCCCGCCGAGCCGGTCGAGCTCCTCGACGAAGGCGTGCTGGCGGACCGGATCGAGGTAGCTCAGCGCCCAGCTCGTCGTGACCACCGGCTCGCCCGGGCCGAGGGACGCCACGGCGTCCGCCAGGTCGTCGACCGCGTCGCCCTGACGCACCGGCACCGGGTCGGCCAGGAACAGCTCGACCGCCCGCTCCAGCCGGTGGAAACGGTCCGCCTGGTCGGGCCAGACGCACGCCTCCAGCCAGCGCGTGTCGTCGGGATCGGTGAGGTCGAGCGGTCGGCGGTCGAGCCCGAGCCGGGACGTGACCTCCGGCAGCCGGTCGGCGAGCGGGCGTCCGGGTGGAAGTACGGAGCACTCCAGCAGGAGCGCCGAGTCCCCGAGCACCCGGTTGCCGTCGTCGTAGGCGAACCGGTCCAGCATCAGGCTGAGCCCGGCGCTGGCGCCGACGTCCAGGTGCGCTTTCGGGCCGGCGGGGAGGCGGTCGAAGCCCGCGACGAGCAGGGCCGAGCGTCCGGTCTCGTTGGTCTGCGGGAGCCGGGTGGCGACCAGCGCCCGGATCTCCGCGGAGTGCTCGTTGCAGTACTCCAGGAACGCAGGGACGGGATCGCCGGTGGCGGGGGTGTCGCCGGCGAGGTTCGGGTAGAAGCGTGCCAGCGGCGCGTCCCGGTCGGCCAGCAGGAGGTAGTGGACGGCCGCGAACAGGTTCACGGGCACCCGGGCCGTGCCGGGCGCGTCCGCGTAGAGGTCCTCCAGTCCCGGCCAGACCGCCAGGCCCGCGCCCAGCCGCGCGTACAGAGGCGCCCGTGGGCTCGCCGTCCGGGCGAACGCGGCGAAGTGCGGGGCGACCCGAGCGGTCACCGTGCCGCGGTCTCGAGCAGCGCCCGCAGGCGGGTCGGCAGGACCTCGGCGAGGGAGATCGCCGTGCTGCTGCGCGTCACGCCGGGAATCGTCAGCATGGCCGTCGTGACCCGGTAGAGGTGCGCGGTGTCGCGGGCGACGACCTTGACGAGAAGGTCGGCGTCCCCGGTCGTGGAGTGAATCTCGATCACCTCCGGCAACGCGGCCAGCCCTTCGGTCGCCAGGTCGCCACTGGACTGGCTGATCTCCAGCGAGATGAACGCCACCAGCGGGTAGCCGAGGGCGGCGGGGTCGACGCGCTGGCCGAAATCGCGCAGCGCGGACGCGGACAGCCGCTTCAGCCGGGCCTGCACCGTGTTCCTGGCCACCCCCAGCGTGCGGGCGATCGCGAGGACGGAGGCGTCCGGGTCGTCGTCGAGGGCGAGCAGGATCCGGGCGTCCAGGGGGTCGATGGTGCTCACGCTGAGCATCATGCTCCATCAACGCGCGGATGTGGAAGCATCCTGCGCAGCAGCGGAACCCCCGGTTGCGCAGAGACAAGCACGTTGGCCACCATTTCGGTGACCCCAGCGAAAGGTGATGCCCGTGGACTCCGCTCCGCTCCCCCAGCTCCGCCCCGCCGTCGCCGGCCTGCCCCCGTACGTGGCCGGCCGCAAGGCGAAGGGCGACGACGTCGCGGCGCTGGCGTCCAACGAGAGCCACTACCCGCCGCTGCCGAAGGTGCTGGACGCGATCGCCGCCGCCGCAGGCAATGTCAACCGCTACCCGGACATGGCCTCGGTCGCGCTGCGCGAGCGGCTGGCCGAGGTGAACGGCGTCGGGATCGAAGAGGTGGCGGTCGGCCCGGGCAGCGTGGGCGTACTCTCCGAGCTGATCGCCGCCGTCTGCGATGCGGGCGACGACGTGTTGTTCGCGTGGCGGTCGTTCGAGGCCTACCCGATCCTGTGCCAGATCGCCGGGGCGAACGGCGTCCGCGTCCCGCTCACCCCCGACGAGCGCCACGACCTCCCCGCGATGCTGGCGGCGATCACCACCCGCACGAAGGTGGTGCTGCTGTGCTCGCCGAACAACCCGACCGGGACGGGGCTGAGCCTGGTCGAACTGTCGGCGTTCCTCGAGTCGGTGCCCACCGGCGTGCTGGTCGTGCTGGACGAGGCGTACCGCGAGTTCGCGGCCAGCGAGCTGGACACGATCGCGCTGTTCCACCGCTACCCGAACCTGTGCCTGCTGCGGACCTTCTCCAAGGCCTACGGGTTGGCCGGGCTGCGGGTGGGCTACGCGATCGCGCACCCGGAGATCGCCGAGGGCCTGCGCCGCACGCAGATCCCCTTCTCGGTCAGCAACGTGGCCGAGGCCGCGGCGCTCGCCGCCCTCGACTCCGCCGACCTCGTCGCCGAGCGGTCCGCGACGGTGACCGCGGAGCGCCCGCGCGTCGAGGCCGCGGTCCGCGAACTGGGGTGGACGGTGCCGCAGGGCGAGGCGAACTTCCTCTGGCTGCGCTGTGCGGACGCCGAGCGCGAGCGGCTGGTCGCCGCGTTCGACGACGCCGGCGTGATGGTCCGCGGCTACGCGGGCGACGGGATCCGGATCACCCTGGCCGACCCGGCCAGCAACGACCGCGTGCTGGCCGTCCTCGCCGCATTCCCCAGGGACGCCGCGTGACCGCCAGGCCGGTGGACGCCCCCGCGGCCGTCGGCGTCCGGCACAGCCTCGTCGAGGACGTGTTCGGCCTGGTCAGCGGCACGTTCGTGGCCTCGCTGGGCATCTACCTGCTGAAGTCCGCACACGCGGTCACCGGCGGCACCGCGGGCCTGTCGCTGCTGCTCAGCTACGCGACCGGCTGGTCGTTCGGCGTCCTCTACTTCCTCACCAACCTGCCGTTCTTCGTCCTGGCCGTGCGGGCCAAGGGCTGGGATTTCTCGGTGCGCACGCTGGTGTCGATCGCGCTCGTGTCCGGGTTCGCGTACCTGCACCCGCTGATGCTGCCCGAGACACTGCTCAACCCCGTCTACGCCACCCTCGTCGGCAACCTGCTGGCCGGCGTCGGCATGCTGATGGTGTTCCGGCACCGGTCCAGCCTGGGCGGGTTGAACACGCTCGCGCTGATCGTCCAGGACAAGGTCGGCTGGCGTGCCGGGTACGTCCAGCTCGCGATGGACGCGGTGATCATCCTGGCCGCGCTGAGCGTCGTGCCGCTCGGCAACGTCGCCCTCTCCGCCGCCGGCGCCGTGGTGCTCAACGTGGTCCTCGCCTTCAACCATCGTCCGGGGCGCTACCTCGGTTACTGAGTGACCCGCCTGCGGATTCGCACCGCCGATCGCCCATACGCGCGCTGGAGGAGCGATCCGCCCATCCGCCGCGCATTTCCGCAGGGAAGCCCGCGCTCCAGGGGAATCGACGCGCGGATCATGGGCGCGCTTGCCCACCGCAGACGGGCCTCGCCATGGAGCCGCACCAAACGACCCCGCCCGCGGAATTGCACCGCCGATCGGTCCTGCACGCCCCCAGGGGACCGATCCACTGATCCGGCGTGCAAATCCGCGGGCTCAGCCGGCCCGATCGATGCGCTCGGCGAGCGACACGATGATCCCCTCCGGTCCGCGCAGGTGGACCATGCGCCACTCCCCCTCGTACTCGCCGACGTCGCCCACGGTCCCGTAGCCGTCTGCCGCGACCCGCTCGACCGCCGCGTCGAGGTCGCGCACCTGGAAGGTGACGTTGCGCAGCCCGAGGGCGTTCTCCGCCGGCGCCGGGTCGCCGGGCAGGTGGTCCGGTTGGACGAAGCGGGACAGCTCGACCCCGGTGCCGCCGTCCGGTGCCCGCAGGACCACGATCTCCACTCGCGCGCCGCTCATGCCGATCACAGTGTCGAGGAACTCACCTTCTACGAACGTGCGGCCCTCGACCACCAGGCCGAGCGCGACGAAGAAGTCGGCTGCGACGTCGAGGTCCGCGACGGTGATGCCGACATGGTCGAAGCGCTGCACGAAGGACATGCGTCCATTCTCACCGGGTGGCAAGGCTGCCGTCTGGCCGCGCGGGCGGCGCGGCCCGACCATGGAGGCAGGGTCAGCCGTCGAGGGGGCCACATGGCAGCCGTGGAGATCGTGGTGTTGGGCGCCGGCTACTGCGGGCTGTGGACGGCCCGCCGGCTGGGCCGGAGGCTGCGCCGACGCCTCGCCGACGGCAGCGTCCACCTCACCCTGGTGTCGGAGATGGACCACCACGCGTTCCACGGCTGGACGGCGGAGGTGATCACCGGCGACGTGCTGCCCGAGCACGCGCGCGTTCCGATCGCCCACCTGCTGCCGCACCCCACGACGATCCTGCACGGCTCGGCGGTCGGAATCGACCTGTCTGATCACACCGTCGAGGTCGTCCTGGACGGAACCACCCGTCGCCTGCCGTGGGACCAGCTGGTCGTGGCCGTCGGTAGCAAGGACGCCCGCGACCGTATCGACGGCCTCCGCGCCCACGGCTGGTCGGTGAAGGACGACGGCCAGCTCGCCGCGCTCAACGCCCACCTCGGCGGTCTGGCCGCCGCAGCCGTCGACGCGGACCCGCAGGAGCAGCGCCGACTGCTGACGGCCGTCGTCGCAGGCGGGGGTCTCGCCGGGACGGAGATGGCCGCGGCGATCCTCCAGCGGCTGAGGGACGAGGTCGCGGCCCGCCCCGGGCTGGCGGCGGCCGCGGCCGCAGGCCTGCCGCGGGTCGTGCTGGTCCACTCCCACGACCGGCTGGTGGCCGACCTGCGCCCGAAGGTCGCCGACTACGCGACCGCGCGGGTCCTGGCGACCGGGGTCGAGGTCCGCCTGAACCACCGGCTCGCCGAGGTCACCGCGGACGGGGCGGTCCTCGACGACGGCACGCTGCTGGCTTCGGCCACCGTGCTCTCGGCGCTCGGCCAGGAGGTCGTCCGGGTCGCGGGGACGGAGGCGCTGGCGCACGACGACCGGGGGCGACTGGTCACCGACGACCTCCTGCGCACCGCCGCACCCGGCGTGTGGGCGGGCGGGGACGCCGCCGCTGTTCCGCAGCCGCGCGCCGCCGCGTCCTGCCGGTCGGACGCGCTGTGGGCGATCGCCCACGGCAAGCACCTCGGCGACAACGTGGCGCGGGTCGTCGCGGGTGCCGAGCCGGTGCCGTTCACCTTCCGGGGGCTCGGCAGGGCGGCGAGCCTCGGGGTCGGCCACGGGGCGGGCGAGCTGTACGGCCTGGACCTGGTCGGGTGGCCGTCGTGGCTGTTCCGGTGGGCAGTGTTCCACTGGTTCATGCCGTCGCGACGGGTCGCCGTCGCGACCGCGGTGGGCTGGTTCCGCCGGACGCCGTGGCCGGTCCGGGAGCAGCGGCTCACCGCAGGGGGCTGAGGCTCACAAGACGATCACGGTGACGTCGATGACGGCGTCGTGGGCCTTGATGGCCTCGACCAGGCCGGGCTCGACCACGCCCTCGACGCTGATCCGGGCCACCGCGGCGACCGCCCCGTCGAAGATGGTGTTCTCCATCTCCTGCACGTTGATCCCCGCCGCGCTGATCGCGTCGAGCGTGTGGGCCAGCGTGCCGGGCCGGTCGAGGTGCCGCACGACGATCGAGGACGTCGCCGCGGACTTGATCGCGAGGTTGACGGCGTGCGGGACGGTCCCGGTCTGCGCGAAGGTGCGCACGATCCGGACGGCCTCCGCGGCGATCGCCTCCTGCGCCTGGTCGGTGGAGGCGCCGATGTGGTGGGTGCCGTAGACGCCGGGCAGGCTCGCGAGCTCTGGAGCGAACTCCCCGGTGCCCGTCGACGGCTCGCCCGCGTACACGTCCAGCCCCGCGCGCAGGCCCTTCGTCCTGATCGCGTCGGCGAGCGCGACCTCGTCCACGACCTCGCCGCGCGAGGTGTTGATGAAGAACGCCTCCGGCCGCATGGCGTCGAAGAAGGCGCCGCCGAGCAGCCCGCGGGTGCCGTCGTTCAGCGCGACGTGGACGCTGACCACGTCGGCGGCCGCCGCGACCTCCTCCGGGGACGCGAGGCTCGTGATGCCCAGTTCCGCGGCGCGCTCGGCGGTCAGGCTCGGGCTCCACGCCACGACCGGCATGCCGAACCCCTTCGCCCGCGGGATCATCTGGGAGCCGATGCCACCCACGCCGATCAGGCCCAGCGTGCGCCCGTACAGCCCCTTCGCGTGGGAGTACTCCGCCTTGTTCCAGACGCCGGCGCGCAGGTCGGCCACGTTGTCGGCGATCCGGCGGTCGAGCGCCGTGATCAGCCCGAACGCGAGTTCGGCGACCGCGATCGAGTTCTTGCCGGGACAGTTCGCCACGTAAATGCCCAGCCGCGACGCCGCCGCCACGTCGATCGTGTTGTAGCCGGCGCCGGCGCGGACGACCAGCTCGAGCGGGCCCGCAGCGAGGACCGCCTCGGGGACCTTCGTGCTCCGCACGACCAGGACTTCCGGCGCGTGTGCGAGCACCGCATCCACGAGCGCCTGGTCCTTCAGGGACGACTCGTAGACCACCTCGCAGCCGGCCGCGGCCAGCCCGTCCAGCCCTGATTGTTCGAACGTGTCGGCAACGAGTACGCGCATGACCCCAACTTAGGGCCGCGCCGCGCCGGGCGCGCCCGAATCGGCGAGGGCGAGCGCCCTCATCCGCCGATCCCGACCGCGCGCTCGTACTCGCTGCGGAACGTGGCCAGCGAGCTGGCCAGGACGGTGGCCGCGCCGTCGACGAGGCCGCAGCGGCCCGAGCCCGGCAGCATCCGGGTGAAGTTCTCCAGGGCCTCCAGGTCGGCGGGGTGGCCGGCGCCGGCGTCGATCCGCTCCAGCAGGCGCGAGACCTGGCGCGTGCCGATCTTGCAGGACGGGCACTGGCCGCAGGAGTTCGCGGCGAAGAACCCGACGTACTCCGCGGTCTTGCGCAGGATGCTCGTGCCCTCACCGACCACGATCATCGCGCCGGTGCCGAGCCGCGACCCGCGCGCGACCAGGCTCTCGAAGTCGAGGGCGACGTCGAGGTCGCGGTCGGTCAGCAGCGTGTTGGACGGCCCCCCGGTGAACACCGCCTTGAAGCCCTTGCCCGCCAGCATCCCGCCGCCGTGTTCGAACACCAGCTCGCGCAGTGACGTCCCCATCGGCAGCTCGTGCAGGCCCGGACGCAGCACATCTCCGGACAGCGAGTAGAGCTTCGTCCCGACCGCGTCGCCGAGGCCGAGGTCCCGGTACCACTGGGCGCCGTGGCGCAGGATGTGCGGGACGTGGGAGAGGGTCTCAACGTTGTTCAGCAGTGTCGGCGCACCGTGCACGCCCCGTTCGGCCGGGTACGGCGGCTTCAGCGTGGGGAACGGGAACCCGCCCATCACGTTGGCCACGGCCGCGGTCTCCTCGCCGCCGACGTAGAGCCCCGAGCTCTCCCGGACGTGCAGCCGCACCGGCGCGCCCACCAGCGCCGACACCTCGTCCAGCAGCGGGTGCGCGCTCCAGGCCAGGGACGACAGCCGCAGCGCCACCACCGACTGGTCCTCACGCGGGTTGACGTACAGCGCGATGTTGGTGGCCCGGACCGCCACCGCGGCGATCAGCGCGCCCTCGATCACCTGATGCGGGGTGCGGGAGAGCAGGAAGCGGTCCTTGAACGTGCCCGGCTCGTCCTCGTTGCCGTTGCACACGATCCACTTGCCGCCGCCCTCTGCGTGCGGCGGCTGTGCGGCGACGGCCGCCCACTTGCGGTGCGTGGGGAAGCCCGCCCCACCCAGGCCACGCAGGCCCGCCTCCTCGATCGTGGGGATCACGGCGTCCGGTTCGGCCAGCGCGTTCCGCAGCCCCTCCCCTCCGCCGACGGCGAGCCAGGCCGGCAGGTCGGCAACGACCTGCACCTCGGGGGCGGTGAGCACGGGGGTCATGCGCCCCTCCGCAGGTCACGGGCCGCGTCGAAGTTGCCGTAGGGAGGGAACAGCATGGGCGAGGTGCGGTCCAGCGGGAGCCCGTGGGCCTCCATCGCCCTCCGCCAGTCGGCCAGGTGGGTGAGGCCGACGTTGCGCGGCTGTTCGCCCCTGGCCTCGGCGGCCGCGCCCGCGCCGGCGAGGCGTCCGAACACCACCAGCTCGAGGAGGGCGTTGCCCATCATCCGGTTCCTCCCGTGCAGTCCCCCGGTGACCTCGCCGGCTGCCAGCAGCCCGGGGACGGTGGTGCGACCGTCGGTGCTGATCTCGACGCCCCCGTTCTGGTAGTGCAGCGTGGGCCGGACGAGGAACGGCTCCTCCGCGGGGTCGAAGCCGGCCCGGCCGGCCAGGTGCCGCAGCGTGACGAGCTCGCGTTGCAGGATCCCCGGACGGTCCTTCTCCAGGCTCGGGGTGTCGAGCAGCACACCCACCTTGCCGTCGCGCTCGACCCCCCGGCCCTCGGCGATCTCGCGGAGGATCGCCGCCGCCACGATGTCGCGCGGCTGGAGTTCGTCCACGAAGCGCCGGCCGCGCCCGTTGACCAGGAACGCCCCGGACGAGCGGGCCGCCTCGCTGATCAGCTGGCCCTCCAGCAGTCCGGGCCAGGCGATGCCGGTCGGGTGGTACTGGAAGCTGTCGACGTCGCGCAGCCGAGCGCCCAGCCGGTACGCGAGCACCAGCCCGTCCGCCGTCGCCCCGTAGTGGTTGGACGTCGGGAAGCCGCCCAGGTGCAGCCGTCCCGACCCGCCGGTGGCCAGGACGGTGGCCGCGCTGCGCGCCACCACGGGACGGTCGCGCGCGAGGTCGTGCAGCACCGCGCCCGCGCAGCGTCCCCTGTCGTCGCTGAGCAGTTCGAGGGCGGGGTGGTGGGCGAGGATGGTGACGTTGGGCTGGAGCAGGGTGGCCTCCCGCACCGCCCGCATCAGCTCGAGGCCGGTGAAGTCGCGGTAGGAGAGCAGGCGGGCGGCGCTCGCCCCGCCGGGCGTCTTGCGCCGCAGCGTCCCGCCCATCCGCTGGCCGCCGTCCGCCAGGTCGAAGCTCATCCCCTCCTGGATCAGCCAGCGGATCGCGGCCGGGCCGCCGGTGACCAGGGCCGCCACCAGCTCGCGGTCGGCGGCGAAGTGACCGGCCCGCAGGGTGTCCTCGAAGTGGCGCTGCAGGCTGTCGTCGGCGCCGACCGCGGCCTGGATGCCACCCTCGGCCATCACCGTGTTGCTGTCACCCAGGCCGAGCTTGGTCGCGAGCAGGACGCGGGCGCCCGCGCGGGCGGCGGTGAGGGCGGCGATGCAGCCGGCTCCCCCGCCGCCGATCACCAGCACGTCGGCGTCCAGCGCGGGGGCGCCGGCGATGTCCACGTCCTGCAGCAGGGAGTCCGACTGGAGCAGGTCCCCGAGGACGGGCGGACAGGGCTGGCCGGCGTTCGGGCCGATCAGCAGGGTGCCGCGTCCCTCGGCGCTCCGGTCCGGGTGGAACCGGTCGAGCAGGTCGGGCACCGGGAGGTCCAGCGGACGCGGTGCCGCCGGCGCCGACCGCCGCCACGCGGCCCGTGCCTTCGTCCACGCGATCCCCGAGGCCATCAGGCCTCCCCCGCGTCCGGCTCGGACGGGTGGGCGCCGGGGGCGTCGAGGTCGATGGCCTGGCTGCCGGCCTCGATCTCGTGCAACCGCATGATCAGGTCCGAGGGACGCAGTGTCATCGACGCGGTCATCCGGCGGACGAACTGGCCGAGGTGGGCGGGGTCGATGTGCTCGGGGCAGGCGGCCACGCACAGGTTGCACTGCACGCAGTCGTCGAACAGCTCTGCGGCGGCGTAGGTCTGCCCGACGGCGGCGAGGTTCACCATCTTCTCCACCTGGATGCCCTTCGGGCAGGCGGAGTCGCACCCGCTGCAGTGCCGACAGCGTTTGGCCTCGGGGAACAGGTCGTCGACCTGCGCGATCGCGTCCCAGCTGTCGCCCAGGTCGTGCAGGTCGTACGAGTGCGGACGCGAGCCCCGGGACAGGTTGACGAAGGCCACCTGCATGCCGTCCTCGACGAGCGTCTCGCAGGCCAGCCCGGTCGTGGCCAGCCGCTCACCGGTGCGCCGGACCAGGACGCGGCACGCGCCACACACCGCCTGCCCCATGCAGCCGACGTTCCCGGTCAGGGGCAGGCCGGCGGCCACCCAGGCCTGCAGGAGCGAGGTCCCGGGCTCGGCATCGATGGTGTGCCCGTCGATCACCAGCCGCAGCGGCGCCATGGCACGACCCTACCCGCGCGCCCCCCGCCGGGCACCACCCCCGGCGCGTAACCGGGCACGGTTCTCCTTCCGCACCACCGGGTCCTCCGGACGCCGAGATCCCGGCTGCCGCCGGGATGACAGGGTTGAGGTCGCTCGCCGGGGTGACGGGGTGAGTTCGATCGTGGGGACCACGGGTGAATGTTCTTGTCATCCCGGGCTTGACCCGGGATCTCCGCGTCGATGCCGTCCGCCATGACACCGAGATCCCGGCTTTCGCCGGGATGACAGTGTGAGTTCGCTCATCGAGTCGCAGGTTGAGGTGAGCTTGTCATCCCGGGCTTGACCCGGGATCTCCGGCAGAAGGCGGACGCAACCGGAGGCACGATCCGGCCACCCGTGCCTCAGGGGCGGGGCAGTCCGACCGCGCGTCCGATCAGGGCGTCGTAGGTGCGGTCGGGCAGGACGCGCCGGGCCGCGATCAGCGGCTTGGCGCCGGCGCCGACCGCGTAGCGCGTCCTCGGCCGGCGGGCGGTGACGGCCTTCGCGATCGCGTCGGCGATCACCGACGGCGGGGAGTTGCGGTTCGCGTTGGCGTCCGACCGCAGCGCGCCCGCGACGGCCTTGGCCTGGGCGGCGTAGGCGCCGGTGCCCGAAGTCGCCTCGACACGCTCGGCGGCGATCCCTCCCCACTCGGTCTCGATGCCACCCGGCTCGATCACCACCACGTCGATCCCGAACGGTGCGACCTCGATCCGCAGGCAGTCACTGATCGCCTCCAGGGCGAACTTGGTGCCGTGGTACCAACCGCCGAGCGGGGTGTGCAGGCGGCCTCCCATCGAGGAGATGTTCACGATCCGTCCCGAACCCTGCGCCCGCATGGTCGGCAGGACCAGCTGGATCAACCGCACCGCACCGAACACGTTCACCTCGAACTGGCGGCGGCCCTCATCGAGCGGGACGTCCTCCAGCGCACCGTAGGAGCCGTAGCCGGCGTTGTTCACGAGGACGTCGATCCGTCCGGTCTCGGCCGTGATCCGGGCGACGCCGGCCTGCATGGACGCCTCGTCGGTCACGTCCATCCCCAACGGCCGGACGCCGTCGGCGGCCAGGGTCTCGAGCCGCTCGGTGCGGCGGGCCGCCCCGTAGACGGTGTAGCCCAGCGAGTGGAGCTTGCGGGCGGTGGCCTCCCCGATCCCCGAGGAGGCGCCGGTGACGAGGGCAACAGGATTGGTCATGGTCTCTCCCTGCGGTAAAGTGAATCACGGTTCAGGTACATCATGAACCATCGTTCACTTTAAGACAAGAGCGCCCGCTCTCCCTGCCTCCGGAGGATCCCATGCCCGCCGCCCGGCCCCAGCGCGCCGACGCGCTCCGCAACCGGCGACGGATCCTCGACGCCGCCTCGGAACAGATCACCGCGAACGGTCCCGACGTGGGCATGGACGAGATCGCCACAGCTGCCGGCGTCGCGGTCGGCACGCTCTACCGGCACTTCCCGACCAAGGCCGACCTCCTCAGCGCCGTGATCGCCGTGGACATCGCCCAGATCGCCGACGACGCCGAAGCGTCCCTCGCACGCACCGAGGGCGGCGCGCGTCCCGTCGACGAGGTCGTCGGCTTCCTCCATCGTGTCGCCGACGCCACCGCGCACAGCCACGCCGTCAAGGCGGCGGCCGCGGGCCTCGGCGTCCCCGGGCACGGCGACCAGACGGACGAGGCCAGGGCTGCAGCGGCCGTCGGCGCGCTCCTGGCCGCCGCGCAGCGCGACGGTGACGTCCGTCCACACATCGGCGTCGAGGACATCTACCTGCTGATGACCACCGCGCCGTCAGAGCACCCCGAACAGATCCCCCGCTGGCTCGACCTCATCGTCCCCGGCATCACCACGGACGGGGCACGCGACCGGAAGTAATTCTCCGAGGCCGGGGTGGCTGCGGACGACTGCCGGCCGGGCAGTTCCGGCCACGGGGCGACGCCCGAGGTGGATCCGTCAGAACGCGTACGGCCCGAAGCGGGCCCAGGCGACCACGGCGGCCAGCACCAGCAGGACAGCGTTGGCCGCGATCATCTGCGGCTCCTTGCGGCGGGCGTGAGTGACGGCCGCCCCGATCATCACGATCACCAGGCCGGTCGCGGCCAGCGGGGTGAGGATCGGCAGGATGCCCGTCGCAGCGGGGAGCACCAGACCCAGTGCGGCGAGGATCTCGACGCTGCCGATGAACCGCACCATCGGGGTGGAGAAGTCTGCGACCCAGCCCATGGCCTGCTGGAGCTTCTCCCTGGGCTGGCTGACCTTCAAGGCGCCGGCGGCGAGGAAGACCAGGGCCAGGACGGACTGGAGGATCCAGAGGACGATGTTCACGACGACTTCTCCCGGGTGGCTGGTGGGCAGATTGCTTGCTGCGGAAAGTATCTTGGAAAGTACTTCCCGCGTCAACTAATATCCAGGTCATGAGCGAGTCCGCGACCCCACGCTGGCTGACCCCGGACCAGACCGGGGCCTGGATCGCGCTGGCCTCCACGATGGTGTGGCTGCCGGCGGCGCTGGAGGAGCAGCTCGCCCGCGACGCCGGCGTCAGCCTGGTCGAGTACTCGGTGCTGTCCTGGCTGTCGATGCAGCCCTCCCGCAGCGCCAGGATGAGCGACATCGCCGCGCTCGCGAACGTCCGGGCGTCCCACCTCTCCCGGATCGCGGCACGGCTCGAGGGCCACGGCTGGCTGCGGCGGGCCCCGGATCCCGCGGACGGTCGGGCGACCATCGCCACCCTTACCGCTGAGGGGTGGGACAAGGTGGTCGCGACGGCGCCCGGCCACGTCGAGGAGGTCCAGAGGCTGGTCTTCGACGGACTGTCCCCCACCCGGGCCGCCGAACTCCGAGCCATCTGCGAGAGCGTGCTCCACGCCGCACGCCCGGACCTCTGCCTGCCCAGCCCCCTCGGGGAGACCGCGGAGCGGCCGGCCGAGCGCTGAACCGCTCCGTCCACGGTCGGTGGTGCGCGGCCGCCGCGCGAGGTCGGCTCGACCCTTGACCCGGCCGGGACGACTCCGTGTCAGTCCGCGGCGGTTACGGGCGGAGCCGGGGTGGCCGTCGTGAACGCGTGCCAGTTGATGGTCGTTCTCAGGGGTCTGGGACGGCCCGTAGCGACCGTGGACTGACACGGGCCCGGCGACACCTGTTCCAGACGCCCCATAACGACCGCCATCTGACACGCGCTCCAGGGCAGGGGCTCGGCCGCCGGCCTTGGTCGTGCAGCTCACGGCGGCGCAGACCCGTCCGGCCGGGTACGGTCACGCGTATGCCCCTCGCGACGATGGCCGATGTCCGGCGTGCGCAGCGCGTCCTGCTGTACGGGGTCACCGGGTCGGGGAAGTCGACGGCCGCACTGGCTCTCGGCGCCCGTCGTGGGTTGCCCGTGCACCTGGTCGACGAGGAGTTCGGCTGGCTGGGGAACTGGGTGCAGCGACCGGTCGAGGAGATGCGGGCGCTGGTCGCGGCGGCGGCGTCCGAACCGGAATGGGTGTTCGACACCGCCTACGGGAGCTTCCGCGACCTCGTCGAACCGCGCGCGGAGGTGGTCATCGGGCTGGATTACCCGCGGTGGCTCAGCCTGCACCGGTTGCTGCGGCGCACGGTGACCCGCCTGGTCGACCGCCAGCCGATCTGCAACGGCAACGTGGAGACCCTGAGGCAGGCGTTCTCCCGGGACTCGATCATCGCGTGGCACTTCCGCAGCTTCACTCGCAAACGGGCGACCATGCGCGGCTGGGCCGCCCGGGCGGACGGACCGGCGATCATCCTGTTGCGGCATGCGCGCGAGCTCGACGAGCTCCTCACCGCTCTGGACTGAGGCCCTTCCCTCCCACCCGCTCTCCGGCCAGCGGTTGTCGCCAGACCAGGACGGCGACCACGGTGACCAGGATGACCGCGGTCAGCGCGATCGGCACGGGAAGGACCGGGTCGATGAGGACGAGGAACGCGCCCCCGGGGACGACGGTGTTCACCCAGCGGTCGGCGTGGCGGCGGATGGCGAGCAGCCAGACTCCGAAGATGAACACGGCAATCGGAGTCGTGGTGGCGAACGCCGCCGCTGTGCTGCTGAGCTCGCTGTGGTGGGTGAGGACATCGATCTGGACCTCGATGCCGGCCGAGAGTGCTGCGGCGGCGGCGAAGATGACGTAGTGGCCGTAGCCGTAGGCCAGCGAGCTGGCGAAGCCGCTGATCGCGGTGTGGTGGGGTGGCCAGAAGTAGATCCACCACAGCGCTGCGGTGATGAGGAGTG
The DNA here is from genome assembly GCF_049840635.1 of Propionicimonas sp. GTDB lineage: Bacteria > Actinomycetota > Actinomycetes > Propionibacteriales > Propionibacteriaceae > Propionicimonas. The sequence continues at coordinate 1,172,392 of NZ_JASGKL010000004.1, forward strand.
CGAGGCCGGCCAGCCCGATCAGGGGCCCGATGGCCTCGTCGTCGTGGGCGGCCTCGATGATCGCGTTGGCCGAGGCCAGCAGGCTCTCGCCGAGCACGATCAGGGTGAACAGCCCGTAGCGCTCGGTGACGTGGTGCGGGTGCCAGGGGGTGCTCCCGGTGCGTTCAGCCACGATCGGGACGGCGAGTTCGGCCAGCACGAGGATCACGAGGGCGACGAGGAACAACCCGCCGGGCAGGAGCAGTGCGGCCAGCCACAGGGCCTGCACCACCATGATCCCGCCGGCATAGAGCAGGGCGGCGCGATGGACAGCGCCGGGCGACCTCGAGGCACGCAGCCACTGGGCGACCATGGCGAGCCGCATCACCACGTAGGCGAAGACCAGCACCGAGTAGTCCTGCTCCTCGAACGCGGGCTGGATGCCGGAGGCCAGCACGAGCACGCCGCCCATCTGGATGATGGTGAGCACGCGGTAGAGCCAGTCGTCGGTGTCGAAGGAGGTCGCGAACCAGGTGAAGTTCATCCAGGCCCACCAGATCCCGAAGAACACGATCAGGTAGTTCACCAGGCCGTTGGCGATGTGGGCCTCGCTGAGCTGGTGGTGCAGTTGGGCCGACGCGACGCCAACCGCGACGACGAAGACGAGGTCGAAGAACAACTCCAGGGTGGACGCGCTCCGTCCCGGTTCGTCCGGATCACGCGGCCGCATCGGCACCAGCCGGAACCGCGAAGGCAGGGGCGCGGACATGCCGTCACCGTAGCCGCCCCGCCACGTCCCGGGCAGCCTCCATCTCGGCACATCGGAGCCCGACCCCGGCCGCTGCCGGTGGGTCCTGGGAACAGCGGGGCACTGGCTGGACGGCCGCGCCCGCGGCACGCTGGAGTCGTGGACCTGAAACACGACACGGTACTCATCACCGGCGGGACGTCCGGGATCGGCCTGGAGATGGCCGAGCAGCTGTCCGCCGAGGGAAACACCGTCATCGTCACCGGACGCGACGAGGCGAGGCTTCAGCGGGTGCGGGACTCGCACCCGCGGTTGCGGGCCTACCGGGTGGACGTGACGGAGCTGGCGTCCGTCCAGTCCCTTCGCGACCGGGTGGTGGCGGACTTCCCTGGGCTGAACGTGCTGATCAACAACGCCGGCCTGATGCAGAACATCTCCTTCCCGGAGGCGCCTGCGGAGGGCGTCGCCGACGAGGTCGCGGTCAACCTGGCGGGGCCGATTCTGGTGACGCAGGTGTTCCTGCCGCACCTCCTGCGGCAGTCGGCGTCGGCGATCGTCAATGTCACGTCTGGCATCGCGTACTTCGCGTTCGACAAGGCGCCGGTCTACAGCGCGTCGAAGCTGGGCCTGCACTCCTGCACGCAGACGCTCCGCCGGCAGTTGCGGGGCAGGTCGGTCGAGGTCTACGAACTGGCGCCACCGCGGACGACGAAGCCGATGTTCAGCGGCTCGGAGGCCGACAACCGGGAGGTGGACCGCATCCCGAAGATGCCGGTCGCCGATGTCGTCTCGATCATGATCTCCGGCATGCGGAAACGCCGCTACGAGATCCTGCCGGGCATGAGCAAGATGTTGCGGCTCATGGGCAAGGCCCGCCTGTGATCCGGAGCCCGTCTGGAGGCGGACGAGGACGCCAACCGGCACGGAACGTCCGTCAGCGAGGACGTGACCGCGCCACGAGCGAACGGGCTAAAGACCCGGGCGCCTCGGCGAGAGCTCCCGCCACACCGCGCGGGCCGCGTCGACCGTGCCGATGACGGGTGCTTCGCAGCGCCGCTCCGACTGCTCGACAGCGACCTGCCAGGCACGCATATCGGCAGCGCCTCGGCAGGCGGCCGCCCGGATGGTGGCGATCGCGTCGTAGGAGCGCAGGTCCCGCCAGTAGCGCAGGGCGGCGGCGTCGATCGCCTCTGCGACGACCTCGAACCGCCGGGCCGTCGCGTTTGCTTCGGTCATGGTGGCGACCGCCCTCGACGCCCCCACCACCGACGCCTGGAGTTCGGACGCCAGGTCAGCCAGATTGTCGGCCGCAGTGGTGCTGTGTCCGGGCGGGCGATCCAGGTGGGTAACCATCGACGACTCCTTCGGCTCGTGTCCTTGGACAACCGGAACCGTCCGTCTCTGTCGGCCCTGACCCGAACCCGGGCGCTGTTGCCAGGGGCCCCTCGCCGAGTTGAGACTGGAGCCGTGGCCATGGAAGAGACGCCTCGCCAGCGGGCGAACGCCGAGCGCGTCAAGCAGATGTCGTTCGCGGCCTTGTACCCCAGCTATGTGGCGAAGGTCGAGCGGAAGGGACGCACCCGCGGCGAACTCGACACGGCGATCTGTTGGCTCACCGGGTTCGAGGAGACCGACCTCAAGGGACACCTCGCCGCCGGGACGACGGTTCGGGACTTCTTCGACGCGGCCGACCTGCACCCCGACGCGGCCATGATCACCGGAGTTGTCTGCGGGGTGCGCATCGCTGACATCACCGACCCGCTCATGCGCCGCGTCCGCATCCTCGACAAGATCGTCGACGAACTGGCAAAGGGACGGCCGCTTGAGAAGGTTCTCCACGCCGAGGCCTGAGCGACGAGGACTGCCTTGGCTGGCGCACCTTTCAGAGTGTTCACGACGCTCCGCCGAGCGCGAGTCCCAGCCTCCACAACGTCCCCAACGACCACCGTCGCGCGCAAACTGTGTCCGAAATGTGTGCAACCCCGCGGCCGCTCCCGGTCCAGCTCCAAGCCCCGGGGTGTCATCGATCGAGGTCGAGCGATCGCAGGCAAGGCCGCAGATCAGGACGTTGCAGCGCCTGGCGATGTAGCTACACTTGTGGCCATGCCGGTTGAAGGCTCCAGGGCGCTGAAGGACGTGAAGGACCACCTCTCGGAGGTCGTGGACCAGGTCGAGCGCGAGCACGAACGGGTCGTGATCACCAAGCACGGCCGGCCCGCTGCGGTGGTGGTCAGCGTGGACGACTTGGCCTCGCTGGAGGAAACCCTGGACATCGCAGGCCGCCCCCAGCTGATGCGCCAGATCCGGGCCAGCCTCACCGAACTCACCGCGGGAGAAGCCGAGGTCCTGACCAAAGACGAGATCCTGCGCACCCTCACCGCATGAGCCAGGAGCAGTTCCCGATCGCCTGGACTCCGACGGCGAAACGAGCGCTGGCACGGCTTCCGGAGAAGGTCGCCGCCGCAGCGGTGGCGTTCATCTACGGCAGCCTGGCCGAGAATCCGCACCGGGTTGGGATGCCGCTGCGTCGCGAGCTCGAAGGCATGCACAGCACTCGACGAGGAGACTTCCGCGTCATCTGCCGGATCACTGACGTGGTCACGATCCTGGCCATCGACCACAGGGCCGACATCTACCGCACCCATTGACCCGCCGGAATCTCGCGGTCAGGGTGGGGACTCGCCCCCAGGGGTGGCGTCGCACCTGATCCCCACTCTGGGAGTCGGCCATCCGGCGCAGCGCCCTGGGTTTGGCCTTTACTGGATGCGCGGCCTCGTGGGGAAGGTCGGATCACTTGCTGCCAGAAGAGTGTGATCCGCAGCTGCCACGGGGCCGGTGCTGGCGTCAGCCGGCGCCCCAACTGGTGACCGTCCACGTCGCCGACGCGTCTGCGCGTGTCACAGTCCAGGTCCAGGCGCCATAGGTCGAGTCAGGATTCAGTCCGCTGCGCTGGCCGTTCGGGCCGACCCGGAACTGGGAGGTGAAGACGACCACGTCCTCGTGAGGTCGCGGCTGGCTGGCCAGAGCAATCTGCCGTGTGGAGAAGTTCTCGTCGTAGACGAGCCGCTGGAGAGTGCATCCCTCGAACTCCCGGAACTGGACAAGGACGGCGTCCGCGGCTGCCTGGAGGTCTGCCCGGCTGAAGACTGCCGAGTCCCCGAGGGTGACCGCGGCGCGGCTCACATCCCCCGGCGAGCTGCAGCCCCCGAGGGCAAGGGCCAGCGTGGCGACGAGAAGCGCAAACACCGTCCGCATGCCGCCAGCGTAGGGCGGCAACACGATCCCCACCGGCAACAGGCATGAGCCGATGGCCCGGCAGGCAGGCGCGGGATTCCCGACCGCGCTGTCACTCTCTCGTGCCGATGTGCGTTCTCTTGGGATGGCACGTCTGCCGCCGCAGCGATCCGTCCGGGCCTTGTCGGACGCCGACTCCGGCTTGAGTGTGAGTCTCTGCACTGTGTTTGGTGGACGAACTCGCAGCGTCCGGCGAACGAACGACTCTGCCGCGGGTCGAGCGATTGAACCTGTCACCGGCGGATTCTCGCCCGCACGCCAGACCTTGTGGGCAGAATGCCGTCACGGATCGAATGAACCGTCTTGAGTTGCACTACCGAGCCGCCGAAGGCGACCTCGCCGGCATCGCCGAGCGAGTTCAGGCGGGCGATCCGGTCGATGCGAGGGACAAGGCCGGCTTCACGCCCTTGCACTTCGCTGCACAGCAGATTCACGGCTCTGCTGCAGATTCACGGCTCTGCTGCGCGCGCACTCTTGCAGGCGGGGGCTGAGGTTGATCCCCAAGATGGCTACGGCGACACGCCTCTTTGGCGAGCGATCTTCAACTCTCGGGGAGAGGACGAGACGGTCTCGATCCTCCTGGCGGTGGGAGCCGACCCTGACATCTGCAACGCCTCTGGCGTCAGCCCCCGTGCGTTGGCCGAGCGGCTGGGCAGGTAGAGCCTGCTCGCTCCGAACGCCTGAGCCCGCAGAACACATTGATCTGCCGCTCCGCGCTCGCGCGAAGTGGATAGGAGGAGCCCAGGACCGTAGCGGGGCGATGTGAGCGTCGGTGATCCGACCTATGTCTGTGAATGCTCCGCACAGGCGGTCTCGCCGAGCTCTCTGGGCGCGTGACTGTGGGGTTCCGGTGCGGGTGTGGAGTCAGGTCAGTCCAGGAGGCTCAGGTAGGTGTTGCGTGCCTTCATTGCATGGATGATCACCTCGTTGCCACTATCGAAGCGGAGCACGATGATCTCCAGCAGCCTGCCGGCGGTGTCGAACCCCAGACGCAGTTGGCGAGCGGGGCTGTCCTGATCAGGTTCGCTGGCGTAGGCCCAGTGGGTGGCGGCGTGGATGGCGTCCTCGGCTGGGACGCCGTGCTTGAGCGCGGAAGGGTGGACCTTCACGCGACGTAGGCGCGGATGGCGGCGCGAATGGCTTCCGAGCGTGTGACGTGGTCTCGTTGGGCGCGTTCATCCACCGCGGCGAGCGTGGTGTCGTCGAGTCGGACCGGGACGACCTGGGCCGGGCCGTTGCCGATCGGCTTGCGGCCCCGCCGGCGGAGCTGCTCGACCTCGTATCCGGCTTCGGCTTCATCAGCCCAGGCCTGGATCTGGTCCTCGGTCACCGGGACCCCGTTGATCGTCTCATCCACGCCCAAAAGTGTAATACGGAATAGGTGTGCCGACAGCGAGGTTTGCTCCGCCTGGCGCGGGGTCGTCGGAGCGGCCTCGTCTTCGAGCAGGGCCCACCGAACCTCAGGCCCGAAGCGGCCAGGAACTGTGTCACCAGTGTGACATGGGTCCTGTCTGACACATCGCTCCTGATGGCCGGCAATAGCGCCCCTGACAAGGCATTACGCCGAGAGAGCGGGATCGCCCCCACTTGCGAGGGCAGATGCCCAGACAGCCGAAAGCCCCTTGCCAAAACCGTGTTTGACAAGGGGTTTCAGTAGCCCCGACGGGATTCGAACCCGCGCTACCGCCTTGAGAGTTCAACCCGGCCCTCGCGCGCCTGTTTGGGAGCGTTCTGAACGCTCCGCTGAGCGCGAAGCCCGCGCCCCCACAACCTCCTCAACACCCACCATGGTTCGCGAACTGTGTCCAGAATGTGCTCAATCCAGCTGGAGCGACTGGCCCGCCGTCGGGTCGACCCTTGTGGCCGGAGAGGTGTCCGTCGGTGCGGGTGCTGTGGTTGCTGCCCAGCTGGCGAGGAGTTGAAGGGCCTGGTGGGTGGGTGAGCCGGGTTCTGCGGTGTAGACGGTCATGGCGATGCCGGGTTCTCCGGCGAGGTCGAGGGTCTGGTAGGCCAGTTGCAGGTCGCCGACCACCGGGTGGTGGTAGTGCTTGGTGCCGGTGGTGTGGATGCGGACGTCGTGGGCGCTCCACCGACTGCGGAACTCCTCGCTGCGGGTGGAGAGTTCTCCGACGAGTTCGTGGAGTTCGGAGTCGTGGGGGTTGCGTCCGGCTTCGGTGCGGAGCATCGCGACGGTGATGTCGGCGAAGTAGTCCCAGTCTGCGTAGAACCGGCGGGCGGCGGGGTCGAGGAAGGTGAACCGGGAGAAGTTCGGCCGTCCTGTCGGGTCGTTGTACAGCTCGGAGTAGAGGGCCCTTCCGAGGTGGTTCGCGGCGAGCAGGTCGCCGCGCTGGTTGCCGACGGCTGCGGGAGCGTCGCGGATAGCGTCCAGAGTCCACTGCAACGCCGGGGTGGGCTGCCAGGGGCGGGAGGGCCGGCGCCGGGCCCGGGTGGTCAGCAGGCTGGTGCCAGTGGCGGCTCGGGCGAGGTCGAAGAGGTGTTCGCGCTCGGCATCCTCGAGTTGGAGCGCTGCGGCGATCGCGTCGAGCACGGCGGAGGACACCCCGGCGAGATCGCCGCGTTCGAGTTTCGAGTAGTACTCGACGCTGACGCCGGCGAGGTCGGCGACCTCGCCGCGGCGCAGCCCGGCGACCCTGCGGGTGCCGTGTGGGTGCAGGCCGGCCTGTTCGGGGGTGATCCGGGCGCGGCGGGTGATGAGGAAGTCGCGTACCTCTGCTCGGTTGTTGTCCACCCCTCAACGGTAGGGCGGGCACGGTGAGGGATGGGATGTTCTGCCGGTACACCCCACGGCAGAGACTTCCTGCGGGTACGGCCGTCGCGCTGCCATGGTGGGCATGAACAAGATCACCACCTGGATCAGTCTCGTGGCCGTTCTCCTGGTGCTGGCCGGCTGCAGTACGCCCGCGCCGGCGCCGTCCTATCAGCCGTCGGGGACGGTAGGAGCGGCAGGGATTCCGGTGGAGGTCGTGCGGGGTGGCCGGGTTGCCTCGGCTGTCCTGGACGACAGCCCGGCCGGCCGTGCGTTCGCCGGGAGTTTGCCGGTGACCGTCGAGGTGGATGACCGCTTCGGGCTTGCCCTGGTCGGCGCGCTGCCTGCCGGTCCTGAGGTCTCAGGGCAGACCCTGTCGACCCGGTTCGTGCTCGGTGAGATCGCCTATTCGCCCGAGGCGGAGGCGATCGCCGTGTTCCACGATGACCACACCAGTGGGGTCGCCTCGCCGGGCGTGGTGCGGCTCGGCGTGGTGACCGAAGGTCTGGACGGCGTCGCTGCGGCGAGCGGCCGGGTCACGATCCGGCCGGCCGGATGATGCGATCGACTCCGTCGCCGTGCTGGGGTGCCCTGGCAGAGGACCCCAAAGCCGTTGACCACCGATCACGCGCCCTCAACGATGAGGCTGTCGACCGCTGTTGAGTGAGGAGAGCGTTTGATGAGTGGGTCTGCGACCTTCCCGGGAGTGCGTTGGCACGGCAGCTGGATCGCCCCGGACGCGCCCGAGTTCGACCTTGAGCCGACCAGCGTCGGGTCCGATCTGGGGCACGCGGGATTCTCACGGGTGCAGTTCCGCCGCACTGTGACGCTCGATGACGTGCCGGGCGTCGTTCCGCTGCGACTGACCGCGGAATCGCGCTACGTGTTGTGGATCAACGGCGTCGAGGTGGGACGGGGACCCATCAGGTCTCAGCCGCGGCGTCTGCGGTACGACGAGTACGACATCGCCGGCTATCTGCGTCCCGGTGTGAACGCGGTGGCGGTGCTGGTCACCTACTACGGGCAGGCGAACTCGTTCTGGCAGCCCGCCGTCTCCAGCGGGCTGCTGGGACGCGACGCCCAGCTCGTGTTGGAAGCCAGGATCGGTGAGGACTGGCTGACCAGCGACGATCAGTGGCGGGCCATCCGCTCCACCGCGTGGCGGCTGGTGGGTGGCGGGGTCACGATGGAGGGCGTCCCGGTCGAGGTGCTGGACGCCCGCGAACTGGACCCGGCCTGGGTGACGACGGGTTTCGACGACGCCTCCTGGCCGCAGGCGACCGTGTTGAAGGCGACGCACACCGGAGGGCTGGCCGAGTCGCGGCCGCCGCTGGACCCGTTCGGCGCGCTGCTGCCGCGAGGGATCGGAGAGTTGGGCGGCGAGCGTGTGGCCCCCGCCACCGCGATCGTCGAACTCTCGAAGTCGCTTCCGGACCTGCCTGATCACCCGGCGCGTCGGCTGATCGCCCAGCTGTCCGGCGGCGGCAACGGCACCCCTGTTGCGCTGCCGCTCGAGGTGACGCCGGACGCCGAGAACGCCACGATCCTGACCTTCGACTTCGGACGGATCGTCGCCGGTCACGTCGAGGTGGAGGTCGACGCGCCGGCCGGGGTGCGGCTGGACCTGTTCTACCAGGAGCTGGCCGCCTACGACTACGCGAACGGCCCGATCGACTCCGCCCCGCGGACCGGTGCCAGCTACACGACCCGGGGCAGCGCCGACCGGTACCGGGCGCTGGAGGTCAACGGCCTGCGGCAGCTGTTCCTGCTGGTGCCACCGGGCACCGACCCGGTCGTGATCCGTGAGGTGGCGGTCGCCGAGTACCACTACCCGTTCACCGGTGAGGCCGCTTTCGAGTCCAGCGATCCGGAGTTGAACGCCTTGTACCGGGCTGGGATCCGGACCGTCGAGTTGAACTCGTTCGACTCGTTCACCGACTGCCCGACGCGCGAGCAGCGGGCCTGGGTGGGTGACGGGGTGGTGCACCAGCTCGTCCACCTGGTCGCGAACGCCGACTGGCGGTTGGCCCGCAACTATGTCCGGCTCGGCGCCTCGCCGCGTCCGGACGGCATGCTGCCGATGAGTGTGGTCGGCGAGATGGAGTACGGCGGAGCGTTCACGATCCCTGACTGGGCGCTGCACTGGATCCACGGTGTGTGGAACCTGTACCGCTACACCGGCGACCGCGATGAGGTCCTCGAACTGCTGCCCGTGGCCGAGCGGGTGCTGCGCTGGTATCTCCCGTTCGTCGACGAGCACGGGACGCTGTCGGATGTGCCGGAGTGGAACCTGATCGACTGGTCGAGCGTGTTCCCGTCCGGCCGGTCGTCTCTGATTACAGGGCTGTGGGCGCGTGGGCTGGCGGAGTTCGCCGAGATTTCCGAGTGGCTCGGCAACGGAGGCGCGGCCGCGTGGGCGCGGGGATTGTGGGAGCAGGCCCGGGTCGGTTACGAGTCGTTCTGGGACGCCGGTCGGGGCAGCTACCTCGACCACATTGTCGACGGTGTGCCCCAGCCGGCGATGTCGCAGGCCGCTGGAGCGGTCGCGATCGTCTCCGGCCTGGCACCGAGGGAGCGGTGGGCGTCTGTCATCGACGTGATCACCGACCCGGCCCGGCTGGTGATCCGTTCGTGGATCGGTGGGGCGGACGGCGGCTACGACATGGACAAGATGCGTGAGCAGTCCGTCGGCATCTATCGGATCGACTGGGACGCCGAGAACGAGATCGTCCGCGCCGAACCGTTCTTCAGCTACCTCGTCCACGACGCCGTGGCCGCTGCCGGCCGGGCCGAGCGGCTGATCGATCTGGTCCGCGCCTGGAGCGTCTTCCTCCACGACGGGTTCGACACCTTCGGCGAGTGCTGGGGCTGGGGCACCCCCGTCCACGGCTGGTCCGCGACCCCCACCAAGGACCTCGTCAGCTACATCCTGGGCGTCACCCCCGACGCACCCGGCTACACAACCGCACGGGTCGCGCCCCGGCCCGGATCGCTCGACTGGCTCAGCGGCACCGTCCCCACACCCCACGGCTACGTCCGCGTCGACGTCCGGGACAGCCACGTGGCGGTCGACAGCCCGGTCCCGGTCACGTTCGTGGCGCTGTCGGGAGTCGAAGCGGCACTGCCCGCCGGACGACACGAACTCAGCTTGTGACACCCGCGACCCACCACATCGGTCGCCGTACCGCGAGGAAGGAGCAACCGTGAACCTGGCTGATCTGTTCGGCTGGGCCGGCACCGTCACCGGCGTGCTGCTGGGGCTGCCCCAGCTGGTCCGACTGCTCCGCACCCGCAACGTCGACGGCCTGTCGGTGATCGCATGGCAGGCGATGCTCGCGGTCAACCTGGGCTGGACCGTCCACGGACTTCGCATCGGCCAGCCACCCCAGTGGATCACCAGCGTCCTCTCGCTCGCCGCGACCGTCCCGATCCTGATCCTGCTGGCGCGCGCCCTCCAGCGAAGGCTGCTCCCGGTCCTGCTGCCCGGCATCGCGTTCGCCGCGGTCATGGTCGCCGTCGACATCTGGTGGGGATCGGCCGCCTACGGGGTCATCGCGATCATCCCGGCCGTCATCTCCAACATCGGCCAGAGCGTCGAACTCGTCCGGGCGCCCCACGTCCAGGGCGTCTCGGTGCTGTTCCTCATCCTCGCCGTCGCCAACCAGGCCCTGTGGCTCACCTGGGCGATCCTCGTCCGCGACCCGGGAACGATCATCGCGGCGGTCACCAACGGCGTCCTCGGCGTGTTCAACCTGAGCTGGTACACCGCGCGACGGCTCGGCCTGCCGCCCGCTTTCGTGCGCACCGAGAAGTCCCGTCCGGCAGCAGCCCGGACGGCCAATCAGAAGGAGAGTTCATCGTGCGAGGTGTGTTGATGTACGGGCCCGGGGACGTCCGGGTCGAGGCCCGCGAGGACGCGCGAATCGAGCTGCCCACCGACGCAGTGCTGCGGCTCACGGCGACCTGTGTGTGCGGCTCGGACCTGTGGTCCTACCGGGGGTTCGAGTCCCCCGACTGGCCCGTGCCGATGGGCCACGAATACTGCGGAGTGGTCGAGGAGATCGGCTCTGCTGTCACTTCGGTCAAGCCCGGCGACTTCGTGGTCGGGTCGTTCTTCGCCTCCGAGGGCACGTGCGAGATTCTGCCGGGCCGGTTACCACTCCGGCTGCCTCCACCGCGCATCCGCCTGCCCCGGCGGAGCCCAGGCCGAACTGCTCCGGGTGCCGCTCGCGGACGGCACCCTGGTCGCCACCCCCGGTCTGCCGGACGCCGACCTGGTGCCGTCGTTGCTGGCCGCCTCGGACGTGCTCGGCACCGGCTGGTTCGCAGCGACCGCCGCGGCTGTCGGACCCGGCAAGACCGTCGCCGTCGTGGGAGACGGGGCGGTCGGGCTGCTCGGCGTGCTGGCGGCCAAGCAACTCGGTGCGGAGCGGGTCATCGCGATGAGCCGCCACGAGGACCGGCAGCGGCTCGCCGTCGAGTTCGGCGCGACCGACGTCGTCGCCGAGCGGGGCGAGGACGGAGTGGCCAGGATCCTGGACCTCACCGACGGGTACGGCGCCCATTCGGTGCTGGAGTGTGTGGGCACCGCCGAGTCGATGCAGCAAGCGATGAAGACAACCCGGCGGGGCGGTCATCTCGGGTACGTCGGCGTCCCCCATGGCGTCACCTTCGACGGCATCGAGCTGTTCTTCAGCCACGTGCACCTGCACGGCGGCCCGGCGCCGGTCCGGGCGTACCTCCCGGACCTCATCGAGCGGATCTACACCCGGCAGATCAACCCCGGCCGGGTCTTCGACCTCACCCTGCCCCTCGACCAGGCCGCCGAGGCCTACCGGGCGATGGATCAGCGGCGGGCCATCAAGGCGCTGCTCGTGCCCTGAGCGGACGCGGGCGCTCTCGTCCGCGGCAGGAACACAGATCGCAGCCGGAGAGGATCACGCAGATGGCGACGTTCGGGGTGCAGACCGGTGTGATGGTACCGATGCGCGACGGGGTCCGGCTCGCCACGGACGTGTATCTGCCTGATACCCGGCCGGCGCCGGTGCTGCTGACCAGAACCCCGTACGACAAGGACCGGGTCGCCGCGTTCAGCGACCGACCTCGACCAGAACGAAAACGAAACCCCTTGCCAGAGTTGACTCTGACAAGGGGTTTCACCTTGTAGCCCCGACGGGATTCGAACCCGCGCTACCGCCTTGAGAGGGCGGCGTGCTAGGCCGCTACACAACGGGGCCAGCACTTTGTTGCTCTCACAACCCAGCGAACTTTACAGGAGCTCTCCAGCTGCCGCGAATCCGCTGCGCTGGGGTACTAGGACTCGAACCTAGACTGACGGAACCAGAATCCGGCGGGCTGCCAATTACCCCATACCCCACAGTCGGCCCCGGGGGGCCGAGTGGTGACTTTACTAGACCTCGTCCGTCGCAACAAACCGAACCCCCGGCGTGGCCGTCGCCACCTTCATCCGGCCGGCGATGACCACCGCCAGCGCGGCGAACGCCGCGAACCCCGCCAGGCTGACGGCGAGCTCCAGCCAGGTCGTCGTCGTGGTCGTCCTGGTCGCCACCATCGTCCCCGACAGCGCCGCCCAGCCGAACGCGATCACGTTGTTCGCCACGTGCGCGGCGATCCCCGCCTCCAGGCCGCCGGTCTTCACCACCAGCCAGCCGGCCAGGACGCCGAACACGAACCGGTACAGGAACGCAGGCAGGTTCTGCGTCCCGTGCATCAGGGCGAAGATCGCCGCCGACCCCACCACCCCGAACCACGGGCTGTTCGGCGCCGTCGTGTGGATCGCCTGCAACAGGTAACCGCGGAAGAAGTACTCCTCCGCCGCGGCCTGCAGGGGCGAGGTGAGCAGGATCGCGACCACGAAGCCCCAGAACGCCGGCTCCGGCTGCACCGCCCACGGCTGGCCGATCCGCGACAACGCCCACACCGCACCGAGCACGAGCAACGCCGCAGCGAGGGTCACGAACCCGTACCGCCACCGGAAACCCGGCTGGACGGAGTGCAGCCACCGCGGGTGGAACCGGTGGACGAAGAGCACCAGCGCCAAGCTGATCGGGATCAGGGTGGCCAACCCCAGCTGCGTCGCCACCATCCCCGACGGCTCGGAGAACGTGTTCGTCACCTGCGTGGCCCAGGCCAGGAACGTCGACGGCGATCCCTCCGCCAGCCAGAACAGCCCGACAACCCCGGACATCACCCACGGCGCGAGCACCACGTAGGTGATCAGGCCGAGCATCGACCCGCCCACACCGAGCGCCACGCTGCGCCAGCGCGCCCGCAGCGGGTCGTCGACGATCAACACCTCCGGGTAGGTCACCCCCGGCTGCGGCTCGTACTTCACGAAGCCCTGGACGCGCGCCCGCACCAGGTCCCCCAGCGCCGACACCTCAGGCGTCCTCGGCCACGACGGGGTTCGTCAGCGTCCCGATCCCGGAGATCGTCACGCTCACCCGGTCGCCCGGCTCCATCGGCCCGACTCCCGCCGGCGTCCCGGTGAGGATCACGTCCCCGGGCAGCAGCGTCGTGAACGAGGTGACGTAGGAAATCAACTCGGCGATCGGGTGCACCATCAGGGACGTGTTGCCCACCTGCACCGGTTCGTCGTTGAGCGAGGTGAGCAGGTCCAGCCGGCCCGCCTCCTCGAGGTCGATGTGCGTGGAGATCCACGGCCCGAGCGGGCAGAAGCTGTCGAAGCCCTTGGCCCGCGTCCACTGCCCGTCCGTCTTCTGCAGGTCACGGCACGTGACGTCGTTGGCCACGGTGTAGCCGAAGATGACGTCTCCCGCCCGCTCGACGGGCACCCGCCGGCAGATCCGGCCGATCACCACCGCGAGTTCGCCCTCGTAGTGCAGGTCCGTGGTCTCGGCCGGACGGACGATCGGTTCGTCCGGGCCGACCACCGACGTGTTCGGCTTCAGGAACGCCAGCGGCGACGCGGGCGCCTCGTTGCCCAGTTCGCGGGCGTGCTCGACATAGTTGCGGCCGATGCCGACGATCTTGCTGCGCGGGATCACCGGCGCGACCAGCCGGACGTCGGCGAGCGCCAGCCTCTCCCCCGTGTAGTGCACCGGACCGGCCAGCGGATCCCCCGACACCACGGCGACGGTCTCGGGATGGGGACCCTGGTCCTCCGCCAACTCGACGACGCCGTAGGTCGGGTCGCCCTGGGCCACGAATCTGGCTACGCGCATGGGCGAAGGTTAGCCTGCCACCACGTTCTCCAGCGGTTCGCCCGCGGCGAACCGGGCCAGCTGCGCGCGGACGAGCTTCTGCATCCGCGGGTAGAACGCGGTGCTCTGACCGCCCACGTGCGGACTGATGAAGACCCCCGGCGTCGTCCACAGCGGGTGGTCCGGCGGCAGCGGTTCGGGGTCGGTGACGTCGAGCGATGCCCGGACCCGCCCGGAAGCGGTTGCCGCGACCAGCGCGTCGGTGTCCACCACCCTTCCGCGGGCGACGTTCACCAGCAGCGCGCCGTCGGGGAGCGCGGCCAGCTGCACAGGGCCGATCAGGTGCTCGGTCTGCGGGGTGAGCGGGGTGATCAGGAACACCACGTCGGCCTCGGCGAGCAGCGCGTCCAGTTCCTCGATCGGGTGCACCTCGACCTCACCAGTGCGCGCCCTGCGGGCGACCCGCGTGACGGAGGCCACCTCGAAGCCGGCCAGCCGCTGCTCGATCGCCGCGCCGATCCGGCCGTAGCCGACGATCAGGACGCGGCGGTCGGCCAGCGAGGTCGCGAAGTCGTTGCCCCACGTCCCGCTCGGCATGTTGCGCGCGTAGGTGTCGAGGTGGCGGTTGTTCGCCAGCGCCAGCGCGACGGCCAGCTCGGCCGTGCTGGCGTCGTGGACGCCGGCGGCGTTGCACAGCCGCACGCCGTCGGGCAGGTAAGGCAGGTAATTGTCGAAGCCGGCGCTGAGCAGCTGCACGACCTTCAGCGAGGGCATCTCCCCCACCCGCGCCATCACCTTCGTGGGCGGGAACATGTAGGGCGCCACCAGGAACTCCACCTCGCCGATCGAGTCCGGCCACGTCCCGTCCGCGAGGAAGCAGTCGGCCACCAGGCCGTCGGGGAGAGGGCCGAGTGCGGCCTCCGCGGCGTCGAGGTCGGGATAGGGCAGCCAGATGCGTCGAGCCATGCCCCTACCCTATGGTGCGCTCATGAGCAGCTTCGACGCCGTGGAACTCATTCGCACCAAGCGGGACGGGGGCCGGCTGGGCGAGGCGGCCATCGACTGGCTGATCCGGGCCTACACCGACGGCGAGGTCACCGACGAGCAGATGTCGGCGATGGCGATGGCGATCTTCTTCCGGGGTCTGGACGGGGCAGAACTCGCGCGCTGGACGCAGGCCATGATCGCCACCGGCGAGCGGATGGACTTCTCCGGCCTGTCGAGGCCGACGGTCGACAAGCACTCCACCGGCGGCGTCGGCGACAAGATCACGCTGCCGCTGGCCCCCCTCGTCGCGGCCTGCGGCGCGGCCGTCCCGCAGCTGAGCGGACGCGGCCTCGGCCACACCGGAGGCACGCTGGACAAGCTGGAGGCGATCCCCGGCTGGCGGGCGTCGCTGTCGAACGCGGAGATGCTGTCCCAGCTCGAGTCGGTCGGCGCCGTGATCTGCGCGGCCGGCTCCGGCCTGGCCCCCGCCGACAAGAAGCTGTACGCGCTGCGCGACGTCACCGCGACCGTCGAGTCGATCCCGATGATCTCCGCGTCCATCATGAGCAAGAAGATCGCCGAGGGCACTGCTTCACTCGTGCTGGACGTGAAGACCGGCGCGGGCGCGTTCATGAAGACCTACGCCGACTCGAAGGCCCTCGCAGAGACGATGGTCGGCATCGGCACCGCCGCCGGGGTGAACACGGTCGCCCTCATCACCAACATGGACACTCCGCTCGGTCGCAGCGCGGGCAACGGCCTCGAGGTCGCCGAGTCGGTCGACGTGTTGGCCGGCGGCGGGCCTGCGGACGTCGTCGAGCTCACCCTCGCCCTTGCCCGCGAGATGCTGGCCTGCGCCGGCATCGACGCCGACCCGGCCGACGCGCTCGCGTCCGGCAGGGCCATGGACACCTGGAAGGCCATGATCCGCGCGCAGGGCGGCGACCCGGACGCCCCGCTGCCGGCGGCGAAGCACACCGAGGTGATCACCGCGGGCGCGGACGGCTACCTGTCCCGGATGGACGCGATGGCCGTCGGTCTGGCCGCCTGGCGGCTCGGCGCCGGACGGGCGAAGCAGGGCGACCCCGTCCAGGCCGCGGCGGGCGTCACCTGGCACGCCGGGGTCGGGGACGCCGTCCGCGCGGGCCAGCCACTGTTCACCCTGCACACCGATACCCCGGACCGGATCGAGCGGGCCGTCGCCGCGCTCGACGGCGCGGTGGACATCGCGGCGTCCGCCCCCGAGCCGGCGCCGGTCGTGCTCGAGCGGATCGGCTGACCGGAGCGACGATGGGCCACGTCGACCTGTCCGGCGTCCGGTACGAGTTGCCGGACGGACGGGTGCTGCTCGATGACGTGTCCTTCCGGGTCGGCGACGGTCGCAAGGTGGCCCTGGTCGGCGCGAACGGGGCCGGCAAGTCCACCCTGCTGCGGATCATCACCGGCGAGACCACACCGAAGGCCGGCACGGTCACCCGGTCCGGCGGGCTCGGCGTGATGCCCCAGTTCGTGGGCAGCGGGGTCGTGGGCGGTGATGACGACCGGGCGCCGGTGAGTGACCCCACCGTGGCCGACCTGCTGCTGTCGGTCTCTCCCGCCCGCGTCCGGAACGCCGCGGCCGCGGTCGACGCCAGCGAACGCGCCCTGATGGAGACCGATGACCTCGACGCCCAGCTGGCCTACGCGCACGCGCTGGCGGAGTTCACCGACGCCGGCGGCTACGACGCCGAGGTCGCGTGGGACGTGTGCACCATCGCCGCGCTCGGCGTCCCCTATGACCGCGCGAAGTACCGTGAACTACGGACGCTGTCGGGCGGCGAGCAGAAACGGCTGGTGTTGGAATACCTGCTGCGCGGGCCGGACGAGGTGCTGCTGCTCGACGAGCCCGACAACTACCTCGACGTCCCCGGCAAGACCTGGCTGGAGGACCGGATCACCGAGTCGGCCAAGACGATCATGTTCGTCTCGCACGACCGCGAACTGCTGGCCAGGACCGCCGACCGGATCGTCACCATCGAGCTCGGCGCCGACGGGAACCGGGCGTGGACGCACGCGGGCGGATTCGCGTCCTACCACCAGGCCCGCCGCGACCGGTTCGAGCGCTTCGACGAGCTCCGCCGGCGCTGGGACGAGGAGCACGACAAGCTGCGCACGCTCGTGGCGACGTTGAAGCAGAAGGCGACCTACAACGACGGCATGGCCAGCCGGTACCAGGCCGCCCAGACCCGGCTGCGCAAGTTCGAGGAGGCCGGCCCTCCCACCGAGCAGCCGCGCGAGCAGCACGTCCGGATCCGGCTGACCGGCGGACGGACGGCCAAGCGCGCGGTGACCTGCGAGCAGCTGGAGCTCCGGCTCGCCACCGGAGACGGTGGGTCGAGTGCACTGATGAAGCCGTTCGACCTCGAGCTCTGGTACGGCGACCGGGTGGCCGTGCTCGGCTCGAACGGCTCCGGCAAGTCCCACTTCCTCCGCCTGCTCGCCCGCGGCGGCTCGCTGCCCGACCTGGAGCATGAGCCGGTCGGCGGGCTCGACGCGGTCGCGCCCGTCCCGCACACCGGCAGGGCGCGGCTCGGCGCCCGGGTGCGTCCGGGATGGTTCGTCCAGACCCACGAGCACCCCGAGCTGGTCGGTCGGACCCTGCTCGACATCCTCCACCGCGGCGACGCGACGCCGGACGGACGCGGGCGCGTGGGGATGGGCAGGGAGCAGGCGGCCCGCGTCCTCGACCGCTACGAGCTCGCGCACGCCGGCGAGCAGGCGTTCGAGACCCTGTCCGGCGGCCAGCAGGCCCGCTTCCAGATCCTCTTGCTCGAGCTGTCCGGTGCCACGCTGCGTCTTCCTAGCGCCGTCGTGGCACCGCCGCTGACCTACACCGCCAGCGGGGAGCACTAGGGATTCGCCGGGACCAGCTCGATCGGTAGCGCGGCCCTGGTGACCGTCGTGGTCGAGCTGGTGCGGTCATCTCTCGCTCTGGGCCGGTCGTATCGTGCTGGTCAACGGCCACGGCGGGAATACTGCGGCGCTGACCACCGCGGTCGGCCAACTGGTCGACGAAGGCCACGTCGTGTCCGTGGGTCGCGTGCGCGACCGAGGGCGTCGACCTGCACGCCGGGCGTACGGAGACCTCGCTCATGCTGCACCTGCGGCCCGAGAGCGTACGCCTGGACCGGGCCGAGCCGGGCAACGTCGCCCCCCTTGCCGAGCTGTGGCCGGCCATGCGGGAAGGTGGTGTCCGCGTGGTCTCGGCCAACGGCGTCCTCGGCGACCCCACCGGGGCCTCGGCAATCGAAGGACGACAGATCCTCCAGGAGCTCATCGATGGCGCCCTCCAACGACTCTGACCGTCACCCGGGCCGGGTCGCCCTGGTCACCGGCGCCGGCCGCGGCATCGGCGCCGCGACTGTCGACCGTCTCGTCGCCGACGGCTACCACGTCTGTGCCCTCGACATCTGCCGCGGCGGCGACGTGCTGCCCGGGATGGGCTATCCCTTCGCCACCCCCGCCGACTTACGCGCCCTGGCGCTGCGGCACGGCGATCGCGTACTCGCCCTGGAGGCCGACGTCCGGGACCGGGAGGCCCTCGACCTCGCCGTCAACCAGACGCTGGACCGATTCGGCCGCCTCGACGCCGCCGTCGCCGCGGCCGGAGTGATGGTCGGCGGCCAAACCCAGTGGGACACTCCCGCCGAGCATCTCGACACACTGCTCGACGTCAACGTCCACGGCGTCTGGAACACCGCCGCGGCCGCGATCCCCCACTTCCTCCTCGGACCAGACCCGGCCGGCTGCCGGTTCGTCGCCGTCGCGTCGGCCTCTGGAGAGCGTGGCCTGTTCCACCTCACCGCGTACGCCGCCAGCAAGCACGCGGTCATCGGCATCGTCCGCGGACTCGCCGCCGACCTCGCCGGTACCGGCGTCACCGCCGTCGCCATGTCGCCGGGGTCCACCAATACCCCGATGCTGCAGGCGACCGCCGACCTCTACGGCACCACCCCGGCAGAGCTGGCCAGCCACCAATCCCTGCAACGTCTCCTGAACCCCGCGGAGATCGCGGCCACGATCGCGCTGGCCTGCTCGCCCGAAGGCGCCGCACTCAACGGGTCGGTGATCCGGGCCGACGGCGGCTTCGGGCAATGACCTCTGCGCGCCAACCGTTCGCCGGCGAACTGCCCGCGGGCTTCACCGTCCGGCTACGTCCGGAGTCGCATCGGGCAGATTTCCGCGGCCAATTGCTCCTCGGCGGCAGCCCGCTCACCGCCTTACGCATCACCGGCGCCGTCCGGGAACACTGCCTGGCCGAATGGAGTCCTGACCGTCGCCGGCCCAGCCACCCAGAAGCTCGCCCGCCGCCTCTCCTGGACATCAACCTCGGCGATATCCGGGACCTGGACGGCCTCGACCGAGCCTCACCCAGCGACCTCACCGTGGTGATCCCGGCTCGCGACCGGGCCGACCAGCTCGACCGGACCCTTGCTGCGCTCCGGCCGCTACGGTGCATCGTGGTCGACGACGCCTTCCGCGGATGCCCTCGCCGTCGCCGCCGTAGCGGAGCCGACACTCGGCTCAGCTGGTGGCGCTGCTCGGACCTCGGCCCGGGAGGAGCCAGGAACGCCGCGGCTGGCCAGGGTCACCACGCCGACTGGTCGCGTTCGTCGACTCCGATGTCACCATCGCCGGCGAGGATCTCCTGGGCCTCACCCGCCACTTCACCGACCCGGCCGTCGCACTCGTCGGGCCGCGGGTGTCCGGGAAGAGCCGAGCGGCCCGGCGGCGGTGGTTCGAGCGGTACGACGAGCTCGCCTCCTCCCTGGACCTCGGCATGACCCCCGCCACTCCGTACGCCCTTTCGGCAACGTCGCCTATCTCCCCAGCGCGTGCCTCGTCGCGCGGACCGCCGACCTGGTTCTCGATTGCGATCACCGTGCCCCGGCACCGGCGGCTCCCGGCGATCGCTACAGCCTCGCCCAGTCAGGACAACCCCTGAGGCTCGGCCCAGGCCGGCCACGTCACCCTGGCGAGGAGACGGTTTCGACCCCACGCTCCGTGTCGGCGAAGACGTCGACCTGGTCTGGCGCCTGATCGGGCAAGGTCACAGCGTCCGGTTTGACCCCGGAGTGCAGGCCGAGCACGACACCCGCGGCACGCTCCGCGCCTGGCTGGGCCGCACGTACGTCTACGGCACCAGCAGCGCTCAGCTTGCCGCGCGTCACGAGGGCAACGTCGCTCCGGCAGTCCTGACGCCTGCCTACGCTGCCTGCGCGGCCGCGTTCCTCACCCGGACCCGCTGGGCTGTCCCGGCCACCGTCGTCGGGCTCGCGATCGGGACCCGCCGTATCCATCAGGCGCTCCCGTCAGCACCCAGGCCGATCGCGATGCGGGTCGCGGCCAGCGGGCTGCTCTGGGCGCTGCGCCAGGAAGCAGCGCTGCTCCTGCGACACTGGTGGCCGCTCGCCCTCGCTGCGGCTCCCACCAGCAAACTCCTCCGACGGGCGATCCTCAGCGCCGTCGTCGTCGACACCCTCACCGCTCTCCACGAGCACCGGCCCGTGTCGTTCCGAGATGCGCTGGTCGTCGCTACCGGGCGCCGGCTCGACGACACGGCCTACGGAGCCGGACTCTGGTCGGGCGCCATGTCCGCCCGCTCCTGGGCCTGCCTGTTGCCCAGGCGGCGCGCCCTCGGTCATCTACCGAAGAACAGGCAGTAGCCGCGTTTGCCGGCGGCTTTCGGCGATTTCCGCGCTCTACTGCCTGTTCTTCGGCATCTTCCACCTCGGTCGAGCTTTGGCTAAAGGCGCTCAGAGCGATTGGACGACGATCTGTGGATGCGCGCTGGTGAGCTCCCCGATGTCATCCGGATCAGACGTGAGAATGACGACCCTGCCGGATATCGCGAGCGCGGTCGCGCAGACCATCGCGTCCAGTGCCGCCTCATGCCCGTGGCGACCGGCCTCTTGCAGCAGCGCCGTCGACCGCTTGGCCAGGCCCTTGGTCAATGGCTCGACGCTGAGTCGCGAAAGGGTCCAGTCCAGGGCGGCTCTCTTCGTCGTGGGGTTCGCGGCTTCCACGATCGTCGCGGCGCTGACCACGACCGGAAGGTCCGCGCGGCGGGCGGCCTCGATCCACTCGATGACATCCGCGTCGCGATCCGCAGCACGCGAGAGTCCCTCGCTGTCGAGAACGACGGCGTTGCTCACGCGGCGCCGGCCGCGCGGTCACCGGTCAGGATCGCCACCTTGCGCGCCACGGCCGCCTCGTCCAGCGGACCGTTCTCCTTCTCGTACGCCGCCACGACCTCAGCGAGGTTGTCCCGCTCGATCTGACGTAGCGCGGCCGCCTCCAGGTAGGCCGAGACGCCTCGGCCTCCGACTCGATCCCGGATCGCCTGGAGCGTCCCGGCAGTGAGGCTCACTGAGAGTCCCTGGGCAGGACCCTCGCCAGGAAGCAACGCCTTATCGACATTCACCCGGCGAGTTTAGCATTCCAAATAGCAAACACTGCCGTCCGCGCAGCCCCCTGACGACTCGTCGGGTGCGGGTCAACTGACGAGCGACGCCGGAGTGAAGCTCACCGGGAACGGCGAGGCGACCTCGAACAGCTCCGTGCCCGCTGCGCGTCCGACCTCTCGGTAGGCGCCGTCGGCAAGGTCCCAGGCGATCACCGAAGGCTCATCCGGGTCCACCACCCAATAGTGCGCA
Organism: Propionicimonas sp.; assembly: GCF_049840635.1. GTDB lineage: Bacteria > Actinomycetota > Actinomycetes > Propionibacteriales > Propionibacteriaceae > Propionicimonas. Next base: position 1,194,046 of record NZ_JASGKL010000004.1, read on the forward strand.
CAGCCAGCCCGCTCCAGCCGATCCTTCTTCAGCAGCAGGTCGATGCCCCGCGTCGAAGGCGACAGCACCTCCACCGCAAGCAACGGCGCCACCGGCAGATCGGCCTCGGTGAAGTCCTCGGGCCGCGCCACCAACAGATCCGGCTGGATCACCGTGTTATCAGCCAGCACCACATCGAAAGGGGCGAACAGTACTTCGTACTCGGCAGGACACGCCTTGACGACAGTGAGTAGACAGCGTTCGGAGTGCCCGCTGATGAAGGGTTCGCGGGGCCGGGGTCACGACAAGAACCCCGTCGACGAGCTCGTAGCGATGCCCGTCATCGGGCACCGCCTCCAGGTCCGCACGCGTCAACTCCCGCCCATACGGCAAGAACCCACGCACCTCGGTCGTCACAACCGTCATCGTAATAGCCTCCTTCGCCCATGCCTGCCGATCCAACCGGTTCGGGTGGGACACCGCCAGGGTCGATTTCTCGGCTGTGGATAACTGATGATCGCTCGACGTTGACGCGCGACCTCGATCGCTGGTCGACTGGCGCCGTGCTGCATCTCACCGCTGTCGAGGCGCGGCGGATGCGTTGGCAGGCACACCTGCTGGGCGGCTCGAACCTCGATCCGGCCGCCGTGGTGGAGCGTGCAGTAGCGCTGCAAGGGCAGGATCTGCACGCCGTGGTCCGGGCGATCGCGATCCGCTCGCGGCCGGGGACGACTGTCCCCGACGTACGCGCTGCCTTCGACGCCGGCCGGCTCGTCCGGTCCTGGCCGATGCGGGGAACGCTCTTCGCGACGACGCCGGCGCACCTCTCCACGCTGCTGCACTTCACCGCGGAGCGTACGCACCGCGCGGCAGCCAGGCGCCGCGCCGAACTCGGCATCGACGACACCGTACTCCTGCGTGCACGGGACGTGCTCGCAGAGGCGCTCTCCGAGCGACCACTTCGTCGCGCCGAAGCCCTCACGCTCTGGGAAGCAGCCGGGATCGAAACGAGTGCCGGGCGGGGCTATCACTTGCTCGTGCACCTGTGCGTCGACGGGCTTGCGCACTGGGGTCGGTTCGACGACACCGGGTCGGAGCAACTCCTGACCCGGTTCCTGACCCCGGCGACAACACCAGCGGCAGCGGATCCTGCCACCGCAACCGCCTCGCTGGCAGCCGTCGTGCGCGACTTCGCCGCCTCCCGGGGGCCGGTCACGGAAACCGACCTGGCGTGGTGGACCAAACTCCCGAAGACCACTCTCCGGCGCGCGGCCGGCACAGTCGAGGAACTGGTGGAAGTGGACGTGGAGGGTACGACGGCATGGTTGGCCGGTGAGCCCGACCGCCCCCAGCCGAGCGGGGTGACGCTGGTCCCCGGCTTCGACGAATGGATCCTCGGCTACGCCGACCGCTCCCTGGTAGCGAGCCCCGCGATGCTCGACGCGCTCGTCCCGGGTCGTAACGGCATCTTCCGGCCCGCGATCCTGGTCGACGGTGTCGTGGTCGGCACCTGGCGGCTCCTCCGCTCCACCCGCCCTATGCCCGAGCCTGCCGTCGACTTGGTGGAGTCGGTTTCCGCGCGGACCCGCCGGGCGATCGGCCGCGCTGTCGCCGACTGGCCGCACAGTTGACCGGAACCGCGCCCGGCGACTCAGCCTTGGGCCATGTCCACGAAGCGCGAGTAGTGACCCTGGAAGGCGACGACGACGTCGCGGGTGGGGCCGTTGCGGTGCTTGGCCACGATCAGATCAGCCTCGCCAGGGCGAGCTGACTCCTTCTCGTACACGTCGTCGCGGTGCAAGAGGATCACCATGTCGGCGTCCTGCTCGATGCTGTTGTGCAGGTTGATTCCGTTGGCCACGAAGTTGTGGACGCCCATGACCGTCGCGTCGTACACCTCCTGCTGTCCGACGTGCTCGACCGAGACGACCGAGTCCCAGAAGACATCGTTGGTCGCCGCCACCTCGAGGTCGACGTCGCCCAGGACCTCCGCGATACGCTGCATCCGCTGTCGACCCGGCGCAACGCGTGCCATCGTGCTCACACTCGAACTGGTACCCAGGGCCGCGGCAAACTCCCGCTGGGTGAGGCGGGAGGTGCTGAGCACGTCGCGTACGCGATCCCAGACCTGGGTGGGAATGGTGTCGAGATTGGTGTTGGGCTGTACGTCGCGCAGACGCTCGGCGAGCGCGGCCACCTTGGCGGAGCGGTCACCGTGCGCGCCGATGTCCTCGAGGAACCGCAATTGGTTCTCGGCACCCGTGATGTCCAGGGTCCAGCCGTCGCGATAGCCAGCCTTGCGGACCCTGCGGATGCGAGTGAAGACGTTGAACCGCAGCAACAGCTTGGCGACGTCATCGATGAGGCGGCGACTCGTCGAGGCGTAGTAGATGCGGCCGCCGCGCTGCTTGTTCAACGTCACCGAGCCATCAGTCGCCCACAGATTGCGCAGGAACAGCGAGACTTGCTCCTTCGGCAGGGCGAACACCCAGTCAGGAACGAACTTCTCGTGGCTACGCAGCCCGAACAATCCCATCTGGTCCAGCCACTGCGCGATGGGATTGCGCTTGCCATGGGTCAGGCGATGCGGTGACGGAAGGCGCAGGCTGATCACCCGAGCCGCTGCGTGCTCGTCACGAACGGCCTTGACCCCGAAGAGATGCCACGCTGCTGACTGCACCGTCGCGAGACACGTCTCATCGACGCTGCTGTAGCGAATGGGCTGCCGCTTGACGAAGGAGCCATCGCCGATGAGGTGGGCCAACAGGGCAACCTCGTCGTTGTCGCGCGGCGTGATCTCCAACGGGGGCGGTACATGGCGAGCGACGCCGATGCGGGCGCCCTCGGTCAGCTCGGCAAGGGGGATCCAGCCGTCGTAGGTGAGGAATGGATGGTTGGCCGTGGCCGTGACCCGGCGGCCGGAGGCGAGCGTCACCTCGTACACATCCTTGGTGCCACTCGGGAACGCGTGGGTCAGCGTCCGCGGCACCAGCTTGAGGCGGTCGTCGAGTGCCCACACCGGAATGTCCCGGGCACCGGACCGCATCAGCTCTCCCATGGTGATCTCGGCGTTGGTGTCCGCGCGCATCAGCCGGGTGTCGGCCGTGAGGCATCCCGACTCACGCAGATCGGACAGCATCGGCCGCTTGTCGGAGCGCTGCTCGGGGCCTCGGTTGAGCTGGGAGAGGGCGACGACGGGGACGTCGAGCTCCTTGGCGAGCAGCTTGATGTGGCGGCTGAACTCGGAGACCTCGACCTGGCGGGACTCGACCTTCTTGCCCGAGGTCATCAGCTGGAGGTAGTCGATGACGATGAGCCGCAGGTCGTGGCGCTGCTTGAGCCGACGGGCCTTCGCCCGGATCTCCATCATCGTCATGTTGGGGCTGTCGTCGATGAACAGCGGTGCGCTGGACACCTCGGCCATCCTGGGGGCGAGGCGGTCCCAGTCCTGGTCGCTCATGTTGCCGTTGCGGATGTGGTTCAGCGGCACCTTCGCCTCCGCCGACAACAGCCGCATCGTGATCTCGTTGCGGCTCATCTCCAGGCTGAAGATCACGCTGGTCATGTTGTTGTGGATCGAGGCCGCGCGGCACAGGTCGAGAGCCAGGGTGGACTTGCCCAAAGCCGGTCTCGCCGCGATGATCACCATTTGTCCGCCGTGCAGGCCGTTGGTGAGGTCGTCGAGGTCCATGAACCCGGTCGGCACGCCGGACAGGCCGCTCTCGCGGTTCTGGATCGCCTCGATCTCATCCAGGGTTCCCTGGATGATGTCGGACAGGGGTGCGTAGTCCTCGGCGGTGCGGCGTTCGCTGACGCTGTAGACCTCCTGCTGCGCGCGGTCGACGACGTCGTCCACCTCGCCCTCGCCGGCGTACCCCATCTGGGTGATCCGGGTGCCCGCCTCGACCAGCCTGCGCAGGATCGCCTTCTCCTTGACGATCGAGGCGTAGTAGGCGGCGTTGGACGCGATCGGCACCGACGCGGACAGCGTGTGCAGGTAGGGGGCGCCGCCGACCCGCATCAACTCGCCCATCCGGCCGAGCTCGGCGGCGACCGTGACGGGGTCGACCGGCTCGTTGCGCGCATACAGCTCCGTGATCGCGCCGAACACCGTCTCGTGCACCGGCCGGTAGAAGTCGGGGCCTTGCACGACCTCCAGCGCGTCGGCGATGGCGTCCTTGGCCAACAGCATCGCCCCGAGCACGCACATCTCGGCGTCGATGTCCTGCGGGGGCATTCGATCGCCGTACGCACCGGAGTAGCCACCCGGGTCATGCGGCTCCTGAGCGGGAACCGCAGCCGAGGAAGCGGTGATACTCACGAACGATCTCCCTGGTACTGGTAGCTGGTACGGGTGAGTGGCACGGGGTGGGCAGGCACGAACCACTCTGCCGAAAGACTCCGACACAATGGAGCACGCTGGTCGGTGAGTGGCGGTTGGGCGGTCTCGGGATGGCGGTGACGGGTGGGATCGGGCCCGAGCCTAAGAGATTTCACAGACAGCCCACCAGTCGGTCGTCCACAGGGGTTGTGCATAACTACGCGGGATGTGTGGAACACGCCGTGTCGGATGTGCACAGGGTGTTCACACATCTGTGGACACACCGGTCACACCCGTCACAAAACATGGTTTGACCTGCAGGAATGTGATTCCACCGGTGTGGACCGCAGAAATGTCCGACCCATCTCGTACCCCGAGATGTCTATAAGTCGACACGAATAGGTTGCTTCGGCCGCGAGCCGGCGGCAGCGCAGGGGTTGCGGAATCCACAGAACGGCGCGGCTTTCCACAGCCTGAAATGTTCGAAATGCGGTCGCGGGACTGCGGCAGCCTCAGCTAACCGCACCGCGAAGCAGGTAGCCACACGTCGGCCGCAACCGAGAAGCCCGGCGTTGTCGGGCACTGCCTCATTCCCGGCTCACAACGGGTGCCCGACCGGACACCCTGGCTCGTTGGCGCATTCTGGAGCTACTCCAGAATGCGCCAACTCGGGCTCAGCGGATCCCCGCCTACGGACGAGGCGGAGACCGGTCAGGCAGATATGACGTTGAGGTTGACCAGTGCGTCGACCTCGTCGTGCACCTTCACGGTCACCTGGTGGGTGCCCAGGGACTTGATCGGGTTGCCGAGGACGATCTTGCGCTTGTCGACCGACGCGTCGCCGGCGGCTCCGGATCGCCTCGTTGATCGCATCGGCGATGTCGCCGACGGTCACGGCCCCGAACAGGCGGCCGCCTTCACCGGCGCGCACCGGCACGTCGACGGGTGCGCCCTCGAGCTTGGCCTTGATCTCGTTGGCCTTGTCGAGGTCGTGGACTTCGCGCGCGTGCGCGCGGCCTTGATCGACTCGACGGTCTTCTCGCCGCCGCGGGTCCAGCGGATCGCGAAGCCGCGGGGGACGAGGTAGTTGCGGCCGTAGCCGTCCTTGACCTCGACCACGTCGCCGGGAGCGCCGAGGCCGGAGACCTCCTGGGTCAGGATGAGCTTCATCTCAGGGGTCCTCCTCTCAGCGAGCGGTGGACGTGTACGGCAGCAGGGCGACCTCACGGGCGTTCTTCACCGCGATCGCGATGTCACGCTGGTGCTGCACGCAGTTGCCGGTGACCCGACGCGCGCGGATCTTGCCGCGGTCGGAGATGAACTTGCGCAGCAGGGTCGTGTCCTTGTAGTCGACGTAGCCGACCTTCTCCTTGCAGAACTGGCAGACCTTCTTCTTCGGCTTGCGCAGGACTGGTTTCGCCATTGTGGTGCTCCTTCATACTGAGCCCGGCGCGCAGCGGCGTGCTGCCGGCCGGAATGACAGTTGTCTGTTGTGTCGGATCAGATTCGCGTCTCGGTCAGAGCTGCCCCTCAGAACGGGGGCTCGTCGGAGGCGGCGCCCGGAGACGCCCACGGGTCGGTGCCGGAGCCGCGGAGTCCGCCACCGGCGTTCCCCTGGTTGCCGCCGCCGTAGTTGCCGCCGGCCCCACCAGCGGCACCTGTCGCCGCCGCCGAGTTCCAGGAGTACGTTGCCGCCGAAGCCGGAGCCGCGAGCTGGTCTTGGTGACCTTCGCGGTGGCGTACTTCAAGCTCGGGCCGACCTCCTCGACCTCGATCTCGAAGACCGTACGCTTCTCACCCTCGCGGGTCTCGTAGCTACGAGCCTTGAGCCGGCCGTTGACGATCACCCGCATCCCCTTGACCAGAGACTCGGCGGCGTTCTCGGCCGCCTGCCGCCACACCGAGCAGTTGAGGAACATCGCCTCGCCGTCCGTCCACTCGTTGGTCTGACGGTCGAACGTGCCGAGGGGTGGACGCCACCGTGAAGTTGGCGACCGCTGCCCCCGAGGGGGTGAAGCGCAGCTCGGGGTCGGCGGTGAGGTTGCCGACGACGGTGATAAGGGTTTCGCCTGCCATGTCAGGACTCCATCTTGGGTCTGACTGACCTGAAACTATCCTCAGCCGCACAATCGAGGGGCCGGGGAACGAATCGGGGCAGCGTCAAGTATCAGTTGGCCCTGGTCAATTCGCGTCGGGCCGGATGACCTTGGTGCGCAGACCGACTCGTTCAGGGTGAGCTGACGGTCGAGCTCCTTGACCGTGGCCGGCTCGGCCTGCACGTGATCGACGGCGTAGATGCCCTCGGCGTTCTTGTTGATCTCGTAGGCGAGGCGTCGCTGCCCCACACGTCGACGTTCTCGACCTGCCGCCGTCCTGCGGACGACGTTGAGGTAGGTGTCGAGCGACGGTGCGACGGTGCGCTCTTCGAGGCTGGGGTCGAGGATGACCATGACTTCGTAGGCACGCAAAGCGTCTCCACCTCCTTCGGACTAGGCGGTCACGGTCGTTCCGTGACAGGAGGGCTGTCGCTCCCACAACTGCGCGGCGCTTCGGCAGGCGCTCGTCCCGCCGCAGGTGCCGTCGGTGAATCGTGTCCGATCCTGCCCGAGTCCGCCGACGGCCGCCACCACTCTGCCGACCTGTGGACAACCGGCTGTCCACGCCGCCACCCTGGAGCCATGAGCAGCTCCCTCCCGATCGGCGCCCACGTCGAGCAGAACGACCCGGTCGCCGAGGCGCAGGCGCGCGAGACGACGATCGTGCAGTTCTTCCTCGGCGATCCCGCAGAGCTACAAGGGCCCGGAGATCCGGTACCAGGGTGGCGCCGCGGCCTGCGCTGCGGGCCGCGGAAGCCGGCGTCGACCTCTACGTCCACGCGCCGTACATCGTCAACGTGGCGACCACCAACAACCGGATCCGGATCCCCTAGCCGCAAGCTGCTCGCAGCAGCACGTCGACGCCGCGGCGGAGATCGGCGCGAAGGGTCTGATCGTGCACGGTGGCCACGTCAACAAGGCCGACGACGACCCGGCGATCGGCTTCGACAACTGGCGCAAGGCCGTCGAGGCGACCGACCTCGACGATCCCGCTGCTGATCGAGAACACCGCCGGTGGCGACAACGCGATGACCCGCCACCTCGACCGGATCGGCCGGCGTCTGGGACGCCATCCAGTCGCGCCGAGGGCGCCGACCAGGTCGGCTTCTGCCTGGACACCTGCCACGCCACGCCGGCGGCATCGAGCTCGGCGACCGCGGTCGAGAAGGTCGTCGGCGATCACCGGCCGCATCGACCTCGTGCACGCCAACGACAGCCGCGACGACTTCGACTCCGGCGCCGACCGGCACGCGAACTTCGGCGCCGGGCACGTCGACCCCGACGGGTTCGCCGAGGTGATCCGCACCGCGGGCGCCCCGGTCATCTGCGAGACCCCCGGCGGCGCCGAGGAGCACCGCGCCGACTTCGCCTGGCTCCGCGAACGGCTCTGAGACCTCAACGCTTTCGTCATCCCCCCCCCCCCCCCCCTCTCGCCCCCCCCCCCCTCTTGCCCCCACGCACCCCCCGCCCGTGGGCCCCAGCCGTCTCGCCGCGCGGCCGGATCTCGATACGCCCTCCCCTCGCGCCCACTCGATCAGCCTGAGGCCGGTCGAGTGCGCCGACGGAGGAGGCGCGTGTCGAGCCCGCGGCCCGACGTCTAGGCTCAACCGATGTGACCCGCACCCTGACCGTCCGGCGCGATCAGCGCCGAGGAGCATCTCGCGTTCATCCGCGCGCAGCGTTCGGCGAGCTTCTTGCAGACCCCGGCATGGGGCCGCGGTGAAGAGCGAGTGGCGGGCGAGTCGCTCGGCTGGTTCACGCACCGGCGACGCAGCGAGCCTGGTCGGCGCGGCGCTGGTGCTGTACCGCAAGCTGCCCAAGCTCAACCGCTACACTCGCCTACCTGCCCGAGGGTCCGGTCCTCGACTGGGAGCCGGCGAGCTCGGCGACTGGCCTCGCCGCCGATGGTCGCTCACCTGAAGCGGGCCGGCGCGTTCGGCATCCGGATGGGTCCGCCGGTGATCACCCGCCCGTTGGGACACCGCCGCCGATCAAGGCCGGAATCGCCGACGAGAACGTACCCGGCTCAGCCTGGCCTCGCTGACCACCCAGCCGACGGCGCACCGCGTGGTCAGCCACGGGTCTCCCCGAGCTGCGGCTGGCGCCGGCTCGAGCGCCGTCGAGCGGCTTCGCGGCAGGTCAGCCGCAGTACAACTTCCTGATCCCGCTGCGCCTCCCGACGGCACGCCGCGAACCGAGGCCGAGGTGCTCGCCGGGATGAACCAGCTGTGGCGGCGCAACATCAAGAAGGCCGACAAGGCCGGCGTCGCGTGTCACTCCGTGGCAGCGCCGGCCGACCTGATCGGCGTTCCACAAGCTCTACGCCCACACCGCCGAGCGCGACCACTTCACCCCGCGTCCGCTGGCCTACTTCACAGACGATGTTCGCGGCGCTCGGCGCCGAGGACCCGCGACCGGATCCGGCTCTATCTGGCCGACCACGAGGGCGACCTGGTCGCCGCGACGATCCTGGGTCCAGGTCGGTGGCCACGTCTGGTACTCCTACGGCGCGTCCTCGACCGACAAGCGCGAGGTGCGCGGCTCCAACGCGATCCAGTGGCGGATGATCCGCGACGCGCTGGCGGCGAAGGCCGACGTGTACGACCTGCGCGGCATCACCGACACCCTCGCGAGCGACGACCCGCACGTCGGGCTGATCCAGTTCAAGGTCGGCACCGGCGGGGAGGCCGTCGAGTACGCCGGCGAGTGGGACCTGCCGGTCAACCGCCTGCTCTACAAGGCGTTCACGATCTACCTCGGGCGGCGCTGATGCTGACCCTCTACGTCGACCGCAGCCGGTTCACCCAGCACCTCGCGTCCGTCGTCGAGGCCTTCCCCGGCATCGTGCCGGTGGCCAAGGGCAACGGCTACGGCTTCGGCATCGAGCTGCTCGCCTACCTGGCGCAGGGGCTGAGGACCGACACGCTGGCGGTCGGGACCTACGACGAGGTCGCCGCGGCGGCGGGCTTCGACGGCTCGCTGCTGGTGTTGACCCCGTGGCGCCCTTTCGAGCAGGCCGGCCTCGACGACCCCCGCGTGATCCACACCGTCAGCCGGCTCGAGGACCTGCGCGACCTCGCCGACCCCGCGCGACCCGGCCCCGCGTCGTGCTGGAGCGGATGACCTCGATGCTGCGGCACGGTTTCACGGCACGTGGTCTACGCGAGGCGGCGACCTGGCCGAAGCCGGCCCCAATCACACAGCGTACGCGTCGAAGGCATCGCCTTACACCTGCCGATGGCGCGTGGCTCGCACCTGGCCGAGGTCGAGCGGCTGCTGACCGACGCGGTCGCCTCGGGCGTCGACACCCGGACCGTGCTACGTCTCCCATCTCGGTGCCGACGAGCTGCGTGCGCTCGGGGACCGCGTGGCCCGACTTCACGTTCCGCCCGCGCATCGGCACCGCAGCTGTGGCTGGGCGACCGGGACGCGCTGAGCGTGCGCGCGACCGTGCTCGACGTACACGAGGTGCAGCGCGGCGACATGTTCGGCTACCGGCGGCCGCTCGGCGCCCAAGCACGGGCTCCATCGTCGTGGTCTCCGGCGGCACCGCACACGGCATCGGGCTGGAGCGCACCGCTCGGCGCCAACGCCAGCCTCCGCGACCGCGCCGCCGCTGTCGCCCGGGGTGGGTCTCGACGCCGGCAGGCTTCGTACGCTCCCCGTTCACCATCGCGGCAAACAGCGGTCTCTTCGCCGAGCCACCGCACATGCAGGCGTCGATGCTGTTCGTGCCCAGCGGCGTGTCGATCCCCGAGGTCGGCGACGAGATCGACGTGCGGGTCCGGTTCACCGCGACCTCGTTCGACCGGATCACGTTCCTCTGACCAGGTCGCTCCTCCTGCTCCCGACCCTCCTGCTGGCCGACCCTCCAGCTGGCGGGCCGGATTGTCGAAGTCCGAGTCGGACTCCGTGGGCCCGGACGAGGTCGAGCTCGGGGTAGATCATGTCGCGGATGACCAGGCCGGCGAACCACAGCTGCGCACAGACCCGGACGACGATGGCGATCCAGTAGACCCGGTCCCCGCCGCCCATGGTGAGCGAGGTGAACCCGCCGAGGTACCACCACACCGCGCAGAAGTAGAACAACTCGCGCCGACTGCCAGATCAGCAGGTCACGCCAACGCGGCCGAGCCAGGACCGCCAGCGGGAGCAGCCACATGACGTACTGCGGCGAGTAGACCTTGTTGACCAACAGGAAGGCCGCGACGATCAGGAACGCGAGCTGGGCGACCCGAGGCGGCTGTGGCACCTTGACGCCGAGGACGAGAATCCCCAAGCAGGCAACGGCGAACAACACCTCTGACACCCAGTTGACCGTGTGCGGAGTGATCGTCTTGCCCGTTGTCTGAGCGATCAACAGCCAGAGTGAGCCGAGGTCGGGACCGCGCTCGGAATTGAACGACCAGAACCGTTTCCAGTGGTCGAAACCGGTCAGCATCGCAGGCAGGTTGACCAGCAGCCAGGCGGCGGCCGCCGCCAGCGCGGTCGTGCCGAACCGGCGCAGCTCGGTTCGCTCCCCGCGGTCCCGGCGCAGCGCGATCACCAGGAGCGCACCCAGCAGGAACACCGGGTAGAGCTTCGCAGCGGTGCCCAGGCCGATGAACACTCCCGTGAGCACCGGCCGGCCGCGCGCCCAAGCCCATAGTGCGCCGGCCAGGAAGCAGACCGCGAGATAGTCCCAGTTCACCAAGCCGGCGAACACCAGCATCGGCGCGGCGGCGTACGCGATCGCGTCGTAGGGACGACGGCGGTGCACACCGGCGAGGAACCACGCGGCGATCAGCGCACAGCCGAACAGCATCACCGCGCCGACCTTGAAGAAGACCTGGCGTTCCCGGTCGACGCCGGGTGCGGCGTACACCTGGTCGGCGGGCATGGCGGCACGATCGGAGATGTCGGGCCAGCCGACCACGAGCTGGGTGAGCAGGCCCTGGGCGTACATGAAGTAGCCGGTCAACACCGGGTACTCCAGGTCGGGGTAGCGGCCGTCGGTGTCGGTGTAGGGCAGCACCCGCTCGGCCAGCCCACGGCCGGTGTAGAGGAAGGGGGCGTCGGAGTAGCACATCGTGCGATACTGCGGCTGGTCCTTGCCGGCCCAGTGCGCCTGGACGCACGGCGTCTTCTGCACCATGCCGAGCATGAAGACGACGGTGGCGACGGCGAGCACGACCCGTACCGGAGTCCACCAGGGATGTTGAGCGAAGCGCTTGCCCGCCGGCCCGCCGGCCAGGCCGCTCGCGGAGCGCGCCACCGGGTCCTCGTGGGTGACCAGCACGCGCTCGGCGGAGGTCGGCTCGGTCACCTGCCGAGCCTACGGGGCAGACAAACACAGAGTCGGCGCACCCCGCCGAGGAGCGCCGGCCGCGACGTCTCGATACACGCCTCGCAAGCTCGGCGTACCCGACGACCGGGAGCATCCGTGAAGAGAATCCGCGGCTTCGGTGTCTCGCGTCTGGTCGGCGTCTCGATACCCCCGCCGGTACCTCGCTGCGACCGCTCGGGGAGCTAACCCCCGCCGGAGTCCGGGCAGTCGTCTCCCGTGCACTCCGCTGGTGTCGGGGTCTGAGTCGGTGTCGGCGTCGGGGTGGGTGTCGGGGTGGGTGTCGGAGTCGGCGTGGGCGTCGAAGTGGGCTGCTTGGTGGGTTGCTTCGTCGGCTGCTTGGTGGCCTTCTTGTGCGGCCTGGGCGTGTAGGTCGGGACTGGCGCGTGGTTGGTCTGGGTAGCGGTCAGGTACGCCGGATCGGCAAGCTCCTCCACCGGCTGGCCCTCCAGCGCCTGGGTCATGACCGCGGTCCAGGTCAGGCAGGGGTAGGTACCGCCGTAGAAAGGCTCCATGTAGCCGTCGAGCGGCGCGTTGCCGTCACCACGGACGTACATCACCGCGGTCGACAGCTGCGGTGTGAACCCCACGAACCAGGCGGAGCGCACCCGGCCCTCGTCGTCGGTCGCGGTGCCGGTCTTGCCGCCGACCGGGCGGCCCAGGGCCAATGCGTTGGTGCCGGTGCCGACCTTGACGACGTCTTGCATCGCATAGGTGGTATCGGCGGCGACATCCTCGCTCATCACTCGCTTGGTCTTGACCTTGTGCTCGTAGAGGTCGTCGCCCTTGCTGTTCTTCACGCCCTGGATGAGGTACCACGACTTGGCCAGGCCGCCGTCCTCGATCGTGCCGTACGCGTTGGCCATGTCGATCGGGCTGACCGTGGCCGAGCCGAGCGAGATCCCCATCTCGGGCCGCAGGCCGGCGTCGCCGCCGTTGTAGGTCTTGGTCGGGATGCCGACCGCCCGGGTCATGTTGTAGACCTTCTGCGGGCCGTTCTCCATCGAGTCGGTCAGATCGATGAAGCAGGTGTTGATCGAGAGCGCCAGGCAGCGCTTCAGGTCGACCGCACTGCCGAGGTCCTCACCCGTACCCTCGCCCTCGTTCTTGAACGACAGGTTGCCGATCTCGATCGGCGAGTTGCCCATGAACGTGCTCTTGAGCGAGTAGCCGTCCTTGAGCCCGGCCGCGACGGCGAACGGCTTGAACGCCGAACCCGGGGCACCACCGGCAAGGGCCCAGTTGATGCCGCCCTGGCTCTTCTCGTACGGCGCGCCCGCGTAGAGCCCGCGCAAGGCTCCGGTGGAGGGATCGGTCGAGGCGACCGCGATGTGCAGTTGCTTGAGCCCGTCGGGGCGGGCGGAGGCGACACCTTCGGCCGCGGATTTCATCACCTCCGGGTCGATCGTGGTGGTGACGCGCAGGCCGGTGCCGTCGATCTCGGCGTCGGAGTAACCCAGGTCCTCCAGCTCGCTGCGCACCATCTCCATGACGTACCCGGTCTGTCCGGTGTAGCCGGTGTGGGTACGGATATTGGGGAACTTCGGCAGGCTCTGCGATGCCTTGGCGTGTTGGGCGTCGGTGATGTCACCGGTCTTCAGCATGCCGTCCAGCACGTAGCGATAGCGGTCGAACAACGCCTGCTTCGCCTCGGCCCCCTTCGCGGGGTCGTAGTTGCTCGGCGAGTTGAGCACCGCGGCGAGCGCGGCCGACTGCTTGAGGTTGAGCTGGGCGGCGGAGATCCCGAAATAGGCCTTCGCCGCCGCCTCGACGCCGTACGCGCCGCGACCGAAGTAGATCGTGTTGAGGTAGCCCTCGAGGATCTCGTCCTTGCTCTGCTCACGCTGGAGCTTCAGGGAGAGGAACGCTTCCTTGATCTTGCGCTTGTAGGACCGCTCCTGGTTCAGGTAGAGCACCTTGACGTACTGCTGGGTGATCGTCGAGGCGCCCTGCAGGTCGTTGCCGCGGACGTTGCTGAACGCCGCCCGGAGGATGCCCTTGGGATCGATGCCCTTGTTGCTGTAGAAGGTGCGGTCCTCGGCCGCGATCGCCGCGGGTGCGGTGTAGGGACCCATCTGCTTCAGCGAAACCGACTCGCGGTTCTGGGTCGCGAACTTCCCGAGCACCGTCTTGCCGTCCTGGTAGTAGACGTAGGACGTCTGGGTCTGGAAGTCGGCGTTGGGGTCGGGAATGTCGGTGCGCATGTAGGCCACGACGAACGCCACGACCAGCAGACCGAACCCGACCAACCCGGCGAGGAAGACGCGCTTGAGCCAGCGCCGGGCGAAGCTCTTCTTCGGCTTCGTCTTGGCCCGGCTGCTCCGTTTGCCGCCAGTCGATCCGCCCGGAGATCCGCCAGTCGGTCCGGCGGCAGATCTGTTGGGGGGGTTTGCGCTCGCTCATCGCAGTAGAGAGTACGGGCACCGACCCAGTTCCCCGAATCCGAAGGCTGGTTCTCAGCAAGTCTTTGGCTATGGCCGCGTCACTCGGGCGGCCGATCTTGACTCGCAGCCGATATATCGATGCGATATGTTTGTGTGATAGAACTAGTCGCTGTATCGCGGCCAATCCTCCACTGAAAGCACATACGTGACCAAACGCGGGGACTCCCTGGAGTTCGCAGTACTCGGGCTGTTGCACGAGTCGCCGATGCACGGGTACGAACTGCGCAAGCGGCTCTCCGGCGTACTCGGCTGGACCCGCATGCTGTCCTACGGCTCGCTGTATCCCGCGCTGAAGAAGATGCTCCGCGCCGGCTGGATCATCGAGCACGTCGAGCCTCCGGCACCGGGTGCTCCGGTCTCGCGACGACAGCGCATCGTGTACGAGCTCACCCCGGCCGGCGACGCCCGGTTCGGTGAGCTGATGGCCGATGCCGGGCCAGCCTCCTGGGAGGACGACAGCTTCGACGTGCGGTTCGCGTTCTTCAGCCGTACCGACATGGAGATCCGGCTCCGCATCCTGGAGGGCCGGCGTACTCGCCTCGAAGAGAGACTCTCGCGTGTGCAGTCCCAGCTCACGCGTACTCAGCAGGAGATGGACGCCTACACCGCCGAGCTGCAACGGCACGGCGTGGAATCGGTGGAGCGCGAGGTGTCGTGGCTCTCGAGCCTGATCGACGCGGAGCGCAGTCGCAGCAGCAAGTCCTAGGCAAACGAACCATAAGTGAACGAGCAAGGTAACCAGCAAGGTAAGGAGAGCCCGATGGGTTCGGTACGAGTAGCAATCGTGGGAGTCGGCAACTGCGCCACCTCCCTGATCCAGGGCGTGGAGTATTACCGCAACGCCGACGCGGCGAGCACCGTCCCCGGGCTGATGCACGTCAAGTTCGGCGACTACCACGTCTCCGACATCGAGTTCGTGGCCGCGTTCGACGTCGACGCCAAGAAGGTCGGGTTCGACCTCTCCGAGGCGACCCAGGCCAGCGAGAACAACACCATCAAGATCACCGACGTACCGCCGACCGGCGTGATCGTGCAGCGCGGCCCGACCCTCGACGGCCTGGGCAAGTACTACCTGCAGACCATCGAGCAGTCCGACGAGGAGCCGGTCGATGTCGTGCAGGTGCTCAAGGACAACGAGGTCGACGTGCTCGTCTCCTACCTGCCCGTCGGGTCCGAGCAGGCCGACAAGTTCTACGCCCAGTGCGCGATCGACGCGAAGGTCGCCTTCGTCAACGCGCTGCCGGTGTTCATCGCCTCCGACCCCGAGTGGGCCGCGAAGTTCGAGGAGGCCGGCGTGCCGATCGTCGGCGACGACATCAAGTCGCAGGTCGGCGCCACGATCACCCACCGGGTGATGGCCAAGCTGTTCGAGGACCGCGGCGTCACGCTGGACCGCACCTACCAGCTCAACGTCGGCGGCAACATGGACTTCAAGAACATGCTCGAGCGCGAGCGGCTGGAGTCCAAGAAGATCTCCAAGACCCAGGCCGTGACGTCGAACCTGAACGGTCCGCTGGCCGGCAAGAAGGACGATCGCAACGTACACATCGGCCCGTCGGACTACGTGGCCTGGCTCGACGACCGCAAGTGGGCCTACGTCCGCCTCGAGGGTCGCGCGTTCGGTGACGTGCCGCTGAACCTGGAGTACAAGCTCGAGGTCTGGGACTCCCCGAACAGCGCCGGCATCATCATCGACGCGGTCCGTGCGGCCAAGATCGCCAAGGACCGCGGACTCGGCGGCCCGGTGCACTCCGCGTCGACCTACCTGATGAAGTCGCCCCCGATCCAGCTCCCCGACGACGAGGGTCGCGCGAGGCTCGAGGCATTCATCGCCGGCGACGCCTGAGTTTCTCGCCGAGTTGGCGCGAATCGTCAGCGAGTTGGCACGAATCGTCGACGATTCGTGCCAACTCGGCGTAGTTTCGTGCCAACTCGGCGTTCATGGTCGAGATGCGGTGTAGGCGGTCGCTGTCCCCATGAAGACGGCCGCTGCCAAGACGAGTACGCCCGGCGCGAGTCCGTCGTCGGGCACGAAGCCCGCCGCCACCGCGGCTGCCGCGACGAACGCGCCGTTGTAGAGCACGTCGTACACCGAGAAGACCCGGCCCCGGAACTCGTCGTCCACACCGGTCTGCACGAGGGTGTCGACGCAGATCTTCACCCCCTGGGCACAGAGCCCCACGACCGCGCCGAGCCCGACGAGCACCGGCCGGTGCGGCCACAGCACAGGCCCCAGCGTCACGATTCCGGCGATCCCCAGCAACGACACCATCCATCGGCGGGTGCCGCTGCGCTCGACCACCGGAGGGGTCAGCAGCGCGGCGGCGAAGAAGCCGAGCGCGACCGCGCCACCGAACCAGGCCAGGTCGGCGAACGCCGCATCGGGATCCTCGCCGGCGTGGAAGTGGCCGCGATAGAGCAGCACCACCACCACCGTGATCAGCCCGAAGGCGAAGCGTGAGGCGGCGATCGTGCCCAGCGCGTACGCCGCGGGTCTGCGCTCGCGCAGATGCCCGAGTCCGTGGACCAGGCCACGGATCACCCCGCGCAGCACGGCGCCGAGCGTGGACTGGTCGACCGCGTCCGGGCCGAGCAGCCGACGTGGGATCCGCAGCGCCACCAGGCTCGCGGCGAAGTAGCCGACCGCCGCGAACACCAGCACCCACCCGTCCCCGGCCACCTGATGCACCACCCCGCCCAGCCCGGCCCCGGTGGCAGTGCCGAGCGCCCCGAGGGTAGGCGTCAGCGCGTTGGCGGTGACGAGGTCGTCGGTCTCGACCGTGTGCGGCAACGCCGCGGAGAGACCGGCCAGCACGAACCGGTTCAGCGACAGGCAGCACACCACGACCAGCGCGAACAGCCAGTCGGGTACGCCCCGCGCGACCAGCAGCGCCAACATCAGCACGATCCCGGACCGGACCAGGTTGGCGTACGCCAGCACCTGGCGCCGCTGCCACCGGTCCAGCAGCACCCCGGCGAACGGGCCGAGCACCGAGAACGGCAACAGCACGACCGCCAGCACGACCGCGATCGAACGGGCGTCGGGCTGTCGCTCGGGCGAGAACAGCACATACCCGGCCAGCGCGACCTGGAAGACGCCGTCGGACAGCTGCGAGGTCAGCCGGGTCGCGAACAGCCACCGGAACCAGCGGTGACGCAGCAGTCTCCGCAGGTGGCCCAGTAGTCCGCGGGGCGTCGACGTACCCATGGCGGCAGTCTTGCAGCGATCGTTCAGACCCGCCTGCCTGTCAGCGCCAGGAGTAGATCGCGGCTCGGCGGCGGCGAGCTCGGCCAGCCGCCCATCCGCTCAGGGTACGGCGCCGCACGGAGGCTGCCGACCAGATACCGGAGAGTTTCAGTCACCTGGTGACTGAAACTCTCCGGCCTGACGCAACGCACTCGAGCCCTCCGGTCCTGACGGACCGGAGGGCTCAAGATCTGGCTCGGTCAGAGCTTGTTGACCGTGACCGCGTCGAAGTAGAGACCGTCGCTCACCACGTCGCTGAGCTGCTTGGTCTGCTTCCACGGCGTGGTCATGCCGCTGGCGGTGAAGAGGTCGAGCTCCGCGAGCAACTGGTCGTTGCGCGGGGCCGAGGCGATCGAGTTGAGCAGGCCCTTGAACGAGCTCGGCGTACCCGAGCCGCTCGCCCGGCAGTCGAACTCGTCACACTCGTCGCCGCCCGAGGAGCCGCCGATCGACAGCATGCCGGACCGGCCGACCTTGGTCTTCTTGGGCAACAGCACGGACGTGTCGATCACCTTCGAGCCGAAGGCGTTGCGCCGCGACGTCAGCGTGATCTTCAGTTTGAGCGCCTTGCCCGGCTTGACCCGGACCACGGAGCTGGACTTCAGCGTCTTGAACGTGCCCTTGATCTTGGCCTGCACCTTGGAGACGGTGTACTGCCGGGCCTGGGGCGAGACACTCGCCTTCCAGTCCACGTCATCGATCGTGACGTCGGTGAAGTCGTTGTTCAAGATGGTGTCGGTCGCGTCCGCGACGTCCCAGGTCGCCGCATCGTTGATGTCGTACGAGTCGGCGTACCGGTTGGTGCGCGTCAACGTGAACGACCCCGCGGCGGTGTGACCGGTGATCTTGTAGGTCACCAGCGCCGAGCCCTTCGTGTACGCGTCGAGCGCCGAGAGCATGCCGGAGTTGGTGGCGTAGTACTCCACGGTCGACAGATAGTCGGGCGTCGGGACCTGGGTGTCGGAGGTCTGGGTGTCACCGTTGTAGGTCACCGCGGTGTGGACCGCGGTGGTCGCGGGCAGAGTCCCCAGCACACCGGCGATACCAGCGGTGCGGTCCTGGTCGATCGTGCCGACCGGTGCGGTCGGGTTGGCGACCTTGAACGGCGAGCCCAGCGAGTCGGGCTGCACGTAGACCGCATTCGCGCCGTGCAGCGCGAAACTCGCTTCCCCGCTGTAGAAGAACGGGTGCCCGAAGCCGACGACCTTGTCGTCGCAGACCATCGTGGTGGTCCCTATGGCGGCCAACGTGATGTCACCGTAGGACACCGAAGCGGCGAGGTTGCTCCCGGCGAAGATGTCGTCGCTGCCGTCCTCGGCGGCGGCTGCCGGAGCGGCCTTGGCTCGGTAGAACGTGGCGCCGCGAGAGCTTGAGTGACTTGGTCAGCTTCTTGAAGGTCTTCGCGTTGTAGTTGCCCGACACCGCGATCGGTGTCGACAACTGGGAGTAGCCCGACTGCGCCTCGGCGAGGGTGGTGTCGGGTTGCGCGGCGACCTTGGCCTGGAGCTTCGCCGGCAGCTTGACCGTCTTGGCCAGCTTCTGGGCGCCCGCGACCGGGTTGGTGAGCAGCTTCTGCATTGCCGCGGCCGGGGTGACGCCCGCGACCGGCGAGGGGCCGTAGGAAAGTCCGTACGCGACCGCGCCGATCAGCTCGCCGTTGGCGGCGTAGACGGGCGAGCCGCTCATGCCTTGCCAGATACCGCCCGCCGCTTCGATCGCCGGGCTGTCCAGCGACACCATGATCATGTCGACGCCGGGCGCGATGCCGTCGTCGAGTACGCCGAGCACCTCGCCGGTGAACTCGTCAGGGTCAGTGCCGGAGGAGACGGTGAGCCCGTCGACCGCATCGCCTGGATTCAGGTCGGCGACCGGGTAGGCGTCTGGACAGTTCGGGTCGGCCGGGATAGCTGCGTCCGCGGGCGTCGACGCCAGGACGAGACCGGCCAGGCCGATCCCGGCTGCCGTCGTCGCTGCGACCACAGCGCGGCCCCGCACTCGGCGGGTGAACGGGCGATTCATGGATGCTCCCTTGCAGTTGTTGGTCAATGACCGCCCGAGAGCGGCCACCGGAGATCACTGACGCGGGACCTTCACTGCCGGTTCCGCACCGCGTGCTATTTCTCGATCCTCGGACACCCGCGCCGGCGGGGGCCTGAGCATGCGTACTCATCTCGCATCTGAGCAGAGGTCGCGACCCAGCTCCCTGATACATGTCTGTTCCGTATCTCACAGGTTACCCACAGGTCACCAATTCGCCGCCGCGCGGCTGGCGGATTCGCCGTCAGGATCGGTCGCCGGCTCGGCCGGCCCACCATGCACGCAGCGCGGCCTCGGCGGCCTCCGGTGCCTGCGGGCCGTGCTCGATCCGCAGGTCGAGCAGGAAGCGGTACGCCTCGCCGACCTCGCGGCCGGGCGGGATGCCGAGGATCGCCATGATCTGGCTGCCGTCGAGGTCGGGACGCATGGCGTCGAGCTGCTCCTGCTCGGCCAGAGCGTCGATACGCGCCTCGATGTCGTCGTACGTACGCGCCAGCCGCTCGGCCTTGCGCCGGTTGCGGGTCGTGCAATCGGCCCGGGTCAGGATGTGCAGCCGTTCCAGCTGGTCGCCGGCGTCACGCACATACCGCCGCACCGCCGAGTCGGTCCAGGCACCGTCGCCGTAGCCGTGGAACCGCAGGTGCAGCTCGACCAGCTTGCTGACCGCGTCGACGTCGTCGTTCGAGAAGCGCAGCGCCTTCATCCGCTTGCGGGTCAGCTTCGCGCCGACCACGTCGTGGTGGTGGAAGGTCACCGAGCCGTCCGCCTGGAACCGGCGCGTACGCGGCTTGCCGACGTCGTGCATCAGCGCGGCGAACCGGGAGACGAAGTCGGGCTCGAGCCCCAGCCGCTCCCGCTCCAGCTCGATCGACTGCTCCAGCACGGTCAGCGTGTGCTCGTACACGTCCTTGTGGCGGTGATGCTCGTCGCGCTCGAGCATGAGCGCCGGCAGCTCGGGGAGTACGCGCTGGGCCAGGCCGGTCTCGACCAGGAGGGTGAGACCGCGGCGGGGCTCGGGCGCGCACACCAGCTTGACTAGCTCGTCGCGTACGCGCTCGGCGGAGATGATGTCGATCCGCTCGGCCATCGCGGTCATCGCGGCCTCGACCTCGGGCGCGACGGTGAAGCCGAGTTGCGCGGCGAACCGGGCGGCGCGCATCATCCGCAGCGGGTCGTCGGAGAACGAGTCCTCCGGGGTGCCAGGGGTGCGGAGTACGCCGTGGGCGAGATCGAGCAGGCCCCCGTAGGGATCCTCGAACCGGCGCTCGGGCAGCGTCACGGCCATCGCGTTGACCGTGAAGTCGCGGCGACCCAGGTCGCCTTCCAGCGAGTCGCCGAACCGTACCTGCGGCTTGCGCGAGCCGGGGTCGTACTTCTCGGCCCGGTAGGTCGTGACCTCGACGGTCCACTGGCCCTTGCGGCTGCCGATCGTGCCGAACTCCTTGCCGAGATCCCACACGGCGTCGGCCCAGCCCGCCAGCAGCCGCTCGGTGACGTCGGGGTGGGCGCTGGTGGTGAAGTCGAGGTCGTTCTGCAGCCGGCCCAGCATCGCGTCGCGCACCGGGCCGCCAACCAGCGCGAGAGTCTCTCCAGCCTCGGCGAAACGTGCGCCCAGCTCGTCGATCACGGGAGCGATGCGCATCAGCTCGGCGAGCGCGGTCTCCTGGACGTCGCTCAACCGTCGGGGCGACGACTCAGACATAGCGACCGATTGTAGAAACCCGATGACACGGGCCATAGCCTCGGGGCGTGAGCGAGCGGAGCGAGCCCACCGGAACCCCACTGACCGAGACCCCACCAGGACGGCCCGGCACCCCGCTGATCGAGTGCCCGGCCAGGAACGAGCCGGGCGAATCGAGATCACACCCGCGCCGTGCGACCGGTCGGCGTCTCGATACGGCCCTCGGCTAGCGCCTCGGACCACTCGACGACCGGGGCGTCTCGACACCCGAGAAAATCAGTGCTAAGAGAGGCTCGTGACCTCCTCATCCCAGCAGCACCAGACGGAGCTGACCCGGAAGCCCGACCGCGGACGTCAGGACCGGGCCGATCTCGATGTCGTACTCGACGCGATGCCGGTCGGCACCCTCTCGACGGTCGTGGACGGCCGGCCCTGGGTGGTGCCGATGCTGTTCTGCCGCGACGGCGACCGGCTGCTGCTGCACGGCTCGACCGGTGCCGGGGCGCTGCGGCACGTCGCCGCAGGTTCGCCCGCTGCCCTGTCGGTCGTACACCTGGACGGCATCGTCGTCGCCGACTCGACCTTCGAGTCCTCGGCCAACTACCGGTCGGCCGTCGTCTACGGATCGCTCTCGCCGATCGAAGGCGACGAGAAGGACGCCGGGCTGCGCAAGCTCTCGGACGCGATCCTCCCCGGGCGCACCACCGAGGTGCGGCCCTCGACGGGCAAGGAGCTCGCGGCGACGCTCGCCATGTCGATGCCGATCGTCGAGGGCTCCTGGATGGTCAAGACCCGCTCCGGCCCGCCCAGCGAGCCGGGTGACCCGAACGTCTGGGAGGGCGTCGTGCCGCTCGGTCTCACCGTGGGTCCACCAGAGCCGGCTCCCTGGCTGAGCGCGGGCGTCCCGGTGCCGGCGTCAGTGCGGGCGCTCGCCGACGGCTGGCCAGCTCGCTAGCCGATCGCCCCGCTCGTGATGGGGAGGCTGCGGCTCCCTGCCCGGTTCAGCCTGCCCGTTCAGCCTGCCCGGTTCAGTTGGACTGGCAACGAGGGCGGCCGCAGTCCGGTTTGGTACGTGGCTAGTCGGCCTAGAGATTGCGCCAGTAGGCGCTGTCGTTGCGAGCGGCGTATCCGGTGGATGCATCGCAAGGCGGAGGAGAGAGGCGGGCTGGTGGCCCGTCGACCGACGACAACGCGGCGAGGCGCCGCCGGGGCGGCGCGCAGCAGGCATGGCCTACTGGCGCGAGCTCTATCCGGTTGCTGGCTGCCACATATTGCCAGTGAGCAACCGCGTTAGGAGTCTTGCCTACGCCAGTGATTCCAGTTGGCTGCCCCAGGGCCGATTTCGCCACCGACTCGAATCACTGGACCCGGCACCCCCACCGCACCGCGGAGGCAGACCCGGCCCCGGCCGTACTCGCCGTTCCTCCCTGCTCTGCCGACTCAGCCAGGCAGGAAACCGAACCCGCTCAACGCGGACGGGCTGGATTGTGGCCGATGGTGACAGCGACACGCCGAGCACTCTTGTCGGCATCGGCCACAAACCGGCCACGATCGCCACCATCGGCCACAAACCGGCTCGGGTCGGGACCGCGTAGATTTCGGCCGGGCGATTCCTCCCCGCCGGGCGCGCGCTGTCGTCTGCCTGCTGGCCGGTCTGCTGGCCGGTGCGGCAATGGCAGGGATCGGTGCGTCGCTCGGGGCCTCGGCGGCGCAGGCCGCGGAGGGCGACGCGGTAGCGGACCCGCTGACCGTCACCATCGACGGCCTCGACCCCGCGGTGATCCCGGCCAAGGGGCCGCTGCGCGTCACCGGCACGATCACCAACGCCAGCGATTCCGACTGGAGCGACCTGCAGGCCTATCTGGTCATCTCGCCGAATCCGCTGCGTACCCGCGCCGAGCTCGACGACGCGGCCGGCAGCGCGCCCGACACGTACTTCGGCGACCGGTTGGCCGGAGAGGGCCAGTACGACGACGCGATCACCGATCTGAAGCCCGGCCAGTCCACCCGGTTCGACCTCACCGTGCGGCGCAAGGACCTCGACGAGCGCATCCTGTCCAGGCGGTCCGGGGTCTACCAGCTGGGCATCCAGGTGCTCGGTGCCGAGGATGGCGTACGCACAGACGGCGCGGACGGCCGGGCACGCACCTTCATCACGCTGATGCCCAAGAAGAACCCGCCGACGACCGCGCTCGGTGTGCTGGTGCAGGTCCGCGCCCCGGTCTCCTACGACAGCACCGGCCGGCCGCTCTCTCCCGATCGCTGGAACCAGCTGCTCAGCGCCGACGGCCGGCTGGGGCGGCTGCTCTCCCTGACCACGGACGGCCCGGTACGAGGCCCAGGAGTAGACCCAGGGGGAGGCGCAGGAGGAGGCCGAGGAGGGAACCCAGGATTCCCGTTCAGCTACCTGATCGACCCGGCCGTACCCGACCTCGCGCACGAGCTCGCCGCAGGCAGCCCCGGGTACGACCTCTCGCTGGGCCGCACCGAGTCGGACCCTTCCGAGAGCCCATCGCCGAGCGAGTCCCCGGGGACCAGCTCGGGCACCGATTCGGACAGCGGCTCGAGCGGCGACTCGGGTTCGGGCACCGATGATACGACCGGCGACACGACCGATGACACGACCACGACCGCGGCGGCATGGCTGAAGCTGCTGGACACCGGCGCCTCCAACCACGGCGTGCTCGCGGTCCCCTACGGCGACGTGGACGTCGAGGCGGCCTACCAAGCTCACTTCGGCCCCCTCGTCGAGCATGCGACCCGGCACGGGATCGACCGCCTGAATGCTCTCGGCATCGCCGCCTCACCCGTGATCGCCCCCACGGACGGCAGCCTGACCCAATCGACCTCCAAGGCGACCGCGGCACTAGGCCCGCAGCTCCTGGGCGCCTCCCAGGTCGACGTACGCGACACGCGGGTCGACACCACCGCGGGCGCGCACCTGACCGTCGCCGACGACGTGTTCAGCGCTCCCGATACGACCGTCGACCGCACGGCACTGGGCGTCCGGCAGCGCGTGATCGCCGAAGCAGCGGTCCATGCGCTCGGCAGCCGGGCCGAGCAACCCCTGATCGTGACGCTGCCGAGCCGCTGGGATCCCGGCGCCCAGTGGGAGCGGTCGCACTTCTTCGAGGCCCTCGCGCAGGTGCCCTGGCTGACCGGCACCCCGGTCTCCGAGGCCGTACGCTCCCCCCTGGCAGACTCCGTCGCCGACCCGGCCGTGCTGCCGCAGAACCCGCCGGACAAGTCCGCGCTGATCCCGATCGGCAACTTCACCGAGGCCTCCACACTGCAGCGGGTCGCGGGGACGCTCGACGCCACCCTCGACCGCAGCGGCGCGCTCACCGGGCAGTTCGACGCGTACGCGTATCTCGCGACCTCCGCCCAGTACCGCAAGGCGCCGCTGCGTGTCACAGCTCGGGACCGCTGCCATCACCGCGGCGGTACGCGGCGAGCTCGACAAGGTGTCGGTGCGTGGGCCGTCGTTCGTGACCATGTCGAGCGACGAGGGCCGCTTCCAAGCGACGCTGACCAACGACCTCGACGAGGCCGTCGTGGTCGGCGTGCATGCGGTCTCCAGCTCCGACAAGCTCACCATCGACGACGCCGAGCCGGTCCGGGTCGAGCCGGGTCAGCGTCGCACCGTCACGATGCGTGCAACGTCCAGTGGAATCGGCGTCTGGCCGGTCACCCTCAAGATCGTCAACGCCGACGGCGAAACCATCGGCGAGCCCGAGTCGATGCGGCTGCGTTCCAGTCACGTCAGCCAGTTCATCTGGGCGGTCATCGGCGTCGGCACCCTCGTGCTGGTGATCGCGATCGTGATCCGTACGCGGGGCAAGGTCCGCGACCGGTTCGGGCGCCACCCCGGCCCGGGCCAGCCCACCGGAGACCAGGAAGCCGGCGACCAGGAAGCCGACTCGGCAACAGGCAGTGCCGGGGCGGATCAGACAGGCGGCGAGACACCGGTTGACGGTGCGCCGGCAAGCGGTGCGGGAACGAGTGGGACAACAGCCGACGACCCGGCGGCCGGGACGACTGCCGATGACTGACCCCGGGGACGAGCCTGCTCGCCCGTGACGAAGTCGATCCAGGCCTGGGTACCGAGCAGGACCAGGAGCAGCCCGGGATCAGGCCAACTCTGTCGGTGCTGAAGCTCGAGCGCGGTAATGGCCGCCGGCACAGTGGTCTCACGAGGCGAGCGGGTTCGTCCGCAGCTCCTGCTGGTCGCGGCACTGGGCGTCTGGACGCACGCGGATATGTTCAACATTGCCAACACGGTGCCGAACATGCTCTACATCCTGCTCGCCGGTGGGGTGTTCAACGCCGTGCTGGTCCCGCAGCTGGTGCGGGCGATGCGAAGGACGACGACGGCGGAGACGGCGTACACCAACCGGATCGTGACGCTGGCCGCACTGTTCCTCGCCGGCGGTGACCGCGGTGCTGGTGCTCGCGGCACCGATGGCTGATGCGGCTGTTCCTGCGACCTCGAGTTCGTTCGACCACCCGGACCTCGCGGGAGCAGCGCGACGTCGGTGATCACGTTCGCCCGGTAGTGCCTGCCGCAGGTCTTCTTCTACGGCGATGTTCGTGCTGGTCGGGCAGATACTCAACTCACGTCGATCGGTTCGGACCGATGATGTGGGCGCCGATCGCCAACAACGTCGGTGTCGATCGCGACCCTCCTCGGCTGACCTACCTGGTCGTGTTCGGCACGGCGGCCGGGGCGCCGAGTAGCACGGTGGGTTCACCTAGGACAGGAACTGTTGCTCGGGCTCGGATCGACGCTCGGCATCGCGATCCAGTTGGCTCGTGCTCGTCCCGTACCTGCGCTCGCGCCGGCTTCCGCTTCTCGCCCGCGCTTCGACTTCGTCGGCACCGGCCTGGCGCACACGTTCCGCCTCGGGGTGTGGACGGTGCTGTTCGTGGTGGTCAACCAGATCGCCTACTCCGTGGTCGTCCGGATCGCGTCCGCCGGCACCAAGACCGGCGAGGGCACCGGCTACACGATCTACTCCAACACGTTCCTGGTCGTGATGACCCCGCACGCGATCATCACCGTGTCGCTGGCGACCGCGGTGCTGACCCGGCTGGCGGCGTACGTGCGCGATGCCGACCTGCCCGGCCTCGCGCATCAGGTGTCGACGACGCTGCGGTCGGCGCTGTCGTTGATCGTGCCGTTCGCGCTGGTGCTGCCGCTGATCGCGTTGCCGGTCTCCAACCTGGTCTCCCGCTACGGCGCCGCCACCTCGGCGACCCACGACTTCGCCCGTACGCTCGCGACCTTCGGGATCGCGCTCTTGTTCTTCACCTGCCACTACATCGTGCTGCGCGGCTTCTACGCGCTCGAACGCAACCGCACGGTGTTCTGGGTGCAGTGCGTGATCGGGGTCGGCAACATCGCGCTGGCCTTCACGCTGACCCGCGGCATCGACCCGGAGGCGGTGGCGCCCAGGCTGGCGTTGGCGTACGGAGCGGCGTACGCGATCGGTGCTGGTCGTGTCCTACGCCGTGCTCCGCCGGCTGCTGGGTGGCCTGGAGACCCCCGAACTGGTCCGCTTCGGCGTGCGAATCGGGCATCGCCGGGGGCCTCGCGGCGCTCACGACGTGGGGGGTGCGGATCGGCCTCGACCAGATCGCCGACCCCGGCGAGTCCAAGGCATGGGCCGTGGTCACGCTCGCGGTCCTGGCCGTCGTCGACCTGCTGGTGCTGCTGCTGTGCGCCCGAGCCATGCGGATCACCGAGCTGACCGACATGGTCCGGGTAGTCGGTCAGAGACTGCGTCGGTAGGTCTCGATACACGCCTCCTTCGTCGGCGCACTCGACCAACCTCCCGGTCGTCGAGTGGTCCGAGGCGCCAGCCGAGGGCCGTATCGAGACGCCGACCCGACACCGACCGACGTCTCGATACACGCCTCCTCCGTCGGCGCACTCGACGAGCCTCCCGGTGACCAAACGCCCGCGCACCCGAGGCCTGCGCACTCGACGAGCCTCCCGGTGATCGAGTGTTCGCGAGGAACGAGCGAACGTATCGAGATCCCGAGCCGATCTCTACGATGGGCAGGTACGAGACTCGGGTAAGGGGGGTGCGTAGGTGGCAGAGGCAGCGGCGCCGATCAGCCGCGGCTCCCTGCTCGCGGGCCGCTACCGCCTCCGCGAGCTGGTCGACCAGGGCGACGACGGTGCCGGGCTGTGGCGGGCCAGCGACCTCACCCTCAACCGCGACGTGGCGGTCAACGTGATCGCCGCCGACGACCCACGGGCCGAGGACCTGATCGAAGCTGCGCGGTCCGCGGCCTCCCTGAGCGGACAACACCAGGTGCGGGTGTTGGACGCCGCCGACGAGGACGGACTGGCGTACGTCGTCAGCGAGTGGGCGGACGCGACTCCTCTGGCGAAGCTCGTGAGCGAGCGGCCGATGCCGCCGCGGCGGGCGGCGTGGATGGTGCGTGAACTGTCCGATGCGCTGGTCGACGCGCACCACTCCGGGGTCGCGCACGGCCGCCTGGTCCCCGAGACCGTGCTGGTCGGCGACAACGGACAGGTGAGCTTGGTCGGCTTCTGCGTCGAGCATGTGCTGCGCCGGCAGAACGAGGCGACGCCCGAGCAGGACGTCCGCGACCTGGTGGCGATCCTGTATGCGGCACTTACCAGCGCCTGGCCCGGGAGCACGACCACCAGTCTCAGCGCCGCCCCCCGCGATCACGGGCATCTGATGCGCGCTCGCCAGGTGCGCGCCGGGGTGCCTCGCGAGCTCGACGTGCTCTGCGACAGCGTGCTCAACCGGCCCGGTGCCGCCGGCACACCGCGCACGGCCGCGGAGGTGCGCGCGGTCCTCTCCGACTACCTCGGCGACGCGGTCGCGCTTCCCGCGGTCGCCCGAGAAGCACTGATCGAGCAGAACACCGTCGCCCTCGACCTGTCCGCGCTCCAGGACGACTTCGACGACACCCAGGCGCCGGTCACCCCGGTGGTGCCCCTGCCGCCCGCTGCCCAACGAACTGTCCCGCGACCGGCCCAACGACCGGCCCAACGACCGGCTGGGGCGGCGTACCCGGCGACGACGTATCCGGC
This sequence comes from Propionicimonas sp., assembly GCF_049840635.1. GTDB lineage: Bacteria > Actinomycetota > Actinomycetes > Propionibacteriales > Propionibacteriaceae > Propionicimonas. The sequence goes on from NZ_JASGKL010000004.1 coordinate 1,222,249, forward strand.
ACCGAACCGTCCCACCTCGACCGCCGCCGCCTGGACCGACCCCGAGATCGATGACGACGCGCCGCCGCCTTGCCGCGGTTGGCCGATCTGGCTGCGACTGGTCGTGGGAGTGGCGAGTGCGTTCGTCTTGGTCGCCGCGGTGGCGCTGGCGTTCAGCCTCGGCCGCAACAGCGACACCGACACCCCGGGCACCAGCAAGACCTCCCCGTCGCGGTCGGCCACCACCAGCCAGGTGCTGGACCTCGCGTCGGTGCGCGACTTCGACCCCTACCAGGTCGGCGGCACGCCGGAGGAGAACCCCAGCCAGGTGCCACTGGCTACCGACGGCGACCCGGACACGGCTTGGGAGACCCAGACCTACAAGGACGGCCCGGACATCACCGTGTACAAGCCCGGGGTCGGGCTGCTGATCGACCTCGGCACCGTGCAGGCGGTCGGCTCGGTGGACCTGACGCTGGTCGGGTCGCCGTACGCACTGCAGATCCTGACCTCCACCGCCGACAAGGCCCCGAACGACACCCAGGGCCTGACCGTGGCGGCTCAGGCCTCCGGTGTCGGTCCCGAGGCCAAGCTCGACCTGGTCGCGGGCACCAAGGCGCGGTACGTCGTGGTCTGGCTCACGCGGTCTCCCGCCTGTCTCAGGCGGCTACCGCGGCGGGATCGCAGGTGCTGTTCGGATTCTATCGTGTTTCCCTATTAACCTTAGCAATACGTAGTTGTCGAACAGGCTTACAAAAAAATATGTATTGCTTAAGGTTAATAGGGAAACACGATAGAATCCGAACAGCACCTAAAAGCGAAAACAAACCTCCGCCCGCCGCCTTCGGCGGCGGGCTGATATTCTCGAAAAACTGTTCGCTTTCTACCTCTTGATCTTAATTTTTACAATCTAGACATAGTGTAAAATTACTCATAATAAGAGTGTATACTGCTCCTCAGGGTTGTAAACGGGCCGCAAATTTTCGGCCCGGCCCCCACATCTTCAAAAAATTTTCGGCCCCGGCCCGAATCACATTTTCAGTCATAAACCACACGGCTTTTAGTGAATTTTGAGCTTCTTCGGTTCGGCCCCATTTCATTATCAGCCAATACTCAATCCGATTGACTAATTCATAAAATTAATGTTATTTATGAAAATTTCTATATCAAATGATAGTTCATCTAGTTATTGCATATTTCAAAATGAGAATTTATTCCATCTCATTTAGCAGTCATTTACATGAACAAAGGAAATATCACAATAGAGCAATCTATTAGGAAAAAGAACCTCGCTCCATCTTTCTAGGCACTAGTCTTCAGTTGAGAAAGGTAGCGTAGTCTTTATCATCGATCAACAATCAGCAAAAAAGCAACTTTTTAAACGAATAAAGGCAGCAACCAGAAATGTTTAATAACATGACTTTTAATAATTACTAACTTGAGAGTCTAGATTCATTTTTAAGACGCGTATCTAAAGCAGCGAAATCTCAGTATATTGCTTCGATATTTCTCATCGACTGCTGAAATATCTGTTTAAGTTGGCCTAAAAATCTGAAAATTTCGCAGTTCGATACGAAAATGCACCTATATGAAGCAAGAGCGCAAGTGGCAGAAACTATCAAAAACGGCGACTTGCAAAATTTCTGTATTTTTAAAAAATAAAGACGGTTGGAGAAAAGCTAGAGGGACATAGGGGAGAAAAGGAAGAAGAAGAGGAAGGAAGGTGTTTGTAAACAGAGTTATAAAGGCCCGGCCCCCGGTCATTTCTGAAAATCCAGGCCCCGGCCCGGCCCGGCCCCGGTCATTTCTGAAAATCCAGGCCCCGGCCCGGGCCGTTACAACCCTGCTGCTCCTAAAAATTATTTTCGATTCATCTAGTACTCTCCTTTTCATCTATCGCGGCCGTGCGTGTTCTGTCTTCTCTCCCTTCTATATCTTGCAGGCCATGTCTCGCTAGGGCGAGAGAGCACGCACGGGGAAGAGACTCAAAGAAAACGCTATGCAGGCATCAGGGACGTCCAGAATTGCCGTTTCTGTTTTTTTCTTCTGTTTTCCGGGTATTTTTGGCCATTAATGTTCTGGTTTCTGTTTTCCGAAATTAAAATAAGCGTTTCTGTTTCTGCTTTCTGAAATTTTGAAGAAAAATACAGAGAATTCTAGCTTCCAAAACATCACCACGCTATTCTCCTCCTTTCAAAAATAACCACTTTGCAAAAAGGGGAAGAGAGGATTTCACGTCCGACGTTTACCCCTGCTCAGCGGCCTAAATTTCACATTTAATATCGTCTTCTGAGCTTTATGACTTATTTCCCGTTTTAACTGGGGAGATTATTTACTCCTTTCACGGTAAACTGGCCAATTATCTCAATTCCAACAACTGACGCACTGATTTGACTCCTAGCTCTGTTGCACGCTAGCCATATACTTGCTTAGAGATGCTCAAATGGTGATAATCAGCCAATTTGCCGTGAAAAGAGTAAATAATCTCCCCAATCAAAACGAGAAATAAGTCATAAAGCTTAGAAGACGATATTAAATGTAAAATTTAGGCCGCTGAGCAGGGGTAAACGTCGGACGTGAAATCCTCTCTTCCCCTTTTTGCAAAGTGGTTATTTTTGAAAGGAGGAGAATAGCGTGATCACTGAAATGACCAAACATAAGGAATTTTCGATGTTAATGACAGTCTAAATATAAAAAATCTCTTATCGAGATCAATCTACCTAATTTAATTCGATGGCCTTAATAAGGTTATCATGCTTTTCTCTACTCACTACATTCAGGTTGACAAAAAATGTAATGGGATTGATTTGATAGTTGCCATTTGAACATATGGAAAAAATTTCAATGACGCTTCATTGGAATTAAGGTTGATTTTCCTTCTGAAAATTTAGTTGAGTGATATTATGTAGTCTGGCTTCTTGTGCGGCGGACTATTTTTATAACAAACTTTAATGGCAACCAAGGTTTGAAACATAGCTCAGATAGGATCTACAAAAAGTGCAAGATAGATGAAACAGCATATAGATTTTACAATAGATATTTTGATTAAAAATAACAGCTAAATTATATTAATTAAATTAAACATTTTTAATGTGCAAAAATGTCATCATTTTCTGTTTCTGCTTTCCGAAATTCTAAAAACCCATTTCTGGACGTCCCTGGCAGGTATATTATGCCTCCCATTCTCGTACAGGTGACTCTCTGCATCTCTTACCTGTGCGTGTTCTCTCGCCCTAGCGAGACATGACCTGCAAGATATAGGAGGGAGAGAAGACAGAACACGCACGGCCATGGATGGATAAAATGGAGAGTAAACTAGAAAATTATAAACCAGTAGACATATTCATCAATAATTATATGCGATATAATTAGAGTCCCCAAGCTCTGCTCCTTTGCAGAATTTGAAAGTGTTAAGAAAAAATTTGGTAGTCGAGCCTATTACGAGTTCTGGCTTATTTTGGATAATATTTTCTGGCCACATGGATTATCAATGAAAAAAATGATATTTATAGTTGGAAGCTACTCACGAATTGCATGAAAATGAGCTGAAATCCCAAAAACAAACAAAAAATTTCCGTATTTCTGTTCCTGTACTGCCCACAGGTGAAATGTCATGAAAAACCTAGTTCAATTCGATGAGGCTTTTATCAATCTTGATTTCAGAAAAGAAATGAATCAATAATTTTTGCGTACATTTATGTATGTGGCGATTTCCCTATCGACATCAAATCGTTCAGTCTGTCCTGTGTTTACGCCCTCTGAAAATGGATCTTGACATTCAATTTCCTCTCATAATTGATCTAATTACCGTCATTTCCGCTGATTCATGTGTGTAATTTTTCTCTGAAATCATCTCTAACACTTCGGGATGATATCAATAGACAGTAAGGTAGGCGGTGGCATCATCTGAGGCAGGGCGAGCTATTGGCAACTTCTTTCGCCTTCATGCCTCCAATTTTGACAAGAGGTCACCACATCATTTGCTCTTGAAGGCTAATTGCGGTGACTAATAACTTTTATTTTCGTACTCGAAGCAGCACCAGCGACGTTACCATCTTGTTCAGTGGAAACAGCAGGAAGGCTTACATAATGCGAGTAATTTTTTTTTCAAAAAAATGAAATTATTGAATCATGTCACGTATGTACACCTGAATTCAAGGTTGCAAATGTGCATAATAATCAGTTTTATTCACAATTTTCAAGATTCTTTAAAATACAATATCCAAATTCTGATGTAAAAATATCGTTTTATTTCAAATCATTTTTTAAAAAAGTGCATTACTAAAAGATCAGACATATTGTGAAGTTGTCGTTGTCGCCGTTGATTTCCTGAAATTGACCAGTAAAATGAATATTCATCAACAATTCATTAACAAATGAAATTCTGTCATAAAATCACTACTTTTGCAAGAATTCATGGCACTTGAAAAACAGCCAAAAGTGGGTTCAAGATGATTATTTCGTCTTGTGCTTATTGTTTGATTCCATGAAATGTCAAAATCGTGATTGTTACACATTTATAAATAAATAAAACTAAAAAATAACTTCGGAATCAAACAACAGGAAAAAGATAAT